>CBFCZY010000003.1:0-249988 GCA_965602905.1 uncultured bacterium | reverse complement strand
CTGGCGTCTTCAGCTAGGTTACAATAGTTAGACCACAATCCCAAGACTAGACATCCGTTGAAATCTTAAAAATGAATGAAAGCTTTTTTTTTAGTGAATAATTCGCTAGATTAATTAAAAGACAGCTACTCTTACATTAAACAAGTGATACCCATTGAATTTAGAAAAACTAATTAACAATAATCACCCTGATCGCTCCAAAATTTATAACGAAGCTCATATTCGCCCCTTTCCTGTTCTATCCAACCAATGCGAAATTTTACAATTTACTCTTTTGCATGAAAAGATGGAACAAGGTGAAGAGTATGAACACCTAAACTCGCTGATTAAGCTGCTGGATGGAAAGATCGTAAGTGATTCTCCAAGAGCCGTTTGCTTTGAAACTTCTAATCTTGAGGTACGCTGGCAAAGGCATGTCGAGTTTTCTAGTTATTTTTTCTTAATTAAAGACTGTGGTAGAATCCCTTTTGAAACAAGCCCATTAGAGGTCATTCCAGAGGAATGGATAAAAAACGTTGAAGGTATTTTAGTTTCAAGTTTACGTGTCGCTATACAACCTTTAACCATGGACCCTACAAACAGCAGTTCCATTGAGGAGTTATTTGGCCACAAAGAATTGGTAAGCTGTTCTGTAAAACACGGAAACGCATACCTTTGGAGTGATTTTCAGTTAAAAAAAGATGGCTGTGAATGGATTTTAATTCAAAATGGAGACTTAAACCCTTGGCAACTAGGCAGGCTAGCCCAGAGAGTGATTGAACTAGAGACCTACCGCATCTTAGCCCTATTGGTTTCCCCATTAGTCAAAGAATTGGGAAAAAAATTAGATAAAATCGATTTTAGTCTATTGTTGGTCAGTGACCATATTATAAGAATCGAAAGTTTCGAAGACCAAAAACTTCTCTTAGGTAAACTATCCAGCTTGGCCGCCGATATTGAGATTTTAAGAAGTAACGATTATAGGTTCAGCGCCTCAAATGCTTATTTCCAGCTTACTCTAGAGCGACTGGAAGAGATCCAAGACGAAAAAATTAAAGGCTATTTTTCAGTCCATGGATTTTTATCTCGTAGAATTCTACCCGTAATGCGCACTGCCGATTACACAAGGCAAAGAATTTCCGATATCTCCGAGCGTATTTCTAATGCCAGGGAATTACTTCAGGCCAATATAAATTTAAAAATTGAAGAGCAAAACCAGACTCTTTTGATGGATATGGAGAAGCGTTCTACCTTGCAACTCCAGTTACAAGAGGCTGTAGAAGGTCTTTCCATTGCCGCCATCAGTTACTATATGGTGAGTCTCTTAAAGCTGATTTTTGGTGGTCTTAAAACCGCAGGTCTTCCTATCAACAAAGACCTAGCTACTGGAATCGCCGTACCCATTGTGATTTTTGTGGTCTGGTACTCGATCAATAAGATTAAAGAGCATGTTTTAAAAGAGTAACTTCTTCCTCCACTAGTAAATTGCCTACATGGAATCATAAAGGAAATTACTGGTGCGCAAATATATTTGCCGCCGAAGAAACAGTTATTCTGGATAAATCGAAAGAGGGGAGTTCTTAATATAGTCTGTTGAGGTGAGATTGCACTGAATGCCATCAACTAATCCCTTAGGAATCGCTTCAAATTCGGCTTTCATGTGAAAATGACCATAGGTGCAAGTGTGCACTGGGTATTTCTTAATTAAATCCCAAAAGGCCGTGGTTTTGCCCGTTGTAGTGAAGGGTGGGAAGTGCAATAGAACATGAATAGCTTCTGTAGGGGCTAAATCTACTGCCTGCTCCAAAGCCCGCTCTAAGAGCAACATTTCTTTTTCAAAGGTTTTTTTATCTAAAGAATCCCCAGCAGGGTCGTTGGGAGCAAGCCACCCCCGAGTCCCAGCGAAGACATGAGAGTCAATTTTAACAGCCGTACCCATTAGAGCTATCATATTTTTAGGGAGTTTTGAGTTCACCTCGCCTAAAGACTTAAACCAGTGATCGTGATTTCCCTTAATAATGATTTTGTTAGAGCCTGGAAGGTCACCCAGTTCACGTAAATGAACTAGCGCTTTATCTAGCTTAGTTTCCCACGAGATATCACCACCGATCATAACAATATCAGAAGCCTTGACGTAGTCACGCCAATTCTTCTTAATTTGGTTCATATGATCCTTCCAAATGGGGCCAAAGGCTTCCATGGTACGGTTGGGATCAGAGGAAAAATGAGTGTCGCTTATGGCAAATATTTGCATTTTCTACGTCGGGCCTAAAAGCCCATTGCTACACCGAAGGAGCTCATCACACCGCCAGCTTCTAAAAACGCACCATCGCTTCTTTCAATTTGAGCATTTACATTTGCCAAAGTGTAACGCAGTTGCAAGGGGCCAAAGACTGGAATTCCCAGCTTAAAAAAGTATTGGCTAGAAGTTGCCGATGTGTAGCTACTACTTAAATCACCTGTAACTTGGGTCGTTCCAACCCCACCGCCAACTCCTAGAGAAATATCTAAAAAGGGAAGAAGGAAGGTGTACATATAATCTAGCATTTGCGTTTGAAGCTGGAATCGAGAAGCATCAACTGTAGTTAAACTTGTAACATAGGACTCAATACCAAAGGTACCAATGACAGGAATTCCCACATATCCAATGATACCAACAGGTGCACCGTCTGCTTCCAGCTTACCGCCATCGTCAGCGGTTGCAAAGGTATAGCTCAAGGGGATTTCGGCACCAACAATCATAGTTTCAGCGTGAACCATTGGAACCGCCATAAAGATCAATAAAGCAAATAGTAGTTTTTTCATATCATCCTTTGTTACAATTTAAAGCATTTACGTGGTTTTTTTTATTTTCTACTCTAATGGGGCTAAATTCCTGTGGAAAACCAGGGCCTATGTGCGCCCCTGATACGACCCCCACTAATTTAATCTTTTGCCCTGAATTTGTTTTTACTCTTTGTAAAAGAGCCTGATATAGAGGCCCGATTATTTTATAATCTTTCTTATTTACCTGCAAGACCAAGATTTCATTCGGACTATTACCAGTCCAAGTCAATCGCCCCTCTAACAGTAGTCTTTCCTTACTCCCACAAGGCACAGCCAAGGCATATTGAGACATTGACAAAAACAGCACCAAAAAGACAATCCCGCCTCGCAACTTACTATTTCACCACAACAATCAAATCCACGCCAACAGGCACAGTTACTTCCCTGGAAAAAACGCCTGAGACGTTACTTCCCACTTTCACAAATCTGTTTGAATAGGCTTGGATAGACCCTGCACTGCTTAAAGTACTGGGCGTGTAAAAATAAGGGGTGCCGTAATTGAATAGGTTGATAGAACCTAAGATATAATCAACACCACCTAGCGAAGAAGTAAAATTTGCACCTGTATTGTACCTGTATCCTGCATCAGCAGTGGTGCTGGATGAAAGCATTCCTGCTATGGCCCAACCTTGGAGCAGACTCTGAACGGTATGAGCGGTGCCATCGCTTTGAGTGTAGCCTGCTGTGGCAACTGCATCAGTAACGGCCTGTATATCGGTATATTGATTTTTAACCATAGCCTGCATTACATTTGCACCTCCAAAGTTCCGAGTAAGGTAGGCACCAAAAGAATAACTGATTCCATAACTGTACAAAACGGAGTTGCCAGAAAGCCAATTATTTAAAGCATAATCATTATAATAATTGTAGTAGGCCAATCGGTCGTTGGTCATACCTGCTGAGCCCGCAGTGGGATCAGAATAGATAACCCCTCGGGGCCCACTATTAAGCAATTTACTAGCGATTAAGTCTTCGGCAGACATAGAGCACATTTCGTTGAGCCAAGTTTCTGAGCCCGAAGAAGAAGTAGAGGCTAACAAAATGGTTTTTTGATAGAAATGAATCATATGCTGAAATTCATGGGCTAAGGTCGAAACCATTTCAGCAGGCCAGTAGTCTGTTATTTCCCAGGACGTGCCAACTGCTGTGGCGGTCATTACCGAGTCCATATAAAACATTAAACGCTGATTAGAATAGCTAATGGCAGAGGTAGAGTAGTTATCCTTTGCCCAGTAAAAGCCTAAAACTCCTCCCGTTTGAGAGTCATCAGCATCAATGTCAAAAAATAGAATATCAATGGTTGTGGCAGCAGTTTCTGCTATCACTGAGCTATAGCGGCTTTGAGCCCCCCAAGGCACACCGTAAATATTTGTTACCCAGTCATAAATATCATTGTTCGAGCCAGATGCTAAAAACTTAGCGCCAAACTCATCGGCCATAGCCTGTGTAATACAGGCGCTTCTAGTGCAGCTAGATGTCCATGATATATCTTCAACCCAAACGTTTAAAGTAATGGTTCCATCGCTAATTTGAGTCCGTAGGGTAGAGGCAATAGTATCGCTAGTTGAAGAATTGTAAAAGCTATTGGTATCGTTGACTGCAGACATTACTGGCGCTGGAACAAGGATATTACTTAGTCTATTGTTGCTCGCCGGAAAGGGCGGATTGGCATTAAATTTTGTTGCCACCTCCAAATCTCGACTAAAAGCCATAGGATTTTGGATTTGACTACGTGGTGGTGCAACGTGGCTAAGGGGTTGATCTGTAGATATATTCGAACTGGAAACCGCTGGGCTTGTAGCGCTACTTGAAGAATTGCTATTTGAGAATATAAAATAAACATCCTTAGTGGCTGTGCCCAAATCTTGGGAGTACTCAAAGGTCCCTGTTCCGCCCTTATCTGTCAGAGTTGTAAAAGTTCCAGTGCCCAATTCACTAGGGGAGGTAGTAGAAACAGTTGTTTCATCGCTACAACTGGGGAGCACTAACACAAGAAAAAATAACAAAAGATAAAATTGATTTTTTACTAAAACCATGACCACTCACTTTCAATTAATAGTTTTGACTATTATCGCCTGTCTATTGTATTAAAACAACCTCGGAGACAGGCAATCAATTTACCTTGACCCAAATAGTAAACTTCCTACACGGATCATAGTTGCGCCTTCACTTAGAGCTTCTACAAAGTCGCCCGACATTCCCATGCTCAATTGATCAAAATCTTGTTTGGCCAATCTTTGTTGCTCCCCTTCTTGCAGCTCTTTCAACTTAGAAAAAATAGGGCGATTTTCCTCAGGGGCAAAGGCTGGGTTTCCCATAGTCATTAAGCCCCTGAGATTTAGATTCGGCAATTTTATAATTTTATCATTAAAATCTTTTAACTCATCAAAGGACTTGAGGCCAGATTTGGTTTCTTCACCAGTCAAATTCATTTGGACAAGCACATTTAAAATCTTGTCTGTCTTTTGGTATTGCGCGTCTAAAGCGGTCGCTACATCTAACGAGTGGAGACTATGCACCCAAGTAAAGGTGGCGGGGCAATATTTTGCTTTATTTTTTTGTAAGGGCCCAATCAAATGAATTTCTGCGTCTTTGGGAAGGTCGGGTCGTTTGTCTCTTGCTTCTTGGACTCGATTTTCCCCAAAAATTCTAACTCCAGCTTCATAAGCTTCTAGTAAAGCAGCCATAGGCTTAGTTTTACTAACAGAAATTAAAGTGACTTTTTCAGGGTGGGAGCTAGCATCGCGGATCAATTCTTGTAAAGAATGCAGCCGCTCACTAAAGGTAGACATGAAGGATTAAACCTTCTTAAATACGAGTGTTGCATTGGTGCCACCAAAGCCAAAGCTATTTGACATTGCTGTTGAAATCTCTCTTTTCTTTGCGTGATTTGGGGTCACATCTAAGTCACAGTCAGCATCTTGATTTTCAACGTTAATTGTTGGAGGAACCAAGCTATTGTCCATTGCCTTAATAGCAACAACTGCTTCCAAACCACCCGCAGCACCAAGGAGGTGACCTGTCATAGACTTACTGGAAGAAATTGAAGAGTTATTAGCTTTATCGCCTAAGGCCAACTTAATAGCATTCAATTCATTAATATCGCCAACAGGAGTACTTGTTCCATGAGCGTTGATATAATCTATATCAGCACCATCTAAACCTGCATCTTTCAAGGCCATGTTCATTGCTTTTGTTGGGCCCTCTACGCTAGGAGAGGTAATATGGAAGGCGTCAGAACTATAACCATAGCCTGCAAGCTCACCATAAATTTTAGCTCCACGAGCTTTGGCAAATTCCATTTCTTCTAAGACTAGAATCCCGCAACCTTCACCTAAAACAAAACCGTCTCTGTTTTGATCGTATGGTCGACTGGCTTTGGTAGGATCATCATTTCTTTGGGAAAGTGCTTTCATTGCACCAAAACCACCAATGGCTAAACCGCAAATTGCAGCTTCTGTTCCACCAGCAATCATAACATCAGCTTCACCACGCTGGATCATGCGCAAGGCTTCCCCAATAGAGTGGTTTGCACTGGAACACGCAGAAGTTGTTGTTGCGTTATAGCCTTTACAGCCAAACTCAATAGAAACAAATCCTGATGCCATGTTAGAAATGGTCATGGGAATGAAAAAAGGAGTAATTCGGCTTGGGCCTCTCTCCTTTAATACTTGAGCATAATGTTCAATATTGGGTAGACCCCCAATACCAACACCGATTGATACACCTGTCATTTCACCGATTTCATCGGTGATTTCAAGCTTTGCATCATCTAATGCCTCACGAGTAGCCACCATTGCATACTGGATAAAGGTATCCATTTTTTTTATATCCTTTTTGGGGATATGGTCTTCAGCTACAAACCCTTTAACTTCACCAGCGATTTTAACTTTATATTCGCTAGCGTCAAATTTTGTAATACTTGCGATTCCGCTTGTACCTTGGGAAATTGCGGCCCAAGTGCTTTCCACATCATTCCCTACAGGGCTTAAAGCCCCTAGGCCCGTAATGGCGACTCTTTTTTTCATGAGTATTAGAAACTAAAGGTTAGCCCAATGCTGCTGTAATATGAGTAACAGCAAGTTGAACAGTAGTAATTTTTTCTGCTTCTTCGTCAGGAATTTCTAATTCAAATTCTTCTTCAAAAGCCATAACCAACTCAACAGTATCAAGTGAATCAGCACCTAAATCATCAATAAAGTTAGATTCTAATTTAACATCATCCTGAGCTACACCCAGTTGGTCTACAATAATCTTAATTACACGTTCTTCAATAGATGCACTCATTGATGCCTCTCCAAATCTTTAAGTTAAAGGTTGTTTTTGCAACCCGCATTCGTTGATTCAAGGATTTTTTCACCTAAGCATTGCTCTGTCAATGGAGCATTGAGGTTTTTTCCTCGAATCCAAAAAAAACTTTAAATTTCAGCCCTATATGAATCAAAGGACTAACTTCTAATACATACCACCATTAACATGGATCACTGTTCCAGTAACATAACTACTCAAGTCACTTGAAAGATACAATACAGCACCAGAAATATCGCTTGGTTGGCCCATCCTGTTTGCAGGGATGGACTTGATGATATTTGCTTTTTGGTCATCATTAAGTTTGTTGGTCATATCTGTTTCAATAAAACCTGGGCTAATGGCATTTACTGTAATATTTCTAGCAGCAACTTCTTTGGCCAAAGACTTAGTAAAACCAATCATACCTGCTTTTGTTGCAGCATAGTTTACTTGCCCAGGATTACCTGTGTGGGCAACCACGCTACTGATATTAATAATGCGGCCTGTTCTTTGTTTGATCATGCCTCGAATCACAGCCTTACAGGAATTAAAAAGACCTGTAAGATTGGTGTTTAAAACAGAGTCCCATTCTTCAGGCTTCATCTTCATAAAAAGATTATCCTGAGTAATACCTGCGTTGTTTACTAAAATATCAATTTTACCCAAGGCAGCCGTGGCATCCTCTACTATTTTTTGGCAAGAATCAAAATCGGCAACATCACCACTTAAGGCAATAACTCCTAACCCTGCTTCCTTAGCCAACTCCAAAGTGGCCTCGCTACTGCTGGCTGAGCGACTGGTAAAGGCGACTTTAGCACCTGCTTTAGCCAATTCTACTACAATACTTTGGCCGATACCCCTAGAACCACCAGTGACTAGGGCCGTTTTTCCGTTTAAATCTATCATCATTCCCTTTGTTTTTAGTTATAAGCTTTGCAGCAATTCTTTGTGAGTTTCCAAGTCTTCAAGAGACATTATATTTATGACTTTGGCGGTCTTATCAATTCGCTTCATCATACCTGCCAGCACCTTGCCATTGCCAAATTCAATAAAGTGGCTTGTACCTTCACTAATCATTTTTAAAACGCCTGTCTCCCAGCGAACAGGCGCTACAACTTGACTCACTAAAGAAGACAAAAAATAGCTGGAGTCTGTTAATAGTTGATTGGCAGTATTATTAACAATGGGAAATTTGGCTTGGTTAAATTTTACTTTTTCTAGCACTTCCCTTAGCTGGTTGGCAGCGGGAACCATTAAATCACTGTGAAAAGGTGCAGATACATCCAAAATTTTTCCTTTTGCTTTTTCTAGTAATCTTTCAACTGCTGGTTTATGCCCTGAAACCACAATCTGCCCAGTGCAATTATAATTGGCAGGCTTTACAACTTGGGCATCATTACTCACTTCTGAGCAAAGTGCTTCTACCTCAGAGGCAGTTTTCCCCATAATGGCGGCCATAGCGCCAATCCCCTTAGGCACAGCAGCTTGCATAAACTGCCCCCGCAGGTGAACTATTTTAACAGCTTCAGAAAAATCTAAAACACCTGCAGCAACTAATGCAGAATATTCGCCTAGGCTGTGGCCCGCAGCAAATGCAGGAGTCAAATTAAACTCTTCTTTAAGTATTTCTAATGCGATGATGGAAACGGTTAAAATTGCAGGCTGAGCGTTCTCAGTAGAGGTTAAGGTCTCGCTCGGGCCTTCCAAACATATTTTTTGAAGGTCAAAACCTAGAGCCTCGTTGGCCTTATCGAAGTATTCTTGAAATTTGGGGGATTTTTCAAAGCTGGAACCCATGCCAATAGCTTGTGAGCCTTGGCCAGGAAATAAAAAAGCAACTTGTGTCATAATTAATTTAGCTATCTGGTTGAAGAAGTTCGTGGAATTCTACTATTTTTTCTTCCATTCTTTCAACCAGTTTAGCATCCCCAGCCCATTGTGCGAAATTTATCCCGTAGGATATAGCTTGGGGGTTACTACTACCATGACAGACAATGCCATTTCCTTTTAAACCCAAAAGAGGGGCACCACCAAATTCGGCGTAGTCGGTGCGTTTTTTTAACCCCTTAAAGGCTTTGCTCATGATTAGAGCACCTAGCATAGAAACGGGACTTTTTTTAATTTCTTCTTTCAATAATGCTGTAATATACTTCGCAGTACCTTGGGCTGATTTCAATAAAACATTCCCTGCAAAACCGTCACAGGTCACAACATCCAAATGCCCATCAAAGTATTGCTTTCCTTCAACATTTCCAAGAAAATTCAAAGGGCTATTTTTTAAAATTTCGTATGCTCCACGAGACAACTCATCACCTTTCCCCTCTTCACCGCCAATATTTAAAAGGCCAATTCTAGGGTTTTCCCTTCCGTGAATATATTGCATGTAAAGACTGCCAAGTACGGCAAACTGAAAAATCTGATTTGGAGTACAGTCCATATTGGCACCTGCATCCACTAAGAGGATATTTTCTTTTAAGGTAGGCATTAGCGCACTAATGCAAGGTCTGCTGATCCCAGGAAGGGTTTTTAGCACAAATCTGCCAATAGCGAGCATAGCGCCACTGTTCCCAGCGGACACAACACCATCAACTTCGCCAGCTTTATGAAGATTATAACAAACCCTCATTGAGCTATCTTTTTTTGTCTTCAATGCAGAAACAATAGGTTCTTTCATCTCCACAACTTGTGTTGTGTGATGAATATTCACCTTGCTTGAGTCGTAGTTCTTCCCCTCTAATTCTTTTTTGATTAGAGCTTCATCACCGACTAAGACAACAGAGATACCTTTATCCCTTACTGCCTGTAAAGCGCCTGTTACAGGGATCTGGGGATAAAAATCCCCGCCCATAATATCGACCGCGATGGTCATCGAAACTAATCGGCTACAGCAATAACCTCTTTGCCACCATAGTGCCCACATTTTGGACATACTTGATGACTAGGGGTCAATTCTTGGCAATTAGAACAAGGAGTGAAATTGATTGGTGCAATTTTCTTGTGTGTTCTACGTGACTTAGTCACTGCCTTAGAAGTTTTTCTTTTAGGTACTGCCATGTCTACTCCGAGTTTGGCTTGCCCAAGTTTTTCAACTGGGCAAAAGGTCTGTTTGCACCCGGGTCTGGGCACTTACATTGTTCTTGGTTTAAATCTATACCACATGCAGGGCACAAGCCCTTGCAATCTGATTGGCATAAGGTTTTATGTGGAAGGTCTAAGGATGCTTGGTCTTCAAAATATTGACCCAGACTAACCTCGTCCCCATCATAATAATCTACATCAGTCATATCAAGACTGAGTTCTATATCGCCTGCGACACCCTCTTCATCGTGATTGGGTTGCAAACGTAAGTCAAAGCTACCGCTCAATTCGATTGGAACCTCAATTAAACAGAGGTCACATGTTGCGGTCAATTTTGCTTGGTACTGGCCACCTAAAACGATTTGATCTTGCACCGTTTTAATTTTTGCTTGGCAGTGAAAAAACTCAAATTTGAATTCTTCGCCAAGCCTTACTAAATCTTTCTGGGCTAAAGAAAAATCTCTATCTATCCCTGAGGGGGGAATATCCCTTAAATGAATCAGCATGCCTTCCCAACAAAAGAGAAAATAATAAGCATAAGTTTTTTTGGCTGTCAAGCAACTTTGCAAGCTTGTTCTAGATATAAATAAGCAAAATACTTTAGTGAATCAAGCCCAAGGCATCTTTTCTGTTTTGAAAGATCTCGCGATACTCCCAAACCTTATCAGTGGGAATCAAGTGTATACTGGAAAACTGCTCCACTTGTTGGATCTGCAAAACCTTTAATTTAGCAAGTTCCAATAAGGCCATAAAGGCCAATATCACCTCTGATTTATGATCTTCACCTTTCACCAAGTCCCAAAAGGTTAAGGGCTCGCCAGGCTCAAGTTTATTTAAGACTTCGATTATTTTATCTTCTATAGATTTATTTTCATGCTCCACCTCGTGGGGCTTTTTATAAGTCTCCCTAGCAAGAGCAGTTTTAAAGCCCTTGAGAAGATTATATACTGATAAATCAGCCAAAACCACTTCAACCATAGCCCCCGAGTCACCTCGTTCTGGCCTTGGGAAAAAGTCCCTGCCAACTTGCATCCTAAAATTTAAGGCTTCGGAAAGCTTTTGGAATCGCTCATAGAGGATGAGCTTTTGACGCAAAGTTTCTTCAGGGTCAAGATCTTCGCCTTCGGCGTCTGGATCTTCTTCTTTTGGGAGTAGCCTCCTTGACTTAATTAAGATCAAAGCTGAGGCAATCGTCAAAAATTCCACGGCTACCTCTATATCAACCTGTTCCATTTCTTCCAACTGGGTTAAGTAGGGCTCGCAAATAGAGGCCAAGGAAATGGTGTGGATATCTAGTTTATGCTTCCTAATCAACTCTAATAACAAGTCAAGCGGGCCTTCATAGCTACCCTGCTGTACTTCAAAGGGATTTTGAGATTGCGGGAAATTCGACTCGGACATGCTTTAAAATAGTGGGAGTTCAAGAGGCTTAATTATTAACTTTTATCTAAAATAAAGTAAAGTTCATTTCAAAAGTAATCTAGCTCTATTTACTTTTCCTTTTTTTTTTGGCATAGTACTCTCTTGACCAGAAAAAGGCAGAATGCTGCCAAATGGGACTGGAGGCAAAAGAATATTCTCCAGAAACTTATTCCACAAATTTCAACAAGTTGATTAGAGACCGATGAACCAGTTCAGACATGGATTCCCTGCCAGCCAGGGGCTTTACAACCCTGATAGAGAAAAAGATGCATGCGGCGTAGGCATGATCACACAAATCAACGGGGAAAAATCTCACAATATCATTGAACGTGGAATAGATATCCTGAAAAACCTCGAGCACCGTGGAGCTGCGAGCTCCGACCCAAAGACAGGTGACGGCGCTGGAATTTTAAGCCAACTACCTCATAAATTTTTCAAAGACTGGGCCGAAAAGTCCAAGGCCTTTGAGATCCCCGACCAAGGCGACTACGCTGTAGGCATGCTATTTTTACCAAAAGAAGCCAATAGCATCAACCAGATCAAGACCATTTACCAGGAAGTTATAGAAGCAGAAGGCCAAGGCCTGCTTGGGTGGAGAGAAGTACCGACAGACAATTCTTGTCTTTCCACTAAGATGCTCCACATGGAGCCTGCTGTTTATCAAGTTTTCATTGAGAACAAGGCACCCGACAACGGTAGCTTTGAGCGTAAACTATATGTCATTCGCAGATTAGTTGAAAAGGCCGTTGCGATGAGTAAAATTGAGGCAAAGGATTTCTTTTACGTCTGCAGTCAGTCCCCAAATACAATTGTATATAAAGGTATGTTCTTGGCTTACCAGCTAGAGCAATACTACCCTGACTTACAAGAAAAGAATTTCACAAGTGCCATTGCTATGGTTCACCAAAGATATTCAACCAACACTTTTCCAACTTGGAGCCTAGCTCAGCCATTCCGTTTTATCTCTCACAACGGTGAGATCAATACTTTAAGTGGAAATATCAATTGGTCTAGGTCACGTGAAGCAATCTTTGCTGCGGACTACTTTGGTGATGACATTAAAAAATTACTCCCAATCATTCAGCCTGGTGGCTCTGACTCAGCTAGTTTTGATAACTTCTTTGAAGTTCTTCTGGCAGCAGGTCGCTCTATGGAGCATTCCTTTGCCATGATGGTTCCGGAAGCTTGGGAAAAAAATAACGATGACGAAGATTTGAGAGGTTTCTACGAATACCACTCAGCGATTATGGAACCATGGGACGGCCCCGCTGCCATGATCTTCACCGATGGAACTCGTATTGGCGGTGGACTAGACAGAAATGGCCTTCGCCCAATTAGATATGTTGAAACTCACGACGGCTTTTTTATTATGTCCAGTGAGGTGGGCGTTATTGAAACTCCAATCGCAGATGTAAAATCTAAAGGCCGCCTCGGGCCGGGCATGATGCTCATGATTGACACTGATGAGGGTACAGTTACTCTCAACGGCGAACTCAAGAGACAACTGGCAACTAGGCAACCTTACAAAAGATGGGTGGAAGAGCAAAAAATTTCCCTATCCAAGCTACCGGCGCCTCCAAGCGTGGGGCAACCGAACCTTTTTAAGTTACGCTTGGAACAAAGAGTTTTTGCTTACACTTATGAAGAATTGCACAGGCTCATTAAACCTATGGCGGAAACAGGCACGGAACCAACTTACTCTATGGGTAACGATGTACCACTAGCTGTTTTATCAGAAGAGCATAAACTGCTTTACAACTATTTTAAGCAAAACTTTGCACAGGTTACCAACCCTGCAATCGACCCTATTCGTGAAGAATTGGTAATGTCTTTGCGCTGTCAAGTTGGCGGCGGATACAATATCCTTGATGAGTCCCCTGTTCTTTGTAGAATGCTCGAAATCATGCAACCCGTTTTAACCAATGCAGAGCTTGAGCAGCTAAGAAACATTAACCATTCAGGATTTAGAAGCCAAAACATTGATATTGGCTACAAAGTTGACGAGATTAGCCTCAAAGAAGCTATAGATGATCTCTGCCAACGCGTTGTAACGGCAGTGGATTCTGGGTGCAGATTAATTGTTTTAAGTGATAGATGTGTTGATGAGGAGACAGCTCCCATCCCAACGCTACTGGCAACTTCTGCTGTCCATCACTTCTTAATTAAAGAAGGCAAACGTGGCAAACTGGGTATTATTATTGAGTCTGGCGAAGTTAGAGAAGTACATCACTTTGCTCTCCTTTTAGGTTACGGTGCAGGTGCAATCAACCCCTACCTTACTCTAGAATCTATTACACAGCTGAATGTTGGTGGCGAATTACACAATGAACTGGATAGCCAGACAGCACAAAAAAACTACATTGAGGCTGTACACAAAGGTTTAAAGAAGATCTTTTCTAAAATGGGAATTTCGACTTTACTCAGTTACCAAGGGGCTCAAATCTTTGAAGCCGTTGGGTTAAGTAGCGACTTAATCAACGAATATTTCCCAAAGACCAATTCCGCTATCGAAGGTGTTGGCATTGAAGGATTAGAAAAGGAAATTAAATTACGCCACCAACGTGCCCACGCACCTGAGGCGAAATCCTTCCACAAACTTTTAACTTCTGGTGAATATGCATGGCGTAAACAGGGTGAATTTCATGGTTACAACCCTGAATCCATCGTCCTGCTGCAAAAGGCAACACAAGGTGAAGGGGACTATGAAGCCTTCAAAAAGTTTACAGACATAACAGACAATGGTTCTTACCAATCCTTACGTCATATGATGGAAGTGGATTTTTCCAAAGCAACTCCCATCCATATTGACGAAGTGGAGCCTGTTGAAAATCTTTTTAAAAGATTTGTTTCAGGGGCAATGTCCATTGGAAGTATTAGCCGTGAAGCCCATGAGGCAATAGCAATTGCTATGAACAGCATCGGTGGTAAATCCAACAGTGGTGAAGGCGGGGAAGACCCTGCTAGATTCGTCAAGGATGCCAATGGGGATAACCGCAGAAGCGCTATCAAACAGGTAGCTTCAGGCCGTTTTGGTGTGACTAGTGAATATTTGGTTAATGCTGATGAGTTACAAATCAAGGTTTCTCAGGGCGCTAAGCCTGGTGAAGGCGGTCAACTTCCAGGATTTAAGGTAGATGAGTATATTGGTAAGATTCGCCATACCATCCCAGGTGTAACTTTAATTTCACCTCCTCCTCATCATGATATTTATTCTATTGAGGATTTGGCCCAGTTAATATTTGATTTAAAAAATTCTAACCCCAAAGCTGCCATCAACGTAAAACTCGTTGCTGAATCAGGTGTGGGAACGGTTGCTGCTGGAGTGAGTAAAGCTCGAGCCGACATTGTTACTATTGCAGGCCACGACGGCGGAACAGGCGCAAGCCCCGCTACATCGATTAAACATGCAGGGATACCTTGGGAGATTGGCCTAGCTGAAACCCAGCAAACCCTAGTGTTAAATAACTTGCGTGGTGGCATCCGAGTACAGGTAGATGGCCAACTAAAGACAGGTAGAGATGTGATCATTGCAGGCCTACTAGGCGGTGAAGAATTCGGTTTTGCTACTAGTGCCTTAGTGATATTAGGTTGTATCATGATGCGCAAATGCCATCTAAACACCTGCCCCGTTGGAGTTGCGACCCAAGACAAAGAATTAAGAGCAAACTTTAAAGGCAAATCAACGAGTATCATCAATTTCTTTACCTACCTTGCGATGGAAGTAAGAGAAATTATGGCACAATTGGGCATCAAAAATTTTAACGATCTTGTTGGACAAACCCAATACTTAAAAGTGCGTTCCGAAATTGAAGAAAATCACTGGAAAGCGGAAGGATTAAATTTCAGCAGACTTTTTTACAAGCCTGAATTTGACGAAGCCAAATACAGAAATTACGAACCTGCTAAGCACAACTTGGATAACATCCTTGATAAGGAATTGATCATCCGTGCCAATAATGCTTTAGAAAAGCAAAAGCCTGTGCGTATTTCTCAAGTGATTAAGAACAGAAATAGAACTGTAGGCACCATGTTAGGTTCTGAAATTACACAACGCTTTGGTGGTGAAGGGCTTCCTGACGATACCATTACTGTTGATTTCTTCGGAACAGCAGGGCAAAGTTTTGGCGCATTTATCCCAAAAGGTTTAACTTTAAACCTAAAAGGTGATGCCAATGACTATGTCGGCAAGGGTTTAAGCGGTGGTAAGATTATTATCTCTGCACCAGACGAATCCAAATGGAAAGCCAGTGCCAATATGATTGCAGGTAACACACTACTCTATGGTGCTACTAGCGGTCAGGCCTTTTTCTCTGGTCTTGTAGGCGAGCGTTTTGCTGTAAGAAACTCCGGGGCTATAACAGTTGCGGAAGGTTGTGGCGACCACGGTTGTGAATACATGACAGGTGGGGTTGTGGTCATTTTAGGTGAAACAGGCAAAAACTTTGCTGCTGGAATGAGCGGCGGAATTGCTTACGTTTATGATCGACACAGACAGTTTAAAAAACGTTGTAACCAAAGCATGGTTGATTTTGAGGCTGTAACAGACGAACATCATTGTCAAAACCTCAAAGGCTTAATTGAAAAACACCATGAATTAACGGGTTCCAAGAGAGCAGCATTTTTGCTTGAAAACTGGAAGAAAAATTTAAAAGATTTTGTTTTAGTCATTCCTGTTGAATACAGAAAAATTATGGCTAAAGAATTTATGAATAATTTATCTGCGTAAGTAAAACTCAGATAATATTTTTTTTGTGACCAAGGAACAAAGAGATGGGAAAACCAACTGGATTTTTAGAGTACGGACGTGAAAACCCCAAAAAGCAACCTGTTGACGAGCGTGTCAAGCACTGGTGCGAATTTGAGCAGGGAATCACGGACCGAAGACTTAGCACCCAAGCAGCTCGCTGCATGGATTGCGGGGTGCCCTTTTGTAATAATGGCTGCCCAGTCCAAAACTTAATTCCTGAGTTTAACGAATACATTTATGATGGCCTTTGGAAGGCTGCCTATGGCACCTTGCAAAGCACCAACAATTTCCCTGAATTCACAGGTAGAATTTGCCCTGCACCTTGCGAAGCTTCCTGCTGCGCTGGCTTAACAGGTGACCCTGTAGCCATTAAGTTGATTGAAAAATCAATCATTGAAAAGGCATTTACTGAAGGTTGGGTCAAGCCTCCCATTCCAGTGGAAAAATCGGGTAAGAAAGTAGCTATCATAGGTTCAGGCCCAGCTGGATTAGCTGCGGCGGCCCAGCTTAACTTAGCTGGCCACGAAGTTGTAGTTTATGAAAAAAATGAAGTCCTCGGTGGCTTACTGGCCCTTGGGATACCTGATTTTAAATTAGAAAAGCACATCATTGACCGCAGAATCAAGGTGATGGAAGACAGTGGCATTGTATTTAAAACCAATTCCAATGTTGGGGGGAACATTTCCGCCAAAGATCTTGATACAGAGTACGATTTCATTTGCCTTGCAGGTGGTTCAGAAAGCCCAAGAGATCTACCCCAAAGAGACAGCAAAATTCAAGGCGTTCACTTTGCCATGGACTTTTTAGTCCAGCAAAATCGCCGAGTCGGTGGTCGTAAGATTGAAAAGCCAGAGATTTTGGCTAAGGGTAAAAATGTTGTTGTTCTTGGCGGTGGGGATACTGGTTCTGACTGCGTTGGCACATCTATACGCCAAGGGGCAAAATCAGTAACGCAAATTGAAATTCTGCCAAAGCCACCTAGCTCAAGGTCAGAGGAAAATCCATGGCCAGAGTGGCCCCTTATTTTTAGAACTGCCTCTTCTCACGAAGAAGGCTGTAACCGTCTTTTTTCAATTGCTACTCAAAAAATTAACGAGAAAAATGGTAAGGCAAATAGCCTTTCATGCATCGAAGTTGACTGGAGCAAGGATGAAACTGGCAACTGGAAAATGACGGAAAAAGCAGGTAGTGAATTTGAGCTAAAAGCCGATTTAGTCCTCCTTGCAATGGGTTTTACTGGCTCTGTCAAAGAAGGACTCATTGAAGAATTGGGCCTAGAAATGGACGGCCGAGGTAATGTGAAGAACAACAGACACAAGACCAGCAAAGATAACATCTTTGTGGCAGGTGATATGGCTACAGGCCAGTCTTTAATCGTTCGTGCCATCTACTCAGGCCGAAGTATGGCACGAGAAGTAGATATCGTAATCAAAGGCCATACTCATCTTTCATAAATTTGGACCATGGAATATAATTTTTTGAGCAGACCAAGAAGAAACAGAAAAAGCGCAGGAATTCGTGCACTTGTCAGAGAGAATACCCTGACAACAGACGACTTGATTATGCCTCTATTTGTGATTGAAGGCGAAAAGCAAAAGATCGAAGTTCCTTCCATGCCCCGAGTTTACCGCTTCTCCTTAGACGAATTGGTTAAGGAATGCATTGAGCTTTTTGCGATCGGAATCAAGGGAATTGTGCTATTTCCAGCCCTTGATGATTCATTAAAAGACAAGGTGGCTACTGAGTCCACCAATCCAAATGGCTTATACCAAAGATCCCTGAAAGCGATCAAACAAGCCGTACCTGAAATGACGGTGATCACAGACGTGGCACTTGACCCCTATTCTTCTGATGGACACGATGGCCTTGTTAATGAAGATGGCGAGATTTTAAATGATGAAACCTTAGAGATTCTAGCTAAAATGGCTGTCAGCCAAGCCCAAGCAGGCGCAGATATCATTGCTCCTTCTGACATGATGGATGGCAGAGTTCAAGTGATTCGCGAGGCTTTGGATGAAGCAGGTTTCACAGGTGTAGGAATTATGTCTTACACTGCAAAATATGCATCCGCCTTTTACGGCCCCTTTCGGGATGCTTTAGATTCGGCCCCAAAAAAAGGTGATAAAAAAACGTACCAAATGGACCCAGCCAACATCAAAGAAGCCCTTTTAGAGGCCAAACTAGATATTGAAGAAGGTGCTGATATTATTATGGTTAAGCCAGGATTACCTTACTTAGATGTAGTTGCGAACCTCGCAAACTTTTCTGAGGTACCTGTTGCCGTTTATAACGTTTCAGGGGAATATGCCATGCTTAATGCCGCTGGTGAAAAGGGGTGGCTAGACTATAAAAGATCTGCTCTAGAAGCTCTACTATCCTTCAAAAGAGCTGGTGCCGATATGATATTAACTTATCACGCTAAAGAAGCTGCTATCTGGCTATCTGAAAAGGACTAAGCTCTTTGCAAGCACTAGCAACTAGGTAACATTACCCAGAATAGCCCGTAAGATATTAGGCTGGTTTTCCAGCTCAAATGTCCCCGCTCCATATCCAATTTTTTCAATAGTCATAGCTGGCAGTACAGGTACGGCTTCACCAAGGCCCTTTAATATTGCGGCGCCTGTTGGAGTTGTTAGCTCAAAAACTTCCAGTGATTCCCTGATGGCCAAGCCCTTGAGAATTTCCAAGCAAGCAGGCGCTGGGATGGGATAAGTTCCATGACTACAGTTCACATATCCACTGCCCAAGGCAGGAGGAGTGAAGTATATTTTCGGCTGGTCTAAATCTTCCAAAGCAATAGCAAGGCCGATCACATCTACAAGGCTATCTATGGCCCCGACCTCATGAAAATGAACTTTCTCTTTGGTCACACCGTGAATTTTAGCTTCTGCGATTGCAACCTGATCTAGAATCTTCAGTGATGTTTCCTCAACAAAGCTACTAAATTTTGCGCTGGTAATTTTAGCAGTAAGGCTTTTAACAGAATGGTGCCCCAAGGAAGGCCAAGGTTTAGCAAGGGAGAAATGTAACCCTTGGACCCCTTTTTTAATAACCTGCTTAAATTCTAGCTTTAAAGAACCCTCTCCTAGGTCGAGCTGGTTTAAAATTTTTTCTATTTTACTAGCGTCTGCACCTAGGTCCACAAGTGCAGAAAGGGCCATGTCTCCGGCAATCCCGCTGAAGGGATCAAAGCAAAGAATTTTAGCCATTATATTAAGGCATCCATAATTTCTTGCCTACTCTTGGTCACTTTAAGCATTTCTTCTGTCCATTCGATAAATTTTTGTTCTATGTCTGCTCCAAATTCAAACCATTCCCTCACACGATCCAAAAAAGCATGCTCTGATACTGTGAATTTTGAGTCTGACACAACAATAACCACCAATTGGGTATAGATATTACCTAAATCTTCTTTCGTCAGGCCTTCGGGGACATTTTGCAGCCCTGGCAGTTTCCCCTGCATTTTTAAAACTTGAGTAACGTGACTTTTTTGCTCTGGAGTCAAAAAATGTAATACGGAAAGCAAGTAATTCATTTCATCTTGGTCAATATTTCCATCTGATTTAATTGCTTCAACAATCAGTTTACCAAACCACAGTTTTTGGTCTGGACTGAACTTTTTTACTGGTACATACATTGGTTCCCCCTGTTAATAACTTCAATGTAGATTAAAACTCTTTCTAACTTTGTGCAAGTTCTCAATATAACTTTTAGTCAAATGTGCTTTTTGGCTTCCCATAGTTTTAACTTTTTTTTAGAGTAATCTTTTACCTTATATACAAATCAAATGACTCAACTTAAAAAAACCCCCCTAAACCAATGGCACCATGAAAATGGAGCTAGAATGGTAGAATTCTGTGGCTGGGATATGCCAGTTCAATATGAAGGCATTATCGCTGAACACAAAGCCACACGCACCACTGCGGGGCTTTTTGACGTGAGCCACATGGGTGAGATTTTTCTAAGAGGCCCAGACGCTTTGTCCAATCTACAGAATTTACTTCCAAATGACCCATCTACTTTAAAAATTGGGCAAGTACAATATTCTCCGTTACTAACAGAGACAGGTGCTGTGGTAGATGATTTGAGTATATATAAATTTAGCGAAGAAGAATATTTACTCTGCGTCAATGCTTCCAATGTGGATAAAGATTTTGCTTGGATCCAGTCACATCTGTCTGGCGACGTAAAGGCAACAAATGAATCAGATGATTTTTCTCAAATTGCCATCCAAGGCCCGAAAGCAGAAGAAATATTAAGCTCTGTTTTGGGTTTAGATTTTACAGATTTAAAATACTGGTGGTTTCAAAAACACGAGCAACAATCCCAAGAATTAATAATCGCCAGAATGGGTTACACTGGGGAAAAAGGATTTGAAATCTTTTGCCCCAACGACGTAGCCGTTGCACTCTGGGAAGAACTTATGGCCGCAGGAAAAGAGCTAGGAATCCAGCCCATTGGACTTGGCGCCCGTGACACCTTGCGAATGGAAGTTTGTTTTCCACTATACGGCCAAGAGCTAACCGATTCTAATTCTATCTTAGGGGCTAAGGTAGGCCGCTTTTTAAAATTAGACAAACCTTTTGATTTTATTGGTAAAAAGGCTCTTTTAGCCTCAAAAGAAGCGAAAGATTATAATCAACTCGTCTTCTTAGAATTGGTTGATAAGGGTGTACCTCGCAGCCACTACCCTGTATTGAATGCCGCTGGAGAAACTATCGGCGAAGTAACCAGTGGGAATATGTCCCCAATGTTAGGCCGGGGAATTGCCATTGCCTCAGTAAAAAAAGACCAAGCCGATGCAACAGAAATGTTCATCCAAGTAAGAAACAAAAACCTAAAGGCTCAAGTTGTAAAAGGGCCTTTTGTACCCACCAAAAAATAAAGGAAACCCATGGAAATTCGCTCAGATCTAAAATACACAAAAGAACATGAATGGCTTTTAATTGAAGGCTCAAAGGTCACCCTAGGAATAACAGATTTTGCCCAAAGTCAATTGGGAGACATTGTTTATGTTGAGCTTCCCGAGGCGGGCACCCTGTTCGAAGCTGACGAGGCTATCGGTAATATTGAATCAGTAAAAGCTGTAAGCGAAATTTTTAGCCCTTTTTCAGGTGAAATTTTAAATATCAATAAAGAGCTTGAAGATACCCCTGAAACGGCCAACAGCTCGCCTTACGACGAGGGTTGGATGATCAAGATCAAGATCCACCCTGGTGATTTAAATGACGTGACCCTTATGGATGAAGAAGAATATGCTGCCTTTGTAAAGGCCCAAGGATGAGATATTTCCCCTTTAGCAAGGAACAGCAAACTGAAATGCTAAAAACCATTGGCGTGACCCAAGTGAGTGAGCTTTTCTCTGCTATTCCCGATTCTATCAAATTTAAAGGCGATTTAAATATCTCAGCGGCTACCACAGAGTTTACTCTGCAAAGAGAGCTCAAGGAAAAATCCAAGTGTTACCCCACAGACCATATTAGTTTTTTAGGTGGAGGTAGTTACCGCAGATTCATCCCCACTGCCATTGCCCCCGTAGTCAATCGTGCTGAGTTTTTATCCAGCTACACTCCCTATCAACCTGAGGCCAGTCAAGGCACCTTGCAAGCCATGTTTGAGTTTCAAACATTACTAGCAAATTTAACGGGTATGGATGCTGCTAATGGAAGCATGTATGAAGGTGCCAGTGCCGCAGCAGAAGCTGTAATGATGGCTTCTCGCATCAATACAAAGAAAAAGAAGGTATTGCTTTCTAGTGCGATTCACCCTGAATACCTAGAATGCATCCAAACCTATTTAAAATACCAAGATCTGACTTGGGAGCTGGTTCCAACTTCTAAAAACGGCCAGACAGATTTAAAGGCTTTGGAAGCTGCCATTGATGACAACACCCTTTGCCACATGCTGCAAATTGTCAACTTTCATGGAGTGATCGAAGACCAGAAGAAACACGGCGAGATCTTAGCAGAAAAAAAGGTTCTAAATTTAGCTTTAGTTATTGAAATGAGTTCTTTAGGCTTGATCGAAGCTCCAGGTGCCTTTGGTGCCGATATTGTAGTTGGTGAAGGCCAGTCCTTAGGTTTACCCGTTAGTTTTGGCGGGCCTTATTTGGGAGTTTTTGCCGTTAAAGAAAAGCACATTAGAAAAATGCCTGGCCGCTTGAGTGGGCAAACGGTTGACACAGAAGGCAAAAGAGCTTTCTGCCTCACTTTGGCAACTCGTGAGCAACATATTCGCAGAGAAAAGGCGACCAGTAACATTTGCTCGAACCAGCAACACTGCGCCTTATCAGTAACCATGTATTTATCCTTATTGGGTAAAAATGGTCTAAAAGACTTAGCCTTAATGAACTACAGTAAGGCCAAAGAAGCTAAAGAAGCCTTATCTCAGGTGGAAGGCGTGACAATTCGGCACAACACATCGCATTACAATGAATTTGTAATCGACCTGAGCAAGTCTTCTCTTGAAGTGTGGGAAGCCCTAGATAAAAAAGGGATTTTAGCAGGTGTGCCTCTGGTGTGGTTTGATGAACAGGATACCAAAGGCCTATTGGTGAATCTCACTGAAGTCAACAGAACAGAAGATGTAAATGCGTTAACAGCAGCTTTAAAGGAAGTATTATGAGTCCCGGAAGAAAAGGTTTAGTACTAGCAGAGCCACTGTTATTTGAGCATGCCGCAAGTGCCAATTCAGGTATGGACCTCCCCGACTGGGATCTTGCAAAAGCTGAGACCAATGAGATCCCAGCTGACCTGTTAAGAAAAAGTGAATCTGGCTTACCTCAACTTTCCGAGCCTGAGGTTGTTCGCCATTTTACGAGACTTTCAACTTACAATTACTCATTAGATGCAGGTTTTTATCCTCTAGGGTCTTGCACCATGAAGTACAACCCTAAGATCAATGACTGGGCTGCAAGCTTAGAGGGTTTTACTGGTGCGCACCCCTATGCTCCTTTTGAGCACAATAAGGGGTTGTTAGAAATCCTATGGGAACACAAAGAGCAACTTAAAGAAATTAGCGGAATGGATGAAGTCTGCCTTCACCCTGCAGCTGGTAGCCATGGCGAGCTACTCGGAATGATGTTGATCTGTGCATACCACGAAGACCGTGGCGATTTCAAGAGAACCAAGGTATTGATCCCTGACTCTGCCCATGGCACCAATCCTTCTAGTGCTGCTATCTGCAACTTAGAATCCATCACTTTACCGTCAAACTCTGATGGTTTAATTGATATGGACGCACTAGATGAATTAATGACCGATGAGGTTGCAGGCATCATGCTGACCAACCCAAATACCTGTGGTATTTTTGAAATCAACATGAAAAAAGTGGCCGACTTGGTTCACGAACGTGGTGGCCAAGTTTATTTCGATGGGGCTAATATGAACGCTCTAGTAGGTGTTGCTAGACCTGGTGACATGGAAGCTGACGTGTTGCACTTTAATGTACACAAGACCTTTTCTACCCCTCACGGTGGTGGTGGACCAGGTGCAGGGCCAATCGGCTTAAAAAATCACCTTGCTGAATTTTTACCTAAACCTGTTTTGACCAAAAAAGAAGATTTTATCTTTCAAGATTTTAACAGACCGAAATCAATTGGGAAAATTCGAAGCTTTTATGGTAACATAGGTGTCCTGATCCGCTCTTGGGCCTTCATTAAGACTTTAGGGCCTAAAGGCTTAACAGAAATGACGAGCCAAGCTGTCTTAAGTGCCAACTATATGAAGGCAAGGCTGCAGGAGGTATTTCATGTACCCTTTGACAAACAGCACTGTATGCATGAGGTTTTGCTTACAGATAAAAATCAAGAAGCCAGCACGCTCGACATGGCTAAAGGCTTAATTGAAAGAGGTTTTCACCCACCGACAATCTACTTTCCTTTGGTGGTACAGGGAGCATTGCTCATCGAGCCTACGGAAACCGAGTCCAAGGAATCTTTGGATGCTTTTTGTGACGCTTTGCTGGAACTGGCAACACGCAGTTCTGAAGAGTTACATCATTTTCCCGAGACAACCTTTGTTGGAAGAGTGGATGAAACCTTGGCTGCAAGAAAGCCAATTCTAAAATGGAGAGAGGAAAACTAGAGTTTTTCTTATTCTTGAGCATAAAAAGCCTTTTGTTTCAAATGAAGCAAAAGGCTTTTTTTTTATAATAGTTTTTAGAAGATTCAAATCTCTACAATTAAGCAGAGGCTTCTTTGGGGCTCTTCTTAATAAACCCGCACTCAGCCATAAAACCCTCTATTTGGGATTTCTGAAAGGGTTTTGTTAAGTAAAGATTTACACCTGAGGCGAATGCTTTCAAAATCTCATCTGTATAGGCACAGGAGCTTTCCATAATTAAAACAGGTGCGTAGGAGTTATTTTTACTATCCTCCTCCCAAGTCCTAATAAACTGAGCAATGTGGTATCCATCCACCTCAGGAAGTAAGATATCAATAAAAAGTACATCAAAATACTCCCCTAGATCCGCTGCTTCTTGGAAAACTTCAATCGCCTCGCGGCCGTTTTCGCAAATAGAGACAGGCCCATAATCACTCAAAATAGTTTTCAGATAAAGGCTACTTGCCTTATCATCTTCAATTACCAAAATTTTCACGTTTTTTCCATTTATCTAGTCTTTTTTAATGACTCTTTAATCTTAGCATAAAATCAATTTTTCGACTATTCCTTTCAGAAAAAACATAAGGTAGGCTGGCCTCTACAATCAATTTCATTTTGCAGAAAGTCTGCTAAAAGAGTCTCTTTTTCTGCATTTGCAGTTGCTTATGCAGCTGGCATGATGTATTTCTAAATACAACTGCATTTCATGCAAAGGATATATTATCAGTTACGAATCAAACATGGACAAAAATGAGCCTAAATACTCTACCCCCTATAGACCAACGCATATCGGCTTGGGTTGAACTCGAAAGACAGGCTAATAAAGGCCCTAAAGAAAAATACGACGTTTCAATTACCCTTTCACGGGAATTTGGATGTGAAGGTTATCCCTTAGCTCTTAAGCTAAAAGAAGACTTAGAGGCCAAATGGGGCGGGGAATGGACTATTTTCGACCAGCTTTTAATTGACAAAATTTTAGCGGAACGAAAAATTTCAGCAAAACTATTAGAAAGCATTGGAGAAAGATCCAAGTTTTTAGACACACTAATTTCTAGCCTAAACCCACGTTGGAAAACAGACCAAGATCTTTACGAAATCATGGTTGAAACTATCCATAGCCTAGCCCAAAAAGGCCGCTGTATTTTTGTGGGCCGTGGCGCTGCTGTGGTTACCCAGGATCTTGAAAATTGCTTTCACTTTCGACTTGAAGCTCCATTAGAATTTAGAAAAGCTAGTCTAGTTCAAAGACTAAGCCTTGCGCCAAGTGAGGCTGATGCCTTAATAAAGGCACAAGAAAATCAACGTGAAGACTTCATCAACCATTTCTTAGGTGTTGATCTTGCTGAAATGCAGTACTATCACTTAAAATTCAACAACGCTAAAATTCATAAAGATGAAGTCAGTAAAATGATGCTTCAGACAATTGAGAATTTTTTAAGTTAGAATCTTCTTTTCCCTCATTGGAATTATACTATGGCCGAAGAAGAAAAAAGACCCACTCCCGCCGATTTAAATAAATCAGCGGAAGAGGAGTCTGAGCCTGAAGAAGGCGTAGAAAGTTCTGAGGCTAAGCCTGAAGAAGGTGCAGAAAGTTCAGAGTCTAAATCTGAAGAAGGTGCAGAAAGTTCTGAGTCTGCTCCTGAAAAAAGCGAAGAAGGTGAGTCTGAAACAAATGAATCAGACACTCCTGCTGCAACAGGTTCAAAAACACCCTTAACCGATCCCGAAAAAGAGGCCTTGATGAAAGAAATTTTATCAAAGGAAACTTTCATCGACCCTTTAGACCCAGAGCTGATTGTAAAGGCCTATTCAGTCTACGATTCTGACCCTAAAAAAGTCATCAATGCACTGATTTCATCTTTCCAATCCTACTGTAAAAAAGCCATCCGAGAGGCTGCAATTTTACGGAAAAAAAATCACATAGCCATTGCTACCAGCGATGAAGCGGAGCAAATTCGCATCAGCGCGGTGAAAGAGATCAATGATTCTATTGCTGGGGATTTGAGCTTTGAAAGAACCTTAATGAAGCTCATTTTCAAGATTACCTATTGGAATTGGCTGCTTTTTGGACTTAAGGATATTTTTAAAGAGCAAAGAAAACTACCTGGAAACCCAATCAACAACCAACTTAATATTCGTTTTCACAAGTTGAAAGAAGAAAAGGGATTTAAGACCGTTGCCGATTTAGTAATATTCGATATCACAGATATCCTAAATCACTTCAAAGCTGAAATCACCTCCAAGAACATCTCTATCTTCGGGTAAGGCTGACTATCTTAAAGAGTGGGGCATCATCAATGCCCTCATTCCTTTGCAAGTCTAGAAGGGCCTGTAAACCACTAAGACAATTACAGCGATCAAGATTAAAGTAGGAATTTCGTTAAAGACCCGAAAGAAAACCTCTGATTTCTGATTTCGATCCTTGGCAAAGGCTTTGCCATAAAGCCCACAAGCAAAATGAAAGATGACTAAAATAAATACAAGAGTCAATTTTGCGTGAAGCCAACCTGCCTCTCGCCCGTGACCAATAATCATCCACAATGCAGAGCCAGAAACAACCGTGAAAAGCATGGCAGGCATCATAATAGCTCGATAGAGTCTTCGCTCCATAATCTTAAAGCGTTCATTGCCAACTTCATCAGTAGTAGAGCTGTGGTAAACAAACAATCGAGGCATATAAAACAGCCCTGCAAACCACGAAATCATGGCAAGTAAGTGCACTGTTTTTAAAAATTCATAACTCATTAGTATTCTTGGGATATTGTGTGGGAGGGGTAATGGTAGAGTCTCAGCAAAGATTTTAGACAAAAAAAATCCCTAAAGTTGCTGAAACCTTAGGGATTTTCTAACAAAATTTAGCTATTTACAGCTTCTTTTAACTTCTTTCCTGGGCGGAATTTAGCAACAGTTGCTGAAGGGATATTAATCTTAGATCCAGTCTTTGGATTTCTTCCCTCACGCGCTTTCCTATCAGTGGTAGTAAAAGTTCCAAAACCAACAAGAGTTACGTTTTTGCCATCAATCAAGGCACCTTGAATTGACTCTAAAACAGCATTTAAAACTTTTTCTGTTGCTGCTTTTGTTGCTCCTGCAGAAGCGGATGCCTGATCTACAAGCTCAGCCTTTGTAATATTTGTACTCATCGAAAATATCTCCTAATCGGTGATCTATTGACTTATGCTAAATGTAGTGAAAAGTATTTAAATTAATATCTACCAGTTTTTTAGCAAAAAGCAACTAGAAATGAGCCTACAGGGCAGAAAAAGCTGTTTTTTAAGAAAAAGGATTCGATAAAATAATAGTTTCTTCCCTCTTTGGCCCAGTGGAAACCATGCCCAATGGAACGTCTAAAAGTTCAGCGATCCGGTTCAAATATTTAATTGCGTTCTCCGGTAAATCGTCCCATTTGGTTGTACCTACCGTATTGGATTGCCAACCTGCAATTTCTTCATACACAGGTGTCAAGGTTGCTTGTACATCACTATTATGAGGCAAGCGCTCGTAAGTTTTACCACTTGGGTCCTTGTATGCCACACAAAGCTTAATCACAGCCATTGCATCGAGCACATCTAACTTAGTGATAGCAAGCTTAGTTAAGCCATTTACAGCAACAGCACTTTTTAACATACAGAGATCAAACCAACCGCATCTGCGAGCTCTACCTGTTGTTGCGCCAAACTCATCACCAACTTTCGCTAAATGAGCACCGTCTTCATCAAACAATTCTGAGGGAAATGGTCCAGAACCAACACGAGTAGTGTAAGCCTTAACCACACCAATGACATCAGTAACCTTGTTTGGAGGAAGGCCACTTCCTGTACAGGCACCACCTGCTGTTGTATTGGAACTTGTCACATAAGGAAAGGTCCCATGATCAATGTCTAAAAATGTTCCTTGAGCCCCTTCAAACAGTACCTGTTTGCCTTGTGCTACAGCATCATAAAGCATTTCTTGCCCATCAACCACAAAAGGAGCGATGGTTTCATAAGACTTGAGCAAGTTCTCAAAAATCTCATTGGCGCTTAAAAATGGCCCTTCAAAATTGTAAACATGCTTTAAAATAAGATTTTTATCTTCAACAACTTGGTCAACTTTAGACTTAAAGGCTGCTGAATTTTCAATGTCGATAAAACGGATTCCTTGGCGACTTACCTTATCTTCGTAAGCTGGGCCAATTCCCCGAACAGTAGTTCCGATTTTTTTTGCTCTCAGACGGTCTTCTCGCGCCTGATCCATTGCCTTATGGTAAGGTAAAATCAGGTGGGCAGTATCAGAAATAAAAAGTTGGCCTGTTGGGTCTACGCCCAGATCTTTCAAATAGGCTAACTCTTCAATAAAGGCTTCAGGGTCAATCACCATTCCATTACCTAAAAGGCAATTTGTTTTGGGGTGCAACACGCCTGAAGGAATCAGATGCAAAACAAACTTTTTATCAGCGTACTTTACTGTGTGACCAGCGTTATTTCCGCCTTGAAAACGTACTACAAGGTCAGCCTTTTCAGCTAAGATATCAACAAGTTTTCCCTTGCCTTCATCACCCCATTGAGAACCTATTACAATTGCATTTGCCATTTTTTAACCTTTAGTTGAACGGACTACTTTGCCTCCCACAAGTTGCACTTGGCCACTTGCGACAGCATCTAAAACCTTTGGAAATAACAGATGTTCTTGTACCAGCACTCTTTTGCCAAGTACATCCTCTGTATCACCTTCTAAAACCGGGACAGCTATCTGATCGATGATCGCACCTGTATCCACGCCATTATCCACGTAAATCACGGTGCAACCTGTCTGGTCAGCGCCATCTTCTAAAACCCTGCGATGGATATGCAGACCAGGGTAAGCTGGTAACAAGCTAGGGTGAATATTAATCATTCTCCCTTCCCACGCAGAAACAAACTCATCACTCAGTAGCTTTAAAAAACCTGCTAGGGCAATGAGCTCAACTTTCGCCTCTTTTAAAGAGGCCATAGTTGCCTTTTCAAATTCTTCTTGGTCAGCCTTTTTTTTATATGGAATGGCAATGGTTGCCAAGCCTGCTTTTCTCGCACGCTCAAGCCCAAAGGCATCGGCGTTATTACTAACCACCAAAACTAGCTCATAGCTGGGATTTTCATTTTTCCAGCTATCGATCAAAGCTTGTAAGTTTGAGCCGTTACCAGACACAAAAACCGCTGTACGCATTTAGTAACCTTCTGGCTGACTAGCTATAACTTTCTGCTCCATCTTCAAGCGGTATTCTTGATGGATGCGTTTTAATTCTGTATCTTTGGTAGCTAAAATTTGAATGGCTAATAAAGCCGCATTTTCACCACGGCCAATACCGACAGAAGCAACGGGTATCCCCGGTGGCATCTGTACAATAGAATAAAGAGCATCCAATCCACCTACGTTAGAGTCTACAGGAACGCCGATCACAGGAAGCAATGTCTTAGAAGCAACTACACCTGGTAGGTGCGCCGCAAGCCCAGCAATTGCAATGATGGCCCCTGCACCCTTTTCTTCTAATTCATGAATGAAGTTTACTGCTCTATCAGGTGTTCGGTGGGCGCTAGCAACTAGCAATTCAAAATTAACCCCAAATTCCTTAAATATATCAACTGCCTTTTGGGCAACTTTCATATCTGAGGCTGAACCCATGATAATTCCCACAGAAACCTGTTCCGACTTTTCAGCATACAAATTCTTCAAACCTTTAACTCCGATATCACTACGGTATTGCATTTTTGGCCAGGAAATCTGGTCCACCAGCTTATAGGCTTGGTCTAGCGCCATGGGCAAGTTTTCCCCTAGAGCCGTACAGCCAAGTACCCTTCCACCGTTTGTCACGGTCAAAGAGCCATCTTTTTTTGTCCCAGCGTGGAAGACCATTTTTTCATCATTTAACTCTAAATCATCTAGGCCATTGATAGCGTAACCTTTTTTGTAGGCCTCTGGGTACCCTCCACTTGCAAGTACTACATTAGCGCAGGCTGCATCCTTCCAGCGCAGGGGCACATCCTTCACGCCACCCTTGGCGCAAGCCATGGAGATATCTAAAAGGTCAGAATCTAGGAGCATCATCAATGGCTGGGCTTCTGGATCACCAAATCTTATATTATATTCTACCACTCTCGGGTTCCCATTTTCAATCATCAAGCCGATGTACAGAACACCTTTATAAGGGGTTCCTTCTTTCTTCATGCCTTCGATGGTTGGAACAACAACCAAGTCCAGTATCTTTTGCTCTACCTCAGGGGTGACTACAGGAGCAGGTGAATAGCATCCCATCCCGCCAGTATTAGGCCCTAAGTCTAAGTTTAACTGCCGTTTATGGTCTTGCAGGGTGGGCATGGAAACAAAGTCATTGCCATCGGTAAAAATAAAGTAACTCGCCTCTTCTCCATGCATAAACTCTTCAATCACAATCTCAGAGCCGGCTTGGCCAAAGGCATCATTCTCTAACATGGATCTTAATCCTGCCTCAGCAGCTTCAAGATCATCCAAAATCAAAACACCCTTTCCTGCTGCCAAACCACTGGCCTTAATAACATAAGGCGCATTTAAGGTTTTTAAATAATCAAGTGCAGGCTCAACCGTCGTAAAGTTCCCAAAGCCCGCTGTAGGGATTTGGTACTTTTTCATAAAGTCCTTGGAAACAGCCTTTGAGGCTTCTAGTAAACTGGCTTTAGCACTTGGACCGCAGCAAGCAATTCCAACTGCTTCTAAGGCATCGGCAATGCCATCTGCAAGATAGTCTTCTTGCCCAATAATGGCTAAGTTTACACCTACTTCTTGGGCTTTTTTAACGATCTCAGGGATGTCTGTTAGCCCCCAGCAATCACCAATATTGGCTATGCCAGCATTTCCAGGCGTAATAAATAGACCAGTTAACTGGCTAGACTTTTTGGCTTGCCATGCAAGAGCATGCTCACGTCCACCAGCACCAACGATTAAAACCTTCATTTTGTTCTATTTTTTAATAGGAGAAATCTTTTCAAGGGCGAAAGTTAAAATTGTAAGATCAGAGGTAAGTGGTCAAGGGTAAAGTCAAAAGAATTTTCCCTTATAAAAACAAAGGAAAGTAAAAAATGTAAATTTAATACCCTTATATTTCAATGAACTAGGTAATGGGAAAATTCACCTTTTTTATTCAAAATCTTTCCCTTTTTCTTTAAAAGGAGAATTTGCTGAAGTAAGGCACAGATATTTAGAACTTTTGCACAGCAAAAAACTTCATCAAAACAAAAATTGCCTTCCAAAATAGAAAAAAGAGCAAATCTCGGGATTTCTAGGTTGATTCCATTGTTCAGTTTGTTGGCTTCCCTGTAGTCACTCAAGATCTACTATATCGCTTGGACCTATTTTCTAGTTTTAATCTACCTAAATCCTAGATGCAGAGGCTTTAGGAAAGGAATCTTAATCCCCAGCCCCCTAACAGTGAGGCGCAACTTATAAAATCAAGATCCCTTGAGTCCCTTAATAACAAATTAAGAGGTAAAACTACCTAGCTTTGATAAAAAAAATAAACTACCATGGGTCACCATCAATACGGCCCAATGAAATTAAAACCACTAGTTATTTTTACCTTACTCTTAGCCTCTTTAAATGGACAGGTCCGTGCGCTTGAGCCTGAGAAGATTAGCCTTGATCTCAGTCAAAAAGACTGGACCATAGGGAATATTCTACTAGATAGCAAATGGGCCTTTATCCCCAATGTTGCCACTTTAGAAGAATTTACACAGAACCGGGCGGCTACAACGATAGTAAACTTCCCTCACCTTTGGAGTGATCATAATCTCCCAAGGCAGGGCTTTGGCGCCTATCAACTCACCATTGACCTGCCTAAAAATTCAGAGCATATCATGCTCCGAGTCACAGAAATCAATAGTGCATATAAGATTTACCTAGGGTCTAAGTTAATAAGGGAACATGGGGTTTTTGCCAAAGGTTTTAAAGAGGCAAAACCTGACTATCGCATCCAGTATATTGAAATCCCTCTTAGAGATCAAAAAAGTATTACCTTAACCCTTTTTGTTTCGAACTACAGTCACTTTTTTGGCGGGATCAGGCGAGCGCCGACTCTAGGGTCCTTCCAACAAATCCAAAATTTTCGGTTTCAACATTTAACAGAGAATATCTTTTTATTTAGCGCCATTGCCTTTATTGGTTTATACCACCTAATCCTCTTTTGGACTCGGCCTAAAGAAGTCTACACGCTTTTTTTCGCAGCTACCTGTTTACTTGTCGCTCTAAAGACTTCTTTGACAGAGGAGCAAGTTTATAATTTCTTTTTCTCAAGTTTAGATCAAAGTTTCTATTATTCTTTAAGGATATTCTGTGCGGCGCTCTTGGTCCCTGTCCCACTCAGTTTTGTGAGGCTTTTATTCATCCCTCAACTGCCCAAGATTTTTGAAAAAATCTATTATTATATTGGCTTGGGGATGATTTTGGGGACTCTCGTTCTCCCGCCCAACATAGCAACCTTTGGAATTAGCGTTTCTCATGGGGCTATTTTTCTGGGAATTCCATTTTTCCTATTCTACTTAAACAAAATTAGAGGTGAGGGAGCATACGGCTCTCGGGTATTTTTACTAACCATTTTATTCATGATAGGCACCTTAGTAAATGACATCCTGTATTTTCGTGGATTCATAAACACAGGTTACTTTCTGCCCTTAGGGTTTTTTATCTTTTTTCTAGCCCAAGCACTGACCATTGGAACCTTGTACACAAGATTTGTAGAATTCTCTGAAGAACTCTCTAAGGAAAAAGCTCTACTGGTAAGTAAATTGAATGATGTAAATCACTACTTAGAGGCCAGTATTAAAGAGCGTACTGCCGAATTACAGGAAAGTGAGGCCCGCTACCGGCAGCTAGTTGATCTGAGCCCCCTAGCCATTTTAGTAACGGTAGATGGTGAAATTGTTTTTTGTAACGATGCAGCGGCAAAGTTAGCAGAGGCAGAATCACCAGCAGACCTAAATGGAAAAGTGATCAACCTCTTCTTACCGCCTGACGAACGGCCTCATGTAACAGAGCAAGAAGTCCAAACACTAAAAGGAAAATCTGTTTTTGTAGAGGTAAACAGTGCTCCGATCAAGCTCAATAATACCCAAGCACTTTTAACAGTAATTCGGGATATTTCAGAGCAAAAAACCCATGAAGATACTTTAAAATCGGCTAAACTAGTGGCAGAAAATGCTTTAAAATCCAAATCTGAATTTCTAGCAACCATGAGTCATGAATTACGCACACCCCTCAATGGTGTAATTTCTATGGCTTTTTACCTGCAAGAAACCCCCTTAAACCAAGACCAGAAAGAATCGGTAGAAATTATTTCTAACTCGGCTGAAAACCTCCACTCTATCATCAATGATATTTTAGATTTTTCTAAACTAGAAGCCAATAAGGCCAAGCTAAACATCGATAATTTTCAACTGGAAAGTTTTTTAAACGAATGTATCGCCCACTTTAATATGGCAGCAAATAAAAAGGGATTAACCCTTAATTTGCAGCAACATAGCAATAACCCCAACTGGCTACAGACTGATCAGCAAAAGCTTAGACAGGTTTTAGACAATCTTTTAAGCAACGCCATCAAATTTACTCATGAGGGAACCATCACAGTATCTGTTGAGGTTTTAGAACCCCACTCCAATCAAGTTACATTCTCAGTGATGGATACGGGTATTGGCATTGAGGAAGATAAACTCAGCTTCATTTTTCAACCCTTTGAACAGGTAGATCGATCCGCAACTAGAGCCTTTGAAGGTACAGGTCTGGGATTGAGCATTTGCCAGCACTTCGTATCCCTTCTTGGGGGCACCATAAAGCTGGATAGCAAACCTTTAGTAGGGTCAAAATTTAGCTTTACAATCCCCTTCTTACTTGGAGTAGAGCCACAAATAGTTAACCATGAAACAAGCCTCGGCATACCTAATTTACAAGGAAGAAAGATTTTGATTGTTGAGGATAACAGGGTAAATAGTGATATTCTAGTCAAGCTGTTAACTAAGGCTAAAGCCAGCTTTGAGATTGCTGTTAACGGCCGAGAGGCGATCCAAAAGCTCGGAGTAGAGGCCTTTGATTGTGTATTAATGGATATACAGATGCCTATTTTGGATGGCTACGAGGCTACCAAAATTATCCGCCAAGGGAAGGAGCAGATTTTAGACCCTAAGATTAAAATTATCGCTATTACGGCAAATGCGCTTGAAAGCGACCGTGAAAAGTGCATTGAAGCGGGAGTTGATGACTATATAGCCAAGCCCTTTAAGACATCGATTTTGTATCAAAGCTTAGAGAATATCTTTAAAGATATTTCACCTTAAATTTTTTTTTAAAAAAAAAGCCGCTAAAAGCGGCTTTTTTTTATCCATGGGCAATCTTTTCAAGTTCACTTGATTGGCTTGCAGCCAAATCTTCAGCTAGCTTTAAAATCAGCTCTTGTTTGGCAAAAGATTCATACTCATTGGCTCGAATCTGGCCAGCACTCCTGATAAACTCTTTGCGTCTCTGTGCATCTAGGCAAAGAAGCATTTTTTCCCTTACTTCCTTAGGTGCGTATACAAGTGCAATTCCAAGGTCTACCAAAACAATTCGGTTTACTAAATCAGTTATGAATTTAAAGGGCAGTGTAGCGATATTTTCAAAGGTAAACTGGCTAGCCGATTTTACAGGTTTTGCCTGACTTGCTGCTAGTTTCAATTTTGCCTTTTGAGGTTTTGCTAACTTGATTTTCAACTCTGAGGCTAAATTTTCTAAATCATCATGGGTTAAAACACCAAGGTTACTAATCTCGCAAACTGCGGCAAATTGCTCAGCATCACTTAGCTCCTGGTAAACTTCCTCACTTTTGGCTAGCGCCAATTGGCTTAAAATCAAAGCCTTTACAATAGGGGTTTCTTTTTTGATCAATACAAGCAATTTAGTTTCGTCAGCATCGTTTAAAAAGCCGAAATCAACTTCTGATTCAACATGTGCGGCAGCTTCCAAGATCTCTGAAAAAGATTCTTTTTCATTGATTTCAGTTTCAGCGGCTGTGATTGCCTCTTCTGCATCACGGATTACATTATCTAGATCCAACTCAAAATCCATTTCAATGTCAAAGTTTGCACTCATTTCCATTTCCGTTACAAAATCAACATCACCAGTGGTTATAGTTTCCTCTGTGCTAATATTTAATTCTTCAAGAGTAGTGTCCATTTCAGTATCATGCAGATCATTAGTTGATGTCATCTTTTCCTCTTGCCCTGTCTCTGTTTTAGCGGTGGTAACCTTCGCTCTTTTAAATCCCCAAATTAAAAGAAGCAGACCTAAAGCGCTCAAACCAACTACCTTAGTAGGAAAACCAGAGAAGAAGCTTTCTTCTACCTGCTCTTCGGTCAAGGGTGCTGTTGGAAGCTGCACTGCAACATGAGGCTTCAAGCGGTAATCAAAGGCAAAATTATCCCCCTTTGTAGGGTTGATTTTTGCCCACCCAGCTACTTGCTCTTTAATAGCATTGGCTTTTTCTTCATCTAACTCTTTGTTAATTTCCAGCTTCAAAGAAACCTTACCTAGCAGGTATTTAGTTTCCCCTAGTACATCCTTAACCTTAGGCAAATAGACACCTGATTTTGGAATTTCACCGTTGGCATCTTTCATCTCTAGGCCTTCACCGGCGTAGTTAGATTCCTTTTTTTCTGTGACTTTCAGCCGCAGACTATATTCCTGCGCAGTAAAGTGCTGGCCTAGACCCATTTTAATGGTGCTCAAGGTCTCTTGTCGGTAAAGTTCTAATACAGGGGGTAATTCTGCCCTGAGGCTAGTGGTGGAACTCAAAAAAGACATTCCAACTAACAAATAAACAAAAAGTTTCATAATATCACTTATTTAGCGTATGCGAAAAATAAAAATCCATCATTAACTTGGGACAAGGATGAACTTATAGGATTACTAAAAGCAATTTACATACCACTAGGTTCTTTTTTTAATCTAGGGCCAAAACAAATAATAACAAAATTTTTCTTGATCCAATTTAGTGAGGTCACTAAACTTAAAAGCATCATCACTATCAGGGCGAGATTCCAAGCTTTCCCTGACAACAGGAACCCCCTTTCAATTAATAAAAAAGCCTTTCCATGCTTTTTCAGTGCAAGATTCAAGATGCCAGTAGTTCATTTAAAGCAACGTAGTTATGAAGTAGAATCACTCAAGGCCAAGATTCAAGAAGGAATATCTATGCTCGGCGATTGGGAAAAGGTACTGAAAGGGAAAAATTCAATCCTTCTGAAACCCAATTTGGTTTCCTCTGGCCCTGCCAGCCAAAACCATACCACCCATCCTAACCTGCTCATTTCGGCAGCCCAGTTGCTGCTAGACCATGGCTATAAGGTTGGGGTTGCCGATTCTCCAGGGACGGGGTCAGCAGAGCACCACCTAAACCAACTCGGTGCCTTAGAGCCTTTACAAAAGATGGGGGTAGACTGCTTTAGCTTCACCACTGGCCCGCTGATTGAAGGGATAGACCCTAGATACAAAGGACTCAATATGGCTAAGGAGCTCGACCAATGGGAAGGCCTGATTAATCTACCTAAACTAAAAAGCCACCAACAAACCCTAATTTCAGGAGCAACCAAAAACCTCTTTGGCTGCCTCGCTGGCAAGCGCAAAGTTTGGGCCCATATGAAGTCCAAAAATGAACGCCCTAGCTTTATGAAAATGATCCTAACCTTTGCCCGTGCAATTCAACCTGACTTGCACATAGCCGATGGAATTATAGCCCTGCATGATGGTGGACCTATCCACGGTAAGCCCTTTGCTTTGGATTCTATTTTGCTGTCCCAAAATTTTCTAGATTTAGACTTAGCCTTCTGTAAGCTGATTGGTTTGGATGCAAAGGACACACCCCTGTTCCAAGTGGCAGACATTCCTGATTTAAAAATTTTAGGCGATGACATCGAAAGTGTGGTTGGTTTTGTTTTTCCAGAGCTAACTCCCATTCGCTTTAACCCTCTAAGAATGCTTCGTTCCTTGAGCAAGGCTCTAGTTGCAAAAGGTTTAAAATAAGCAAATGCCCTTGCCCTTTTACCTCTGAAAGCGCAAAATTATCTAAATTAAAAACAAAAAAACAAATCAATAGATGAAGATTACCCTTTTATATTTTGCCCAATTAAGAGAAAGCCTGGATAAAAATTCTGAAGAATTTACTTCCAGTGAGCTCCTGTCTGGCGTAGAGCTAATTGAGACTTTGGTCGCCCGCTACCCACAGATGAAGGCTGTTTCAGGCTCAATCCAGTTAGCTGTAAACGGAGAATACTTCCGTCTTGACCAAATTTTACCCGACCTAGCCGAGGTCGCTTTAATCCCGCCCGTGAGTGGAGGCTAAATTGTTTAAAATTAGTTCTGACCCTCTAGATTTAAACCACCTAGGTAACCTTGTAACAACCCCAAAAGCAGGCGCCATCAACCATTTTGTAGGCATCACCCGTGGAAACCAAGGCACAGAAGAGGTGATTCATTTAGAATATGAGGCTTATGAATCCATGGCTGTAAAGATGCTGGAAGACTTAGGCGCCCAAGCAAAAGAAAAATTTGCTATTGAAAAGGTTGCCATTCACCACAGAATTGGCATCGTAAAATTAAGTGAAGCTAGCGTGATTATTTCTGTTTCATCAGCCCACCGAGGCCCAGCTATTGAGGCAACTCATTTTTTAATTGAAGAACTAAAGAGAGTGGTTCCCATTTGGAAAAAGGAATTTTTTCAAGAAGGAAAAGCCCAGTGGCTTGCAAATTCCCAAAAACCTACCACTTGAATTTAGTCAAAAAATTACAGACTAATATATTGAGCAAAACCCTTTTGCCCTTTTAAAGCTTGGGGTACATGTGAGCTATTTTGATTTTCTGTGCGGGAAGTACATAAACCCTGCCCTGAGAGGAGGAAGGTTTCCTCTAAAATAGATAAAAATTTCGGGTCGTCCTGTTTATACAGCTCCACTCTGACCTTCTTAGTTTCAGCAGCCAAAAGCAGAAACTGCTCTATCTTTTTAACAAAAACTTCCTGATCACTTAAATCTTGTTTTAAAATCACCCCCATCACGGAACCCAAAGGATTTTTCCTCCCTGCGAGGTGATGGTTTAAGTCTGTGGTGAGCATCACAATAGGAATTGGAAGGTTCAAAATAAACAATATCTCAGCCAGAACCAAGCCGTCTAATCCTTCCATAGTCAAGTCAGCTATGATCAAATCTGGCTGTAAAATGAACAACTTGGCTAAGCCTTCTAACCCGTCACCTGCACTGAAAAGCTGATAGCTATCTTGGTTATCTAGGGAACTCATACACTCCCCCTTTAACCAAGTAGAATCTTCAATCAGAAGAATTTTCTTTTTAGAGGCACCAGCGGTAAGATCAGTCCATTCCCTTCCTCTAAGGGTGATTTCAAATTCCTCTTCCTCTCTCACCTCCATGGCTGCTAACTTTTCTACTGCTTCTTCTAACATTGTTTCTATTTCAACTTCCTTAACAAAGATCACAGCATCTTCAAGATAATCAAAATCTCCAGATTCAGGTTGATCTCCAATAAAAATAATTGGTAAAAAAACGTGCAACAACTTAAGCAAGCCTGCAAGGGCCAACCCGTTTAGCAGGGGGGCATCTACAGGAGCAACCACCAAATCTGGTTTAATACGGAGAATACTCCGCAAAGCCTCCACAGAGTTTTTAGCCTCTATAATGTGATACCCTTGTGTCGTCAAAGAAACAAAAGTTTCATCACCCTGAGCTATAATAAGTGCGTTCTTTCCAGCCATAATATTTACTCGATTACCAAGCCGCCAGAAGCCTTAAGCACATCTAAATCTACCCGTTTGTAAATAACCGATAAAGTGCTTTTTAGATCTTCAGCTAGCCTTAAATTTTCTGTGACAGATTTAAGAAAGGACATACTTTTTTCAAATATTTCATCCTTTAAAAAGAAGTCCCTTACAGCAGGAATATTACGGGCCTTTTGCTCATACTCTTCATCTTCATTAGAGGTGAGCATAACCAAAGGGAAGGGGTGGCCTAAAACAAATAGCGTTTGGGCCAACTGTAGCCCCTTTAACTCCTTTGCATTCTGCTCGCAAAAAATCACATCAGGCTTTACCCCTAAGGCTTTTAACAATCCCTCTTTACCATTTTTAGCAATATAAACCTCAAACATGTTCAACCCCAAGAGCTTGGCCTTAGCTTCAAGGAGAAACTTGTTATCGTCACTAACTAGTAGAACCTTTTTCCTGTCTCGCGCTGTAAAGAATTGAGCAAATTCAGTTGGATGAAGGCGGTAATTAAAATCGGCAAAGGGTTGTGTTTTAAACCTTTTTAGGTTCTGTTCCACCACTGACTGCAAAGAAACTTTTATGTCATTTTTATTTACTACTGTGGCGACGTTTGGCGATTGAGCCAGAAAATCCAACTCTTCTGCTTTTCCAGATACAATGATAGCATGGGGTTCCACACCAATCATAGAAAGGATTTTAATCATTGTCATGCCGTCTAAAATTGGCATTTCTAAATCGACAGTAATAATTTTGGGGGATTCGGAAACGGCAAGGCGGACACCTTCTATTCCGTTTTGGGCGATGTAAATCTGGTTAGATATTGGCTCCAGAAGGTTTTGAATTACCTTTTGGAATGTTCTATTGTCTTCAACAACTAAAATTCGGTTCATCTTAAATCCCCTAATGAACTATTTTAGTTCCCCCTGACCAAAGTTTCAAGGTGTTTTGATTTTTTGTGTGGAACTACAAAGTAAAACGGTTAAATATCTCATTCAGCTTGAGAACTTCTTGGCTCAACTCCATGGAAGTCTGATCAACAGTCTTAATGGAATCTTCAATTTCTTTCATAGCAGCATTGTTGGCGCTAGCATCAGAGAAAACAGTCATGATTAAATTGCTCATCTCATGAATTTGCCCTTCTTGCTTTTCAGCTTCCGCAGCAATACCTACCATTTCAGTCGAAACTTCAATTACCAACTGAATAATCTTATTGAAAAAGGTTTCCATGGACTTGATCATTTCACGCCCTTGCTCAATGTCTTTAATACTGTCTTGGCTCAGCTCCTCCATTTGGTCCACAACAAAACTACTGGAGCCAGCTAATTTTTTCACTTCACCTGCAACCACGGCAAATCCCTTTCCATACTCGCCAGCTTGAGAGGCTTCAATTGCAGCATTTAGGGCTAAAAGGTTCGTTTGTCTTGTAATAGAGCGAATATTGGACATGAAATCCAAAGTTTTTTGATTGGAATCAATAATTTGATCCATCGCTTGGTTTCCTGAGGCAATCACAGTTGAGCCAGACTTGGCCATATGTTCGGCTTCATGGGTCTTCACACTCAATTCTCTAATTTTTTCAACTCTTTCTTGGTTCCCTCGAAAAAATCGTTCTGCCGTGTAGGTCATTTCCGTTAGTAAGTCCGTGGTCTGGTCTAGCAGTTTACTCACTTGCGAAACTGTACGTTGGATCTTACTGGTTGTGGTCTTCAAGTCTTCAGAAGACTCACTTACTTTAGATGCTGTGTTCCAAGCGGCCCGAATCATATCCTTTAAGCCATTTCTCATGGTTAAAAGAGCAGCAATCACCCCTTTCGGTTTGGTTGTTTTTGGGATTTGAAAACTAAAATTTAAATCACCACTGGAAATTCTGTCAGCAATCATTATTAGTTTTTTGGGTTCCGCACCAAAGGAGCTATCTAACTCCTTGAGAATTCTAGAAGAACTCACGCCAATGATCACAGCGACAATTACCCCAAAGGGCAAAATCAAATGATTTATAAAGGTGTCACTGGCAAGGCTAGCTAGGCTTATTAAAAGCACTGAAACGATAGCAGTAAGGCTGAGAAAACTAATCCCTGAACGCAAGGGCTGTTTTGAGGAGAACTGCTTGTCTTTTGGATCACTCATATTAGACTAAGATAAGTTATTTTTTTTCTAAACTATCGCACAAGTTCAAGAGGTTACGCAACTAGCAACAATTTCCACAGCTATTTACTTGAGGGATCGCCTAAGCCCATATCTATGGCCTTTTTATCTAAAGTTGCACCCTTTAAATTTACTTCGTGAAAGTTTGCCAGTTTTAAGTTTACACCGCTTAAGTTGGCATCCCTGAAATCGCTCAAGTCCAATTGACTTGAACTCACGCTAACTTTCCTCAAATCGGCAGATCTAAAATCAACAGTTCTTGCTATCACAGAGTTCAGTCTAGCGCCCTTTAAACTTGCACCTTGAAGGGATCCTTTAGAGATGTTGGCTTTGTAAAAGTCCGCCTTGACCAATGTACACTTAGCTAAATTGGCGCCTGGTAATTCTGCTTGAACCCATTTTGTCTTGTTAAAATTACAGCCTGTGGCCTGCAGGTTTCCAAGCTGCCCCCCTGAAAAATTAGATCCTGAAAAATTTCCGCTGATTATAGCCTCATTAAAAATTGCCTCAGAGAAATCCACCCCTTGCGCTTTAGCCTCATCGATTTTAGCCCCAACAAAATTTGCCTGTGAGAAGTTTGCTCCTTTAAATTTTGGTGCCTTGAATAGGGCGTCACGGAAGTCGGTTTCTTTTGCCTTTACACCTTTAAAGCAGCATTGATTAAAAACCACACCGGAAAATCTAGCTTGTTCTAAATTGGACTTTTGGAACTGTGTCTCATCACATTTTGCCGCTTTTAGAAGCGTTTTTTTAAAAAAACAACGTTCTACTTTTGTGCCCATGAAGTTAGCACCGCTCATATTTGCGCCATTAAAGTTTGAACCATTGCAATTGGTTCCTTGTAAATTTGCGCTGGTAAGATTGGCTCCAGCCCAGTTTATGCCCTGCAACTTCAAACCTGACAAATTTGCCTTTGGCCAGTTAACTTGGCGCACGTCCATCCCCTTTAACAACTTCGTAGGAAAGTTGCATCCTTCTAAATTGGCGCCTTTCAGTTTTATCAACTTCATTTTGGCCCCTTCAAAATTACCCCCTCTCAAGTCAGCGTCAGAAAAATTAGCCTTTGTTAAATTTGCATTTCTAAGTTTACCGCTAATTAGATTGGCACCGACAAGTTTTGCAGACTGGAAGTTGCAATCTGTCATATCCACTTCTTGCAGAATAGATTTCGTTAAATCTGCACTGGAAAAATCTGCTTTCTGCAAATTGGCCTTATAAAAATTAACCTCTTCCAAATTTGCTTTTTTAAAAATTGTCCCCTGCAAGTTAGCCCCTTGCAGCTTTGCACCCTTTAGGTTTGCCTCTTTTAAATTTGCACCAGCAAGGTTGATCCCGTTTAAAATAGAATCCTTTAAGTTAACCCCTTCTAAGATCACATTTCCCAAATCCACCGACTCTAAATTAACCCCCCAGAGACTTGCACCTTTTAAATTGGCTTTGTGGAGTTTTGCCTGCTTTAAATTGGCCTTAGAAAAACCTGCACCCGCTAAGTTGGCATCAGTTAAGTTGGCGGCAATTAAATTTGTTCCCATGAAATCAGCCTCAACACAGTTGGCTTTGGTCAGATTAGCAAAAAAAAGCTTAGCTCCTGAAAGCTTAGCCTTGGTAAGGTTTGCGTATTGGAATTTTGATTTGGTAAGATTAGAGCGGGAAAGGTTAGCACCTCTAAGCTTGGCTCTAGAAAAGAATGCACCTGTTAAGTTGCAGTGAGAAAGGTTGGCATTTACTAAACTGGTATGTTTAAAAGACGCATAGCTTAGGTCGGCCCCCATAAAATCAGTGCCATCTAGCTTTTGCCCTGAAAAGTTAGCCCGCTTGCCTTTATCACGGTCTTGTAACCATTCATCATGTTCCCTAACAATACTGGCAAGGCTTTTACGAAGCATACTCAAACCTAAAAATGACCTATCCCCTTAGGGACTATTATAGCTGCAAAGGGTTATTCTTCCAACTTAATCTCGTCAATCAATTCCTCAAGGGATGCGGAACCCGTATGAGGCTGATCAACAAACATCAACAAAGCTGGTATCAACCGTTGATTGACCCTCGACTCAATAGCCGTTCTTGCTACAGCCTTATTTATCAATGCTGTTGCTTCTCTGATTCTATCTTGGGCCTTTTGCAGTAGCTCAATTCGTTCTTTTGTCAGTGCGTTCATTTATCATTTCTTTTTAAATTATACCTTAGTAGAGCGAAATTGAAGAAATCTGTAAATGCACATTTTTACCAAAAGATTGTAAAGAATATACAAAAAGAACACGGGGAAAAGCTTACCTAGACGTACTTTGTTGCTTTTGATAAAGTTATGGTAATTAATTTTGGTAAAGTTTATTTACCATTAAAAAAACATAATACACTTAAACACGAATGCTTCAGAACTTAAAAATTTGGCAAAAATCGCTGTTACCTCTCTTAGTTCCAGTGATCATATTAGTTGGCATATCAGCCTGGTCTTTTTCTATTAGCAATGACATTGAAAAAGCTACCATGAAGGCCAATGAGGAGGGTGTTAAATTTGCGCTCCTTTCACAAAAAATGGACAAGAATATAGTCCAAATCCAGCAATGGCTGACAGATATATCTGCTACACGAGCCCTAGATGGATTAAACGATGGTTTTGATGAAGCTGAAAATAACTACCAAGGTTTTTTAAAAGGCTATGAGCAGTTTAAAACCTTTTACATTGCCACCGACCAACTAGGAAAGCTGCAACGGCTGGATGAGTTAAAAGGCCGTGTCGATGACTTTTATGCCATGGGAAAAAAAATGGCGAAGGGTTACATTTCTGGTGGACCTGCTTTAGGCAACAAACTTATGGGCGGATTTGATACTACTGCTGAAGCCCTTTCGAAAGTTTTAGAGCCCTTTACATCGGAACAGGTCGAACTTGCTGACCAGAAGATGAATGAAGTTATATCAATGCTTGAGAATTTTAAAAAGCTAATCATTCTTTTTGCTGTTGTGGCCATTGGGGTCTCACTTTTCTTTGCTTCCATCGTTGTGGCAGCTATTACTAAGCCAATTCGAACCTTAACTAGAAATGTAAAAGACATTGCTGAGACAAAAGATTTAACCAAGCAAACAGTCAATGACTCTACTGATGAAGTGGGGCAAATGGTTACCTCTTTTAATGGGCTACTAGGCACCATGCAGTCTGTTATTCGGACTATTGGTGGGCACAGCTCTACATTGTCTTCTTCCTCTACAGAACTCAGTACCACAATCATGGAGATTGAAAAAGCCTCCCAAGAAGTGAACCAAGGAACGGAGCAGTCTTCTTCCGCTATTTTAGAGTCCTCTACTGCGTTAAAACAACTGGCCGACAATTCTAAAAAGACCAATGAGAAGATTGAAGAAGTGCAGTCAATGACGAATTCTGCCAAGGCTTCAGCTTCAGAAGGGAAGTCAGCTTTAAACTCTGTTAAGGATGTAATGTCTAAGATTTCTGACTCCAGTCAGAAAATTATTGGATTTATGGATGAAATAAGCCAGATCGGTTCCCAAACAAACCTTTTAAGTTTAAACGCTTCCATTGAAGCGGCGAAAGCTGGTGAGTTTGGTAAGGGCTTTGCTGTTGTTGCTGAAGAGGTCAAACTTTTAAGTGAGCGCAGCGCCGTTAGTATTGAGAAGATCAACAAGCTTATCGAAATAAGCTTTTCCAATGTTCTAGAAGGGACAGATGTTATCAACAATGCTGCAACTGTATTTGACCAGATCCTTTCCCAAGTTGGAAAAATAAGTTCTGAAGTTCAAATTGCCGCAAGCGGTATGAAAGACCAAGAACGAAGAACAAACGAAATTTCTTCTGCTACAGAAGAAATTAACGACATCAGTCACACCAACGCTGCGGCAATGAATGAACTTTCTGTTTCCATTAGCCAAGTAGAAACAACGGTGAGAGACCTCAACGAAATGGCTGAAGACCTGAATACTCAACTTTCTATCTTCAAAGTTTAGCCTAAATATTTATCTTGGAAGCTTTACTTCCAAGATAAACACTACTGAGCAACCGCCTTTTTTACCTAAAGACTTCGGAACCAAGCCTCAACTCTAGTTTGCGTATTGCAATTAACACCCCTGCCCCTAGCTTCTAAAATTCGCCAAACTTGCTGCTTTCTAGATGCAACTCAAAATGTGCAGCCCTAACATGCTCAAGGCAAGCCTGGGATGCAATCTGGGCTCAACAAGGGGCAGAGCAATAGTCATTTTTAAATATCTGGTAGGAAGCACAGGGTAAGTAACGGCTTACCAAGGGCGTGACTAATTAGAAATAATCAAGAAGGGGGAACCCTTGTGGCCAAAACCACAAGAGTTATAGGAGGTATGAAATACTAGTTTTCCTCGTATTTTAACTCGTAGATAATAGCTGATAACACTGTGCTCGCATCTTCCAAGCTACATGTAAAAGCATTTGCCTGTCCTTTTTTTACGTCATTAATAACACATTCCTTCTCATCAATATAAAGATCATTTTCTCCATAACCAGTTAATCTGTAACCCATGGTTTTAAGATTAACAGCAGAGATGATTGTTCCACTTATGATGGTTTTAGAGCCTTCCACTTGTTTAATGATATCCCCAACAGTGAAAAACAGACTCTCTTTCATAGGTATTTGACCAGCCTGTGGAACAGAAACCCTCCCTCTATAGCCGCCAATAAGTTTTGAGTTTTTCTGAAATGCCATAAAAACATCATAGGCAAGCTCATCTTTTGTAGGGTCAAGGTGCTCGGCAATCTTAAAATTTGGATCTGTTTCTGCTACCTCTCTTAAAATAGCCAATTTACGAAGGGGCATCTCTTTGAAGAGTTCAAGAACAATAGTCAGGCCCATTTCTGTTTTGCCTGTAGCAAGGTATAAATCAGCCAGAAGCCTTTGGGTTTGCACATGCTGCGCACGTGAGGTTTTCTCTTGATAATCTAAAAGAGTTGCCAAAGCACGTTCTGATTCTGCTAATTGGAACTGAGCAAAGGCTTTGTAGTAACCAATTTTTGAAGTGTAGTATCGATCTGGGTAATCTTTTTTTGCGATGTCAGAAACAAGGATAACGTCCTCATACTTTTCACTCGTAAAGTGCTGTGAGATTCGAGTATTTAGCTGCGGGAAGGGTTCAGGCACTGCAAATTTCAGCCAGAGCAGCCCTGCAATAAGCAAAACGCTCCATAAGATCATTCGGTTTTTCGCCGATTTAAAAGGTCCAGTTTTAATAGCCATGTTTCCTCATATAAAGTGTATTCATATACCGATATTAATTCCTTTTCTCACATTTTGAAAAGGTAAAAAAAAAATCTCCGTGTGTTAAACCACACTTTTATCGATTAGGACTTTTTTTCCTCCTTTATTCTGTTTTTTCCAACCACTATTTGAATTTAAGTATTTAACACTTTTGGCATAACCTTTGAACATTGTTGGAACAAATCATGGCAATTACGCCTCAAATGACCGTACTTTAAAGAGATTAAATCTCTTGCTAAACAAACGCATTATCTTAAAAGGAAAATACCATTATTCTCCCTAATACTTTGAAAATTAAATGGATTTTATTGACCCTAGGTCTTTTTTCTATCTCCTGTGCCCAGCCATATGAGCAAGCACTACGAGAAGCAGGCCCAGGCAAAAAGAAAATGGAAGTCTACAATTTTGACTATTGGAACCTGCAAAACAAAAGCTTTGCAGGGGCAAAATTGTACTCATCCAGTTTTGTAGGCGCAGATTTGCGCCATACCAATTTTTCCAAAGCTGATTTAAGACAAACTGATTTTCGCAGGGCAAATCTCTACAAAGCTAATTTTTCTCGGTCCAATGTACATCGAGCTTTTCTTTTTGAAGCGCAGCTGACAGGTGCCATATTTGACCATGCTGATTTTCGAGGTGCAGATTTTTCTCACTACCTATTAAAAGAAGCCTCCTTTCAACATGCACGACTAGAAAACGCTAACTTCAGAGGGGCCAATTTAGTCAGGGCTAACTTTTCTCAAAGCCTACTCTCCAATGCCAATTTTAAATTTGCCAACTTAGCAGAATCGAAGTTCCAAAAAACACGGCTAGAGGGAGTAAATCTTTCCCAATTAAATCTAAAAGATGCGGACTTTTCAAATGCGAAGCTAATTGATATCAATTTTGTGGGGTCAAATTTAGAAGGAGCTAACTTCTCTGGTGCAACCTTAAAGAATGTCACCTTCACAGGGGTTCGCCTGCATAATGCTGATTTTTCAGGGGCTAAAATTACAGATAGTGATTTTACAAAAACACGCCTAAAAGGCTCGGACTTTACTGGGGCAAAACTAACGAAAGTTATTCTAACAGATCTTAGCTACCCTGAGCCTATTTTTACCCAAGCAGAGTTCCATAACATGATCTTTGCAGATTTAGACCTTTCCATGGGCAGCTTCCGAGAGTCAAAGTTTTATAACAGTAAATTTGTTCGTAGCAGTTTATTGGCTTCTGATTTCTCCGATTCTTATGGCGAAAATCTTTTATTTCAGTATTCAGATTTGAGTATTTCTGATGCCAGTGGCGCTAATTTCGAAAAAACACGTTTTGACAATTCCAACTTTCAAGGCGCGACTCATGAAGGGATGAAATTCCCCAAGATTGTCGAGCCAAAAACAGGGATGACCTTTATTCAATTGCCCCAAAGTTGCTATCAAATGGGCGATTTATTTAAAGAGAACCGAGGCTTTTCAGCTACCCCCCACATGGTTTGCCTTAGCGATTACTGGCTTGCCAGTACAGAAGTTACGCAGGAGGTTTTTTTAAAAATTACAGGTAAAAATCCATCCAAACACCAAATGCCAGAAGCCAATAGCCCTGTCGAGCAAGTCACCATTACTGATATTCAGGAATTCATTACAAAATTAAATCAGAACTCAAAATGGAAACTCCGTCTCCCAACCGAAGCGGAATGGGAATATGCCTGTAGAGGCTTGGGCCAGAAGGTTCGATTTGGTAATGACAGCAACAATGCTAGGGCAGATGCCATGGCCTTCAGATCTGGTCTAAAAGAAGGTGAGCAAGAATCAAAAAACGCCAATGGAGAAAAGATACATATTATCGGAGGTAACTGGAGTCGCCCTGTGCCCATTGATACCTTTACTCCCAACGCTTTAGGCTTTTCAGATTTCAGTGGAAATGTGGCAGAGGTTGTAGCCGACCATTGGAATTCTAAGGCTTACGACTCTCATGGAACCTTAAATCCCAAAATAGCTAACATTAAGGGAAATTGGGCTTTTGTTAAACGTGGCGGAAGTTTTAAAAGTGACCCCGGCGACATCACTTGCGCAAAAAGGGCCTTTATCAAAAATATTGAGCCTGTAGATGATACAGGTTTTCGTCTCGCTCTATCCTCAGTACCTGAGGAAAAACCATGAAGCTACCCATATCTAAAGTCTTTATCTCCTTAATCCTAATTTGGGTTTTTCAGAGCACTCCAAATCTAGCTTACAGTTTTGAGCTCTCTTCTTCTGCGGAAAGCTATGAGACCAAACAATACTTTAGGGAAAACCTCCTGACAGATCGTCATTTAGAAGTTTATACCATTGATAAAAGGCAAAAATCTTCTTTCAAGCTGCCCATACTGGCTTATAGTTTGGAAGGGGAAGTGGAGCAAATCCACTGGTCCACAAAAAATGAATACCTTGTACCTATGGTTGATTATAGGGCTACAAGAAAAAAGGCTGCCTGGAACGTTAACTCATTACAGATGGATTTCTCACTTGTTGCCATTAGTGAAACGCAAGATGCTGTTTTAGGTTCCTACCAAAGAGTGGAGCCAGATATTCCAAATGAATTCTTAGTGGGGGCCAAGGCCTACTTTGAAGAGGGGGGGAGTTTTTTCAGTCTTTCCAAGTTGCCACGTTTTGAGTTGGTGCATTTGGAAAACCAGCAATTCACCAGCTTACCAATTTTAAAATCAATGTTTGAAATAGGTTGGGTTGCCCAAAAAAGTCAGTACTACCGTTTTTACTGGGATTCTGACGATCTAGTAACAGGCCAGGAAGTCACCCCTTACCAACGTGGTTCTGGGTTTTCTTACGAAAATAAAATGCCTGAAGCACCAAGGCTCAATCAATTTTGGAAAAATTTCACTTGGACATTAGATCAAAGGTTAGAAGGGGAAACACGTCTTGTAGAACTGGAAATTAACAATCAAATTTCTTTTTTCACTGGTGGAATCCAGCATTTTGTCACCCATCAATTATTTGTGCGTAATTATCGCAAGCAGTTTGTGGGGGAAAATGAAACTTGGGTTACGGAGAACTTTGCCATGGGTGAGCTCTCTCAGGCCTTCGCCTTTGAAGGTGTAGAGAATCTAAGTAACAGCCCTTTTAACTTGGGCTGGAAGCTTTATTACCGCCATGACCCTCTACTTGATACCCTACAAACTATGGCTGCCAATATAGATTTAAGGATAATTTTTTAATCAATTTGTAACCCCTCTTTTTAAGCTTTTCCGCTCATTTTCTTTGTGATAAACTAACTTAAACTACTTTTGTATTGTAATATCATGTTAGTATCCATAGCAATATTGTATTTTTTAGCCCTCTTGCAGCCACTTTTCCACCCCTTTGACCGTGAGAAAATTGGCTGGCTCATTGGCTTTGTCCCTCTAATCTTAACTTTTGAGTTTTGGAGCCAAGCAGATATTGTAGCATGCCAACCTGTTACAGAAACCTATAGCTGGGTTCCTAGTCTTGGCCTTATCATCTCTTTTCGACTAGACAGCCTAGCCCTTTTATTTGTCTTAATAATCCTAGGAATTGGAACTTTTATTATAATTTACTCTGGGAGCTACCTCAAAAACCACCCCGAACTCTCTCGATTTTACGCCTTTTTACTTATTTTCATGGCCAGCATGCTGGGATTGGTTTTGGCCGAAAATTTGATACTAGCATTTATCTTTTGGGAATTAACGACTATTGCCAGCTATTTACTAATTGGGTTTCACCATGAATTGAAGGGCGCAAGAGAGGCAGCCCAAAAAGCCTTGGTGATCACAACCTTTGCAGGTCTGGCTTTACTAGTAGGAATTTTACTCATCGGTGACATCACTGGTTCTTACGAAATCACCGATATGCTTGCCAAGTCCGCAGAAATTAAGGCTCACTCACACTACTCAATAATTTTACTACTCATTGCACTTGGTGCATTTGCAAAATCAGCGCAGGTACCTTTCCACTTTTGGTTACCTGGCGCAATGGCTGCCCCTACACCTGTTAGCGCTTATTTGCATTCTGCGACCATGGTCAACGCGGGAATATATTTACTCGCTCGCCTCAGTCCTGTTTTAGGCGGTACAAGCCTCTGGACTGGTTTATTAGGTTACGTAGGCTTTACAACTATGCTGCTAGGCGCAATTCTGTCTTTTTTCCCAAAAGACCTAAAATTAATACTGGCTTACTCCACGATAAGCCTTTTAGGGATGATGGTCGCACTTCTGGGTATAGGTACCCAGGCCGCTCAGGTGGCAGCAATTTTTTTGCTTCTAAGTCATTCCCTATACAAGGCAAGCATATTTTTAGTGGCAGGTTCCATTGATCACCAATGTGGAACTCGGGATATCAGGAAGCTTTGGGGTTTGGGAAAAGTAATGCCCTATACAGCTTTCGCTGCCCTTTTAGCCGCTCTTTCTAATGGAGGATTACCTCCTTTTTTAGGTTTTTTAGGCAAGGAGGTAATGCTGACTAGCCTGATCCAATTGGATACGTTTGGGCCTTTGCTCCTTTTGTTATTAATTCTCAGCGCCGCTTTTTTAGTATCTGCCTCGATCATTGTGGGTTTGGTCCCCTTCTTTGCCAGTCTTAGAACCAACTCCGTAGATGCACGGGGTGCCAAACCAATTTTTGAGGTTCCTTGGGCCATGCGTCTGGGGCCTTTGGTCCTTGGGCTTTTGGGGTTTTACTGGGGGATATTCCCCAATTCTATCAGTGAAGACTTGCTATTCCCCGCAGCGGCGGTGATCCATGGGGGGGCATTAACCTTACAACCAATATTGTGGCACGGGGTTCACCCCTCTATGTATTTTTCCATTGGAATATTAGTTCTGGGGCTATTGATTTTCCTGTACCACCGAAAACTAACTTTAGAATTTTCTCATTTTAGATGGCTGAAGATCATTGACCCTGCAGAATACTATGATGGATTTATAGCTTTTTTAAAGAAATTTGCCCTGACAAGCACCAAGGTTTTACAAAACGGACAATTAAACTACTACCTTTTAACCATAGTATTTACTGCCTCCACTTTTGTCTTATTTGAAATTTGGGCCGATGAGCTTTACATTCCCTTCAACCTTTCAGGCACGCCTGTTTTCGCTTATGTTTTTTCTCTTTTAGTCTTTTCCTCTTTGATTTTAGCCATCATTTCTAAAAGATTTGTCACAGCTGTGTTATCCCTTAGTTTTTTAGGGGCTGCCATGGTGTTATTTTTTGCTTATTTCAGTGCGCCTGATCTAGCTTTAACTCAGGCACTAGTCGAGGTTTTAAGCCTACTCTTGCTATTTTTAGTGTTAGCCAAACTGCCTCGGTATCAAAGCTCATCCTCTAAGTTCGTAAGGATTCGTGATGGTGCGGTTTCCCTTTTATTCGGTGGTTCTGTCACTATTTCTTTACTCCTTGCAGAAACATTTAGATCTAATTCAAGTATTTCTCAGTTTTACATAGACAATGCTTTTTATTTGGCCAAGGGTCGAAATATAGTCAATGTCATACTCGTCGATTTTAGGGGCCTAGATACTTTAGGGGAAATCACTGTGATCGCAGTGGCCGGTATTGGAGTCTTTAGCCTAGTAGGCTTGAAAATAGTTACTAAAAAGGAGAACCCATGATTTCGCCTTTTTTAAAGACTGCCACAAAACTGCTCACACCAATTCTGGTTATTTTATCTGCTTGGTTACTATTCAGAGGGCATCACCATTCTGGAGGAGGTTTCATAGCCGCCCTAGTTTTGATTTGTGCTTATGTATTACTAATCTTTGCCTTTGGCGACCATGGAATCCAGAGGCTAGTCCCTTTTGATCCTCGTAGTTTAATGGGAGTTGGCTTGCTGGTCACATTAAGTGCCTGTTTGCTTCCCTTAAAATACGGAAGGAATTTCTTTGAGGCCATGTGGGTTTCTTATGATCTACCGCTTTTTGGAATCTTGGAACTAGGGACTCCTTTACTCTTCGATTTTGGCGTTTATCTAGTTGTGGTCGCAGGTTTGACGATCATATTAAACTCCTTCGAGGAGAACTAATGCAGACCTTACTTGCCATAACCATTGGCTTTATGTTTGCCAGCGCACTCTATTTAATGCTCCGCAAAGCCATTGTAAAAATGATTTTAGGCTTAGTGGTCATAACCCATGCCTGCAACCTTTTGCTTCTTTGGTCTGGTAGAGTGGTCGAACATGCGCCACCAATCATTACAGGTGACCCAGTCCCCATGGCAGACCCACTGCCACAGGCACTCATTTTAACAGCCATAGTCATTAGCTTTGCTAATTTTGCCTTTTTCCTCGTATTGGTTGCAAGGGTTTGGCAGGAGCAAAACTCAGGTAGCCTCGACGATCTAAAAGAGGGCCCATGAACTTGGTCATTATTCTCCCCCTTATATTACCCTTGTTAATGGCAACCTTCTCACTACTTCCCCGCCAGTGGAGGTTAAATAGAGAACTCTTTGCAATCGTTGGGAGTGCTGGTCACTTAGCAGCATCATGCTACATGTTCATTAGTGTTTATAAATCAGGTATAATTGTTGTCAATGTAGGCTCTTGGGTCCCTCCTTTTGGGATCGTATTGGTCTACGATCTTTTTAGCTGTGTGATGCTTGTAATGGTGGGTATTATGGCTTTTGTAGTCAGCCTCTATTCGGTAGCTTCGGTAGACCCTTTGCGCAATGCTTTTGGTTATTTCCCTGTCTTTCATATTTTAATCATGGGTTGCAGTGGTGCTTTTGTGGCAGGGGATATTTTTAATTTATATGTCTGGTTTGAGATGATATTAATCTCTAGCTTTGTCCTGCTCACACTCGGTGGGGAACGACATCAGATTCTTGGTGGCGTTAAATATGTGGTGATCAATTTAGTGGCATCTTCCTTTTTCCTCATTGGTATTGGCTTGATTTATGCCCAAATGGGAACCTTAAATATGGCTGACTTGGCCTTAAAATATCGTGCCCAAGGTCTTGGTGGAGCACGTGGGGTCACAGCAGTTTTCTTTTTTATTACCTTTGCTATCAAGGCCGGGGTCTTCCCTTTTTTCTTTTGGCTGCCAGATTCGTACTATACTCCTCCCATTGCCGTTGCCGCTATTTTTTCAGGTCTACTCACAAAGGTCGGAGTCTATGCACTACTACGATTTTTCACCTTAATTTTTGTTCCCCACACAGAACTTGTTTCTCACCTTTTTTTATGGCTGGCAGGGTTAACCATGATCACGGGGGTTCTTGGTGCTTGGTCAGAGACGGACATCAGAAAAATACTTTCCTTCCATATCATAAGCCAAATCGGTTACATGCTTTTAGGTTTAGCTTTTTATACCCCCTTAGCCATCGGCGGAGCCATTTACTTTATGCTCCATAACATCTTGGCAAAATCCAACCTATTTTTAATCAGTGGGGTGGTCGGCCAACTGGGTGGCAGCTTTCAAGTCAAAAAACTGGGTGGGCTTTATAATAGTTTCTTTCTGCTCTCCATACTCTTTTTAATCCCTGCCCTCTCTTTGGCTGGGGTCCCACCTCTTTCTGGATTTTTTGGAAAATTGAGCTTAATCAAAGAGGGTTTACATGCAGGGGAATATCTAATCGTTTTTGTGGTGCTGAGCGTGAGTCTGATCACAACTCTTTCTATGCTTAAAATTTGGCATTATTGCTTCTGGCAGCCTGCACCTGCGGGCCACCCTGAGCCTCAAACAATTAACAACTTAGGGGATTCAGGTTATTTATTGATTTTGCCTTCTGTCATTTTAGCTGGCCTGACCTTGGCCCTTGGCTTCTTTGCTGAATTCTTTTTAAATGTTACTTTAAAAATAGCAGAACAGTTAATGCATCCTGAAATCTATATCAACAAGGTATTACAACTCTGATGAAAGCTCTTCGAACCTTACAGAAAATCTTTCTTTTTTGTCTCTTTTTGGGGCATTTGGGCTGGCTGATTGTGCTCTCTAGTTTAAAAATGAGTCGAGACTGCTTAGTTGGTGATTTTGAAGATCAGATAATCTATTACCCCTTTGAAGTAAGGGGTGAGTGGCCTTTATTCCTACTGGCCCAGTCGATTACCTTAACACCTGGTACTGTTACAGTAGACCAACAGGGGGGCCACCTTTTGGTTCATTTGGTTCGAGGAACAGAGGCCGAAACGGCAATTGCGCAAATCAAAACCAAGTTAGAAAAACCCATTGCAAGGATTTTTGCATGAGCGAGGAACTAAAATTTGCACTTTTTTTAGCCATGTGCACTTTGTTGGCTTTAAGCGTGATCTTTTCTTTTTTAGCTTTGATCAAGGGCCCAAATATACTGGAACGCATGGCGGCGCTTGGCCAAATGGGAGCTTGTGGAGTGGGGTTTCTTTTAAGCCTTAGTTTTGAACAACGGGCAGCCTACCATCTAGAACCTGCTGTTGTTTTAATGGTCACCAGTTTTATTGGCCCCATGGTCATTGCAAAATTTATGTTTGAACGACAAAAACGAATTGCCAAGGGGAAGCATGTTTGAGGTAAATTATGTTTGAAATCGCACTAGAATATATTGGGGCAATCTTGATGCTTTTAGGGGCATTCTTTTTATTAATTTCTTCTTATGGGCTTTTCAAATTTAAAAGCCTCAACAATAAGATTCAAGCTAGTGGAATAGACAGCAGTTTTGCGATTCCTTTAATGCTTGTTGGTCTTTGGGTTTTTCATCCCCCAGCAGGTGGGTTATGTTTTACTCTCTTGATTTTTGATCTTGTAGTCTCACCACTAGGTAGTCATTTTCTCGCCAAAGCGGGTAGCAGTATCATTCAAAAGCCCAAATAAAGAAACTACGGAACAAGTGGGTGAAAACACTACCCCAGTGCCGTCATCAAAAAGACCATAACAAAAAGAGCTACAGTTTCGACAATTCCCAAGATCATAATATAATTCCCCAGACCTTTTTCAGCATCTACCAAAGCCTCGCATGCGGCAGCACCTGCTTTACCTTGCAGCCAAGCAGAACTAGCAATGGCAAGCCCCCCGAAGATCCCTGAAAAAAGCCGAACTAATGGCTCTGCCTCAACAGCCCCCTTTAAGGCATTCATTAAAATCATACCGTAAATGGTTTGGGACAGGGGAGCAGAGGCAAAGGCGATCAAAATAAAGGGGGCACTTTTTCCTTTTAAAAAGGCTTTGCGCCATGCCCCAATGGCTGCCATACCGGTTGTCCCTGTTCCTAAGGCCGAACCAAATGCGGCGAAACACAAGGCAAAGATGTAGCCTGTATTTCCAAGGCTGTTTAAAAGTTCTCCTTCCATTTTTTCTCCTTTGTTTTTTACTTTAACTTAAATTTCTAACGCTCTTTTGTTTTTCTACGAAGCGGCTGAAATGGTTCCCCTGTCCACTGTAGATCCAAATGCTTTGCAAATTCTAAAAAGTTTAATCTTACCCCGTGAACCATCACAGCCAATCCAGCCAAAGTTATGTTCACAGTATGCCCCAGTATTAAAATTAAGATAGCGGCTAAAGTACTGGTCAAGCTACCAAATCCCATCCCCAAAGCTAAACCATTTGCAGCTAAGGCCATTTCTTTGGTCGCTAGGCCTAAGGCAAAAAGCCTGATGTAGCTTACAAGGTCCGAAAAAAAGCCGACAGCCCCCAGTAAATTCATGGGGAAGTTGGCAAGCCCCAAGGCAAAACCCTTGATGAAGCCTCTACCGTGGCCTTGCTCCCCAAACAGCACTACTAATCCCAAACCTAAGGCAAACAACCCTGTCCCAAAAAATGGCATGGAAATTTTAAGTAGAAAATACTCTGCCAAGTGATAACAACCCCAGAGAAATAGCATCCACCCCACTCGGCTTAGTTTTTTATAAGTTCCACGTTCCACCAAAAGTTGCCAAAAGTGAGCCAATTGCAGCTGCACCAGCCCAATAAGAAAGACCAGTTGAATCATCAAGGGCTCTGATTCCTTGGCAAAGGCATTGAGTTCAGGAATCACAAAGAGGCCCAGAGGCCCCTGTAAAAAAGGCTCGTATCCAAACCACTGGCCCGTGATGGCACCCCAAAAAATAGTGGCACCACTTAAGAGGAAGAAAAGCCGAAAAACTTGGGGCAGCCAGTTGGGCTGTTTTATTTTAAAGATCAAAATAAGGCCTAGCATCACCACTCCATACCCAGCATCACCAACCAAAATGGCAAAAAATAGGGTGAAAAATAGGAGAAAAAGACCACTTGCATCCTTTTCTTCATACCCAGGCAGCACCCCAATAAAATCTAACACCGGCTCAAAGAGTTTTGAAATCGGGCTATGAACAAGTTTAACGGGAACCTTATCTTCTAAATCTGGCTCTTCATTTAAGACGACTATGTGGGTAAAGCTGGCAACTTCATTCAAAACGGGGATCTTTTTTTCAGTGCAATAACCGCTGGCCCACGCCAATTGGCCTTGCTCTTTCGCGCTACATTTAGCTATTTCAAAGGACATTAAGTTGCTCAGTTCCCGCTCTAAATGAATCAAAGGCGAGGGATCACGAAGTAGAATTTGCTCGCGGCAACGCAACTCATGTAAGTCCAATTTGGCATGGGCAATTAGTGATTCTAGTTCTTTATGGCCTCGATTTGGAAGATTGAGTTCTCTTAAGTTTAACTCTAAGGATTTTTCTTTGCTCACAACTAAAATATACTCATACTGCTGGCCCGCAAAGAGTAAAAACCAGTCTAGCCCTTCTAGCTTTTCCCTATCCGACTCTCGAATACGGAAGTGGTGTAGGTAGAGGCCCTGTTTTTCAATATCAGAAATCAACTTAGAATCAAAATCACCGTAGCGCTTAGCTCTGTGATATTCTTCATACAAAGACTCTATTTCTTTTTCGGTTTGGTTAAATTCCTCTTTGACCTGAGAAAGTTGCTGCATTAATTTCAGATCTCGCTCTAAACTCTGGGCAGCGCCGCTCGCATAAAAATTAATTTCACTATAACAATGCAAAAGAAACCTAACTTTCTTGAGCATTTCCTCTAATTCTTCTTGGCCCTCACTCTTATTTTTTGTCGCCTCAAAATGCACCAAACCTGCCTTTTGTAGTTCTAAAAAAACCTCGTTAGTTTTACTAGCTTCAAATAATAGGGTCACTTTCCTCATACGTTCAATCATAACTCCCCCCACTCAGAGCAGCCAATTTCTTTTTGGCTCCCAAGGCCCAACCCATGGCAATTGCTTGCTCATCGTCTAAGTGATTTCTGATCTTAGCGATAGCTGTTAAAGATTCAGGAATTTTAATCTTTTCAAAAAGGTTGATTCTCTGGGTGGTGATCACCAGCTCATCCAGTATCAATTGCTTTTTTTTCTGGAGAGTCAAGATTTTAACCTCTTCGGTTAAATAGTCCCTTACAAAAACTAAAACCTGATCTACCCAAAAGGGGGTTGTATAAAGATCATAGCTTAGATCTTCAAGCTCCACTTCTTTTAAAACAGGGATGGCGATGCCTGCCAAATAATCTGTTTCGATTTCAATCTTTTTAATTTTGATCAGAGAAAAACAATCAAACTCACCACCGAGCAAGGCCAACCAAGACTTGGCTTTTTCAAGTAATCTATTTTTTTTAGTGGTTAAGGCTTCCAGCTCTGAATCAGATTTTAAATGCTCCTTTTGTAAGAGCTTTTTCTTGATATTTAAAGTGGGGAGATAGCGGGTAAAGGCTGCCAGCTCGTCCTTTTTCTTTTTGAGCTCTGTTTTGGTCAGGCGTATTTTAGCCATCTTCCCCTCCTGCCCAATACTTTTTTATGAGCTCTGACTTTAAGCCTGTTTCCGCAGGTTCAAAGCAGATTCTCAATATTACCCAACAGCTATCTAGGGCGTCATTCAAAGGGACTTCCACCTCTAAATTCATAAGTTTCTCTTCGAATAAACCACCAAATTTTAACAGTTTTTCGTCCCACTCTGTCATGCGGAAACCCATAGATTTTTTTTCTTTTGTTTCAACCCCTTGGGCATAAAGTTGGATCATCACATCCATTAGGGCTCTGTGGTCATCTCTCGTATTTTTATTAACCAATTGTTTGAGTCTTGAAAGACTGCCAAAAGGCTCAATACGTCCATGATTTAGGTAATATTGCCCCTCGGTTATGTAACCAGTATTATCAGGAACAGGGTGAGTTACATCCTTTCCAGGCATAGAGGTAACTGTCAGTAAAGTTAAACTACCAGCCCCTTCAAAATCAGCAGCCTTCTCATATCTTTTAGCCAATTGTGAATAAAGATCACCAGGGTAGCCCCTGTTTGCTGGAATTTGCTCCATGATGATGGACACTTCTTTTAAAGCGTCACAAAAGTTCGTCATATCTGTCAGCAGAGCCAAAACCCGCTTACCTTGTAAGGCAAACTGTTCCGCCACAGCCAAGGCTAAATCTGGCACCTTCAAGGCCTCTACCACTGGGTCTTGGGCAGTATGGACAAACATGACAGCACGGTTAATCGCCCCTGAATTTTCTAATTGTTCTTTGAAAAATAAAAAATCATCGTAACGAATACCCATGGTACCCAAAACAATCAAATCGACCTCTGCTTGCAAGGCTATGCGGGAGAGGAGTTCATTGTGAGGTTCCCCACTGGAAGAAAAAATGGAAATTTTCTGGGCTTCCACCAGACTATTAAAGAGATCGATCATGGGGATCTTCGTATGGATAATTTTGCTTGGGATATTTCTAGTCACAGGATTCAAACAAGGACCACCTGATTCTATCATATGGTCTGTGAGTTTGGGCCCCTGATCCTTTGCTTGCCCCTTCCCATCAAAGATCCTGCCGATCAATGCCTCAGAAAAGGGGACCTGCATACCGTGACTTAAAAATTGCACCTCATCATCAGTGGAAATACCTGCTGAGCCTGAAAAGACCTGTAAATAAACCTCTTTTCCTTCGATACGAATGACTTCTGCCAAGGAGGCACCCTGTTTGGCTTTAATCAAAGCCAGTTCGCCGTAAGCGACACCTTGGGCCTCTAACATGATCACATTGCCCAAGATTTTTAAGATATGATTATAAGTGGCTTTCATTGGGCCTCTTCTTTTTTAATCAACAGACTTTTTACAAGGTCGCTTTGTGCCGATATTCTCGCATCCTCCTCCCAAGGAATAGCATTAAAATCGATCAAATTTTGCCGCAGTTGTTGGAATATTTTCCTTGCTTCCGCTTTATCTTTGGCATGAAAATTAGTATCTATTACTTGGGAAAGGAGACCAAAGAGATATTTCTGCCTGCTTTCAGGCGAAGCTGTATCAACGGCATCAAAGGCATTTTGTTGCACAAATACTTGGTCAAAAAGCTCACCTTTTAAATAGATCCAAAAGTCTTCCAAGGTTGTACCCTCTTCGCCAACGACCTTCATCATTTGCTCAATCTCATTGGATTTAAAGAGTAAGGAAATTACATGGTTACGTTGGCCCACCTCCAGCAAACCTTGGTATTTGGTCCAAGATTCTAAAGGATGAATAGCGGGGAATTTACGGGCATCACTCCGTTCACGACTGAGGGCGTGAAAGGCACCAACGACCTTTAATGTGGCCTTAGTGACAGGTTCTTCAAAGTTACCACCAGCAGGGCTAACCGTACCCCCAATCGTGACTGAGCCTTTTTTTCCATCCTTTAGCTCGACCAAGCCCGCTCTTTCGTAAAAGCTAGCAATGACAGACTCTAAATAGGCTGGGAATGCTTCTTCCCCTGGAATTTCCTCTAACCTTCCACTTCTCTCCCGCAAGGCTTGCGCCCAGCGACTCGTTGAGTCGGCTAAGAGCAAAACATCTAGCCCCATTTGGCGATAGTATTCCGCTAAGGTTACAGCCGTATAAACAGAAGATTCTCTGGCAGCTACAGGCATTGAGGAGGTATTGCAAATGATGACAGTGCGCTCCATCAAACTTTTTCCTGTTTTAGGGTCGATCAACTGAGGGAATTCTTTAATGGTTTCCACTACCTCATTGGCCCGCTCTCCACAGGCTGCAATGATCACAATATCAACTTGGGCGAAACGGCTGGTCAATTGTTGTAATACGGTCTTTCCCGCCCCAAAAGGACCAGGGATAGCGTAGGTTCCACCTTTGCAGATGGGAAAGAGGCTATCGACCAAGCGGATTTGTGTGGTCAGGGGTTCAACTGGCTTTAGACGTTCCTTAAAGGCTGCTATAGGCCACTTTACGGGCCAGGAAGTGACCAGCAATAGATCCTTTACTTCTCCCTTTGAATTTTTAATTTTGGCAATCACTTCGGTAAGGTCATAATCTCCTGTCTCTGCCAGCCAAGTGATTTCCCAGTGGGCCTTGAGAGCAAAGGGAACCATGATCAAATGTTCGAAAGCATTTTCTTTTACCTTGCCCACAGCTTCACCAGCGGAAAGCTTATCGCCCAATTTAGCCTGAGGCTGAAAAGGCCACTTTTTCGTTTTTTCTAGCTTGGGCAGTTCAAAGCCACGAGGTGTAAAAAAACCCGTTTCCTTGGCCAATAATTCCAAAGGATTTTGCAGCCCATCAAAGACCCGCCCCAAGAGACCCGGCCCCAACTCCACACTTAAAAGCTCGCCAGTGAACTCCACAAGGTCATTTGGTTTCAGACCTTGGGTATCTTCAAAAACTTGCACCTCTGCAATATCCCGTTGGATTCGAATCACTTCCGATTTTAATCTTTTAAGGCCCCCGTCTTGGCAAAGCAAATAGGCAATTTCATTTTGGCGCACAGCTCCTTCAAACTTAACCTTCACCAAATTTGCATTGATCCCCAAAACCAGTCCTGTTGCCATCACCAAACCTCAAAATTTTGTTTTAAGTTCGTTTCCGCCCAATTTTCTAGGGCTGCCACACCAAGGCCTAAGCTATAAGATTGACGTTCCTCCAAAAGCTTCAATTTTTGGCCATAGAAACCTAAAAACTCTAAGTTCCAATCCAGTCCTGTCTCCAGTATTTCTGCCTCCTTAAAGAGTAATTTTAAATAGCTCAATTGCCCGAGTAGCGGGTTTGCGGCATGGAGAATTTCTTCTACATCATGAACAGGTGCATATTTCACAGGGTTGAGGGGGTGCTTTTGCTGGATTCGTTTATGATTTATATCCCGCACTAAAAAAATTTCATAATCCAATGATTCTTTATAACTAAACCACTGACTTAGTCTTTCTCCTAGTGACCTTTGGTCAACTCCCCCAGAGTTCAAGAACAGTGACTCTGACTCTGCCCCTAAATTCAACTTAACTCTGTCTAGAAATTCCTCCCATGTGATTTGGATTTCATTACCCCAAAGTAAGGGCTGTAAACTACTTACAAGGTAAGCGAAGCTCATGACTCCTCCTCATCTGCAAAGGGCTGGAAGAGATCACTCAAACCCTTGCCTAAAAGATTGACGATCTCAGCTGAAATTGCCTCTGGGGTAAACTCAAAGTAGCGTGACTCGCCCTCTATAGAAATTTCAAAACCTGAAGCTATCCCTGCCTTGTCTTTTAACTCGATTTCTTGTTTTATTTCTTGGGCAAAAGACCCCAGCAATTGTTCTGTTAATTTGCCCTGTTCTTGCTCGGTAATATAAACAGAGATTTTTGATTCCTTTCCAATGGAACTGGCAATTTCTTTTATTGCGAGCTTTAAAAGGGCAGGGTCTAGGGTTTGATTGCAGTTTTTTTCTAAAAATTGAGAAAACTTTAACCTTAAATCTTCGTTCAGCTTTAAGGTTAAATCTCGGGCGGCCAGCTTTAAACGTTTTTGGTCTGACTCCCTTTTATTATTCAGTTGATTTTGAACATGGGAATGTAGTTCTTGGGATTTTTTTTCAGCCTCTTGCGTGATACTTGCAGCTTCAAGCTTGGCGGCGTTGATGATTTTATCCGCCTCAAGCTTCGCCTGCTCAACCCCCTCAGTTTGCAATCGCTTTAGTAATTCATCAAGCTGTGTTACTTCCTTTTTCATTTTTTTTAAACTTGCAGGTTTTTTATTAAGAATATGACATTTTAAACAAAATAGAAATAAAAACCGAATAGTTTAGGGAAGAATAGGAGGTATCGCCCTAGGTGATTTCTTCATACTCCTTTACAAGATAAGCCCATAAGGCTATTTTAGTAAAAAGGAAACAGACTATGAACTATGAATCGTTTTTATATTTAATCAATATCCACAAAGGGTTTAAAGTCACTCCTCTTTGGCTGGCAGGCCAGATTGGTCTGGATATGGATCAAAAACTAAAAACAGCCATTGAAACCATAGCTGCTCGTCTATCAGAGAGGTATTTTCCTTCCGATTTCAAGCTCAATCCTTTAAATACCATTCCCTATTATTTTTCAAATGAAGAAGCGCAACTCACTGAGATTTACCTTTGTGGTATCCTTGGGCCTTTGCGCATGGAATCCTTTATTGAACAGGTCATTTTAAGATTCATTTACCCTACGAGCCAAACCAGACTGGCTTTATTCTTAGGTAAATATTTGCCTGAGGTGGAAATGGAATTGGCTTGGCAAATTGCGGCAGACAACTTAGATAACGAAACTCTAAATTGCTTTTTATCTTTTGAGTTTATTGAAGACAAGTTGCCCAGTGCAGAACGAATGAATGCACAAGAGTTGCTGACCTTAATATTAAGCGCCGCTGCCAACAATCACCTAAATCAACTAAAACGCCTTCTTCCTGTTTACTTAGAAGCCTTTAGGGCAATCAACGGCTACATCCTTACAGATGTAAAACAAAAAAACTCCCCTGCTGTCTCTGAGCTTACCCGCTACAGCCCAATTGTTACGGCTTTGCAAGGTTATGGGGACGAGGAAACCGTTTCCTACTTAATAGAATCAGGATTCCCCTTTGACTTAACCAAGGATAAAGACCTGTTGCCTTCTTTAATCGAACGGGGCGACAGGGCCTTATTGGATTTGCTGTTCCAGTCCCAGGTCGTTCATCCTTCCCTGCTCCCCGAAACGGCCTACTATTTAGCCATAGCCCGAGGGGATGTAAAAATGATTCAGGCAATGGCGGGCAAAGGCATCCCCTTAGACCGCTTTAAGGTAAACAGTCGGCCTCTATTTTTCGCCTTGAGCCGAAAAATAAACAGCACCTTGCCCTCGCTTTTAAACAATGGTGCAAATCTTTCTAATGCTTTTTATACAGGCTTTGATTCCTCTGAACTGGGCTTAGAAGATTTACTCTTTGAACAAGATCAAGATACAACTACCTTTCGCACCTTTTTAGAAGGCCTAACTGCCCAAATTTTAGATGCTGACTCGCAACTGAGCCGCCACTATTTAAAGGATGAAGACTTTTTATATTTTGCCTTGGAAAAGCACAGCCCCCTTGATAGCGAAAGTTTTTTCCCTGCCATGGAATGTGTGATTTGGGTCTTAGAAACTTTTGAAAAGATGAGCAAAGCTGGTATTCAAGTGCCTTTACGAATCCAGTCCAACTTTGATGGGCTTTATGAGAAATTTTTGATCGACCTGAACCAAATTTTATATCTTTGCCTTAAAGATCATAAGTATCAAGAATTACAGCAAAGAACCTTTATAGAGTTGAGTCGGCACCCTGACTATAACCTTCTATCATGGCAGAAGCTAATTCCCCTCTGTCTGAGCTTTGAGGAACCAAAACTCTTTAGGCATATTTTAGAGCGTACCAGCCACTTTTTCAGGTATAAAGATGGCTACTATCCAGCCCATGAGATCCATTCCCAAAGGTTACTATCAAGACTGGCAGGCCAGTCACCAGCTGTCTATTTGATAACCAAAGACCGTTTAGATTTACTGGAACCTCTACTCGATTTACAACAAGACTTACAAAGCTGGCAAAGCATCTACGGAGATTCTCTGCTCAGCTTGGCTATGCTGGAAGACGACCAAGAATTAATTTTACTTCTTGCGAAAAAGGGCTTTAGCATCACCATGGCATTGAAAATTGCACTTGGTGAAAATAACCTCATGATCTTTGACTATTTACTTTATTGGGTTTTGCGAAAAATGAGTAAAAATCGCCAGCCCTACTTCCAAGTCTTAATGATGAACGGTTTTGATTTAGCCGAGATTGTTGCCCTAGCTAAAAACAAAAGCAACAAAAAGGCATTAGATTTAATCACAGGTTGGTTGGGTCTTTTTCCTGAAAATTTAAAACTCCTTGGGCCTGAAAACAAACCTACAGATTTTGATTTTTTAGCAGGCAGCCCCAAGTCGATAGAAAAATTGATTTTACTAGAAATCACCAACCCCAACCAGCAAAATACCGAGCTGGATGCCTTGGAAGAGCGGGATTATTTGATCTCTGAATTGAGCTTGGGCTGGAATCTAGAAAACAATAAAATAACAGGTAAGTCCTTTTTTACACAGGCTATCCCTAAATCAGCAGTCAGTACTGTCAGCCATAGAAACCGAGAAAAAGAACTTTTAGAATACATAGAAAATTTTAAAAGCAGAGTCGTTCAAAATAAAGTATTGCAGGTCAAGGGTGCTGGCGGCGAGTTATATAAAAAAGTAAAAGAATATAAAATATGCCCCCATGCTGGCCGTTTATTAGTGCTTTTTGAATCAGGCCTTTTGGTGCTCACTGATCTTAATAACCAGCATATTACCCCACTTTATAAAACCGAAGAAGAGGGCAATTTCTTTTTCTTTTTGGAAAAGGGAAAGAAGATTGTCTTTGGCCCGAGCAAGGGAAAGTTCGCTATTTTAGAAACAAAAGCTCCTAGTAAAGTCCAATATTTTTCGCCTAAGGTGACAGAGATCAGCAAAGTGCAACCCTTTCAAAATGACCAGCGCCTACTCTTTTCAGGAGCCTTTTCACTGGAGGCTTGGAGCATTCAAACCAAGCCCCAAAAGCTTTTTACCATTGAAGAGCCTGACCAAGCACACCAGCTAATCAGCGACCAAAACAATTTGGTCTTTATTGATAAGGGCCTACTCAATGAGCCAAGACATAGGCTTTGGCATAGGTTGAGTTTTTATAGTTTAGAGCGTGGGACCTTTGCCCAAGAGCGGCCTTGCCCCAGAGAGGGACGCTTACAAAAATCCGTAGAGCTAAACCAACCTCTTTGTTTTATTGGGGAGAATAAAGCCTTTGAGTCAGAGGCTGTTTTTTATACCTCTAAAAATGAAGACCAGACTAAGGTATCTCTTTTTGGTTCCTTTTTAAAATATTACGCCCAGAATCAGGCACAGGAATATGCCTTTTTCCAACAGGAAAACCAAGGAATTTTAGCCGATTTAAAAGAGGACAAAAAACACTTACTACCGATAGATTGCAGGTTTTTAAAGGATGCTGCATTTTTGCACAATGGCCAAAGTCTGGTGCTGCTTTTTGATGTGGACCCTTTTGCCCTAAAACCTGGCAAGTTTATTGTGTGGGATATTCCCAGTGAAAAGGTGATTTTTGAAGAGACCTTTGGGTTTAGCAACCAGACTCTACTCTTTGCTGACTCAGAGGCAGTTGGTATTTTAGTAAAGGAGCACTTGATCAAGATTTTTGACTTGAACCTCCTGCAATACCGAACTGGTTTTAAGTCCGCTGACATCAAAGAAAAAATTAAATTCCTTAGCCCTTTACAACTAAAGCAGTGAAATCACTTATAGGGGCAAAGCACTTTAAGGGTTTCTTCTGGACTCAGTTCCTTGGGGCATTTAACGATAATCTCTTTAAACAATCCATTATTTTTATGGCCAGCTTCCAACTGGCAAGCTCTATTCCCAAGCCCCAAGCTGATTTTTATGTCAGTCTCGGTGCTGGGGTCTTTATCCTTCCCTTTGTTTTATTTTCAAATTTTGGTGCAACCTGGGCTGATCGAAAGGGAAAAAGCAAAGTGATCCAAGCGACTAAAAAAATGGAAGTGGCTATCATGCTTTTGGGAACTGCTGCCTATTTTTTTCTAGACCAGCAAGACCCCATGTTTGGCCTTTGGGCCTTAATGGTAGTTTTATTTTTAATGGGCGCCCAATCGGCGCTATTTGGCCCTTCAAAATATGGGATCATGCCTGAAATTATTGAGAAAAACCAGTTAACAGAAGGCAATAGTCTGCTGGAGATGGGTACTTTTGTGGGCATTTTATTAGGCGCTTATGGCGGCGGTTGGCTAGTGGAAGCTTACGGCCCAAACCCAGTATACATGAGTCTATTTTTTGTTGTCTTCGCCTGCCTTGGGCTTTATTGCTCCTTTTTAATCCCTGAAACTACGGCCTTGGATTCCTCCGCTCCAGTACCTTGGTTTTTTCCCCGTCAAGTTTGGGCCGACACCAAGCACATGGTAAAAAGCAAAGACCTCAGTACTAGTATTCTAGGCATTTCCTATTTCTGGTTTGCAGGGGCAATCCTCCTGCAAATCATCCCAGGCTACGGATTATTTATTGGAGCCTCCTCCATCCAAATCAATTTTTTGATGATCCTCTTTTCTTTGGGGATTGGCGTAGGTTCTATGTTTTGCATCCCCCTTTCCCGCTTTTCTATTGATTTAGGTTTGGTGAGTATCGGTGCGATTGGCTTAGGGTTTTTCTGCCTTGATTTTGGCCTTTTTCCACCAAGGCAAGTCGACGGTTGGCTCAGCCTTTGGCGGGTCTATTGTGATTTATGGTTTATTGGTTTTTTTGGAGGTCTTTTTATTGTTCCTTTGAATGCACAATTGCAAATCTCGACAACAAAAGCAGATCGATCGAAGATGATGGCCTTAAATAATATTCTAAATGCCTTTTTTATGGTTTTGGCTACTGGCTTTACTTTGGTTTTACGTAGTCACTTTGGTTTTAATGAAGCTCATTTAGTTTTCACCCTTGGGGTTACTACTTTTTTGGCCTTGGTGGTATTGGTTTACTTTTCACCTGAATTAAAATGGTTGGGCTACCTTTGGGTATGGTCTTTTTTTAAGACTATTCCAACTGTGCCTATTGATGTTTCTTTGGTCATCGTTCAAGGCCAAAACCTTGGCGGTTATATTGCTGGGCAAGCTGCTTTCAAAGAACCTGCGGCATTATTAGTCCAAGACAAGGCCCATTTCAAGCCGAACAGCCTAGCAAAGTGGAGAGGGGTTTTTGAGGTGGACTGCGCCCAAGTTAAAGACCTTTTGGTTCAAGGGAAAGTTTTTGAGTGGGTAGGCAGTCTAGAGGACCTGCCCCAAGAAATTGCCGACTTAGCAAAGGGGAAAATCTATTATTTTAAGGAGAACCGTAAAAACAAATGGGAATTTACTGCAACCTAGTTTTTATCTAAATCATTGAGTTCAAAGAGCAATTCTTTTAGATCATAAGGTTTTGAAAAAATCTTATCTGCCCCTGCTACTTTCAACTCTGCCATTACATCAGCGCTATCAAAACCTGTGAGCATGAATATCTTCAGATCTTTAACAGGCTTTTCTGATAGGTCGGCTAAGACTTCTAACCCTGTCTTCCTCGGCATGGAAACATCTAACAAAAGGGCTTTTGGGGTGACATCATAAATTTTTTCTATTGCATCTTGCCCATCAACCGCCTCAGTAATGTCAAATCCCTTCTTAGATAAAAAGCCTTTAAGCAAACTTCTTGAAGCTGGATCATCATCGGCTATCATTACTTTCATCTTTTTTTTGAACCTGTTGGATGATTTTTGGGTTTGCGAATTCTTGAGCTGCATTTTGACCAATCCACCGCGCTGATTTAGCCTTACTTTGTTTTAACTCCTTTGCCAAGGCTAATGCATGGGCATAGAGAAGGCCATTGCGTTTTCCAATTTGCCGCAAAGCCCAATTCACTGCTTTTTTTACAAAATTTCTCTCGTCAGATGACGCTTCATTGATCAGCGAAAAATAGTCTAAAAATGTTTGATTAGAAGCCATTTTATCATGAACAGCCAACATGGCAATCAGACTAAAGGCCGCTCGTTTGATATATTCACTGGGGTGATTTTTCCAGCAATCTACCAGCTGCCAACTTAAGGGCAGGTTACCTTTAACCAAGACATTGCAAAACTGGTCAACCACCTCCCATGAATTAAACCCTAAGGCAAATTCTTGGGCTGTTTTTAAATCCAATTCCTGAGCAGGTAAGATAAAACTAGCCAAAAGTTTGGCCTCGTTGACATTTAACCCCCAAAGCTCTTGGGAAAATTTTAAGTCTTTGGGAAGACTCTTGGCCTTGGCTCTCAAGGTAGGAACTATGATCCCATAAGATACGCCTACAATTCCAAACCGATTTTTCCCTGCAATCACGGAAGCATCAGCATTTTCGCCAAGCCAGGTAACAACTTCACTAATCTTACTCACAGGACTGGTCATAGCAATATTTTTTTAGTTTCCCAAAGGATTCTTTCAAGCTGGGGTGCTTATCGAAAAACTTATGTATCTGACTTTTGCTCACCTTTAAAATTTCTGAAACCTCCTCTAAATCACCTGATTTAGAGGCAATTAAATCAAAGATGGCCCCAATCACCAAAGGAAAATCTGAATTTTTCTCATTGATTCTAAGCAAGTTTGATTGCACATAAGGTAGGATTAGAGTCTCTGGCCTAGGATGAAGTCCACGTAGTTTTTCATCTAGGAGAAATTGAGATGCTAAGGCGAGGCGGAGTTTTTTTAAAGACTTTTTCTGGTTGTCGTCCTTGGAGCGGGCTTGGGATTCGTATACCTGTAGGTTGTTTAGGGTCAGACGAACACCTGAGGCTGTCTTGTTTTTTTTCTGCCCCCCTGCACCTGTTCCCTTAAAAAAGTTTCTGGTGCAGAGCTTTAATAGTTCTGAGTCTGACAGTTGAACCAGCGTGAACCAAGCTTGCGGCTTTTCCATGGGAATTTAGCTGCCTAAAAATTCTTGTAAAACTGGGAAGATTTCTTCCAGTTCTTGGTCCTTTTCAAGCCAGTGAATCCCCTCCATCGCCCTAAGCCAAGTCCTTTGCTTCTTTGCGAAACGTCGGGTTTTTTTCTGGGTGTCTTCGATCATCTCTTCTAAGGTCATTTCACCTTGTAGATGAGCCACCACCTGCTTATAACCAATGGAATTCATGCAGGGTAAACTAGGGTCAACACCAGCGTCTAAAAGGCCTTGAACCTCTGCAACAAAACCTGTATCGAACATTTCAATGGTTCGTTCATTAATGCGCTGGTAGGTCTCTTCCCTTTCCCAGTAACGTCCAAGATAAAAGACATCATAACTGGGCTCGAAATCTTGGGCCTTTTGAAACTGAATCAGGCTTGCACCTGTGGTCAATTTTACTTCTAACGCTCTTGCAACTCTGGCAGAGTCGTTTGCATGAAGTAGTGCTGCACCTTGTGGATCGATATCACAAAGCCAGTCGTAGCGTTCTTCTTGGGTCTTAGACCAAACTTCATCTTTCACTTCACGGCTAGCTGGTGGAGCTTGGTTTATGCCTTCGGTTAAAGCACGATGGTAGAGGTTGCTACCACCAAGGAGTATGGGCACCTTTTTTTGAGCATCTAGTTTTGTAATGATCTCACGAGCATGCTGGGCGAACTTCCCTGCTGAGTAGGGCGCACCTGGCTCCATAATATCAATAAGGTGGTGAGTTACTTGGTCACGCTGCTCAAGCGTAGGCTTAGCAGTACCAATATCCATGCTTTTGAAGACTTGCATGGAATCTACAGAGATAATATCCGTGTCCAGTTTTGTGGCTAAGTCTAAACCTAGTGTCGTCTTTCCGCTTGCTGTTGGGCCAACAACAGCAATGATCTTAGTTAAACTCAACTGGGCTTGATCGTGTTATTTTCTGTGGAAAAGGCACCAACTGCGTGAAGTTTTTCTTCCTCTAATCTTTCAAGCTCAGCGTCGTCAACAACTTGAGGCTGGGAGACCAAAACCTTTAATAAGACCTCTTTGACATGCACCAAAGGAGTAATGATTAAATCTTTTTTGATTTCATCATCGATATCAGCCAGATCCTTTTCGTTTTCAGCGGGAATCAAAACTTCTACAATATGATTTCGTTTGGCGGCAAGTAACTTTTCCTTTAAGCCACCAATTGGCAAGATCTTACCACGTAAGGTAATCTCTCCTGTCATGGCCATATCCTTTCTCACAGGGATACCCGTCAAGGCTGAGGTCAGGGCACTGGTGATGGCAATACCTGCTGAAGGGCCATCTTTAGGTGTTCCACCCTCTGGCACGTGAACATGGATATCCAAATCGCTAAAGACTTTAGAATAGATGCCCAAGGCGTTGGCGTTAGAGCGAATATAACTCAAAGCTGCCTGTGCAGATTCCTTCATTACATCACCAAGTTTACCTGTTAGGCTGATTTTACCTGTGCCCTTCATAGTGCCAACTTCAATGGTCAAAACTTCACCACCGACCGATGTCCACGCAAGACCATTGATAATACCCACTTCATTTTCAAGATCAATTTTATCTCGACTAAAGGTGGGCACACCTAAATATTCATTAACCTTCGCCTTATCTACCTTGATTTCGCCTCGTTCCTCTTCAGGAATTTTAATGATGGCTGTAACAATTTTACGGCAGAGCTTTGCAACCAGTCGCTCTAAAGAGCGAACACCAGCTTCGCGGGTATAACCACGGATAACTTCTAAAACGCCATCTTGCGCAAACTCAACAGGCTGGTCTTTGAGGCCATTTTCAATGGTTTGCCGAGGTATTAGGTAGTTGTAACAAATCTTTTCTTTTTCCAGCTCCGTATAGCCTGAAAGATCAATAACTTCCATGCGGTCAATCAAGGGCAATGGGATATCTTGCCTGCTGTTGGCGGTACAGATAAACATTACATCAGAAAGATTGTATTCCACCTCAAAGTAATGATCCATAAACTCTTTGTTCTGTTCCGGGTCAAGAACTTCTAACAATGCACTTGCAGGGTCGCCCATATGGCTCTGGCCCATTTTATCAATTTCATCAAGTAGCATCACTGGGTTTGTAGTATTAGCCTTTTTCATTGACTGTAAAATCTTGCCTGGCATAGCACCAATATAGGTTCTTCTGTGACCTCGAATCTCGGCTTCATCACGAACACCACCTAAACTCATGCGAACAAAATTCCGATTCACAGATCTAGCAATGGACTTGGCCAAGGAAGTTTTACCAACGCCTGGTGGGCCAACAAGACAAATAATGGGTCCACGTAGGCTCCCCACCATTTTAGCAACGGCAATGTATTCAATGATTCTTTCTTTGACCTTTTCTAAAGCGTAATGGTCTTCATCTAAAATTTGCTGGGCTTTTTCAATATCCAACTGGTCAGTAGTTTTAATCGTCCAGGGAATATTAACCAACCAATCTAAATAGGTACGGACAATATTAGCCTCGCTAGACATAGGAGGCATCATCTTCAACTTTTTCAACTCACGTTTTGCTGCATCTCTGGCAACTTGAGTCATGGCAGAGGCTTCAATTTTCTCTTCAATCTCGTCAAATTCTTCTTTTGAATCTTCTGAGCCCATCTCTTTTTGAATGGCCTTCATCTGCTCATTTAAATAGTACTCTTTTTGGCTCTTGCCAATTTGACCCTGTACTCTTTCTTTTAATTTTTGCTCTAATTTTTTATGCTCTTCTTCTTCCAGCATACGGGTGTAAACCGTCTCCAATCTCGTTTGGTCATTCACTTCATCAAGCAATTCTTGCTGCTTGGAAATTTCTAATGTCAGTAAAGGCGCAATTAAATCGGCTAACTCCCCAGCACCTTGGTCACCGTTGGTGATTTTTTCTACTGAGTCCGTACCCTTAGCAACTTTTTTTACAAACTGGCGAAATTCCAATCTTACAGACTGTATGAGCGCTGTGAGTTCGGCTGTATCAGCTGCAACCGTTTGGATAACATCCACTTCCGCTTCGTAAGCATCCGTGCCAAGAGTAATTTTCTTTCTTCTTCCTCTGTCTTTCGCTTCAAACAAGGCTTTAATGGTTCCGTTAGGCAACCGCATAATTTGCAAGATGTTACCAATGGTTCCCACTTCAAAAAGATCATCCTCTTCTGGATTTTCCACCATAGGGTCTTTTTGGGCCAATACAAAAATTTGCCGATCACCTTCAAGGGCTTTCTCTAAAGCCTCAATGGACTGCTTCCGACCGATAAAGAAGGGAGTAGTCATATGGGGAAAGACCACTATGTTACGCATTGGTAACATAGGTAGTGTGATTGTTTCCTTTACTTGATATTCATCCATGGGTGCTTTTTCTGTTCGAATTAAGATTCAGTTTATTATTTTACTGCACGTTTCTTATGAGGTCAAATGGTGTTATTACTCTAAACGCCACCAAGCTGACTTTGTTCTTTGTTTTTCTTTTTTAATTCCAAACGGTTAAGGGCATTTACAAAGGCTTTAGCAGAAGCTATCACAATGTCGGTGTGGGAATCCCGTCCTGTAACCTTAATGCCGCCATCTTCAATAGAGATGGAAACCACTCCTTGTGCATCCGTGCCGCCACTGATGGCTTTTACTATGTAGGCTGTAACCTTTGCTTCTGAGCCAGTAATAGCCTTAATTGTGTTTAATGCAGCGTCTACGGGCCCATCGCCAAAACTGGCTTTTTTAGTCTGAACTTCACCGTCTATGGTTAATTTTACTGTGGCAGTGGGAAGGCTGTCGGTGCCGCTGGTTACATTAACATTTAATAATTCAAAGCGGTCGTGGTTTTTGCTATCGCTGCCCATAATCAATAGTTCAAGGTCATCATCGTAAACCACCTTCTTTTTGTCAGCCAAGGCCTTAAAACCTTTAAAAACTTCCTTTAATTTTGCATCGTCAATGACAAAGCCCAACTCTTTAATCCTGTCGGCTAAAGCGGCACGGCCTGAATGCTTGCCTAACACCAACTGATTTTTACTTACACCTACCGATTCAGGTGACATGATTTCGTAGGTCAGGCTATTTTTCAAGACTCCATCTTGGTGTATTCCAGCCTCATGAGCAAAGGCATTGGCACCGACGATGGCCTTATTGGCTTGGATCATACTACCTGTAAGCTTTGTTAAAAGCATACTTGAAGGGTAAATCTGCTGGGTATTAATACCAGCTTCAAGGCCATAATAGTTACTTCTTGTATGAAGCGCCATTACCACTTCTTCCAAAGATGCATTTCCAGCCCGTTCGCCAATTCCATTGACAGTGCATTCCACTTGGCCTGCGCCAGCCCTGACAGCAGCCAAACTATTGGCAACGGCTAAACCTAAATCGTTGTGGCAATGAACAGAGAAAGTCACCTCATCGCCTCGGTAGACTTCGTTTTTAAGCATATCAATTAAATTATACATTTCTTGGGGCGTTGTGTAGCCCACGGTATCAGGTACATTTAAAACCTTAGCCCCTGCTTTTACCACAGCAGAAAAGATCTCAACTAAAAATTTTGGGTCTGACCTGGTTGAATCTTCTGCAGAAAATTCCACATGGTCGCAGGTCTTTGCAGCCAGCTCTACAGCCATAACAGCCTTTTTAATGGCCTCGGCTCGCTCCATGTTAAGCTTATATTTTAAGTGTAAATCGCTGGTGCCTATGAAAGTATGGATCCCCCACTTGTGACTTCCCTTGAGTGCATCAATCCCAGCCTTAATGTCATTTTCCAAAACTCTACATAGAGTCATGACCCTCGGCCCTTTTAAAGTATGACCAATTTGCATAACAGAATCAAAGTCACCGGGGCTTGAGGCAGCAAAGCCTGCTTCAATTAAATCCACTCCCAATCTTTCCAACTGGCGGGCCATAATCATTTTTTCACTGGAATTCATACTACACCCAGGAGACTGCTCTCCATCGCGAAGGGTGGTGTCAAATATTTGGATTGTATTGCTCATAGATTTTGCCTGAAATTACAAATAAAGAATCTACTTTAGCCCTTTCGCAGTAAGCTGAAAAGCACTCATTTAACAAACAAAATACAGGCCCAGCTTTTTTTTGGCCCTCTATCGACAAAGCCAGCCAAATAAAGGTAACCTCGGGCAAATAATGGTTAAGGATTAAAGTGCTGAAGAAAATAAAGAATGCTGTTCATAAGAACGTCATCAAACCCATCTTAGAAAGTCATTCCCCAGTAAAAGAAGCGGCCTTAGGTAGCGCAGTTGGTATGTTCTGGGGCCTGACTCCAACCGTGGGCATCCAGATGTGGGAAGTGTGGATGACTTGGATTTTGCTCCGATTTTTATTTAATATGAAATTTGATTTGGTCATTGGTACGGCGCTGGTTTGGATCAGCAACCCCTTAACTATGTTTTTTATGTACTATGGTTTTCTGCTCACAGGTTACGCCTTTTTTGATTTTTTAGGCTCCTCGGTAGAACATGTTAGCTACAGTCATTTCAACGAACATCTTTTAGCCATTACCAATAATCCAGAAAGTGGAAAAATTGATGTGATCTTAGAAGCGGGTAAGTATCTATTAGTAGACTTAGGATATCCTATGGTCATTGGCAGTTTGTTCTATGCCGTCCCCTTTGCCTTTGCATCCTATTTTTTTACCGACCGTTTCTTAACTAAATTACGAAAAAACAAAGCAGCCGCCATGGGCATCGAATACGAAGATTGGCGAAAACGCTTTGAGCACGGCGCTGGGAAAGAAGAATTATTCATTCACGATAAAAAGCACCACTTACCAGGCAAAGGTAAAGGCCATGGAGATTGATGACGAGCTTCTTTTACTGGAAGCCAACCTAGACGACCAAAGCCCCGAGGAACTATCGCCCCTCTTAGACCTGTTCTTAGGTGCTGGGGTCCGAGATGCCTATTTTACCCCCATTATCATGAAAAAGGGTAGGCCTGCGCTAAAACTAAGCCTTTTGTTTAATAAATTTAAATTGGCTGAGATTGAAGAATTGGTTTTCACCCACACCAGCACATTTGGCTTTCGGGTCTTTGAAACCACCTGCCACAGGCTCGACCGTAGTTTTGAAGAAGTGGAGACCCAGTGGGGCACTGTGAAAATAAAAATCGGAAAGTACCAAGGCCGCCGAGTTAGCTTTGCCCCAGAATTTGATGATTGTGCGGCCTTGGCAAAAAAAAGCGGCCAGCCATTGAAGGTGATCTTCAGCGAGGCGAACCACGCTTATTTGAACCTTAAAAAAGACTAATCCTGTTCTGTTACTTGCGGGAATAGTAAATGTAGCGAAGTCCCCTCACCAAGTTTTGAAGTCACTAAAATCACCCCACCATGACTGGCTAGGGTTTTATGAACAATAGACATACCTAAGCCCGTACCCTGTTCCCGAGTTGTATAAAAGGGTTCAAATAGCTTTGATCTAACTTCCTCACTCATGCCCTTGCCCGTATCCTTAAAGGTGATACGAAACAGGTCCAAACCTCTCTCATCAATAATACGCCCTGTGAATCTTTTTAGCACTATCGGATCTGTTTCATTATAGTTCACAGTGCTTACCGTAAAGTCACCGCCCTCTTCATCCATGGCCTGGGTGCCGTTCATAAAGATATTGAGAAAGACCTGTTTTAGAAGCTCTTTATTACCTTTAATATGGCTTTCCTCTGCGCCTAAATCAGTATGAATTTCAATACTTTGTGAATTTGCAAAATGCTGAGAGAACTTCACAAATTCCTTTAAAAGATCATGAACTTCAATGATATCTAGGCCAATGGGCTTGGGCCGAGTGTACTCTAATAAATTTGAAATGATATGATTCATAGAGCGAGTTGCAGATAAAACATGCTCCATTAGATCCAATTCTTCGCTACCTTCGAGAGCATCCTTCTTCATCATGGAAACAAACAATTCAATGGAACCCAAGGGGTTACGTACTTCGTGGGCAACCTGCATAGCGATTTCACCCATAGCAGCTAATCTTCGTTTTCGTTCCGCATCTTCTTTTAAGCGGTCGATCATGGTAACATCGGTTAAATTTACAATGACCCCCAGATTCTGATCGGCTTCCGAACGCATCAAAGTAGTTGAACCTTCTAGAGTGATTAATTCGCCCTCTGAGCCAGATTTATTACCGCTTTCTTTTTGCCCACTCAACTTTTTATATTGAAATTTGCAATTTAGGCCCTCTTCTATGGTTTGAAGTGCTTCTTCATTAACCTCGCTAGGTAAAATTTCAAAACCCATCAACTCATTCAATTTTTTACCCTTAGCTTCTTCTTCGCTAATCCCCGTAATAGCGCTGGTGGCTCGATTAAAAATCTTAATTTTCCCGTCAAGGCTTGTTACTACTAAACCTGTGGAAAGACTCTGCAATATGTTAGTAAGTTCCCGATTTTTAACGTGAAGCTCTGTTGTAAGCTCTTGAATTCGCCCTTCAAGCTTCATCTGGTAAAGGCGTAACTTTTCAATAGAACTATTAAAGGTCTCAAAAGCCTTGGCGAAAAGCTTTTTTTCGGCAATTGAAGTTTCCGAAATATCTAGTTTCTTATCCATAAAACCAAGGAGAAATAAATTGTGAGTGGGTCAAAAATCTTAAGTCGAAGTCTAGCCGCTCAGGCTAACTTCGTCTAGTTTTTGATTATTCATAAAATCATATATTCTGGCTTACAGAATAAAAAAAAGACCCCCTGTAAAGTAGAAAGATATTGCCTAAAACAACCTTTGATATTATTCTAATTAGAAACACTCTAACCTAAAAAAAACTCAATGAAAGAAATAATCGTTTACAGCACTGGCTACTGTCCTTACTGCGATAGAGCAAAGCAACTTTTAAAGTCTAAAGGGGCTGAATACACTGAAATTATGGTTGATAAAGATCCTGCGAAAAAAGAAGAGATGATCGAGAAGTCAGGTCGCAGAACTGTACCCCAGATTTTTATTGGTGACTTCCATGTTGGTGGATGTGATGACCTTTTTGACATGGAGCACGAAGGTAAGTTAGATGAAATGATCGGTAAAAAAAAAGAGGATAAAAAGATGGAACATAGAAAAGTAATTATTGTAGGTTCTGGCCCCGCTGGTTACACAGCTGCTATTTATGCTGCTAGAGCGAACCTAAAGCCAATGATCTTATCTGGCCCCCAAAAGGGCGGACAGCTGACAACAACTACAGAAGTTGAAAATTTCCCAGGATTCCCAGAAGGAATTGATGGCAACCAGTTAATGATGAACATGGAAGGCCAAGCAACTAGATTCGAAACAGAGATTGTTTTTGGTCAAGTTAACGAAGCAGACCTATCTTCACACCCATTCAAGCTAACTACCGATGATGCTACTTACACCTGCGATGCTTTGATTATCGCTACAGGGGCAACTGCTAGATACTTAGGGCTGGATAGCGAAGAAAAATATAAAAACAGAGGCGTTTCCGCCTGTGCTACCTGTGATGGGTTTTTCTTTAAAGGCCAAAGCGTTGCTGTTGCCGGCGGTGGTGACACTGCTCTAGAAGAGGCCACCTACCTTACAAACTTCTGTGAGAAGGTCTATTTAGTGCACCGTAGACAAGAGTTTAGAGCTTCTAAAGCTATGCAAGACAGAGCCAAAGCCAACCCAAAAATCGAATTGGTTTTAGACTCTGTTATTGATGAAGTGATTGGTGACGATGAAAAAATGACTGATTTGAGAGTCAAAGACGTCAATACTGGCGAAACTCGAAATCTAGGGGTTACTGGTTTATTTGTGGCCATTGGTCACGTGCCTAACGCTGGTGTTTTTAAAGGCCAACTGGATATGGATGACCAAGGTTATTTGACTCCAGAAAAAGGAACTACAAGACTCAACGTTGAAGGTGTTTATGCCTGTGGTGATGTTATGGACCATGACTACCGACAGGCAATTACAGCTGCTGGTACTGGTTGTATGGCTGCTATTGACGCTGAAAGATGGCTTGCTGAAAAGTAATCCTTTCAAGGAGTTCTTTCTTAAAAGCCCTCCATATATAAAAGCCTAGAGTCTATTTGCCCCGCAACTTAGGTTCATGCTTTTATTAGGTTTTTTGACCTAAAAAGACCCAAGTTCTTTATCTTCCCAACCCCTATTTTCAATAGGGGACGGGAAAATAAATCAAAAATCTGCAAATTTCTTGCATTTTCTTCTTTTCAGCCTCCCTCTGGCCTCCCCTTTGCATCTCTTATCCTGAGTCTATTTTAGTAGATTCTAACACATACATAAGGAGTAAAGTGTCAGTTAAGCTATTTGATCGAAACTTAGAACTTTTAAATAAGGCCATGGCCCTAACGCAAAAGAGACAAGCTTTGATTACATCAAATATCGCAAACAGAGAGACCCCGGGCTATCGTGCTCAGGATCTAATGTTTGAGAAGGCATTGACTAGAGCGCTGCACTCAGATCAACCTGGCCCACTAAAAACTACAGACCCAAGACACTTCGATGGCATTAAACGCGAGCCGTTGGAACTGGTTGAAGGTGAACAAATCAATAGCTTTAACCCCGATCCAAGGATGGATGGGAATACGGTTATTCTGGATAAAGAAATGGCCAAGTTAGCACAAAATCAACTTCAATTTCAAGCTCAAGTACGGGCGATTAACTGGAAAATGAAAAATATGAAATCTGCCATCACGGAAGGAGGTAGGTAATGTCATCTATGCTCGACACCCTAGAAATCGCATCATCGAGTCTTTCGGCTCAGCGAATGCGAATGAAGGTGATATCTTCCAATATCGCCAACGTAAATACAACAAGAACACCTGGCGGCGGGCCTTATCGCCGCAGGGATGTTATTTTCGGCGCTCTTCCAGCCAACAAGAATTTTTTAGAAGAGCTGAAAGCACAAAAAGAAGATAGTGGCGTACGCCACGTAAAAGTTCTCGGAGTAGTAGAGGATACTAGACCACCAAAAATGGTTTACAAACCAAACCACCCCGATGCCAATGAAGAAGGTTATATCGCCCTACCAAACATTGATATCTCAGAAGAGATTACCAATATGATGGTATCAAGGCGCTCCTTTGAGGCTAGCATTGCCGCAATGAATGCGACAAAGAGTATGATTAGCAAAGCACTAGAAATTGGCAGATAATAGGAGAACAATATGACTGAAATCAATAAAATCAATCCTGCAGGGCAACTAAAGCCACTACAAAAAAGCCAGAAGACCGAAGCCACCCCCGGTGATTTCGAGGCAAAGCTACAGCAGACGGTACAAAAGTTAGAAAACATGGGCAGCGAAATTGATGCAATGCTCGCAGGAACCGCCAAAAGCGGTGCCAGTGAAGTGACGCAAGGGGTCAATCAGCTCGGCAATATGATCCAGTCTGTCAAAGGCATGGTGGAAAATATTTCCCCTACCCAAAAAAATCCTTCAGGCTCAGCGAAATATGCTGCTAGCCAATATGAGAAGATGAATAAAAATTCAGAGTCTTGAAAAAGACTTTGATATAACGGCAAATTTTTCCAGAGAAACAAAATGATACGCAATATTAGTCAAAGCTTTACTAGTCAAATCGCAACTAAGGGCAAGGGCCCCACAGAAGCTACAGCCACAAAAATGGCCAATAGTTTTGGTGAGATGTTTGATGCGGTAAACAAAGAGCAATTGCAAGCAGATCATATGATCTCAGAAATGGTAGCTGGGAGAAATAAAGATATTCCAGGAACCATGGTTTCTATGGAAAAAGCAGAAACAAGCTTAAAAATGCTTATGGCTGTACGTAGCAAGATGGTAGCTGCCTACGAAGAAGTCATGAGAATGCAAATGTAGGCTTTTTCATTGCCCACTTGGCATCTTTTATTAATACTGATACAAATATTTACAAAGGGTGCTTTGTCACCCTAGTTAAATTTCACAAAAACCAGACGAACAACTAAAGACCGACAAGTATGGCCGAGCAAACTGCAGGTATTTTAGACGATTTTCAAGCCCAGTTTCAAGCTTTTTTTCAAAGCTTAACTACGGGTAAGAAGATTTTTTTATTCAGCGCCTTAGGTGGTGTCGTCATAGGTCTTATTGCCTTTGTTTTCTTTACTTCACAAGTAACTTGGTCCCCCCTCGCAACAGGTTTAAAGCAACAAGACACAGCTAAAATCGTTGCAAAACTAGAAGAAATGAACGTCACCTATCTACTACAACCAGGTGGTGCAGGTATTTTAGTTCCAGCCAATGAAGTTGATCGTGTCCGCCTACAAATCGCAGGCTCTGGCTTGCAGATGGGTGGAATCGTTGGATTAGAAATTTTCGACAAGCAAAACTTCGGCGCTACCGAATTCCAACAGAAAGTCCAATACAAACGGGCCATGGAAGGTGAACTGGTTCGGTTGATTACTAAAATCAGCTCTATCGATTCAGCCAAGGTTTCCGTAGCCATCCCTGAAAAATCCCTTTTTACTGACGACGAACAAAGGCCCAAAGCTTCGGTTATTATTGAAGCCAGTGCTGGCACTCGTCTTGGTGAAAAAACAGTTATGACCATCTTAAATCTTGTCAGTGGCGCTGTGCCAGGCATGATGCCAGATGATGTTCGTGTTTCTAATGCCAATGGTAAATTATTGTCTAAAGGCCTAACCGACCCCGACGGCAGCGAAATTCGCAGCAAAAACTTTGGCTTCCAGCAAGATGTTGAATTACGCTTACAAAACAAACTCCTCACTCAACTTGAAAAGGTTACAGGTAAAGATCGGGTTGAAGTTCGTATTTCTGTAAAGATGAACTTTGATACTTCTGAAGTTACAGAAGACTTAGTTGACCCTGACTTAACTGCTGTTGTTAGTGAAGAAAGCGTAAATGAAAAGCAAACAGGTAGCCGCTCTATTCCTGTCGGTGTTCCTGGTGTTACCAGCAATAGCCCCGAGGTTCGATCAGGCGCTTCTGAAATTGCCAACGTTAGTGATTCCAATAAAAGTACCAAAAGAACAAACTTCGCTAATTCACGAAGACATGTTGTAAAAAAGAGAGCCAGTGGCGCCATCGAAATGATGACTGTTGCTGTTTTACTTGATGGAAAATACGACTATGTCCGTGATGAAGCAGGAGAGGTCATTGGTGACCCTGTCTATAGTCCTTGGCCACCGGAAGACCTGGTTACAATGGAAGAAATCGCTAAGCAAACAGTTGGATACGATCCAACCCGTGGCGATAGAATTACAGTTAAAAACTTAAAATTTACCAAGCCTCTTGTGGAACAAGAGAAGCTGAAGCAAGAGAAACGTAGAGCCACTAGAAAGTTTATCATCGATCTGGTTCGTTACATCTTAGTTGGTGTGATTATCATCCTCTTAGTCTTTATGGTCATCAGACCAATGGTGATGAAGCTTTCTGCCAAGCCAGAAGATCTCGATCTTCTTATGGGCTTACCTACTACCATTGGTGAACTTGAAGGCGAGGAATTGGAAATTCCGACAGAAAAGGAAACTGGAATACCTCCAAGAGACAAGATTATCGAAATTGCCAAGCAAGACCCACTCAAAACAGCTGCTATGGTAAGAACCTGGTTGAAAGAAAAAAAGGGCCCTTAGGGCCTCTTTGGGCTTAACTCATGAGTGATTTCAAACCTCCTCTTTTTGAAGATATTTCCCCAGGCGTTAAGTCTGCCCCCCCTAAAGCTGCAACTCCAGTCAACCTGAAAGGTGTTGGAGCCGAACCCTTTGCCCCTGTCGATTTTGAAGGAAACCAAGGGACTTTTGGCGGAAAAAAACTCAGCAGTAAGAGTGTAAAAGACGTTAAGTTTGAAGCTGGCCGCTTTATGGAAGAGGGCACGCTTTTAACCAATGTAGAAGAATACTCCAAAAAAGTTCGCCAGTCCGCAGACATCTACGCTAAGACCACCAAGGAGCAAGCTGGCATTTTAAAGTCTGAAATTGAAACAGAATTGGCCCAAGCCAATATTATTGTTCAAAAGGCCGAAGAACAGGCGAAACAGATCGTCGCAGATGCCCAAGCAGCGGAAATTGAAATAAAGCGCCAAGCCAGTGAGAAAGGTTATGTCGAAGGTCTAGCCCAAGGCAAACAAGAATTTAGAGAACAAAACATTGCCTTGAGCGCAAAAATTGTAGCCATCTTAAAGCAGATCGAAAACCTTCGAACTGAAATGTACAAGGAAAATGAAAATGCCTTGGCTCAAATAGCCTTATCAAGTGCAGAGAAACTGGTTTATAAAAATCTTTCACAGGAAAAAGATTTTGTCCTTGCAGGCATCCAAGATTCAATCAAGCAAATGGAAGGGACGGAAAAAATTAAAATCCGCATTAACCCCTTAGAATACGGCTTTTTAAAAGAGCACAGTGAAGACATAGAAGCCTACGCCGACGATGACCAACAGATTAGCTTTAAGGCCGACCCCGAGATTGCGCCAGCTTGCGCCCTAATTGAAAGTGACTATTCTCAAATTAGTCTAAATTTGAGTCAGCAATTTTCCTTGCTCCATGAGCAACTGAAAAGTTGCTTTGAAGAAAGAAGGACTCTCTTCAAGCCCCAAGAAGTGGAAATGCCCCCTGAGGCCCCTGTGTCAAAATTCGACCCTAATACTATTGATTCCGAAGTTGCCGCAGCTCCAAATTCTGAGCCTGAAGTCAGCCCCGAACCGCCTCAAGACTTAAACGCCCCAACGGATTCTTAATCTCAATTTCAGGTGTTTCCTGTTCCCCAAGGTCAATCAATGCACTCCTTTGACAGCTACGTAAAAGCCACTGAAGAACTCAAAACCAACATCCTCTCTGGAAAAGTGGAAGAGGTGCTTGGCTTTGTCATTAAAGCCTTTAATCCAGGGTTAAAAATTGGAGACCAGTGCCGTATTTTCAACCCTAAATCAGGGGACTCTATGGAAGGGGAAGCCGTTGGTTTTAAAGGGGGGAGCATCTTAGTGATGCCCTTAGGCGATATTCGTGGTGTTGGCCCCGATAGTTATGTCACTCCCATTAAAGGCGAGCGCTTGATGCCTGCTGGATTTGGCATGTTAGGCCGCTGCATTGACGGCATGGGCAACCCTATTGACGGCCTTGGCCCCATTAATGCCGATGCAAAGGTGTCCCTTCATTCAGACCCCATCAATCCTTTAGAACGACGCAGAATTTCAGAATCATTAGATGTAGGTGTGAAGGCCATCAATGGCTGCCTAACCTGTGGTAAAGGCCAGCGACTGGCAATTTTAGCTGGTTCTGGTGTTGGTAAATCAGTGCTCTTGGGCATGATGGCAAAAAACACCACCGCTGATATCAACATTATTGCTTTAATCGGGGAACGTGGTCGTGAGGTAAAGGAATTTATTGAGCGAGACCTAGGTGAAGAAGGGTTAAAGCGTTCCATCGTGGTCGCAGCAACCAGTGACCAGCCACCACTTGTAAGAATGAGGGGGGCCTATTTGGCTACAGCACTAGCTGAGTACTTCAGAGAACAAGATAAAGACGTGTTACTTTTAATGGACTCCGTCTCTCGATGGGCTCAATCCCAACGAGAGGTTGGCTTAGCCGTTGGCGAACCACCGACCACCAAGGGTTACCCTCCTTCGGTTTTTGGACTCTTACCCAAACTTCTAGAACGTGCTGGTACATCTGCCAGCAAAGGCTCTGTTACAGGTTTTTATACTGTACTTGTAGAAGGTGATGACCCTAACGACCCTATCGGTGATGCTGTTAGGTCGGTTGTAGATGGTCACATGATTTTAGACCGAGAAATAGCGGCCCAAGGCCACTACCCAGCCATCGATATTTTACGCTCAAAGAGTCGAGTTATGGGCGACGTTGCCACACAGGTTGCCCAAGAAAATGCAGGTAAGTTGCTTCAAACGTATGCCACTTACAAAGAGGCAGAAGATTTGATTAACATTGGCGCTTACGTGCGGGGTTCCAACCCTAAGATTGATTATTCCATCCAAAAGATTGATGCTATCAATGACTTTTTAAGACAGGGCGTGAAAGAACGCTTTTTACTTTTGGAGACAGAAGCCCAGTTGGAACAAATCTTTAAAGATTTCCCAAAAAACCTCAACGAAAATTTTAGCTCTTAGAGCCAAGCCCGCAAATGAACCAACGGCGCTTCAGAGCTATTGCTGCATTCATAGCCATCGCTATTTTGGCGGTGCTTCTTTTGATTTTTCTTGTCCGTACCGCAGGCCAAAGCAAAGGTTGCTTTCAGCCTGAAGAAGCTCCTCTTTTTTCAGTCCCTACAAAATCCCCCAATGTGGTTTCATTTTTAGCCTTAGGCGACACAGGGGAAGCCAGTAAAATGCAAAGCGACAACTTTGCTGCCGCCACAAAGATCTGTGAATCTTTAGATTGCGATTTCGCCTTACTTTTAGGCGATAACTTCTACGAAAAGGGCATTGACCGCGCCACAAAAAAACACCTTGATCGAGTTTACGGGGATCAACTCCAAAGCCTAGGCCTACCTCTGTATGCCACCTTAGGAAATCACGATGTTAAAAAGAGCTTCCAAGCCCAGATTGATTTGAGTAGGCTTGAGCCTTTGTGGAATATGCCTGCATCCAGGTATAAATTCACTGCTGGCCCAGCTAACTTTATTGCTTTAAATAGCAATTGTCAGGGTTTTGATCTCTTTTGGGGTAAAAAGAAGCTCGCTCAATCTCCTAAAAAATGGAATGTGCTTTTCCAGCACCATACCATTTTCAGCAGCGGGTCCCATGGTGATGCCCCTGCGCCTATCGGCCTTCTATGGGAATGGCTTGATTTTTCTGAGCTAGATATTTTTCTTTCTGGTCATGATCACAACTTAGAGCATTTGACCAAAAGGGGGCAAAAAGCACAATATGTTGTTTCTGGTTCAGCAAGTAGGCTTCGAAGAAGTCACTCTGGCGATAGACACAGTACTAGCAAGGGATCAAGTATTTTTTATTCCGCTGAGCCCGGCTTTGCATGGATACAAATTACAAAGCAAAGCATAGAAGTCCAATACTTTAATTCTATGGCTAAATTGCTATATAAAACAAAGACAACAAAAGAAGAGTTAAAATAATGCCCATTCGCCTTAGCAGAAGAGAATTTGTTACTAAAGCTACCCTAGGTGCTTTATCAATTCCCTTTTTATTAGAAGGTTTAAAATCTTCTCTGTTAGCTCAAACTACTGCCAAGCCATTGATTTGGCTTTCGGGGCAAAGTTCTTCTGCCAGTTCGATGCACAGGTTTATTGTACCTGAGATGAAAAACTTTCTCAGGTTGCATTTCACAAATCATATTGCCACCTCTGAGATCGATGAAGACTCCAACATCAATGGACATATTCTTATCGTCGAAGGTGAGTTTTCAGCTGAGCCGGAACACCCTCACTACCAAATTTTAAAGGAACTTTCAGCTAAAGCCAGAGCGGTGATTTTAATTGGTAACGAGGCTTCCTATTCTAGCCAACACCCAGAGGGCTATTTAAATATTGAAAGGGAATTTTTATACCCGGGCGAATTGCCCTTCATTCGCATTCCCGGTGAGCCTGCCCAGTACACCCATTTACTTACAGTGCTCAACCATCTTATTTTATATGGATTGCCTGAATTGGATGAATTCCGCAGACCAGCCATGTTTTTTGACCAAGCCCTTTGCGATTCCTGTGAGTTCCGCAAAGACTTAGACTTAGGTAATTTTAGTAAGTATTTTGGGGACCAAGCAGGATGTCTTTTTAAATTAGGCTGCAAAGGTCAGGTTACAAAAAACTCTTGTTCTCGCTTGAAAATCAGCGGCACATCTACTTGGTGCGTTGGGGCAGGCCACCCTTGTGTTGGCTGCTCTAATCCCGACTACCCTGAGGCCCAAGGCCTTGGTCTGTTCGGTCAAATCCAAGGGGGTGCAGGTCAGTCGAATTCCAGTTTAATTTCAGGCATCCAAGGCATCGGCCTTGGCGCAGCAGCTTTAACCACCGTGGGAATTGTTACTCATGCGGCTAGCGTAAAGCAAAATTCTACTACTGAAATTCATGCGCCCTCAGAAGAGATTTCAGAAGATGATGAATAATTTAATCAAAGGTTAAAAGTCAATGATCAACCAACTGCACAATACAGAGGGATTTTTAAGCCTCAAAAGATCGGACCAGTACGCCGAAGATGGCCAACTGAATCTTTATAGCGGCCGTAGCATTAATTTAGAGGGAAAACTTTTTAATAGGTACCCTTTAGAAGCAACCATTACGACGCAAAAGCTTTCTTCCCATTCTGGATTGCATCATTCTCTAGCCGCTGTTTCAGCATTAGAAAACTACCTGCAAATTGAACCTACTCCAACAGGCCAATTGATCAGGCGTGTCATTTCAGAACTAGGAACTATTGATTCACACATCCATCATTTTTATTTACAGGTCTTACCTGATTTTTTCTCACCAAATTTTATCAAAGAAAATCAGAAAAAGCTAAGCATCTACTGTGAGCTACCTGCCGTTTCTGTAGAGAAAAGTGATCGATTTTTAGAGGATGAGGATAGTACCAGTTTTTTAAACCACTTTGACGAAATGAGCCTGTGCTTAAACAGCCTCCATAAAACCTTAGCCTTAATGTGTGGTAAGTACCCAGGCATCATGAACCAAATTCCAGGTGGGGTCTCCAATCAAAATATTAACGAACACTTGATTATGAAAGTTCTTCGGGAACTAGAAACCTGTAAGAACTTTATTGAAAAGATTTGGCCTGGAGATGTTAAAAAACTAATCTCCCATTTCCCAAAAATGACTCGGGTTTTTGATGGAGGGCAAGGTATGATCAGCTTTGGTAGTATCGCCATTACAGGCAGCAATGCACCAGCCTACTCTGAAGGTGTTTATATTGATAAAAAGCTAGAGCCTTTAAACAATCTAAAAATCACAGAATCTTTGCTTAATACCTACTACAAAGAAGCAGGTTCGCCCCAGCAAAATCAGATTTACGACCTGAACAAGTCTGGCGCCCGCACTTGGATTAAGTCTGCCAGATATGAATCTATGCCCATGCAAACTGGGCCATTAGCACGTTTACTCGTTACCCACTATGGCGGTGGTAATGCTGAAATCAGTGATGAAGTAAGTAACTTGATTACAGAATTAAACTATGAAACAGATCAGGTGAATTCAGAGGCAACTCGACTTTTTGCCGAAGCCATTGAAGGGCGATTTTATTTGCGCAATATCTTTACTAATCTATTGAGCTTGGATTTAAAAATCCCTCCAAATCAAGGTACTAAATTTGACTTTTCCAGACGTGGCATTGGCCTGAGCCGCATCGAAGCCCCTGCTGGGTCCCTGTTACACCAAGTGTACATCGATCAAAACAAGATTATGAATTACCGAATTATTACGCCGCAAAACTGGAATCTTTCCACTAGTGATGAATTTGGTAAATCTGGAATTGTCGAAGATGAATTGAATACAAAAGACGCAAAAAGCTTGAGCCCTATTGTTGCAAGTAGAGTTCTGCATAGCTATTATGCCAATGGTTTAGATGCTAGCCAGTAACATTTTTTCAAGCCCCAAGCATGACCTTTAACGAAAGAGCAAAACGAGTTTACAACTCGATTTTTAAGAGATTAAAAAGGTACGTTATTCCCTCCTTGCTGGTTTTTTGCTTTGTCACGGCTACTGCGGCCCTTGATACAAGAAACAATCAGTTCTTAAATCGGTTAGAACTCCTTAGCATGCACTATACTGGTGGGCTTTTAATTTTCCTTACCCTTCTGGTTCTCCTATACCATAGGTTTAATATTGGGGTGGAAGGTTTAGGTGATGTGCATTCTCGACCTTTAAGAAGATTAATCAACCGAATTTTCTTTAGCTGCCTAGCTCTCCTTGCAATTTCAGGGGGCCTGACCTATTTCGCAGCTAGAGAATTAATCCCTTGGTTGCCGCACCAAAACTATCTCCTATTTTCCCACCACCTTTTGCTGTGGGCCTTTTTTCCTATTTTTATGGTCAAACTCTACCTAGATGCATCCTCTTGGATCAGTCAACTTTACTGGTATTTAAGGGAGCATTAAATGCGTATTGTTGGAATCACAGGCTCCATTGGCTCTGGTAAATCCACCTTAGCTAACCTCCTTAAAGTAGACCATTTTTGCATTGATGCCGACGATCTGGCTAAGGCTGCTGTGACCAAGGGGAGTAAAGGATTAAGTCAAATCACTCAGGCTTTTGGCGCCCAAATCCTAACAGCCGATTACACCCTAGACCGCAAAAAAATGGCGGATATTGTTTTTTCCGACCGAGCCAAATTAGATATTTTAAACTCAATCATCCATCCTGAAGTCCACCGCCTCAGGGCCTTAGCTTTCGAAGAAGCTTATAAAGCAGACAGCACAAAGTTTATATTTTACATTGTCCCTCTGCTTTTTGAAAACCAAATGCAGAGCTACTTCCAAAAGGTGGTTTTACTTACCATTGACCCTGAAGTGCAAATCAAGAGGCTCATAGAAAAACGTGGATTTACTCATGAAGAGGCCACTTTAAGAATTGCGAATCAAATGCCCCAGTCTGAAAAAATGAAGCTCGCTGATATTATCATCAACAACGATGGCAGCATTGTTAGCCTCACCAAACAGTTGAGCGAAGTTATGGACTCCACTTTAAGTAAATTGCCCCAGCTCGGGCCCGAAGCATTTGAGTTCAAATAAAGAGACATGAATCTACTGGAACTAACTGGCCAAGGGCGTAGCCACATCATCCAAAAAGAGGGCTATGCTATTCACAGTGATGCTGTGGCCGATTTTGATAAAATGGTTCTCGCTGCAAAAGAAGAAAATATTGAGATCGAAGTATTTTCCAGTTTCCGAGATTTTAAAACTCAGGCTAAGATCTGGAATAAAAAATTTACAGGGGAACGCCCCCTCTATGATCGTAACGGGCTAGAGTTGGATTTCTCAAGCCTTAACTCTTTGCAAATTTTTGAAGCCATTTTAAACTGGTCGGCCCTACCAGGCTCCAGTCGCCACCATTGGGGCACAGAAATAGATCTAATTGATCGAGCCTCCATTGCAAAGGACTATCAAGTTCAACTACTGCCTCACGAATTTGAGGCAGGTGGCCCTTTTGCCAAATTAAATACTTGGCTGGAAGCACATCTGGAAGACTTCAATTTTTTTCGACCCTACCTACAAGGCCAATCAGGGGTTGCCTTTGAGCCTTGGCATGTGAGCTACTTCCCTATTTCTAAAGAGGCCATTGATGCCCTTACTCCTAGCCTACTGCTACCTATTTTACAAAAGGCCGACTTAGGGGGAAAGGATTTGATCTTAGAAAAACTAGACTGGATTTTTGAGACTTACGTTTACCAAATCGCAAAACCTAAAAAGCTTTGACTTGCAAAGCTAGACTAAATGAGAGAATCTACCAAAAATCAAAGGATGCCCATGAAGAAGCTACCAATTTTACTTTTTTCTCTTTTTTGCTTGAGTCCACTTTGTCCTACACAACTCCTAGCTTACGATGAGTTTTCTCTTGGTAAGTTTTTAGATCAAAAATATTGTGTCCATTGCGACCTCGCTTTAGGAGCGGCAAGCAACCTCAATTTGGATGGAGCCATTGCCAATGGCTCCAGTTTTAAAGAGGCAGATCTTTCCCACAGTAGCCTGATTAAGGCCAATTTAAATTCAACTCGCTTTATCCAAGCCAAGTTGAATTGGGCCAATCTTTCCTCTGCCCAGATGAAGGGCGCTGTTTTTAGGGATGCTCAGGTGCGCTTTGTAGAGTTTCAAAATGCTGATCTCCGTGGAATTTCTGCCAATGGCGCAGATTTTAGTTATGCTCAAATGAACAATGCCAATGTGGCAGGGGCTGAATTTGAAAAAGCGGTTTTAAAGGGCGCAGATTTAAGTGCTACAAACCTAACCCAAAGCAACTTCCAAGAATCCGACTTGAGCGGCGCTTTGTTTGTCGATGCTAAAATGGTTGGGGCCTACTTACAAAAAGCCAACTTGGCTGGCAGTGATTTTAGAAAGGCCAACCTTACCAAAGCTAATTTTACAGGGGCCAACTTAGCCAAAACTCTTTTTGATGGTGCTAATTTGAGTGAAGCCATTTGGACAGATGGCCGTGTTTGCGCTACTGGCTCTGTCGGTGAGTGCATACAAAAGGGAAAATGAAACTAGAAGCTGACTTTATTGCTGTTTCAGAAGAGCACTTAAAAAGAGAAAAGGCTAAGGCCCGTGAATTGCGCGCCAGCCAGTGGTGGAAAAACCTAAGGGGTAGAGGTGAGTGTTATTACTGCAAAAAGCGTTTTAATGCCAAAGACTTAACTATGGATCACGCCATCCCTATCTCCCGTGGCGGAAAGTCAACAAAATCCAATATCGTACCTGCCTGCAAAGAGTGCAATAATAAGAAAAAATATCTTCTACCAGTGGAATGGGAAGATTTTTTAAAAGGCCAACTCTAGGGCCTCCTAACCCTTTACAGAATCCCCCCCAACAGGCAGAATTTAGAGCTAAACCCAAAAAGCTTTATCCTCATGTTTCAGACCACAAAACCAATCGCTGCACTGGCCCCAATGGACGGGATTACAGATCGCGCTTATCGGCTTATTGTGCGTCGTTTAAATCCTGAGGTTGTGCTCTATTCTGAGTTTACTAGCATCAATGGCATTGAGCATTCTGACGTAGTAAAATCTCGCATTGAATTTGAGTCCGAAGAACTACCCTTATTTGTCCAGCTTTTTGGAAGAGAACCTGAGTTATATGCAAAGATCGCCTCTGAGACAGCAAAGTTAAACCCCACGGGGATAGACATTAACATGGGCTGCCCTGCTAAAAGAATTGTAAGAGCTGGAAATGGTGCCGCTCTAATCAAAGAGCCTGATTTGGCCTGTAGAATTGTAGAAGCTACAGTTAAAGGATGTAAAGACATACCTGTTACGGTAAAAACCAGAGTTGGATGGGCAAATACAGACGACCTCATCCCCTTTTTAAAAGGACTCGAATCAGCAGGGGCCAAAGCCATTACGCTGCACGGAAGAACGGCAAAACAGGCCTACCGAGGTGAGGCCGATTGGGAGCCAATTTACGCTGCTAAAGAAGCCTTATCTATCCCTGTGCTGGGCAATGGCGATTTAAAAAGCCATGACCAAGCAATGGGCAAGTTGAGGAACCTAGATGGCTATATGATTGGTAGAGCTGCCCTTGGCGACCCTTGGGTTTTTTGGTCACAGGAAGAACGAGAAAAGATCACCTTAAAGGATAAGGTTGCGGTCATGCTAGAGCATTACCAATTGTCACGTGAGTTTAATAGTGAGACCAAAGCCTTGATTGAATTTCGCAAGCACATCTCAGGTTACATCAAGGGCTTTAAAGATGCCAAGGCCATGCGCCTGAGCTTGATTGCCTCTGAAAACGAACAAGAATTTACTAAGAACGCATTAAAAATAGCCTAAAACCATTGGATAGCAAAAAATGACTGAATCAAAAATTTATGAAGCCCGAGGGGTTTCATCGAGCAAATCTGAAATCCATGATGCTATCTCTGATCTGGACCAAGGCCTATTTCCTGGAGCCTTTTGCAAGGTTTTGCCTGATCACATCACAGGTGATGAAGATTACTGTACCCTTCTCCATGCCGATGGGGCAGGAACAAAATCCAGCTTGGCCTATATTTACTGGAAAGAAACTGGCGACATCAACATCTTCAAAGGCATTGCCCAAGACTCATTGATTATGAATGTCGACGATATGGCCTGCGTTGGTGCAGTGGATAACCTCCTCCTTTCAAACACCATTGGCAGGAACAAGTTCCATATTCCAGGTGCGGTGATCAAGGCTGTGATTGATGGTTATGAAGAAGTTATTGCAGCCCTAGCCAAAGAAGGCGTTAACATCAAATCTTGTGGTGGGGAAACAGCTGATTTAGGCGATTTGGTTCGGACCATGGTGGTAGATTCTACCATGATGGTGCGCATGAAACGAGAAGATATCATTGATTTAGACAATGTTAGCCCCGGCGATACCATCATAGCCTTTGCTAGCTACGGCCAAGCCCGTTGGGAAACGGCCTACAACAGTGGGATCGGCTCTAACGGCCTAACTGCGGCCCGACATGATGTTTTTACTAAAGAGTACGCAGCAAAATACCCTGAGTCCTACTCCCCTGAAGTCCCAGAAGAGTTGGTTTATTCAGGCAAGCATAAACTAGATGAGCCTCTTGAAGGCACACCCTTAAACTGGGGCCAAGCTGTGCTTTCCCCGACTCGAACCTATGCACCCTTGATTAAAGAGATCCTTGCAGCCTTAGGCAAAGAAATTCACGGGATGGTTCACTGTTCTGGTGGTGGCCAAACAAAATGTCAAAAATTTGGCAAGGCTGTCCATTATATTAAAGATGATCTCTTGCCTATTCCACCTATTTTTAGGGGAATCCAAAAAGACCAAGGTTTGACCCTTAGAGATATGATGCCTGTGTTCAATATGGGCCACAGGTTAGAATTATTCTGCGACCCTAAACATGCTGATCAAATTTTAGCTCTAGCTAAGGATGCCCATATTGAGGCCAAGGTGATTGGCCGTGTGGAAAAAAGCACCACTGGTAAAAACCAACTGACCATCAAACACGATGGTGAAGAATTAACATTTTGAGTAGACCCATTGAGTAAACCAATATTAACACAAGCACAGGGAATGGGTCTGGTAGCGCTCGCACGAATGACCTTAGAAAATGTGCTCGATGATAAAAAACACGATTTGACCCTCTTCGATTTAGACCCCTATAAAATCGAACGAGGGGTTTTTGTAACTCTGTTTAGTGACAATAAACTTAGAGGCTGCATTGGCAACATTGAGCCTGAAGGCTCCCTTTTTGAGTCAGCCCAAAAGTTGGCCATTGCCTCTGCTACTTGCGACCCTAGGTTCAGCCCTGTTACAGCGCCAGAGCTACAAAAAATAGAATTGGAAGTCTCTATTTTAAGCCCCACTGAGGAGCTTTTAGGTAAAGATTCCCTAGAGAAAACTAGCCAGATCAGGCCCTTCATTGATGGGATTGTGATTGAAAAGGATGGCAGCAAAGCCACCTTTTTACCACAGGTCTGGGAAAGTTTAAAAACCAAAGAAGCCTTTTTGGGTGAGCTATGCAAAAAAGCTTGTCTAGAATATGACGACTGGAAAAACACAGAAACTAAAATTTATAGTTATCAAGTTCAGCATTTTAACGAGGAATCATGAGCGAACATTTATTGATCAAAGCAGCATACAAAAAACCAATCGAGCGTACCCCAGTTTGGGTCATGCGCCAAGCAGGTAGATACCTACCTGAGTACCGCGCAACAAGGGCACAGGCAGGCGATTTTTTAAGCCTTTGCAAGAACCCAGAACTGGCGGCAGAAGTAACCATCCAACCTTTGGATTTGATTGGTGTGGATGCTGTAATTATGTTCTCTGATATTCTAACACCTTTAGAGGGCATGGGCATTGATCTAACTTTCAACCCTGCACCAAAGATCGCAAACCCCGTCAGAACCGCAGCAGATATTGACAAGTTAATGTTACCCGATCCAGATGATAACGTACCTTACGTAGGGAAGGTTTTAGACATCCTTACTAAAGAATTAAAAGATCGTGCCCCTGTAATCGGTTTTGCTGGTGCACCCTTTACCCTTGCTTGCTACGCAGTTGAAGGTGGTGGTAGTAAGTTATTTTCTAAGACCAAAGCCTTGTTTTTTGACCAGCCAAAACTGGCTCATAAGTTGATGGAAAAGTTAACTTCTATGACCATTGATTATTTGAACTATCAGATTGCGCATGGTGCTAACATGGTTCAGTTGTTTGATACTTGGGCAGGCATCCTTTGCCCTGATGATTATAACGAGTTCATCTTCCCTTACATCCAGCAAATCTTTGCAGGCTTAGATAAAAAAGGTGAAGTGCCTCAAGCTTACTACATCAACGGTGGTCACCAACATTTGTCAAAAATGGCTGAAACTGGTGCCGATGTTGTTGGTTTGGATTGGATGGCCGATATGGGCCAAGCGAAAAGCTTGATTGGCAACAAAGTAGCTCTACAAGGAAATCTAGACCCTAATGTTCTTTTTGCTAGCCCCGAGGTTATCCGCGCCAAAGTGAAATCCATTTTAGATAAATTTGGCCCTGACTCAGGACACATCTTTAACTTAGGTCATGGCATTGATAAGGAAGTAAATCCTGATCATTTACGTGAAATGGTGAAGGCTGTTAAAGAGCTTTCTGTCCGTTAACTACGGCTGTTAATGGATTTATTCTACTACATCTCACTTGGATTGCTTTCTCCTATTTTACTGGGAGTAAAGCTATTTAAGCCTACAGATTGGGAAAAAATCCGCCTCAAGTTTAGTGGAAGCCTACCAACTTCCCCAAAAAAACAGGGCACCAGAATTTGGATTCATGGTGCTAGTTTGGGGGAAGTTCGCTTGAGTCTTCGCATCTTAGAAGAACTTACAAATCAAGCCCCTCATTTAGAGTTTATCCTCTCTTGCAACCGTGCCCCTGCCTTGGAATTACTTCAGGACAAGGCAAAAGCCTCTTTTATCCTCCCCTTTGATTTTTCCAGTGCCATTAAAAAAGTGATCCAAACCTATGAGCCTGATCATTTGATTTTGGTGGAAACAGAGCTTTGGCCAAATTTAATCAGCCAAATGAGCGCCCAAGGAAAGGTGACCATTGCCAATGGCCGCTTGAGCGATAGACACATGGGCAATTACCGCCGTTTTTCTAAGTTCCTCACACCCCTCTTACAGAAAGTGAGCTACATCCAAGCAGGCGACCCAAAAAGCGAAAGCTATTTTTTAGAGTTGGGGGTGGACGCTGGAAAAGCGCACTTTGATGGTAATTTCAAATTCACAACGGCCCAAACACCAGATAGCTCTGCGCTGGAACAGATAAGACAAGAATACAACCTCAGCACAGGTGATTATCTGGTTGTGGCAGGTAGTATCCAGCCCGAAGAAATCCCCATAATCTACCAGGCTTTTTTGCAACTGGAAGACCCAAATGCAAAGTTGGTTTTGATACCTCGCCATGCTGAAAAAAAAGTAGAATGCCTACAGCAATTACTAAACCAGGGTTTTCAAGCGGAGTCCCTTCCCGCTGGAAAAATAAAGAAGCCCCAGTTGATCCTAGTAGACCGCTTTGGAGTACTGCTGATGTGGTATGAACTAGCCAATGTCGTTTTTGTCGGTGGCTCTTTTGTAAATCGTGGGGGACAGAACATGATCGAACCTGCAAGTCTGGCTAAACCAACTGTGATTGGCCCCTACTTCAAAAATTTTACTTCTGAAGTGGATTTATTAAAGGAAGCAGGTGGCTTGGCAGTGGTTCAGAATGAACAAGAACTTGGGCAGTTTTTTCTCAAATGCAACCAAGACCCAAAACAGGCTGCCCAACTAGGCAAGATAGCGCAAAATACTGTGGTCAAAAATTCAGGTGCCTTAAAAATTTTCTGCCACAAACTTTTGGAACTAACCAATTAAAAATGATCTCATGAAAACTACATTTTACCTCTTAAGTTTCTTTTTCTCTTTGAGCCTTTTTGCTCCAAGTCTGTCTGCCGAAGAAGGCATGGTACTAATCCCAGCTGCAAAGGGCCAACCAGCCTTTTATATGGATATTACCGAGGTAACCCAAGGCCCCTATCAAACTTTCCAAGAGCAAACCATTTACAGGAGAACTCCTCAGTTTGCTAAGAAAAAAGTCCACGGGCCAACTTACCCTGTGCGCCTTGCAACATGGCTCCATGCTCAACATTACTGCCACTGGGCTGGCAAACGTCTACCTACCCTTGAAGAGTGGGAACGAGCCGCAGGCAAGGGCAAACGTGTCTACCCATGGGGGAATGAAAAGTTAGACCCTACTAGAGCCAATTTTTGTGATATTAACTGCGTAACCCCTTGGCGAGATTTGCTGCAAGACGATAAATTCGAGAGATATGCCAAGGCCGGAACCTTCCCCGCTGGTGCCACACCTGAGGGCGTTTTAGATATGGCTGGAAACCTTTGGGAATGGACTGCAACCATCGCCAAAACAGGGAAGTCTCTGGGTTGGAAAGGGGAAAATTATGAAAACTCAGAGTTAGAATACTTTATGGTGATCAAGGGTGGGAGTTACGGCAGCAAGCCCAGCCAGCTCAAAAATGACGACTCTGCCGAAAGCCCTATCAACTTTCGCTCCAGCCATGTTGGTTTTAGGTGCGCAAAAGATCTTGAGACAAAAAAATGATAGCGGCCCAGTTAGAAAAGCTGCTCCATGGCTGGCTGCAACCAGAAAATTTTCAGGACTATTGCCCCAACGGGTTGCAGTTAGATTCCAGTAGAGACATAAAGAAAATCGCCTTAGCTGTATCCATTACCAGTGAGGTAATCAAAAAAGCTGCCCAGCAAAAGGCAGATGCTATTCTTTGCCACCATGGTCTTTTTTGGGAAGGTGCCGACCAAAGGCTTATTGGGCCGCAATATGAACGAGTAAAAGAATTAGTTAAAAATGATATTGCTCTTTTAGCTTATCATCTTCCCTTAGATTATCACCCTGAGCTTGGGAACTCCGTAGAGTTGGCTAAAGTTTTGGGTTTTTCTGATTTTACTCTCACTGCGCCCAGTAGCAAGATTCCTAACCTACTCATTGCAAATGCTGGCGGGATTACAGCCCCAGAACTTGAGGAAAGGGTAAATCAAAAGCTCAATAGAGCCCCCTTGATGCTGCCCTTTGGCCCCACCAAAATACAAAAAATAGGCATTATGACAGGTGGCGCTCAAAAGTATTTCCCTAAAACGGCAGGTCTAGGAATTGATTGCTACCTTACGGGGGAAGGCTCAGAGCAAAACTTTGCCGAAGCTCAAGAGTTGGAGATGCACTTTTGTAGTGCAGGCCATTACGCCACAGAAAAATTTGGCGTGCAGGCGCTAGGTGAGCGTTTAAGTCAAATAGGCTTGGGGTGTTTTTTTATCCCTAGTGAAAATCCAATTTAAGGGCTGCAACCTCATCTTTTAAGGTGCTTGTGAGCTTTTCGATATGAACATTAATTTCGTCAATCTGCTCTTTGGAGATATCATCATAGTGGATTCCCCCTACAACTAAGATTTCCTTTGTTGTCGCTTCTGCAAGTTCATGAGCTACCTCCTTAACCAGTTCAAGTTCCTTATGGTTTTTAAGCCCAAAGGATTCTAAACTGCCTTGATTGGAGCAGGCAACGGCCCCTATGTGGGTTTCGCCTCCTGAAATCACTAATACTAAATCACGCCCTAGAGCGTAAATATCAAAACATACTTCTGTTTTATTTTGTTTTTCCCCTGCATTCAAATGAATCAGAGGTTTTAAAGAATTTGCATGCATCGGTTCTCACTTGCTTTCGGGTACACTGCTTTGTATGGTTTTACTTTACCCTAATTTGCCGCAGATGTTAAGCTTTTCGAAATTTAAAAAACCAGATCCTCTTTCGCCCTACGCTTTCAACCTGCGTAAGAAGCTACTGCGTGGTAATGAACTGCATCACCTGCTGGACCTACACAAAGAGCACGAAAGCTTTTTAAAGGACCTTGAGCCAAAGTTAACCTTCCATAGGTTACCTCTAAAAGAACGATTTGCTTATCGATTTTTAAAGGAAGTGAACGTTTTACGCAGTGATTTTAAAGAAGAAAAACGCAGCGGCCAAGGTGTGTTCCACGATTTAGATGAAGTAATTGCCAATGTGGCAAGAAACTGGTTCCCTCATATGGACCCCTTGCCAAAAGTCACTTGGCTAAAACACTTCTCCACCAGAAAATTGGCCCATTACCATTTTGAAAAAGATGAGGTCGCAATCAGTTTGATATTTGACAGTCTACAAGCCCCTAGGGAACTGATTCATTATCTTGCTTACCACGAGCTGCTTCATAAGGAAGTGGGAGTGGTGCAGAAAAATGGTAAGCGCTACGCCCACACCAGCGAGTTTAAGAAGCGGGAAGAACGCTACCCCAATTTTGCTGAAATTGAAAAAAAAATAACTCTCTTTTTAAGGTCTGCCTAATGTTACTGGCTATAGAATCTTCCTGTGATGATACCGCCGTCGCGTTATTGGCCCCCAATGGAGATGTAGTTGGAAGTTTAATTTCCAGCCAAATTGACGCTCATAAAATCTACGGTGGCGTAGTGCCTGAAATTGCCAGCCGCAAACACCTAAGCAGTCTGCCTCTTTTAGTGCAAAGCTTGCTCAGTGAGGCTAAGGTAACCAATGATGACCTTACTGCAATCGCTGTGACCTATGCCCCAGGGTTAATAGGCTCTGTTTTGATTGGAGTCAATTTTGCCAAGTCTCTGGCTTGGGGGTTGGACCTACCTCTCATTCCTGTGGATCACCTTGAAGGCCATCTCTTGGCGAGCTTTTTAGACCATAAAGAGTTTGACTATCCTTTTTTAGGTTTGCTGGCCAGCGGTGGACATACCCATCTATACAGGGCCCAAGCCTTTAATGATTATCAACTCCTAGGCAAAACCCTAGATGACGCTATGGGCGAGGCTTATGATAAGGCTGCAAAGATGTTAGGCCTACTTTACCCCGGTGGCCCCACAGTGGAAAAACTGGCAGGACTGCATGAGGGTAAGGGAGCGGACTTCACTATCCCTTTGCAAGGAAAACCGACCCTTAATTTTAGCTTTTCAGGTATGAAAACCGCCTTTCGTAACCATGCAATAAAAGCGGGGATCTTTGTAGAAAAAAAAGAGCTTTTTAGTTATGATCGCTATATGAGTGAGACAGATGATGACATTAAAAAGGCTGCTGCTTTTTTATGTAAGGGTTTCCAAGAAACTATGGAAAAGATAGTTGTAAAAAAGTTTGCAAAGGCTTTAGAAACAACCCCTGTTAAAAATATCATTATCAGTGGTGGGGTAGCTGCCAACAAAGGAATCAGGAAGGCCTTAGAGGACTTTGCTGCAAAGCGCAGACTCAATTTTTACGCCCCAACCCCAACCCACTGCACTGATAACGCAAGTATGATTGGCTATGTGGCCTTACAAAAATTAAAAGAAAACAAAGAAGATTACAGAAATTTTAAATCCCTAAATGCGGCCTCTAAAAGCCCCTTAGGAATGATGCCTCTTACAGAAATAACATGAAGCAAAAAACCATAGACACCATCAATAAAAGCCATAGATATTTACGGGGAAATCCCATTTTATGGAAAATTCCAATTGGGCTTATTCTGGCAATGGGTGCCCTGATTTTTTACCAACTCATTTGGGTGTTTCCCCCAGAAATGACAGAACAGGAAGAGGCAGAACAGAATTCAAACCAAGCTGCAAAGACCAAAAGCCAGATAGTGCAATCCATTGCCAAGGTTTTAGAGGCGCCAACTAAAGACTTTAAGCCTAGTTTTATTGTTGAGTCCAAAACAGGGTGGCAAATACTAAATAGATTTGAGGTTTTTGATTATCCGAAGCAGCGCAGAATCATTTGGGTTCAAAATAAAAATAGCTTTTTTGCGCCTCTTTTTGCCACCAAACCCCAAAAATGGTCTCCCTTTGTAAAAGAAAAACGAGTGCTCAATTTTAATCAATTTGACTCTTCAAAAATTGACCCTTCTAAAATTAGTTTTAGCAAGGCTCGGAACAAACGCTTTGGCTTACAACTTTTTTCCCTGCCTGAGGAAAATACGCCTGAAGCGATGCACCTGATCGAAGACCTTTTAGAAGAGGGCTACCTTGGTTATTTACAACGCTCACAAAATAAAAGAAAAGCAGAAGGCAAAAAAAAGGAAAGCTATACCTATCAAATCAGAGTGGGCTTTTTTGATAGTGAAGAGGATGCCGTTGATGCTGGGGAAAAAATTGCTCTGCTCTTTCCAGACCATCCTATAATTTCTAAAAAATTATGGGTTGTACTCCCCACTATTGATGAAATTTCTTCCCAATTGGCTGACTTTAGAATTCAAAGAAGTAAGCCCATGGCCATTTCTTTTTCTCCTGTGAACTCTTTGGACAAGGCTTTACAGCAAATTATTGCTGTTTCCCCCTTTGTTAGTTTTAGTTATTTAACGATGCAGACTGTGACCAAGGGAAAACATCAATATCGTTTAAAAGTCGGATTTTTTGAAAATACTACTGCCGCAGACATTAGCCTGAAGGATATGCAGGAGGAGCACCCAAAATTATTGAAGGTCGCACAGGTTTCAGCGACCAATGATCTCATCACAGCACCTGAAATCATTAACGATCAAAGTACGATTGCGAGAGCACCTAAATAATGTCGACTACCCTACTGCATTTAAGCGATTTGCACTTTGGGGCAAAAGACCTACACCTTAAAGAGGTTTTGTCTCAAGGGGTGGATAAAGGGTTACTTGGGTTTTACAATCTAAAACTCAACCCCAGTAGAAGATTTAGCTCTAAGACCAGAAACGCCGCTCTAACTAAGGCCTTGCAACTGCCTTGGGACCAACTGGCCTTTACGGGGGACATTTCTAGTCTTTCTTTAGATTGCGAGTTCGCTATTGCCAAAGAGGCATTAGAACCCTTTTTACAAAAACCAAATCCTCTAGTTATCCCTGGCAACCACGATTGCTACACAGCCAATGCATCCTACCATAATAGGTTAGAAAAGGCTTTTGGAGACTACCTACCTAGCTTTGAGAAGGGAATTGCCTCAGTTTCTCTTGATGACCAGTGGCAAGCTATCTTAATCAACCAAGCGGAACCCAATGCTTTTTATGACTCAAGGGGTTGGTTTGAAGAAGATGCTTTAAGGCGGGTCTTAGAAGAAGCACGAAATAAACGGATTATTGTATTGGGTCACTATGCGGCATTTTTGCCCCAAGGGATCAATGAGGCCAAGATGCACAAACTTAAAAATGTAGAAATTTTTGAGCAGATTTTAAAAGATGCTGAAGTAGAATTATACCTTCATGGTCACATCCATAAAAGTTGGGCACATCGGCCCTATTCAGATCACAAATTGCAAACTGTGTGCAGCGGTGGCACAGCAAGACATGCTAAAGGAGCATGGGCTGGGTTTCACCTCATCACCTTAGGTGATGAAGTGAATATCCAAAGGATCAGAGCTTAAACTCTCAGCCTTTACTTTGCGATTGCAGCCGAGATCTTCGCCATAATATCTTTAATATCAGCGTCACTTAGCTTTCCATCTCTTGCAAATAAAACTTCACCCATAGGGCCAATAGCCATAATGTCGGAAGTATCATCCCCCATGTTCCAAGACTTTACCAAAGCTTTTTTCATGTCTTTAACATAGATAGTCTTGGGGTTTTCTTTTTGAGAGTCTTCTAAAAGAGAAGAAATAATAGAATTGGGCTTCCAGGTGGCATCCATGTTGATGATCACTAGAGACTGAAATTTCTCTGAAACACGCTTTACCTTTTTAAACTCTGCAACTGCGTGAGAGTTTAGGTCTTTTTCATCAACATCAACATAAAATACAAGTGAGACTTTCCCTTTAAAGGTAGCTGCAGAGTCCCAAGCACCACCACTGACTAAACCACCTGCTTTTCCGTCTAAAACAACAGGGCTGAGGGTGCTGCCTACTTTTGGCTCTGCCATCAAAGCAAAGGGGAGGCATGTGATTAAAAGGGTAACTAGTAATTTTTTCATTTATTCTCCATATCCTTTATCATTTTTTTTATAGTTTTATCATTTGGAATGGTTGCTGTGTATTCAACCACCATCCCTTCTTCTACATAGTCAACCTTGTCAACAATACAAAAGGGATAAAGCTTAGATAATATGCCACCCATATCATAGGTGAGCGTTATTTTTTCTGTTACAAAGGTTTTACTAAAGTGTTCCTGAATCGCCACCTTAAGCTCTTCAATTGTTTTGCTTTCCAGATTAGAGACAAACAAAGCATTTGAAAAGGTTTTTTTCAATATGATCAATTCCACATCATTGGCAATGAGGTCTGCTTTATTTAAAATTAATAACCGAGGCACTTTATCTGCCCCAATTTCTTTCAAGGCAGCTAAGGTAGTTTCAATCTCTAAGAAGATTTTTACACTAGAGGCATCCACTACATGGAGCAATAGATCGGCTTCATGGACCACCGCCAAGGTAGAGCGAAAACTAGCAATCAAATGATGTGGCAGTTTTTGGATAAAACCCACAGTGTCCGAAAGTAAAATATCAGGCTTGGTTAGACCAGTAAGTTTTCTGGTGGTAGATTCTAAAGTTGCAAAAAGCACATCTTTCCCACCATCACCTTTACCTGTCAGGCTTTTGAGCAGGGTGGTTTTACCTGCATTTGTGTAGCCCACAAGGCTGACAGAAAAGACATTATCCCGTTGTTTGCTCTGATTTTGCCTTTGCTTTTCAATGCGCCCCAGATCCTTCTGTAGTTTCGACATCCTTTTGCGGACAATATTCCGATCAATAGATATTTGCTTTTCACCTGTCCCTCTTGAGGCTGAAATCCCCCCCTTTTCACGGTCTAAGTGAGACCACATGCCTAGCAACCTTGGGAGCATGTAATACAAACGGGCAAGCTCTACCTGAGCTTTGGATTCAGGGGTTCGTGCGTGGTCTGAGAAAATTTCCAGTATTACTTGGCTTCGATCTAGGACCATAGCATCCAATGACTGTTCAACATTGATTCCCTGCTTGGGGCTCAGCTCTGTATCCATGACCAAAGTATCGGCTCCAAACTCTTCCATAAAAGCCTTAATCTCTTCCAGCTTTCCCTTTCCTAAAAAGGTCTTACTCTCAAAGGAAGGTCGAGATTGAATTTCCTGGCCCACAACATTAAAGCCCAAGGTAACACATAGGGCTTCCAGTTCTTTCATGGATTCTTGCGTGTCTTCTAAGGGAGTATTTTTAATATGAACGGCAGCCAAAAATACATTTACCGTCTTTTTTTCTTCACCCATTATTTAAAAAACTCCCCAGCCTGCAACTGGTAGCCATTGAGCCACTGGGAGGCCTCTTGGGATTTTTTAGACTCTGGTTGGAGTTCTAAAATTTGCAAACAGCCACTTGCGCAGCCAACAAATAATTGCCCCTCCTGCGCCAGTAATTCGCCTGGTTTCAGGTCTTTTTCTTCTGGCCCTAAGTCCAAACCTTTAATATTAATTCCCTTACCTCTAAATTCTGTCGTCAATCCGGGTTTTGGGGCAAAAGCTTTCAGTTGGTTGAAAATTTCTATGTCTTTTTTACTCCAATCTATCACTCGGTCTTCCTTGGTGAGTAATCTTGTATGGGTCGCTTTATCATGGTCCTGCGCAATTGGCATGATAGAGTCAAATTCAGCTAAAGTTTTTGTAAGGAGTTCTCCACCAGACTGAGCTAACTTGATCGATAGGGTCTCAAGGTTATCATCTTCCTCAACTTGAGTCTCAGATACAAGCAACATATCGCCGGTATCTAGCCCAGCATCCATTTTCATGGTGGTGACCCCAGTAACAGCCTTACCTTCTAAAAGGGCAAAGTGAATGGGCGCGGCACCTCTGTATAGGGGTAACAATGAACCATGAACATTAATGCAGGCCAATTTGGGGATATCTAAAATAGCTTGTGGCAAAATTCGCCCATAGGCCACAACGGCAAAAAAATCTGCATTGTAACTGGCTAATTTTTCGTGGGTTTCAGGGGCTTTCAGCTTGGTCGGTTGAAAGACTTCTATGTTATGCTCTAAGGCTAATTTTTTAACTGGCGGGGGGCTAAATTTGTGGCCTCGTCCCTGTTTTTTATCAGGTTGGCAAACAACCAAACAAACTTCGTGGCCTGCGGCAATAACGGCTTCAAGGGTCACACAGGCGAAATGGGGCGTGCCCATAAAGATAACTTTAGACATATAAATAGATCAAACTAAAAGAGCATACCCGAGGCTGCCCCGTGGCCAGCATCTGCATAGGAAGCTTGCATGTTTTGCAAGAGGGCAGGTGGTGGCGTGATTTCAAATTTTTGCAAGTAAGGGTCAGTTGCACTAGATTCTAATGCTTCCACCTTTAGCGCTTTTATTGATCCAACATAGGCCTTTTCTTTCAGGTAATCTAGCTCAGACTGCAACTTTGTTAAAATGGTTCTTTTTGCTTGGGGGGCAATTTTTAGGGCGCAACCTTCCAAAAGCTCTTTCGTGTTTTTTTGTAAGTGCCCACGATTACTGTTAAATTCCAAAACCCAAGAGCCAGCCAAGTAGGCTGCAAGGGGCAGCAAAAATTTATGTTTTTTAGTGTCTTCCAAAAAGGCACGCATGGGCACCAAGTTCAGATGAGCACCGAGCCTTAAACTGGTACCATCACCAAGCACAAAAGCATCAAGAGCCAACTCTTGGCCTGCCACCTTTTTCGAAATACCTCGGTAATGCTTGGTCATTCCATTAAAAAGTGGAGTCGCTCGTTCCAGCATGGGCTTTTCCTTAATGTAGCGGCGCTTAACCTCTACTTTATTTAAAATAGAAAGCACCTCTTCAAGATTTTTCTCTTCTGTCTCGTATTTATTGACTTGGTCTTTGTGGTAACCTAACAACTCGGCATGGGAGAAATAGTCAAAGAAGAAACTGGTATTTTCTGCCTTTGCAACCTGTCGTAAAATTCCAAATAAATGCCGAACTCCGTTGGCCCCTAACTTTTTTTCGATCAAGCCTTGGAGTTTTAAAAAGGTTTCCGCTGGTGTTTCAGGGATCAAAGAAAGCTGTCCCTTTTCCTCTTTGGCACCGGGTAAGTCTAAAGTGATTGAACTGGGTCTGCCCAAGGGGCTATTGTTGTTAATTTTTTGTAATGTTTTTTCTGTCTGCAACAAAAGACAGGTCAATTCTTGCCCCAAATTTACGGCATGGCAAAGTGGATTTTTTGGCAACCAAAAGGGATTGGGCTTATGGTAAGAGCCTTTTCTGGCGGCCCAAAAGCTTTTAGGGAACTCACCTCGCACCAGTTCTAATCTTAAATTTGGAGGTGGTGGCTCTGGGTCTTGCTCTAAAAAACAAAGGGCGATCCACTCTAAAACTGGGTGCATTTCCCCCGTTTCAAAGGAGTATGCTTGAGAAAGGCTGGTAAAGCTTTCTTCATTGAGATCGGCAGTCAGGGTTTGCTTAATTTTATCCCATTTATTTTCAATGGAAGAGGCCTGAACTAGGATGCTAGCAATTTTAACTCGCAAGTCTGCCTTGCCATCGTCGCTTAAAATAAAATTAGCCAGATCCTTTAATCTTAGCCAACGACTGGTAGCAAAACGGAAGTTTTTTTCACGCCTTACATTAGGGTCAGAATATTTTAGATGCTCTTCAAGGCCAGCTTGGATATTTTTCAAGATCTGTCTTTTTTCCCCATTGCAGCTTTCATTTAGCGATAAAAAGGCAAAAAGTAACTCTAAGAGACCTAATTTATAGGATACTCTTTCCAAATTTCCTGATTTATCTTGAGCCAAGGAAAAAAATTCCAGCATGGGTATTGGGGGGGTGTAAAGTCGGTTAAAAAGATGATTCTAAACAAAAAAAAGGGGAAAAGCAAAAAAGGCCTAAACAGCCTAGATGCCTACAATTTCTTGCTCTACAGAGGGGAACATATGGCCCCCCAGTCTATAGTCTTAGTCTTATAGAGGAATTTATTTTAAAGAAATTTTCTTTTTTTTAAGAGAATGCTTTGGTCTGCATCTCTTGTCTTTGCAAAGCCGTGATATTCTTCAAAGAAATTCTTTTTACTCGCTCTAAGGCTTCAAGGACGTGAGGGACAATGATTTCATCTCTCTGGTCAAAAGCTTGATTGCCATGGGCAACATACTGCACCATGCACTGGGTCGCTTGCGTCAAATTAGCAATGATCCCGTGATGTGTTGGGCTTTGGTGCAAAGGGTTTGGCAAGTTTGCAATCATGCGCTGTGGAAAGAGTGTATCTAACCAGTGGTGCAAAGATAGCTCAATATTATCCAAGTATTCAAATTCCAAAAAGGACTCAAAAGCATTGGTGAAGGATTCAACTAAAATATGAGCATTGATCCATAGTAAATGGTGAGCACCGGGAAGCTGTCTCGCATTTCGCTCACATCTATTTGAAACTTCTTTCATACCACGAACAACAGCAGCGATCATAGTTCCATTCTTTTCTAAATCAATTCTCTTTTGCGTAAAGGCTGTAACTCCATCCCCTTTAGAACTGATGGCACCCTTGAAAGACCAAAATTTATCTAGCTCAGTTACAAACTGAGTTGGGCTGGTAGCCAATTTAGTTAAGGTCTGTTCAATTTCCAAGATAGCCGAATAGTTTTCAGTTGGATCTTCGTTAATTTTTTCTAATGAAGCCTCTAAAGACATGCAAGATTCACCATCAGAAAAGATATCACTTGCACCAAAACGCTCGTCTTTATAGTCCACCCAGATGTTATAGAAGTCTCTCGCCATTTGACGGAGCACGGCAATCTGCCATGAAAGCAACTCTTCTTTAGGGTCAAAGTCACTAGGAGACCTTAATATATTGGTTACACGATTTTGAATTTCTTCGAATCCCGCTTTGTCTGTAAGTTCAAAATCACCGTCATCCTCATAGGGTACTTCTCTAAATACCTTGAGAAAAAGGGCACTAGCTAAGTATTTTTCTTGTCCAGCGGCAGATTCGATTTCGTTTCGAACCATTTCTAAATATTGGTGCATTTTTTTCCTCCAGAAGCAGTCACAAATAGGCGGAGTTGCCTAATTTTGCTTTGCATTCGACTTGTTTAAAGACATTAATCACTTGTTTTTATAGCTTTTTAAAATGGGAACTTTATTTTTTTTGCTAATCCCCATAAGCTTTCTCTTATAGAGTTATTCAAAAGTTAAACCACAAAGCACCTCATGGGTGATTTTTTAAGGAAGAAATGTCAGATATTCGAGTTCGTTTTGCACCCAGCCCCACAGGTTACCTTCATGTTGGTGGGCTTCGCACAGCCCTTTTTAATTACCTTTTTGCCAAGGCAAATGGGGGAAAAATAATTCTTCGCTTTGAAGATACGGACCAAGCACGAAAAGTGGAAGGGGCGGAAGAAAACCTCTTAAGCTCCATGGAATGGGCAGGTTTGAACTTTGATGAAGGCCCAACCCAAGGCGGCGACTATGGTCCTTACGTTCAGTCGGAAAGATTAGACCTATATAAAACTCATGTGGAAAAATTAGTAGAAGATGGCAATGCTTACCCCTGCTTTTGCTCATCAGAAGAGTTGGACGCTATGCGAGAAGACCAAATTAAACGCAAGCAACCGACCAGATACGACGGCCGTTGTAGAAGGCTGAAGTCAGAAGAAAGCGATGCTCGGTTAAGCGCTGGTGAGCCTCACGTGATCCGCATGAAAATCATCCATTCTAAAGGGGACTATAAAGTCTCTGACATGGTTCGTGGCACAGTCATCTTCAAGCCCAACCAAATTGACGATCAGGTGATACTAAAGACTGACGGCTTTCCAACTTACCATTTGGCAAGCGTCGTAGATGATCACCTCATGAAAATCACCCATGTGATCCGAGGTGAAGAGTGGTTACCATCGACACCAAAACACATTCAGCTTTATGAGTACTTTGGTTGGGATATCCCGCAGTTTTCCCACCTGCCTCTGTTGCTCAATGCTGACCGCAGTAAGCTTTCTAAAAGACAAGGCGACGTTGCCACAGAAGACTATAGAAAAAAAGGATTCTTACCTGACGCCCTAATTAACTTTGTGGCTCTACTCGGTTGGAACCCAGGCGATGAACGAGAAATGTTTTCTATGGAAGAATTAATTTCTGAGTTTTCTGTAGAACGCATTGGCAAGGCTGGCTCCGTATTTGACCAGCAAAAATTACTCTGGATGAACCAAAAGTACATTCAAAAGTTGCAGGTCCAGGACTTGATGGTAATGTTGCAGCCTTACCTACCTGAAACAGCCAAAGCCCTAGACCCAAAAGTATTAGAGAAAATGGTCAGCTTGGTACAAGAGGGGTTAAACCTCTTGAGCGAAATCGGAACACCTTTAGAATTGTTTTTAAACGAGTCCCCTGAGTTAACCGAAGACTCCTTAAAAGAAATGGTTAAGGGTGAAGAACCTCAGATTGTATTTAAGGCCTTTTTAGAAGAATCCTCTGACTTAGAAACCTTTACGGCAGAAAACTTTTTCCCTGTCATGAAGGCAGTCCAGAAAAAAACAGGCATTAAGGGCAAGTCCTTATGGATTCCTATGAGAATCGCCATTACCCTTACAGAACATGGCCCCGAGTTGGCTAACGTTGTCGAAATTTTTGGTAAGGAAAAGTGCATCCAAATGGTAAAAAATCAGCTTGTATCTTAACTTACAAAGTAAAACTGGCATAAAATTAAAAACAACTCTACAATAGAAGAAAATAAAGGTCCTTATGAAATATCAAAAATCAGAAGTCCTCAGCAACATCGAAGTGATCTTCCCTGCTGATATTAACCACCACGGCACTCTATTTGGTGGTCAATTAATGTCATGGATGGATAAAACAGCCTATTACTCTGCTTTTCAGTACGCCAAAATGGCCGCTGTTACAGCTAGCGTAGAGGCTTTAGACTTTGCAATTTCACCTGTTGTTGGTGATTTTTTAGATTTCCAGGGACAAGTAATTTACACTGGGCGAAGTAGTATGGTCGTCAGGGTGCAGGTCTACCGCACTGCTGTACATGAAAATAATGTACGCAGGTTAGCCAACACAGGTTTCTTTACCTTTGTGGCCGTTGACGAAAATAGCAAGCCTCAACCAATCCCTCCCCTTTTGGTTGAAACAGAAGAAGAAAAACGCTCTTGGGCCAAAGGGAAAGAACTTAAAGATGCAGCCACTGCAAGAAGGTAAATTATGTTATCTATTAGTGCAAAATGTAAATATGGAATCAAGGCCGTACTCGCCTTAGGCGAACATTATGGGCGTGGTCTCATTCAAATTAAAGAAATTGCCCAGCAGAAACAAATTCCTCGGCAATATTTAGAGCAGATTTTCAACCGTCTTGTGAATGCTGGAGTAGTCAACTCGGTAAGAGGGAAAAAGGGCGGGTATAAACTAGCAAAAGACCCAAATAACTTGACTATTTTAGAGCTGATCGAAGTTTTAGAAGGTGGAATCCAGCTAACCTCTGGCACAGAGCGAGAAGTGGATGCCATTTATAACCTCTTTGAAAAGATGGAAAAGACGCTAAAACACGACCTAGAAATTTCTTTAGCCGACTTGATTTTAGAGCAGCAAAAACTCCAAGAAACAGTGATGTATCACATCTAAATTTTGCTCTTCTTGGTGTAGCCTCTCAGGCACACCCTCTTTAGCTTTGGTAGTATTAACTACTAAAGTTACAGAAAACTTCCCGAAAGTCCTTCCCTGATTCCATTTCTTTTTTCTTTAAATCTCCTTGAATCTTAAAGGTCTAGCCTTTTTTTTTGCAACGAGTTATATTTTCTACATCCCTACGTATGGGGATTACGGCTTGACAATTCAGGCCATATCTTTTATAACTTGACTAACTTGATCAACTTTATCAGGTAAAGACTAGGAGAAACAATGGACATTAAAGTAAACGGCGAAGCCAAATCAATCACAGAAGGCATGAACATCGCTCAACTTTTAACAGAAAATAATGTAGACAATCCTGAGATGGTTTCGGTTCAACTGAACGGCGAATTCGTTGACAAGGATGCCTATGAATCAACCACTCTAGCAGCTGGCAGTGAAGTAGACTTTTTATACTTCATGGGTGGTGGTAGTAAATAATTTAGAACAATCAAGACTCTGGTAATCACATGAAAGGCTTTAACACTAAGGCAATCCACGGAATACGTTTCAAACAAGATGTACATGGGGCACTCCGTGTACCTGTCTATGAAACGGTATCCTTTGAACTGGGAACTTCTCGTGACCTGCAACTGGCCTTTGAAGGTAAAAAACCTGCCCATGCCTACACCAGAATCAGCAACCCCACTGTAGAAGACTTTGAACAAAAGGTAAGGCTCATTAGCGGCTCATTTGCCGTGTTGGCACTTTCAAGTGGCATGGCTGCCATTTCAAATTTGGTTATGACCTTATGCGAAACCGGCACCAACGTAGTAACTTCGAAGAATCTTTTTGGAAATACGGTAAGCTTATTTGAGCACAGCCTAAAACCTTGGGGCCTCGATGTAAAATATGTGGATATGACCAACACTGAAGAAGTTAAGGCTGCCATTGATGAAAATACAAGATTAGTTTTTTGCGAGAACATCACCAATCCCCAGTTGGAAGTGGTGGACATCAAGAAAATTGCTGAAATCACCAAAGCCGCAGGGGTACCCTTTGCAGCAGACTGTACCGTCACCACACCCTACCTTTTTAACTCAAAGGAGCATGGGGTAAATGTGGAAATTATCAGCTCGACCAAATATATGTCTGGCGGGGCAACTTCCGTTGGTGGTGTGATTATCGACAATGGAAACTTTGATTGGAAGACTTCTGTTAAGCTAGCTGACAAGGCCCGAAAAATGGGGCCTATGGCTTTAATGGCTACATTAAGAACCCAGGTTTATCGAAATTTAGGCGCATGCTTAAGCCCCCACAGTGCGGCGCAGCAAGCTTTAGGTTTAGAAACTTTAAGCCTTCGCATTAAAGCCAGTTGCAACAATGCTCAAAGCTTAGCAGAATACCTTGAAGACCACCCAAAAGTGGCTCATGTAAACTACCCTGGATTAAAATCCTGCCCCCACCACGAAATTGCCAAAGAGCAATTTCCAAATGGGTTTGGTGGAATACTGACATTAAATTTAAACTCCCAAGAGGAGTGTTATCAATTTATGGATGCCTTGACATTAATCAAGCGCACCACAAACTTAAACGATAATAAATCAATGATCATTCACCCAGCTTCAACCATTTTCTGTGAGTATTCACCAGAGAAGAAGGCTGAAATGGGCGTTCCCGACACATTACTCCGTTTGAGTGTAGGGATTGAAGACTTTATTGATTTACAAGAAGACATTGCAAAGGCACTGGAGACATTATGATAGATTTTACAGAAGAACAACTAGAACGCTACTCAAGGCACATCATCTTAAAGGATGTTGGTGTTAAGGGCCAAAGCAAGCTTTTAGAATCAAAGGTTCTAATCATTGGTGCAGGTGGCCTCGGCGCACCTATCGCATTATATCTTGCAGCAGCAGGTGTTGGGACAATTGGCATTGTGGATAACGATGTGGTCGACCTTTCCAACCTACAACGACAGATCATCCATTTTACTAAGGATGTGGATAAATTGAAGGTGGATTCTGCGAAAGAAAAAATGGAAGCCATTAACACAGACGTGAAGGTGGAGACTTACCAGACTTACTTGGATCACAAAAACATCAAAGAGATCATTGCTCCTTACGACTTTATTGTTGATGGAACAGATAACTTTGGGACTAAATTCTTGATCAACGATGCCTGTGTAATGGAAAACAAGCCTTACAGTCACGGTGGAATTTTACGCTTTACGGGCCAGACCATGACGGTTATCCCTGGTGAATCTGCCTGTTACAGATGTGTTTTCCGTGAGCCACCTCCAGCCAACGCTGTTCCTACTTGTTCACAAGCAGGTGTCTTGGGCGCAATCGCAGGAATGCTAGGAACCATGCAAGCTGCCGAAGCATTAAAGTGGATTACAGGTGTGGGCACGCCCCTTACCAATTCCCTATTGACCTTCGAAGCCAAAGAAATGGAATTTCGTAAGATCAAGTTAAAGAAGCAGGATGATTGCCCCATTTGTGGCGCTAACCCTATTATCACAGAATTAGAAGAAGCGGAAATGCCTCTTTGTGATATTACAGCAAAGCACTAATGGACATAAAAAAGGAAGTGGTTGATGCCATAATTGCCCAAGGGGCAAAAGAGCTGCCCAACGAGTGTTGTGGCTATCTGGCATCCAAAGATGGAGTTGTTATCGCTCACTACGAGCTTTATAATACGGACCAAAGTCCAGAACATTACTCCATGGACCCAAAAGAGCAGTTTAATACTGTTCGCGCCATTAGAGACGCAGGCTACCAAGTAGCGGCTGTTTACCACAGCCACCCAGAAACACCAGCTAGGCCCAGTATCGAAGATATTGCTCTAGCTTACGACCCTACAATTTCATATGTAATTATCTCTTTTGCAGAGGAGACTCCCTATGCAAAAAGTTTTAAAATCGCATCTGAAAAAGTGACTCCAGAGGAGTTCACTATAATTTAAAGGAAAGGCATGAATTTTTACCAGCTACCAGAAACTTTGGACCAAGACATAGCCAAGTTTAAAGAGCAAATTGCAGATTTTAACCAGGGCAAAATTGCCCCACCTAAGTTCAAAGCCATTCGTGTTGCACACGGAATCTATGAGCAGAGAGAATCTGGAACCTTTATGATGAGAGCAAGGGCCACCCAAGGCGCTATGACCCCTGCCCAACTTGTCAAAATTGCTGAGGTATCTGAGAAATTTGCATGCGACCGCCTTCACGCCACGACGAGACAGGAATTCCAACTTTCTTATTTAAAGTTGGAAGACTTGATCACAGTCACCAATGAACTCAAATCTGTTGGCCTTTCAGGTCGAGCTGGCGGTGGAAACACTACCAGAAACATGTCTGTATCTTATGACTCAGGCGTGAACCCTGACGATGTTTTTGACGTAGCTCCCTACGCCATGGCGCTAACCACTAGATTCATCGCAGAAGCAGATTCCTATAACATGCCCCGAAAGCTGAAGATCAGTTTTTCTGCCAATAAGAACGACTCGGCAAAGGCCACCCTAACCTGCTTAGGTTTCCTTGCAAAAATCCAAGATGGAAAAAAGGGCTTTAAGGTCTATGTCGGTGGCGGTACGGGCTCAGCCATTAAGTATGGTAAAGTCTTGTTGGACTTTGTCCCTGAGCACCGAGTCTATTATGTAGCCAAGGCCATCAAGGTTCTTTTTGACGAAAATGGAAACAGGAAACAACGCAATAGAGCCAAGATAAAATGGCTTGTAGAACGCATGGGCCAAGAAGACTTTACGGCTCTCTTTTACAAATACTACGCCCTGCTCCAACAGGATCGAGACCTAGAATTAGACTTGTCTGATTTCCCAAATGAGGCCCAAGTATCAGCGGCAGTTAAAGTTGAAGAAGCGAGTGATTTAGAAGCCTTTAATCTGTGGAAACAAAGATATGTAAAGGGTCAAAAACAAGAGGGACTATCTCAAGTTCGTATCCCTTTAAAGTTTGGTATCTTAAAAAATTCCGATGCTAAAAAAATGGGTGAGTTTTTAAAGGACTTTGGTGAAAATGTAATTCGCCTGAGCCCTGACCAAAACTTTAACTTGAGAAACATCCCAGCAGAATACCTAGGCAATGTATTTAATTTTTTAAAGACCCTAGACACAGGCGCTTTTGAACCTGTCTTTTTTGGAAGCATGATCGCCTGTACTGGTGCCGCCAACTGTACTCTTGGGGTAACGTTAGCCCGACCTTTAACTGAGGCTGTGCAGACAGAGTTGATCAAAAGAAACTTAGATACAGAAGAATTTGCTGGAATTAGTTTTAATGTTTCAGGTTGCCCAAACGCTTGCTCCAATAACCATGTCGCTGACATTGGTTTTTTCGGCAAGGCACTAAAGCGCAACCAGCATCTTTACCCAGCCTATGTCATTCAGCTTGGTGGTCACTTAGGTGACGGTACTACTGAAACGGCAGCAAGGGCAGCAACGGCTGCGGCCAAGGATATCCCCGCTTTAGTTGGTGATTTCTTTGAGCACTACAAAGCCAACAAAGCTGAGTTGGGCGATTTTAGAGAATATTTAAAAAGTGAGCCTGCCTTCTTTATGATCAAAGAATTGGCTCAAAAGTATGACAAGGCAATGCCTGAGTTAGATGCTAATGCCGACTATTACCATGACTGGTCTGATGACAGCAGGTTTAGCCTACTCAAGGGTAAGAAGGCAGAATGCTCCGCTGGCCTATACGATATGATTGATTATGATTTCACTGAAATCAGAAGCATCCAGAAGGCTTTGGAAGTTAAAGAAATTCCAGAGGACATAGCAGCTTACCGCTTAACCCTCCATGCTTCTCGGTCCTTGCTCGTAACCCAAGGAATTGAAGCGGAAAGCGACACCCAAGTATTTGAAGCCTTTATTAAAGACTTCATCGGCGGTCGCATTGTTTCAAAGGACTTCCAATCATTGGTTGAGTCGGCTTTAAGCGCTTCTGATCATAAGGTATCTGGCCAATTGCAGCCAGCTTTGGACTTAGCAAAATTAATGCTAGATCTGTATCACAGCATGGACGATAGCCTCCGCTTTCATTTGGATGACCTCATCCAGAACCAAGAAGAGGAAGAAGCCATTAGTGAAGGTACTGCTGTAAGTTTGGAACAAAGAGCTGTCTATAAAGACTTTAGGGACGTAAAATGCCCGATGAACTTTGTGAAAACAAAAATTGCACTGGACCCGATGAAAGTAGGTGAAATTTTAGAAATTTTACTCGATGACGGGGAACCCATTGCAAACGTTCCAGGCTCCGTTGAGTTGGAGGGTCATGAAATCTTAAGCCAAGAACAGGCCGACGATGGTCATTGGGCTGTAGTAATCAAAAAGGCACAGGTCTAAAAATGGATCAGCTTGAAAACTATAAAAAGCAACTGGAAGGGTTAAGCCCAAAGGATATCCTCCTTTGGGCGAACAAAACCTTTGGCACTAAAGTCGCCCTTGCCAGCAGTTTTGGTGTGGAAGACCAATTGCTCACTCACTTTGTAGCGGATATCCCTAACTTTCGGATTTTCACGCTAGATACAGGGCGCTTGTTCCAAGAGACTTATGATTCCATGCAACGGTCTATGTCTAGCTACTGCGTAACCTATGAGGTTTATACTCCCGATACTGGGGAGCTAGAAGAGATGATTGCCAACAAAGGGCCAAATCTTTTTTATGATTCCTTAGAAAATCGCAAGCTCTGTTGTAAGATCAGAAAGATTAACCCCTTGCAACGTGTGCTCGGTGGTTTGGATGCTTGGGTTACTGGCCTCAGGGCTGGCCAAGGTGCAACCCGTGCAGACGTGGAACCCATTGAGTGGGATGCGGGCAATAAGATATATAAAATCAATCCTTTGTTTGCCTGCTCAGAAGAGGAGCTCTGGGCCAAGGTGAAAGAAACCAAGGTGGTTTATAATCGTCTTCACGACCAAGGTTTTCCTTCCATAGGCTGTGCACCTTGCACCCGAGCCGTGAGCGAGGGAGAAGATATTAGAAGCGGAAGGTGGTGGTGGGAAGCGCCAGAACACAAAGAATGTGGCCTACACAACCGACCTGTAAAATAGAATTGAAATTAATTTAAGACTAAAATGTCTAGAAACTGAGAATTAAAAATGAATCATATAGACCAACTAGAAGCCAAGAGTGTGCATATTTTGCGTGAAGCCTACAGGGACTTTAAAAGTCTTGTTATGCTTTGGTCTGTCGGCAAGGATAGCACGGTTTTATTGTGGCTTGCCCGCAAGGCTTTTTTTGGCCATGTGCCCTTCCCCTTGCTCCATATTGACACTCACTACAAGATGCCAGCAATGATCGCCTACCGCGACCAAATGGCAGCCCAGTGGAAACTCAACATGGTGTACGGCGAAAATGCCGAAGCCTTAAAAAACAAAGAAACCTTTCCCGATGGAAACATAGACCGCATCAATTGCTGCCGAAATTTAAAGGCCACAGCCTTGAAGCATACCCTTTCTGGCAACTGGCCCAGATACAGGTTCAACCATGAGAAAGGTGATTACGAACTGGATTCTAACACTGACGCCTACACAGGGGTTATTGTAGGGGCGAGAGCCGATGAAGAAGGAAGCCGCAGTAAGGAGAGAGTTTTTTCTCCCCGTGACCAAGAAAATGATTGGGATGTCGGCGACCAACCACCAGAGCTTTGGAACCAGTACAAAACTGACTTTGCCAAGGGCACCCATTTGCGGATACATCCTCTGTTGGATTGGACCGAGCTGAACATTTGGGAATACATCGAGCGAGAAAAAATTCCAATCATCGACCTCTACTTTGATCAAGGTGAAGGTACTCGTTGTAGGTCTTTAGGCTGCTATCCTTGTACTAGCACCGTAGATTCCACAGCTAAAAATGTGGACGAGATTATCAATGAACTAAAAACAGGAAAATTCGCCAATATCGCCGAACGTAGCGGACGCGCACAAGATAAAGAAGATGGTGGTGGTTTAGAAACGTTACGCCGTGAAGGCTACATGTAGCCGAAAAAGGGGCTTAAAAAAAATGGAAAAAGAAAGACTAAATATTGTGACCGTTGGCCATGTTGACCATGGGAAATCAACTGTCATTGGCAGGCTTCTCGCCGATACTGGCAGCCTTCCTGATGGAAAATTACAACAGGTTAAAGACCAGTGCGCTCGTAACGCCAAACCCTTTGAGTTTGCCTTTCTGCTAGATGCACTAAAGGATGAACAAGAACAGGGGATTACCATTGATGTAGCTCGTTGTTTTTTTGAAACTGAGCGCAGGCATTATATTATCATTGATGCACCAGGCCACATTGAGTTTTTAAAAAACATGGTCACAGGTGCCTCTGCTGCTGAAGCTGCAATGATTGTCATTGATGCCAAAGAGGGAATCCAAGAAAACACCAAACGCCATGGCTATTTGGTTTCCATGTTGGGGCTCAAAAAAGTCGTTGTTGTAGTCAATAAAATGGACTTGGTGGATTACTCAGAAGAGTCTTTCAACAAGACAGAAACAGAGTACCGAGCCTTTTTGAAGAACCTAGACTTGGACCCTATCGCTTTCATCCCCATTAGTGGGTTCCAAGGCGAAAACATGGTCAAGCCCTCAGGTAAAATGACTTGGTTTAAAGGCAATCACCTGATTGGTCAGATTGATGCTTTGGAAAAGGACGACAATACCGATAAAACTAAATTGCCTTTCCGAATGCCTTTGCAAGGTGTTTACAAGTTTACAGAAGAAGGTGACGACCGCAGGATATTTGCAGGAACGATTCAAACAGGTGTTGCCAAGGTTGGGGATGAGGTTATTTTCCTCCCTTCCCAGAAGCGCTCTAAAATTAAATCTATCGAGCTGTTTAACGCTCCCACTTTAGCCACCGCTGAGGCGGGTAGAGCTTTGGGTTTAACTTTAGAAACGCAAGTTTATGTGCAGCCAGGGGAATTATTGGTGCGCCTAGACCAAGAGCAACCCATTACAGCGAGAAGGTTTAAATCCAATATTTTTTGGATGGGTAAAGCGCCCTTGATCATTGGGAAAAAATACAAGCTCAAGATCGGAGCCAAGCGGCTACCTGTGCGCTTAATTGAAGTGGTTTCCATCGTTGATGCCAGTGATATTGGCGCCCTTGATAAAAACCAAGTGGACCGCCACGATGTTGCCGAATGTATCTTTGAAGCCGTAAAACCCATTGTTTTTGACTTGGCAGGGAGGATCGACCAAACAGGCCGCTTTGTTTTAGTCGATGACTATGAAATCGCAGGTGGTGGAATCATTACCGCTGCGGTTTCCACAGATAAAACCCTAGACGAGCAACATGTAAAATTACGTGAAGAATCTTGGGTTCGTGGTTGGGTAAACTCTGCGAGACGTGCGGAAAAATCAGGGCATAAGGCTACTTCTATTGTTTTTACTGGTGACCATGGTCTAGGTAAACGCAAGATGGCCGCAGCCTTAGAAAAGATCCTCTTTGATATGAGACTCAACCCCTATTTCATGGCCTACACCAACTTGAACCTTGGTTTGGATAGCGATTTTGAGTCCCAAGGCGGAGGGAATAGGAGTGAAGAGATCCGTAGACTCGGTGAACTTTCAAGGCTTATGACTGACGCTGGTATGATCTTTATCACGGTTGTAGCCGTGGAAGATGGCTACGATTTGGAGCTTTTAAAGCAGATTAACGGGCCTACTGGTTTGACCGTAGTCAATGTTGGGGAAAATCGCTTTACCCAATATGAAGTGGACTTGAACGTAAGACCTCATGAAAATGAAGGTGAAGTTACGGCCAAGATCATTGCTCTGTTAAAAGCGCAGTCTATTTTTGTTTAGTCTGTTTTTTCGCTAGCCTTGAAAGCTTAGAGACTGGCGAAAATCAGTAGAAAAGAACAGAGGCTTAAAATGGTTCCTAGGAGGGTTGCATTTGCGGTCATGGTAGCATCAGAGCCTAACTGCTTGGCTAAAATATAGGCCGAGGCCGCTGTTGGGCTAGCTAGAAAAAACATCAATAGAGTTCTAGCATTGGGTTCTAACCCAAAATAATTCCCTGCTAAATATCCCGCCCAAGGCGTAATTAATGTTTTTATTGCAGCCCCTAAAAAACTCGCTAAGTTATTCTTCCCGCCGCCTTTAAACTGCACTGAAGCACCTACCACTATCAAAGAAAGAGGAACCACCATACTGCTCAAGGACACTAAGGTCTGATTGATGGCAAAAGGCAAAGTCCACTCTTGCAGGCGAAAAAAGATACCGATCAAGCAACTCAAGATCAAAGGGTTGGTGACTGTTTTATAAATGCCTAAGCGAATTTGCCCACTCCCACTACTACCATGAATCACTAAAAGACCAACGGCCAAGAGATTATAAACAATAATCATCGGCGACAGGGCCAGAAGGATCACCCCTTCAAGCTCAGGCATCTGAATCTGAGTAATGTAATACAAAGCGATAGGAAGACCGACAAAAGCTAGGTTTCCTCGATAGCTAATATGGGCTAGCGCCCCTACTTTCACCTTAGATAAACCCAAGAGCAACGAAGCCATATATCCTAAAAAGACCGCCGCAAAGGTGGCAACCAAAAAGGCGTAAAAGTAACTGCTAATATCTACGGAAAGACTTTTTAAATTGGCAAACTTTATAAAGAGCAAGGCAGGCACAGCCCACCAATAGAGCATAGCCGTCAACTGCGAGACCGTAGACTTCCCTAAGACCTCCTGCCTTCTTAAAAACCAACCTAAAAAGATTAAGGCAAAGATAGGAAAAATTGCATTTAATGCGATCATCAAACTCTAAGGGGAGGCGCTCAATATGAAGAAAAAAAAGGGAGGGTAAAAACTAAAATTCGATTTCCAAATCACTCAAGGGTGTTGACTGACAAGCTAAAGTAAAACCTTCCGCCTGATCTGCCGGGCTTAGAGCAATGGAGTTTAAGGTAGGGTGAGCAACTTCGCCTTTGGTAACTAAAATTTTACAACGGCCACAACCGCCTTCTTTACAGCCATGGGGAACCTTGTCCCCTAAGGCTTCAACTAGGGTTTGGTCTGGTGCATTTTGCACTTTATCTTTTCCATTTACGACTACTTGGTACATTTTGTTGCTCACTTTGTTTATTTTTTAATGTAGAATGTTTCCATCTTTGCTCATTTTTGAAAGCAACGTCTAAATCACCTGTAAATCTAAATCACTCAAAGGCAGGGTCTGGCAGCTAAGAATAAAACCCTTTTCTTTTTGCTCTTCGCTTAAAATTGCCGTGTTCAAATCTCCACGTTCAATTTTACCTTTGATCACAATCACTTTGCAACGCCCACAACCGCCTTCTTTACAGCCCTTTAGAGCAATATGCGGCGCAGCCTGCACAATGGTCTGGCCTGAAACACACTCAATGGGTTCGCCTTGGTTGATTCTGATTTTAAAGGATTTATTCTGACTCATCTTTTGCTCCATATAAAATGATAACTAAAATTATATTTTTTCGCAAAGACAAAGAAGAGTAAACTAGCTTGCCAAACAATTCACCTTAGATACAAAAGAGGTTGCAAATTTTGATTGTTTTCTGTGATAATACAATGTGAAAGAAAAATCTATTTAGGAGTATAATCATGAGTGATTCAGCAAAGTTGAATTTTCGTGGGACAGAGATTGACCTACCTATAATCGACGGAACAGAAAATGAGGCAGGTCTCGACATCAGCAAACTGAGAGGCACAACAGGGGCAATTACCCTTGATAATGGCTACGGCAATACGGGCTCTTGTAAAAGTGCAATCACCTACCTTGACGGGGAAAAGGGAATATTACGCTACAGAGGATACGCAATTGAAGACCTCTGCGAGCATTCAAACTTTTTAGAAACATCTTACCTATTGATCAATGGCGAATTGCCTTCTATTGAGCAAGCGGCAGATTTTGAACATAGCATCACCCATCATTCGATGCTCCGTGAAGATATTAAAAAGTACTGGGATGCATGGCCCCATTCAGCCCACCCGATGGCAACGTTATCTTCTGTGGTCAGTGCTCTTTCTACTTTTTACGAAGATAGTGCCGATCCTTGGTCACCAAAAGAAGTGGAAATTACCATCCACCGTCTTATTGCTAAGATGCCTACCATCGCTGCTTTTGCTTACAAAAAAAGCGTCGGTCAGCCAAAGATGTATCCCAACAATAAACTCAGTTATTCAGCAAACTTTTTGCAGATGATGTTTTCTGTGCCCACAGAAGACTATGAAGTGGACCCTATTATTGAAAGAGCCTTAGATCAGTTATTGCTTCTACACATGGACCACGAGCAAAATTGCTCTACTTCTACAGTAAGAATGGTCGGTTCCAGCCATGCTAACCTATTTGCTTCTGTTGCAGCAGGTGTTTGTGCCCTTTGGGGACCACTCCACGGCGGCGCTAACCAAGCAGTGTTAGAGATGTTATCTAATATCCACGCAGAAGGCGGCGGGATTCAGAAGTATATTGATAAAGCGAAGGATAAAAACGACCCCTTTAGACTCTTTGGTTTCGGCCACCGAGTTTACAAGAACTTTGACCCTAGAGCCACAATCATCAAAAAGTTAGTGGATCAAGTGTTAGAAAAACTAGGTGTGAGTGACCCTTTAATTGCTCTTGCCAAAGAGTTGGAAGAAAAGGTCTTGGCCGATTCCTACTTTGCTGAAAGGAAATTATATCCAAATGTAGATTTCTACTCTGGTATACTTTACAAGGCAATGGGATTCCCACCTAAATTCTTCACAGTGCTGTTTGCGATTGGTAGACTACCAGGTTGGATTGCTCACTGGAAGGAAATGATCGAAAGCCCTGATACAAAAATCGGCAGGCCTCGGCAGATTTACACAGGCCATAATGCCCGTGCATACAAGCCCGTTAGCGAACGCTAACTTAGCTTAATTGCGGCTTCAATGGGGTTGGGTTATAACTCACCCCTTGGGGCCTTGAAACTCCCCTTAATAACCCTTACCTCTTTTCCTTTCTTAGCTCGACTGCGAGTCGGCAATAATTTTAGCGATCAACTCAAAAGGTTGGGTTAAGTCCACAGGTTTAGCCAAGATGTGACATAATTCCTCTGGATAATCCCCAAAGTTTACCTTCTTATCTTCACTCATAACAATCACAAAGGGCCTATCTTCTTTTATGGCTTGAATGCCTTCTAAAAAGACGCTCACGTCAACCTCATTTCCCTGTCCATTGATCAGAACACAATCAAATGGCATCTTCATATTTTTAGCGTCCAGTAACTTTGTAGTTCCTTCACTGATATTGCTGCACATATGCGCCCTTGCGCCATGATAGGCAAGGCGTTTTTGCAGTACTTTTCTTTGAATCTCGTTATGGTCTATCAATAAAGCATAGAGATTCCCTAAACTCTTTTCCAATCCAATGTGCCCAATCTCTTCGTTTTGGCGACCGACAAAGGTGGTAAAGGAAATGGAGCTCCACTCGTTCATAATGGAATTAATGGAAACCTGAGCATTCATCAAATGAGCTAACTCTTTCACATAGCTTAAGGTCAATCCCAATTTCTTCTCTACACCTTTAGTGGCAATGCGGTCGTCTTGGCGGATTTGCGTCATTAAAATTTGAGATAAACTAGGGGGAATGCCAGAACCTGAATCTCGAACTAGAAAAACCAATTGAGCCTGGTAAAGGTCACTTTGGTAACATTTCACTTCGAGGTAAATTTCACCTTCCGTTACATACCGAGCGCTGTTGTCAATCAGCAACAGCAACATTTGACTCAAATGAAAGGGGTCACCAATCAACTTAACAGGCACATCGGACTGGATATTAGATACCAACTCAATCCCTTTAGCGTAAACTCTAGGGCTCGCTCGCCTTAAGACTTGATCAACTAATTCAGTCAGCAAAAAGGGCTCTTTTTCCAACTCAAGACTCCCCTCTTGCATCCGAGACAGAGAAAACAAACTCTCAAGGGTATCTTCTAAGGCATTTGTTTGGCACCGAATGGCCTCTGCAATTGATTTAACTGCCAAGTCACCAGATAGCTGTTCGCTCAATTCATTGATCACAGCAATGGGCTCTAATACGGTTAAGTTTTTTCCGCTCAAGGGCTTTTTGGGCTCTAACATCAAACTTCCCACACCCAAATCTAAGGGTTTCACCTGCTCTAATTTTTCTGTCGGTTTTAAAAGTTTATTGTCCTTTTCAGGATGACTGACCAGTACCACAATATAGGTCAGGTCTTGCACCATAAACTCTTTCATATAGAGTCGAATTGGCAACTGAGTGCCATCTTTTCTCTTACCGACAACTTCCTTTGAACCGTCAAAAGTTTGGGTCTTAGGGTTTTCTCGGTAGGACTCAAAAAAGTGCTTATACTTGCTTTGGTGAGGCTCACTTAAAAAGATCTCGAAGTTCATGCCATGAACATCAGAGGGATTGTAACCAAAATGCACAGAAGCCGTATAATTCATAATGCTCAAGCGGCCTGCCTGATCTAACAAAAATACCGACTGGGGTAAGATATCCAAAGCCCCTTTCATACTACCAATAGAGGATGCTATTTTTTCCTCTGCCCATTTGGCCTCTATTAAACCACCAAGTTGTTTGGATAAATTTGTAACCTTTTCCATTAGGTTTTCGTCGCAGTTTGCAGCATCTTGGCCAAAAAATTCTAAGACCATCTTCACTTCTCCCTGTGCGAAAACAGGTACCCCAATAGCTGACTTTACACCTAAATCAATTTGATTTTTTGACTTAGTAAAGGTGTCATCTAAATTTATATCTGGTATCCAGACATAATTGGAATGGGTCAAAACTCGGTCTGTCAGGGTGTGCCCTGTCATAAAGTTTTTGGACTCAGAATGCTCTTTAAACTTGGCGTGTTTGGCTTCGTCTTGAAAGTACCAGATATTGCCAGCACCACCAACACCGTGGGCATTGGGCACAAAGGCATGGCCTACAGGCCAACCTGCATATTCACAGATATTTTTTAGGCTATTCCAAACCAAATCTTCAACCCTGTGGGCATCAAACCCTTCCTGGATTGAAGTTTCATAAAGCTGGCGCAGACGTTTTTGATGAAATAGAATCAAATCCGACTCTTCTTTCACTACTGCTTGGCGAAAAAGGTAAAAGCAAAAGACCAGAGTCAAAAAGGCTACTGTTAGGGCTATGACAAAAGGTAGATAAACAACCCATATAGGAGTAAAACTAGAAAGACTGCGGTAATTAATAACTAAGGGAAGGCCAAAAAGAAGAATCTTCTTTTTTACCAAAAAAGAATTTTTTTCAGGCAATTCTGCAAAGGGAAACAAGAGGGAATCATTAGGGCTCTCAACTGAAAAATCCAACTCAAAATCATCTAAATCATTGCCTCTAGCAAAGTCACCAAACCACTTGCCCAGTTTCAATTTACCGATGATTATGTTTGAGGTGCTCTCTGTATATTTTTTAGAAAAAGCAAAAATGAAATAATTCTTACTCCATTCACCGCCATTTTTTAAGTTTGGAATCCAGACTTCCCTGCCACCATTTTGGGTCAAAAGTAAAAGATCTAACTTTGGCTCGTCCAAGGTCAAAAGATCCAAACCTAAAAATCCAAAGTCCTTAAGGCTCCAAGTTACAGGCAGAAAAAACTCAGCCGCTTCAGCCGCTTCAGGGTGAAAGTGGAATTCTTTATCCTTGTTTTTTGCTTTTAGTAATTTTTTCAGCTCTTTTTTATTTTGCAGCACTGCGTAATGCCAGCCAAATTGCCATTCAAAGCTTTGGGGAACTACTTTAGAAAAATCTCGCCTCTCACCTGAGGTTAAAAGTTCCATAAGTGCAGCTTCTTTTTCTAGCTGTTTTATGTCGCGTTGCAGCTGACTTTGGTGCTGGGTGGCAATATCTTCGAAACGACTTGATTCAAAAGTCAGAATTTTTTCTTGGGCAAGAAAAAAAGCTCCTCCACTTAAGCCCAATCCGCAAATTAAGATAATGATGATTGGTAAGGTTCTTTTTCCCATTTTATTCCTTTAACACCAGCGTTTCCACCAGCGAAGAACTAGGTCTTTTTCTAGTTCTGTAAATTTTTCTCGTGCCATTTTCTTTTCCTTAAAGCCTTTTCTAATATAATGCAGTTTCGCTAACCACTCTAAGGATGTCTCACAGTAGGTCCATCCTTTATCTTTTTTCTGCACAAGTAAATCGTAGTCATCCTCGCTAATTTGAACTGGGTGCAGTGTTGATAAAGTCGTTAAATTAATCATGATAATTATTCATTACAAAAAGATGACAAATCCTTCTTAAAATACTATATTCAAAGAAACTCAAGGCCCTATTGTATGATTGAAAATTTACATTTTTCAAACCTGGATCAAATACTCCCAGGTTGGTTTCTCTTAAATCTCGAACACGAGATCACTCACTGGAGTGAAGCCGCTACCGTATCCCTTGGGTATACACAAGAAGATGTTTTAAATCAGCACTTTATAAATTTACTCCCCGACTATCGAGACGACCGAGAAAATTTCTTAGTTCATCTTCAGGGAAGTAACCCCGGCGGGAGCATTATCCACCACCAAGTTAAACTGAAACAAAAAAGCGGAGTCATCGTTGAAGCTCTACTCTCTCTTTATCCTATAACTCAGGAGGAAAAAAAATACAAACTTATTACCATCGAAAAGGTCACAGAAATCAGCGAACTTTTACAATACACCAACAATAAAAAATCTCAGATTTTAGACCAGTACAACCTTTTTGAAATCAGCCAAAACGACCTAGAGATGAAGGATATTTTTGATGCCATTTTGGTATCAGTAACTTCGGGTCAAGGGCTAAGGTTCAATCGAGCATTTTTATTTTTAGTAGACACCCAGGAAAAAAAATTAAAGGGCATCCAAGCTATTGGACCTAGCTCCAAAGAGGAAGCTGGAACTATTTACCACAGGTTGAATGAAGATGGCCCAAGTACACTAAATGAAATGATTCGACTCTTCACCCAAGAAAAGTCTTCTCACCAAGACGGGGTAGATGACTTAATACGTTCTGTGCAAATTGATCTGCAAGATATTAATCATATCTTAATAAAGACCCTGTACCAAAGAAAGTATCTTGAGTTTAACTATGACCCTGCAAGAGAAACCCATGAGTCTCACCAGTGGTTAGCAAACACACTAAACAGTGATAACATGTTGATCATGCCCCTTGTTTGGCACGGCCGCTCAGTGGGTCTCTTGGTTGCGGACAATGTAATAACAGACACAAAAATCAACGACCAAGACATAAAAAGTTTTATTGATTTTGCTGAGGTTGCCAGTAGCGTGATTATTTCTGTGCGAATTTTAAGTCGGCTTGAACAGAGTATTGCAGCTGGTAATGAGGTAAACATCAAACTCAAAGAAAGTCAGAATAAACTATTAGAGCAGGAAAAAATGGCTGCCAAGGGGCAACTTTTAAATCAAATGGCCCATGAAGTTCGGGGTCCTTTAGCTGCGATTGGTGGCTTCGCCTCACGGATTTATAAAAAGCTAGACCCTACAAGCCCACACTATAAGCGTATGGGCCATATTGTTGACACAGCTCTTACTTTAGAAAAGGTGCTAACAGGAATTTTAGATCAGGCTTTAGGCAAGGCACCAGAAAAAAGGAACTTTTCAGATACAGCTAAGGTGATCAACAAAATTACTAGTCTTTTAGGGGAAGAAATTAGCAATAGAAAAATTTCAGTAAATTTAAATATCCAAGGCGATTTACCCTTAGTTGCAGTTCCTGACCATCACCTTTTTGAGGTCTTAAATAATTTAATAAAGAATGCTATTGAAGCTTTGGATGAAGAAGGGTTACTCTTAATTGTAGCAAAAAAAACAGAAGAGCATATTTCCATTGCCATCCAAGACACAGGCCCGGGAATTGATCCTTCTGCCGAGGGGCAACTCTATACACCTTACTTTTCCACAAAAGCCACAGGAACGGGCTTAGGCTTGGTGATCGTAAAGAAATTAGTCGGTGAGTATTCAGGCGAACTGCAATACAATACTCGTCTTGGGAAGGGCACAACCTTCAGTGTACATTTCCCCATCTACAAACAACAATAGTCCAGCAGGAGGTAGAAAATGAGCCAGCAAATTTTAGTCATCGATGACCATGAAGTAATGAGAGACTTACTCCAAGAAGAGTTGCAAGAAAGCGGTTATACCGTTGTGACGTCTGAAAGTTGTTTTGATGGGTTGAATATTTTAAAAGAAAAAGAATTTAACATTGTTATTTTAGATATCCGCATGCCAGGAATGGATGGGATTGAAGCCTTAGAAAAAATAATCAATGCTAATCGGGGGTTACCTGTAATTATCCATTCTGCCTTCTCACATTATAAAGAAAACTATTTAACCTGGAGCGCAGCAGATTATATAGTAAAGAGTGGTGACTTACAGCCGCTTAAAGACTCAATTGCCCAGCACATTCGTTAGGAGAATAAATGAACATCCATGGCAAAAATATATTAACTTTTGTTTTAGCAGGCGGAAAAGGAAGCAGGCTCTACCCCTTGACCCGAGATAGGTCCAAACCTGCTGTTCCCTTTGCTGCTCGATTTAGGATCATTGACTACGTCCTTTCTAGCTGTATCAACTCAGGACTAAGACACATCTTTGTGCTGACTCAATTTAAGTCTTTATCCCTAGAAAGTCATTTGCGTTTAGGCTGGAATTTCTTAGCCAATGAACTAGGTGAATTTGTTACAGCTGTACCTGCCCAGCAGAGAATTAGTGAAGCTTGGTACTCTGGTACCGCCGATGCTATCTTCCAAAACTTACATCTACTTGAGGACCACAGGCCCGAGCATGTTTTTATCTTAAGTGGCGACCATATTTACAACATGGATTTTAACGAGATGTACGACCAACATGTAAATAGCGGCGCTGATTTAACCCTCTCAGTAATGCCCATTAAAAAGGTAGATGCACACGAATTTGGTGTTTTGACTACCGATAAAGATGGCGCTGTAGATAGCTTCATTGAAAAGCCACAAGACCCTAGCACAATCCCAGGTGACGGAGATGATTGCTTTATCAATATGGGAGTGTATCTTTTTAAAACAGATTCTTTAGTCCGTGAACTTGCAGCCGATGCGAGAGAAAAAACAGACCACGATTTTGGCAAGAACATCATCCCCAACATGCTGCAAAAAATGAAAGTACAATCTTTTGATTTTACGACCAGCAAGTTTGGAGACTATTGGAAAGATGTGGGAACCATCCGCAGCTACTATGATGCCAATATGGACTACCTTAAAAAGGTGAATAGCCAAAAAACCATGGCTGAGCCATGGCCACTTCGAACTATCGGCGAGCAACTCCCTAGCGCCTTTTTAGGTGGAGAAGAAGTATGTGTTAGCAATTCCACTATTGGCAGTGCTTCGCGCATAACTAATTCAAACATCAAAAATAGTTTGATAGGGAGAAATGTAACTATTGGCGAAGGTTGCGACATCCAAGATTCGATCATCTGTTCTGGGGTGAAAATCGGGAAAAACTGCAAAATTAAAAACACCATCATTGATCACAGAGCTAAGATTAGCGACGATAAATCTATTGGATACAATCTTGAAGAAGATAAAAAGAATCTATTTATTGCCGACGGTCTGGTGATTTTGCCCAAGCAGTTTGAATATTAAAGTATGGGCGTAAAAAGTGATGCTGCTTTAGAGGAACATAGAAGACTGCTTCGTAACAGGCTGGGCCTGATTGCGACCATGGTGATTATCATCATCAGTCTTTTATTGATGAACCTCTACCAGCAAGAGGTTTTAAATTGGTCGAAAATTGATTCCAACTTAGGGATCTTTTTCTTAATCAATTTAAACGTAGTTTTGCTTTTACTGGCTATCTTACTCGTACTTCGAAACCTTATAAAACTAATTTATGAGGTCAGGGCCAAACAAGTAGGATTCCGCCTCAAATTTAAGCTGACCTTAGCTTTTATCCTGGTAAGTGCACTGCCAATGGTGATGTTTTTTTTCATTGCCAATGGTTTTTTGCAGTCTTCTATGGATTTCTGGTTCCAAGGGCAGTTTAATAGTAGCTTACGCCAAGCAGACACTACGATCCAGCAATTGATCAACAATGAAAATCGACGTTTAAAAAAGACCTCGCTGATTATTTCTAAAGACCTTGCATCCAAGCGCAATATTACCCCAAAGCTGCTACAAGACTACGTTCAGGATTTCCAGCTTGATGGCATAGTCCTGTACGAAAAAAGCCAACAGGCAAACCTGAAGTATTTCCCCCAAGATAAAATCAAAGACCTTTGGTTTGAGGTGCGTTCACCTCTGCCTTTGGCGGCTTTTTTCCCTGAACCCATTATATTGCAAGAATCCGTGGGCCTCTACCACTTCCAGAGGGTCCTCTTCCCCGTTTCAAATCACAAAAATTGGCTTTACCTTGAGATCCTGCTAACCCAAAGTTTGACTGAATTTGAGCAAGTTAAAAAAGCCCAGCAATCTTTAGATGACCACAAAAATTTAATCCTGTTAGAAGACCCTATTCGCACTAATTTCACTACTTATTTACTTCTATTCAGCCTTTTGATTATTTTTTCTAGTATCTGGTTTGGCTATTACCTGGCTCGGTCTATTGTCGATCCCTTAGAGATCTTAGTTGATGGCACCAAGCGCATTAGCCGTGGGGAATTGGACTTTCAAATTGACTTAGAAAGTGGGGATGAGATTGGAATGCTTTTAGAGTCTTTTAACTCCATGACAACCCAACTCCAGCAAAATAGAAAAGAGCTTGCCCAGTCGCAAGAGGAGTTGGTGAACTCAAACAGAAATTTAGAAGAGAGAAACATTTTTGTTGAGTTGGTCTTACAAAATATCCAGTCAGGAATCTTTTTTATTGATATTTCGGGCTATGTTAAGGGAATCAACCCCCACATGATCCAGCTTTCAAAAATCAAACACAAACAGATCATTGGAAAACATTACAAAAGTATTCTATCCAAAGACGAGTTGGAAATTTTTGAGGTTTTAAACGAACAGCTTACTGCAAACAACATTACTCATGTCTCCAAAGAGGCTCATGTTTCAGTAAACAAAAAGCCCATGCATTTCCACATGCAGTTATACCAACTTACCAGCCCTACATCTGACCCCATTGGCCGCCTGTTGGTAGTGAATGATTTGACTGAATTAGATAGGCTGACTCGAGCAAGGGCATGGCGTGAAGTTGCCCGCAGAATTGCCCATGAAATAAAAAACCCATTGACCCCCATCCAACTTTCGGCCCAGAGAATAAGAAGAAAATACTTGAAAGAGGAGCGAGAAGAGGGGGATTTACTAGATAGTTGCACAGAAACCATCATTAACGAGGTCAATCACCTCAAAAACATGGTAAATGAGTTTAGTAAATTTGCTAGATTACCTGAAATCAATACAACACCTGGCAATATCAACCAGGTTATCCAAGAGGTGCACCAACTTTTTGCCACTGGCCTACCTGTAAATTTAAGTTCAAAGCTGGACTTGACCCCTGATCTACCCCAGTTTTTGCTCGACCGAGAACAAATGAAGCGAGTTTTCACCAATCTTATAGACAACGCAATAGCTGCTATGGGCGATGAAGAAGGGGTTTTAACCATTACCAGCCGGTTTATTACCAATCTGAAAACCATTGCTATCGAAATCTCTGATACAGGTGGCGGCATTCCTGTAGAGGTTTTAAAGCGAATATTCGACCCTTACGTAACTACAAAAAAAGAAGGTACTGGATTGGGACTTGCCATCGTGCAACAGATCATTGAAGATCACGGAGGCTTTATCCGCATGGAAAATATTGATAATGGTACCCATAAGGGTGCAAAATGCATCATCGAATTACCCGTTTAAATTAAGATAAATTATGACTGAAACCATCCTGATTGTTGATGATGAAACAAGCATCTGTGACAGCTTACAAGAAATTCTAGCCGATGAAGGCTACAAAACTGTCACAACTCACAGCGCCGAAGAAACGCAAATGCTCTTCAGTCAAAATGAGACTCAAATTTCGGCAGCTTTAATCGACATTTGGATGCCTGGAATGGACGGGTTAACCCTTTTAGATTGGTTTAAATCAAGGGAAGAGGAATTCCCTGTTATCATGATGAGTGGCCATGGCAACATCGAAACGGCTGTAAAGGCAACTAAAAAAGGTGCTTACGATTTTATCGAAAAACCCCTTTCTTTGGAAAAGCTTCTGATTACCTTAAAGCACGCTTTAAAAGAAAAGGCCTTAGAAGAAGAAAACCGCTTACTCAAAATGCAAACTATGGTGGAGTCCGCTGAAATTATTGGATCTTCATCTGCTATCAAGTCTGTTTTAGAAGAGATAAACCAAGCGGCACCCACAGATGGGTGGGTTTTGATTAAGGGCGAAAATGGCACGGGCAAGGAATTAGTTGCCAAGCAAATTCACCTCCAAAGTAAGCGCCAAAATGAGCCTTTTGTGGCTATCAACTGTGCTGCTATTCCCGATGAAATGATTGAGTCTGAGCTTTTTGGTTACGAAAAGGGTGCCTTTGTTGGTGCCACAAGGTCTAAACTTGGTAAATTTGCCCAAGCCCAAGGGGGAACTCTATTCTTAGATGAAATTGGGGATATGAGCATCAAAACTCAAGCTAAGATATTGCGTGTTTTGCAAGAATTACAGTACGAAAGTTTAGGCAGTAACGAAACCCATGAAGTGGATTTAAGGATCATTGCAGCGACCAATAAAGACTTAGAGCGGGAAATCGTTGCCGGTAACTTTAGAGAAGATCTTTTTTACAGGCTCAATGTGATTCCCATTGAGATCCCCCCTTTAAAGACTAGAACCGAAGACATTGAAGTTTTGTCAGATCATTTTTTAACCCAGTTGAGTGAGTCTCAAGGTTTTGCTAAAAAACAATTCTCAGCAGATGCATTAGACTGTTTGCTCCAATACCACTGGCCAGGTAATATTAGGGAACTCAAAAATATTGTTGAGCGTATGGTTATCATGGTAAAGGGCGATCTGATCCAGTTGGAAAACGTGCCCCCTGTTGTTAGAATGGCTACTAGCGAGGTCTTGCAACTTGGTAACCTTCCCCCAGAGTTAGAAGAGGCTTTAATTGCCTTTGAAGGCCAGTTTATTAAAGAATCTTTAAAGAAAAATTCTTGGAATCTGGATAAAACTGCGACCACGCTTAAAATTGCGCGAAATGAATTGGATAAAAAAGTTATCGCTTTAAATATCTCTGTGCCAACCGTTCAATAAAACTTTTTATAACAGTGCACTAGCAACACAAAAGCCAAGGCCATTTTTTTTAATGGGCAATTTAATTTTAGACTGATATAAATATACACTATGCTTTCAAACCACATTAGATACAGCCCCCAAACATGTTAAAAGGCTTTTTAAAGAGTAAAGAAGTCCAAATCAAAGAACAAGTGGACCAACACTTAGCCGACGGTATGAAAATGCTGACGGAAAAGTTTTACAATGGTGCTCTCATCGAATTTGATAAGGCCATGAAACTCAACAAGGACGAAGTCTATCCTCGCCTTAAGAATGAGTTGGGTAACTTTGCTAATGGTGGTAACCTTGAAAGCGCTCTTTCCATTGGCTTAAATTTAATCAAAATTGATAACTCAGATTTCGAACTTGCAAACAAGCTCGGGAACTATGCCCGTGAATTGGAAAACTACCAACAAGCTGAAGGCCTTTATAAATTAGCCTTAAAAGCCAAAAAGAACTATGAACCTGCCTTTTATAACTTGGCAGCTTGCATGGCTAGAGTTGATAAGTACGATGATGCCGTTTCCAGCTCTTTGGATGTTTTTGAATCAGTTACCGACTATAAATACCCAGATCTTGTCGGACCAGAAAACCTCTTAGAGGTGATGGGCCAAGAAATTGAAAGCAAGAAAGAGATCCAGATCAATGAAAAGATCCAAGAGTTACAACTCACCAAGGAAGAAAAACTAAATGAAGGTGCAACGGTTGAAGCTGCAGGACTTGATTTAGATATTAAAAAATTAAGGAAAGAGCCCCTTTCTGCACAGGTAAACGACTTTATAGATGCCTTCCAGCGGTTGATTGAAAATGACGCTATGAACGCCAATAATCACATGTATAACTTGGCTCTTTACTGCGTGCAAAATGATAAGTTTGACATTGCCTCAGATGCACTCAGTCGACTATCTACAGGTGATTTTGATTATAAAATTTTGATTCAGAACATCATTTTAGCCAAGACAGGTAAGCTTGAAGCGGCTATCAAAGATATGTCCCGTATACTTGCTGAAAATGAATATAACCGCTTTAATAACGTCAACCTTGGGCTTATGTACCGCAAAGCGGGCAAGAAGTTTTTAGCGACAAAATACTTGATCAAAACTGCTAGTTTACTAGAGAAATCAGGCGGAATTTATAGTATGAAAGAACTGGTGAAGCTTGCTCACCAATCCTTTGACGAAGGCAATATGAAAAAAGCCTTAAATTTCTATAAAATTGCCTGTACCGAAAATCCTGATGCAATGCTTTGGCTAAGGATGGGACAAGTTTACCAAGAGACAAAAAAGTGGGACGAAGCTTCTAAATGTTATAAAAAGCTTTTAGAACAGGATCCAGACAATAAAGATGCTGTTAAAAAGATCAAAGAAGTACACGATTACTTCTTTCATAAAGCAGAAGAACTGACCCAAGGTATGAAATATAAGCCTGCTGCTGACTATATCCACAAGGCATTAGGTATCAAGCGTTACCCTGAAACTGTTAAAAAAGCTGCCGCTATTTACGGGCAACTCAAACAAGCAGAAAAGGAAGAAGAGTACTTAGATGAATACCGAGCCATGATGGATGAGATCAAAAATGCTGAGACGGAAGCGGAGCGACAAAAGTTAATTGCCGAAGCCAAAGTCTGTATGAAGACAAAAAACTATTTGAAAGCGATCCAACATCTAGAAAGCGCCTTACGTATGAAGGTTGATAAGCAAGTGTTTATGCAGCTTGCTGGAATCTATAAGGGCTTAAAGAAAACCGAAGACCTACAAAGCCTAATTTCCCGTTGGGAAAAGATGGTTGAGCATGAAGAGAAAATGCGAAAATTTGAAAAGGAAAAGGAAAGAGAATAAATACCCCCCGTACTTAAAAAACAAAAACCCACAAGAAATTCTTTTTCTTGCGGGTTTTTTTTTGCTCTATTTCCAAAGGGCAGACATTAGATTCTGTCTTTTTGCTGCTTGCTTCTTCGCAGTTTACTTCTCAGCAATGTGCATCACCACGCCACCGAAGTGATAATTGGTGAAATTCACTTGAGGGAAGCCAACCGTCTCTAACATTTCTTTTAGTTTTTCTTGGGAAGGATATTCCACTGCCGATTGAGGGAAATAATCAAACATATCTTCATTGGGATAAAGAGCCTTGCCAATTCGAGGAACAATCTGGAAGAAGTAAAAATCAAAGACCCCACGAACCAAAGGATTTTTCACCTTTCCCATGTCCAAAGAAATGAACCGACCGCCTGGCTTTAAAATCCGATAAACTTCCTTCAAACCTGCATTAATATCCACTAGATTTCTAAGCCCATAACCCACTGTAATAGCGTCGAAGGAGGCATCAGCAAAGGGTAATTTGGTCGCGTCACCTTGGACTAGTAAACAGCCATCTTGAAGCCCACGAGTCCGAGCTGTATCTAGCATACCATGAGAAAAATCCAGACCGACCGTCAAACCTGTATCCCCTGTTTTTTCCCGAAGGCGCATGGTGATATCCCCTGTTCCGCAACAGATATCCAAGGCCTGGTCCCCTTCATTTAGTTGAGCGGCATCTCGAACACAATTTTTCCAATAGCGGTGCATGCCTTGGGTGATGAGATCGTTAAAAAGGTCATACTTTGCGGCAATAGCGCTAAAGCGAGACTGTACATATTGGTATTTTTCTTCGTCCTGTGGAATTTCAAAGGCCATGGTATCGTCTTTTGCTAAAATTATGGCGCAGGAGCGGCTGGGTTAGCAGCATCGGGGCCTTGGAGTGGTACTGTTTCCCCCTCCGCTTCCGTGGCGGCTGGTGTTTCAGAAACAGTTTTTTTCAAATTGAATTCGTAGTAGCGGCCATACATCTGTTTTTTATCACCAAAGCGGATACCGTAAACATTGGCTTTCAGGTCACTGCGCCATAGGGATAATTCCACCTTTCCTCGCCAACCTTCCGTCATATGTTTGGATAGACCAATTTCTACAACTTCACCAAGCTTAAATTTAGGTTCTTTAGCGGCGGGCATGGGGCAGGTTGGAGTATAGTGACCTGTATCACCGTAACAAACCCAAGTGGCCTTCAATAACACGCTCAGCCTGTTACCACCGCCGTGAGTTACCACATAGTGCTGTGGATCAAAACCTGTGGCTGCATCCCATTTTTTCTGTAAAATATGATCATAAACTTCGATCAAATAACCTCTATACTCTGCTTGGGCAGGGCTAGCCAATAGGCAAACCAGTAGAAAGCTGAATAAGGGCGTTTTTAATTTGCTCAGTCCAAATCTCAACATTAGGATTTCTTCTTTACTACTTTTTTAGGTTTTTTTTCTGCAATCAAATCTCTTAATCCTTGTACCTCTTCTAGAGTCAAGAGTCTACTTTGACCTGTCTCCAAATCACCAGCAATGATATTGCCAATTTTGATCCGCTTAATTTTACTAACGGGGTGACCTTCATAAAGAAACATTCTTTTAATCTGGTGCTTTATCCCCTCTTGCAAGCTGACACTCAACCAAGATTTATCGCCTTTGTAGTGGATCAATTTAATTTTGCAGGGTTTTTTCTTTTTTCCATCTAGCACTGGGCCTCGGGCCAACTTAGCCATGACTTCTTGGGTGATATTTCCCTTAATTTTTACGAGGTATTCCTTCCAAACATGCCCTGAAGGGTGCATTAGTTCTTGGGCCAAGTCGCCATCGTTGGTTAGTAAAATCAAACCTTCTGCATCATAGTCCAACCTACCGACAGGAAATAACCTATCTTTTGAATGGGGTATATAGTCAGCGACTGTTTTTCTGCCTTCTGGGTCTTTCAAGGTAGTCACAACAGATTTTGGTTTATACAGCGCATAAACAACTTTCTCTTGATTCAGTCTCAGTTTTTTTCCGCTCACACGAATGTCGTCGACTTCAGGGTCGGCCTTAGCCCCTAGCTCTGTAACCATCTCTCCGTTAACTTCAACCATGCCTCGAGTAATAAATTCCTCGGAACCACGGCGACTTGCCACGCCTGCTTGAGCTAAAATTTTCTGTAATCGTTCTTTCATTATTTTTTAATTTCCTGCAAAGCCTTATAGGCCGCGTATTGTTCTGCGGTTTTTTTGTTTTTTCCGCTTCCTCTAGCAATTTCTTTTCCGTTGATTAACACGGCCATTACAAAGGTTTTACTGTGATCAGGCCCATCGTCACTAATGAGTTTATACTCAATGGGGCCCAGTTTTTTCTTTTGTACCCATTCTTGAAAATAGGTTTTTACATCTTCATAGGCGAAGCTCACCTCATTGTCTTCTACTTCTGACTCAAATAAAGACAAAATAACTTTTTGGGCAGCCTTGGCTCCCTTTTCTTTTGCATCCAAATAAACAGCAGCAAAAACAGCTTCGGAAACATTGGCTAAGATGGAAGCTTTTTGACGGCCACCGGAGGCCTCTTCACCTTTGCCAATCAGAATATAGCGACCTAAGTTGATTTTCTGGGCAACCCTTTCCAAGCCGGTTTCACAAACCAAAACGGCACGAAAACGAGAGAGTAAACCTTCATTCCAACTAGGGTATTTCTCAAATAGATACTCGCTGATCACGATCTGCAAAACAGCATCCCCTAAAAATTCTAATCTTTCGTTATCCCCAGTTCGGGCTTCGTTAGCGTAGGATTTATGACTCAATGCCAATTCCAAAATTTTTGGGTCCTGGAACTGGTAACCAATTTCCTTTTCTAACTCCTTCATACTTAAGCCTTCTTAGCCTCAAGTTCTGCAAGGCGTTTTTCTAAGTCTTGGATCTTTTTTCTGGTTTCATTGGACTTATAAAATAATGCACTTGCACGCTTCCACTCAGCGTAAGGGCGAGCAGGATAGCCATAATAAGCACCTGCCTCTTCAATGTTACTGGTCACCACAGACTTACCGCCAATTTGGGCGTAGTCTGCAATGGTGATGTGGTCCATACAGGCTGACTGGCCAGCGAAGTAGACATTGGTTCCTGTTTTAACAGTACCAGCCAAAGCGGACTGAGTTAGTATTAAATTGTTCGGGCCTAACTGAACATTGTGGGCAATGTGCACCAAGTTATCCGTCTTGCTTCCTTTGCCGATAATCGTTGGCCCAATAGAGCCGCAATCGATGGCGCAAAGTGCACCAATTTCCACATCATCTTCAATGATGACATTGCCAACCTGTGGCACCTTATAATGTAAGTCACCATCTCGCTCGTAACCAAATCCTTCTGAGCCAATCACAGCACCTGAATTGATGATCACTCTATTTCCAATGACACATTTTTCTTTAATGGCCACGTGAGCCATCAAATGGCAGTCGTCACCGACAGTCACATCATCTGCCAAATAAACACCAGGCTTTAAGATGCAGTTCTTACCGACAGTAACTCGCTCACCAACATAAACATAAGGGTAAATAGTTACGTTCTCACCAATATTTGCAGTGGGATGGACTGTAGAAAGCTCAGAAATTTCACAGCTTTCTTCCTTTTTATTTTCCATAGCCGTTACAAGTTGCGCAAAGGCCAAACGAGGGTTTTGCACTCGAATTAGGTTGATTCCTTCGCACTCCACATCAGCACCAACAAAGACTGCTGAAGCCTGACAAAGAGGAAGCTTGTCTTTATATTTAGGGTTGGCAAGAAAACAAATTTCGCCTGTCCCAGCATCAAAGATGCTATTAAAACTAGAGATTACAACATCTGCATCTCCGACAACTTCACCAGCGGTCATCTCTGCAATTTCATTTAAATTAAAACTATGTAACATATTATAAACCTTATATTTCAAAAAGCGGGGAATCCAAATCTGTTGGAGGCTCCAAACCTAAAAGAATAAAATTGGTAGCGGCTATCTGAGCTAAGGTCAAGGGATTGTTTCCCCCTAAGCTTTGCAATTTATAGTCACCTTTGTAATTGGGGTCAAAAACCACCAAGGGCACAGGGTTAATACTGTGCTTGGTACAAGCTTCTTCGCCTCCAGTTTTCTTATTTTTGATCAGCATTTCATCGGCATTACCGTGGTCAGCAGTGATCACCGCTACTCCACCTGCCTTTTTCACTGCTTCAATCACACGTTTTAAAGCTACATCCACAGTTTCCACCGCTTCAATAGCTTCTTTCATCTTGCCTGTGTGACCAACCATGTCGGCGTTGGCAAAGTTGATCAAGCCATAGGCATAGTCACCAGATAAAATCAGCTCTTCTGCCTTAGCTGCTATTTCTAAGGCCTTCATCTTTGGCGCATCGGCAAAGGATTGGATTTTATCAGATTCTATTAGGTGGTACAACTCTTGGGAAGCGTCTAAGGGATTGCGATAACCACCATTAAAAAAGAAGGTCACATGGGCAAACTTTTGGGTTTCCGCTAAACGAAACTGCTTATAACCCAGATCTAACATGCGTTTCCCAAAGGGGTTCTTAACCTCAGGGCTACCCATAATTACGTTTTTAGGTAGGTTGGTGTCTTCATCATAAACGCTCATCCCCACAAAGTGTACCTGCGGTCGGTCAGGCATAGCAAAGGGAGTAAAGCTTTGGTCGTCCATCACCTTGGCGAATTGGGAGGCACGGTCTGCCCTAAAATTCATCCCCAACAAAACATCGCCATCTTCCATTCTAGGAACAAGGCCCTCAGCATTTTTAATGTTAAAGGGGGGCATATCTTGGTCGATAAGGTCTTTATTTTCCGACCTGAAAAATTCAATTGCCTCTTTCATGGACCCAAAAACCCTTCCTGAATTTCCTAGCACATGAGTTTTATACCCCTCTGCGATCTTGGCCCAGTTCTGGTCTCGGTCCATGGAAATAATTTCTCTTCCGCCAGCAGAGGCAAAGGAATAATCAAAGGTAGGGTTTGCCTTTAAGATTTCGGCGAACAGCTCTTCAATCGGATCTGTGTAGTCGGTAGCCGACTGGATACCTACATCACGTCCATCCATTAATACATGAAGATAAAGCTTAGAAACGCCATTTTTTGCGGCATCCTTGATCACAGCAATAAAATGATCAATATGACTATGAACATTACCATCTGAAAGCAATCCAAAAAGATGCAAGCGGCCAGCCTTGCCTTTTTCAATGGCTTCTCTGTATTGCTCTTGAACAAAGATACTACCATCGGCAATGGCATTGCTGATCATAGTTGGCCCTTGGGCAATGATTTGCCCAGCGCCGAGAGTCAAGTGCCCTACTTCACTGCCACCAAGGTCGGTAGCCCCAGGTAAGCCTACATGAAGCCCGTGGGTGTAGATCATAGTGTTTGCGAAGGTGGCACGTAGATGATCCATAAAAGGAGTATTCGCTTGGTAGACTGCATCTTTGTAGTCTTGTGATCCAAGACCATAGCCATCTAAAACAATATTTACCAGTAAGCGATTGCCGCTAAAATGCTGTTTTAAGTCTCTAAGTTGATTCATCAGTGAAATAAAGGTATGATTTAAGTAAAGTCAATTGAGATATAATTTCACACCCGAGCAAAGGCCACAAGGTTTCCATTTAAGCTTAATAATATTAGATAGTTACTAGCCATAAAAAGGCAGAAAAATTGAATTTATGTTAAAACCAGAAAAAACCACCATAGATTTCCCGAAAGAACTGCCCCTGACCATCGTTTTTAAAATCTCAGGTGTGTTGAACGAGGCTGAAGCTTTAGCAGTGATTTCAGAGATCAAAAAATTGCAAAATGACCATTTTGAACGCTTTATTTTGGACCTAAACTATACGACCCAGATCACAGCCTCTGGTTTGGCTCTGGTTGGCTTCCTAATTGCACAAACAATAGAAAAGGTGGCGATTTTAACAACCCAAGAAAAACACTTAAAAATCTTTGCCGCCGCAGGCTTAACCAAAAAATTATTATTGGCGCAAGACCAACAAAGCCTGACTGCTAAACTCAAAAAAAAGGTAAAATGAGCATTGACCTCCATAATATGCAAGTCCTTTTAAGCCAGATTCCTAGGGTGCAAAAACTCGCCGAGGCGCAAGCACAAATGCTTCCCAACGGCTCTCAGGTTTTAAACGTGGTCAAAGAAAAGGAACATGTTAACGCCAAGGGAAAAGTGCATGATCCTGATAATGTCGGCAAATCAGAAGCTGAGGCGCGAGATCGTGAAAATATAAAAAATAGGGAAAACAACAAACAGAAAAAAAAGCACAATAAACCTGGCCGTGACGAAAATGGCCGTGTCGATTTTTTTGGCTGATTTTTTTGGGTGGTGTTTTGACTGATTTTTTTGGCAGTGGTTTTTAGTTAATTTTTTCAGTATTTTCTGGGACCACCTTTATCAGCAGAGCTGTAGGCAGTCTTTGTTAATCCAACTGCAAGGCCTTAAGTCATCCAAGCCAAACTAAAATTCAAAACAATAGGTTTAGTTAATAGTAGGTTTAGTGGAGTCGTTCACCTTCACTTCCAAACTAGTCTGGGCAATTCTTTGCCACTGCTCATCCTCTTTCATTTCCAAAGCAAACAAATAATCGCCAGCCAAGCTAAAGGTCATCCCCTGAATGAATAAGTTCAAATGTAATCTCTTGTTATTGATTGGCATTTTAATATTATCTACGGCAGTCTTTTGCTCCCCCATGGGGTTTTCTGCAACCAGTCTAAATATTGCTTCCTGACCTAAGAGTTCCGGGAATTCCAATTTTCCAGAAAAACAAAAGGGAGGCAAATTAACAGGTAGACTCTCAGTATTCACATTTTCAAAGAGATTGATCAGGCTATTTTTACCAGAAGTATCGGTAATCACCTTTTCACAAATTACAAAGTATTCAGCCTGTTTCATTTTGTTCCTATTTTTTTTAAATGCGAAGATTACCTTGTGCTTTCAAGCGCCAAAAAGCAAGTTCACGGCTGATAGAGATCCCATTTTAAAGAAAAAAAAAGCCACATACTCAAAACTTGAGCATGTGGCTTCTTCAAGAGCTACCAACCTTAGGCTTATAGCGTGGGCCACAAATGACTTTGTAGCACTAAACATTAGGTGGTTCTTTTTTTCTCTCACCGCCAAATTAAACTCAAATTTCCTCTACTGAAATTTGCTTTAGTAAAAAGCTACCTCTATTAAGCCTTGGGGATTTTTACCTATGGGGCTACGAAGTATAGTATCAGCAGGGCCTGAGATGCGGCCTTCTTTCCTGTCACACAGGAACCAACAACTTGGCTCAAGATCTTCAGGGTTACTCTACTGAATTTTGCTTTAGTAAAAAGCTACTCCTATTAAGCCTTGGGGATTTTTACCTATGGGGCTACGAAGTATAGTATCAGCAGGGCCTAAGATTCAGCCATTAACAACACCGGAGCGTTTCCGCTTGCGGCTTAGCAGCCTTTCTAACCCTTGGGCGGATGATTCGGATGAACTCCGAAAGGGGGTCACTTCCTTTAAAGTAACTGCCCTAGCCTATGGCTAGTAGCGTGGGCTACTATTTATAAAGCTGCGTTGCAGCTTAAAACAACCGTACTAACCTCATGGTCAAGGTGGTATTTAGTAACCACTCAACCTTTGGCTAATAGTACGAGTTCTACTCAAAGCTATCTTGTAGCTTAAAAGTAACCACCCTGCCGTTTGCTAATAGTATGTTGAACCTGGATTACCAGGTGGGAGTAGCATAATAGCTTTAGGCTTCCCTTAATGAAAAGGGCATGCACACCACTAACAGAGACCAGCCCCGAAACATGAGTAAGGCTCAATTTTACTAACAATAACGAACAGGGCAGAAATGTTCAGACCATTTTGGTCTATTCTGTTTCTTCGTCTTCTCTAACATCTACAATGGTGAGACGATCTAGCTCGTCCAAGAGGGGCGAAATTCGCGCTGTCACCTCTTTTTGATCCATCCCACTATCTAAACGGACTGCTGAGTCCGCTAAAAGTAGTGCGATTTTCATGGCGTATTCACTCAACTGTGGGCCTAATCCATCTGGGCTAAGCGCCGCAACAGCGTCGTTAATTCTTTTTTCTACCTGCCTTACGTGGCTTTCACCATCGTCGCAGCTAAAACTAAAGTGCTGGCGATTGACTGTTATCTGGTAGGCTTTAGAGCCACCGGAGTTTTGTTCCATAAGAAATCTAACCTGTTGTATTATGTATAACACAAAAGAGATCACTGTAAAAGCTTTTTTTTCAAGGCCTTAGAGTGATTCATTCCTCATATACTACCTCAAGATTCACCCTAGAGCAAGTAAGATTATTTAAAGAGGCAAACCTTAAATGAACTTTTTTTAAGGATGAGCAAAAGGTTTATTTATTACAGACTGACACTCAGTCAGGCATTAATCTTATTTACAATAAGCTCTGCTCGGCTATTTTGATTGGATTCTAGTTGATCATTCAAAGGAGTTGTTTTAGAGTTCTAGTTTAACTTTGACCATAAAAAAAATCATGATTCATAACGCTCAATATGTCATTGCTGCATACTCTATTAGCCTTGGGCTGATCGCAGTCTATGCCGTTTCTTTACTGATAAGGCACTCAAAAATCAAAAGAGAAAAGGGAGAGATTAACCAATGAATTCCAACACTAAAAAATATTTGATCGGCGGTGGGCTAGTTGTTGCTATCGCTATTGCCCTGTTTACTTCTATCAGCGGCGACAACATGACTTACTACCGCACTCCTGCTGAAATTCTAGCAAGCCCAGACGACTTTATGGGTGAGAAAATTCGAGTTATGGGCCTTATCGAAACTGGCTCTGTAACATGGGAACCAAAAGACACAAAATTAGGCTTTCGCATTACAGAAGATGGCCAACATTTTCTAGACGTCTCTTATGTAGGCTCTAAGCCTGACATGTTCAAAGAAGGCCAAGGGGTTGTTGTTGAGGGAAAACTCACAGGACCAGGTCAACTCACAGCTACAAAACTGCTAGTCAAGCATTCAGAAGAATACAAAGTTGAAAAACATTCTGATAAAAAAGCTGACTACTATAAATCTATGGCCCAATAAAAATTATGATTGTTGACTTTGGCTACTATGCAATGCTCGCAGCATTGGTTTTAACATCCTACGGTGTCTTTGCAGGCATCACTGGAATCAAAAGAAATTCGGCAAATTTGATCACATCGGCCAGAAATGCCCACCTTGCCACCTTTGCAATGGTTGTGACGGCTTACTTTGCTTTAACCTACGCTTTTTTAACCAACGACTTTTCTGTAAAGTTTGTGGCTAACAATTCCAGTACTGATTTACCTTTATTTTATAAAATCACAGCTGTCTGGGGTGGTTTGGATGGAAGTTTGCTACTTTGGCAGCTGATTCTTTCTTTCTTTACCGCCATTATTGCTATTCGCTACCAGAAGCAAAATAAAGAGATCTTACCTCATATTTTGGTGATCTTAGGTTTCTCTAGTATCTTTTTGCTGTTTCTACTTATTGGTTGGTCAAATCCTTTTCTGCAAAACTTCCCCACTGTCGGTGAAGGCAGAGGTTTAAACCCACTTTTGCAAAATCCTGGAATGGTGATCCACCCGCCAACCCTATACCTAGGTTATGTTGGTTTTAACGTCCCCTTTGCCTTTGCTATGGCTAGCCTCTGGGCTGGGAAAGAAAGTGACGATTGGATTTTAGCCACGAGACGTTGGACGCTGATTAGTTGGTTCTTCCTCACAACAGGTATGATCTTAGGCGGTAACTGGGCCTATATCGAACTTGGTTGGGGCGGTTACTGGGCATGGGACCCTGTAGAAAACGCAAGTCTAATGCCTTGGTTAACAGGTACAGCTTATCTCCATTCGGTAATTGTTCAGGAAAAACGCAACAGGCTCAAGCTTTGGAATATGTTGCTGCTCATTGCAACTTTTTCCCTGACGATTTTAGGAACATTTATCACAAGATCAGGTGTCTTGAACTCAGTTCATGCCTTTTCAAAATCCAACATCGGCCCTGCCTTTTTGGTTTTTATTGCTATTATCTTAGTTGCTTCCCACACCTTGGTTATTTTAAAGCCAAACCATTTCCGCCAGCCAGAAGGCAAGGCTGGAATGCTGTCTAAAGAAAATGGGTTTTTACTCAACAATGTACTCTTTGTGGGCATGTGCTTTACTGTTTTATACGGTACTATTTTCCCACTTTTAGCAGAGGGTTTATTTGATAAAAAGCTTTCTATCCAAGCACCTTTTTTCAACAGTATCATGCTGCCCTTAGGCATCTTTTTAGTGTTGATTATGGGCATCACTCAAGTTTTAGGTTGGAAGAACACTAGCCAGAAGATGTTAAAGAAAAATCTTCTTGCTCCTAGTGTCTTGTCTATTGTCTTGATCCTAGCGGGCCTATTTGTATTTCAGATCCAGTGGCAATTTGCATTTTTAAGCGCCATGGGCTTTTTTGCTGGCTGGACAGTTTCAGTAGAGCTATTCAAATCCTTCAGCCGAGCAAAGGCTAAGGGCGAGCAAACTTTCTTAAGTAAAATTTGGACTGATAAAAGAAAACGAGGTGGCATGATTGTTCACCTTGGAATGGTCGTTTTGGTCATTGGTTTCTGTGGTAACTTTTATGGTCAGGAAAAGGCCTTTACCCTTTACCCAAATCAAATGGAACAGGTTGGTAAGTACAAAATAAAGTTCCTTCGAGAAGTGAACTACCAAGCAAAAAATGCTCGCCACGTAGGCGCCGATTTAACCTTGGAAGCAGATGGACTTTATTTAGGGAATATCAGACCTGTGAAGGCCTTTTACCCTACTCGGCCTGAACCCATGACTGAGGTTGCTATATACAGAACCTTAGGCGAAGATTTATATATTAGTCTTTCTAGCTTAAATGAAGATGGCTCTGTTACTTTAAACGTATACATTAACCCTCTAGTAAACCTTGTTTGGGCTTCCATGGGATTCTTTATTGTAGGTATGTTTTATTCCATTGCCTATAAGCCAGCTCAACTTCGCAAAAAGAAGGGAGAAGCTTAATGAACCGCAAACTGGTAATATCTTTAAGCTCTGGCGCAATATTCAGTTTATTGGCCCTGTTCTTTTATGGGATCTACTTCGCTAGTGACCCAAAATCTATACCTTCAGCCCTCATAGGCACGAAAGCAACGGATTTTAAAACAGTTACCTTTTTAGACAATAAAGAGATTACTTTAAGTGGTTTTAAGGGTAGACCTGTGATTGTAAACTTCTGGGCTAGCTGGTGTGTTGCTTGCCGCCAAGAGGCACATATCATTGAGGCTGCGCACCAAAAATGGACCCCAAGAGGAGCTGCTTTTATTGGGATAGCCATTAATGATGAACGGAAAGCCTCGCTAGGCTTTATTGCCAAATATGGAAAAACCTATTTGCTTGCACCTGATGATTTAACAGGAAATATCTCACTAAATTATGGGGTTACTGCCGTACCTGAGACCTTTTTTGTTGACCCTGAAGGCATTATTCGCCACAAGGTTTTAGGGGCAGTAAACGGCCGAGACATTGACCAATTTCTTTCTAAGTATATCCAATGAAAATTTTAAACGCCCTGTTAGTTGCTGCCTTTTTACTTGCTAGCCCAATAGTATTTGTTAGTCCTGTATTTGCTGATGAAGCAATAGAGAAACAAGTAAAAGAAATCGCCCACCAATTACGTTGCCCTACTTGCCAAGCTTTGAGTGTTAAAGAATCAGAGGCAGGCCTTGCAGGCAATATGAAACAGAAAATTCGTGAAATGCTTGCCGAAGGAAAATCAGAAGAGCAGGTTTTACAATTTTTTGTTGACCGCTATGGTGAATGGATTTTACGTAGCCCACCAAAAACAGGTAGTAATTTGCTACTTTGGTTAGCCCCAGGAATCTTGACTGCCTTTGCGGCCCTTGGCGTTATCATTACCCTAAAGAGTAAGCCGAAAAAAGAACAAAAAACACTAGACCCTCTTTCTGACGCTGAAACAGCCAAGATTGACAAAGCATTAGACGACATCTCTTAAGAGGAAAATACCAAATGGAATTAAGCATCATCTTATGCACCTTAGCCTCGCTTTTGATAGCCTTGGCCGTAGCTTGGCAACCCCTAGTAACAATGGAACAAGAAACCTTTTTTACAACGGAAAATGAGACCCACCGCTTCGACCCAAAGGTTGCATTATTAGAATCTATCGCCGAGTTAGAGCAGGATTTTTCTTTAGGCCATCTTGATAAAAGCGAATTCGACCGCCTGTCTTTGGAACTAAAAAGAGAATTCTTAGAAACGCAAAAGTCGACTACAAAAGAAAGTTAGACCATGCCTCGGTCAGCATCCTTTACCCAAGGTGAAATCAACCGACTTTTAACCCATAAGACCTTAGCCATGCTCATTGGCATTATGGGGATGGTTGCCTTTAATCTGACCGATACTTATTTTATTAGCCTCTTAGGCACCGCTGAACTGGCTGCCATTTCCTTTACCTTCCCTGTTGTTATGTCCATTATGGCTTTAACTATGGGCATTGGTGTTGGCTCTTCTACAGTGGTATCCAAGGCCTTGGGCAGGGGCGACCAGAGCGCAGTCAAGCGCCTAACGACAGATTCCCTGATTTTAGCCTTTTTTATTGTCTTGGTCTTTACCAGCTTAGGCCTGTATTTTATGGTGCCTACCTTCCAGATTATGGGGGCTGGGGAAGATCTCCAGCCTATCATTTTCGACTACATGACCATCTGGTTTTACGGCATGCCCTTTTTAGTTATCCCCATGGTGGGTAACAACGCCATCCGCGCCAAGGGCGAAATGAAAAAAGCCAGCATGATTATGATTGTGGCTATGCTAATCAACTTGGTTCTTGATCCTATACTGATATTTGGACTTGGGCCAATTCCACGCATGGAAGTTCAGGGGGCTGCCCTTGCTACCTTAATCGCTAGGGCTGTTACCCTATTTTTATCTTTATATGTCCTGACCTTCCAAGAAGATATGATCACTTGGGCCAGACCCAAGATCTCCCAGTTGCTAGCTTCTTTCAAGCAAATTTTATTTATCGCCTTGCCCATGGGGGCCACCAATTTAATTTTGCCTCTCGGTATGGGTGTCATCACTAAACTGGTTGCCAGTTACGGCGTTAGTGCTGTCGCCGCCTATGGTGTTGCTAGCCGCATCGAAATGTTTGCCTTTGCTATGACTATGGCCTTGAGTAGTGTTCTTGGCCCATTTTTTGGGCAAAATTGGGGGGCAAAACTTTTTTCTAGGTTAGATGAAGGGCTAAAAAAAGCTTTTATTTTTGCCTTCTTTTGGGGGACCTTCATAGCTCTTATCTTCTGGGCCTTTAATGGGGTCTTAGCCAATTTATTTAGTTCTGATGATAAAGTGGTAGAGGTGATCATTTTATACCTCACTTTGGTGCCTATTGGTTACGGCTTACATGGGGTTTTAGCGCTTTCCACTGGGCCTTTAAACGTACTAGAGAAACCTCTACTTGCCAGTTTTTTGACCCTGACCCATGTGTTTGTCCTTTTTATTCCTTTAGCCTATTATGGTTCTAGTACCTACCAATTGAGAGGAATTTTTGCCGCTGCGGCCATTTCTAAAATTGTCAGTGGAACCTTGGCCTTCTTTGTAGTTTGGAAGGTCTACACTTTTGAAAAAACAAAGTATAATTTGCAAATAGCAGGACAAATATGAAAGTGCTTTTACTGATGGACGCCCTAGAAACCATCAACATTGAAAAGGATACCTCCTTTGCTTTAGCTACCAAGGCCCAAGAAAAAGGCTATGATGTCTACTGGGCAATGAGTCAGCACTTGCTTGTCCGTGACGCTGTTCCATTTGTACAGGCAAGGCACCTAAAATTCAAAAAAGAAACCCCCTGTTGGGAGTGGATGGCTGACACAGCTGAAATCCCTGTTGATGATTTTGAAGTGGTAATGATCAGGAAAGACCCTCCCTTTGATGAAGACTATTTCATGACCACCCATTTTCTTTCCCTTTGTAAAAAGGCAAAGATCATCAACCGGCCTCAGGCCTTAAGGGAAGCACCAGAAAAATTATACCCTTTGCATTTCCCGCAGATTTGCCCCCCCACGATCATCACTCGAGACGGCGCTGAAATCAGAGATTTTATGCATGCCAATGGTGGTAAGATCATCGTTAAGCCTCTAAACAGGTGTGGCGGCGCAGGCATTATCATGCTGACCCCCGAAGACACCAACTTCAATAGCCTCATTGAGTTGAGTACTGGCGACGGCAAAGAACATGTCATTGCCCAAAAATATCTACCTGAAATCAAAAAGGGCGACAAAAGAGTGATTTTGGTTTTAGGCCAAGCCTATGATGGACTATTACGAACGCCCCAAGATGGCGAAACCCGCAGCAACTTGCATGTTGGTGGAACAGGCAGCCTTTCGCAGCTAACGACACGTGACCAGTGGCTCATCGACCAAATCAAAGACAAACTCAATGACGATGGCCTCTATTTTGTTGGTATCGACATCATTGGCGACTACATTACAGAAATTAACGTTACCAGCCCCACTGGAATCCAGGAAATTCTAAGTCTCGGTGGGCCTGATATTGCCGCTGATTTCTGGGATAAACTAAAAGACTATAAGGGCTAATGACCTTTCAGTTTTTAAATGTAAATCTAACTTTTCCAAACCCCCGAGAGGCTGAGCCTGAAGGTCTATTGGCCTTTGGTGGCGATTTATCTGTTGAGAGATTGTTACTGGCATATCACATGGGTATCTTCCCTTGGTATTCAGAAGGGCACCCTCTGCTTTGGTGGTCACCAGACCCTAGGATGGTTTTGACCCCAGGCGAGATGCGTATTACTAAATCCTTACGCCGATTGCTCCGCCAAGATAAATACCAGATTAAATTTGATACAAATTTTGATGCGATCATCACCCATTGCGCAGCAACACCAAGGGCCGACCAAGAGGGAACTTGGATCACAGAAGAAATGATCGAAGCTTACAAAGAACTCCACAAACATGGCTTTGCCCACTCAATAGAGGTCTATGAAGAGGGCGAAATCATTGGGGGACTTTACGGCGTGAGCTTAGGGGCGGCATTTTTTGGGGAATCTATGTTTTCGTTAAAACGAGACGCTTCCAAGGTGGCTTTTGCTTGGGCAGAAAAACTCTGCCTGCATTTAGGCTTTCAGCTCATAGACTGCCAAAACCCCACCGAACACCTAGCCAGTCTAGGCGCAAAAGAAACGAAGCGGGATGACTTTTTAGACAGGCTAGAAAAGTCAAATCAAAGCCCGACCAAACAGGAAAAATGGACAGACTACCTTAAGGAGCTGTCACCTTTTTAAGGCGGTAGGTTACGCCACTGACTTTGCCCTCAAGAATGTAAAAGGGGCCTTTTAAAGGCAGTAAAAACACTAATTCCTGATTTTCCTTAGGCAGAAAACTACCCATCAAAGAATCAAAGGGTTTCAGTTTAATCCGAAGAGCTGCAATGTTTTTCCCATCAAATTTAAAAACTTCATTTCTAACCTTAGTAGCCACCATTTTGATTCTCGCCCATGAAGGGGGGAGGCCATCTTTCGCCGCCCTCGCCACAACTAAAGGGGGTACCAAATAGAAAATGACTGCACCTGATTTCTCTAATTCTTGAAGCTTGTTACCTAGAAAATTTGGAAGCAAGCCCAAGGTGGTCAAGCTGGGGCCTAAAGGCAACTGCAAGACTAAATTTTCGCCTTGGAGCCTCACCTTTCCATCTAAGACTGTCTCTTTGCGAAGGAGGCTCATACTCAAGTCAGACCTCGAATCTGAGAGGCTGCTTTCTTTAAATAGGCCTTTACTGCTGTAGCGGCTTTCTCTTTTTAAAAACACCTGTGAATCTTCTGAGGAATGGGCTTCGACAACCAAAACATCTTGGCCAGTGCGACGAAAAACAACTTTGCTTGAGCCAGACTCCTTGTGATTGCCAAGGTGTTGATACTCTAATGTTAGGGCCGTGGGAATAGATCTTGGGTAATCGAGTCCTCCTGCTTCACAAACAACCCCAAATAGGCTAAAGAAGAGGATTAGGTAAATATGTTTCATTAGTGAGGTAAACCATGAGTAATTATATCCCTTTTGTAAAAATGCAAGGGGCAGGCAATGATTATATTTACCTTAATCTCATTGACCCACAAGTGTCAAAAAACTTGATGCTTTGTAATTTTAGTAGCTTAGCAAAATATATTGCCAATCGTCACTTTAGCATTGGCGCAGATGGGCTGGTTCTTATAGGCGAAAGCCATGAGGCTGATTTCACTATGACCATGTTTAATGCTGATGGAAGTGAGTCTGAAATGTGTGGGAATGCCATTCGCTGCGTTGCCAAGTATGTTTACGACTACAATCTGACGCACGAAAAAATTATCCACATTGAAACCAAAGCAGGCATCAAGCGCATTGAAATTTTTGCCGATGGCGGCATAGCCCACGCAGCTAAAGTCAATATGGGCGTACCTGTGTTTGAAGCCGATAAAATCCCTTCCACCTTTGTTGGGGATCACATCTTAGAGAAATTTGTTACCTTTGGCGAATTGGCATTAAATATAAGCCTTTGCAATATGGGCAACCCTCACTGTGTTATCTTTACTGATAATGTGACTAAAATCCCCTTAGAGCAATGTGGACCTTCTATTGAGCTTTCGGAACACTTCCCCAACAGAATCAATGTGGAATTTGTGGAAGTTATTTCTGACCATAAAGTAAAACAAAGAACTTGGGAGCGGGGCAGTGGTGAAACCTTAGCCTGTGGCACGGGCGCAAGCGCAGTTGCCGCAGTGGGCATCCATACAAACCGACTGAAAAGTCCTGTGAAAATTGAGCTATTAGGTGGGCAATTGACCATTGAATGGGCTGGCCTTGGGGAACCTCTTTTTATGACAGGTCCTGCTGAGGAAACTTTCAGTGGAAATTTTTTATTCCCTAAGGATATTTAAATGTTTAAGCCTTCCAAGATTTTCACCAAAGCTTCCTGGCTTCCTCTAATTGGAAAGTTTCGCATCTCTGAAACCAATATAGAGTTAATTCTTGCTTGCTTTGTCGGTGTTGGTGCTGGGTTTGCTTCAGTCTTTTTTCGGTGGTTACTCCACCAAATGCACTATCTCTTTTTTGGGATTATGTGGCCCTTTGTAGAGTCTTACTCTCCTTATTTGCTTCCTGTCATTCCTATGACAGGGGCAATTTTACTCATTCCCTTTTTAAAAAAATACCCCGGTGAGATCTCAGGCTATGGAATGCCCAAGTTCTTAATTGCTGTACACTTAAAGGGTGGCCTCATTGCCACTAGAAATATATTTGTGAAAATATTTACGTCAGCCATTACCATTTCTTCAGGTGGTTCAGCAGGGGTGGAAGGGCCAATCGCCCAGATAGGTGGGGCTGTGGGCAGCAGCATCGGCCGTTTCTTTGGCATGGGCAGCCACAGGTTAAAGGTCTTGATCGCTTGTGGGTCAGCAGCGGGCATAGCGGCCCAATTTAACGCTCCCCTAGCTGGGGTGTTATTTGCCCAAGAAATTATCATGATCGGTCAGTTTCAACTGCAAACCTTTGGGGTGATCGTTATCTCCACAGGCTTGGCCACTGCGATTTCTAGAGCCTATTATTCTTCTGCGCCGACATTTGGTGAACTGGCTTATACCTTAACTAGTTATGCTGAAATCCCTCTTTATATTTTACTGGGTCTAGTCATTGGTGTACTTGGGGCATTTTTTATTAGATTCTTTTTTGCTGTTTCAGACCGCTTTGACGCCTTGCAAATCTCCCCTATTATCAAGCCCCTAATTGGTGCTTTTTTAGTTGGAACTCTAGGAATCTTTTATTTTGAAGTTCTAGGTGATGGTTATGAAGTGATTCATTTAGCCCTAAACTGGAACGGTGACCGCTTATTCTGGCTCTTTTTTGCTCTGATCTTTTTAAAGATGTTAGCCACTTCAATCACCTTAGGCTCGGGAAATGTCGGTGGGCTTTTTGCCCCCTCCTTGTATATTGGGGCTATGATTGGCGCCATCTTTGGTAATATCGCATCTTACCTTTTTCCTGATCTCAACATCCAACCTGGAAGCTATGCTTTAGTTGGAATGGGCGCCTTTTTGGCGGCGGTAACTCATGCACCCATGACAGCTATTTTTTTACTCTTTGAGCTTACTAGTAGCTATCAGGTTATTATCCCCATTATGTTTGCCTCAGTTTTTGGGGTGATGGTAGCGAAAAGCCTTTGCGACGATAGCCTAGATAGTATGGAATTAAGCAGAAAGGGGATCTTGCTCCACTCAGGAAAAGAAGAAAGTATTTTGGCTAAAATCATGGCCGAAAGTGTGATGGTCACAGATTTTGAGACCATCCAAGAAAGCATGACCTTTGCTGAATTTATGAAGATCTTCCCTAAGTCTAAAACCCAATACTACCCTGTGTTAGACAAAAACAACCACATGACAGGAGTGGTGAGTCTGCAAGACATTAGAGAAATCATTTTAGAAGAGGGTTTGGAGCATTTAGTAGTCATGAAAGAATTAGCTGAAACCCAGTTGATTACCCTCTTACCCCATGATAACTTAAATGAAGCAATCCAAAAATTTGGAATTAAGGATATTGAGGCCATCCCAGTGGTAGACCCCAATGACCATCAAAGCATTTTGGGAATCTTAAATAGAAAAGATGTAATGGACGCTTACAACAGAGCCATATTACTACAAAACGTTCACAGCGATGAAGATAAATAATGACACTTGATTTAGAATACTGCGGAGCTTGAAACTACCTTCCCAGAGCTGCCAGTTTGGCAGAGAAAATAAAAAACCAGCTGAGCCTTGAGACCAATATCATTCGTGGGTCTGGTGGGGTCTTTGAAATCACCTTAAATGGTCAATTGCTCTATTCAAAAAAAGCGACTGGTGAGTTTCCCAGTGATGCTCAGGCAATAGAACTAATCAAAGCAAAACTTTAACCCAGTTCAGAGAGGCCAAAATGAAGAATAAGACGAGCTTACTCATCCCTGAATTTTTCGCCTCTCCCCTGTGCATTGAAGAAACCAATGGTGCTCTCACTAAAATTTACCTCTGTGAGCTGGACCCTAAAAACCCAAGACCCAAAAATAGAGAAAGTAGTAGCCCCATTTTAATTGAGGCTGTGGATCAAATTTTAGCTTACTTCAAAGGAAACCTAACGCACTTTGACCTACCCTACAAATTAGAAGGCCCTACATTTTACCAAAAGGTTTGGCAGTATCTTCCAACCATTGCCTTTGGCAGTACACAAAGCTACTTTGATGTTGCCTCGGCTCTTGGTAACCCTAAAGCCGTCCGTGCCGTTGGCTCAGCAAACCGTTTGAACCCCTTGCCAATCCTTATCCCCTGTCATAGGGTGACAAAAAAAGATCAGGACACTGCTAGGGTTTTTTCACTTGGCGGAGTCCCCTCCCAAATTAAACTCCTTGCATTGGAAAAAAATGGAGCCATATAATCTTGTCAGCCTCTTAGGCCTCTTAGTTTTTGTAGGAATCGCTTGGGGCTTATCCAAACACCCTAAAGCCGTCAATTGGAAATTAGTTGCTGTTGGAATTTCTTTTCAACTGGCTTTGGGTCTTTTTGTTTTTGTGATTCCCCAAGGACGAGAATTATTTTGGGCCATCAATAATCTGGTTGTGAAGCTATTGTCTGTTTCCACCAAAGGTGCCGAATTTGTCTTTGGGCCACTTGCTGTTCCACCAGGGGGGGAAGGTTCTTTGGGCTTTTTCTTGGCCTTCCAGACTTTACCTTCAGTCATTTTTTTCTCAGCCTTAGTTTCCATCCTTTATTTTTTTAAAATCATGCCCTTTGTGATCCGAATCTTTGCCAATATCTTCACAAAGACTATGGGTATTTCAGGGGCGGAATCTGTAGCTGCCGCAAGTAATATTTTTGTAGGTGTTGAATCTGCCTTGACCATTAAGCCACACCTAAAGGGAATGACCAAGTCGGAGCTATGCACTCTTTTAACAGCGGGCATGGCGACAGTAGCCAGTAATGTTCTAGCTTTTTACGTTTTTAGTTTACAGGAGTTTTTCCCTGCTATTGCAGGCCATTTGGTCAGTGCCTCTATCATTTCAGCACCTGCAGCAATTGTATTGAGTAAAATCATCCTACCTGAGACCGAGACACCTGAAACTTTAGGCGAAGACATCCACCCCGTTTATGAGAAGGATTCCAATATATTTGAAGCCATCATCAAGGGTGCCCAATCGGGTTTGAACTTGATCGCAGGCATTATTGCCCTACTCATTGCCGTTTTAGGGCTGGTTGCCTTGGTTGATTTGGGCCTTTCTGGAATTGGGGAGTTTGTAGGAATCAAGGCGATGGGTTTTGACTTGAGCCTGAGTAATATTTTCGGGTATCTCTTTTACCCCTTAACCTTGGCAATGGGGGTTCCCTTAGTGGACGCTATGGCCATTTCTAGGATCATTGGTGAAAGATTGGTGCTTACAGAATTTGTAGCCTATATGGATCTTGCAAAAGCCATGAAGTCGGGCGCTATCCAAGACCCCCGCTCTTTAGTCATCGCTTCTTATGCTCTTTGCGGTTTTGCTCATTTTGCCAGCCTATCCATATTTATTGGTGGGATAGCGGCCATTGAGCCTTCTAAAACTAGAGAGCTGTCTGAGGTGGGTTTTCGTGCTCTTATCGCCTCTAGTCTCGCTTGCTTGATGACAGGTTCCATTGCTGGAGCATTTTACCTCGAAGGATCAATCCTCTTTGGTTAAAAAAATTACTAATTGAGTACTTATTTTATTAAGTTTTTTAATTCATCCAAACCCTGCTCTAATAAACCTAATGGCTCCTCTCCAATCGCCTCTAGTATGGCTGAAGGTAGAGTTGCCCTAGCCCACTTGTTTACTGGGTCAACAAATTTTATGGCTCCAAAGGCTAAAAGAGTCAAAAAAACTAGACTAATAATTGCACTTTTCATAATACCTCTTTAAATTGTGTTAAAATAATAATAGCCTAGATTGGGATAAAAAGAAAAGGCCAAGGGAAAAAAATGACCGATAACGCAGCATTGATAGAATTACAAAAAAAATATGATGAGCTGCTAGAACTTCGCAAACAGGACCAAGTTGAGATAGTTAAATTAAATCAATCGCTTGAAAAGTTTAAAAAGGCTTTTATACTCAACCCTACCTCAGTTACTTTAGTAGATATTGAAACCGAAAAATTTGTAGAAGCCAACCGTGGTTTTGAAATCCTCAGTGGCCTCTCCCAAGACCAAATCATTGGGAAAACTTCCTCTGAAATCCCCTTTTGGGGTAACAGCGATGATCGAAATCGTTTTTTTACAGAACTAAAGCAAAATGGCAGAATCACCTCCTTTGAGGCTGATTTTATTACAAATGGCGGGGCTATTATCCAGGGATTAGTGTCCTCTGAAGTTATAACTATCGACAACAGACCCCACCTCTTGACCATAGCAAGAGACATCACTCCTTTGGCCCAGGCCCGCAAAAAGCTGGAAACTTCACAGTCTCAAATCCAAGCTCTGCTCAATGCACCTAACTATAAAATAGTGCTCTTAGACCCTGAAGGGGTAATTTTAGAAGCCAATAGAAAAGCTTGCCAAGGTTTTGGATTACAACTGGAAGAAATCCAAGGTCAATCCATTTGGCCTCTTTATGAAAAGGAAATGGTTTTTAGCAGGCAAGAAGTGTTTGAGAAAACGAAAGAGACTCTACTCATCCAACAAATTACTGATGCCCAATCTAGTGGGCACTTTTTCCAAAATACCTTTTACCCGGTAGTAAATCAGGACTCAGGTGAATTGACACAAGTGGCGGTCTTTTCGCAAAATATTACAGAGCTTCATTCCATTGAAAAGGCGATTGCAGAGTCAGAAGAAAAATACCGAATGCTATTTTCCAGTATGCCCTCTGGTTTTGCTCTCTTTGAAACCTATGTGAACCGAGACCAAAAGGTAGAAGACATCCGCTTTTTAGAGATCAATAGCACCTTTGAAAAAATTATTGGTCACAGTCAAAGTGAAGTTGAAAATCATATTATTTCAGAAGTTTGCCCCGATTTTTCAGAGCTCATTCTAGAGTCCTGTTTAGAGGGAATTGCCTCGGGTAAACCCAGTAAATTCGAAATTAAATTTAAGGACAAAAGCATTGAAGTTGTGGGATCTCTCCCCAAACCAGATCGCTTTGCCGCCCTTTTTGTAGATATTACAGATCGCAAGCAGACAGAGGGAGAGCTCGCCACTGCCAAACATGAAGCAGAAAGCGCAACCCAGGCAAAGTCAAATTTTTTAGCCACAATGAGCCACGAGATCCGCACACCCCTCAATGGAATTTTAGGGATGAGCAGTCTACTCGAGCAGAGTGGGCTCAATGAGGAGCAAGAAGAATTTGCAAATATCATCACTCTTTGTGGTGAGAATCTACTCAGTATTATCAACAATATCCTTGATTTTTCAAAGATGGAAGCGCAAGGGCTACGGCTCCAAGAAAACTATGTCAGCATCAGAAAATTACTTGATGAATGCCTTGGGTTGATCGCTGTTAAGGCACAAGAAAAGAAAATAGAAGTTCTTTATTTTATTGGTGAAGACGTTCCTGAGTGGATTTACGCAGATGAAATTCGACTGCGGCAGGTTTTAATCAACCTTCTTTCTAATGCTGTAAAATTTTCTCAAAGCGGAAATGTAATCATTACAGTGGAGCTTTCTTCCACTGAAATTAAAGACGTCCAAAATCTTGAATTTTGCATCCAAGACCACGGCATTGGCATTGACCCTGTCGAAATTAATAAGCTCTTTGATGCCTTCACACAAGGGGATGATTCCGCAACTAGAAAGTACAGTGGTACAGGGCTGGGTCTTGCTATCAACAAGCAATTGATTCAACTCATGTCAGGGAAGATTTGGGTGGAGTCCGCATTAGACCAGGGGAGTAAATTTTTCTTTTCTCTCCCCACTCGTAAACATGAAAAACAGCCTCAAATCGGTGAAACCAAAATTCTAAGAAACAAAAAAGTTGCTCTTGTCGATGGCGACCCCGAGCATTCTCAGTTTTTAAAGTCACAACTTGAATTTGCCCAAGCGACGGTTTTACCTGTAGGCCTAAATAATGAAGATTTGGCGCAGCTTGCCCAAGAAGATATCCAATTAATTTTACTGCACCTACCAAGGACAGAAGATTTTACAACTTGGGCGGCCCCCTTTACTCAGATTGCAGCAAAATTAAAAATCCCCCTGATTTTACTTTGCCGCTTAGACCAAGAATTAGTGAGCATCAATAAAGAGAATATATTCTCTTTGAGAAAACCTTTTCGTTGCAACGAATTTCTACAACTTTCAGCCAAGGTTTTTATAGCTGAGCCACCTCAGGCTAAAACTGTATCTAAAATGAATGTCACTTTGAGTCTCCAGTACCCAATGAGTATTTTGGTGGCTGAAGACAATGAACTGAATCAGGAATTGATACTGCGTATTTTAAAAAAACTGGGATACCAAGCAGAACTCGCCCCCAATGGGCTGGAAGTTTTAAACTGGGTCAACCGTAAAAAATTCGACCTTTTACTTTTGGATATTCAAATGCCAGAAATGGATGGAGTTGAAGTTACAGAGTACCTAATTTCAAAATACTCAAAGGCCGATCGACCAGAAATTGTAGCCATGACGGCCAATGCAATGCTCGGGGATAGAGAAAGATACCTTCAAGCTGGAATGGACCAATATTTAAGCAAGCCAATTCATCCAAATGACATCCAAACCTTGATTGAAAAGCTTGGTAAAAACCTTCAAAATAAGCTATAGTAAATTCATGGAAAATTCAGATAAATATACAATCAATGGTCACTCGCTTGAGTCCGTTCGAAACAGAAATGAAGTCATTGTGATTGATGCTATGCGGGAGATTCTACCGACCGAGGCGCATCTTTCAAACTGCACTCTTTGCATTGAAGATGTTTATGCACTAAGCTTAAGCCGAATCCCACCTACCTACACCCATAAAGGGTCTATTGTGTTAAAGCCAGAATACTCCAAAGCTGAGATCTTTGAAGTGGTTGAAAATGTGGTTCGAATTATTGCTGAAAAGCCCAAACACAATTAGACTAGGCTTGTAGCTTCTTCTAACCCTAGCATAAGATTTAGGTTCTGGACGCAAGCCCCGCTTGCCCCTTTACCTAAATTATCTAGCCTTATAACCAAGACGCACTGGTCAGGATGACCAAATGCCATTAGTTCTACCTGATTGCTATCCACTAGATTTATTCCCGACAAAAAACCTGCCTCTGTTGCTTCGTCTGGCGTCAGGCTCTTGACTTGAACAAATTTTTCACCTTGGTAATAGCTTTCCCAAGTCTTTAAAACTTCTTTCGTGGCCTCACCTGTAGTTTGTAGCTGTGAGCTAAAAAGTGGAATTTGTAAGATCATTCCTTGGGCAAAATCCCCTACCACAGGGCAGAAAATGGGACTGTGACTTAAGCCTGAATGTTTGCGCATTTCAGGTATATGCTTATGTTGTAGTCCTAAGGCGTAAGGCCTTGCAGCCCAATCAGCTTGGGAGTTTTGTTCATAAGACTGAATTAATTTCCTTCCACCACCAGAATAACCTGAGATTGCAAAAATATTGACCAAGGTTTCAGGTAGCAATAGCCCCTGGGCGATCAGTGGCTTTAAGGCCAGAAGTGCACCTGTAGCATAACAACCAGGGTTGCTTACATACTTAGCCCCTTTAATTTTATTCCTTTGATCCGCGCTCAATTCAGGCAAGCCATAGACCCAGTTTGGGTCGATCCTATGGGCTGTGCTGGCATCAATAATCCTGACGTCAGAATCCTTTGCAAGGGCAACACTCTGTACAGCTTGGGCATCATCAAGGCATAAAATAGCCACCTCAGCTTTAGAAAAGGCTTCTTTTTTTGCCTCAGGGTCTTTCCTCTTGTCATCTGTCAGTTCAATGAGTTCAATCTCATCTCGCTGGAGGAGTAGCTCCCTAATTTTTAAGCCTGTGGTGCCAGCGGCGCCATCGATAAATACTTTGTGTTTCATGATTCGTTTAGTTTTCTACGCAAGGTTCTAAGGCCAATGCCTAAAATTTTAGCGGCTTTAGTGCGGTTGCCCTCGCTCAATTGTAATGTATCTTCAATCAATATATCTTCTGCCTCTTTTAGGCTACTGCCTTCTGGGATCAAGCTACCTCTCGGTGGATCGGCGTTAACCTCAAAGGTAAAGGGGGCATCTTGCTGAAAGGGTTTTTCTACCAACCTTGCAGATTCAGGATAGTAGACCTTTAAAATTTCTGGGGTTATGGATTCCGTCTCAAGGGGCAGCAGGGCCGCCAGCCTTGTGATCAAATTTCGCAACTCCCTAACGTTACCCTTCCAAGGCAAGGATTCCAGAAACTCTGTCGCCTCAGGTTCCAAAATAGGGTAGGGTTTAGGGCGGTTCATCTCTTCAAATGCTCGCTCTAAAAAATGCCAAGCTAGCAGGGGCACATCATCTGGACGTTCCCGCAAGGGTGGTAAGTGCAAACGGAGTACATTTAAACGGTAGTATAAATCTTCCCTGAACATACCATTACTTACAGCTTGCTCCAGCTCTACTTGGGTTGCTGCAATGACTCTAACATTTACAGGAATTTCCTTCTCCGCTCCAACAGGGTAGAATTTTTTCTCCTCTAAAACTCGCAATAATCGAGACTGGAGTAAAAGCGGCATTTCCCCCATTTCGTCTAAGAATAGAGTTCCCCCTTCAGCCAACTCGAATTTGCCTTTTCTAGAGGCTTGCGCCCCTGTAAAGGCGCCCTTTGCATGACCAAACAACTCACCTTCGATCAGACTTTCTGGGATAGCACCGCAGTTGACCGCAACAAAAGGCCCATCTTTAGCTGGGCTTAAATCATGGAGCGCCCGCGCAACCACCTCTTTACCTGTCCCCGTTTCGCCTGTGAGCAAAACTGTGTGGGGGCTGAGTGCCATCTTGGGCAAAAGGCTTAAGGTGCGGCTCATTACAGCAGAACGGAAAACCAAATAGGGACGCATTGCAGAAACGACAGGATCTACCTGCTTAATTGCTCCAGTTTGCCCCTTTAGCCTATTTGCCAACAAGAACCCAAACCTTGCTGCATCAACAGGTTTTTTTAAGCAAGCTTCCACGCCCAATTCTCTGGAATCAAGTTCCCCTTTTTCCGTAAAGAGATAAAATAAACTCCCTTTGGAGGCCTTTTGGAGTTGCAGGAATTCTTCGAAGTTTTCTTGCTCTAGGCTATCTACATCAAGTAAAATTGCTTGAATGGCACCTTGTTCAACGAGATTCAAAGCAGTTGTAAAGTCGCCTGCTAGCAAAACCTTAGCACCCAACTCAGCCAAGGCACCCTTGAATGCTCGCACGGTAGCCCCATGCTGGTCGATGATCAGTACAAAAATACCTGCTAATTTTGGTTTTTGGCTCATTCTAAGTCTTCTGTCTAAATTGGGTTTGTTGTTCAAAAGATTTACTTACTCTAGTATCTTAAAAAGTCCTTGCTCATCCAATCCTACAACAAGTTCCCCTTGAAGGTCGGATTGACTTAGTAAAATTTTAGCCAAAGGCTTAATGACCAAACGATTGAAGGCATTTTTTAAAGGTCGAGCACCATACTTTTCATCAAAACCTACCGCTGTGATTTTACTGCTTAGGCTGTCTTCAAGCTTAAGGGAAATGTCTCTCGACTCTAGTTTTTCATTTAGCCCTGCCAATTCACGCTCTAAGATGGACTCCATTACCTTTTCGTCCAAAGAGGAGTAGGTGAGTACGCCATCCAAACGGCCGATCAGTTCAGGCTTAAAATAGGCCTCAGGTTCGGCAACATTGGTGGTTAGAAAAACAACGGTATTTTTAAAATCCACATGGCGGCCTTGGGAGTCGGTTAAAACTCCGTCATCTAAAATTTGCAGCATGATATCTGAAAAATCACTGTGGGCCTTTTCCACTTCATCAAAAAGAATGATCGAATAGGGCGCACGGCGCACGGCTTCTGTTAATTGCCCACCTTCATCATACCCAACATATCCTGGAGGGCTACCAATCAATTTGGCAACAGAGTGAGACTCTCGGTATTCACTTAGGTCCAAGCGGATTAAATTTTTCTCTGACTGAAATAAAAAACGACATAAGGCCTTGGCTGTTTCTGTTTTACCTGTCCCCGATGGGCCAAGGAGCATAAAACTACCGAGTGGGCGAGTTTGGTCGCTTAAGCCTGCGTGGGCTGCAATTAGTGTCTCTGCAATTTCTTTAATGGGTTCCGCCTGACCAAATACAACCTTATTGAGACTATCTTCCAAAGTTAACAAATTTTCTTGGTTAGTTTTTAAGATTCGCTCTATGGGCACACCAGTGGAACGAGAAATAACTTCCCCTATGTTCTTGGTCACCAACTTCCAAGTGACATCGAAGTTTGCAAGCTCATGCTCCAAAGTGGGCAACTCACCATATTTAATTTTCGAGGCCGTTTCAAAATCCCCATCCGTTTCCGCCTTTTGCAATAGAAATGAAAGTTTATCATGCTGTTGCTTTAACTGGGAAACTCGCTTTAAATCCAAGAGGGTTGCTTCCCATTCACTGCGTTTTTGGGCGAATGTTTCTTCCAGCTCAATGATTTCTATGTTAAGCTGTTTGTGGCTACCACTGGATTTGGAAAGTATTTTTTTAGAACGAATCAAGGCTTCCATTTCTGCCAATTCAGGGGGCATAGAGTCAGCACTTAATTTTAAGCCTGCCGCAGCCTCATCAATAATATCGATGGCCTTATCTGGCAAAAAACGATCAGAAATAAACTGATCCGAAAGGTAGACAGCAGAAACAATGGCCTCTTCTGTGATCTCAATCCCATGGTGGATTTCTAGCTTTTCTTTTAAGCCCATTAAAATCTGAATACAATCTTCTTTGGTTGGCTCTACCACCTGAATTTGGTGAAACCTTCGCTCTAACGCCGAATCAGATTCAATGTGTTTTTTATACTCATCGTAAGTGGTAGCACCAATACAGTTGAGCTCGCCTCTGGCTAAAGCTGGTTTCAATAGATTAGCGGCATCCATTGCACCTTCGGTTTTCCCAGCGCCAATGAGCAAATGAATTTCATCAATAAATAATATCGCATCTCGGTTTTTTGCCTTTAAAAAATGCAGTAGGGCTTCAATGCGCTCTTCAAATTCGCCTCGGTACTTGGTCCCTGCCATAAGGGTGCCCATGTTGAGGCTATAGATGGTTTTTCCTTGGATGATATCGGGGACTTGACCGCCCACGATCAGTCCTGCAAGGCCTTCGATGATGGCGGTTTTACCTACCCCTGGGTCACCGATCAAGACAGGGTTATTTTTTGTTCTTCTGCATAAAATTTCTTGTACCTTACGAATTTCGCTAGACCGCCCAATAACAGGGTCCAACTTTCCTTCGCTAGCAAGTTCATTTAGGTCCGTTAAAAAATCAGGAACTTCAACGCCTTCAGCCTGTTCAGGCGCTTCAAATTGCAGGGTAGGGAAGAATTTTTTTAGGTGCCTTAGGAAATCGGCCTCAACAACCTTATCGCGCCCAGCTTGAATCGACTCAGAGCTAGCTAAAGTGAACCACTCATTGAGTTTCGAGCTAGGTCGAATTTGATCAAATTCCAATTTTTCCATCGTTGGGCAAAGGTCAAGGAGCTGCTTAATGGTCTTTCTTTCGTCCTTTAAATGTTTACTGGCAACGGTCTGTGGGTTTTGGAGTAAGCCCCATAGCAAATGGGATTCTGTTAGTTCATTATTTTTTCGCTTTATGGCTTCGGCCTGAGCCAAGTCCAGTGAGCCATTTATGATTCCATCAAAATTATTCATTGCAATTCCTTAAAGTATTTTTTAGCACTCTCTCACAAAGAGTGCTAAAATGCAAGAAAAAGTACTTCTGCACGGCCATTATGGCCGTTGTTTAATTTTTGGACAAAAAAAAAGGCTAGATTCTAAGAACCTAGCCTCATTTAAAACTAAAATAAAAAATTCAAGAAGCAGAGTAAACTAGACCTCCATCAACTCTTTTTCTTTTTCATCTGTTAATTCATCTACCTTTTTATTTACAACATCAGTCAATTCTTGAACTTTAACCAATTGCTTTTTTTCATCATCTTCTGAGATTTCTTTATCCTTTAACATTTGTTTTAATGCATCATTGGCGTCTTTTCTAGCGGCACGAATACCCACCTTTGATTCTTCGGTCATCTTTTTTACTTGCTTCACAAGGTCTTTTCTACGCTCTTCTGTAAGAGGTGGAATTGGCAAACGAACAACATTCCCATCATTTTGTGGTGTAATGCCCAAATCAGCCTTTTGGATGGCTCGTTCAATTTCAGACAGGATATTTTTCTCCCAAGGAGTGATCACAATCATCTGGGGCTCAGGCACAGTCACATTCCCCACCTGATTCACAGGTGTGGGGTTACCGTAGTAGTCCACCATTACGCTATCTAACATGCTAGGGTTAGCTCTACCGGTACGAACTTTTTTAAACTCACGACCAAGATGGTCTACAGCTTTGTCCATTTTTGAGCGGGTTTCATTTAGTAAGTTTTCCATCATTTTTTTTAGTCATAGGGTGAATTTTATTGGCTTCATGTCTTATAACTTTTATCTGTAGCTTTGGTCAAGCAGAGGGGATTCATTTTTCCCATTGAATCTTGTTTCATTTTAATTTATGATGCAGTCAACTTGATTTTAATTCAAAGGAGACATATGTCACACGAAGCAGAAGTATTGCTAACCTTTGCTACAATTTGCGCAGTTTATCTTGGTGCATTTTTTAGCTACGGCAGATTTATTAAGTAACAAACTACTTAGATTTAAAGGCTCCTTCTTGGAGCCTTTTTTTTTGCTATTTGGTTTAAAATACCCTTTTAAACCTCTTCGAATTTAGAATTTTTTGTAAACATTTTACCGAGAGAAAAGAAGATGAAAGGTTTTCTTTACGGCCTAGCAGCAGGCCTTGCCGCAGGTGCAGTTGCCCAAGCAGTGGCATCCAAAAATCAGGAAAAATTACTAGAAATGGTAAGTAATCTGCCGAGCAGTTTAACCTTAAGCCCCAATGCCACCTTAGACGAACTTAAGGTACACAAAGAGCGATTGGAGGATTTGATTAAGGGTAAGGTTGCCGAAGTGAAGGAAACTCTAAGCTAACAGGTTTCTGTGGCTAAACTCACCGAAGTTGCTTCGGTGGAGGCTTAACTTAGCAACTCACCTTTTATCCCAACTCGCCTTGCAACTGAGCCATAGCTGGCCCCAAAGAATCAATGAGGCTGACAGCAGTCAGGCTTTCAGGTGCAGCCCCATCACTGTAAATATCGGCCGCCAATCCATGTAACCAAACACCGAGCAAACTAGCCTCTAGGGCCGTGTAGCCTTGGGCTAATAGTCCACCAACAAAACCAGCTAAGACATCGCCACTACCAGCGGTTGCCAAGCCTGCGTTTCCCGTTTCATTAATAAAAACTTTAGCGTCACCAGTAATGACTAAAGTGGGCGCTCCCTTTAAGATCAAAGAACAGGGCCATTTTTTTACAAATTCCAAACCTTGGGCAATTCGTTCTTCGTTATTTTTAGGGGCTTCATTTTTGGTAAAGGCTAAAAATTCACCTTGATGGGGTGTCAAAACAAGTTTTTCCATATCCAATCCCTTAAGAGTCGTTAGCCCATGAAAGGCATCTGCATCTAAAACCAAAGGAATTTCTAATTTTTTAAACCAAGAGAAATACTTCTTCCAATCCACCTTTTTTCGTCCTACACCGCAACCTGCAACAACAGCATTAAAATGGGCAAACCACTTAGGGCCTAACTTTTCTCTAGGGTGACTCATCACCTCAGGAGCTTCGTGTACCGCTGCCGATTGCAACTCTGCTGGCAAGGCCAAGGTGGCCAAACCTGAACCTGAAGTCAAAGAGGCTCTTGCCGCCAAAAGACCAGCGCCCAGTGTGCCTGCATCACCGCATAACAGCGCCAAATGACCCTGTTCATGCTTATAGGTAGTAGAGTTTAGAGGTTTGAACATGCCCAGCACCAATTCATCATTAATCAATTGAAAGTAAGGGTCACTAGATTCATAGACTTCAGGGATGGAAACGGGCTTTACAACCAAACCGCCTCGAAGGGACTTACCAGGGAAAAGGTAGTGGCCCACTTTCGGTTGGGCTAAACCGACAGTCATATCAGCGTTAATACTGGCGCCCATTTGGTCACCAGTGGAACCATTTACCCCGCTGGGCAGATCGATTGCCACTTTAACCCCGCCTAACTGATCAATCCAATTGAATTTTTCTGCCAGGTCACCTTCGATCATGCGCTCTAAACCAGTACCAAAGATAGCGTCCACCACAATGTCTCTTTGGAATATTTCAGGATCGGCAGCTTGAAAAGAATCAAAATCTAAAATCTGCCCAAAGGATTGGTAGATCTTTGCCATTTTTTTACAATCGGGGCTCTTAGCTTGGGTTACAGCCACAACAGCCACCTCCCAACCATGATTTTTGCAGATTCTAGCAAGGCCATAGCCATCTCCACCATTGTTGCCTGAGCCAACAAAGATAAAGATTTTACTCTCTAGTTCTAACAGGGGATGGATGGTTTCAAAGACCGAACGGGCCGCATTTTCCATCAAGACCATTGAGGGGATTTTGATTTTTTCAATCGCCCTTCGATCCATTTGTTGCATGATTTTATTGTTTGCCAGTCTCATTTGCTTATCCCCTTAAATTTTTTGATATAATAGAGTATTTTTTAAGGCTTTGCCAAGGGTTTGACAGGCTTTTTATAAAAAATAGGAATATTTTAATATTTATATAGTTTTTTGTATAAAAATCAATTAGTATTAAGACAAGAAAAGAAAACCATCTTTTAAATTCTCAATCCGTTCCAAAGGGGGCAGGGTGTTAGATAAATTATATGAAAAAGCGCTACAAGTTGAAAGTCTTTCACAAAACACCTTTGGAAAACTCTACACCATTACTGAGATGGAATTTGCTTCAAACAATTCTTCTGAGATCTGGTCCCTGCAACTATTAAAAAAAGTAGCTGCCGAAAAATTAAGGCAAGAAGCCCAAGGGGTTGACCCTGATAGCTCTGAAAATCTTTTGTCTTCTTAGATTTCCACGGGAGGGTTACCTCCCTTCTCCCACTTACCCGTGGAAAAAAAAAGGGGGTTAGTTTATCTAACCCTCTTGCAATCTTACCAAAATTTTTCCAAACTCCTTAGTCTAGCTTAAAGGGAATTTATGAAGAAGAAAGCAGTTATTGTAGGAACAGGGGCAATTGGTTCCTATTTTGGTGGTAAATTGGCGCAAGCTGATTTTGAGGTTACAGCCCTATGCCGCAACGATTTTGAGGTTGTTAAAGCCCAAGGAATTAAAGTTTCCAGCCACTTAGGCGACTTCCATTTTACCCCTCACAAGGTCATTAACGACGTAGAAGAATATACTGAAGAAGCCGATTATGTTTTTGTTTGCACCAAGTCCCTGCCTGAAATTGCCATAACAGAAACTTTAAGATCTTTAGTTTCGGCTAAGACTGCTCTAGTTATCGTCCAAAATGGCATTGAAATCGATGCTCCTTTTGCCAAAGCCTTCCCCACAAATGAGATCATCGGTGGCATCGCCTTTATCGGCGTAACTCGTATTGATTATGGTGAGGTGCAACACTACATTGCAGGTGGCTTGAGTTTAGGAAATTACCCACAAGGGGTTTCAGAGAAAACATCAACCCTAGTGAAGGCTTTTAAAGAAGTTGGCGTAGATGCAAAAGAAACAACAAGCATCCAAAGAGCAAGATGGAAAAAATTGGTTTGGAATATTGGTTTCAACCCTGTTTCTGTTTTGTGCAAAGGCGCTGACACCCATACTCTTTTAGATAACCCAGAAACTTTAAAACTAATCCAGTCCTTGATGAAAGAGGTCACTCAGCTTTCCACAGCCTTAGGTTTTGATATTTCGCCAGTTTTTGCAGAGAAGCAAATTGAACTTACTAAAAATATGGCACCCTATAAAACCAGTATGACCATGGATTTAGAAAAGGGCCGCCCTATGGAACTTGAGGCCATTGTACATAATGCGATCAAGGTGGGGACCCGAATCAACTTACCTACGCCCTACATGAAAGCTCTTTATGGTTTATTGGTCCACCATCAAATTCACTAAAACTTCTCCACTACTGAAATTTCATTTAAAGGAAATAAACGCTTGCATGGGGAAGCGATCAAGGGATTTACCTGACCTGTTTTTTTAAAAATTAATTCCCCTCGTTTGCAGTCGGTTTTTTCTTCTGGTGCATCCTCTAGATTCCACTTTTGAAACCTTTCACGTTGGCTATCTGATAACAATTTACCGTCAGTATGGGCTAGATCCATATATAAATAGGCTCTAGCTATATTGCCTCGAATACTCTTTGCCGCAATGGCCCTTCTGTTTTTCCCTTTCCCCAATACCTCTAGCATACAGCCGTTTTTCAGGGTTTCTCCCTCGTTAATTTTGGCGGCAAAGGGGTGACTGCTCCTTTTTTTATTTAGTCTTGAAATGGCTGGTACCAAATTATAAAGATCACTTTCGGCTTGTCTAAATTCTAGGCTTGTTTTTCTGGCGCAACGGCGATTGCTCATGGCCTTGCCTGCCTTTCTCCCCCTCTTGATAATACATTCCTCTGGGGTAACCCAAGGCAGACCACTGCGGTGAAACCATCTCCATTTTCCATGTACCTTTTTTTTATAGGGCCAAACGCCCATTGCCTGCCCTAATTTTTCGGCAGGCACCAAATGTTCCCACGATAGTTTTTTGGCCCTTGCAAATTTGCAGGATTCATCAATTTTTCTCTTTTCACTATAGCCGCAATTACAATAAAAGGTTTTGCTTTTGGCGCCATTGGGGTAAAGTTCTTGGTATATTTGAAAAGCAGCTTTCCGAGCTTGAGAAAAACTTTCCGGCCTTCCCGCTTGCAGGTCACAGTTGCAGATTAAAAGAAGAACCAGTGAGAGCAGTAAAGTCGAATTAAATGTCATCGGTTTTACTTTTGACTCTACCAGAACGATTTCCAACCAATGAGCCCAAAAAGAGGACAAAAAGAGGACCGACCTCAAAACTACCACCGACCCCAGCCTGCAAAGGGCTATATAGCTAAACGCTATGGGGGAAAGTTGGTTTATGAGACCTCAGACGAGATGGGCGATATTGAGGTGGTAGACCATTTGGCCACTCGCTCCTTGTTTTTAGGCAACTCAATAAAGCAAAGCACCCTCAATTTTTCCAAACCCACATCTTTAGAATTTGAGTACACCCAAGCCATGACAGCGGGCCTTTTGTTTGTTCCTGAACCCCAGCGTGTTCTTGTGGCTGGTTTTGGCGGCGGTAGCCTTGTGAGCTTCCTTGCGCACCATTACAACTGCACCATTGATGTGCTAGAAATCAGAGAAGACTTAATTGAGGTTGGGCAAAATTATTTTGGTGTTCCTGACACAGACTCAATCCAATACTTTATCGGTGATGCCAAGGATTTTTTTAAAAGGGGCCGAGGTTTAAAATACGACCTCATTTTTATCGACCTTTACGACAGTATGGGAATGTCTGAAAATATGCGCAGCTTTTCTCTCCAAGACAAAGCGAGAGATCTTTTATGCGAAAACGGCTTATGTATTTTTAATCTTTGGACCTTACCCAATAGTCTTTCTTTAATTAGTATGTTTTACTTAAAAGAAGTTTTTGGAAACAACATGGCCCAGCTGCCCTGCTTGGATACAAGCAACCTTATAGCTATGGGAGCAAAGGATGATGCCTTTCAGATCTCTGCTGCGGCTTTACGAAAGAGAGCCAAAGAATTTGACAGGAAACATGACTTTAGCCTAACCAGACATACAGAGACACTCATCAAAGACAACCCAAATCTCTTTCGCAAGCGACCATGATACCAGACCTATTAGATTATCTCAGTTCCAGTCACAGCCCCTTTCACGCAGTGGTAAATTCTGTAAAAATATTGGAAAAAGAAGGCTTTACTGAGCTTAAGGAAAAGGATTCCTGGGACTTAAAAGAAGGCGCAAAGCATTATATCATTCGGGGTGGCAGTTTGGCAGCCTTTGTTTGGCGGAAAAACAAACCCTTGATGATTGCAGGCGCCCACACAGATAGCCCAGGTTTAAAGCTCAAACCCAACCCTGAAATTCAATTGGGAGATCTAAAAACCTTGAGCATTGAAGTCTACGGCAGTCCCTTGCTTTATACTTGGTTTGATCGGGATCTAACCCTTGCTGGAAGGGTTGAATATTTAAGTGGAGAAAGCCAAAAAAACTGCTTGGTTCATCTGGTAGACTCCACTATCACAATACCCAGCCTTGCAATTCACCTAAACCGCAAAGCCAATGAAGGCTGGAAGATTGACCCCCAGACAGAGTTGCCCGCAATTTTAAGTATTGGAACAGAAAAAGAACAGTCTTTTACAGACCTTCTTTTAAAGGAAGTACAGGCCTTCGATTCTTCAGCGACCAAGATTTTAGACAGTGATATTTTCCTTGTTCCCACAGACGGGGCAAAACTGATTGGGCTACATAAAGATATGATCGCATCCCCTCGCATCGACAATCTACTCAGTTGCTTTGCAGGCCTTAAAGCCATCACCAAATCGGGCGGAAGCTTCACCAACATCCTAATACTCAATGATCATGAAGAGGTAGGTAGCCAGAGTTTTAGCGGTGCTGGTGGCACATTTTTAATGTCTTTGATCCGTAGGCTTTGTGAAGATATAGAGTCAGAAAACAGACTCATAGCTGAGTCCTTGATGGTTTCAGTCGATGGCGCCCATGCCCTCCATCCAAATTACAAAGACAAACACGACTCTGCCCACGGCCCGAAAATCAACGGTGGCACCGTGCTGAAAACCAATGCCAACCAAAGGTATGCAAGTCAGCCCAGTGCCAATGCAAAGCTTTTAGTCATGGCAGAAAAAGCAGGCCTTAGTCTCCAGCGTTTTGTGGTAAAAGCAGGTCAGGGTTGCGGGAGTACGATTGGGCCAATAAGCTCAGCAAATACAGGAATTGAAACAGTCGATATTGGCGCTCCAATGCTCGCCATGCATTCTATCAGGGAAACCTGTGGTGTAAAAGATGCGTCTGATTTAAGTCTTCTACTAACAGAATTTTACAAACAATAAGGAAGTTATGGATATTTCAATGTTCGAAATGGTTTCGATGAAAGCCTTTGTGGCCATGTTCTTTTTTCTCGCCATTTTTATTTCTTCTATCGGTATGCCTTGGTCAAAAAAGCAAAAACTGGAAAAGGAAGCAAAAGAGCAGGAGCTAAAGGCAAAGCAAGAGGCCAACTCAGAGAAGTAAATTCTCAAAGCCTTAACCTTACTCAGGCTGCCAAGCATTAGAGAGGCATAAAATAGGCTAAGCAGGGCCTAGGCTTGAACTGACCGTGCTAGACTATATTAACCCTTTATCCTGCCATTGCATAATGTTCGTGAATAAAGGTCTCAACCTTAGAGATATGCTGCTCTTCCATTTTGATCATCTCAACAATTTCGGGCACAGGTTTTAAGGTATCGTTATATCCTCTTTTCACTTCTAAAAGATTCTTGGCAAAAGCCAAGGCACCCTTTTCAAACTTTAAAACTCCCCGTAAAGCTACCTTTGGGTTGACCTTATCTGGGTGTTTCCAGTCAGGAGCAAAGAAATGTTCTGGGGTGAGCATTCTCATTTGCTGGTACTCGACTTCATCAATAAAAACAATTTGATTTTCTTTCAATCCAGACATCATATTGCGGAAAGCTTTATGATTCATCCAGTCTTCCTCAGCGAATTCATGAACCATTTTTTTCATTTCGGGGTCATGGGTAAAGCTTTGAGAAAGCAGCGTGTAAAACTTTGAGCCTTTGGCTTCGAACATGGAGCCTAAAGCAAGCAAGTCTTTAACTGAGATTTTTCTGGTGTACTTCGGTGGTAACATCTCGCCTCCTAGAATTAGCGTTACTAATTGGGCATTCGTGTTATGGGTATTTTACCACAGAAGGAGAGAAAAGAAAGGGATAAATTAAGAAAAGCCCCTAAAATGAATAGGTCAGACCGTTTTTCACTGTGGAATCAACTGCTTGATTTGACTCCCAAGGTTGATTGTCCTTTTTCCAAGCAAGACTCAAAAAGAAGCTTAAGGTTTCTGAAGCTTTGTATTTTGCTTTAAAGTCGTTACTCACTCTATAGTCGGAGTTATCACTTAAGGCAGGCTGATAGTAAATTGTATTATTAAAAGACAACCTATCTTCACCTGAGGTCAATTTAACGCGCCAGTAGATGTTTGCTCTGGTTAAAGTAACACCTTCTGTGGTGGTTCCATCATCGTATCTTTCTTCTTCTACAAAAGCACCAACCCCTAAAAACTGAGAATAGCTGGCGTCACTTCCTGCGACTAAAAACCGAAACCCACCGCCTGCGAGCTGCCTTAAAGTTTGAGAAAGAAAGGGGCTACGGCCTGCTTGCAGAAAAGCTTCGTAGGCCACAGTGTTGTGGTAGGCAAAAATAAACCGCAAATGGGCAAAGGAGGTATCGTCACTGGATACGTTACTCGTTTCTGCGTAGTAGCGTTTGACTATAATAAACGACCTATTTTCTTCCCCGACAAAATCTATTTTTGAAGAAAAATCAGCATCTAAAGATTCAGTGTTTCCCTCAGTTTGGGAGAAACTTAAAGAGAAAGACCCACTTGTTCCCTTTTCGGGCCAAAGTGCCTTTTGGTTTTCAATATTCACAATTGCGAAAGCGGAACTTGCCCAAAGCAGTGGCAACGACGATAAGAGTAGTTTTAATTTCATAAAAATAGACTAACTATTTTAAGAAAAAGGGGCAAGGCTTAGAGAATATTTTTTCCATATTCGTACCCCTTAAAAAGACTCCTTTAAAATAGGATTGAAGACATCCCCAATCACCCCTTGCCAAGGAAGTATTTCTTTTTTATGATTATAAATTCAGCACAAAAAACACCGACCAATCCTTAGGAAACTCATGCCTGTTTTACAACTTGGAATCCCAAAAGGGAGCCTACAAGAAAGCACCAAAGATATGTTTGCCAAAGCAGGCTTCAATCTTTCCATCAGCTCTCGCTCATACTACCCAACAATTGACGACGACTCTATTGAGTGCCTTTTGATTCGAGCCCAAGAAATGGCTCGCTACGTAGGTGAGGGAATTTTAGATGCTGGCCTTACAGGCCGTGACTGGATTGAAGAGTCAGGCCAAGAAGTAGTTGAAGTATGCGAGCTTGTTTATGGCAAGGTTGGCAGAAAGCCACTCAGATGGGTTTTGGCTGTGCCAGAAGGTAGCGATATTAAGTCTGTCAAAGACTTAGAAGGCAAGAGAATTGCTACTGAAGCCGTTGGCATGACAGAGCGTTATCTAGCTAAACACAACGTCAGTGCTAAAGTTGAATTCAGCTGGGGTGCCACTGAGGTCAAGCCACCAAAGCTTGCTGATGCTATTGTGGAAATCACAGAAACAGGTTCATCTTTAAAAGCCAATCACTTGGCAATCATCGATGTGATTTGCGAAACTACGACTCGTTTTATCGCCAACATCGAAGCTTATAAAGACCCGTTCAAGAAAGCTAAGATTGATCAAATCGCTTTATTATTACAGTCCGTATTATCTGCTGAAAAGCAGGTTGGTTTAATGATGAACGTGAGTAAAGAACATTTAACTGCTGTTGCAGGTCAGTTGCCAGCTTTAAATAACCCGACCATTTCACCTCTATTTGTTGAAGGGAAAATCAGTGATGATTGGTATGCACTCAATACTGTAGTTGAAGAAGTTACAGTTAGAGAAATCATCCCTAACTTGATGAATGCAGGTGCTACTGGAATTGTGGAATACTCACTGAACAAACTGGTTCAGAAAGAATTCTATAAAGGTTAAGCCTTGCTTACTAACTAATAGTCAGCTGGTTATTTTGGCCTAAGCTGACCCCCTTTTCAAGCAGCTCCTTTGCAAGTAAACTAGTAAAGGGGCCTCGCTGCAATGCTTCTAAGCTCCCTATCACCACAAATTTTTCCTGCGCCCGTGACACGGCAACATTCAATAGGTTGACCCTAGAATTTAAAAAATTTGGCGTTCCCTTGGCAATTACAGGACTAAAAAACACTATTTTCCGCTCTCCACCTTGGAAACGGTGAACCGTACCTATGGATATGGAGTTGGCACTATCTTCTGCAAAATCCCCAGAATGAAAAGGCAAGCCCATTTGTTTGAGGGATTCTCGGATGCGGGCCAGTTGCGCACGGTAGGGCGTTAAAATCGCCATATCTTGCAAGACCCAACCAGACTGCAAAAAGCCCTGTACCGCCATCATCAAGGCCTGCAATTCCTCTTCATTGACCCAAGAGCCTCCGTAGCGAACTTCTGAGCCCACTACATCTTGGTAAAATAGCGCCTCTTCTTCGGTGCTTTTGCTTAAAACCTCTAGATCGTAATTACAAAGCTGCTGGCTAATAGAAATAATGTCTTTTTGGCAGCGGAAATGTTCTTTTAGAGTCAAGGGTTTTGGCATGCCTCCACTGGCAAGGCTCATACTGGACCCAAGGGAGTTTGTAGCTGTGCAAAATAACTCTACTTGGGCTTTATCTATGCCCAGCTTTCGCTCTTTACTCAATTGTTCTATCTCGCTTAAAGCCAAGCGAGCGATGGGCTCCAGCTGTAGGTCGTCACCTAAAATAGCTGCTTGGTAGGAGCGTAAAAGCAATGGAAAGACATAAGAGGGGTTGCACTGGCCTGCCTCATCGACAATCACAAAGCCCAGTGATTCCTCATCCATTTCAAAAAGATTACGAATAGAAAGTAACGTGGTGCCCATGACAGGGAAAATAGAGCAAAAGAGCTCTAAATTTTTTTTCTTTTTCAAAGACTTAAAACCCTTCTTCGCTTCAATCTCACCACAGAATTCCTCTAAAAACTCAAAGATGCGATTTTGATTTGCCCCTGCCCAAAAATGATGGAGTTTGCGGCTGAGCAAATAAACGTCCCGTCGCTTAGCAGGATCGGTGGTGGCTTCTTTCATCAGTTCCCGAAGCTGAGGCCGTAATTTTTTATACTCGACTCTGGAAACCTCTGATTCCTGTTCTTCTAACTGCTTGATATAGGCCGTTAAAAAGGGCAAAGTGGAACGCAAAAGTACAGGCCTGCTGCCTGCCCTCAAACAGATTGGCAGGTAACCTTCCAACTCCAAACCTTCTAAGGCGTTATCCACCGCCCTGTTGTTGGTACTCGCAATAACAGTAACATGGTCAAGGCTATAGGCTCGGTCTTCTGGGCCATTTAGCGTATCAATAAAATTAGTAAAAAGCTGACCTGCAAGATTTCGGATTAGATGCGTTTTCCCCGTACCCGGCGGGCCTTGGATGGCCGTAAAACGTGTGCCCAAAGCGTGACCCATCGCCTCTTCTTGACTCTTTGTGAGGGGTTGTTCTGTAGACTGACAAATAATATCTTCAGCCACCACCTTTTCGTTTCCCTTGCCCGTTATATAGACCATTGCAGGGTGATCGGGAGTCACATCTTCTAACAAATTATCTATAAGAATATCATCTAGGTCGGTCTGCAACTGCCTCGTCGGCTGGCCACCTTCCAATTCATAAAGCACAGCGTAAGGGAAAACCTGAATGCGCCCCATGCCTTCACCCTGTTTTTCATTTAAGTAGTTCTGCACAGCTTCAAAAAGACCTGTAAAGGGGTCTTCATTTGTCAAAACAGAGTCAAATAAATGCTCGCAGGCAAGCTCAATCGCCTCTTTAGCTGTGAGGCCTTTTTTGGCAAAGGCCTTGCGGAAGCTATTAATTTTTTCCTCATCAATGCCCAAGGTTTCATTGTATAAAAGCTCGTCCAACCAAAAGGGGAGTTCCCCTTTCTTGGGCACAAAGGATTCTTGGCTAAAGGTCAGTTGGTCTTCACCTATGCGGATATTGGCATTGATATCTTTAAAACCACGGTCCCTTACTTTAGGTGCGGCCAAGGTTTCTAGGGGAAACCGAAATATAGAGCCCAGCCGCATTTGGCGGTATGGCCCAGAGAAATAGAGGGTGGGAAAACCTACCACAAAATCCCGCTCTCCCTCTTGGCGAAAGCGTTTTCTGCGGTCTTGCTCAGCATAATAATAAACTAAAAAGGGAATCTCTTCTTCTTTTATCGGATGGGTTAAACGTGTGGATTCGCGAAGGTAAAAGTCTTGGTTCTCATGAAGATCGCTCAAGGGCATTTTAAAATACCTGCGGCCTTCTAACTTAGCTTGGTGAGGGGGCATAGCCATTAGGTTTTGACCTAAGGCCTCTTCCCTTTGGCATTGCGCTTTCCAGAGTTTGATTAACTTTTTAGCCTCTGGAGCAGTGGAAAAATAGGAGCTCATTAAATCTTAGCCCTTCACCTCTGACATGGTTTCGTATTCTTTTTCTAGCTGGTTGATTAAATCTTCCCACAGGCCGATTTTTTCGTCAGGGAAGTCAATAAACTCCCAAATAACTTGAATCCTGCTCGCTCTAAATTCTGCATCCCATTTTTTTGTTTTTACCTGCACCAACCTACACCAAATTTCAGGAAAATCGTAAGATTCATAGGTTTCAGGAAACTTTAACGTCAAATAGAGACTGTCAAAAAAAGCCTGTTCGTCGGGGTCTACATCAAACTCACAAGAGATCGACTGTTTGGAAAAGTTCACAGTGTGGGCCTCTGCATCCCGCTCATTTAGATGGATTATTACTTCCATACCTGCGATCACAAAGCGGTCGTGTCGGCGTTTTTTTCTGTTATCAAAAACTTTTTTTACAGCTTCCCTGAGATTTACTGGGGTGATGGGTAGGAATAAAACCTCACGCAATCCAGCCAGTTGGTATTCTTCTAAAGCATCACTGTTATTGGAGCTCGTAGCTAAAATAAAGGGGGTGCTATGGTTCATCTTAGACTGCTTAGCGATCTTAAAAAGTTCCACACCATCTAAGCCCTTAAGCTGGTTCCCGCTAATAATAAGGTCGACCTTTTCACGGGTTATCAGCTCTCTAGCCTTAGAGGCGTTCTCAGCCTCAATGATGGTAAAGTGACTGAATTCACTTAGAATAAACTTCCGAAATAACCGCCTTAGCATGGTTGATTCGTGGATAATCAATAAAGTGGTATCTAGCATTTGCTCCCTTCTCCTAACATATAGCTTACAATAACCTAATTTCCTAAGCCTCGTCCAGACATGTCTAGCCCCGAAGGTATCAGGCAGATACTTTTTTTACGTTGGCCTCAGGCAGCATTCATGCTAATGATCTAACAAAAAGTTAGATTAAAAACAGAAAAAAGAAGGACATTATGGCTGATCGTAAAATAATTTTAAAAGAGTCTGATATCCCAACACACTGGTATAATGTGGTTGCAGACATGCCTAATCCACCTGCGCCCCCTTTGGGGCCTGACGGCAACTCTATTGGGCCTGAAGCCTTAGCTCCGATTTTCCCTATGTCTTTAATCGAGCAAGAAGTCTCTGGAGAAAGATGGATTAAAATACCCGATGAAGTGCGTGAAGCCTACGCCCAGTGGCGACCGTCTCCTTTGGTCAGAGCGACTAAACTTGAAGAATACTTAGGCACGCCAGCCAAACTCTATTACAAATACGAGGGGCAATCTGCCGCTGGCTCCCACAAACCAAATACAGCTATCCCCCAAGCTTTTTACAATAAGCAGGCAGGAATAAAACGCATTTCTACAGAAACAGGGGCTGGCCAATGGGGCTCAGCCATTTCTCATGCCTGCGCTTACTTTGGGATGGAGGTCCGAGTCTACATGGTTAAGGTGAGTTACCAGCAGAAACCCTACAGAAAATCACTCATCCAAACTTGGGGCGGGGAAGTTTTTGCTAGCCCTTCTGACATGACCCAAGCAGGCAGGGATGTACTGGCCAAGGACCCAAACAGCACTGGCTCTCTAGGTATAGCCATTTCTGAAGCTGTAGAGGAAGCGGCTTCAAGAGAAGATACCAATTATTCTTTAGGTTCTGTTTTAAATCATGTGCTACTTCACCAGACGATTATCGGCCAAGAGGCGCAAAAGCAATTTGAGATTGCAGGAACTCACCCCGATGCGATCTATGCTCCTTGCGGCGGCGGGTCAAATTTTGGTGGCGTTGCCTTTCCATTTTTAAGAGGCAACCTGGAGGGTAAAACTAAAACTCGCTTGGTGGCAGTGGAGCCAATCAGTTGCCCAACCCTAACGAAAGGGGCCTACGCCTACGATTTTGGTGATGTGGCAGGCCTAACACCCATGATGCTCATGCATACTCTGGGGCATGATTTTGTACCTCCTGCCATTCACGCAGGTGGGCTAAGGTATCACGGAGCCTCGCCTTTAGTTAGTCAGTTGCATCATGAAGGTTTAATTGAGGCCGTAGCCGTGGGCAACAAAGCCACCTTTGAGGCAGGTGTAGCCTTTGCTAGGACCGAAGGCATTGTGCCGGCCCCTGAATCCAGTCATGCCATAGCGGCTTGGATTGCAGATGCTTTGGAGTGTAAAAAGACAGGTGAACCTAAAACCTTAATGGTGAATCTTTCAGGTCATGGGCATTTTGATATGAGTTCCTACGATAAGTATTTCTCAGGTGAGATTGAAGATTACGCTTATCCTGAAGAAGCCATAGCGGCCTCCATTAAGAACCTACCAAAACATTAGATCTTTTTAATTTCCCTCCCTTCCTAAGGTTTTTGGGAGGGAGGGAAATTACTATTTTTTTCGGCCTAGGCCGAGGCCTGAACTACAAAAAGGTATCCTTCTGCGGAGCCTGTGAAATCTAAATTTTCACCTCGAACTAAGTCACCTTCAATTACCCTTTCGCCATTTAAGATTCCAACACCTTGGATCAAGTAACATAAAAAATCACCTTCCACTTTAAAGCTGGTTCCTTCTTTGAATATCCCTGAAAAGATTTGAGTTTTACTGTCCAAAGTTGTAGCCCCTTCCCCCTTCATGCTCCCATAGACAGGAGTTAATTCTTCAGGCTTAGGCGTGATGATTTGGTAATCTGTGGCTTTGCCATCTTCATCTGGTAAAACCCAGAGTTGCAACATTCGGTTCCACTGGTCATCGGGGTTGATTTCATTATGAACCAAACCCTTTGCTCCAGCCCGCTGGATCTGCACATCCCGACCTAAAAGCATACTTCCCTCACCGAGGGAACCCTCGTGGCGCAAACGTCCTTCCACCATAAAAGAGATAATATCTATCTCACGATGAGGGTGCATCCTTGTATCGCCATGAGGTTGAAACTTAGCGTCGGCTAAATAAACAAAACTACCTATGCCTTTAGGCCATGCCCCACCTCGTGGCGGGCCGAACACGCAGGCGTCGGTTATGAGGCGATTTTCCCTCAAGCCTGCAAACCCACCTAAGTGAGTTTGCTCTCGTTTTAATATCTCCACTAGTCCTCCTTTAGTTCCACAACTGCTTTGCTCTGCAAAACACCTGCAAAAGAAGCTAAATAAGCCCAACCTAAAAAGGCGTTAGCTGCTAAAACAACTACAGCCATCGCCATACCAGCTGGGTCTACAGCAAGATGGTATAAGAAGATATTTATCGTCACAGGGGCTAATATAATTAGGCCTAAGGGTACAAATAGGCCACTCAACAGCATAGCGCCTACTGCGGTCTCAGTAATTGCCAAGAGTGGGAAAAAATATCCTGAAACGTAAAGGCCACCCATGTATGCCGCTGCCGCTTCACTTTCCGGAGGTGGCAAAGGGATAAAGTGAAAAAAGCCATTGAGGCCAAAGATAAAAAAGATGGCGCCTAAGAGGTAGCGAACTACTGTAGCTGATTTTGCTTTCATGATTTCCTTATATTGTTTGAGTTAACACCCAAAAGGAGTGATTTCTTTTTGGGTTGTTTTAATCATGTAGTTATCATAAAGTATATTCATACATAAATAGAAGTAGGCACTATTTTATTAGATACTTACTTTTTAGTAATTTATTTTAATTACAGGTACTTATGGGATGTGAAAGCGAAAATTCTTGTTTTGTAGACCAAACTTTACAAGTAATTGGCGGCCGTTGGAAGCTGCTCATTTTAAAAAACCTCTATTCTAAGACTCTCAGATTCAGCGAGTTACAGAGAGCCATCCCTGATGTTTCCCAGCGAATGCTAACGCAACAGTTGCGAGAATTAGAAGCAGATGGAATCGTCAGCCGCAAAGTCTACCCCCAAGTTCCACCAAAGGTAGAATACGCTCAAACAGAACTGGGCAAAAGCCTGGGTCCCATTTTAGAAGCCATGCATGCTTGGGGTGACAGTTTTATTAAGGGTAAATTAGCAGAGAAACAACAGGAATCCGCTTAGAGCGGCTCAATATCACGGACAATACGAAAACCGATCCCATAATATTTGTAGTCTGGAAGCTGAAAGGTTCTAACGGCAGAACGGGCAGCTTTGGGGAAACTCCGCCAACAACCGCCTCTTAGAACTCGTTTTGGTGGGTTAAACTGCGCCTCTCTATCCTTTTGGTAGTCACTCCTGAAGGCCTCATCGCTGCACCACTCTAGTAGATTACCTAGTAAATCATACAAGCCCCAGGGGTTTGGTTTTAGCTCCCCTACAGCGTGAGACTTCCCTTCACCGTTTCCCTTTAGCCATGCAAAGCCAAGTAGATCCTTTTCTTCACAAAAGAAAGGTGATTCTGTACCGGCACGGCAGGCATATTCCCATTCTACTTCCGTGGGCAAACGGTAGGCTGTGGTTTTCTCTAGTTGGTTTAGTTTCTTAACAAAAACTTGTGCATGGTTCCAGCTTACAGAATCAACGGGCAACTGGGCCCCATAAAAGTGACTGGGATCGGCGGCATTCGGTAACAATGCCTTCCACTCACTTTGGGTTACCAAAAACTGACTCAAATAAAAGGGCTTTCTAATTTGAACCTGCTGGGGTGGAGCTTCTTTATCCGTTGCTCCCCACTGGCCAGGGTCACTACCAAGCTGGAATTTACCTGGGCCTAGATACAGGAAATTCATACCCAATTTATTCTGAAAGGGCTTAGGGGGCAAAGGAACAGGGTCAATTAAAGCCAGCCGCTTACAAAGACTTGATTCTATAACCTCAAGATTGAGACCTTTTTTTAACCGCCCAAGGCTTTCATTCTCCTGGTTAAATTGCTTTTCCCAAACCTCCAACGCCTCTGCCCCTTCCCCTGTTCTTAAACTTCTGGCAAAAATAGCCAATAAAAAGATCCTCTGGGCCTCTTCTCCTGAAAGATTCCCTAAGGTCCCTAGGCTCCCTTGTTTCAGAGGATCTTTCGTGGGCAGCAATTCTTCAGGGTGAATGTTCGCAGCTATGGCAAGTTTTTGCTTCAAGGGTTTAACCAAGTCACTTAATTTCACCTGATCTGTAGAGTCCCCCGAGCCCATTCCCCTTTGGGTTAGGGCATTTAATATCTCTAATATATCTGTTTTTGTAACTGTAGCCCTTTGTTTCATTATCCAAACTTTTAGAAGATTATTCTAGAATAATCTTCTGGTAATTGTCAAACCTAGGTGATAAATAGAACTAGAGGTTAAAAAAATGACGATCCAGACAAACAAAACACAGATAAAAAAGCAGAAAATATTTAATGTCGCCCTAGGTTTATTTTTTGAACAGGGTTACAGCCAGACCACAATTGAAGACATCAGGAAGGCAGCAGAAGTAAGTGTTGGTAGCCTTTACCACCACTTTAGCAATAAAGAAAATTTTGCAGATCAACTTTACCTAGAGGTTGTGGAAGACTTTTGCAAAAAAGGGAACGCTGCTATTTTAGGCTCAAAGAGCCCTGAAAAGCTGATCAAAAATTGGATCTCCTTTCACTTTTCTTGGTTTCAAAAAGAAAAAGTGTCCGCTCACTTTATGATGAGTCACCAAACTAAACCCCTAGGAAGACCTGAGCAAAGTAAACTTACTAAAATCCAAGAAGATTTCTTTATGGCCTTTGCCACAAGCCTAGAAGAGGCTACAAAAAAGAAAACAATTCGCATTACAGACCCCTCCCAATTCTTTTTTATTCTCATCGGGCCTACAGAATCCTTCAGCCGCATTTGGCTGTTGCAAGAGGTCGGGCAAGATGTGGCAGAGGTGGAAAAGGCGTTTTTTCTTGCTGCTCAAAAGTCACTAATTGACTAGACACTTCACAAAATGAAGTAATTTTCCGTTGCTCGCAGATCAAAAAAAACAAAAATATTCAGCACAAAACTAGACAAAAAAAAACCAAGTCCTTATTGTATATACAAGAAGTTAGATTAATAAATAAAAAAGGTATTCGATGGAAATCAAAGGTTTTGCACAGACTCTAGCTGAATATATGACGGAAATGAGCAGAAAGTATTACGGAACTTCGTGGATGGACCAGCTTGAATTTGAGCTTTGGAATGAGCTTTCTGGCGACGATGATATGTTGGAACCTGAAGAGATTGCTAAGCTAAAGCAGCTTTCTCAAAACTGCGATGGCTGGATTATGAAGGATCTAAGGGAAGACACTCTCTCTTTTATGTCTTTAGGTTCATGGCGAGAATTTTACAGAGCAAATAAGCCTTTCTAGAACAAAAAAAAGCCTTAATTTTAAACAAAATTAAGGCTTTTTAACTTGCTTCGTCTCTGCTCTAAAGAGCTTTGAGCTTATTATTTTACTTTATGCCTAACTCAGAAATCTAGCTTACTTTCAAGCCAGAAAAGACATCTAAAGCATCATCCCCAAAAACATCTGTAGCATCTAATGCCTTGGCGATTGAAATATCCTGATTAACTTCTAAGTCAATCATAGGGTTACTCTTGAGCAATTCACCAGCGCTGTTCTTAACAACCACCACCTGTGGTCTGTCTAAGTTTAGCTCAGGCACATTCATCACAAAACCCATGGACTCATCACTCAATTCCACTAGTGAAGATTTTGGGTATTTTCCAATTACCTTTTGGAAGTAACCAAATAAATCCATCGGGTATTCAATCCCTGACAGAGCATCTAGATACTTAATGGTCTCAGGTGGTGTCCAAGCTTTTTTGTATTTTCGTTTCCCAACAAGGGCCTGATAAATATCCACCATGGCCAGCAATTGCGTTTCCATCAGAACATCACCAACTTCCCTGGGGTAACTTGACTTGATTTTTGGGTCTAATTTAACATGATGGTAGTGGGCCATATTGATAATATAACTGGGCATTCCCATATCAGACAAGAGTTCCGCACCAAAGGTAGGGTGACTCTGCATGAGTCTCATTTCTTCTGAGTCCCTCTCAAATCGAACGGTAGAATCCAAAACATCCTTTGGGACTTTTGACTTACCAAAATCATGTAAAAAGCCGCCTAAAAGCGCCTCTTTTGGGTCTGCAAAAGCAGAAGTTCCACCCATATCCTTTATGCATTTAAAGTAGATCTCATTAAAGATACTAGCTACTTCAACACAGTGGGCGTAGGTCTGATCAGAAGCCTTTAAACTACTAATGGCAGCAATGGCCTCAGTTGCTCCTGCTTCGGCAATAGAATCAACATAGCTCCTCACTTCACCGGCATTCATAGAGCCACCACGAGCGTTGTCTAAGAGGTTTTCCACAGCTTCGGATGCACCTTCTTGTAGCTCATTGGCAATTTCAACCTTTTGCACAAAACCAGAAATCTTTTTTATGTCAAAAAGTTTTTGCTCCTGGGCAGGACCAACTACCCTAACCTTTTTTTCAATACGGAACTGAACAAACCCTCGCTTTTTGAGCTCTTCAATCAAGCGCTCAGAAACCATGGTTATTTTTTGTAACTGCGGTGGGAGTTTGTAGAGCTTTTGGAGATTATCCCCTAGCAGAATATCATCAACAAGGATTTCCGTCTTTTGGTTAGCCCTGATTACCGTTGCTGAAGTCCCTTTGAAGTTATGCTTTAACCATGCGCAGGTCTTTTCTTCAATATCGTGGTATTTAGATGAAAATTCTAAAAAAGAAAGGATTCTCATTCCCTTTTTTAGTTCATTGATGCCTACAACGGCATGCTTTATTCTTATTTCGGCCACTACTGTCCTAACTGACTTGAGGTTTTAATTTATACTACTCGGAAATCCGCAACATTTCTAGTGCCTTATTTTCCCAAAGGCTAAAAATCGCCATCATTACTGTATCTTCATAATGATCATTTGGAAAAATATCAAAATGTTTTTTGTAATTGTGCTTTTCTATTTTAGAAGTGGATGCAACTAATTCATTTATTTTTTCTTCAGGAAGTTTTCCCTTTTCCATAACAAGTCGCAAATACTTAAAATGCATGGCGAACCAGTTTTCAATTTCTTCTGGCTTCTTGCCTGCTTCCACCAAAGGAAAAGCAAAAAAATCACCTACCGGTATCAAGGGCGCATTTTCTTCTAAACCTATAGGAATGATTTTCTGTGCTAAGACCGCACCAAAATCTGCTTCACTGTCTGCTTTATCTTGAACATCACTAATTTTGATACCAATATCATTCATAATCTCAGATTTCTCTTCAATTGTGACGGCTTCTTTTAATTGCTCTGTTTTCTCTTGGATCTCTGCTCGATCATCTGCGATTACAGACTCATCAATGTTGGTCTTCTCTACAATTTCATCGATGATCTCATTGGTGGACTCTTGAAAATCTTCAAGTTCTTCACGAGTGGGCTTTTTGTTATGCATAATGCCTGAGGAAGCTGTCGCAAAACGGGCTAAGTACTCGGGGATTTTATCTTTCGTTAAGGCGCCCTTGGCCACCACACGATCCATCAGCTTTTTCATGCGAGCATTCAAATAGGCTTCAACCTCGTGCTGGGTCATCATATTGCGGTTTTTATTGGCTTCCCGCTTTCTTTTGGCTTCCTTTTTTCTGATGGATTCCATACTAATCAAGTTACCTGAGTTAGCCTTAGGCAACGCCTTAACAACCTTACCTGTTACCCTTTGAAAATGACTTTGGATCTCTTCTAAAAGCTCATAGGCTTCTTCCGATTCTGAGTCTTGCAGGTGGCTTTTCAGCTCTGTCATCTTGTTGGGTCCAGTTCTCTGCAAACTGGTTAGGAGATTTCCAAAATATGCGAGGCCCCTATACTTTTTAACGCAGGTCAATAAAATCTCTAGCCGCCTCGGGGATAGAGCAACAAGGGATTGCAACTGTTTACGCAGCGCTGCCTGACCCGTGACATTTAAATTTCCCTGTCTACCATCACTGATGATCGGGTTATAATTAGCCATGAGAGAAAAAACATGTTTTCTAAGTAATGGATGACGGTATTTTTGGTCATCCTTTTCAATTAAAAACTCCACTTTGCTTAAGGGAATCTTATTTTTTAAAAAGAAACGAATTTCAAATTTACGTAAAGCTCCAAAAAGCTTGAAAAAGATTCCATTTAAATGCTCGGCTCCAGCATCCCTGGGGCAAGTCGCCAAAAACCCGAAGTAAATTCGGTAGAAAATATGACTTAAACCTCTAAAGATATAGAGTAATTCAATTCTTTCGCCTCGGCCTTCACTATCTGGAAATTCATTGAGCAGAAGGGCCAATTGGTCTAGATCTCGCTTCAATATCGCAGGGAAATAGGTCTTGCTAGTGCTGTCGTTCGCTTTTTCTTTTAAGGTCGTCAGATCATCTTCACGGCTAATGGATTGGGAAAAAAGCGTAAAGGCGTCATCATTGGACAGGCTATTGATAATAATAAAATCAACAGCACCACTAAGAATCTTTAATTGCTTCTTTGTATTTTCTTTATCTTTTGGTAATACGTGGGAAAAAGTAAAAAGCAAACTAGGGAAAACTTCGCTAAGAACCGCTATCCTTTTACTTAAGTCTTTGATATTTTTTGTTTTTTCTGAAGACTGTGGGCAGCCAACATATCGATTCAGTGAGCCGATGAAGGAATCAACCAGCTTTATTTCAACATTTTCTTCAATATTAGCAAAGGCCAACTTTGCAAATGACTCAGCGATTTGGCTCTGCTGAAAGGCCCTTTGCAAGGCTTCAAATTCTGGCTTCAAAAAGTCTCCAAAAGTATTAGTCCCCCTCAGAACTATAATGCCTCATAGTAAAGAAAAAAAATTATTACATCAATCACCAAAGCTTTTCAAAGCAAAAAAAAAAACATATTCTAAAAACCTCAAGTTAAACTCAAAGGCACCCATGGCAAAATTCTACAATAAACTCGATGATCAACTATCTAGTTTTATCAAAAATCAAAAAATCTTCTTCGTTTCCACAGCTCCCATTGAAGGCAGAATTAACCTTTCCCCTAAGGGCCACGATAGCTTTTATATTCTAAACGACAATGAAGTTTGCTTTCTCAACTTAGTTGGCAGCGGTAACGAAACAGAGGGCCACTTAAAGGAAGACCCCAGAATCACCATCATGTTCTGCTCCTTTGAAAAAAGCCCAAATATCTTAAAAATCTATGGTAAAGGAAGGAGCATCACCCCTAGAAACCCTGAGTGGGAAACCTTGTATGCTAAAATGAAACCTGAGTCAGGAGCAAGGCAGATCATATCAATCGAAATTGAATCTGTGCAGACCTCTTGCGGCTACTCCGTGCCCTTTTTTGAGTACCAAGGTGAAAGAGAAACTTTGCGCAAATGGGCCGATAAACAGGGCGCAGAGGGCATAGACGACTACATGAAAGAAAAAAACATCACCACCATTGATGGCAAGCCAACGGGGTTATTCGACTAAATTTTCTAAGTTCTTAACCGCCCTGCCAAAGTAAGCAGGGTTAAGAATTCCTGGCATTTGATCCATAGCAAAGACATCCATCTTCTCAAAACTAAAACCTGCCGCCTCGACAAAAGGACGGTAATCTCGGTTGAGATTGCAGCCTTGCCCCACTTTTTTTTGGATTGGATTTAGTAAATTCTGCCAGTATTTAACCTTAGGCCTCTCACTTAAGCCATGCTCGATAAAATGAAAGCTTCCCGAAGGCTTTAATACACGGTGAATTTCAGATAGGGTTTTTTCCAAACTTTCAACAGAACATAAGGTCCAGCTGGTCACCACAAAATCAAAAGTTTCATTTTTATAAGGTAGGCTCTCTCCGCCAGAGTGACACAAGCTGATTTTCAAAGGGCTGGCTTCAATGCGTGCCGCAGCATAGGGCATTAGCGCTTCTTCAGGCTCGATGCATTCAAGTTCGGTAACTTCAAGGCTGTAGTGGGGTAAGTTCAAACCCGTTCCAAACCCAACCTCCAAACCTTTGCCTTTTAAAGGTGCAACCAATTCACTACGCCAAGGCTCTAGGTTGCCTTGGGACATGAGCTTCTCTAATATGAAGGGGAAAATCTTACTTTGGTAAAGGCCCATAGGCACCCTTTTCTAAACCCTTTAAATAGGCCCAAATGCTTGTGCCAACAGCATCTAAAGATTTGGCCGAGCACTTATCTAAGGTGTCCCCTGCGGTATGAAAGTAAGGAAAGTCAAAATCAATGAGTAATAATGACTTAACACCAATCTGTTGCAGCGCAGTATGGTCGTCTCTAATGTAATATTTCGGTTTAGGAATGATCCCCTTATGCAATTTTGCGCCAATGGCCCAAATGGCTTCCACAGCCTCAGGTGCGCTAGAAAGGGAAGACTTTTCCATATATAAATTTAAGTCAGCATCACAAACCATATCCACCACTATTGCTAAATCTGGCTTTCTTTTGGGGTAGAAATCATGAATTTTATCAACAAAATAATTGGAACCAATAGGAAAAAAGGGTAACTTAGGGTCACCTTCCCCCTCTTCCCCATCAAAGAAAACCAAGTCAATGCCAAGTTTTTCTAAGGGAGCAGTTGTCAATAACCTGCCTAATTCTAGCATCACAGCAACACCACTGGCCGAATCATTGGCACCTGTCAAGGGCATGTGAGACTGCATTGGGTCTTTATCTGCAAAACGCCTAGAGTCATAATGGCTGCCAATGATGATTCGGTTTTTAGCTTTGGGGTTTATACGGTAGACCAAATTTGAAAGCAAAAATGTCTCGCCTCCAGCGCCAGCATGCGCCCAAGATTGGATCTTCCAGATTCCTTTGGGGCTTGGCAGTTGCTCTTGGAAATAAGCAATGGCCTTTTGGTGACCCTCGGCCTTAAGGTATCTAGGGCCAAGTTCGGTAATCTCTTTAATATGATGCAGGGCCTTTTTGCCTTGGAAGGTAAATTTTTCGCCCTTGGCAAAGGCCTGAGACCCTAGGGATAAACTCAAAAAAAAGCCAAAAACAATAAAACTAAGCCGCTTCATTGCTGCTGGCTTTAAAATAATTTTTGGTCAAGGTGAAAACCACAGGGCTAAGGAGTAGCAACGCAACAAGATTCGGGATGGCCATCATGGCATTTAGGGTATCGGCCAAGAGCCAAATAAAATCTAATTTTAACAGTGCGCCAACAGGAACAGCAAAACACCAAAGCACCCGAAAGGGGAGGATGGATCTGTGACCAAAAAGGTATTGGAAACATTTTTCGCTGTAGTAGCTCCAACCGACAATGGTGGAAAAGGCAAAAAATACCAAGCCTAAGGTCACGATATGGCCCCCAAACCCAGGTAGAATTGCTTCAAAGGCGGCAGAGGAAAGAGCCGCTCCATTGACGCCACTGGTCCACTCACCACTCAGTAAAATCACCAAACCTGTAACAGAACAAATAATAATAGTATCAATGAAGGTTCCCAGCATTGCCACTAAACCTTGTTCCACAGGGCTGTCAGTCTTGGCGGCAGCATGGGCAATGGGTGCGCTACCCAGACCAGCTTCATTTGAAAAAACACCCCTAGCCACACCATATCTCATTGCCAACCACAGTGTGGAACCAGCAAAGCCACCAAGGGCCGCATGAGGAGCAAAGGCATGGGTTAAGATCAAAGCAAAAATCTCAGGTAATCGGTCCGCCTGTAAAGCAATGGCCAGTAACCCACCAGCCAAATATAAAATTGCCATGGTAGGAACCAACTTGCCTGCCACCTCAGCAATGCGTTTGATACCGCCAAGCAGAACCATTGCAACCAAAACACCAGCCACTAAGCCTGAAGCGACAGGGGGAATTTTATAGGTTTCAGATAGGGCGTGAGACACAGAATTGGATTGGATCATATTGCCAATCCCAAAGCCTGCAATACCACCAAAGGCGGCAAAGGCTGTCCCCATCCAAGCCCACTTTGGGCCAAGGCCATTTTTAATATAAAACATAGGGCCACCGATATGCAGGCCCTCTTCATCGGTTTCTCGAAATCTCACAGCAAGAACAGCTTCCGCATACTTAGTAGCCATGCCCACTAGAGCCACAACCCACATCCAAAACAGAGCGCCTGGCCCACCGACAAAAATGGCTGTGGCTACACCTGCAATGTTACCTGTGCCCACTGTGGCGGCCATGCTGGTCATAAGGGCATTAAAAGAACTAATATCCCCTTCACCCTTAGAATGTCGCCCCTTAAAAAGTAAACGAAAACCAAAAGCCACTTTAAGGATCGGCAGAAGTCGCAGACCAAGCATTAAAAATAATCCAGTACCGCCAATCAGCCCCAACATCCAAGGCCCCCAGACGATCCCATTAACAACCCCAATAAAACTACTTAGCCCTTCCATCTATCCCTTTTCTTCTAACTTTAAAATTTCTTTGATCCCACCTGATAGCGACTGTAAAATATCCAGCTCAGATAGGCCTAATCTATGTTGGTTGCTAACGTCCAAAGTCGCCTGAGCCACATCACTGTGTTCCCCTGAGGTTCCTCGAACTTGCAAGCCCAACTCTACTGCAATTTTCTTAGTTTGATCTAAGGTTGCGGCCAGTTTAGGCAACTGGACATGCACACTAGCCCTCATGCCTGTACCTAAATTACTGGGGCAAGAAGCCAAATAACCCAAGCGGTCATCCTTCATAAATCCTAATTTTTCGTCCAAAGCTTTCAGGCCAGTGCTCAAAATTCGAGCTGCTTTTTTTAAAGCGCCCCCTTGAACTAGGGCCATAATCCGCAAGTGGTCTTCTTCATTAACCCAAACCATAAAACTATGGTCCTTGTTAGAAAACACCCCTCGGCCCTGCGGCCAATCATCTGCAATCTTGCCTGCAATTAAAAAGCGATCTGGCTCTTGGAACAGCAAATGTTGCTCTCTCATTTCTTCTTGGGTCTCAGCAGATAAATCAACAACAGATACATACTCCCCGCTCAAATCTCCTGTCAGTTCCAAGCAAGCGCCACGAACCAAAGCCTCCACTTCTAAGCGTTCAAATAGCTTCAATCCACTGGGCAGAGGGAAGCCTTTTAAATTCCTAGCAACCCGAATTCTTGTAGATAAAATTTTCTCGCTATTCAAATCCTCCAAGTCATTTTCTATGGGAAAATTAAAGGGCTGCTCTTTAGGTATGGGCCGCTTGTGGCAAGAAACCACTACTGGCTCCACGAGAGGCGCAAATAAAGCAAAGGATTCTTGGTCGGGCAAGTACAGGCCAACGGTACTATCTGGGTTTTGGATTCCCGTGTTGATTAGGTCTTGGAGCTTAAAGCCAGAAGAGGTTTCCAAGTTTTGCAAAGACTCCCAAATTTCTGGGGTCAAGTGCTTGGCTAAATAGGACCCAGTACCCTTTAATTCTTTAGGGAAGTTCATGGTATGACCACATCAGTGCCTAAATCAACGTCAACCGTCGCCAGAGACTCTGATACCCCTTTTTGTAGTTTGGCACCTAAGATAGAGGGTTTTTCTAATAAGGGCTCTTCTGAGCCAAATAACACGGCCTTTAAAAAGGATAGGCTATAGCCGTTTAGAGTGGTCTGGAGCCGATTGCCCGATATAGTGCCTAATAGGTCATCGCCAATCAAACGGGGGGCAGCCCATTTTAAGTCACTAAAGTCCCAAAGCTCTGCATTTTGCACCTCAACACCAAAAAAGTTCTTAGTAGATTTTTGACCTAAATAATCAAAAAGAGGCGCCAGCTTTGTTCCATAAATAGCAAAGGTCGGTTTTTGAAACCCCTTTTCCAAACTACCTCCTAGTCCCATTCCACCCAAGTTTATACTGGCGGCGCAGGCTGACTCTAGCTCACAGACTAAAGAGGAAATCGTCCCCCCAAAGCCATGCCCAGCCAATACAATTTTTGTAAGGTCTAGTTTTTTTGTGAAGATGCTGGAGGTTTCCCCTGTTTGAATTCGGTTCAATTCACCTAAAAACCAAATCAAATCCTTTTCCCAGATTTCCGAAGCTTCTAAGAGTTCCTTTTGGTTTGCCCAATAGACTTGCAACATTTTGCTTTTTTGCGCAGTCGTTTCAGAACTAAATCTATTTAAAGGGAAGCCCTTTAAACTACCTATAACCTTACTCTCTGTTTTTTGGGTCCATGAAAGAATTTGATTTTGGGCATTGGCATAGCTTAGGGATTCGGCAGGCCTGCCAAGTAAAACAACAACAAATCCATGGCTGGCTAATTCTTGTGCCCATTGGGTATTTTGCTCTAACAAACCAAAGTACTCATGGGAAAAAACAACGACAGGCAAGTCTTGCAACTCAGCTAAAGGAGCGTTTTCTACCCCATGAATTTGGGTATATCTTAGATGATTGAAAAAGCCCTCTTTTCCTTTCAGGTAGACTCCGAATATTGGATCTTCCTGTTCTTTTCGGGGATAGAAAACCTTTGCATTCAAGCCCCTGCCTTGTTCCTGCACCAAGTCCTCAGCCAATTCATCTGCTTTAAGATCTAACCCTGTGGGCCTTACAAAATCAAAAGCGACCATTCCTACTGGGTTAGCGCCCAAGGGCTCAGGTATGGCAAATACGGGAAAATAGAGACCTGGCGCTAAGGCTGCAAACCAAAAGACCGCAAAAATCACTAAAAAAAGGCTTTTTTTCAAGCCTCGATTGCCTCCCCGAGGCTGCCTGACCAAATAAAACCGTTTTTGACTATAGCGGAACAAAAAAGCGACGATCAAAACTACAACCAGACCATAGCAAATGTACATCTGCCACCTTGGCCCTTCTACAAAGAACTGTATCAATGCGGCACTAAGCAACAGCACAACGGCGCTCCCGCCCTTTCTGTGATGACTTTTACTTTGGAAAAGTAAAATGAAAATCTGAAAGGCCATCAAAGCAAAAAGAGCAATCTCTAAATTTCTCATATATTTGAACTAAAAATAATAATTTGGTATAAAACTAACCTAGTCAAACTTAACTGACAAGAAAAACCCTGAAAGAGCTTTCAGGGCAGGTAAGAAAATATTTTTCTAAAAAAAATACGGTTGCAATCTAAAAGCCTCTTAGTTAGAGTAGGAAAAAATATACGCCAGAATGGCAATAATTTACGGAGTACTATGTCGAGTCTATTTTGGACAGATGATCTTTCAATTGGAATTGAAAGTATTGATGAGCAACATAAAGTTCTTTTTAGCCTGATTGATCAGCTTCAAGAAGCCATGAGCCGAGGTGAATCCCGAACTGTATTGGAAGATATTTTTCAGGGCCTAATTGACTACACTGATAAGCACTTTAAAGTCGAAGAAGAGATGTTTAAGGAATTTGAATACGATGATATTGAAGGGCACTTAGCTTATCACGCAGAATTCGTAGACAAAATGGCAAGCTTGAAAGAGCAGTTTGATGACAACTCAAACTTCATGATTGGTGTAGATGTGATGCAGTTTTTAACCGATTGGTTAGTGACTCATATCCAAGGAACAGACAAAAAATACGCCCCTTTTCTAATCAGTAAAGGCGTTAAGTAGGAAACTACTTCAAACCCAATTGAACTAGAGGTTGAAACTTCAGCCTCCTGTTTTCCCTTGATCCTAATATTTCTTCTAAATTCAAAACAGCTTAGTTCAATATAGCTCTTTTCTAGCGCTGTAATTACCTTCGCCCTCTTAAAATCTAGCCTAGGTCGATCAAACCACGTTGAATTGCATACCTTGTTAAGGATGCAACATTATGTAGGCTCAGCTTTTTCATTAAATTTTCTCTATGGGCACCAATGGTTTTTGAGCTAATGGCGAGCTTGTTGGCAATTTCTTTAGAGGAAAAGCCTTCGGCGATGAGACGTAAAACCTCACGTTCTCTTTGGGTCAAACCATCACTGACAGCGGTAATTTTCGGTTTATTAATGATAATAAAATTCTCAATCACTTCGCCTGTCAGGGCACCAGCAACATAATAACGATTTGCCATGACGGAAGACACAGCCTGAGTTAATTCACTGCTTCTGCAATTTTTACCTAAAAAGCCCAAGGCCCCAGCCTGAAACATGTCTTGAATCATTTCTGCTTGGGTATGGCTTGTTAAGGCGATCACTTTAATATCTGGTTGGTCCTTTAAAATTTCTCTAGTGGCTTCGATTCCATTAATGCCAGGCATCATGATATCCATAAAGATCACATCAGGTGATTTTTCACGAGCCATATCAATGGCTTCCTGTCCATTCGAAGCTTCCCCTATGATTTCAACATCAGGCATTTTCCCTGTCATTCGGGTCATAGACTGGCGAATCATATCGTGGTCATCAGCAAGTAAAAGTTTTATGGTCATCCTTGGTTTAATTCCTCGAAGATTTTCATCATTTTTTCTCGTAAGGCATCCACATCAATGGGCTTTACGATATAATTGTTTACACCAGCTCGAATGGCTTCAATTACGTTTTCCTGCAAACCTTCAGCAGTAACCATCATCACTGGAATTTTTTTAAAGTCTTCACTTTTACGAATCTCACGCAAAAGCTCAATTCCACTCATATTGGGCATTTCCCAATCGGTAATCACAAAATCAAATACTTGGGCATTCATAGCATCAAAAGCCTCAACACCGTCTGTAGCTTCCACTATGTTTTTATAACCCAATTGAGCGAGGCAAGTTATTACGACCTTTCTCATAACTTGAAAGTCATCAACCACCAAAATTTTCATGCTCTGATCAAACATCTATACTCCAAATATGTCTTTTTCTTTTCAAAGATTAAAATACTACATTGTGAATCAAAAAGTAACCCTAAAGCGCACCTTAAGAAATAGGGCAATAATTTAACTTTTTCCCCAAGGCCTTTTCCGTTTCAACTTGGAAGGCTTTTAGTATTCGACAGTGTAAAGGCGCAATTTCGGCCAAGGTTGAAAGATCGCAATCTTTTTTTAAAATATCTTCAAAAATTTTATGGGTCATACAGCCTGAAAGCTGCCCTTTGACTTCAAAATTTTCTGTTTCAAAATCCTCTAAGGCCTGCCCCCAAGTTGCATGGCCTTCCCCCTCATGAATCATAAAGCGGTAATTTTTATCTGAGATCTGAAACACAATGGAGGTCTTGCCTGTATACTCCATAAAGTTAAAGCGGCTTTTTGTACCTAACTTCCCGTTCACTTGCCCCTTGTATTCCATAATTCCTTTACGGAAATTATATTTAGGGTCGTTTTTCAAGCCTGTGGCGTCAATGGTCCAGTCACGGCTTTTTTGAACAAAAGAGCATAAATCTGCAAAGTCTAAGGTCATGGAACCAATGCCCCACTCCCCACCATGAACTTGGAATTCAATTTCTGATTCTTCTTTAAAAAACTTTCGGATTTCTTCGTAAATGGGGTAGTAGCGCCTAGGATTGTTGACCCAGCAGTTGATTTTATGTCGCTCTAGAAGGGGCAAAATCACATCAAAATCTTCTGCCGTTTGAAAAACAATGGGGTCGACGAGCAGGTTTTTAATGATGCACTGGTGCAGGAGTTTTTCAATAGTCTCCCTTTTGAATTCCGCATGAATCGCCAGCACGCAAAGGTCTAACTCTTCATCCAGATCACGAAGTGAATGGAGGAGCTTGATTTCTTTAACTTGGCCTTGGTGGGAGAATTGTTTGTGAACGAGGTTCGCATTAAGCAACGCTTGGCCCGAAGGGTCGACAACAAAAACTTTTGCCTCGACATCCAACTGCATAAGGCTCTTTAGGTGTTCACACCCCCAGTTGCCTGCTCCAATCACAGCTATTTGTAACATAATATATCCCTCAGTTTCAGGTAGTGGCTAAATTACCTTTTTTAACTATACACTATTGCGTAAAAAACAACTTGGCTAGTTGTTCATCACTTACTAGCTTTCTTGATCCTCATTTTTAAATAGGATTTTATCCCAGGTATGGTTTGAAAAAAGGGATTAAAATAACTCTTAACATCCTCATCTGGTAGTCCTTTATCGCCAACTAAGGCGTATATAATATCTAAGGACTTTTGCAGGTGATCTTCTAACTCTTTGAACAATTCCAATTCTTGTTTTTCTTTCATTCTGTACCCAAATAACGCAGCAACTGTGAACATCTTGAAGAATAAGTTCACATATATCCATTTAAAAGTCGACCTTTTCATATTCTTTTTCTTATGGTTTCTCTATCCACAATGAATAGAGATGGCCCTTTTTTCTAGCAATTTTTTGCTAGATAAATTAATCTTTGTTAAAAACTGAGACTCTGGAGATCTATGAAAACGACCATCTTAAGCCTGATTCTTTGCCTCGCTGCAAGCCTTGCATCCGCCTACACTGACCTAGAAAAGGTTCGCCAGTTAAAGTCTTGCCCTAATTGTGTTTTAAGGTCTGTATCCTTTGCAAACATTGATTTAACAGGGGTAGATTTAAGTGGTGCTGACTTACAATTTTCAAATTTTAGAAATGCCACTCTATATAAGGCAAAATTAGAAGGTGCTTATTTACGAGGTGCAAACTTTTCTGGTGCCCGTTGGACAGATGGAATTACCACCTGCGCCCAAGGGTCTATTGGTGGTTGCAATAAAGAAGAACCTAAGTAACCAAAAATAATAAAGTCCACAAAAAATGCGAATACCCCTAATATTGGAGAGCTACCTTGAAATCTCTCAGAATCACAAAATAGTACCTCTCCATACAAAAATCATGGGTGATGGCCTAACCCCTGTGATGGTTTACCAAAAGCTCAAGGAACTTTGCGATTACTCCTACCTTTTAGAGTCGGTACAACAGGACGAAAAGTTAGGCCGTTTTTCCTTCATTGGCACCAATCCTTTAGTGATCATCCAAAGCCAAGGCGAAGAAGTTACCATTACTAAAGATGGGGAATCGACCACTAAAAAAGCAAACCCTTTTGAAGTAGTGATTTCAGAATCGCAGCAGGCTGGCATGGCGCAACTGCCTGAATTACAAGATATTTTTAAAGGCAGCTTAGTGGGCTATTTTGGTTACGATACCATCCGTCATATAGAAAAAATCCCAGACAACAACCCCGACGAATTAGAACTACCAGAAAGCCTATTCATACTACCTCGCACTGTGGTGATCTTTGATAATATTACTACAGAAGTAACCCTAATTGAATTGGCTCAAGGTGGAAGCGAAGCCCATTATATTGAAGGCTGCAAGAAACTCAAACAAACCTTTAACCTGCTCAATGAAGCCTTTTCACCTAAGGTTTCTGTGGTGCCCACCACCGAGTCTGTGACCCCGACCTTCACCTCCAACATGACGGCAGAAGAGTTTAAAGAAAAGGTGGTTACGGCCAAGGAATATATTAAAGAGGGCGACATCTTCCAAGTGGTAGTTTCCCAACGCTTTTGCATGGACTATTCTGGGGATTCCTTTGAAATTTACAGGTCGCTAAGAAGGATCAACCCTAGCCCCTACCTCTATTTTTTAAAGCAACCAGGTTTCGAAATTGCAGGTTCCAGCCCTGAAATTTTAGTAAAAAAAGAAGACCGCACCTTAACCTTGCGCCCCATTGCAGGCACAAGAAAACGTGGCAAGACTACTGCCGAAGACCAAGCTTTAGCGGCAGACCTAATGAGTGACCCTAAAGAAGTGGCAGAACATATGATGCTAGTGGATTTAGGTAGAAATGATCTCGGTCGTGTTGCCAAGTTTGGCACTGTAAAACCTACTCGGTTTCAGTTTATCGAAAATTATTCTCATGTAATGCATATCGTCACCAACTTGACGGCAGAAACGGCAGAAGGCGTTGGCCCCCACGAGGTTTTAATGTCCGCCTTTCCAGCGGGAACCCTGTCAGGGGCACCGAAGATTCGGGCAATGGAAATCATCGACGAGCTAGAAGTCACCAAACGTGGCTGCTACGGCGGGACCATAATGCATCTGGATTTTCTGGGTAACTTAGATTCTTGCATCATCATTCGAACGGTGATCATTAAAGACAGTAAGGCCTATATCCAAGCTGGGGCGGGGGTAGTTGCCGACTCTGTACCTGAGATGGAACATGAAGAATGCCTAAATAAAGCCCGCGCAGTTATGAAAGCCGTTGCTCTTTCTCAGGAGATAAAATGATCCTGCTCATTGATAATTACGATTCCTTTACCTATAACCTCTACCAGTATTTAGGTGAGATGGGCCAAGAGATTTTAGTCAAAAGAAACGACCAGATAACAATGGCCGAGATCAAAGAACTGAATCCTAGCCACATTGTTTTATCCCCTGGGCCAGGTCGGCCTGAAAATGCAGGTTTACTGATTGAGATTGTAAAGGAATTCTTCCAAACTATTCCTATTTTAGGAATCTGTTTGGGCCACCAAGCTATTGGCTACGCCTTTGGCGGAATCGTTTCCCATGGACCAACCCAAGTCCACGGTAAATCTAGCCCCATCACACACGATGGCAAAGGGGTATTTGCAGGATTAGAGCAAAATATTTCCGTAGGCCGCTACCATAGTTTAATTGTCAGTAAAGACCATCTGCCAGAAGTCTTGAGCATCACTAGCTCAACGGAAGACAAGGTGATTATGGGTATCAGGCACAAAATTTTCCCTGTTGAGGGTATCCAATTTCACCCTGAATCGCTACTCTCTGGCGAAGAAGGAAAACAAATTCTTGCGAATTTTATTAAAAGTTAATCATGCCTCACGCAACTCACATTAAAGATATTTTAAGCTCAGGAACCACTGCCTCATTTGAGATGTTCCCACCAAAAACACCTAAGGGACTCAAGCAGATTTTCCAGACTATATCTAAACTCAAAGAGTTAAATCCTGATTTTTTCTCTGTAACCTATGGCGCTGGTGGCAGCACTGCCGAACGTTCTTTAGAGATTGCCTCAGCGATTACCAATTTGGCCCAAGTTCCCTGTGTTGCGCATTTTACTTGTGTAGGCATGAATAAGGAACAGGTTTTAGAGCTGCTGCACTCTTTGGAATTTCACGGGATTAATAATGTCTTAGCCTTGCGTGGCGACCCGCCAAAGGGTGAGACTAGTTTTGTGCAGCCCAAAGGCGGCTTTGCCTATGCAAATGAACTGGTCGCTTATATTAAAGAACATTCTCAGGTTGGCGTTTTAGTCGCTGGCTACCCCGAGGGCCACACAGAAAACCCCAGTAAAGATGACGATTTTAATCACCTTGTAGAAAAGGTAAAGGCTGGCGCTGACGGTATTGTGACCCAAGCCTTTTTTGACAATCGTGAATTATTTGATTTTTCAGAACGCTTGCAAAAGGCAGGATTAGACACTCCTCTTTCTTGCGGCATCTTTCCTGTTTCCAACCCAAAACAGATCCAGAGAATCATTGAGCTTTCTGGCGCTACGGTACATAAAAAGCTTCTCGCTGGGATTGAAAAATACCAAGACGACCCTGAATCAATGGAAGACTTTGGTACTGATTTTTGCATCGAACAGGTAAGCCAGTTACTAGACCACGGGATCAAAGCCTTTCATTTTTACACCATGAACCGAGCCCGCCAGACCACAAAAGTTTTGGCAGCCTTGAAGGACTCCTTCCCAAGCCTGACCTTCTAGTCATTCTTCTCATGCTGTAGGGTTTTTACCCCGCTTAGGCTTTAAAAAATAAACGCCGCAAACCTTGGCATCAAACCATAAAATCCCTCCCTTCATGACGGTAGCCTAGGTCATTACTCACATTAGCTTTTCTTATTGGAATTTTTCAGGTTATATTTCCTTATGAAAAATTTTCTATACTTTGTAGTTGCCCTGATCGTCCTTAGTTTTTTAAGCTATGATGATGCTTTTGCCCAAAGGAAAGAATTTGGCTTTAATGGTGAGTATGGTCATGCTGTTATGGCCATAAAAACCAAAGAAGATAATAGCACTGTTGCACAATTTTACTCCGGTGATCGGGTCAGTTTTGCAGCTACAAAATCATTGTTGTTTTTTGGTCCTGATGTAGGTTTTGGAATTGATTATTCATTCATTATGAATGATTTTTCTAGCTTTAAGCAGACTATTGATGAGCCTACGGAAGAACCAAATCCATCAACTGGGAAAAATACGCACGAAGTAGGGAGCCGTATTTGGGGCTCATCGCTAGGCCTACTGATAGAAGCCGTTTATGTCATTGGCCAAAAAAGTGACTACCCCTTCCGCTTTTATTACGGCATGGGCTATCTTCGCTCTCATATAACGGGAAATGCGTTATTAACTCACAGCACAAATCGCAGCTCTGAGTGTACTACTGCAGTGGAGAGTGAGCATGACCAAGTCAATGCCAACTGTGAAGATCTCCAAATTGATACTTGGACAACCAACAAATTTACCCACTTTGGTTTCCGATGGAACGTAATTGATGGTAAATATTTTAGCTACTCCATTGGCTTAACCCAACAAAAGCCTATGAAGATAGAACATGGAGATTACACCTTAAACCGCATCAGCGATCGTCATTGGTTCATATCCATGCATTCACATTAATCGATTCTACCTTTCACTTTCTGGGTAAATATAACTGGATTGAGGAAAGATTTTAAGAAAAACAGCCTTACTGCTTCAAGTAATGAAGAACCACGCCTCTGTGGCCTTGGTATTTCTCAATGAGTTTGTAGCCTGCCTTTTGGGCTTCTGTGGTTTGGGATTCTTCCATTTTCCACTTTTCCCCCTTCCATAAGACCAAAGAGCCGCCATCTTTTAACAGCCTATCGCTCCAATGCATTAAGCCTGTGGTTTTATCTAAGGCCCGAGCTGTGACGATGTCAAAGGTGCCAGCAAGTTCAGGCTCTAGGGTCAAATTTTCCAGCCTTCCTTGGGTAGGGTGAAGGTTTTTCAACTTCAAATGAAGCTTTGCATGTTCTTGGAAAGCGATTTTTTTGCCCACCGTTTCAATGGGGTACACCTGTACCTGCGGCCACATGATACTTAAGGGGATGGCAGGCAATCCAGCACCGCTCCCTAGGTCGGCCAATTTAAGGCCTCCTACCAACTCAGGCAAAGTTTGTAGGTGAAAAGGGAGCAGGGAATCCACTATATGCCCCTCCCAAAATTCCTCTTCTGTTTTTAGGGCAGTTAAGTTTATTGCCTTACTCCATTTATTTAAATGGCCTACAAATGACTGAAATTGCTCAACTTGTTCATCAGTTAAAGCGAAGGGAGATAAAAGTTTTTTTGACATTTGTTAAGTTTGGTTTGTTTTTAGCATTACGCAAGGCGATAGAAAATCTTAATGACCTCCATAGCTTTACCATATCCAAAGTTAAAGAGGCAGGCAATCAGACAATACAGGAAAAACAATGGCTGATACAGAAGAGTTAGAACTAGACGACATGGACTTAGATCTAGATGACGACCTCGGCGGAGGGTTTGACGAAGAAGTAGACCTCTCAGGCCTAGAGGATGAACTAGGAATTGATGAAAGTGATATCGTGGAAGCTCCTGAAGTGGATGACATTGCTGATGTCAATGATGACGATCTAGAAAATGAGTTGGCCAACCTTGGTGGTGAAGAAATTACCGATGACACCGAGATGAGTGCTGATGTGGATATTGAAGATGATATGGACGACATAGATATGGATATGGACGCTGGTCTTGATGACGACATGGACGATATGGCTATGGACGACGACTTGGGCACAGATATAGACGACATGGATGATGATATGGATGCTGGTCTTGACGATGATATGGCTATGGACGACATAGATATGGATGCTGGTCTTGACGACGACATGAGTGCTGAAATGGAAGATATGGATGCTGGCCTTGACGACGATATGAGTGCTGAAATGGAAGATATGGATGCAGGCCTTGATGACGACATGGGTGCCGACATGGAAGATATGGATGCAGGCCTTGATGACGACATGGAAGATATGGATGCAGGCCTTGATGACGACATGGGTGCCGACATGGAAGATATGGCGATGGATGAGAGCGAAGAGGAAGTAACTCTAGATGCTTCAATGCAAATCCCAGATGATATGGCCGACGCAGGCGATCTATTAGAATCAGAAGAAGAGGAAGATGCCTTTGAGGCACCAACAGGTGATTTTGCAGCAGAGGAAGATGAGGCAGATGCCTTTGAAGCTCCAGAAGAAGATTACGACATGGGTGATATGGGTGACGATATGGAAGAAGAGCTACCAGAAGATGAGGATGACCCCTTTGCTATGCCCACTCCAATGGAAGATGACGACGAAGAATTATCTATGGGCTCAGAAGAGGGCGATTTAGCCTTAGATGATGCTATGATGGACGATGATGACTATGGTGACAGTAGTTATGATGCAGGTAACGAGGCAACTGAGGCGGCAATGGATGTTGATCTAAGCTACTCTGAGGCCTTTGAAGCTCCACCAGAAACAAGTTACAAAATTAAGACAGAAGAGAAATTAGTTGACCAAGGTCTACTCAACCGACTGCCTCACTTGATGAAAGTAGAAGTGGGACAGGCAAACCTAAAAGGGGAAGACATTACCAACCTAACTTACGGCTCAATTATCGAGCTCGACCGTAAGGCTGGCGACCCTGTTGATATTGTTTTAGGTGGTGAAGTTGTAGCCAAGGGTGAAGTTGTAAGAATCAATGAAGACCAATTGGGCGTTAGAATAACAAGAATCAATTTATAAAAAAATGAACCAAGCAAACTGGAAAGCCTACGATATAACTCGTGGGGAAAAAATACAGCAGGGCTACTTTGCAGCCTTGGAAGTGATCTTAAAACGATATACTTCTACCTTAGAATCTTACTTCTTTGAAGAATTTAAGATCTACTGTCAATTTTCGACCAGCATTCAGTCTAACTTGCAACTGAGGGATTACCTTGGGAAAATCGAGCAGCCAAGCCCAATTTTCATCTTTGGTTTCAGCCCTTTAAGAACAGATAGTCTTTTGGTAATGGAAAACCGTTTAGCCAATTTATTCCTAAATAAAGAGGCATTATTTTCTGAAGGAAAGGCGGTTATTCCAAAACGCTTTACAGTAAACAATGACAATTATCATTTTTTAGAAGACACAACCAAAGACCTGCTAAGCAGCTTGAGTGATTCTTGGGGCAAACTTCAGCCAGCGACTAGCACCTTGAAAAATTTGGTGAGTCACAGGGTAAAAGCAAAGGTTTTATCCCCTACAGAATCTGTAGTGGTGGTGAAAATCAAACTGCAATACCACGGCTTTACCACTGGTTTTGAAATTTGCTTGTCCGCCTATGAGTTGGACCCGATCTTAAAACGATATGGCAAAAAAGCCTTACTGAGCGGTTACTGTGAAAAAGAGCCCAGTGAAGAGGAAAAAAACCACTTAAATGAGGCGATACAAAAGCGGGCAAACTACCATATTAAAGGCTTCTTAGGCGAAATGATGCTTTCTAAAACTGCGCTTCTTGAGGCAAAGAAAAAGAACCTCGTTCTACCCATTAGCAACATCTTAAAAGACAACCTTTTAGTCACAATAAATGACGAACCTGTCTTTAATGCTGTATCTGGGGAATCCCATAAAAATTCAGCTCTACAGGTTATCGGCCCTTACAAAAAAGGCGAAGAAGAGGCGAAAAAGACACCGCCTCCTTTTAAACCTTCCAGCTTTCCCAGTGCCTAAGCAAACTGGCCGCCTAGTTTAAAATTGGGCAGCTTACCCATTTTTTAAAAAGGATTCCATTGCGGCAACCTTAGCCTTAAGGTCTGCTGCTCTTTGGATTTCGCCAATCAAGGCCACAGCCTTAGCGCCCCTTTGGGCCAACTCCCCTAGATTTTCTTCCGAAATACCACCAATGCAAACGAATGGCATCTCTATTTCTGAGGCACAATATTCCAGATAGTCCAAACCTGCAATTTCGATAAAGTCTTTCGTCCCCGTTTCAAACATAGGCCCTACACCAATATAATCAATCGGTTGTTCAAGAGCCGCTTGGGCTTCTTGCCTGTTATGGGTTGAAAGGCCAATAATAGCGTCTTTTCCGAGCAAGTCTCTAGCGGCTTTCGCGCTTGTGTCTTCTTGGCCAAGATGAACCCCATCTGCTTCCACATCTAAAGCCAACTGGCAATCGTCATTGACTAAAAATACTACAGCATTTTTTTTGCAAAGAAAGGAAATCTCTTTTATTTCTGCCAAGATCTCTGGGGTAATTGCCTCCTTATTTCGCAGTTGGATAATTTGAATTCCCCCTGCAATCATCCTAGTCACTTGGGAAAAAAGCGAGATGCCACCGACCTTTGAGGTGATCCCATAGACCACTCCCGAGCTCAGTAAAGAGATAATTTTTTGTTTCAAAGTAGCCTCTGATATTTTTTAAAAAAAATAGTAGCGCATAATATGAAATATTAGCCTACTTTACCCTTACTTTTTCTATTAATTTTGTTTAAACTTGCACACTGGAACCAAGCCAACTCCAACACAAAGCAGAAATGAAAGCTCCAACTCTATTTGACCAAGAAGCTAAAATTATCGAAGCCGCTGAGCACCTATTGGCTCAAGAGCACCCTATTGCATCCAATCAAGACTTTGCTGCCCTTTTAAAAAGTTATAAAAAACTCTACAAACAATTTGGCCGCATTGTAAACATCAACGATCGCCAAGAAAAAAGTCTTAAATCAGAAGTAGATAAACGGGCGGCCATTGAAACCCAACTCCGTGAGCACCAAAAAGAGCTGGAAGTGGCCAAAGAAGCTGCGGAACAGGCCTTGATTGACAAGGCTAGTTTCTTTGCCAGCATGAGCCATGAGATCCGCACCCCTCTAAACGGGGTACTTGGGGCTGCCCAAATTTTAAGCACCTCGGAACTGGACTCAAAACAAAAAGACTATATTGAAACCATTATTACCAGCGGTAAGATCTTAATGGTGGTTATCAATGATATTTTAGATTTTTCTAAAATAGAGCTAGGTAATTTAGAGCTAGAAAGCCGCAGCCTTGACCTAGAAGAGTGTATGGAACAGGTGGCAGACCTATTAAGCATTAGCGCCGCTGAAAAGAATCTCGATCTCATTTACCAAGCCCCAAATTTGGAAAACTGCGTCATCGCTGATCCAACACGTTTGGCGCAGGTTTTAGTGAACTTAGCGAACAATGCCATAAAATTTACCAAGCAAGGCCATATAGAAATTTCGGCCCAATTGAACGCCCCTAGTAAAAATGCGGAGGGAGAAAGCCCCAAAGCACCTTCAGAAATAACCTTTTGCGTTTCCGACACGGGCATGGGCATTCCACCAGACCGAGTTGACAGGCTCTTTAAGGCCTTTAGCCAAGTAGATATTTCAACTGCCCGAAAATTTGGAGGCACAGGTTTGGGCCTTTCCATCTGCCAAAAGCTGGTTGAGCAATGGAAGGGAAAAATCTGGGTTGAAAGCGTTGAAGGTATGGGGAGCCAATTTTTCTTTACCCTGCCTTACCTTAAATCAGAAAGCAAAACACGAACTAAGCCTGAATTAACGGGGCTCAAAGGGAAATCCGTTTTAATCATCGAAGGGAACCCACTTTCAATGGACCAATTGGCCCACTATTGTGAGGCCGAAGGTATGCAGGCCACTTCCTTCGCCGATCCAGCAGCTTTTTTGCAGGACTTTAAAAGGGTAACGCCCCCTGACCTTATGGTTATAGATCAAAAATTACCGAACATTAAGGGCTACCAACTGATTGAAGAAATCTACCAGCTTTACGGCAAGCGCATCCCAACCTTGTTGCTTCTAGCCAAGGGGGCAGCTGTGCCCACGCTTTTCACCAGTAAGATCCAAGGCGGCCTGTTTAATAAACCGATCAAGCATTTTCCTTTTTTAAAGGCAGTTGCTCAAGTGATTGCGGGGCAAGATCTAGAAAGCCTGCAAGACACCGCAGGCCCACGCAAATACGAATGCATCGGTAAAGAAATTCCTCTTAAGATCCTCATTGCCGAAGACAACCTGATCAACCAAAAAATCGCCCGCGCCGCCTTTGAAATCATCGGTTACGAGGTTACCATGGTAGATGATGGCCAATCTGCCCTTGAAGAAGCGGGCAGTGGCGCCTATCAGGTTGTATTTATGGATGTACAAATGCCTGTTATGGATGGACTTGAGGCAACCAGATTGATATTAGACAAACTAGGCGCAGAGGCACCAACCATCATAGCCATGACTGCCAATGCTTCAGACGAAGATAAAGCAGAATGCTTTGCGGCGGGCATGCATTTCCACCTTACTAAGCCCTTAGTGATCGAAGAGGTAAGTCGGTTGATAAGGGAGGTTTTTCAACCTGGAACTGAGGCGGTCCAGAAGCTGCTCATCCCTAAAGATGAAGCCGCTGAACCGCAAGAACTCTTTGACCAAGAGCTATTAAGCGCGTTAAGAAGTACCTACCCAGTAGAGCTTTTAGAAGAACTGAGCGAGATTTATCTCGACGGTCTCCCTGAAGCCATTTCTGGAATTACAAAAAGTTTTCACAGTAGGGAGCTTTCAACGGCCCTAAAGCTGACCCATAAACTCAAAGGGGCTAGCTTAAATATGGGAGTTAAAAAAATCTCTTTTCACCTGTCTAAACTGGAAGAAATGGTGATAAATAAAGACTATAGCAACCTTGACCACCATATTACCGAACTCAAAAGGTCAGCTGAACCAACTGGAGCTGGATTAAAGTCCCACTTGATTGTCTAGCAAAGAAACCCAATTATGAAAAAAATACTACTTCTCATTCCCTTCTTCCTGTTCCCAATGCTCCTTATGGCTATGGGTGGAGGTAGCGATAGCAAAAATGAAATCCCTTTGCCTGAAAAAAATTACTCTGTAATTATTACAGATACACAGAATGTTCAGACCACAGCGAGCAGAGTGAGTTGGGAAGGAAAAGTCTATTTTCAAGGCCGCAGGGGCGACGCTCTTGCCACCATTCCTTTTGAAAAAATAGCTCAGATTGACGTGAACCCAAATGCCGTTGCACCTCCAGGGGCTATTTCGACAAAGGTAACTTTAAAAAGTGGGGAAGCCATTCAGCTTCATGTTAAGGCCACCTCCAAGACTTACGGGGAAACCAGCTTTGGTAAGTTTGAGATTTACCTTAGAGACCTGCAAAAAATCATTTTCAATTAAAACCCCATGCGGGACTTTATTCTAAATCAACCTCCGCCTCCAAAGCGAGAGAAAGTTAAAGAAAAAACCAATCTCTACCGCTTAGGTCTCGGGTTAACTACCTTGGCCTCTAGCTTGTTTTGCCTCTTGGGGTTTGCCCTTTTGCCTTCAACCCTGCTTGCGCCAATTTCCAAGGTTAAGATCCAAGGCAACCAAATCCTTACCTCCATGCAAGTGGCGGCGCCATTGGCCATAAGTGAAGATGGCACTTGGCTAGGCTTAGATTCTTATGAACTCAGCAAACAGGTTCAGGGCCTAAATTGGGTAAAAGAGGCACGGGTAAAAAAACTAGCCGGTGGTGAGCTTTGGGTAAAGATTACTGAACACAGGCCAATTGCATTTTTCCGCAGCCCTAAGGGCCTATACTTACTGAGCTCAGACTTTACCTTGCTCCCCCTTAAAAACAACCCAAAAGGTTGGGACTTACCAACGATCCAAGACCAAAGAAATGGGAAATTTGAGGTAGGTGAAAAGGTGAATAGCTTTACTTTGCTCAAGAGTCTAGAATTGATGGAAAAGCTCAAAGACAGCGACCTCTTACCCCTTGGGTCCATCAGTGAAATTGACATTTCCGATCCCTTAAATTTGACCATTTCAACCCTACCCTTTGGGATTAAAATCAAAATGGGCTATAAGGACTTCGACCAAAAACTAGACCGTCTAAAAAGGGCTTTGCCTGAAATCTCTAAACGAGCTAAAAAGATTCATACCTTAGACCTGAGAAACCACCAAGGAATCGCCCTTAAATACAAATGACCACGAACCAAGACTTATTGACCCGCAACAAAAAGGTGATGGTGCCTAACTACGCTCCCTTACCAATCGTACCTGTACGTGCAGAGGGTGTGACCCTTTTTGATGCTGATGGCAAAGAATTCATCGACCTAACTGGCGGCATTGCCGTTACAGCTTTGGGCCACTGCAACCCTGAAATTTCTCAAGTTATTAAGGATCAAGCTGAAACCCTGACCCATGTTTCCAATTACTTCACCAACGAGCCTGCCATTGAACTGGCTGAAGCTCTCTGTGAAAAAACGGGTTTTGAACGAGTCTTTTTTGCCAATAGCGGCAGTGAAGTAAATGAGGCTGCTTTAAAGCTGGCTAGGCGCTACGCTACCAATCTAGGTGGCAAACCAAAACATAAGATTATTGCCTTCCATAAGGCCTTTCATGGCCGCAGCTTATTTACCGTCACCGCAGGTGGAACCGATGCTTACAAAGAAGGTTTTGGCCCCCTTCCAGCCAAATTAGAACATACTAGCTTTAATGATTTGGAATCCTTGGCAGCTATGATGGACGAAGAGACCTGCGCTGTGATCATGGAACCCATCATGGGAGAAGGCGGAATCCACGGCTCAGCAGCAAACTTTGTCCAAGGAGTACGTGAACTTTGCGACAAACACCAAGCTTTACTTGTTTTTGATGAAGTACAAACAGGCATGGGCCGCACAGGCGATCTTTTTTGTTTCCAAGGTTTATCTGTAAAGCCAGACATTTTGACTACGGCCAAGGCATTAGGCAACGGTTTTCCCATTGGTGCAATGATGACCTCCACTAAAATTGCGGAAGCCTTTCAGCCTGGAACCCACGGCAGCACCTTTGGCGGTAACCCACTAGCCTGCGCTGTAGGAAAAAAGGTTTTAGAAATCATCTCTCGCCCAGAGACCTTGGCTCAAGTGAATAAAAGCGGCGAGTTGATCAAAGCTAAAATGAAACAAATCAATGAGGAGTTCCCTATCTTCAGTGAGATCAGGGGAAAGGGTCTATTGATTGGCTGCCAACTCAATGAGCAGTTTAAAGAAAAAACTAAAGACATTTTAAACAAGGGTATCGAGCATGGAGTTTTAACTCTACTTGCTGGCTCTGATGTTCTTAGGTTTGCCCCCTCCCTTTTAATCAGCGAAAATGAAATTAATTCTGCCTTAGATAAATTAAGGCTGGCCATCAAAGAAGTTTACCATGAGTCAAAATAAAGCCCTGTTTTCCATTGAAAAAGCCATGCGAGATGCCCAAGATTTCTCCGCTCGGGCAACCCTAACCGAAGGTTATCTTTGACTTAGCCAAGAGAGGGGTAAGGCTTGAAGAATTAGAATTCCAAACGGAGCAAGACCACTTTTGGACTCAAGCTCAAGATCTGCAACGTCCTATTTTGCAAGAAATAGCCGAGATTAAGCAAGCTGTCGAGGGCAATGCTAAAATCAAAGGTCTAATCAGCGACTTGGAAACTGCAATTGAACTAATGCAGATGGAAGAGGATTCCGAGCTCATTGCTGAGATTAGTGACTTAGGCAAAAGTATTGAAGACAGTTTGCGTAAATTTGAGCTGGAACACCTACTAGGTGGCCAACACGACAAATGTAGCGCAATTATTTCAATCAATTCAGGCGCTGGCGGAACAGAATCAATGGACTGGGCCAATATGCTCTTTCGCATGTACAGCCGCTGGGGTGAAGCCCAAAAAGCAACCACCACAGTTTTGGACTACCAAGCAGGGGAAGAGGCTGGCATTAAGTCAGTAACCCTTTCTATTGAAGTTCCTTACGCCTTTGGCAAACTGAAAACCGAAATGGGTGTCCACAGATTAGTGCGGATCTCGCCCTTTGATTCTAACAAGCGCCGCCACACATCCTTTGCTTCTGTTGCCGTCTATGCCGACATTGAAGACGAAATCGAAATCGAAATTATAGACTCAGACTTACGAGTGGACACCTACCGTGCCAGTGGGGCTGGGGGGCAGCATATCAATAAAACAGATTCTGCCATTCGTATTACGCACATTCCCACAGGAACTGTGGCCCAGTGCCAAAACGAACGAAGCCAACATAAAAATAGAGCGACGGCCATGAAAATTTTAAAGGCTGCCCTTTACCGTTTGGAAGAAGAAAGACTGCAACAAGAAAAGGATAGCGCAGAGGCAGAAAAGTCAGACATCGCTTGGGGAAGTCAGATCAGGTCTTATGTAATGCACCCTTACCAACTGGTAAAAGACTATCGTGGTGGTTTTGAAACAGGGAACGTTTCTGCTGTGATGGATGGCCAATTGGACCCCATTATCGAGTCCAACTTAAGCTTTTTTGCCAATCGAGCAAGAAGCTAATAGCTCTGAAAACTAAAGCAAGACTCAAAAAAAACAAGGGGCTTGCGTTAGCTTTTAACCGAGCCCCTTATATTTTTATTAGCTCGTCTTAAAGAAACTCATTTTCTGAGTTAAATCGTCAGAGATATTGGCAACCAATTGAGCGTCCTTGCCAGTGCTTTTCACTTCAACAATAACATCTTCAATGGAAGTTCTAATATCCTGAATTGACCTGTTCACTTCTCCAACAGCGGAAGAAACTTCAGAAGCAGAACGGGCAACCTCTTTGATTCCGGAAGAGGCTTCTATAAGATTTTTCGCTGACTCACTGGTTGCTTGAGAAGCTTCGGAGAAGCTACCACGAACTTCCTGAACCATAACGTTCGCCTTTTTCAGGGAATTAGTAGACTTAATACTTGCAGTAGCAACACCTTTCAACATTCCACTCACTTCTTGGGAAATTAGTTTTTGTTGCTCCACAGTATTATTAATCGTCTGATTGATTTCACTTACCTCTCGAATCGCATCCACAGCAGTTTGTGTGGAGTTTAGCGATTTGCCCATGAGGGATTGGATCTTACTTACAAGATTTCCAATCTGATTATTAGACTCAGAAGTCTGCTGCGCTAAGGTTTTCACCTCACCAGCCACAACAGCAAAGCCTTTACCAGCGGCACCAGCACTTGCAGACTCAATGGTTGCGTTCAAGGCCAGCATATTTGTTTGACTGGCAATGGAGCCAATGATTCTTACTACGTTACCAATTTCATCTGAAGCCTTACCTAGCTCTTTCATTGCATCTAAGGTCTCAGTGGCACTCTCGTTAGAAGAACCTGTGAGTTTTAATGCCTGAAGCGCATTTTCACTGATTTCAGAAATGGCTACAACTACCTTCTCCACTGACGATGAAGCCAGAGTAATGTCGTTAGAAATAGTGGCAATTGAGTCTGTAACCTCATTTAGGTTACTTGAGACCACGCTGATATTCCCAGACATATCCTTCATGGTTGCATCAATTTCAGCAGTAGCTGAAGATACTGTCGTTATGTTTGCGGCTGTTTCCTCGGCGGCTGATGCCACGGTACTCACATTGGCCGAAACCTCTTCTGAAGCTGAGGCAATGACCATAGCTTTGTTTTCCATTTCCTTAGAAGTAAGCTCTACCTTTGAGGAAGAACTAAGCAAGGTCTCTGAAGCATCGGACATTTCTTTTGAGTTTTTATTGATGCCATTGATCATCTCAGTAAGCTTATTGGAAAAGGCATCAATGGCTTTAGCCATCAGCCCCAACTCATCCTTTCGAGTCAATTGCAAACGCTGACTAATATCCCCGTTACTCATTGCTGGCAAAATTGCCCCCACAGCGGTAATAGGCCCGTTGATCGATTTCGTATTAATAATGCCAAAGGTTACAGCAATGGAAAGACCACCGAATAAGAGAACCCAAAGCAATGTCACTAAGTCGTTTATAATTTCAACTACTTTTTCCTCATCCTTATGAAGTAATTTTATTTGGTCACTGTGCATTTCCTTTATGATTTCAATGAGCTTGGCCCCGACTGGAGCGGCATCACGGCCTAATATTTGGAGCGCTCGTGCCCTTTCTTCTGGCCCATTGTGCACAATTCTTTCAATTGTGTTTTGGTACTTTTCAAATTTACCAAGTAGGAGTCTCACTTCAGCCAGTCGCTCGACATTTTTTGGGTTAGTCCAGTTTTTTGAGACCTTATCCATATAAGCAACAGCAGGTTTGATTTGGTTATCCCAGGCGTCCTCTCGATCCAGCTTAAATTTTGAATTTTCAATGAGCATCCAGCCACGAAGACCAGAAAGAGCGTGATGTATTCCAGTTAATACTTCTCCGCTAGCCTCAGCTGTTGGAAGTCGTAATTTTGACACCTTATTTGTAAGGTTGATCACGGTCTTCACCTGGGCCATTGTCATCAAAACAACAACAATTAAGGTCAAGGCCATTGTGGCAAACCCGAGAAAGAGCTTAAATTTTATACTGAGATTTTCCATGTGGCTTTATATAGAAGTAGAATTAAATTTAAATAATGACTTTTAGTATAGTCGCTTAATACCAAAAAGAACATCATAATTCCCCGTCCATTTGATTTTTTATGGTAATTTAAAAATGCTTTGTAGGGGGTGTTACCATTTTTAACTGCAGCAATTGCCCTCTCACTGCAAAAAAAGAGGGGATAAATTGAGTGGGGGGGATAAATGCAGGCTGCCGCTGCCAAGGGGAGGAAAGGAAAATGCTACCACTAGTGAGTCTTTTCCCTCCAAAAAGAGGCCAAGGGAGCCCTAGGCCCCGTAAGGCTTAGCCCAAAGTTTTAGAGACTGGTTTTAGTATATTAACAAAGGAGCCTAGCTCACTCCATTAAAAATACCTTTTCCCACATTTGTGTTACCCCTGCCTTTTGAAACTGGGGGCTTTCTGCCAAGGAGTTGGCTTCATAGAGGCCTGTAATAGATAAAGAGGAGGAAAATAAAGTATCAACCTCTTGGGCTGAGACAGAAAAAGGTGGGCCAGACATTTCTTCTTGGTCGTAGTCTAAAGTGACGAGTAACGTCTTTGTGCCCAAGGGCAATATATCCACCAAGTGACTAGCGTAAACGGTGCGCATTTCAGGCGGCAGAGCTATCAGACTTGCACGATCGTAGACAGCGTGAATATCAGACAAGTGTTCTGGGTCCAAATCAAAAAAATCGCCTTGGTAAAAGGTTAGATCTTCCATCTCCCACTTTTCAAATTCACCGTCGGTGCTCTGGGTGGCCTCCAATTTATTCTCGCTAAAAAAAGCCTTTACTGCCGTTTCACTCAGTTCATTTGCCACAACTTTATAGCCTTCACCTAAAAGCCATAGGATATCTAAGCTCTTCCCCGCCAAGGGAACAAAAACCTTAGAACCCTTTGCGCAGTCCAGCTTTGGCCAGAACTCTGTTAAATGTCGGTTAACTTCATCTTGGTGAAAGCCGATTTGCCCCGCCTCCCATCTTGCATGCCAAAAATCTAATTCCATTGTAGCTCCTAATATTGGCACTTATTATATGCCCTTGCTTTGCTTTTGTATACATAATCCCTTTGGGATTAAGCCATTTATGGCTTACATTAAAAAACTATAAGAAGCATACTGATTTCAAAACAAGAAAGACTAAGACCAGCCAGTTACTTACAGGCCCTTTGCCACATATCATAAATAGAAAATTCAAGGAAAAACGATGGAACTATCTCCAGTCATGAACGAGCTTTTCAAACTACTGGCATTTTTAGGCGTAACTTTAGGCTCCTTGATCCTGTGGTTTATTAGCAAGAAAAAGAAGGGCGATGATATCCAAGAAAAGGACCAAGAAAAACAGTAACCCCCTGAACATAGCCATATAAAGAAATGACTATAGAATCCGTAAAGTTCTGGAGGCGCTAAAATTGGAACCAAAAAACTAGAAGGGATTTTGGGGGGATGCAATAAGGGCCGAGGGCCCCTTTAAGAATGTCCGTAAGACCCCACATAAAACTGGCACGAGAAACTTGGGTCCCGAACTCGCGACCTCAACCTTGGCAAGTTTGAAGAGAAAAATTCTCAAAATTACTACAACAACAACTCCAACGCCTTTTCAACCAAGTCTAGATTTTTGCTTTTTTTATTGTAGACAGCAAAGGCTTCACGAGCAAAGGAGGGAGCTCCTTCTACAAGATACAAATCTCCAGATTCTAAATGTGATTCGGCCAAAGTCTTAGCTAAATAGGCACTGCCGCCAGTATGCAAAAGGTGGTCAACAGCCCAGCGGCCAAGGTCAAGTTGTAGGTTTGCAGGTGGAATATCGGGGAAGGCACGGCTGTGCTCGGTCAAAAAGGTTGTCCCCCAATCCACAAAGACATAATCCTCGCCTAATGCTTCGATGATTCCCTGTCCCTTTGTGCTACTGACTAAAACCAAGTCGATTTTACAAACGGATTTGGCTTCTAAATCAGAGACTTTTGGAGGTTCAAACATCAAACCAACATCTAGGGTTCTGGCAAGCAAACTTCTTGTCTGGGACTCTGAGCCAAGGCTTTCTCCTTTAAATTGTAATCCATGAATCTCTTCTTTCAATTTGGCTAGCCAATCTTGCAGCAAGATATCCCAAAGGCTAGAAACACTGCCAACATTTAACGATTGCAGGCCCCATTTACTCGATTGAATCTCACGCTTTGTGTCATCCCACTGGTTCACAATCTGTTCTGCCTGAGGCAGCAACCTCTCCCCAGCTTGGGTTAGGCGGATGTCATTGCGGTCACGAGTAAAGACCTTCACCCCAATAGACTCTTCAAGCATACGAATCCGTGCGCTGATGGTCGATTGGCTAACAAATAAGTCTTTGGCAGCCTTGGCAAAATGTCTGGTTCGGTTGACCTCTAAAAAGGTCCTTAAAAAATCTATGTCCATGCAGTTTTTATAATCCTTTTGATCTAATAAATTCAATCTTTTTTTTCGATTAATACCAGCTGTTTATTTCGCTTTAGTTATTAACCCCTTAGCCCTACCTTTAATTATCAAGTTAGTTTCATTTCTTTGGGAGTTCATAATGAAAGCATTTTTTATCACACTTATATGTATTTTCTTTTTCTTCAATCCAGCAATTTACGCGGAAGAGCCTACACCGCAAAAAATTAAGGAGGCCGCCCAAGAATGCGAAAGAGCTTCAAAGGTTTTTGATCTCCACGAGGATGAAAAACAAGACTATTTAGAAAGCTGCATTGACGAGTTTCTTTTGGCCAATTCGGAAGAAAATGATGGTGCTATCGAAGTGGCAGATGAAGATGAAGGCCCTCGGACCATGTGAAACAATCGAACTAAATAACAACCATTTATTCATATTTTAAGGAGTTTACAATGAAAGCATTAATTAAGTCACTTTTAACATTTAGCCTTATTTTTTTCTCTTTTCCCCTCTTTGCGGGACCCCAGGAAAACAAGGAGGTGAAAGCAGAATGTAAGCAGGCTGCCATTGACTATGGCATAGAAGAAAAAGACCAAGCTGACTACTTAACCAACTGCTTAGAAGAATATATTTTAGAGCAAGAAGAATTGAAAAAAGATGCTGTTGAGTTAGAAGCGGAGCAAACAGAAGACTACGAATTAGAGCAAACAAACAATTAAAGGTCACAACATGAACATTTTATTTGTCATCTATCCTTGGGAAAGAATCGAGCCTGCGTCAGATTCAAGTTTACGGTTAATTTACGAGTGTGTCTTAAGGAATCACAGAGTTGGCTATTTGACTGCCTCTAACCTAACTATTCGTGAAAGTGTGACCAGTGGTTTCTGTAAAATGCTGGTTCCCCCTGAGAAGCTGACAGGTAATTTTGTTCGCTTTCACCAAAAAATGCAGTTTAAAGAGCAGTTGCTACCACTATCGGGGTTTGATGCGATTTTTATCAGGTCAAATCCCCCTTTGGATATCACCATGCTCAATTTCTTGGACTCTGTTCGTGATGATACTTACATCATCAACGACCTTGATGGTTTGAGAAAGGCCAACAACAAGCTTTATCCTGCAACTTTTGATGAGTCGATTATTCCAATTACCCATGTTTCTAAAAACAAGGCTTATTTGAAGCGGGTTTTAGAGGAGTCAACTGACAGCAAAATGATTTTAAAGCCCTTCAATGGCTACGGTGGCAGTGGTGTGATCGTATTAGAAAAGTCCGCAAAATCAAGTGTAAATAGCCTTTTAGACTTTTACATTGACGGCAAAGAAGGCGAAAACTATGTGATTTTGCAGGAATACTTAGATGAAGCTTCCAAAGGGGACGTACGGATTTTAATGCTCAATGGAGAACCCATTGGAGCTATGAAACGGGTACCTGCGAAGGATGAACTTCGGAGTAATATCCACGCAGGGGGGGAAGCGCAAAAACACATCCTAACTAAAAATGAGCTAGCCCTGTGTAAAAAAATTGGCCCAAGGTTAGTTGCTGATGGTTTAAGTTTTGTGGGAATTGATGTGATTGACGATAAATTGTTAGAGGTCAATGTTTTGAGTCCTGGTGGCATCACTCGAATTAACAAACTCAACCGTACCAAGTTAGAAAAAAAAGTAATTGATTATATTGAAGAAGTTGTAACCAAACGCAATCGTGCACATTCACGAAAAAGCGAGTTTAAGAGGTCTGTGGACAATGCTTGAATTAACGATTGATCAAATGCAACAGCACATCAAAACTGGAAAATGTTTTTGCGCCATTACGCCAGATGGTGCTTTGCAGTTAGAAATACAGGAATACCTACCCTACATGATGGTTGCTTTGCATGGTGGGAGCTATATCCCTAGTGAATTCCTACCAGCTTACCTTATTACTAAGGAACAACGAATTCATGAAGAAGACCCCCATACAGACCAGTTGGCTCGGCTTTCACCGATCAATTTAATTGCTTTGGATTCAAGGTATTTTTACGATCTAAATCGTTTAGCGGACAAAGCCATGTACGTAGCCAAGGCATGGGGTCAAGCTGTTTGGCAAAGCAGAGCCCCTATTGGTTTAAAAAAAGAAGCCCTGAGGCGGCACAAACAGTTTCATGATCTATTGCAGTGTCTAAGTGAAAAATTAGTCAAGACCTACGATTCTCTTTTGATTTTGGATGTTCATTCTTACAATCCTAGTCGCCAGCTAGAAAATGCACCCTTGTTTAATCTTGGAAGCCATTTTTTAAGTCCTGCGAAAAAGAGAATCGCTGAGTATTTACGCAAAGACTTGAGCAAAATTTCTATGCCCAACATCTCAGTGACGGCTGAATTCGACGTTGCTTTTCAAGGTCGTGGGTACTTGAGTGAATGGGCGAACGGCTCTAGTGAGCAAATTACCTGCATTCCCCTAGAGATCAAAAAAGTCTTTTGTGATGAGGAAAAAGGAGAACTTTTTCCTGTAGCCTTTGAAGAATTGAAAAAAGGGATTGCTGAAACCTTTAGTAACGCAGCATTACACTTTTCTAAAAAAGCGACAAATCTTAGGCTTTTCAAAAAGAGATTACTTATCTCAAAAGGTGTAGACCTAGATGTAACTCGACTAGACCATGCCTTATATAAAATGGTGTGTAACTTTGACCTCCTAAGTCATGTGAACCCTATAAATTTAGAGTCAGCCAAGAAAAAGTTTTTGAAATCACGCAATAAACAAGTGCCCGTTTTTAGGTACAAACAGTTGCGTTTAGACCCTTTTTTACTCAAAAGAAAACTATTCGAGTTGCCCATTGAAAAGATCCGTGACCCGCATCTGCAGGGTATTTATCGAGATACAATATTAGCTTTCTCACAAAAGGCAGATATGTTGATCCACTTAGGTAGCAAGGAATTTTACTACCAAAGCCTAGCCTATTTTGGGGAGCCTGATGGGCAAGACATCGCTAATGCTAAATTTTTGCTCCATTGTCCCGACCGTGCAGTTGAGTCTCTAGGGGAATTAATAAGTGCAAATGATGCCAGGGGTTTATTTCAGGAGGCAAGTGAAAACCTGGGTTTTAAGTTTAAGGTTGAGGAAAATCGTAACCTTGTTTCTGATGCTATTGCGGTTAACCAAAAGCTATTGATCCAACTTAAAAAAGGGGCAAGTTTCAGCCCACAAAAGTTGCAGGCTTTGATACACCATGAAGCTGGGGTGCACCTTTTAACCACGGAAAACGCTCGTTTACAACCTTTAAAAATACTATCATTGGGTTTACCTCAAAACACAAAAACCCAAGAAGGATTAGCTATTTTAAACGAGTTTTTGAGTGGAAACTTGACTGTGGCACGCCTGAAAGATTTAGCCTTGAGGGTCATTGCTGTATCAATGATGACCAAAGGTGCGGACTTTGTAGAAGTCTTTTATCACCTTAGTGAAAGCCAAGGGATGGAAGAAGGCAAAGCTTTCACTCTCTGCGCTAGAATCTTTAGAGGCGGTGGCTTTACCAAAGACTTTTTATATCTCAATGGATTGATTAGCCTTTTGAAATTACGCCAAGAAGAAACTAATTTGAATAATCTCTTTATTGGAAAAACTTCTGTCGAGTATTTAGATGTAATAGAGCAATTGATAGAACGTAGAATATTGATGCCACCAAAACATCTACCTCTACCCTTTGCCAATCCAACGGGTGGAGACCAGATCATAGACTTTCTAATTGAGGGGATTAAAACGGCTTAGAGGAAAATCAGTGGAAGAAGGGCGAAAGGTGATAAAGGACTAGAGCCCATTTATGACTACTCATCACAGGTAAATTCTTTTCTCTAAGCCTTTAAAACATAGCTTTTATCACAACTTCTGCTTCATGGGGAGAGACAATAAGGGCTGAAGAAAATCTTGGGATACACAACAAAAAGCCGAAGGCCCCTTTAGAAATGGCCGTAAAGCTATGCCAATAGTCCGAGTGAGAGAAAACTAACAACGAAAGGAAATCGAGGAATAGGCAATAAGGACTGAGGAAAATCTCGGGATATACAACAAAAGGCCGAAGGCCCCTTTAGAAATGGCCGTAAGGCCCCACATAAAAGTGGAGCGAGAAACGAGGTTCGAACTCGCGACCTCAACCTTGGCAAGGTTGAGGAATCAAAAAATCAAATCTAGGGCAACGCCTTTAAAATTAAGCAGTAAGCTGAAATTATTTATTTTTGAAACCTTTGAATTCTACTTTTAAACACACCCAAGTCCACTTAAAATCACATGAATACAAATTTTCTGACACTATTCTGGCACTAAATTTATTCCTTAAAACCGTTCTGTGGCTAAAAACTCTATCCAGCTTCTAACGATTTTTTATCCTCCTGCATCAAATTAACAACTGCTGGTTCATAGCCATATTGCTTAAAGCGATATTGAATGAGCTGGGATAAGTGGTCTTCATGGGTCGATAGGATCAATTGTTTGCCCTTAAACCCGCTTCTCAACAACTCAATAAGAGAAGCCAAATTGATGTCATCCATCGTTTGCAAGGGGTCATCAATCATTAGCATCCCCAAGTTTGAATCACTGCAAAAGGCTTGATTTAGTGACAAGGTCAAAGCCATCACAATGCCAGATAGCTGGCCAGAACTCATACTATTTAAAATATCTTGATCACTCTCAAACTTGCTAACCAACTTCATAGGGGCCTTGGAATTTTTGGAGATGCGTAGTTGCGCACCTAAGCCATTTTGGTAGTTTTGCAAAATTTTGCCGCTATAAAGATAAAAGGGAATTCCTATACTATTGGCCGCAGCAGTTTGCTGGCCCTCAATTTTGTTTTTGTATTTCTCAACTAAAGCTTTGATCTTGGTTTCAATGGCTTTAAGAGATATTAAATCCTTCTGTTCTTTTTCAATAAGGCTGTCGGCAGCAAGTGAAAACTGCCAGTTAAGGTATTGTTCTTTTGCGGTCAGGCCATCCAATGTAAGCAGTTCGACTTTTGCTGGGTCATCTGCAAAGACATCTTTAAAGGTAGTTTTAAGGGGTTCATAGTCTAAAGCAGGGTCATATGGAGGTTTGATACTTTCGAGTTTCGCTTTAAAAGCAATACTGACCTGAGTTTCATCGTCAAAGTTCTTTTTTGGGGTTGCCGCAAATTGAGTCAGCCATTCTTGCTTACCCTGCTCTTCAATGAAATGTAATAAGACTATGCGGTGTTGCATAGTGCTTTGCACCAGTTCTAATCGTTTCCAAAAAGCCTCTTCATAGTCATTTTCTTTTAAATAGTTATCTATCCCATCAAATAGAGGCTTTAAATCTAATAAAATCTGGTCGACTTGTTGCTCAATTTTTTTGCTTTTTTCGCTTTGAAAGCTTGAAAGGTTCTTATGCTGGATAATAAATTGATTTTTTAATTTATCCAGTGTTTCCCAAGGATGGCCGCAGAGGGGGCAATCGGTGATCTCTTCATTGCGACTTTTGGCTAGTGCGTCGAAAGAATTTTGCGTTTCTCTACGGGCCTGATCAAGTTCGTTTAAGATGCTATCCAATTGAGAAAGCTCTTTGTTACCATCGGCGAGTTCTTTCCACCTAATTTGCCACAATGTTGCATCCAAATCAGGGGCAAACCCTTCTAGCAGTTCAAGGATTTTGACTTTTTCAGGGGCCGCTAACACATGTTCTTTTGTTAATGCCTTAAGTTGGGATTGAGCGAACTTTTGAGTCTTTTGAATTTTTGTTAAGTCCTCAATCGGTAACTGGTTGTGCAAAAATAGGGTATCTAAAAATAATTCTGGTTTGTCTTGTAACCTTTGACAGCGGGCAGCAAGGCTGTAGTTTTTAAAGTGGGAAAAATGAGTCTTCAAGTCAGTAATCTTACTCAAGTCTACCAAAATTTGTTCTTGCTCTTCAGATTTAAAAGTGAAATCCGCTGCGTCCCAAGCTCGATCTAGTTCCAAGTCAATAAAGCTAGGTGCGGCATCCATCTGCATTAACTTAGCTTTGTTTGTCTTTAATTCCTTAATTATATCAGTTAAATTATTGACCCCACCCGATACTATTTTTAACTTGGTCCCGATATTTTTTTTCTCTTCTTCCGCCTCTTCCGTACCCAAAAAGGCACTCAAGGCCGAGGTTTTATCTTTTTCACTAGTTTTTAAAAAATGCAAACTTTCTTGCTGCTGCACATAAAAGAGGCGCTTATAGTTACCCTTCAAATTTGGGAAGTTAAATCGGTCATTAATTTGTTTCTGATCAAGCTCTTTTAATACAGTCTTTGAGTCGAAGGAATCTAGCTGATAACGATGAAACATATCCCAGTTGTCCGCTTGTCTTTCGCTTTTACGCACTTTGCTAGGGTCAAGTTCAACAGAGATCACCAGAAGATCGCTATCCGACTTAAATTCAGCGCAAATGCGACTCGGTGAGTCCTGCTTGTTCAGCCAAAGGAAATCTGTTGCCCCTGCCGTTCCGTGGGCCAAATTTCTAATCCGAGAAACTTTTTTAGTAAATACCAATTCTAGGGCGTCAAAAATGGTCGTTTTACCAAAGCCGTTGGGGCCATCTAGTATGATCAAATCACTGGCTTTAAAGTCGAAAACTCGGTTCTTAAAAAGTTTGAAGTTTTCAAAGGAGAGGCGATTTAGTTTATAGTTCATAGGACTCCTTCAAAATGCTTTAGAATGGTTTCAGTAGTTGAATCTTCATCCAAGGCTAATATTTTGGCTTGTAGTTCCTGTTCTTCGGCGCTTAAGCCCTCTTTAATTTTTAATAAAAATTCTTCAGTGGCCGTGGGGATTTCGATATTTAGTATGGATAATTTAATAAAGATTCGTGCTAAGAGCCCAAACCAAGCATGTTGATTAGGATTTTCTTGCCATTGCTTGAACTGCCCCTCTTCCAGTATTAAAGCTTTGAGTCGGCTGGCATAATCCCCAGCCTTTTCACTTAGCTTTTGTTGCAGGTTGGATAGTTCATCACTTGTATAATCTAACACCACCTTTTTAAAGTAATAGGGGTCTTCTTCAAAACGGATAATCTCCTTATCAGAGGGCCTGCTGCCCTCTGGACAAAGCAGGATGAGGGTTGTGTTTTTATCAAAGTATTCATCGTAAAATTTAGAACCAGTCTCCTTGATCTTCTCATAAAGCTCTGCGCTAAAATCAGTCGGGCTTTGCTCTGGGGCTGCTGAAAGCTCGTACAAAATGAAATAGGCCCGATGATCGTCGGGAAAGGTAGATGTGATCAGGCAATTTTCATCACTGACAGGCAGAAAGGGCTTAGGGATATATTCTGTAAATAGCTCAACCAATAGTTCCATCATTTTAGTCATGCTTTAACTCCTTTAAAGCTTGGGATAGGGGGATTATCGATTTCAATTTGATTTCATTGATGTGCTGGCCCGCATGCTTTGGACTCTGAGGGATCACATAGTTTTTAGGAATAATATGATTCCACCTGGAATCCATTTCAGCAATGCTGGGAACAGGCAAACTATGGCTGATCATTTTGTCGCAGTGCCAAAGCCAATCATTTATTGTTCGATTGTCACGAATCTGTTGAACAATATCTTTTATGTTCCCTTCACTGGTGTTACTATGAGGCAAAGCTGTTGCTAGCAAATATTCGTTGGCCTTAGTGGCATGATATACTGCCCCCCCCTGCATGAGCTTTTCAAGATCAAGATCGATCTTAATTTGATCAAAGATAGGGAAAAATACATCCGATAATTCGTTATCGGGCACCATCTTTGTTAGACTTGATAAACGATAGAGGTGATCAACATATTTATGTGGTGATAGAAGCCTGAAAAAAGTTTCCAGTTGACCACGATCATAGCCAATTAAAAAGTCACACCGCTCAAACAAAGCTTGTTTTAGATTTTCTTCATAGCTCTGAACCCTGCAGTACTTTTCAAGGGCTTCATAAAATGCGTCTATGTAGGCATGTTTATAATCATCAGGGGAGTTAGTTTCCTGATGAACTGAAATAATGTCCCAATAGTCCTTGAAATCAATTTTTAAGGGAGTCTTGTTTTGATGAGCGTCTGCGATTCTATCTGCTAACATCCCTACTAGACGAATATAAGTCACCTCCGCAACGTGAGCTGCATCTTGACTGGGATCATGAAGAGAAATAAAGTCTTCTAACTGTTTAATAATGCTCAGCTTAATCTTATCAATAGCGCAGTATTTTTGCGCTTTCGTGGTTCCCTCAAAATAGGTAAAAAGGTAGTTGTCTAGTGACTGTTCATTTGGACTCTTAAGGCCAACAGCTAGATGCAAGTAAGCCTCTGGTGCAGAAAGGTCATTTTGAGTTTCCTTTAATTTGCTAACGGCAGTCTTGTAACTGGAGGCATAATAGGAACTCATGCCCTTAACCTGATGAACTGAAATGGCTTTTGAATCTTCTAAAATAATAAAATCCTGAAAGTCTTTACTATCTATATAAGGCTCATACTCAATCGTAAAGTCTTGTAGTAGAGCCACAGGGGCTTTCACTTGGGCAATAAAATACTCCAGAACTACATAAAGCCCAACTTTGCCTTGGTAATCGTATCCGCTCCACTTAGGGACTGCACTGCTCATAATAAAGAAATAGGTAGGAAATATAAAATTGTTAATATAGACTGAAAGCTACTCCTTAATTATAACGATTACAATGATAAAAATATTTATTACATTAGATTAATATGGCTCAAAAACAAATTTTACAAAACCAAAGCGTTACCACTTTAAAGATGACTAAGGCACTCAAACCAATTTTAGTCCAATGGGACAAAAATCTACAACAGTCTGGTTTGACGACATACAATTAGTTAATTTACTCTTTTTTATTCTGATATACTGAGGAATGTGGTAAAAAATTTAAAAAATAGTGAAGATATTTTTCCTACACTGACTTTTTATTTCATTGTGGCAGCAGAATTTGAACCTGCGACTTTCGGGCTATGAGATCGAAAATATCTACTTTTAAAGATGAAAGACATTCGTGCTTTTTTCCTCATTGTTTAATAGTGCCTTTGTAATTTGGTTAGCAGCCCCAAGCAATGCTTTGTGACTAACATGAGCGTACCTAGCGGTAATATCTCGGTAAGCGACCAGTAAACCCCACCTTCTTAGACCGCTAACTTTTAAAGACTGACCGTACCCAAGGTGATGTCGCATTCATAACAAATAATAAAAATGGTTTTTTTGAAGTAAAGGGCAAAAATCTAGTTTTTAATGAGGCATTGCAGAAAGATATTTTGAACAGTGGTGTTATTGCAAACATTATCCCATTTTTAAATATCGGCGACTTTGTAAAAGATGAAGTCGACAAAATTGAACACTCTCTCAACCATGTAGAGATGCTTGATGATTTGGAAGACTTTTTAATTGAGGAAACTGAGGAATACCTCAATAAAATGACTAACTATGAATTAAGCGACTTACTCAGTGAATCCCTCTTTTCTCAAAAATTGACTGCTGTTATTAAAATTCAATCTGAAATTTTTGAGGGTCTTGAGGACCCTGAAATACATGCAATCCACAGCCTGCCAGATACAAGTGTACATATTAATTTTTACTACGAAATGAGGCGTGTGAACCTTGTAATTACAATTGATGCAGTTGCATACAGGCAGTATGCATCTGAGTTAGAAGGGATAACGGGTCTATACAATGTTGAATATGATAACGATGTTGTTGAATTGTCATCCATTGTCCGCATATATAGATGCCAGTATTGAGTATGACACAGCAAACAATACTCCGAGTAATCTCACTATCGATGAGATCACTGCTAAAAGCTAATATATAAAAACCAATATCTTATTTGACCAGTGTCCAGCCCCTATTCTATTTTACCCTTTCTTAATGCCGCTGCTGGACTAATTTTATCTAAAAAAGCCAACTCACTTTTTTTAGTCCCTATCTTTACCTCAAATTGCTCCCATTTCTCTTGTATTATTTTGCTCCACCCAGTTGCACGTAAAATCAAGGAAAACACTGATATTGGAAGCGAAAAAGTCCCACCAATATCTTTTGTGAAGCTCAGTAAGAAATCTTCTGCAGATTTTAACTCTTTAAAATGTATTAATTCTTGATTAAGCTTTGCTATTTGCTCATTTCTCTCACTTTGATCTAGGTGTTTCAGCTGGGAAAATAAGGAGCGAGCGTTTGTGCGTGTAAATTCTGTTTCGAAATGCTGTGCAAATTGATCTATCGGCATAAATTCATAGACCCCAAAAATATCGTTAATTTGTATGCCCTCGTATAGGCTAAAAGTCTTCTTTGTTTTTGATATAACCTGACTTGGATTTTCGTACATTTTAAGCACACTAAAAAACAACTGGGCTAAATTACTATCTGAATAACCTGGCATTATCATTGGAGCGTAATGAGCGTTTAGTGCGTGGGCAATATGAACAAGTTTTCCCGTATGCATAGCTTCTAAATCAAATTTTTTTAATTGTGGATGATTTTCAAAAACTCTTGGTAGACCAACTTGTGGTAAGGCAAAGACTCCATTCACTTTTAATGACTTATTTGCGGTCCTTAAAGCCACTTGAGGCCAAGCGATCAGGTCTATTAGCCATTGTGGATTACCTTTGAACCATTTGGGAAAACGGTTAGCGCTTTTTGTTAATTCATAAATGCATTCTTCACTAGCAAAAGGGAATGAATTTCGTAATTGAAAAAAATCGGCTAAACAAAGTGCTGAAAGAGAATGTCTGGTGATTACACCATTTTTGTTTGCTTCAAAAGCCGCATCAAGAAAGTGTTCGTCTAAACGCTCAACAGGTTGCGTTAATACAATTTTGATTCTACCTCTTTCAATTAAGCTAATTAACTCATTTAGTTCAAAGTGTTGATTTGCTAAAGCTTTTTCTATTGAATCTTTAAATGGTAAAATTAAATAGATTACATCATAAATCATCAAATAATTTCTCAGATTGATATGATACGGATTGGTTAAATCTAACAGGACAGATGGCTCTTTTTGACTAATAAAACTAAAACTACTTTTTTTTATTTCACCACTATATAACTGATCCGTGATATCAAACCATTTTTCTTGATCTTGAATTATATAGTTTTTTTTAAGAGATTGCTGTTGAGAGGGATACAAATTCGTGATTGGACTTTGAATATGCGTCATAAATTCATCGGCCTTATCTTTAGGAGGTGTTGTCTTGACAGCCATTTTTTCGGTGGGACTCATCTCACATCTTTCAACAGTAGGGGAAAAGACCGTTAAGACCTTTTCTCCGAATTTTTGTATCTGATCAACCTCCTCGTCTGTGCAGTTTATTGGAACCTTAATTATTACACTTGAACCCATATTGTCGTATTCAAAGGATACGTTGGTTAAAAAAGAAAATTTGTTTAGAAAAAGTGAAATTTGTTGAGGTTCCGTGTAAAATCCTGAAAGGCTTTTGAAATACTCTTCCTCAGAAAAAGGAATGATCTCCTCTAGATATTCATCAGGAATCTCACCAATAAGTTTCACTGGTATACCCATAGTACGTATACGCATTTTGAACTCTTCTTTAGCATCTTTATCTATTTTTAAATTTTCGACATAGATTAAATACTTTGATTCACTAACTTTAAAAATTCTGGTCTGCGCTTGTGGATACTTTGATCGATACGCAGATTCAGCATGTTGGACATCGTCCGAAAAGTTAAAATTCATTTTTTTCAAACCAAATTAGTTAAATATTTGCCAGATTTAACACACAACTTTAAAAACCTAAAGGTTTTAAGGGGTACAAATCCCCCGACGAATATGAAATGCTAATGGCTAGCTAATGTGTCTACGTTACTGGGGGACGTTCACCATGGGTTTCTGTCATTTTTGGCACTTATATTTTGATAGTTTTTGTAAATATTTTGATAATCGCAAGTACATTTAAACCATCATAACCTCACCAGTCAGATTTTGATAAAACTACTTCAAGGTAGAAAATAGGTCTCTAATTTCGTTACTATCACGAGGAGTTGGGGTAAGTTGCCCCCGATTTTCTCGCCATTCATCTTCATAGCGATCAGCATCATATTCTGCTTTTAGTTGTTCGTGAATTTCACCTTCAAATACTTGTGCCAAATCTACGGAAGCATCTGGGGCTGGGATGTTAAGAAAGTCAGCTATTTCTTGAACTTCTGAAACTTCATCGTACCCCATGGAAGCCTGTCCATCTTCATCAACCTCTAACTCGTAGTCACTATAAGATAAACATTCTTGAGCAACTTCTACTAAATTTTGATCCCAAAAACGGTTAAAGTGATCAACTAGAATTTTGTTCACATCCTCGTCTAAGAGTAGTTCATCGTAGTTTTTTTGAAAAATTACGGCTAACAGCTTTGGCAGTGTTTTATATTCTCCTGCAAAATTGTAATTTCGAAGAAGAAAAGGCACTAAAATAGCTTTGTTTATAAAGGACCACTCTTTGAATTCTGCTTCCTCTATTGCCCACTCACATAGGTAAGAAAGCTCATATTCTAAGGTTTGATCATGGATTGTTTTCTGAAGAAGCGGCAATACAACATCCATTGTTTCTTGCGCATTTAATCGTATCCAGAAAATGTCTAAAAATTTGGAGATTTCTTCAGGTGGCGCATTCTCTCCTAGAATCCTAATTTGTTCAATGAGAGTACTTTTTACAGAGAAATCAGTTTCAAATATTTTTTTAAAATTCCCTGAAACCTTAAAACGATAAGTCAGTATTTTGACTTGATTTGCAGATTTTATTGCAGTTTTTAACAGCTCTGCATCTTCGTTAAATATTCGAAGAAAAAAATCATTAAGAGATGGGTTGATGAAACGGTAATGAGCCTTGTTGTCTGCATCTAAGTACCTGACAAGAAATCCTCTTATAAGGGTGGTAATCTGGTCTGGGAACGAATACCTTAGACCTTCAAATTTCATTCGAGATTGATATGCTTTTTGTAAATTAACCTCAGATGGAAAATCCCCCAAGAGGAAGAGACATTGCAGTACAATCTGAGCTGGCTCAGTTATAGCATTTTGATAGGCACCATCCCACAACTCAAAAGGATGTTTTAGGTGGTGTAAGCAAAAGCTATAATATGTTGAAGAGTCATCAGGTAATTTTTCAGGGGAAGTTATAAACTCAATAAGGCGAGGGTTGTAATGTTCGTGATTAATAATTTCAAAATACCTTTCCTTTTTTTGTACTAATAGGCAAAGATCATCAATATGGTCTTGTGGGGTATTGTTAAACCTTAAATGGCTGACAAAAATTCTTGCTCGATCTAGTTCTGTTAGGTCTTCTATCTTTAATTCAAACTCATGAAGTTTTTCTTGATTTCGCCTTAGTTTTTCTGAATATTTATAAGCTTGTGTTTGGATGACTGTTCTGCTTGTAAGAATTAAATAGTGATGTTCGCTATTTTGAATAGACTGAACAAAATCAATGATTTTGTGCCCAGCTATTTTTTGATCAGCATTAACAACTTCAAGGTAGTTACTCCCTAAATAATCATCGAGCATAATAACCTGTGGGACTTCTGGGTTCAGCGTTTGGAAAGCCTGTTCAAAGTCATAGACCAACGAAAGTTGGGCATCAAGTTCAGCGAGAGCAAAGTGTCCTAATTGTTTAGCGAGAGTTGTTTTACCAATTCCAGGAGCCCCTGTGATTAAAATCACCTTATGTTTTTGCAGGGTTGACAAGGCTCTTTGAAAATCTGCTGTTTCAATAAATCTGGGTAATTCTTTTGCCATCTCTTGTAAAAGAGTTTTTGACTGGTTATTAATCCCTTGATTCAGAAATGTTTGCAATAAAGTCAGATTAGTGAGCCATAATTTAAAATACTTATGCAGAATTTTCGGCGTAAATTCGATAAATGCATCTAAATCATCTTTGGTGATTATATCTCTGGGAGTTAGAAGATAACTACCTAAAATTGATTTGATTTCTTTCTTGTTAAGAGCGCTTAAAGAAACAGAGGTAACTATAATATAACGCTTGGGTTTTAGAATTTGAATTTTGTTTAATTCTTTCTTTAGTATGCTTTTGAGATTGCTATATCCAGCATAACGTTTTGCCTGAACGATAATTTCGGGGTCTTTCCAATCTGTTGTATACCTTGAGTCAATTCCGCCGTCTCTTCCTTCCCTAAAACGTTCAAGTTTGATTTGTAATCGGTGCTCTATATAATCGGTAGCTAAATTCTCAAATTCGCTATGGTCTAATAAGGAATACTGGTAGCTACTCATAAATTTCCAAAATTGAATTAATCAGAGGTCGATAGGGGGGTGTTGCAGGGAATTTACTAAGTTGTTTAGATGTTTTTTAAAATACCTATAACTGCGATCTAAACTAGATAATACAATATCTTACTATTTGTTTTATATAGCTCAAATTAATGTGACTGACTAGAGAAAACCTGTTCAAAAAAAGTACTAAAGATAAATCAAATCTTTATTGATTTCCAAAAAGCTAAAGACTGGCTAGACAACATTAAATTAGTGGTTAAATACTATTTACACAAAAGTAAAGCCTCTTAAAAGGCTCATCTATACGAATAAAATAAAACAGTGAAAATCCATTTTAATACATTTTTTTATATTCCTTTGGCATTGAATCAAATGCTATGATATTCTAATTATACAGAAAATTAAATAACTTTGTACTTAAGCATACTGCATGAAAAACACTTACAAAACCTCACTTTTTAAAATCATAACCAATGTCTTTTTAATTCTTGTCTCTTTTTCACAAACCTATGCACAAGAGGCGGATACGCTCAAAGTGTTAGGGATTAAGAGTGTGACTATACCTACATTGGATAATGCTGCAATCAAAGAACTAGTTTTTGGATGTGACTTTGCCTTGGAATTCGTCAATTCCATAGAGCCTATTATAACACTAAAATGGGCTAATGATAATATGAGGAAAGCAATGCGACGACGAGAAAACTTTAATCAACTTTGCCGCATAAATGCGGAATTACTATTTGAAGCATGGTACTTAAAGTTCTCGGTCAAAGCGCTTGAGCGTAGAGCTCAGTTAAAACTTGGGCAAAACCCATACAAAGACCAAGCTATGGAAAAACTATTTAAGTGTGCTGATCAAAGATTTATCGGAAACCTTCTCAGATCTGAATTAGGGGGGCCTCGGCCCTATCGAAATATGGGATTTGTTGTAGGTCACAGAATTTTACTGGGCATGTATAGATGGCTTCAGGGTAAAAAAAGACATCCAGATAAATACTTTGACGCAATGAATATTGATGAAAACAAGCTTGAATTTTTAGCCTTTTGTAAAATAAGCCAAAATACAGGGAAACTCATAAGAACCCAATAGCCTAACTCAGCCACTATGCTCTTCCGAAACTAGTCAGTTGAGTTTAAAATGCCCATTTTTATCAGCTAAACCGAAACTCAATTGAGGGACATTACTATAGCCTAAAGAGATTGACACTTGAAGCTTATATCATGGCATAATGTGCAAATACTGCCGAAAGTTTGCGTCAAAATAGAACGTTTATATTACAATGGACCGAATATGACTTTTTTCGGCAAGTTTCTCTATAACCCCAATATTTGTAAAGAAAGCGACAGCAATAAAAATACTGTCTACTTCTAATGCCGCATCTAAGATGCCATTTACCACAAAATCTTTCCTAGAGTTCGAATTAGTCCAAAGTTCGTTCATATTTTTCTTTTTGTTGGTTAGGCATTTTTTACTTCAATTTTGGAGTAAAAAAGCCTCTAAAGATTGGAGACATGTCATAAAACAGTTTAACGCTTAATTCCTTGAATTAAAGCGGCTGTCTAAGTATTCAAGGTGGATCAGGAATTCTAAATAGGCTTCTTTTTTAGTTACCATTTTTACAACTCCGCCTTGTTGCCACTCTCGCTCTATTTCCAACATAGGGTTTTCATTTATTCTTTTCCCTATTTCAAAAAGGTCATATCGATGCTTTTCAATGACTTTCTCTGTATCTAAGATGTATTGCTGGCATTTTTCTTTTATTTCGCTGGTAGGATACTTTTCCAGTAAACTTATAAAATGCCTTCCTGATTCCATTAATCCGTGACATCTCAATTTTTCATTACAGAGTTTTGCATACTCTAAGTCGACTTGGTTTTTTTTTGTTAGAATATCGTTGAAATATTCAGACATAGATAGACTTTTTACTTCACTGTGGCTTGACGAGTAATCCCTTTTTGCCTCTTCATTTCTTTCGTATTTTTCTTCTACTTGATCAAGAAAATCATTGTACTTTTTAATAAGATCTTGTTTGGTCATTATACCCTCGTCGCTCAGTTAAAAATTAATATTAGCAGGATAAAAAATAATGGCAATAGCATCTGATTTACTAGAACTGGAAGCTCAGGAGCCGTTGGGCTAGATCGATTGTGTATTGTATTTTGGAGTATTTTAGAAAAAGAGAATGCAGAGCGAACTCGCAGAATCGTAAATACATAAATATGGGCATAAGCCCATCAACTCAACAGGCAATGATGCCTGCTTAGCATTAGGCAAAGTCTCTTCTAATTTTCGAGGCCATTTGCCCAAAAGCTTTGACGACGTACACAACGGGGCCATAGGCCATTTCGATTTTGGTGAAATACCATTGCACCAAGGTAAAATAAAAGCTTACAAGCTTTTATAAATTTAACAGGGTCGTTCTATTGCAATGGCATTACAATAGGAATGAAACGACGTTTCAATGGTTCCAATCTCTGATCTGATTCTAGATTAACTAGTTGCTCTTTTAATGGGCCAACTTCCGAGTCCCTTTTTCATTTTTGAATAATACCTGAGCAAGTCTATTTTGCTATTTGTTAGAAATGCTTGTGTGAGTCAGGGCTCCCGTATTCGCTTGCCCCAGTACTAAAGCCGTTAGACTCATCACTATCCGAACTGATGGAGCGAGTGGTTTTTATCGTTGAGAAAAGTTTAGGCCAAGCAGCCCTCATCAAAAATACAAGATAGGCCACCATTACAATGAAAAGAAACTCCATTTTTACTCCTCCGATCTAGACTTTTTATAAATTTTTCTTCCCAATTTTTTTTTACCCTCAAGCTCGAATAAAAATCTAAAAATTGAATTTTAAACCTTCAACTTTTGAAAACCTTTTTTCAATTTTTTTCGACTACGGCGTACTCTTTTTTTTAACATATCTTAAAGATTTAATTTTAACAAATTTCAAAAAGAAATTTGTAGAAAAAGTTATCTGAAGTTTCATTTTTTCTTTTAATTTCTAATCCCATTTTTCGGATCAAGCTGGGAAAATTTTCGTAAGTTAAGTGCACAAAAATTACACCACGGAGTAAATTAAAAAAACTAACTTTTCTTGAACAGCAAATTGCAAAATAAAGGGAAAATGAAAACTCGGCTTTCTCGGTACACTATACGCACCCCCCAAATGTAATCATTTGGTTGGTAATTTGAAAAAGTTTTTAAAAAAGCTTGATTTACCAAACTTCTAGGTTTAGTAAAAATGTAATCATTTTGATTACATAAAAAAGTCAAAACCAGCATGTTTACACGCCTAAAATATTGATTTATTTATCCTTATTTTTTTGTAATCATTTTCTATTTTTAACGGAGAATTTAATGCCAATAAATCCATTCACCAATTCACTTATTTCTCTCAAAGAGAGGTTGAAAAAAAGGGGGAAGGGAGACAAGAAATGCGGACACATGGTTCGCATTTCCTCTGACGTAGATAAAGTACTTTCTGACTTCTTAAGGTCTAAACTAGGGGTAAATAAAAATGCTCCAGATGTGATCAGAGAAGCTTTAGAGATCTACTTTTTTTATGACCTTTATCAAGGGAATATAGAAGAAAAAATCACTCCATATGATAACCGATTTGAGCGAATCGAGGTCCTAATTAAGGACTCTTTTCAAAGGGCATTTGGCAGATCCAGGAGTAATAGTCCAGAGGACTATACTATAATCGAAATGCTCATAAATGTAACGACTCAAGGCCAATTGATTAACATGAATGCAGATCAAATTAAAGAGTTTAAAAAGCTTTTTAAAGAACAAACTGTAAACGCAAAAAGGGATTTCTATGAAGATTACCCAAAAAGAAAATAAGGTTCTTAGGCCAAATACTATTAAAAAAAAAGTGGTTCCGAGTTAATTTGTTTAGAAAACTAAATATACTTATTTATGCAAAGGATTGATATGAGCGATTCAAGTAACCAAAGAAGTCAATATCAATTTAATGACAAGCGACAAGAAGTAAGAGAAGTTTTTTTACATTGATAAGAAAAGAATTCTTAGGCGGTTATTCACTTACCGTATGTTAGGGCTCAATGAAAATGGTAAATTAGACATGCCAACAAAAAAGAGAAACAGAAAAGGCTAAACCAAAAAACAAAGCTGTTTTTACGGACTGGGTGCAGGTATCTGAAGCAAAAAAAAGTCAAAAATACTATCCTGAATCACTACCCAACTATGACGAACCAATATTTGGAAGCCTACGGAAATCATGCTTTAGGGAACACTAGGTTTACACACATAGATAAATTTATAATGGGGATGCTCCAAAGAGGTCTAAAAGCTATTTCTATAAATTCTAGACTTGCTACTTTGAAAGCCTTTTTACCTCCTAAATACTCAATCATTTTTGTAGTAGTTTTTTATATTTCACTTTTGATGTGAGTCTTAAATCACAGAAAAATAGATTGAATATGATTATTTTTTGCCCTTCAAATTTCGATTTCAGACCTTAACTGAAAAGAAAAATGAACTCAATGAAAAGGGATTTCTTCTCAAATTAGCTTCTTTTTGGCTTCACAAATTGAACTAAAGTCACCAATTCGAAAAAAAAAGCAATTTTTTTTAAAATCCAAAACCCCCTGTAGAGTCTTATTTCGTGCCATTTTTCGAAATCGATAAATGCATTTATCGAATCCGACAAATGGGAAAACCCAAAAATAATTGGGTTGTGCTTCTAAATTTCTTTGCTATTCTAGTCATCAGCTACGCAATAATTGTGAGCATTTCTAACTTTTAAACTGAAAGGAAATTATGGAAAAAAAACTAGATGATTTAATCAAACAACTTGACCCAAAACCCGAAATTCCAATTGAGCTAATTGAAGGGTTATTACAAGCAATAGAATTATGGATGATTAAAAACCACCCCCAAATTCGCCTCTATACGATTTCTGAAACAGCAGAAATCTTAAAGTGTCCACAACGAACAGTTAAAGGCCTCATTCATGAGAAAAATGAACTCCGCAGCCTGCTAATAGGTAGAGACCTGAAGGTAAGGCATCAAGATATAGAATTCTTTCTTGAGCAGCGAATTCGGCCCAGTATCTATGATCAAAATGTCTTAAAATAAGCTTGGGCTATTCAAGTGCGTACAAGTATGAGAATATCAAATTGGACTTGGGAGTTTACCTGTAGAATTCCACCTTTTAGGAGGAATTATTATGGAATGTAATATCCCACTGGGGTATGAACCCCGCTGTTCTTTTTATTCAAGAGAACAAACAAAGGGTATCAAGCAATATTACATTGCTTACTACCTACCCAATGGCACTCGCATGAGAAGGCCGTTGAACCGTTCTTTAAAGGAAGCAAAAATCTTGTTTCGTGTAAAAGAACGGCAATTGATTTTGGGTACATTTGACCAAAAAGACCAAGTTAAAATGCCTGAACTTCTGCCTCAAGATGAGAAAACAGAAGATTTAACTCTTGAAGTTGCAATTCAACTTTACTTAGAGGTTACCAAACCAAGAAAAAGCCCTTTGACTTTTCGCTATGACCAACTGGCCTATGCTCAGTATTTAGAGTATTTCCACCAGTGGGGCAGATTTGAAGTTAAAGACGTGCAACCCTTGGATATTGAGCGTTTATTAGGTTTGCTTGCCGCCAAAGGATTGGCGCTAGCTACCTTAAAAACCGCCGTATCTAGGCTCAAAAAGCTATTTAACTGGCTGATTGAAGATGCACAAGTAGTGGACATTAAATCCCCTATTCCAAAGAAGATTAAACTTCCTAATCGAGGGAGCCTTGTTAGGGATCGTTTGGCAACGACGGTTGAAATTCAGTTAATCCTTAACTTGCTTAAGGCTAATTGGGGTTCTTCTTCAACTGCGCCAGTGGGTAACATTATTCACTTCTTGATTTTAACAGGTTGTAGACTTGGTGAAGCTCTGCATGCAGAGTGGTCGGATTTTGATTTGGAGCTTGGGCTTTGGAATATAAAACATAAGCCCAAATGCCCCACAAAAGACGGTTTAAGTTGGTCACCCAAATGGAATAAACCTAGGACAGTGTTTTTGTTTCCTGAGGCAATTGAGCTTGTAAAGGCTCTGCCAAAGGTAAAATCCACTGGAAGGGTACTGTTGAGAGATGAAAGAGGAAAGCTGATCGGTCGTGAGACCTACCCAGCAGAGTTTATATTTCCTAAAAAAGCCAAAGGGCAGTTTGAAAGAACGGACTCTATCAAAAAGTCTTGGGCAAGCATCTTACTGAAGCTAGGTATTGAAGACTTGCAAATCCGTGATCTAAGAACCTACAGCAACCATGTGTTGCGCTCCAAACTAGGATTTTCAGCGAAAGAGGCTGGAGTCATGTTAGGGAACTCAGAGAAAGTGAATGATTTACACTATTCACCAGTATCGACAACAGAAATGAGACTCAAGTTAAAGGGAGTTTGTTTTGAGGAGGTGGCAGACATTAGTTAATGTAACTGACACTATTCTGACACTAAACTAAAAAGAATGATTTTTTGAAATCTTAAGGATTTGCTACGGAATTTCGTAGAACCTTTAGATATGGCCGTAAGGCCCCACTTAAAAGTGGAGCGAGAAACGAGGTTCGAACTCGCGACCTCAACCTTGGCAAGGTTGCGCTCTACCAGCTGAGCTATTCTCGCTTACTTTTTATTTACAAAGCTCACAGTGTTCGCTTTGTTACCCACGTCGACCTCAGGCTACGCCTTTGGGACTACTTTGGGTTGGTACGAGAGGAGAGACTTGAACTCACACATCCGAAGATACCAGATCCTAAATCTGGCGCGTCTACCAATTCCGCCACTCTCGCACATTTCTTTGGTCTATTTATGGTACGCCTGGTAGGATTCGAACCTACGACCTTCGGATTCGAAGTCCACTGCTCTATCCAGCTGAGCTACAAGCGCTTGCATCTTTCTTCTAAAAATGGGGCGAATGACGAGGTTTGAACTCGCGACATCCGGAGCCACAATCCGGTGCTCTACCAACTGAGCTACATCCGCCATCTTTACTGGTACGCCCGGGACGATTCGAACGTCCGACCTACTGATTAGAAGTCAGTTGCTCTATCCAGCTGAGCTACGGGCGCCCGTTTCTTTTTTTTCTGGTCGGGGTGAGAGGATTCGAACCTCCGACCCCCTGCTCCCAAAGCAGGTGCGCTAGCCAGGCTGCGCTACACCCCGTGTTCCAGAATCAATAATTCTGCTCATCTGATTGAATAATGTCAAGCAAACTTATACAAAAATAAAAAATGCTATACGGGGGTTGCAGGTAGAGAACTTTTACAAATCTTTAAATGTGAAAAGTCCTTTTTTGATTGATAAAAAAAAGACCAACCTTTAAATTATAATCTGGTCGCCATGTTGCCACCACATTTCACTTTTAAAAGAAGGTGGAGTCTCTTGCACAGCACTCCTTAGAAGCAACCCAAGTTGTTGGGACGCAGTGTGAACCATTGATTGAACTTCAAAAGAGTCGCAAAGGCGGTCTTTATTTCTAAATTCAGCGTAGGAACAATCAACCCATTTCCATTTACGCTGTTTGTTTTTGGTGCCTTTTTCAAAGATCCTGCGTGCACCCTTGGCGCAAGCGGGCCTTGTAGCTTTACCCTGATGCTTAAAAGAATCCCTGTAAAATTTGCAAAATTGGCAACCTGGGTTCTTCAAAAGTAATTTCATTTCATCCCTATAAATTTAAAATGCAACGCATAAAAAATCCCTTATACCTCTTACCCATCATTGGCTTATTGGTATTGATTTATTTTTATCCATCTCTTTCATCTGTGCAAGTACAAAAAAGCCCTGCCGACCAAAGAGACTATAAAGCAGTTACCTTAAGCAACGAGCTTCAAGTTTTATTAATTAGCGATCCTAAGGCTGAGCAAGCCGCGGCTTCTCTGGATATAGCAATTGGTCAATTTTCCGACCCTGCAACAAAATTAGGCTTGGCTCACTACTTAGAGCACATGCTTTTTTTGGGCACAAAAAAATTCCCTAAAGCTACTGAATATGGCGATTTTTTGTCACGAAACGGTGGAAGCACCAATGCCTACACAGCTTCAGAAAACACCAACTACCATTTTAATATCCAGCCAGAACACTTGGAGGGTGCGCTAGACCGCTTTAGTCAATTTTTTATCAGCCCGCTTTTTAATCCAGACTTTGCTAATCGAGAGATCCAAGCTGTTCATTCGGAACACCAAAAGAATCTTATCAATGATATGCGAAGACTTTACCAAATTCAAAAACAAGTGAGTAATATTGCTCATCCTTTTTCACAATTTGGAACGGGTTCGCTTGAAACCCTTGGTGGCTCTAGTGACGACGTAAATGCATTAAATAAAAAATTAGTCGATTTTTACCAAAAAAACTATTCTTCTAACCTGATGCGGTTGGTGATTTTAGGTAAAAACCCCCTCAATGAACTGGAAGAATTTGCAACCAAATATTTCTCGCCCATTAAAAATAAAGAACTTACCTTAAGAGACTTGAGTGGCATCCCTGTAATTACGGCGCAAATGCCCCGTGAGGTACAAATCAAGCCCATTAAGAACATTAGATACCTGATGTTTAATTTTATCACTCCTAGCTCTTGGGATCAATGGGATAAGCAACCTGCTGATATCTTGGGCCATCTATTAGGCCACGAAGGCAAAGGGAGCCTACTCAGCTACTTAAAAAGTAAGGGTTGGGCCTTAAACCTCAACGCAGGCGGCCAAGGCGAGCAAAGAAGTTACGGTACATTTGGGGTGACCGTTGAGTTGACCCCTGAAGGGTTAAATCACAAAGATGAAATCACAGGGGCACTTTTTAGCTACTTAAAACTAGTCAACGAAAAACCAGATCTTTCAATGTACTTTGAAGAGATCACTAAGGTTGCAGCCATAGCATTCCAGTACCAAGAAAAAGGCCAGGCTAGCGGATATGTAACCCAGCTCGCAAGTTTAATGCAGCGGGTTCCAGCTCACTTAGCCCCTGCCATTCAGATGCAGCGAAAAAGCTACCCAGAAAAGGAACTTGCAAGCCTATTGCAGGCCATTACCCCAGAAAACATGACCCGAACTTTGGTTTCAAAATCGGCAATCACAGATAAAATTGAGCCTTATTATAAGGGAGAATATAGCGTTACCCCCCTGACCCAAGAGGAAACAAAAAGCTTACAGTCGCCGGAAAAAATTGCAGCCTTGAAGCTGCCAACAGCCAACCCATTTATTGCAAACAAGGTTGTTTTAGAGACGGCAGAAACGAGCACAAAATGGCCGAAACTCATTGAATCCGCAGAAGGTAGCCAACTTTGGTTTAAGGAGGGCAACCCTTTTAAAAATCCTAAGGCGCAGTTGATCATTAGCATCTCGTCTCCTCAGGCCTACATCAGCCCCAAAGAGGCGGCCTTAACGAATATTTGGACGAAGTTGGTCCAAAATGCGCTAAATGAATATGCCTACCCCGCCAAAATCGCAGGATTAAGTTTTAATATCAGCAACAAAGTTACTGGGATGCAAATCGTATTAAAAGGCTACCCTGAGCAGTTTACGCCTATTTTAAAGGCTATTCTTAAAAGGGTGAAGGACACAACCGACTTTAGCCCTGACCAATTTGCTATCTACAAACAAGAGATGAAAGAAGAGCGTTTAAACCGTAGGCAGTCCAGAGCCTACCAACGGGCGATCTATGAGTTTTCTTATCTCACCAGCGAACTTCTCTGGCACAATGAAGACTATTTAAAGGTGGCAGATAGCCTAACCTTTGCCGATTTTCAGGCGCACGCCAGCAAGCTCCTGCAACAGCTCCACATCCAAACCTTAATGGAAGGCAATTTAAATAAAGAAGCCGCCTTGGCCTTGCAAAAGCAAATCATCGAGGGCATAGGCCACCAACCTTTAAAACTAGAGCAGGCGACCATTGAAAAGAGCTACCTCTTAAATAAAGGCGACAGGCTACTCAATTCCTTTTCTATTGAAGACTCCAACTCCGCTTACTACCTATACCTGCAAGCGGGGCCGATGAATCCAAAACAAACGGCATTGTTACAGCTCTTAAACATCGCCGTAACCAAATCCTATTACGCTCAAATGAGAACCAATGAGCAACTAGGCTACCTCGTTTGGACTGGGGCAACAGGCAACCACCAAGTGGATGGTTTGAGTTTTTTAATCCAGTCGGCAAAAAAAGGTCCCGATTACTTGCACATTCGAACCCTGGCTTTTTTAAATAATTTTCGTAGCAAAATCCAAGGCATGACAGAGGAGGACTTTTTGGGTTATAAAAAGAGCCTAGTCCAAACAGCCCTTGAAAAGCCTAAAAATTTAGGTGAGGAAATTCAATTGCACTGGAGTAGAATCAGCCTTGGTAGTTTCGATTTTGACTACCGTGAAGTTTACGCAAAAGAGATTGAAAAGCTGACCCAAAAAGAACTATTAGACTTTTTTGACCAGTTGGTTTGGGGGCCGGAACGCAAGGAATTTCTGACCTTTGCTTGGGGGAAGAACCACCCACAAAAAAGCAAAAAGCTAGACCCTATGGTCTTTAAACAAACTCATAAAACCTATCATCCAAAAGTAGTGGGAGCGATTAAATGACAGATAAAAGTAAAGAGGAGAAACCCAAAGAGGTGAAACCTCCTGTCTTTTCCAAAGATCCAAAAGAAGATGCCTATTTAAAAGCTAGGCTGCAATCGGCAATTACAGCTGTCATCAACCAACAAATGGCCACTGATGACCCGCCAGAAGCGACAGTTACCTTTGAGCGTTTGCAAGAAGAAGGCTTTACCAAAGATGAGGCCTTTGGCCTGATCTCACAGTTGGTAAGTTTGGAAGCGGCTGAGCTATTTGCAGGAACAGGCACCATTGATATGGCCCGCTACACAGCGGCCTTAGAAGCATTACCTGCGCCCTTTGCAAAGCCCAAAAAAGCGGTTGACGAGGAAGACGAGTAAAATCATGACTTGGATTTTCTGGACCTTACTCATTTTAGCCCCTGCAAGTTTTATAGATCTACTTTTCTTAACGAGTATTTCTTCAAGTTATTGGATTACCGTTGCTGTCTTAAGTCAGTTACTTTGCTTGGGATTTGGCTATTGGCGTTTACAGAAATCGAACATCGACGACCTCTTTTTTGTAATCGCAGAAAGCCAAAAGGGCACGAGAATCGTGAAAGAAATGTGGGGCGAAGTATTGCTGATCATCGGCGCTTATGGTTTTATCATACCTGGCCTACTCACGGCTTTAGTTGGTGCCATTTTACTCTTTACCCCAACCAGGCTTTTGCTTTTAGAACTCATTGAGCTCAGTCGACAATGAAAGCCCTCAGCCTTTTGATTACAGCTCTAATTACAGCAAATCCAATGGCCTTTGCTGGCGACTCGGCTAAACATTTAAATTCCCAAGACAAGGCTTTTGAGGCCTTTTCCCGTGCCTTTGCCATAATCAGGTCCAAAGGCGTACCTGAAAAATCTACAGGCGAACTGACCGAGGCCGCTATTAACGGCATGCTGCAAAGCCTTGACCCCTATAGTGAGCTTTATAGCCGTGAGCAATATGAAAAGCTTCAAAACGAATCCATGGGCCAATACATTGGTGTCGGCGTTCAACTCCTACCTAGGCCTAAAGGCCTAACCATCGCTAAGGTAAGCTCCAATTCCCCAGCCAAAAGGGCAGGATTAAAAAGAGGCGATATTTTTGTAGCCTTAAACGACCAAACCCTGACCCCCGAAAATGAGCACGAGACCTTCGCTAAAATCCCCAGCAAAGTGGGCCAAGCCATCAAGGTGACCTACAGCCGTGAGGGGAAAAAACAGGATCTACATCTGACTTTTGCCACCATTACCGAGTCTTCGGTGCAAATTAAACTCATAGAGAAAGATGTCTATTTGGTTTCCATCTCTGATTTTCAAAAGAATACTGCCCAAGAGATTAAAGACTATTTTAAAGAAAAAAAGATACGAGGGTTGGTCTTAGACCTTCGCAATAACCCAGGCGGATTACTGTTATCGGGCATAGAAACTGCGGAATTATTTATCAAAGAAGGCTTGATTGTAGAAGTCAAAGATTCCTCTGGGAAAGCCAGCCAAACCTACCCTTCCCAAGGTTTTTCAACTTTGGAATATGGGCGTTTAAGTGTGTTGGTCAACGAGCGTACCGCAAGTAGTGCAGAGATTTTAGCAGGCGCCATTAAGGACTTAAAAAAAGGAAAACTCTTTGGCGAGAAGACCTTTGGCAAGGGAAGCATCCAAAGCTTTTTCCCACTGACAGAGGACCTTTTTGCTAAGGTCACCATGGCTCGATTTTACACAGCAGGAGGCAAAAGCTTCCACAAGGTGGGCATTGTCCCTGATGTAAAAATAAAGGACCACTTAACCAGTGAACTCTATAGTGATGAAGATAAAATATTCGCCGCAGGGGAAAATTGGGCGAATCTAAAAAAATAAACTAGAGTAGATCTAACTCAGTTAATTCATTGATCAGAGCTGAAAATTGCTCATAGTCTGACATGCTTGGGCTTTCGAAATTGGCCTCTAAAGACTTTGCAAATACACTAGGCCCAACTAAACCGTAATTGAGAGTAGAACCTTTTAGGTCATGGGCAATCGCCTTAACTTGAGCGGAATCACCTGTCTCGATTGCAACCTTTAACCCTGCTGTTTTGGCGACGCAATCTTCTAGAACATCGGGAACCATTTCTGCTAAATCCTCAAAATCCATCCCCATGCGTTCTGCCGCTTCTGTAATATCAGCTTTTACTTGTTCTAGATCAACTGCCATATCTGCCCCTATTCTTCTATAATATGTATACTTTTTGTATTTACTCTACATTAAATTTCAAAAAAAGGAAATTCGATTTTATCACTTTCTTCAAGTAATACTTGTTACCCTTTTTCTATTTTTAGGTAGCAATCTAAAGCTTTCCTCTGCAAAAATACTTTAACTTCGGTTGAAAGTGCATGAATCCTGCACACCTGAATGCAGCTCACATACAGGTAGCATTGGTTGCATATTAATGCCGCACTCGAGCATGTAAGTACATAATTAGCACTAATTGCAACGAGACTGCACATTAGTTGCATTACAACGTTAGACTTTAATTAGAATTTTTTCACAAAATAATATGACAAATAAATTCATTCTCTTTTCGTTTCTTTTCACCCTGGTGGGAACCCCACTCTTGGCGCAAGACCCTATTAATGAAAATCGAAAGCAATTCGCCCAAGAACAAAATCTTGAAAAATTCTTCCAACGAGCCTCAGATGCGGGCCTGACAGAAGAGGATTTAAAGAGTTTGGACTTAAAATTTGCCAGCCACAAAATGAACGTTAGCCAGTATTTGAGCGAGATCAAAGAGCGCAGGCGGATCAAAGATGAAAAACTAAGAGCCTTTATGAGTAAAAATTTTTTAACTGTCCAAGATGTCTATAGGGAGCTTTCTACTGTAGAGCCAGAGACTTTGGCTGGACTCAGGGATGCACTCGTTGGAGAATAAAACTTATATTGTCGCAGGCCTAACAGGCGCAGGCAAAACGACCCTAATTAGCGCATTGATCAAAAGATCTGAAAAACTGGGGAATAAGGCTGGAGCCTTCAAACCCTTTAGTCACAGTCAGCTCATTCACAATGCAGAAGACACCTTTACAGATGGAGAGGTATTCTGCCAGGTCATGGCCGATGAACCTTCCCAGGCTTTTGTTGCGCCCTACTTGGCAACAGAAAATTACCCTATTGAAATGGCTTATCGCCGTGATGGGATTCGTGTTGATTGGTCTTTTCTTAAAGAGAGAAAAAACCTTTTAAGTCAGCATTACACACCTCTTTTTATTGAGGTCCCTGCAGGTTTACTTACCCCTCTTACCGAAGCCAAAAACAATCTGGAATGGATGACAGAGCAAGATGCTCCTATCATCTATTGTTTAACTCCAGTTAAAGAACACTTTGCCTTTCAAATGGCAGAGGTTGCCTTACTCAAAGAAAAAAACCTTAAGTTTCACTTGCTGATAAATAACCTCATCCCTCCAAAAGATGGAGACTATCTGTTTTACCTGTGGGAGAAAATTGAAATGCTCAGTGAACAGAACATTGAAGGTATGCTGCCATTCAGTGAGAATATGGACTTAGATATACTTGCAGCCTTAGCTGCGGAACACCTTCCCAGCTTAATCAAAGAAATTGATCAAGCTTAGTTGGTTGCATTCTACTCAACTGCCTTTAAGGCAGTTACCCTTTAAGCAAACTCACGTAAATCAGTAATAAAGGCTTCCATGGCTTTCTTTAAGGTTTTATCATCCTTATTTTGATGAATCATGGAGTCTAAATCCTGTGCGGCTTCACCCTGTGGGGTTAAATTCAGGTTTGCAAGTAAGCCTTTCAACTTATGTAAATACCTTGCTAGAGACTTTCTATTGCCCGCTTGGTAGCTTTCCTGGACTCCCTGATAGCCTTCCTTAATCTCTAAAATTGCACTTCTTAAAATCTCTTCTTGAACCTCCGCTGGGGAACCAATGGTTTCTAAGAAATCCTTCATTTTAGTAATGAGAGGTTGTTCAATGGCCGCTGAAAAGTTTGCTGACTCTAAAACTAAAGCCGGCTGCTCACCAGCTGACTCGCCTGTGGCGTTTGCTTCACCTGAATCAGGGGAAGGCACTTGTTTCCCTTCTAACAACTCCACAAATAACTTTTTCAGGTCATCTTTTTGGACAGGCTTAGCAAGGTAGGAATTCATTCCAGCAGATTTTGCCCGCTGCACATCCTCGGCATAAACACTGCCTGTAATTGCAACAATGGGCGTATTGCTATCAAATTTTCGAATCTCAGTGGCAGCCTGCACCCCATCCATGCCTGGCATTTGTAAGTCCATCAAAATCAAATCAAAAGTCTCTTTCTTTACCCTTTTTACGCCTTCTGCGCCATCTGCTGCCGTTTGCAATTCAAGGTTAAAAAACTTTTTCAGCATTTGGGTAAAAAGCTGGCGATTAGCCTGAACATCCTCCACCATCAAAACCCTCAAGTGGCTAAAGTCATCCACCTTGGCTCTTTGGCCTGTAGCCAATGCCTTTTGCAGTGTCTTGGCCAATTGAAACTGAGAAAAGGGTTTGAGCAGGTTATGCTCGATCAAGTTATTTTGCAGGCTATTGGTTTTAAGTTTTAAACCCACCAAACCGATTCCAGGGTGACAATCCTTCACCATGGCAGACAGGGCAATACTTCGCTCTTTTAAGAGATCAATATCTAAAATGGCTAGATCTATCCCTTCTAGAGCTAAAATCTCTTGATAAATTTCTTTTCCAGGGGCTAAAGCATCAATAAAGCTTAACCTTGCTCCTGCATTCTGCAACTTAATTTTTTGATCTTCATTTAAAGAGGGATAATCACCGATCACCAAAACACCCTTATCTTTAAACTGGAATTCTGCCTCTTTCAAGCGGCCTTTAGCTAAAACCAGTTCCACTACAAACTTGCTTCCCTTGCCTAAATCCGACTCCACATAGATATCTCCATCCATCAATTTTACGATAGAACGAGAAAGATAAAGGCCCAAACCTGTACCGCCATAGTCACCAATATGGGCCTGCTTAAAGGGCTTAAAAAGTTCCTTTTGCTTCTCTTTACCAATACCAAGACCTGTATCTTCCACACAAATGCGCAAACTTAAAGCGTCACCTTCTAGGGGGGTATAGTCTTGAATATATAAGCTGATACTACCATGATCGGTAAACTTGGCAGCATTGGATAACAGATTGATAAAAATCTGCTTGATGCGGATGGGATCACATTTCACATAATAGTTAAAGTCAGGAACATTCACCTTCAAGCGAACGCCTTCCTTAACCTGAGAACTGACCACCACACCACAGTCGGTGAAAAGATCACTTAAAACTACTTCTTTTACATTTAAGCTCAGCTGATTTGACTCTAGCTTGGAAATATCTAAAATATCATTGATAAGATTGAGCAAATGCTGGGAATTTACAGAAATACTTTCAGCAAAATGCCGCTGCTCATCTTTTAAATCAGGGGAACTTTGTAACAATTCCGTATAGCCTAAAATCGAAGACAAGGGCGTGCGAATTTCATGACTGACAGAAGCAATAAAGGACTTTTCATTGGCCAGTGCCTGACGCAACTCATCTTCAACTTTTTTCTTCTCAGTTAAGTCTTCTAAAATGACTAAAAAACAGCTCTGATTCCCATCAACTTCGCCAATATAAGAAATGGTCAGTTGGCAAGAAACTAAACCCTCTGTGGAGCCTTGAAGCTTCACTTCTAACCTTTGGGGGTGCTTAGTTACTCGAACTCCATTTATTGCTTCAGAGGTCTGGGCAACCTGTTCTGCGTCAATCCAATCGAAGAAGTTAGAACCTGTTATTTTTTCTTCTGTAGAGCGGAAAATATCAGCTCCAGTGGAATTCACCTCTAAAATTTCTTCATTCAAATCAAGCTTAATGACTCCGAAAGTTTCACGGTCAAAAAGTAGTTTTTCCTGTTCTTTTTTCTGGGTAATATCGTAAACGTAACCAAGGTAGTGGGTCGCTTCGCCTTTTTCATCCCTTAGAATATTGGTAACATCATAGATCCAAATGACTCGCCCATCTTTGCGAATCATACGGTATTCTTGGGTGAAGTGATCCTGGCCATTAGCTGTAAAATCGGCGACCTCTTTGCCAACTCGTTCTAGATCAGCGGGAAAAACAACCGTCGAATAGGGGATTTCGCCACTGGCTAATTCTTTATCTGTATAGCCTGTTAGTTCTTTTACGTTTAAAGAAACAAATTCCACCGGCCAACCTGGCTCGTTCTTCCACCTGACAATGGTGGTAGCCCCTCTCGCTTGGGAGGAATCTAAGATGTGTAAGGTGGTAGAATAAACCGCTTCTTCAAGGGTTTTTAAGGTGTTGAGTAGATATTTTCTAACATCAGGGGTTTTGAGTAACCCGTGATTGATACAACCTTGGATCTCACCGAGTAACCCTGCTTTTTCTACGACTGTTGCCGTTCCTGCAGCAAAAAGGACACGGGTCCAATGGTTATTTTGATTTTCCCTCAGATAGGAAATCAAGCTTAGGGACTGCTCGGTCGTTTCTAGGTTACCAATTAAAAGAACGGCTAAGTCGGCATTTTGTTCAATTAAGACTTCAGCAATTTCAATGGAGGTAGCACTGATCAGGCAGATACTTCGCCCTTGGTGGACAAAAGGTTTCAGAAGTTCATAGGCCTTCGCATGGACAGCTTCATCATCTTCTACTAAAAGAACTTTCCAATCTTCATAGGGCTGCATTAACCCCTTTGGAATATCACTGGCAAATTTGGACTGTTCTGGCTGATTCACTTCTTCTCTTTTAATCTTTTTATTGTGAGATCAATGCGGTGAATCATTCCACGCAACATTTTAAGATCTCTGACATCGGGCCTCGCACGAGCGATCAAATCTGACACACTCCACTGAAGACTTTCCCTTTGCGAAAAAGACTTAAAAAAGCCAACTTTTTCTAATAAAGAAAAAAGTTGTAGCTTAAACCCCTCTGTCTCACTTGCTATAGCAGGTTCCACCCCCTTTGCAAAGCTTTCTGAGGTTACTTGACCCAATTTTGAGAATTCCCACAACAATAAAAGTGCAGCTTGAGACAAATTCAAAGAAGGGTTCTCTATATTGGTAGGGACGTTTACAATATGGGTCGCCAAAGCCACATCATCGTTCTCTAAACCTGTTCTTTCATTCCCAAAAAGAAGTGAGATCTTTTCCTTACTAGAAAGAGGTAAAAAAACCCTTTCGAAATCAAAAGGTGTGATTTGTTCTTTGAAAAAACTACGTTGTCTAGAAGTTGCCGCCACCACAAAATGACTCTGACTTACGGCCTTGGCTGTGCTGTCTAAAATCTTGGCAGATTGTAAGATCTCTAAACCATGGCAGGCCCGAGCTTGGGCCTCAGGATCAAGGGGGTCGCATTTGGGGTTGACGATTGCCAGCTCAGTGGCATTAAAGTTACCCATTGCGCGGGCTATGGCCCCAATATTACCAGGGTGGGAAGGCTCAACTAATACAACTTGCAGCTGGAGTGAGGTAACAGGTTCCTCAGTCATTGGCCTTAAGCCATGTGTCGAAATAGGCTATGGTTCTGTCTAAGCCTTCTTCGAGCATAATCTTTGGCTCCCAACCTAATTTCTCTTGGGCAAGAGTGATGTCGGGGCACCGTTGAGTAGGGTCGTCTTGCGGCAGATCCATGAAGATTTTTTTAGATTTAGATCCTGTTTTGGCAATCACTTTATCGGCCAGTTCAACCATGGTAAATTCCCCAGGGTTACCAATGTTCACAGGGCCAATAAAATCTTCGCTATTCATCATAGCGCAAATGGCATCAATCAAGTCCTCGACAAAGCAGAAGCTTCTAGACTGCTTTCCATCGCCATAGATGGTAATATCTTCGCCACGCAAGGCTTGCACAACAAAATTAGAAACAACACGACCATCATCATGATTCATGTTGGGGCCATAGGTATTAAAGATACGTACGATTTTAATGTCTAGATTTTCTGTTCTATGAAAATCCATCATCAAGGTTTCTGCCGAACGTTTGCCCTCGTCGTAACAACTACGAATACCAATGGGATTCACATTGCCCCAGTAGCTTTCTTGTTGCGGCGTCATTGCAGGGTCACCGTAAACTTCAGAGGTACTGGCTTGCATCAATCTGGCGTTATATTTCTTGGCCAGCTTCACCATGTTCATAATACCTTCGACAGAGGTGCGAAAGGTATGGATTGGGTCAGCTTGGTAAAGAGGGGGGGATGCAGGACAGGCGAAGTTAAAAATTTGATCAACAGGGGCATCAAAGGGCTCAATCACATCTTGCTGAACAAACTCAAACTCAGGATGATCCATAAAAGGTTTGATATTGTTGATATTACCTGTTTGCAGGTTATCCAAACAAATCACATGATGGCCTTGCTCTAAATGACGAGCAACCAAATAGGAACCTAAAAACCCAGCTCCCCCTGTGATTAGTATATTTTTCTTTGCCATGTTTATGGCCTGCCAATAGAGAAATATTCAAATCCACGGCTTTTCATACTTTTAGGCTCGTAGATATTTCTACCGTCTAACACTAATGGGCGATGGAGTAGGCTTTTGATCTTTTCAAAATCAGGCCTTCGAAATTCATTCCACTCTGTTAAAATTACCAGAGCTTCAGCCCCTTCAACAGCGGAATACATTTCATCAAAAAATTCAATTTTACTAGTATCAAGGCCTTTTTCAACCTCTTTAAAGATCCGCTTTGCCTCTTCCATAGCTTCAGGGTCATGAACTTGGATCTTAGCACCTCGATCGAGCAAACCACGAACAATGACTCTTGAAGGTGCTTCACGCATGTCATCGGTTTGTGGCTTAAAGGAAAGACCCCAAATAGCAATGGTTTTACCTTGCAAGTCCTTGCCTAATAACTGGTCTGACTGTTCTAGGAGAACGCCCTTTTGCCTTTCATTTACACCTTCAACTGATTCTAACAAATCCATTTTCAGGCCAAACTGAGCACCTGTTCTAATTAAGGCCTGCACATCTTTAGGGAAACAACTCCCGCCGTAGCCAACACCGGGGAATAAGAAACTTGGCCCAATTCTATGATCGGCACCAATTCCAAGTCTCACCATGTCAATATCAGCATCAGCTAAATCACAAAGCCTAGAGACCTCATTCATGAAGCTAATTTTTGTAGCTAGCATGGAGTTGGCGGCATACTTGGTCATCTCAGCACTTCGTAAATCCATGACTAAAATTTTATCTTTTTCAGGCATAAAGGGAGCGTAAAGCTCCTTCATAGCGGCAATTGCATGTTCTTCTTTTGCTCCGACGACAACACGGTCTGGCTCCATAAAGTCGTGCAAGGCAACACCTTCACGTAAAAACTCAGGGTTGCTTACCACATCAAAGGGAACCTCTACTCCTCTTTCTTTCAGGGCGGCATCAACTTGCGCACGCACCTTATCCCCTGTACCAACAGGTACAGTAGATTTATCGACAATTACTTTGGTGTCGTTCATATATTGCCCAATGGTCTTTGCCACAGACAATACATATTGTAGGTCAGCGCTACCATCTTCATCAGGCGGTGTGCCCACAGCAATAAACTGAAACAGGGATTCTTCGACCCCTAGTTTGGCATCGGTGGTAAAACGCAAGCGGTTATGCTGCATATTTCTCTTCACCATTTCTTCCAGACCAGGCTCGTAGATGGGAATTTCTCCACGGTTGAGCATATTTATTTTTCGCTCATCCACATCCACACAGATCACATCGTTGCCCGATTCCGCAAAGCATGCGCCTGCTACTAGACCTACATATCCACTACCAAATACTGTAATTTTCATAGTCTATTTTAAATCTTTTCGAGATGAGATGACTTTATCAATTAAGCCATATTTTAAAGCTTCATCGGCTGTAAGCCAATGATCACGGTCCATGTCTTTTAATATTTGCTTTACTGTTTTGCCAGTTACATCGGCGTACATAACAGCCAAGCGCTCACGAGTCTTAATGATTTGCTTTGAGTGAATCTCTAGATCAGTAACGTTCCCCTGCGCACCCTGTAAGAGTGGCTGGTGAATCATAATTTTTGCATTGGGGAGAGCATATTTTTTGCCCTTATCGCCAACCAAACTTAAAACAGATCCCATAGAAGCTGCCAGACCAGCTACAATAGTAGTAATGGGGCAGGTGACAAATTTGAGCATATCAAAAATAGCGTAACCACTATTTACTTCACCACCAGGCGAATTGATAAAGACTTTTATTTCAGCACTACCGTCCAGTTGTTCCAAAAGTAAAATCTGCTTGATTACCTTATCTGCAAGTTTGGAGTCCACCGCATCGCTGATAACGATTGAACGGGTTTCCAACATCTTCATAGATAAGTTGTCTTCTTTTTCTGTTTCTTCTTCTTGCTTCTTCTTAGCCATTTTTATTCCCGATAAGACCACCGTGGTGGTTAATAATTTTTATCACTTTAGCCCATCCCAATTCCTTTGGCAACGGCACCTTGCAAGGATTTTTTCTTTAAATATTCTCACTTTGGCATAAACCTTGATTACCTATAGGGGTACAGGCAAATAAAGCCTCCCCAGTTTTTTTATTAAGGTAAACATGAATCAGATCTCTACACCTGCACCAATTCAGGCTAAACTCGACAGACCTAGCGCTCAAAATGATGTAAAAGAAGGTTTAAAAAATGCAAATGCGAAAAATATAGACGCAAAAAATACCGCTACTACAAAAAAAACAGAGGACCTTTCTGCTAAACCGAGCAAAAAAGAAACGGAAGTTAGCGAATACCTAAAGGCTATCAGTAGACTTGAAAATAAAATCAAAGCTGACGACCTATCGGCAGAAGATCTAGATAAGACCCTGACCAAGTTAGAAGAAAAAATCATGTCTTTGAGTCCACAGCAAAAACGTTCTTTACGCAAATTAGAGTTTTTCCTCCAAGGGAACATTGAAAATTTAAGCGGACTGAAAGATCATCTGACTAAAACTTTTAACGATCCTGCTAAACAAAAAGAAGGAATCGAGTTTTTAAAAGACCCTAAGTTCATGGCTATTTTAGAATCAAAAGATGACTCCACAGCTAAAACTTATGGGCCAAACCTAGGTAAGCCAGCTATTGAGACCACACCTAAGGCGCCAACAATCGCCCCTCAAGCAGGATAAAACACACCGTCTGAGAAGTTAAATAAATCTATTTAAACTTATTTAAATTCATGTTATCCTCCTCTATAATTAACGTAGAGGGGAACATGAAAAATGACCAAAAAGACCTTTCGATCGAGCTTAAGTCACAGGCTATCGCCACAAAAAGCCCTCGGCAAAGGGTCAAGCCTACCGATACTTCCAGTAAAACCAAATTTAACATCATAAATATTATTTTCTGGTATTTCTACGCTCTAATCCCCCAATATCGGTACATTCAAAAGACAACAAAAGAACAGCCTTGCCGCTTAGGCTTATCCCTAAGAAGGCACAGCTCGCCTAACTCCCCAAAACATTTCAGCATAAAAGGAGAATCCATGGACATTGAATTTCACTATTACTTAACAGGTATCATTGCAGACTATGCAGGATTTAAAAAAACTGAAGTTGAGACCATAGCCTATGCCTCTCAATTTGTGGATAACAACGAAACCTCGCTCAAGGTAGAAGACAAAAACTCTGGGGAAGTTTTCACAAACTATATCACCCAAACCATCAATATTTTAAAAGCCAAAAAGGAATTGATGCGGATCTATCCCATCTACCATTTTATTCCCGGCGACCCCACTGACCCGAGGGCCAACCGTAAAGATGGCAAGATGCACCATCTCAACTGCACTCCAGACAATGAATTTGCCAATAGCTTTTTAAACGAAGCCTGCAAGGCTCCCCTAGACACCAGATTTTACCGCATTGGCATTGCCACCCATAGTTTTGTTGATACTTGGGCACACCAAAACTTTGTTGGCTGGTACGATAATTTTAACGCCATTGGGGCAAACGCCCTCCCTAACATTGGCCATGCCGACGGAAAACATCACCCTGATTGGGTTGGGAATCTCTGGAATGACGAAAGATTAGTAGAGGACCAAGTCCAAAATAATCACAGATTTTTAAGCGCCGCCAAGGCGCTCTTTGAGATCTATAGAGACTACCATGTGAAGGAAAACACCCATGGCGATGACCCTGTTCCTATGTGGGAGCCACTGGAAAAAATATTAATCGAGCTTTGCGGCAGATCCTGGGGCGGTGATAGCAATAGAAATAAAAAACCACGGCTTGATGACTACAAAGACCATATCCAAAAAAATGGGAACTGGAACACAAACTACGGCCGCAATGACTGGTTGGATTCTGCGGTAAAAACAGATGTCAGAGGCCTGAGGGATGTGGATGGAATCCTTCCCAATGTGACTCTGTTCAAAGATAAATATTCATGGAGAACTGACAAGGTGAAAGAAGAGGAACCTTGGTATAAATTCCAAACGGCGGTAAAGGACCACGAGTCTTTCGCCTTAAGCATTATGTCGCCTCACTTTAAAAAACGCATGGGCGTGGAACTGGGCAAATCTTAAAAACCAACCCGACCAAACCAAAAAACCCCGACCAGAGAAATTCTCTGGGCGGGGTTTTTTGTAACTTCTATTCTCCCCCTGAAACAGGGTTAGACTTTAATTAGTATTTAATAAAGTTTTCTAAGAACTTAGTAGATAGCTTCCCTTCTTGAAAACGTAAAGACCGCAATACCCTTAAATGTAGAGGGATATTTTGCTTCACACCTTCGATAACATACTCGTCTAAAGCGCCAATCATCTTTTGAATGGCCGCAGGACGATCGTCAGCATAGGTAACAACCTTAGCTATCATAGAGTCATAATGAGGTGGAATATTCCAACCATGAAAGGCTGCTGAATCCACCCTGACACCTAAACCACCGGGTGCATGGTAGCCTGTAATCATACCTGGAGAAGGAATAAACTTCTCTGGGTCTTCGGCATTCACACGACACTCAATAGCGTGGCCACGAAAGACAATGTCTTCTTGTTTACACTTTAGCTTTTCACCGAAACTCACTCGAATCATTTCCTGCACAATATCCACACCTGTAATCATTTCTGTTACTGTGTGTTCCACTTGCAAACGAGTATTCATTTCCATGAAATAAAAGTTTTCTTCAAAATCTACCAAGAACTCAATGGTGCCAGCTGAAAAATAACCAACTGCCTTGGCAACTCTAACGGCGGCT
>CBFCZY010000002.1:0-340369 GCA_965602905.1 uncultured bacterium | reverse complement strand
AAAAAAGACCATCATAAAAAAGAAAAAGTGAGGGGGGAAAAAAGCCCAAAGAAATAGCTCGGATAAATTGTAGACTTTACGTACCCCCAAAATGCAAGCATTTTGTGGGTAAAATAAAAAACAGCCTCTAAAGTTAGATTTACTCTTTACTTCACATTGGACCTATGCGCCCTTTATAGGACGCACCCCAACACAAGAAAACAGTGCAATGCAATATTAACATGTTGAAATTACTAATTATTTTGTTGTGCGTCCTAAAAACCTCAAATCTTAAAAATAACTTATGGCTATAGTTCCCTTCAAAAAAGAGCTTGAAAAGCTAAAAATAAGACTTAAAAACAAGGTAAAACCTTCTTTAAAAAAAAGACAAAATTTAAGGCTTCCAGATGACCTTTTTGAGTTAATAAATATGCTCGCTGAGTCTAAAAAAAATGACGAAATAACACCTTCTGATGTGATCCGAGAAGCATTAGAAATTGACTTCTTTTATGGCCTCTATTTAGGCAATATTGATGAGAAAATTTCACCTGCTGATGATCGTTTTGATCGACTAGAATGCTTGATAAAAGACTCCTTCCAAATGGCTTTTGGAAGAGGCCCTTCTGCTGACCCAAAAGACTTCACAATCATGGATATTTTACTGAACATGATTGCCCAGCAAGCTGTGCAAAATATGACCTCTGATCAGATCGAAAATTATAGGAAAACGATGGGTAGTTTTCTAACCAATTTTAACAAGGATTTTTATGAAAACAGGAATAAATAAAACCAAGGCTCATGAGTCTTTTTAGATTCTGGTCCACCAGTGGAAATTAGCTGCCAAAATGTACAGTATGATCATTCTGTTTGTGCTGCTCCCTCTGCAAATTCTGTTTTGCTGTCTTGAATATGGGGTCCACTATAAAGCCCTTCATGCTGAGTGGTCGGATTTTGATCTAGGCCCTAATATTGAGGGTGCTCTTTGGCATATTAAGCATAAGCCCAAATGCCCCACTAAAGATGGCCTTGGGTGGTCTCCTAAGTGGAACAAGGCTAGGACAGTTATCTTGTTTCCTGAGACTGTTAGCCTGCTGAAAAGCCTACCTAAGGTAAAGTCTACAGGAAGGGTACTTGTGAGAGACGGAAAAAGTAAGCTCATTGGAAGGGAAACCTATCCAGCAGAATTTATTTTTCCAAAACTGGCCAAGGGAGAGTTTGAAAGAACGGACTCCATCAAGAAATCTTGGTCAGGTATCTTGCAGAGGTTAGGGATTGAAGACTTGCAAATTCGTGATCTCAGGACCTATAGCAACCATGTGTTGCGCTCTAAGTTAGGGTTCTCAGCATAAGAAGCTGGGGCCATGCTAGGAAACTCAGAAAAAGTGAATGAATTGCACTATTCACCAGTATTTGATCTTGAACTGAAAGGAAAACTTAAAGGGATCTGTTTTGAAGATGTCGCAGGTTTTAGCAAAGCCAACTGACACTATTCTGACATTAAACCAGAATTAGAAACTTTTTGAACTCTTAGAAATTTGCTAAGATATGCATCCACTTGGGCCCTAGGCCCCCTTTAGCGCTGCCCGCTAGGGCTAACATTAAAGTGGAGCGAGAAACGAGGTTCGAACTCGCGACCTCAACCTTGGCAAGGTTGCGCTCTACCAGCTGAGCTATTCTCGCTTAATTTATAATACTGCCAATCTGGATTTTCTTTGTCAAGAATCTATTTTTAAAGAAAAGTTAAATATTTCAAATTAAGACCTTGTCATTTTTCAAATGCATCACTAAAGTTATCCATTCAAGGCAGTTTCGAACTGCCTTTATGCGAGCGTGGTGGAACGGTAGACACGCAGGCTTGAGGGGCCTGTGGGGGCAACCCTGTGAGAGTTCAAATCTCTCCGCTCGTACCAAATATTTCTCCGTAAGTCCCCAATTGAAAAGGCTTTAGAGCTTTTAAGTTTTACAGGAGAATTACCAGCAATTACCAATAGAGCCTTAATCCTTGGTTCTAGGTTCGGCTCCAATTACAAATGAATTACCAATGAGAATTGGGTTAAATGGTGTATTCACGTCTAAATTGGGCCATAGATTCCCCTTGATTTAGCCTGTTCCTTTCGACTTTTGACATGCTTTGAGCCTTGAATTATTACCGGGGTACTTATATTAATTTTTCATAGGGTAAGGAAGAGTATGCAAGGGAACAAAGTCAGACCTTATCGACCAATTAGAGGAACGAGCATCAGGAAAAGCTTTAGAATCTCTCACAAGGTGTTTTTTGTGGGTAAAAACACGCAATACTTCAGGTTTTAGAACCTGATCCTGACGACCTCTTTTACCAAGAGAAGTCTGTGAGCCAGCGGTAATACAAATCAAAAAACCGAAAGAACTCGGGCCTGAAAAATCAAGGATCGGACAACATTAACTTGATTTGAAGGCATATTAAAAATTTGCGCCAGAACCATCAGACCTTGTAGGAAAGATTTATCAAATGATTTGCTATTGCGAGCCTGTTTCCATCCTATCTGTGGCCAGAGAGCATTAATCTTGTTAGCTATTATATGTACAATATCTTAAATGGGACCTGTTTGTGGTCAAGCTTTATTAAGTCCCCCTTCTCACCCTAAAGAAAGCCTTGAAGTTAATATGAACACAGAACAGAGAATTACAGAACTGGAAATTCTAATTACCAATCAAGAGCAGACTATTTCAGACTTAGATCAGGTCATACTATCTCAACAAAAAATAATCGATCGTCTTGAATCACGTTTATCTATGGTGGAAAAAAGGATCAAAGGTTCTGAGTCTTCAGAAATTAATGATGTCTCTAAAGAACCACCTCCGCCTCATTATTAATTAACGTTGGAAACAGGGAGGCTCGCTAGCTGTTTTTTCTATAAAAAGAACGGCTGTTTTTTTGCCTGATGTAAAATCCCTGTTCTCAAGGATATAACAATGGTTCGTCTAACTAGGATTGGTCGCAGGTCTAAAGGGATCACTACAGGTCAGTAGTAAGATGATGAGCAACCTTTCTTGATGATGTAGGTTCCCATGATTGATTGTCTTAGGGATTGGGGAGGGTTGTACCGGGAGTTGAACTTTGTCCAGCCAATTGAGATGAACTCATTTCAACTCCAAACATTAAAGGTAGGAAAGTTTACCTTTCAATGTTAAATTTCTGCATTATACTATTTAGTTCTTCCGTGATTTGTGAAAGCTCAATGGCTTGCTCATTGACTTGAGAGCTACCTGAAGCCGTTTGGTTACTTGCCGCTGCTATTTGAGATATATTCATGCTTATCTCTTGGGTTGCTGTTGCTGATTCTGAAATATTTCGAGAAACGTCAGAAGATACACCTGCCATTTCAGCCATTCTCCCATCCATTTCCCCTGTGGTCTCAGCCATTTCATTCACCATTTTTGCAACTTCTTCCACAGCCACGCTACTTTCTTTGATGTTGCCTACAATGCTTAATGAGGAGGTTGATTGAGCTTCTGCCAATTGATTTATGCTATTTGAGGCATCGTTAACTTCAGAGATCACTTTGGCGATCGATTCAATTGATGCAACAGACTCAGTAGATTGAGCCTGAATTCCGGAAATCTTATTTGCAATGCCTTCGGCAGCCAGTGAACTTTGTTTTGCAAGCTCCTTAATTTCGTTAGCAACAACGGCAAACCCCTTGCCAGCTTCACCAGCTGATGCAGCTTCGATATTGGCATTTAGAGCCAATAAGTTGGTTTGTTCAGCAATGGTTTTGATCATGCTGGTAACCTCGCCAATTTCATTGGCAGCCGTTCCTAAGCTACTCATCACCAAGGTAGCCTTTTCGCTTTGTTTTTCTGCCTGTTGGGTAATGATTAAAGCTGAACTTGCCTTTGCGGCTACTTCGCTAATGGAGTCAGACATCCCTGCAACTTCTTGGTTTACCGATTCCATATTGATAGATAATTCAGTTGCTGTTGCGGCAATTGTCTCAATATTTGCGGTCATTTCTGTCGTAGTTGCTGAAATAGAATCAATATTTACAGTCATTTCATTCGATGAGGCCGCAATGGTCTCAAAGGTTTGAGACATTTCTTCAGCCGAAGCAGCAACTGTTGTAACCTGTGCATTCATTTCTGTAATAGCACCTGATATTTGAGTTGAGATACTGGCAAGTTCCGTTGAGGAAGCCGATAGCGTGACCGAGTTTTTAGTCAAGTTGGTAATTGAGCTAAACAGGCCTTCAGACATCCTGAACATTGCTGCAAAAAGGCCTTTTGCCTTTGAAGTATCCCCAAAGGAAATCGTGAGGTTGCCTTGGGCTATTTCTTCTGCAATTTCGGCCATTTTTTTCGGTTCCCCTCCTAGAGGCCCCATAACCAATCTGCTTAGATAGAATACAACAAAAACCCCTGTAATACAGGCTAAAAGAGTACTGATGATACCAATAGTTAAGCTTTGAGAAAGAATACTTTCCACTTCATTTTGAACTTGTGGGCCTAGGGAGTCTTGGTCTTTTTTAACACTTAACTTTACGTCTTCAGAAGCTTTGGCGATAATCGGCCCAATGCGGTCTAACTCATTTTTGATGATTGTGTTTCTTTTCATGATCAAGTCACTTAAAGCTAAAAAGGTACTTTCGTATACTGTTACTTCTGATCTGACTTGGGAAATGAGTGATCTTCTGGTTCGATTTTGAAGTTCCTTCATTAGGATATTTTCAAAACGCCTAACTTCTTTGAGTTCCTTTTTTACTCGCTCAATATGAGAAGCATTATTATCATCTAAAAACTTGACCACATACAATCGGGCTAACAGTAAGTGTTCTTGCATTTGTCCTGCGTAAAATGCAGCTTTGGCATCCTTATCCCTAAAGGCTGTTTGTCCAACCTTTGTTAACTGAACTCTCATCGCAAAGCCAACAGGGTTTAGGGTTTCATTCACCATTTTATCGCGCTCAGCACGCATTTTAATTACTGTTTCAAAATTCTCTTTATATGTAGAGACTAACTCAGTAATCTGTTTAATTTTTTTTGCACGTTCTGGTTTTTGAATCTCCACTTTTGCTTCTTCTAGAAATCCCTCCATTTTCTTTACATAGGCGTGGTACTCATTTTCGTCTTTTTTGCTTCCTGTTATGATGAAGTCCTTTACATTCATTCGGACCATTAGCATATTGGCTTGGAGTCTTCCTGCAAGATTCGTATCCCTTGCTAACCCTCGGTAATTTTTAAAACCATCATGTATAGAAGTAATTCCACTACTTGAAATTACAACAATTAATAATAAACAAAGGATAGGTATTGCTACCCCTATGGACACCATGGTTCGCAGTTTTGCTAAAAAAGACATATTACCTCAGAGATTTTAATTTAAGTAGGGTCGATATATAATTTTATATAGATATATATATATATATATATATCAAGCATAAAAGACACATCGTCAATGCAAAAATTCTGTTTTAACACACCACAAAAAGACTAAATTAATGCAAAGTTGAGCTTAGCCCGATTTAATAGAACCCTTGAGTAATAGGTAAAGGGCAGTTTTACATGAGCAATCAAATAATTAATATCCTCAGAATGAAACTGAGCCATTTGTTTCATCAAAAAACTGTGAAGGATTGAACTTACGCTGCCTATAAGTTTAAGAGTCAAAATGTGCCCTTCAGTGTGCTATCTACTAAAACCCAAAATCAACATTTTGAAAATGCCTGAGTGAAATCAGGTGAGAGAGGTTAAAAGAAAGAGGGCGAATGGCACAAATACACCCTAATTTTGATGATTTTGAATATCTATAAGTATTTGAATTTATTGGGGTAGTTTTGATCTCGCTACGCTCGGTAGACTTTAGCAAAGAAAAATTGCTTCGCATTTTATTCTTTGATACCAACGCAGACCTGGTGCTTCGCACTGCAGGACTGTTTATCGTATGGAGGCGACAATGGTCGTCGAACCAGTTTAAAAGGTTTTGCAGACCTCTGCCTTCTAAGGAGCGAAGGTTGAAATCACATCCAGAGCTTTTTACTCCACCATTGTTCGGTCAAAGAGTATTTAAAATTTTTAGATTATCTTTAAGAAAATGATTTAGAGGAGAGATATTGAAAGGTTCAAATCTCTCCGCTGAACCCAAGTATTATTTAATAGTGTTTTTCTTATAACTTTGGCCACTGGCCTACTGAAATCTCAAAGACTGCTGTCGTGCTTAAGCCTGTACAGTTTTCGTCTCTCACAGTTATAGCGAGAAGACCGCCTGTTGCAGGGTTGTAGCCATTGAAATCCACTGGGTTTTGGGTAGCATCCTTGAATGCCGTTGTAACTCCGTTGTATGTCCAAGAGTAGCAAAGTTCTTTCTTTGACTTATCATCGCTTACTTTGGCCGTTAGCTTCACTCCCTTTTTGGTTACTCTCGCTTTTAAGTTATCAATGGAAGGCGCAATTCCTACGTTAACCCCAACATCCGTCTTAGCACTTACAATTTTTAGATCGTACCCGATATTGGTAACGTTACCTTGTGTGTTTAAAACAATCACATCATGGCTCACAGATGTTTTTACATCAGGTGCGGTAAAGGTACTGTCGCAAGTTCCTGTTGTTGCGCCTAGTGTGATGGTAATCACGTCAGGTGTATAGTAACCGCCGCTTGCATCTGCTAAAAACTGACACTCATAAGAATCGCCAATCTCACCTGAAATGGTAATGGATACATCACCTGTCAATGCTCTTTCAATTTCAGCAGGCGTGGTGATGGCTGTAACCTTAGGCATGGTATTTACCTTGCCATCGTCAATGGGGTTAAGGTTGATGCCGAGGCCAGTCTCGGTGCCAACAAGAGTCACTGTCTGATTGCCATTATAAATTTCTTTACCTGTAATATCCAAACCCTTTGCCGAAATCACGATCTCAGAACCGATAGGTAAGGCTACTAAAGTTGTGTTGTAGCTTCCTAGCTCGTAAATCAGTTGCTGGTTGGTGATCAAATTCACAGTGCCTTCGGTTACAGTTATCTCTACACGGTCGATGTCTGAAGCTGAGCCCAAAAAAGCAAAATTAGGTGCGTCGATTGCCGAATTGTTACCATCTCGGTAAAGCACTTGCTCCATAACTTGCCCCGTAATGTTAGTCTCTCGGTTAATAGGAGAAGCTTCCTCTTTCGAACTTGAAACAGCTACTGCAACACCTAAGTTAACAGTAGGAGCCGATTCTGCAACTTCTGCCTCAGGCTCGGTGCATCCAGATAAGGTCCAGATCAGCATAAGGCTTACTATTAGCAGTTGTTTTGTATTTTTTAAGGCGAATTTCATTACGTTTCCTGTTCTTGCATTGGTCTTGTTTATTATTGATAAATCTCATCCCTTCCCTTTTTTTATTGATTGAAGAAGCATCCCCGAATTCGATATCTTGTCCTTATCTATTACAAGTCTTGTGCCATAATTAAATGTTTATTTTTATTAATATTTTCAGCTACTTAACTCATTAGGCAAGACTTGCCTCATCGACGATTTGGCCTAGGAAATAGCTGCCGCATTTTCCTCTAGATGTAGTAATTTACTGAACATTCCCACTGAGGTAAAAATTACCTAGGGTTTATAGCCTAAGAAAAATCGACCATAACGACACATTTGGAGGTGACAAATTACCTCCCCCTGAAAAGCCTTAAATCCATGTCTTAAGGTTTCGCTAAATCAATAGCATGAAAAAAAACCACTAGCGTCCAGCAGTATTTTCCCTAGCAAAAGCGGACAAGGTAACTTAATATATAGGTTCAAGGAATTTTAAATCTTCAAGGTTACTATGCCCGAAACAGCACAGGCTCAAGTTAAATTTTTAGGCGACCAGCTAGAAGAAGGTGCATTTGAAAATGTGCTCATTTTATTTAGTTCTGTTAAGGCTTTCTTGCCCCATCTTGTGGCCTTGCTTTTAGACGAAAGAATTCGTGTTCGCGCAGGTGTTTATATCCTAATCCAAGAGTTAGACCACCAAAAAACAGAAGGCTTAAAGGAAATTGCCCCCCTGTTTTTGCCCATGCTGCAAATCCAAGATTCCAGGGTGCAAGGCGAGGCCTTGAGCGTACTGGAAATTATCGGCACAGCAAAAGAACTCACTCACATTGAACCCTTCCTGCAAGATAAGAACTTCCAGTTACGAGAATTAGCCTTAGAGGCAACAGAGGAAATTCAAAATCGGCTTGGGCTCTAATCACCTTTGTTGTCCTGTTGTTTCCTGCCTTGAGCCAGTAATCTTCTAGGCCTTTTTCTCTCAAGTCATTTTAGAAAAAACGCAACAAATCCCATTGGCTAAAAACCTACAATTTAGGCCTTGAAAAGTTTTCTTTTACAAGAACTCTAGAATATGCCATTATTCGAATACACGCACATCACAAATTCTATTTAGAGAGCTACCTATGGATTTTACGCAAGCAATCGCAGCCCACTCACAGTGGAAAGTTAAACTACGAATGTACTTAGAAAACGACGAAGGAGAATACACTGTCGAAGAAGTTGCCTGTGACGATAAATGCTCACTTGGAAAATGGATCTACGGTGATGGCGTTGCTCACAAAGATGCGCCAGCCTATGAGCCGCTAAGAACAACTCATGCACAATTTCACAAATCCACTTCGAACATCATTGCCCAGATCCAAGCAGGGGAAAAAGACAAAGCCCATGAAGCCTTGCAGTCGGGCAGCAGCTATGTTGATCTTTCGTTGCAAACCATTGTGCAAATCAGAGAGTTACGTGAATATATCGAAGAAAAGGGTGAATAACCCCCTCCTTTTTTTAAATTTCTAAAAGCTACAAGACCCAACCCCTGCACAAGGTTAACCCTTGTGCAGGTTGGGTCTTGTTTCAGTGTCACGCATATGGATATGCGCCTTTATTAGCCCCCGCCTTCAAGGCCCCGACACACCTAAAACCCACCCAAGATATTCCATAAATCCGATTAACAAATAGTTACAACTTCTTACCCCTTTTTAAGCTCTAAAATGTTCTAATAATATCAGCAGTTCATTATTGCTTAAGTGCGTGTAATGATTTATTTATAGAGATTCAATAATAGGTGTTGTCACTGGGGGTTTTCCAAATCCCAACAGCTCTGAATTTTAGATTAGTTTACTTGTAAATGAAGATACCCTTTCCCATTATAACCTTCGGGCTAATGTTGATTTTTTCAGGTTGTTCCCTCCACGAAGACACCCCCTTGCCTCGTTATATACCCTCGCCCCAGAACCAAGCGGCAGGAATACTCCCTAAGCCAATCCCAAGCTTCCAAGATCCAGGAAAATGGTGGCAGCATTTCAACCAGAGGGGCCTCGACGATTGGATGGGCAAGGCAATGGCCAAAAACCCCAGTGTTTTAATGTCCAAAGCTCGCATTGAACAAAAGCTTGCCGCCAGCGATAAAGCTTGGGCCAGCCTATTTCCAAATCTCAACTTAGGCGCTAGCAACAGCCAAACTATTAGTGGTACAGGCACGACTCAAGTCTCCAGTTCCAGTCTTTCTCTGTCCTTAGAAAGTAGTTACGACCTAGATCTTTTTGGCGTCAATAGCAGCAACCTCAAGGCCAGTGAGTTAGACCTTCTAGGCGCAGTGGAAGACTATAAACTTAACCTTGCAAACACCAGCGGTATCGTCGCCAAGGCTTGGTTTAACTACTATGAATCCTTAGAACAGTTGGGCCTAGCCCAAACCAGCCTAGAGGCAAATCAAGCCAACTATGAATGGATTAAAGAATCCTACACAAGGGGTCAGGGGCAAGCTGTAAATGTGCTGGTTGCCAATGAGCAGGTTTTAGGTTCACGTCTGCAAATTTTATCTCTGCAAACGCAAAAAGAACAAAATGCCAATCGTTTAAAACAGTTGATCGGCGAATACCCCGATAGCTTTGGTGAAGGCGGTAAATTACCTGAACTGGGCGACCTGCCAAAGGTGCCTGAATTCATCTCCACAAGGCGACTGACCAAGCGGCCTGCTGTGGCAAAAACAATTTTAAACATCAAGGCCCAAGACCACAGAATTTCAGCAGCAGTTGCAGCCCGCTTCCCCAGACTTTCTATTTCGGCCTCAACAGGAACTTCGGCCTCACAAGTGAGTGGCTTGAGCGACACAGCGAATCTCTTTAGTAATTTGGCGGGAAACTTAGCCATGCCCATTTTAGACATGGGTGGCCGCAGGGCCGAAGTGAGGAGACAAGAAAAGGTTTTACAAGAGCTTTTAGGAAGCTACAAACTAGCCCTGTTGCAAGCCTACAGTGACGTGAAAAATGCCATGAGCAGATCCAAGACCACCAGCCAAAGAGTGGAAATTTTAAAAGAACAGATCCAGCTTGCTAAAGACAGGCTAGGCCTTACAAAAACAGCCTTTATTAAGGGTTTAACTCCTTGGGATCAAGTGATAACCGCCCAACAGCAGGTTTATAACTACCAAAAATCCTACGTTGCAGAGCGTAAATTATGGGCTAACGCCCGCATCGACCTCTTTATTTCCCTTGGCGGAAACTGGGAAGCCAGCTATTTTAAACAAGTTCATGCACCCTTGCATTCAGAAATTAAGGAAACCCCATGAAGCCCCAAATTCGCAGGTTTTTACCGATTATTATTATCCTCATTGGGGTAGCAGTATCCTTTGGTTTGATCCAGACCAAAAGTAAGCCAAAGCGTTCTAAAAATAATGTTCAAAAAATACCTGTTGTGCGGGTGCAACCTGTTAGCAAACAGAGCTACCAGATTCACCTACAAACCCACGCCACCAGTGAGCCTTCCCAAGAACTGGCTATTACCCCTCAGGTTTCAGGCCGAGTCATTGCCTTTGCTGAAAACTTTATTGATGGCAGCTATGTTAAAGAGGGCCAGATGCTCTTTCAGCTGGACCCTATCGATTCTAGCCTCCAATTGGAACAGGCCAAAGCCAACCTAGCCAAAGCGGAATATGACCTTGAAAATGTAGAAGCCCAAAAAGAAGCGGCCCAAATTGGTTACCGAAGTTTTTTAAAGACCCAAAGTAAATCCGAACTCGGTGGAACAGGGCGAGGGAGCGGCAAACTGAGCCCCTTGGCAAGCTATACCCCTCAACTTAAAAATGCCAAGGCAGCCCTCGCTTCTGCCGACGCTAGTTTTGCCATGGCAGAACTCAACTACCAAAGAACAACGGTTATAGCCCCTTTCAGCGGTTATTTAAGGCAGGCCAAAATTGCTGTGGGCCAACAGATCAATGTGGGCCAAACTGTGGCGCAATTGTTTGCCGATCGGCCTGTGCGTTTTAAAGTGAGCATCCCTCTTTCAGACCTCCCTTGGGTGACGGTAAAGGGCGCAGAATTCAAAGGGGCAAAGGTTTCCCTAGTTAAAGAAATTGGCCCACAAATTCACAGCTGGAACGGCGAAGTGACCCACCAATTCCAAGAGATTGACGCCCTAGGGCGCATGGCGCAGGTCATGGTAGAGGTCAATGAGCCCATTTCAAACCATGGCTTTGCTCTACCTTTAAACTTACAAGTTAACGCCGATATTTGGGGGCAAACCTTAGAGAATGTCTATGTTATCCCCTTGAGTGCCTTAAAAAATAACAACCAAGTCTGGATTGCGAAAAACCGCAACCAACTGGATATTAGAGATGTTACCGTGTTGCGCAAAGAAAAGGAATTTGCCTTGATCAAGGAGGGTTTAAACCCCGATGACTTGATCATCACCTCGCCTTTAGAAGCGGCAATTGCAGGTATGAAAGTTAAAATATACTCTGAGGAAAAACCAGCTTCCCAGCCCCAAGAATCGGCACAAACGCAGAGGCTACCGTGAAAATTATAGAATGGATGGTTAAAAATCCAGTTGCTGCAAATATTCTACTTTTAGTTATTGTCATCGGTGGTCTTTTTACAGCTACAACTCTAGACCAAGAAGTCTTCCCTACTATTGAGCTGGATATTATCACAATCACAGTGGTCTACCCCGGGGCAGGCCCAAGCGAGGTTGCCAATTCTCTTTGTATTCCCCTTGAAGAGGCAGTAAATAACCTCACAGGCATTGAAGAGATGCTCTGTTTGGCCAAAGAAAATACGGCCCTAATGACCCTAACCTTAGAAAAGGGTGTAGACTTAGACGAGCGTTTGCAAGAGGCCAGAAACGCTGTGAGTAAAATCTTGGACTTTCCTCCTGATATCGAGGTGCCCACGGTGAGTAAGGTGGTTCGAGAGAGACAAGTATTGTCATTGGCCCTTTCTGGTGATGTGGATGAAGCTTCCCTGTATCAGGTTGGCAAAAGACTCATGGACGAACTGGGTCGGGTTTCTGCCGTTTCCAGAGTTACAGCTTCTGGCCTCTACGCTAGAGAAATGTCCATCGAAGTGCGGCCCGAAGTTTTAAGCCGCCAAGGCTTGACCTTAAAGGAGCTGGCAGCCATTGTCGGCGCTTCTAGTGCCGATCTACCTGCGGGCACAATCCAGACAAAAGAAGGTGAGCTTTTACTTCGCAGTTTATCGAAAAAAAATACTGCTGCGGAATTCTCTCAAATCGTGGTGCGAGGCAACCAATCTGGCTCTAAGGTCTTACTCGGTGATATTGCCATCATTGAAGAAAAATCTATTGAGACCCAAAACTTTGTTATGTTCGACGGGCAAAGGAGTGTCTTTTTTAATCTTTTCCAAAAAGAAGGTTTCACCCCGAAAGAGGCTTTGACCCAAGTTGAAGCCTACTTAGAACAGGCGAAATTAACCCTGCCTAAGGGCCTAAAACTGGTTGTTTGGGAAGACCGTTCTGAGATCTTCTCCCAAAGATTCGACCTTCTAATGAGAAATGGTTTAGTGGGCTTAGGCCTTGTCTTTATAGTACTGGCCTTATTTCTTGAGATCCATTTGGCATTTTGGGTCATGCTGGGCATTCCCATTTCCTTTGCAGGCTCTTTAATGCTGATGCCCCTTGGGGGCGTTTCCCTCAATATGATCTCGATGATGGCCTTTATTTTGGTCTTAGGGATTGTGGTGGATGACGCTATTGTTGTCGGTGAGAACGTTTTCCAAAAGATAGAATCGGGCATGGACCGAGTGGAGGCCGCCACAGAAGGCGCTAAAGAAATGGGGCCTGCTGTATTTTTTGCCGTATCCACAACCTGTTTGGCCTTTGCGCCTCTAGCCTTGATTGAAGGGGGGATGGGCCGTTTTATGTTTGCTGTGCCTGTGATTATTATTTCAGTTTTAGCCATTTCCCTTATTGAAGCCTTAATTATCCTGCCTGCGCACTTGGCGCATGAAGTAAAACCCTCAACCAATCCCATTTTTATGGGTCTGGAAAAGTTACGCCACTACTGTGATAACTGGCTTACTGGAATTACCAAAGGTCGCTACACCAAAACCTTAACTTGGACCTTAAATAATAAAGCCACCAGCCTATCACTCGCTTTAGTCGCTTTAATGTTAACGGTTTCTTTGGTGGTCAGTGGCATTTTACCGATGCAGTTTTTCCCCTCCATTGAATCGGACGAAGTGCAATTTTCCGCCGAGTTGCCATCTGGTTACCCAGGGTACAAGGCCAAGGGTATTTTGGTTGATATTGCCCGCAAAGGCGAGGCCCTCATTGCCGAGGCCGACGCAAAAGCCGACAATGGCGTAAATAGCTTGGAGCATACCTATGTTGAGTTTATTGCAAACTCCCAAGGGGGAACTTCTACGGTCAAGATAAAATTACGCCTCAAGGATGGCGACACGAGAAATGTTAGTGTTTTCGAACTGGGGCGAAATTGGCGGAAGGCCATTGGCAACTTGCCAGAAGTTAAAAACATGAGTTTTAAAAGTCGAGGGATGCACTTTGGTGCAGACATCTCACTGGCTATGACCCATACGGACCAAGAGACCTTAAGTGCCGCAATCTTAGAGACAAAAGATTACTTAAGCGACTTCACAGGAGTTACCGACATTGCCGATTCAGAAAAAGAAGGAAAGTCGGAGTTACGTTTTTCTCTTTTGCCAGAAGCCAATAATTTGGGCATCTCTCCAAAGACCTTTGCCAGTTCCTTAAGGGCCGCCTTTAATGGAGTCAAGGTAGGCAACCTACTGAAAGAAAAAGATACTCTAGAGGTTATCGTTCGTTACCCCGCAACTGAGAGAAACAACCTAGCCAACTTAGAAAAATTACGAATCAGGAACGCCAATGGCGGAGAGATTACTCTAGGCGAGGCGGCAAGTTTAAGTTTTGCCGTGGAACCCACTTCTATAAGGCGAGAAAATAGAGAAAGAGTCGTAGTGATAACAGCGAAGATAATGGATTCGGTATCAACACCTGACGCCATTACCGACGAGATTGCAGAAAAGTGGTTACCTCAGATCATGGCCAAGTATCCAGGCTTGAAAGTTGAAAAAACAGGACGAGGCAAAGATAGAGCCAAGTCGATGAAGGGTCTGGTCTACGGGTTCTTTGGGGCGCAGTTTTTTATTTACGCCCTGCTCGCTGTCTTTTTCAAAAGCTACTTTCAGCCCTTGATTGTTATGGCGGCCATTCCCTTTGGTATCGCTGGTGCGGCCATCGGGCACCTGCTTTTGGGCTATCCTCTCAGTTTCTTGAGTATGTTTGGCCTTGTGGGGTTGAGTGGGGTTGTGGTGAATGATTCTTTGATTTTACTCGATGCCATTAACCGCCATCCTCTGCAAAAAACCAATCTTTTTCAAGCTGTCATTGATGCTTCCCAAAGCCGTGTGCGGCCGATCTTGATGACTACGGTGACCACCTTTTTTGGGCTAATGCCACTGCTTCTGGAAACTTCTAGACAGGCAAAGTTCTTAGTTCCCATGGCGATCAGTTTGGGTGTGGGGATTGTTTTTGCAACTCTAATCACATTGCTTTTGGTCCCACTCTTTTTTATGATCCAGCAAAAGCTTTTAAACAGGTCAGCTATTACGGAACAGAAACCTACTAGCTTGCAAGAAGCCTAACGTTTAGTATAATTTAAACTCAAGCCTGAGCCATTTCAATGAGTAAGACATGTGCACCGGCTTTTGTTTCAATTTGGATACTCTCCTCGGTTATTTCTGCGGCATCGCCATGGATTAAGCTCTGGCCGTTGAGCAAGGCCTCGCCTTCCATCACTTTTAAGTAGACCTGCCTCCCCTCTTGCACATCAAAGCTTGCATTATTCCCAGCCTCTAACTCTGTGACATAAAAATTTGCATCTTGGGCAATTTCCGCTGCTGCTGCGTTTTCGGGGTTACCCTTGTAACCTACAAGGTGGAGCCACTGGTTTAAGCGTTCGGACTGCTGAAACCTGTGAGAGCCGTAGTTAGGGGTCAGGTTTTTGGCCTCAGGGATAATCCAAATCTGTAGAAATCTGGCTTCTTCCTCACCTTCGTTCATTTCCGAATGGGTGATTCCTGTACCTGCCGACATATACTGGATGTCGCCCCTGGTTAAGGTCTCTTTATTGTTCATGCTATCTTGGTGGCTTAAACTGCCACTGATCACGTAAGAAACAATTTCCATATCTGCGTGAGGGTGGCGACCAAAACCTTGGTGAGCGGCAACAATGTCGTCGTTCATCACTCGCAAAGCGCCAAAATTTAAATTATCCATATTACGGTACTCGGCAAAGGAAAAGTGAAACTTACTTTGCAGCCAGCCTAGATCACTTAAAAAAAGGTCTTTAAAATTTATGATACGAATCATGGAGTTCCTTATGTTTTGAGCCTATTGAAGGCAAAAGCCGATGTTAGTTACTTAACTTTTGCCCTGTTGGTATTTTAAGTTTTATCCCTAAGCTAACTAGCTTTAAGCTGACTTATGGGCACCGTCGCAAAAGGGTCTTGACCCTGATTTAAAACAACCACAGATGTAAACTGTTTGGTCTTTGTCAAAGGTTTCAACCATGGGCTCCACACCTGTGCTCTCGTGGGCACCATCGCAATAGGGCATGGTTTTACTCTCGCCACATTTACAAAAATACTTGGTTTCGCCTGCTTTTACTTCTACAGCATAGGGTTTATTTTGACCTGCCATTTTGTTTCCTTTTATAAGATTTAGACTAAGATTAAGATAAGTTCGTACTTTCTATTTACATCTTAAAGGCTAACTTGATAGAATAATATTACTTTGATTGCATAAACTCCATAGAAAAATACTAATAAGATTAAGGCAGGTAAATTTGACTTTAGACCAAATTCTAACCTTTGTTACCGTCGCCAAGACTGGTAGTTTGTCTGCCGCTGCCAAGGAACTCCATAAAACCCAACCGACCTTAAGCGTTGGTTTAAAAAACTTAGAAGAAGATTTGGGGGTGCAGCTTTTTTCTAGAGACAAGTACAGAATGACCTTGAGCGCAGAGGGGAAAAAGCTACTTATAAAGGCGCAGTTCCTATTAAACCAAGCTCAGGAGCTGGAAAATTTAGGGAAATATTTCCAAGGGGGTGGTGAGCCTGAATTAAAAATTGTAGTGGACCCCATGATCCCTATCCAAATCATTTTAAAGGTTTTAAGGGACTTTGAGAAAAAACATAGCTGCACCCAAATTACCTTAATTTCTCAATATCTTTCCGGGGGCATTGAAATGTTGCAGAATAGCAAGGTGGATTTGGCCTTTGTAATTTGGCCTAGAATCGACCCCGCCTTGGCTTTTTTCCCTCTTTTAGAGATCTCCATGCAACATGTAATCAGCCCCAAGTTCCCACTTTTTGGCCAGAAAATCATTACGGAAGATGCCCTAATGAGCCACCCCCAAGTGATCATCAAAGACAGCGCCCAAAATCCCACTGGCGATCAATTTGGAATTTTAGAAGGTGGCCGCCGCTGGGATGTAACCGATGCCCAGACCAAAAAAGAGATTATTTTAGCTGGCATGGGTTGGGGTTCCTTGCCTTTGCATATGATGACCAAGGAATTGGCGAACGGTGACTTGGTCGCTTTAGAGGCTGAAGGAATGCAAATGACAGAGGTTTCAGCCTATTTGGTGAAAAACAAACGTTCTAAACTAGGGCCTGTAGCGACAGAGCTGTGGGAGCTTTTCCAGGAACTTTCTCCCCTTTCAGCTTAAAGTCTAAACTTTTTTGTAAGTTACAACATAATGAAACTCGCCAACATCGACCAACTGCTTTAATTTAAATCCCGCAGGGGCAACCACCTCTGTCACAGATTCAGGGGGCATACGCATTGCGTCCTTTGGGCCTCTTGCCACGCCTAAAACCATAGTTTCCGCCCTTGGTTTTTGGTGCCAATTAACGATTGCAAAGAATCCGCCAGGCTTCAAAACCTTGTTTACGGCTTGGGAAAAGGCTAATTTTTCTGGGATTCCATGAAAGGTATTGGCAATAAAAACAAAATCCAGAGACTCCCCTAGATGCTGGCCTAAATCCATGGCGTCGCAACTTAAAGCTTCAAAATTAGAATAGCCTTTGCAGGCCTCGGTTGTTTCGGCCAAAAGGGCTTCATCCAAGTCCAAGGCAGTTAGGTGCCCATCCGTCAGCATTTCACAAAGAGGCACCGTAAACAGACCATCGCCACAACAGAGGTCTAAAACCTTCATATCTCTAGTGACGCCTGCATCCTTTAACACCTGTTTGGGGTTCGGCCAGAGGGCCTGCCACCAGTCTTTATCTGGCATTCCCGTGGCGGGAAAGCGTAATTCATCATTTTGTGACATGGGTAACTCTTTTAAGGGGTAATTTTACAACAACTATATTCAGTCTTTCGAATAATGTCAAAATTTTGTTACGATAGAAAGACCACAGGTCAATGTAGCCTTATTTGGGGAATATTCCCCCCGCTTCTAGCAACTTTTGCACATCAGCCCAATTTAAGGGCTTGGAAAAGTAATAACCTTGGATGCGAAAGCAACCCAGTTCTTGTAACCGTTCTACTTGGCCCGAATCCTCGGCGCCCTCAGCAATCACCTCTAAGCCCATTCCTTGGGCCAAGCGAATTACCGCATCTGCAATATTAGAATCCTGTAAAATTCCATCTACAAAACTTTTGTCTATTTTAAGATCAGAAATAGGGAACTTTGCAAGGTAGTTTAAAGAAGAATAACCTGTTCCAAAATCATCAATAGAAGAATGAACCCCCATTTGTTTCAAAGTTTTTAAGGTTTCAATCGCCTGATCAACGTCGTCCATTAACAAGCTTTCGGTAATTTCAGCCTTGAACCATTTAGCCTCTAAGCTCGACTCTTCTAACACGGCAGAAATTTGATGAACGATTTGCGCATGGCCAAACTGGCGAGCACTAAAGTTTACCGACATGACCACAGGCTTTAAGCCGCTATCCTGCCAAGTTTTATTTTGCCTACAGGCTTCCTCTAAAACCCACTGGCCAATAGCCAGTATCAAACCTGACTCCTCTGCAATGGGTATAAATTCAGCAGGAGAAACTGGCCCCAGTTCTGGGTGATTCCACCGAATTAGGGCCTCAAGGCCTTGGATTTCACCTGTTCTTGAGTCCACCTGTGGTTGGTAGGTTAAATAGAACTCTTTTTTTTCCAAAGCGTAGTGCAAAGCGTGGTCTATGGCATGTCTCCTAGAAACATCTTTTTCCATACGGGAGTCATAAAAACTCGTTTGTCCCTTGCCTCGACTCTTAGAGTGATACATTGCTGTATCGGCCTTTCGCAAAAGTTCAGCAGGGGTTTCTCCGTCATCGGGGAAAAAACTGATTCCCACACTGGACCCTGAAAATACCTGCACCCCTTTCACCTCGCAACCCTCAGCAAGTCGGTCACAAATTTTTGAAGCCAGCTTGGAGGCCTTTTCAGGGCTAGCAATGTCATTTAAGGCAATTACAAATTCATCACCGCCAAAGCGGCCAATAATATCTGATCCTCGAACCATTTCTTTGAGCACCTTAGCTACATGAATTAACATTTGGTCGCCTGTTTGGTGGCCTAAGGAATCGTTAATGTCTTTAAAATTATCCAGATCCAAAAAGAGCAGCGCCATGTTTGTTTTTTTTCGGCTGCAAAGGGCAAGGGTGTCACTGAGCCTCTCTAAGAAAAAGCCTCTGTTTGAAAGACCTGTCAAGGCGTCGTAATAGGCCAACTGTTTCAGCTCTTCTTCCGCCTTCTTTTTTTCGGTAATGTCAGAAAAAATGCCAACATAATTCAGTTTCCCTGTTGCCTCATTTTCAAAGGTAGAGATAGAAAGATATTTCAGGTAGATCTCCCCGCTTTTTCGGCGGTCCCAAATTTCGCCTTCCCAGCGACCATTTTGGTTGATCCCATGCCACATTTCTTTATAAAAATCTTTATCGTGGCGCCCTGATTTTTGCATCTTTGGATTTTTGCCTAGTGTTTCTTGAAGACTATAACCTGTAATGGCTTCATAGGCTCTGTTACCTTGTATGATACAATTATTCTCATCGGTAATGATGATCGCCTCAGAGGTATTTTTAAAGACTTCTACCATCAAATCAATTTGGTTTTTAGCGTGAGCTAAGTCGGTAATATCTTGCACAGTTCCGTTAAATAAACAGGGTTCACCCAGTTCATTTAACACCACCTCGCCTCTGGCCCGAACCACTCTAATTTCACCATCTGGCCTTATTAACCTGTGGGTAAAGGAGTATTCTTTTCCCTCTAAAGCTGCTTGCACAGCATCATTTACTTTATCCCTATCTTCGGCCAAAACTCTTGAGACAAAGCCTTCATAACTCACTTCAATCCCCTGTGGCTTTAGACCAAAAATACGAAAAACCTCATCAGACCAATTGAGTTTATTGTTGATAATATCCCAGTTCCAACTGCCAATTTGTGAGATTCGTTGGGCCTCTTTTAGGCGTTCTGCACTCGCCTGTAACTCTGCGGCATTAGCTTCGATTTCAGTAATATCTGTACCAGAACTCAAAGAAGCCCTCACTTTACCTTGGTCATCTAAAAGTTCTGTATTGTGCCACGAGATCAATCGCTCTTCCCCACTTTTAGTACGGATCAAGTTTTCAAATTCTGTGAAGGCTGCAATCTCTCCACTAATGACTTGGGCAGATACAGATTTCATCATCTCCCTAAAGCGTTCAGGGATAAAGTTATCAAACCAATTGAGGCCAATGATCTCGTCCTTACTAAAGCCTAAGACATCGCATCCCTTTTGGTTGATTAGCTCGACATTGTTTTCTGAATTGACCACTATTAATATAGTCCCTGCCATATCCAAATAAAGCTGCGCCTCATCCTTTGCCCGAATCAGGGCTTCTTCGGCTGTTTTACGTGCAGTAATATCACTTGATACGCCAACACCAACAACCCCGTGAAGGGGGTGATCAAAGGTAGTTAATTTATATTCACCCCAAAAGTAACTGCCATCCTTTTTAACATTATGAACCTCACCAGTCCAAAAACCTTTGGTTGATAGAGACTCGATTACTTCTTTGGCAACCTCTTCTGGGTCTCGCTTAGTTGGTGCATTCAGCTTATCTGGAGTCATGCCTATCATTTCGCCTGGGTCATAACCAAAATTTTCTTCAAAAACAGGATTCACATAGACAATAACGCCATCGTTGAGCCTTGTTAAAGCCACCCCTTCATGCATGTATTCAATGATCTGTGATTGCAGAGCCAATTGCTCTTGGTAAGCTTTTTTGTCACTAATTTCCTTGCCATAAAGATGGGCTAACTGGTTGCCTGCTACAGGTGCAATTTCAAAATGGAATGCCTTTCCTTCCACCTCTACCTCAACTTGGCCCAGTTCTTTTGAATCTATTACCTTTGTAATGGCAGGTATTAACTTTTCTTTGTTGTTACTATTTTCCTCAAGCCCCAGATTATCCATAAACAATTGGCCTGCCTCGTTCGCAAAGTGAGTCTCAAAGTCACTTGATAGTAGCAAAACAGGGTTTGGGTTTCGAGAGGGAAACTGGGCCAAAATTTGAAGTTGGGCCAGCTTGTCGCTTTGCGGGGTAAGCTCAACTAGGATTTGGGTATTGTCATTAATGGGGCTAAGTTCAAAAAATCTTAGGCTGGAATCTTGGTCAAACTCAAACTTTCCACCTGCTGCCCCTAGTTTTTGTATTTTTTGTTGCAACTCTGAGCAGGTTGAATCTTCCAGATTCCCAAGCTTCCACCCCTTTTGGCTCGCCGCTTGGTTCAAAGATGTAATCAGTGTGACACTGGGGTTTACGTTTTCCAAAACAATAAAAGGTTGATCAATAGCCCAAACCTTTTCCAGAATGGTGGCCACCCCTTCAGCAGATTTTACTTTGAAAACACTTTCTATTTTTACAGCCTCATTTTCACTAGAATGACTCATAATTTCCCCTTATTCTTCAGCCTTTCTATATAGTAAGCTATATAAAAGAGGAAAGAAAGAAATATTATTTTTACTCCCTAAAATCTTCAATTTTCCCTAGTCAATTCCACGGAAGCTTTGGTATTTTTTGTTGAGGGCTGAACCTAGATAAAAGATCGAGAGTATGGCTTGCATTTGGAGACAAAAGCCCCTTGGTTCTCATTGCAACCCTGTTGCAATAGGCTTCATTTTTGTTAGGGTGACTTGTGTTGTGCCCAGTGTGACCAGCTCGATCTAATGGATTAAAGGGCGATTTGATTTGATTTGAAGTTAATCTGCATCTTCAGGTGGGTTATTTGTTTTTGAGTACTTGTTAAAGTTGAGCATGAAGGCTAAATAACACCACCAAAAGACCATAAGAAATACAACGAGAGCTATATTTATACGCACAGCGAGTATAATCAAAAAAGAAATTTCAGGAACAGGAGAGCTAGAACTTAGAAAAAGCCATAACTGGCTAAGGGAAAGTTACTGACCTCTTATTTCGAATGCTTCGCATAGTCTCTTTGTGTAAGCCATAAATGCCTTAGGGAAACTTAATGACATGGTCATTAATCCTTTTGTGAATAGTTACAGTTTGATATTGGTAGTTATATTAAAATTTAGATGAATAATATTTAGGCGTTTAGCGACATGAAAAGCAAAGAACTTGAGGGTAAAGTACGATGGTGGGCGATTAGGCTTTGTTTGGTAGGGCTCTTGTTGGTTTTGATTCCGAATTTACTTGTTGCTAAAAACAATGACCCCAAAGTTCGAGAGCTGCCCGACCGAAAAGAATTGATGGAGTCTGAGATCTGCAAAAAGGCCGCAGCCCCCATTGATATGGGATTTTTTGCAAAGGAAAAACCTAAGGAAGCGGAAGAGTTGAAAGGAAAGATTCAAGAGTATAAAGCCTATTGGTTACGTTTTTGCTCAGGAAAATTCAAAGATTCTTGGGATGAAAATATGGCTATGCGTGAACTCTATTGGAAATCTTCCCTCCTCGCTTCTTCCCTAATTGATCAAATAGTGCCTTTGTATCCTGGTGGCTATTACTATCATTGGAATAGAAGTAATGAACGACTTGCCGAGCTTTTTACGACACAATATACAAAATTTTTGCCTGCTATGCACAATGATTTTGCTCCTTTTTTTAAAATTAAGTTTAATTTTCTACCTGACCTAGACCAGTTTGTTTTTGCAAATCGCTGGCATGCCAGAGACTTTACACTTTTTTTCCAATTCGAGAAGGGCCTAACTAGTTTTCAGAGTCAGGCAATTATCTATGGTAATCCATGGGAGTTTAAGTATTGTTTATACTTAAAACGAATGGACTGGAACCTCCCCATTGAAAAAGTGCATTTACTAAAGAGTCTTATAACTAATTTTAGAAATGGTATATTTCAACCTTTCGACCTAGGGGAGGAAACAGGGATACTGCTCTATCTGAATCAGGAAAAGACCCTCTATACTTGTGACGCTAAGCCTGAGGAAGTGGTGCCTCTTCTTAAAAAGCTTGTTGCTTGGGAGAAAGTTTTTCCTAGTTCAAAAGAAGAGATAGCCCTCTTTAAAAAGTTCATTAAAAATATCGAAGCAGGGAAAATGAAGGTGATTCAAACTTCCCCTTATACTCCTGAAATTGATCAAACCATTTGGCAGTCAGACTGGCACTAAGGTAACTCCCAGTGGTTGTGGCTTCCTGTTTTTTTAAGGCCAAGGTGTTTGTATAACCTAGCCATACCTTTTCCTTCAAAGTGACTTTTGTACCATTGGTGGAGAAGGCAGTTGCTATGTTCATCTCCTACAACTGGAGTACCTGTTAAGAGATCAAAATAAAGGTGACAAAGTGACTGTGAGCGCCAACTATTTTGCGCCTCCAGCTCTGCGTCGAATTCAGCTTTTGAAAGTTTAGAGTGGTGGGTTTCGATCCTAACCTTTTGGGGCAGCCCATCGATTACCACATCAATTGCAGTCCCCATGCTATGCTTACTGTGGTCTGGTTGAGCAATTCCCCGTCCACTTGCTTTTACCTCGAAACCAAACGCTTCCGTGGTTATTTTTGCATGTTTTATGGTTTCTGCATCATCACCATGATCCCAGATAACACCTGTATTATAATCGTTCTTTTCTGTCTTACCTCTAAACTTTTCTCCTGCTGCTTTCTTATTGCCTCCGTACATCAAATACTGTTTTCCCTTTGACCGTGCCCCACTCACGAGGGTGGCCTTACCTCCGTTACTTTCAACCCAGCCTTTGAGCCTGCCCCAACCTGCTTGTACCTCTGCCGTGACAGTTGCTTCGTAGCCAGAAGGTCCATCTTTAAATAGGTCTGCTTCGCTATCCCCTCTCCCTTTATTTCGGTAATCATTTTTGCTCGCCCAGTGCGCACCACTTAAGTGATCTTTTACATAAGCTTCTAAGGTGGCAGAATTTGATTTTCCAATGGGCACACCAAAATCCAAAGCCTTCATCCCTTTTGTTAGCACTGTTGTTTCCAAGTTGTTTCGCTTTAATATTTCCTCTAAAGTTAAGGTAACCCCAAATTCACGCCTTGCCGCAAACACAACAGGGGTAAGGTTTGGTTTTTCCATAAAGCCTGTGCTTGGATAGTAGTAATAATCCTCTGGCTTAACTGGTTTAGCATTCTTAGAAGCTTGCCCGTCCAGTCTTTGTTTATAGTCTACACAAGGCAGGCCTTGGCCATGTTTCACCACTTCACGTGGGATTGAGTTGGGGTGCATAACAAGCTGACCCTTATCATCTTTGGTCACCCAGTTACCCTCAAACTGGACTGATGCGGCATGAACAAAATAGGAGTGATATTCTGCAATTTGTTCAGGTGTAGCAAGCCAGAGTAGTTATTCGCGTGAGCTGAATAAGTTTCCCTAAGCCATTTATGGCTTACACTGCATAACTACGTTCATTGCCACTGGTCTGAAAGGGCTCCCCGTCCATAAAGATCACCTCAGGGTGCTCCATAAAAATAACTTCGCAGTTTTCATCGGTAAATTTCTTAAAAGCCGCTTGTTGAATTCGTTTTTTTTCGGCTTTCGTAGTCCCTTTACGTACTGCGGCATTGATTTCCATTGCCATTTGGTTTTGGAAAAATCTTCTAAAAGTGGCGGACGCTTCTTTTAAGATTCCCGCCTTTTCGGCTGCTGCAATAGTTGCAAGTTCCGTTGAAATGTTTAAGGCCAATTTGTTCATAATACTCCTATTTTGTGGTTAAAGTTGGGAGTAGTGTAACAGAGGTTTTATTTAATTTGCAGACTAGAAGGAGTTGGGTGGAAAATTCGCCCCTATAAGACCAAAGGCAAAAGCTTTAGCCTGATGAATCAGGTCTATTTAGTAGAGCTACGGCAATATTTTTTTAGCTTGGTTTTTGGGGTGTGAGCTTTGGACAGGAAAAGGGAGTACTCCGTAGTAATACGGAGTATTTTTTCGGGTTCTACGGATAGCCAAGGTTAGAGATAGGCATTTAAACTAAAGGCTAATCTTTCAAATTCGCTAGAGTCAAAAAAATATGAATCAGTCTTACAGCCTTACCGCCAGTCGCTACCAAAGAAAAGGCCAATCCAACGCTTTTGCTCAAAGGCAGCCCACTACTATCCCTTGGAGAGTGGTTTTTTCTTTGACCAGCTTTTTGGTTTTTCTAATTTTCCCTATTTAGTAGCCTACTCTAAACTACTTGCACTCAACTGCCTGCTCTGTATTTTCGCAAGAGTTTATGAAGCAAGGTCAGCACGGTTTTCCTTTGCTTTTTTTTCAAGGTCTTTTTGCCTGCCATAAAGCTTTTGCTCAGGCTCAAGTTTTTTGTGACCTTTCCTTTTTCTAACAGGGAAAGGGTCATTGTAAGCTTTCTTTTTAGGTAGGGAGGCTGGTCGTTTTTCTCAATTTCCAGATCTAATATCAATTGGTTACTTGCCCCATCTTTCACAGTAACATCATACTGCCTTAAGGTTCTGACAATATCCTTATTCAGAGAACTCAAGTCTTTTGAGTCCAGCTTGAGACTCGTTACAATACCGCCCGACTTAGGCACCAGATCAAGGGAGGTATAGAGATTTTGCCCACGGGCCAAAGAAAACTTGCCACGGATTCCGTAGAAACCTTTTTTAGCTATTTCAAAAACGTAGCTCCCAGGAGTTAAAAATACCGCTTCTCCGCTTTTATATTTTTTCCCTCGGATTGTAAAGCCTGAGGCCTTATGTTTGGGTAGGTCAATGTAGATAGAGCCATAGTTACCCAATTTTAATCCCAGTAGCTTTTTAACTTTAGCCACTTTTTTTAAACGGTCGGCTTTGTCTTCAATGATAAACTCCGTGATATTTGGTTGCAGCAACAGGGCTTCAATCATTTCAGTGTAACCTTTTGTTTCCAGCAACTCAGGCTTGCTCAAGCCATCAAGTCGTTCTGGGATCTTGGTCTCAAGGTAATTTACCGATTCCCTAACCGCCTTGTGGGTCAACCAAACTTCAGACTTAAAGTCTGTTTTTCCCATTTTTGTAGTCTCAAATTCTAAGCCCTTAAAAAGCAAATTCGACTGCAATAGAGTCTGAGATTTAAACTCAATATTCGACTTCCCTTGGGATTTGGTAATGGTCACATTTTGCGTTGAATCCACCTTAGACAAAATCTGATGGGATAAGGCTTCAAGAGCGGATTTCTTAGCCGCCTCAGCGGTTTTACCAAACCCGTCTGCCTGTGATGCCACCATTCCCATAGGTGCGGCAAAGGTGGTAGTAGAGAAGGCTATAAGGCCTAAGAATATAAGGATAAAAAATTTCATGATCAATCTCAGATAGCTTTATATATTAACGAACCAATTCAATTTCAAAATCTTCTTCTGCAATCTTAACAATGAGCAGGTTATTGGTGGAAACCTCTCTCTTTAAAGAACCTGGGCCTTGGTAGCCTCTAGCGAGCTTACTAAAGAGTTGACGCCCTTTTTTAACATTTTTAACTGTGACGATATAATCTGCTCCAAGCAGACCCTTATGCAGCTCTGTAATATCCACGCCTTCGCCGAGAGATTCCATTGCCGAATAAAAAGCCTCTTCCGCAGGGGCGAGCTCGTCGGGGTCAGGCACCATAATGATCACCCGAAAGGGTTTGCCAAATTTAGCATAATCCTTCCATTTGGATTTGATCGCTTCTGTCAGGTCGTTTGAGGCGTCATTTGCAGCTTCACTAATCAGCACATCAGAGCTGCCGCTACTTCGCTCTGTGGAATAACCAGTTGCAGAACCTATGACCTTATTGGTTGCTGTATCAAAGGCTTTGACTGTAACAGCGCCTTTTTTGGTTGCAAGGCCACTTCGTTTTCCAGTCTCAATGGAACCTGAGATCTTCACGTAGATATCCGACCCAGAATTAATAATGCTAGCGTAAGCGGGATTCACAAATTCACTCTCTCCGCCATAGACGTTGGAAAGGGTTGCTATGGTGGCACGTAACTGGTGTTTATCTTTTTCTTTATAACCTTCCACATTGAACTTTCTACGCTCTAAATAAGTGGTTACTGTGGCTATGGCAAATTTATCCTCGGCGCTCTCAGCTTTCAAAACCATAATGGTCTGCTGGCCCATAGATTGACTTAAATCACGAACACTCTGACTCACACCTTTGGACTCTAAAAACTGGTTTAAGGCCTTTTTGTTTACGCTTACAATATAAGCAAAAACCATCTGACCATTTTCTTCGCTTCTAGACTTTGGTTTACTTTTAATTAAAGCAAAGGAATCTAGTTTTTGCAGCATCTCTATCTGGAAAGGGGCTACTAGGCTTCGCCCTTCGGGGCTGCTTAAAATAGCATTTTCCCCTTGGGTCAGGGCAAAACATAAAGCGTCTAACTTGGCATTTTGTTTCACTTGGGGCAAAGTATCCCCCCTTCCAGTGGCACGGTAGCTGTCTGCTGTGGGCCCAAAACTTTCAATAAATTTTGCTTCTGTTGTACAGCTCAACTCTTTAGAGTCGGCCTTAAACACAGGCCCTGTGCCAGTAGCGCATGATGCAACCAAAACAGAAAGAGCAGAATAAAGTACTATTTTTTTTAACATATCAAACCTAAATTTTTCTTAAAAAACGGAATTAATTACCAAATTTGGACAAGTTGCCTAGCGTTTCAATCTGCCAAGAGACACCAACAGAAAGGGTAGGGCCTGCTTCTACTACAGAGTCGATAGAGTAATCACTTTCCCCATATTTTACGGTATTAGAGAAAAGCTGAGGGGCCGTCACTGTAAAGTAAAGCTCCCAATCTGGGCCTAAATTCACACCTGTTTTTACACCTAGATCTAAAACCATGGAGGTAATATCTAAAGAGTAATCATAACCATCGGTAGATTCTAAACTGTAACTACTAGAGTAGTAGGCAAGACCTGCAAAGGGTGAAACAAAAACCCCTGTGGGGCCAATGTAAAAGCGTTTGTGCATATCAAAAGAAAGGCCGCCAAAGGTTGGGGTTGTTGAGGCTTCGGTTGGGCCTACAGTAGCGTAGTCGCTGCCTCCACCAAAAAACAGATTGGCATCAAACCAAACTTCGGAGTACTTTGCTTTATTTAAGGTGTAACCAAGGTCAATACTCAACCCAAACCTTAAAGCACTCATCTCGTTGCCACCTGTAACTGTTAGCCCGTCAATTTCGGTTAGACCATAGTTAACAGAATCGGCACCGAGATATAAAAAGGTTCCCGACCAAGGGTGTTCTTGCAAAGAAGAGATAATACTGCCGTAACCTTGCACAATATCAAATTGGCTGTCCCCTAGAGGCTGGTTTTTTTCCCCATTAGACTCAGCCTTATATTTGTTGTTGAAAACTTTTCTGGCCTTGGCGAAACCTGTCCCCACCACACCATCTTCCGCTGTGGTTTTTTTAATCTTGTAGGGGGCATCCACCCTTAAGTCTTCTAGGGTTCCAATATTGGCCGAAAGAGAGAACAAACTGGCTTCGGTTACAGGCGTGACTATGGCAAAAAGATCGTCTTTAATAAGGTTCTGCTTTAGGTTTTTAGCCGATGACTTGGCCGAACCTAACAAAGCTTGAGGAAAGATAAAATCTATATCTCTTAAGCTGGGTCTGAATGGCCGTGAAGCACTTTCTGAGTAGTAACCTGAATCGCCTTCTACTTTATCGTAAAAAACAAACTTGCCTTTGCCTTCTCCCTTGGGAGCCTGATAGTTGTAAATTAAAAGCTTTGGCCTTGTGGGGCTATCAACCCTAGTGACATAGCTATAACCGACGACATAACCATTCATGGTTCTAGCAACCTGAGAAATGGTGGCGCTACTCCTTACACGAGGTAGATAAAGAGCAAAGACGTAAGAAGAATTCATTAATTTCTCAATAAATTCCACTGGCATATCTAAGGTCTTGGCCTTTTGTACGGCAAAGGATTCTTTTTCTTGGTCTGACATCTCTGCGTATCTGGCGTCCTTCGCAGCTGCTAGTAACTCTTGCATTGGTTCATTTAGGCCAGTTAGAAAATCTTCTACCTTACCCTTAAATTTTGTATAAGACCCTGTTTCAAAAGAAAAGTTAGGCAACCCCCCTGCACTTTTGGAAATTTTTCCACCCTTGGCAGTAGTAATAATCACTTGGTTTTTAGAAAGCACCACCTTATCAAAACGGGAAGAAACCAATTTTTCTAAGTAAATGTTGTTGATACGTTTTTCCATTACCGAGTCAATTTTTAAGGTCTTTGTGCCAATAGGAATACAGGGCAAAGGAAAGCGGAATTTAGGATTATTATAGGGGCAAAAGCGAACTTGCGTCACTACCACATTAGAGCCGAGGCCTAAATCCTGTGTTGCTAAAATCGCCTTACGCTCATATTCTTTAGTCGTTTCATCGGCGCTCAAATTTTCTATTTTGCTCTGGCTAAAAGCTACCAAAGGCAGGGTTAATCCGACAAAGCCTAAGACAAGAAACTTGAAAAGGGTGGAATTATTATGTCTGGTTTTTATCATGGTGGTTTGCTTTTGGCCTGTTTTTTTAAAGACAAAAATTGCCTTCTTATTCCTTTGCTATTCGGAAAATCGGGATTTTTTACTTTAGAGATTTTTTTTGGGGCTTTTTATATTACAAAGTATAATAGCAAGCCTAAGGATGCACAACTCTTTAATCAAAGATGAAAAATTGTTCAGCAATCAGCCCACTTTAAACCTGTACAACTCTAGAGTGAAAACTTTATAATTAAAGCAATCCCTCAACTGGAAAGCCCCAATGAAAAAATTTAAACAGCCCGACTGGGCCATCCCAGAAGCCCAAGTTACCCCCCAAGAAGATTACCTATCTCGGCGCAAGTTGCTTAAATCAGCGGGTTTTGGTTCGGCGTTGCTTTTAAGTACACCCTTTAGCAATATGGCTGAAGCCTTTGAGAGTCTTAAAAGTGGAGATAAGATCACACCAAAAAAATTGGTGAAGACCTACAATAATTTTTACGAGTTTTCAGAAAAAAAAGACGATGTCCACCGCCTGACAGATGACTTTAACACTTCAGGCTGGAAAATAAAAATTGGTGGGTCAGTGGAAAAAGAACTGACCTTAGATATGGACGATATTAAGCGGCTGTTTCCAGTAGAACAGAGGATTTACAGATTCCGCTGCGTGGAAGCTTGGGCCATGACCGTACCTTGGGACGGCTTCCCCTTGGCTAAGTTAATTGCCCACGCAAAACCCCTAAGTGGCGCTCAACATGTTGAATTTAAATCCTTCTACCGTCCCAAAGAAGCGCCGGGCCAAGCAAGCTCATACTATTCTTGGCCCTACACCGAAGGCCTGAGCTTGGCTGAGGCGACCAATGATTTGGCCTTTTTATCTACAGGCATCTACGGCGAAGATTTACCGAAACAAAATGGTGCCCCCATTAGGCTAGTTACCCCTTGGAAGTATGGCTTCAAAAGCATCAAGTCCATTGTAGAAATCAACTTAGTAAAAAAGCAGCCCGATACCCTTTGGAATCAGTTGGCACCACGTGAATACGGCTACTACGCTAATGTGAACCCCAATGTAGACCATCCACGTTGGAGCCAAGGCAGCCACAAGGTTTTAGGGGAATGGTTCAAACGAGAGCCGACCCAAATATTTAATGGCTACGGGGCCCAAGTTGCTGGTCTCTATAAAGGCTGGGATCTTTCAAAACTCTATTGAGCCCTAAGATTTGAAACTTGTAACCCCTCTTTTAGTAACCCTCTGCGCCCTTTCCCCAGCCATTTACTTTGGCTATGAGGTTTTTATCTTGGGCAAGGGTGCCGCCAACCCTGTGGAATTTATCACCCACTCCACTGGCAATGCCACCTTGTACCTGCTGCTGTTTTTACTGTGGATCTCCCCCTTACGACTTTTCCCGCCCTTTGCGCCACTAGTTAAAAGCTTGGCCAAACACAAACGCTTTTTAGGGCTGGTCATTTACTTTTATGCGACCTTGCACTTGAGCATTTTTGCCGTTGATCAATTTATCGCCTCAGACTGGGTTAAACCCTTTATTTTCTCAGGCTTTGCCTCTTATATTATCTTGAGCATCATGGCCTTCACCAGCTTTAAAAAAGTCCAACGAAAATTGCCTTGGAAAAAAATCCACCGCCTTGTTTATCTCATTTTACCCCTCATTGCCATCCACATTACCTTGAAGGAGGAGGGGAATATGACCAAAGCTGTTATCTTGATCGCCCCCCTTTTGGTTGTGGAAAATCTACGTTTTAAGATCTCTCGCCTGAAGAAAAATTAAATTATTTAATACTTTTACAAGTGCTCTTTTTTGCCATAATCTAAAGAAAATCTTTAATCAATGGATAACAAATGAGCAAAACAGAAGAGAACCTAAAGGCAGCCTTTGCAGGTGAGTCCCAAGCAAGAAACAAATACACTTACTTCGCTGAAGTCGCCAAAAAAGAAGGCATGAACTACATTGCTAAGCTTTTCACAGAAACGGCAGACAACGAAATGCGACATGCCAAAGACGAGTTTAAACTGCTAAATGGAATCGGTACGACAGAGCAAAATCTAACCGCTGCCATGGAAGGGGAAGACTACGAAGTAACAGACATGTACCCAACTTTTGCCGCTGAAGCAGAAGCTGAAGGAAACAAAGAAGCTGCAAGGCTTTTTAAGTCCATTGCCAAGGTGGAAGAGTCACACCGAGACAGATATGCAAAGCTTTTGGAAATGGTAAAAAACGGGACTGTTTTCACCAGAGACACAGAAATCAAATGGAGATGTTCTGTCTGTGGTTTGGTTCATGTGGGCAAAAAAGCGCCTGGGAAGTGTTCTTGCTGCAAGCATGACCAGTCTTACTTTGAACCTGAAGATATGCTTTCATTGTAATTTATATCTAGTTTCAGAAACAAGCCCAACACTCAAGCCCAGACACCCTAGTCTGGGTTTTCTCTTTCTTAGTCTCCCCCAGCTTTACGCCCCCCTTCACAAATCAGAACTTGCCGCCTAGAGTTTTTAAGAGATGCAAACCTGAGTCTCGTTCTTTAGCATCTAATTCACCGAGCAAACGACCTGCTACATGATCAAAACCGACAGAAGCATCTTTAAAAATCTCTGACCCTGTCCTTGTGATTTCCACAAGGCTGACCCTTGCATCTCGTTCATTCACCCGCTTTTGCACTAGGCCAACCTTTTCCATAGGCGCAATTAAACGGGTGACACCTGAGGCGCTGAGGCCGACCGATTCGGCGAGGTCAATTCTTCGCATTGCTTGGGCCTTAGGGTTTTGTGTTTGAGCCATTTGCAGGTGAAACAGAATTTGGTATTCTGTAAAACTGATCCCATGGGCGCTTAAGGAGCCATCAATCTTCTTGATGAACCTTGCGTGTACGCTAGCGAAGTTCATGCAGAAACTCATTTCATTGCTTAAATTTTTCATTTTCTCTTGGCCCCTCCAAACTAGTTGATTAATACTTGATAATTCAAGTATTAATCAACTAGTTAGCCTTGGTCAAGGAAAAGAATAAATGGGGGATTAACTTCTAGCTTTGTTGTCAGGGAAAGGCGAGCAAAATAAGTGCCCTAAAGGCTAAACCAGCCCGCAGGTAGCGGGCCTTGAGCGAGATGCTAGCCTTTAAGGATTAGAATAGGGCCAAGGCCAATTCATCGGGCTAAAGGGGGAGGGCGGCCCAAATTAGAGGGGCAAATCAGTGGTCCAAAGGCGAAACCAGCCCGCAGGTAGCGGGCCGAAAATCACGAAGCTAGATGCTAGCTTTCAAGGATTGGAACAGGGCCAAAGCCAATTCATCGGGGCTAAGGGGCTTATTTAAATAGACTGGGAAATCAGCCACAGGGTGGGCATCGAGCATTTCCAATTTACTGTAGGCGGACAGGGCAAAGATCAAGGTTTGATCACCGTAGATCTCTCTGATTTTAGTCGTGGCCTCTATGCCGTTCATCACTGGCATATCAATATCCATTAAAATCAAATCAAAGGATTCCTTTTCTAGCAGTTCCAAGGCCTCTAGGCCGTTAGATGCAATTTTATGAGGCAGGCCGATGCTATCCAAGCCATTGGAGCTGGATTTTTGGTGAACTGGATTATCTTCCACCAATAAAACCTGATATTGAGCAAAGTCCAGTCTCACCTTTTCCTGGGGGTTTTCTGGTTTTTTGCCCTTAGGGAGGGTGACCCAAAAGGTAGAGCCTTTGCCTTCGGTTGAATCGACACCTATTTGACCGCCATTTTTCCCCACAAATTCAGCGCATAAGATCAACCCCAAACCTGAGCCCTCTTCTTGTTCTGTTCCGAGAGAGGTCTTGGCCTTTTCGCTAATATCAAAAAGCTTTCCCAGTTCTGCTTTTGCGATCCCAATACCTGAATCTTCCACTATGATCTTGATCTTATCACCCTTTAACTTGGCTTCAATAGAAACAGTCCCACCGGTTGCCGTAAACTTTACGGCGTTGCCAAGTAGGTTTCGAATGATGGTGGTTACCGAGGCTAAGTCTGCATGAGCATAGAGATTAGAGGCGATCTTGCTGGTAACTTTCACACCCTTTTGTTCTGCCTGACCGGAAATCAGGCCTATCATTTCTTCAATGGGGTGAGAAATTTCGAAATCTACAGGCTTCATTTCCAGCTTACCTTGCTGGCTGCGGGCCCACTCTAACAATTGATTTAAAAGGTTATAGAGGTTTGTTGTTGTCCTTTGCATGCCTCCAAGTAGAGCCTCATCAAGGTCACTGGGTTGCTTGATCACTTCATTTAAGATGATGGCGAGGCTGCCTGTTGGCCCCCGTAAATCGTGGCTGATAATAGAGAAAAACTTATCCTTGGCATTGTTGACCAAGCTCAACTCGTCTGTTCTTTCTTTTACCACACGCTCCAATTCACTGGTTCGAGCCTCAATGGAGCGAGCCATTTCTGTTACATTGGCGGCTAAATTCCCAATTTCATCGGACTTAGCTTGGTCGCCTGCTAAGCTATAGTCCCCCTCACCCATGCGGGCGACGGTTTGATCCAGCTTTTCTAAGCGGTCGAAAACCATCCATTTTACCAACACAAAAAACAGACCTAAAATAAACAACAATGCCGCTACGATGGCCCCTACAACCCACAAAAAGGTGTCACCTCGGCCAAAGTTCCCAACCTTGAGCATAGAAACATTATACCAATCAATTTCAGGGATGTAGGCTACGCCTACTAGGTATTCATTACCTTGGACTTCTAACTCTAAATTTACAGCCCCTGGATGTTTTTTGAGCTGAAACAGGGCATCTCTAAATTCTGCTTGCTGCGACTCACCAGTGATTAAGGAGAAGAAAGATTTTACAGGTTCGCCTTCTTTAGAAATGGTATTAAAATCAATCATTTCATGATCTTTATGGGCCTGAATGGCACCTTTCGAATCGATAAAAAGATTGCTAATCCCTTGGTCAGAATCATTGATCACCTGATTGATGAATTGACTCAAATCAAAACCTGTTCCCACAACACCTTTGGGGATTCCATCTACCGAAACGACACAGTTGATCCAAACTTTAGTGATCTTCATCACTTCGTTATAATCTACATTTAAAAGGCAGGTTTTGTTTTGCTTTAAGGTATTAAAGAACCAATGATCTTCCTGTTTCATTTGCTCTAAAAAGTAGCGAGGCTTTTCGCTAAAGGCGGACTTATTATCGTTAAAGTAGAGGCCCTTATTGCCTGCAAGGGCGATAAAGTAACTTTTATCGGCTGAATCTAGTCTGAATTTTTTTAAAGCGTCTAGGGCTTCTTGTTTTTTGGAGGTAGAGCTTTCATCTGCTGCCCAAGCAGTTATTTCTTCTGACTTTGCAAGCTTTTTAGTTAAGGAAAGCTCAGTTAAAATCGGGCGGATGCTTCGTTCTCGGTCGTAAAGCACCTGCTTTTTTGAAAAGCCGGAACCCAACTGCATTTCCACAGTGCGGAATAAAAACTTCCCGCCCCAAAAGGCAATGACTAAAGTAAGAAAAAAACCACCTACTAAAAGAGAAAGAAATTTACCTTGGATTTGCTGCATAGTTTTATCTGTTCGGGCTTAAACTTTGTGTTCATTCCCAAAAATTATAACAGTTAAATCAAAATCAATAAATACTTTTAAAAGGTCAATTTCAAAAAACCCATTAAGCCAGAAGAATTAGGCAAGTGGCCCTAGAATTCGGCATATGGCCCTAAGTGCAAAGGCAAAAAAAGCCTTATATCGGGCATCAAACTGAGCCACTAAGAATAGTACCGTAAAGTAGTAGCTTTAATACTACTACAATAACGCTGTTATTTTTTATGAACCAGATGCTGAACGTAGTTGCTCAAATCATCCATGCTCTCTTTGGTCATTTTCTCTTTTACCAGAGGCATTTGCCCGCTAGAATACTTGATCTGGCGCTGGATGGTAAATTTAGAAAAGTGTGGCTTTTCAATGACTACAGAAAGGCCAAATCGAGTAATGTGCCTGCCCTCTGCTGTTAAGTCTGTAACTTTCAACTCGCTGCTGGCGGCCATTGGCCCATCACCTTTACCTTCGTCCCCGTGGCATGCTTGGCAATAGACGTCGTATAGTACTTTCCCATTTGCCAAGGATTCAGGCGAGGCATCAGGTGCAGAATCAGTTTTCATGATTTTACCAGAACAACTGACCAGAGCTAAAACCCCTAGAAACATTAAAGTAATCCAAATCCTTTGAAAAATCATATTTGCCTTTTTGTTATATTGACCCATTCTATCCTCCTCTAAACTATTTTTTCTTTACCTTATCTTATCAAATTAAAAGAGGAAAGACTCTAATAATCACCCCTTTCCTCTAGTGAGTTACTCTATTTTAAAGAAGGAAACTTCTTCTTGTAGCTCCTCTGCCATTTTAGTCAAACGCCCCAATTTTTTTGGTGCCAAAGGCTAGCTCTTCTGCTGAGGGAGCTATGCTGGGCAACTCTGGATATAGTAATTAATTGGTAAAAAATATTACTATGTGTTATTTTTTTGGAAAATAGCCTTGCCACAGGGCTTCAAGTCTAAAATTAGCCAGCAATTTCAAATCGGAAGGTTTCTTACAATTTATAAATCCTTTTCAATTGAAATAACTGAACTTTAAAGATACTATATGACTAGTGAAAGAGTGAAATCGCTCTAGAGAACCAACCCTATTGAAAAGTCATGATGAGATTTAAAAAAATTGCCTTAATTCCATTGTGTATCTGTCTGCTCAGTTTTACGCCAATAGCCAACATACAGGCCTCTGAAAATAACTATAAGATTGGGGTACTGGCAAAACGTGGGCCTAAGATTACCTTACAAAAATGGTCGGCAACAGCAGACTATTTAAGTGCGAAACTCCCTAACTCAAACTTTACCATTGTGCCCTTGGGCTTTGAAGAGATTCCGTCAGCCGTAGCAAACAAGACCATAGATTTCCTTTTGGTCAATCCTAGTATTTATGTGGAAATGGAAGTGCTCCATGGTACAGGCCGCATCGCTACATTAAAAAACAAAGGTCCAAACGGAGCCTACACCCTATTTGGTGGCGTTTTACTTGCTCGTGCCGACAGGCAAGACATCCAAGCCATTACCGATTTAAAATCAGGCAAAAGTTTTATGGCTGTGAAGGAATCCAGCTTAGGCGGCTTTCAACTGGCATGGACAGAACTCAAGAAAAACGGCATTGACCCCTACCAAGATTTTACAAAACTGAGTTTCCGCTCAAAACACGATTTGGTTGTTTATGCAGTACTCAATGGGGAAGTAGATGTGGGAACCGTCCGCAGCGATACTTTAGAACGCATGAGCGAAGAGAAAAAAATCAACTTAGATGATTTTAAAATCATCGCAAAAAAACAACCCTCTGGAGTTCTTGATTTTCCTTACAGGTACTCTACCATCTTAGTGCCAGAGTGGCCCTTTGCCAAGCTGGCCCATGTACCTGACTTTATGGCGCAAAAGGTAGCCATTGCCCTGCTAGAAATGCCGAAAGATTCTGCCGCTGCAATTCAGGGCAAAAATGAAGGATGGACTGTCCCCCTAAATTACCAGCCCATCAGAAACCTGATGATAGATTTAAAAATTGGCCCTTTCCGCAAATTTGGTCAGTTGTCCTTTAGTAAGATTATTAAAGAGTACTGGGTGCCCTTGGCAATTTCTTCGGTCTTTTTGCTTTTTCTTTCGGTCGTCTTAGCTTACATCTTGAAAATCAACGGCCAATTAAAGCAAAGCCAAGCTCTGTTGCGAGTTGAGGCTGTGAAAAAAACTAAGGTGGAAGAGGCTCTAGAGGCTCAACGAGACGAGTTAGAGGCCCAAGTCGCCCAAGTGCAAGATACCTTTTCTCACTTAGAAAAGATTAAAAAATACCACGATTTAACCTCATATCTGTTCACAACCAGCGACCCTACTGATCTATTGCAAAAGGCCTTAGACAGAGTTGTGGAATTGAGTAGCTCGGAGTTGGGGGCTATATTTTTATGGAATGACATAACCCAAAACCTAGATGCTTGCGTGTTTCACGCCCTAGACCCTGCGTCCATTGAGAAAAGTAGCCTAGCTGGGTCTTTACCAGCTCAGGTTTTAGCCGATGGCAAGGCTCGGGTTATTTCTGAACTTCCTGTAGACTGTTTTTTTGAAATTAACCTCGGCATCACCAAGCTCTTTCCTGCTGAATTGGTCATGCTGCCCATGCAGATTAAAGACAAACCCTTAGGTGTAATTGTCTTAGGTAGTTTAAACGCCTACCCAAAAGAAGACATCCCTGTACTCAGTCATATGTCCGACCAAGTTTCCATTTTACTCGATAACGCCCTGACCTATGAAAAGGTGGCGCAGTCGACGAAAGATCTTTCCGAAGCCAACGACACAAAAGACAAATTCTTTTCTATTATCTCCCACGACTTAAAAGGCCCACTAGGCAGTATGGCCTTAATTTTTAACCTTGTGCGACGGGAAAGTTTAACCCTTGATGATGAACTCATTGCAACCTTAGAAAAACAAACCAACCACATTCACCAGTTGTTAACGGACCTTCTAAACTGGGCGCAAAGCCAACAAAAGCAGATGATCACCAAGCGCAGCCTCTTTACTTTGGTGGAAGTAACCAATGACGCTGTGAACTTACTGACTGAGTCGGCCCTACAAAAAGACATTACGATCATTACCGAAGAACTAGATAAATATCTGGTGCAGGCCGACCCTTTTATGATCTCTACGGTGATCAGAAACCTAATTTCTAATGCGATAAAGTTCACCCCTAAAGGCGGCAATATCATCCTGCGCACTCAAATCACCTCGTCAAACATAAAATTTGAAGTTGTTGATTCTGGCGTGGGCATCTCAGAAAAACAAATGGCCAACATGTTCCAATTAGATAAACCAATGAGCTCGACCTTGGGCACAGCAAAGGAAAAGGGGACAGGTTTAGGCTTGGTTTTATGTAAAGAATTCATCACTAAAAATGATGGGAAAATCGGAGTTGAATCCAAGCTCGGTGAAGGTAGTATTTTTTGGTTTAGCCTCCCTCGGAGTCAAAAGGTTGCCTCGGTAATGGACTCTGCAAAAAGCTTAAACGAGCTTAATATTGGGCAAGTGTTGCTGGTGGAAGACAACCCCTTGCATCTAAAAACCAGCATGTACCAGCTTTCACAAATGGGCTTAGATTTCGAAGTGGCGGGGAATGGGGAAGATGCCTTGGCCCTAGCCCAGACAAAAGACTATGGCCTTATCTTGATGGATATTGATTTACCTACCATCAACGGCGTGGAAGTAAGTAAGGCCCTGAGGGCCCAAGGGAACAACTCTAATATTATAGTACTGAGTAGTTACAGCGAAGAGGAATTGGAAGAGAAATTCCACTACGCTGATTTTGATAATTTTTTAAACAAACCCTTAGAAGCGAAACGTTTAACCTCAATGCTTCATGAGCTTTTTGGCTAAGGTCGTAAAGCTAATTGAAGGCTTAAAAAAAGTTAGGAACCACCAAAGTTAAGTACTAAAAAATAGGAACAGACCCCATGGAATTAAAAGGAAAAATCGCAATTGTCACAGGGGCAAACACAGGTTTAGGTTTCGAGACTGCCCTCGCCCTGTATCAAAAGGGGGCCACAGTCATAGTTGCCTGTAGAAGTGAGAAAAAGGGCGAAGAAGCCATTGCTAAAATGAAAGAGGGCGCAGGCTCCTCAGGTGGAAAACTGATCTTTGGCAGTCTGGACCTTTCTAGTTTGGCCTCGGTAAAAAGCTTTTCTGAAACTATTACCACTGACTACAAAAGCCTCGACCTTTTGATTAACAATGCAGGGGTGATAGTACCACCGCCAAGCAAAACAGAAGATGGCTTTGAGTTGCAAATAGGAACTAATTTCATTGGTCACTTTGCTCTGACAGGCCGTTTGTTTCGCCTCTTAGAATCAACAACAGGCTCCAGAGTGGTAACCTTGAGTAGCATTGCCCACAGAGGTGCCTCTATTGATTTTGAGAATTTCCAACTGGAAAAGGCCTACGACCCTTGGCGAGAGTATGGCATGAGTAAATTGGCTGATCTGATTCTCACCATGGAATTGGACAAACGCCTCAAGGCCAAAAACTGCCAACTTGCATCTTTGGCCGCCCACCCAGGCTTTAGTGCTACAGAGCTGCAAAAAAATGTGGACCCAACGATCATGGAAAAGCTGACCTTAATGACAGCCTTAGAGGGCGCGCAACCAACCTTAACAGCGGCTCTTTCAAAAGACGCCACAAGCGGCCAGTACTGGGGGCCAGACGGGCCGAATGAGACCAGCGGCAAGCCCGCCCTAGCTACGATTGACCGAGCAGCCTTAGATGAAGACATAAACGCTAAGCTATGGGATTGGGCAGAAAAGACAACAGGGGTCAGCTTTCCTTAAGAGACAGAGAAAAAGGTGGGGGGATTAGATTCCCCCTAGTCAGCCAGACCAAATTATGGCAATATCTACCCAGCTGATTCAAGTTAGACCACATAACATTTCATTTAAAAAATTATTTTAAAGGGATTACTGTGTTTTTTCACGTGGAAATTAAAAGCAAACAAAATCAATTGATTAGAGTTAAAAACGTCTCTATGGGGGACATAGCCAAAAGGCACTTTTACCCCTTTGAAATGGGAGAAGAGATCAACTTCTATGGTCACCTGATCTCAAAAAAACAAACTCAATCCTTACGTATCTTGGCCAGTGAGGAGCGAGTCGACCTCCCTGAGACTAGGATTTTTGACCGCAATACCAATTTAAGTAAAATTCAAGTCGGCCTTAACAAGGGGGCTATCTGGGAAGAAACAGAAGATTTTTTAACGGAAATCCGAGGGTTTATTAGCAGGTTTAATGAAAGAAGAGCCAACCTTGATGACCATAGTCTCTTGAGAAATGAGGCACCCTCAATCTGGACAAAACCAAAACACCCCTTAGAACCCAATCAATAATAAAAGGAACCAATGAAAGCAACAGCAACCTTTCAAGTAGTAAAGTGGGACGAAGCTCCCTACCAAGATGTAAGTAAAACCCAAAAACTGGCCAAGGCTAGTGTCGAATTTAAAGTGGAAGGGGAAATCTCAGGAACGGCTAAGGTCGAATACCAGCTCTTCTATCATGAATTTAACAAGGAAGAACCCTTAAATTCGAATGCAGAATACCAAGGTATGTTCTTTTTTGAAGGGGAAATTTCTGGGAAAAAAGGTTCTTTTGTCATGCTGGAAAAGGGACTATTTCACAAGGGAGAAGCCGATTCTTCGCTAAAAATCATCCCCGGGTCGGGAACAGGGGATCTGGAAGATATCATGGGAACAGGAGACTACCGCGCTAGTCATGGCGCTTCTAGCTTAAGCCTAGAATACCAACTCTAACCTTTTTGGTTTTTCAAGCTTTGAGGCTTTACCTAGGGAACTATTCCAGACTAGGTAAGGCCTCAAAAAATCTAGTCTTCGTCCACAAGATCAAAAACCATAGTAAAGACTTCCACATAAAACCACTGGTCTAGCATGCTTGCATCCCTAAGACTGGGCCACAGGGAAGAGTCTTCGCACCAAGAAGAAAATTCATGCTCCATCAGTTTCATAGAGTTCGCAGCTAACCACTCCTTAATATCCTTAGGCTCATCCTGTTCTGGAACAAGGTAGCTATGGGGGTCGGTTTGGATATCCACCAAAGTAAACTTGGTTTTTTCTCCCCCATCTAGCTTACTTTCTACATCGTTTATCCACTCTAAAAATGGCTGCCCTGGTTTTACGACAACTAAAGCTCGATCAATTAATTCCATCTTTTCCAACTCCTTTAAGTTTGGTTTTCAGCCTAAAACCTTTTCCCGATTTTGCCAAGGGCAAGAGCCCCTTCCAGCTGTAACTCTTGAGCCTTGCATAAGAGTGAGGATGGCTTTTGAAGCATAAATCAAAAAAAATTAATATGTAATCAATTATACTTTTTATAGACAAGGCTTTAAATAGGAAGTAAATTTATGCAACTACGTTTTTGTACATTAGACCACAGATAAAAAGCCCAACTATGACCTTAAAATTTAAAATTTCTATCGCCTTTTTAGCGGTAGGTTTAATCCCCTTCCTATCTGCCAGTTTTATCATAAATGATAAAGCCGTAGAGGCACTGAAGATTCGCTCTTTTGAGCAACTGACTTCCATTAGAGAAACAAAGTCGGCGCAAATCGAAGACTATTTTGCTCAAGTTAGGAACCAAGTATTGACCCTTTCTGAAAGTAAAATGCTGATCAATGCAACTCAGGACCTGACCTCTGATTACCAAGCACTAGAAAATGCTAAGCTCACCGACAAGCAGATTAGTGGAATGAAAGAAGACCTAAAAACTTACTACCGACAAAACTTCATTCCAAAACTAAATCAAAACTCAAATCAAAACTACCAAGCAGGAAATTTCCTGCCAAAAAGTAAGGCTGGGTTGCAACTGCAACACCAGTATATTTTTAAAAACGAGCACCCTGCGGGATCTAAACATAAGCTTACCCAAGCTTCTGGACCTGAGTCCTACAACAAAACCCATGCTAAATATCACAGTATTTTAGCCAACTACCTAGAAAAATTTGGCTATTACGATATCTTCATCGCAAACCTCAAAGGGGATATTGTTTATTCTGTTTTTAAAGAAACAGATTTTGCAACTTCTTTAACCAGAGGGCCTTACGCCAAATCTGGCATTGCTCAGGTTTTTGCCCACGCCGCCCAAGCGACAAATTCAAACTTTGGGAAGTTAGAAGACTTTAGTTTTTATAACCCTTCTTACTTTGCTGCCGCCTCATTTATTGCCTCTCCTATTTTTGATGGGAACAAAAAGGTTGGGGTTTTAATCTTCCAAATGCCTCTTGATAAAATCAATGACATCATGACCTTTAAGGGCGACTGGAAAAACAACGGCCTAGGCGCCAGTGGAGAAACCTATATTATTGGGCAAGACAAAAAACTTAGAAGCCAGTCTCGTTTCTTTTTAGAAGACGCAGCAGGTTACTTAAAAATGATGCGAGAGCTGGGTATGCCCCAAGACGAGCTTACCCACATTGAAAAAACGGAAAGCGCCATTGGGATTCAAAGGGTTGACACTAAAGGAACCCAGTCCGCATTGAAGGGAAAAAGCAAAACAGAAATTTTCAATGACTACCGTAATGTTAGTGTTTTATCATCTTATAAACCCTTACAGATTACTGATGTAAGCTGGGCTTTGATGAGTGAAATTGATGAGGCAGAAGCCTTTTCTGTAGCCAACGAAATTACCATGGCTATTGTCTGGATGGCGCTCCTTTTTATAACCTTGATCATTGCTTATATTTACTTCACTGTTCGCTCGGTAACTCGGCCAATAGGCGGAGAACCAGACGACATGGCTGAAATGGCTGAGAAAATCGCCCTAGGCGACGTAGATTTAACCTTCGAAAATAAGGATAAGGCCACAGGGCTTTATTCCGCCATGATTAAAATGGCCACAGGCTTAACAACCAGAGTTGAACAGGCTGGCGAATTGTCAAAAGGCGACTTTTCTATTGAAATTGCACTTGCCTCAGACAAAGACTTACTCGGTAAAGCTTACCAAACAATGTCTTCTGATTTAAGTGGCGTGATCAAAGAAGTTCGAAGCAGCGCACTTACCCTTTCTAGTGCCTCTACTGAGCTTTCTGCAACAGCAGGTGAAATTTCCCATGCTGTTACAGAAATGAGTGCCCAATCAAGAACCATTGCCGCCTCTTCAGAGGAGATTACAGCTAATGTTAGCGATGTAGCTTCCAGTGCGGAAGAAATGAGCAATAACATTGATTCTGTTTCTGCAACAGCGACAGAAATGTCTCACAACATGAATTCTGTTTTGGATTTAGTTACAGAAATTTCAGGGTCTATTTCTCAAGTTTCCAAAGAAGCGAACGAAGCTTTACGTATAACTGAGGAAGCCCAGGAAATTTCAGAAGTAACCACCAAATCAATGGATAACCTAGGAACTTCCGCCCAAGAAATTGGGCAGGTTACAGGCTTGATTAAACAAATCGCAGAACAGACCAATCTTCTTGCACTAAATGCCAATATTGAGGCTGCCAGTGCTGGGGAAGCTGGGAAGGGATTTGCCGTTGTCGCCAACGAAATTAAAGAGCTGGCCAAACAAAGTGCAACTGCCGCAGAGCAAATTGCTACTAAAATTTCTGGCATCCAAGGTCAAACTACCGAGTCTATTGGGAATATCAATAGGATCTCTCAGGTGATCGAAACCATCGGGAATGGCACAAAGTCCATTCATGAAATGACCATGAGGCAAACGGTATCATCAGAACAGGTACTTGGCAGTACCAAAGAAACGGGAGTTGCCGTAGAAGAAGTGGCTCGCTTGGTTTCTGAAATGTCATCTGTGGCTCAGGCTTTGGCCGCAAGTGCGACAGAACTGGCAGCAGGTTCAGCAGAGGTTTCCAATAACATCAGTCAAATTGCTGTAGCCAGCAACCAGACTGCTTCGGGAACCATCCAAGTCAGCGCAAAAGCAGAAGAGCTTTCTTCTATCGCCTCTGTGTTAAGTGAGATGATGGATCGGTTTAAACTGCAATAGTCCGATTCAATCTCTTTTTACAAAGACTAAAATAAAAAGGTCTGGCTTAAAACTAAGCTGGGCCTTTTTTTTTATAGTTAGTGGTAGCACTGGTGAATGGGCTGTTGTTTTTGAGCCAGTTGTTTTTGTTTTGTGGTTTGTTTCGCCTTGGGTAAAGCCTGAATTAGGTCAATTGAGGCACAGGGCTAATTGATGCACAAACCTGAGCCCTCAAGTACCCTAAAGCTAGCGAAGAAGAGTTTCCTGCCAATATAAAAAAAAGGGGGGGGGATTGCGGTAGCAACAATGACTTGACGCAGAAGGCTAGAGGAACCTAGCCCATAGAAAAACCACCTAAAAAGACCTAGCCTAAAATTTAAGACTAATACTTTTTAAGAAGCTTCTACTCTTTCTGGTCGGGTAGACTCTTGGCCAGCCTCATTGAGGCTGTAAGATAGTACTGGAGTAAGGGGGGGTGAGAGAAAAAAGAAACTATTTCTTTTTCTTTTTCTCTTGTTCGATCGCTGTAAGCTCTTCTTGCATAACAATCATCTCATGGCGCTCAAGGATGACCTTCGCCATGTTTTCAGACCAGTCAATGAGTTTAACGGTCATTTCTGGAGTGAAGGCAAACCATTCCCTAACCTGCGCTAAAAAGACATGTTCAGGGTTGCTCAAGTCCGAATCTGCGGCAACAACAACAACCAATTGACAGTAAATATCAATCAAATGTCTGTCTGTAATCCCTTTTGGGATGTTATGCAGACCTGGCATGGAGCCTTTGATTTTAAAAATTTCAGCGATGAGTTTTTTCTGTCTCGGCGTAAGAAACTCGATTGTTGTTAAAAGAAGTGTGACCTCTTCCCTTTCAACATCACCGTCTGACTTAATGGCTTCAACCAATAATTTCCCGAACCAAAGCCTTTGGTCTTCATTAAATTTATGTAATGGCACAAACATTTTTCTTTATCCTTTTTGATGTATAATCAAATAATTTCTATAAAAATAGCAGGTTAGTTGATCTTTGTGTAATCTTTCTGCATGAGGGGAATTTCAAAGCCTATAACCCCTTTTTTATCCCCGATTTTGTTGTTTTTTTCCTTGTTTCTTCATTGAAAATTATAAAAAGCCAGTGTAAAATTAAGCCCTAAGTAACAATTTTTATGAGGTTAAAATGCCACTTCTGAAGAAAAAACAACAAACCACCACAGAGAGACTATTAAAATTAGTAGCTGAGGGAAAAGCCCAACTGAATAAGGATCTGGGTAAAGAAATTAAGCAACAACTTGAAGACTTCGCACAGGCGGCCCAAAAGGCCCTGACTACCAAACACACGGCGGACATTGAAAAGTTAAAGGCCCAAGTGAAAAGCTTAAAAGAGGAAAACAACAAGCTTAGCGGTCAGGTTAAAGAAAAAAGTAAATTGCTGGATAAAATTTGTAAAATGACCTCAAAATAACATTTTAAAGTAAAGTGGCATTGCATTGCTCAAAAATTGGTCTCCCTAGCATCAAGCAAGGGAGGCTAATTTAAGCAGTATTAACTAAGCCTCAAAAATTGCCTTCACAATGGCAATCAATTCCTTTTCTTTATCATGGAATTCACTATCGGCCCGAGCTACAGTTTCAAGGTATTTTAAAATCATTCGTTTGCCTTTTCTATCGAGCATCCCCTTTAAGAGATGGCAGACTTCTGTGGGGTCAGAAATACTGTTTGTATCATTGATCACTTCTCTAAAGTCCGTAGAATCAAAGGCTTCAAATAATTCTAGGCCGATTTCTTCTGCTACAATAATTTCTGCATCTTCAATTCTCTCATCGGCTCGAACCATTGCCGCTGCCAGATTGTATAACCCGTTGAGGAGGCAACCTGCCTTATCTTCTTCTTTTTCTGGGGTGACCACAGCGCCTGACTCAATTGTATGCTTGTGCTCCAATACCGTTAATGGCTCTTCTAGTTCTTCCAAATTTGCGAGCAAGGACAGGGAATTGCCTGAATCCAAGATGGCCTTCTTCCAGTAAATTTTAGTCAAGTCCACATCCAAGGCCGTGACTCTATCCAAAATACTGGAATGGGTATCACTGGGATGAGCCAGCTTTGATTTTAATACCTTATGAACCTCTTTACTCACATTTTTAGGCCCCAGGTCATACCTCACACTATCTTGGAAAAGCTTCCCGAGATTTTTAGACATCTTCCCAACAGTGAGCCGAGTTCGATTTACGGTAGATAAATTTGACCAGATCTTAGTAAAGATTTGAATCTTAATCAAAGAGGTTGCAAAATTTAACGGCCCAGAAACCTTTGCACTGGCAAGGTCTGCTTCCTGCTCTCTCGTTTTACTGATCAATTGAATATTTTCACCAAAAATGGCTAAAACATTTTTAAGCATGATTACCGCAGGCAACATGGGTAAGTAGACTCTGCCTTCTAAATCATGTTTAATCTGATTCCACGCAGACAGCAGGCCTGAATAAACAGGGGAAAACTCTTCTGAATAGATTATATCCTGACCAGAGAAATGCCCCAATTCATGACCAATGACTGCCTTAAGTTCGGTAATGGATAAAAGCCTGATTAAGCCTGTAGAAATGTAGAGGGTCTCACCTGTAAAGGTTGCCCCCTCAAGCCCAGCCAGTTTAATATCTGTGTTTGTAACGTAGCACTTTGGCTCTAGACCAATAATAATCTGCTTGGGAACCTTTGCATTTACGGTGCTTGCCACCTCTTGCACCAAATCAAAAATCTTCTTCCCCTTTTCTTTAGAAAGGGCTGTACCGACGATTTCCAGCACAGGCTTTCTACCTAAAGAGTAAACAGCACTTAAAAAACTTAAATAGGCGACCATAATTAGGAAGCTCACCATAGCAATAGCAAAGTACTCGTCCTCAGAAGCATAATGCGACCCAACGCCCCAAAGGGTTAGAGCTAAAACCAAGCCTTGTAAGAATACAGAAATGATCAGGCAAACCCACATGCTGCGGATAGCAAGGGGGAAATAGCTGGAAACTCGGGTTCGGTCTTGCCCCGAAGCCAAGGCTGTAACCCATAAAAAGAACAGAGGAATCACCCCAATCACGCCTGTAACTAGGGAAAGATACTTTAACCTACGAACGGAAAAAAATTCAGAACAGAGGGCTTCAGCACCATTGAGATTACTAATCTTGTAGTTGGTGCAAATGCTTTCAATAGTAAAGTAGCCTTCCAGTAAAAAGCTGGTATCTAGGTCTGTGATAATTGCCAAGCTTGCAAGATAGCCACAGGCGGGGATAAAGCCCATTACAAAGAGGAAAGAAAACAGATTTTTCATTATTTAATTATTAAAGCTTAGACTTTGCCCCACTGCGTGGTGAAGCTCATTATTATAAACATGCATCAAACAAGTGATCGATCTAAAACACAAATATCACCTTGGCCCCATGGCAATGCAAAAGCTATGAAAACTTGTATAATTTAATGCAGTTAATTCCTTTTCCCAAAGGCCTGGGGCTTATATAATAATGAGCAACCTGAAATTGGGTAATCTCCTTTTTTTATCTTAGGGCGTAATCACTTTCAGCTTATCGCCTTTAAGGAAACTTACAAAATCCACTGCTTGGAGCGGCTTACTATAATAGAAGCCCTGAATGGTGTTGCAACCAAGAGTATCTAATACTTGGATTTGAGACCATTCTTCGGCCCCTTCGGCAACGGTTTTTAATTTCATATTTTCTGAAAGATCAGCGATCACTTGCGCAATCATTTGGTCTGTAGCTATTCCTGTCACAAAGGCACGGTCTATTTTCAGGTCTGTAATGGGCAGGGTTTTCAGTACGCTGAGAGAAGAATAACCTGTCCCAAAATCATCCATGGAGATCCCTACCCCTAGATCTTTTAACTCTTGCAGCTGAACAATTACCTCTTCCACATTATCGACTAACATACTTTCGGTAATTTCAATCTTCAAGTATTTAGGTGCTAGGCCTGTTTCTGCCAAAACTTCCCTCACCAAGCTAGGTAAAGTTCCATCTTCAAATTGGCGGACAGAGCAATTTACTGAAACCACTAGCTCGCAAACAGCTTGCTCTTGCCATTCTTTATTCTGGCGGCAGGATTCCTTAAGGACAAAAGTCCCGATTTCTTTAATCAGGCCTGTTTGTTCGGCCAAAGGAATAAAGTCATTAGGTGAAATCAAACCCTCTTCTGGGTGCAACCAACGGACTAGGCTTTCTACCCCGATCACTTCGCCTGTCAAACTGTTGACTTGCGGCTGGTAAAAAACTGTAAATTCTTGATTTTCAACGGCCCGATGGAGCTTATAGTCCAACTCCATTCTTCTTCTAATTTTAAATTCAATGTCTTCTGAGAAGAAATGAAACTGCCCCTTCCCTGCTTTTTTTGCTTCATACATGGCTGCATCGGCAAAGCGGATTAAGTCTTGGGCATCATTTGAATCATTGGGGGAAATGCTAATTCCAATGCTACAATTTAAATAGACTTCCTTTTTATTGGATAGCATGATCGGTTGATCAAACACGCTGAGTAACGATTCAGAGATCTTTTGCAAACCACCATCAAGGCAAGCATTAGCAACAAAAACCACAAATTCATCCCCGCCGTGGCGAGCAATTAAATCAGCCTCACCGATCTCTTTTTTAAACTTTTTAGCGACATAGGTTAAAACCTCATCACCATACTCATGGCCCATAGAATCGTTAACGGCCTTAAATCCGTCTAAATCAATAAACAAAACAGCCAAACATTCCTTATTTTGCTGGCTGGCTTTGAGCATAATTTTTAGCTCTTGAGCGGAAAAAGAACGGTTTGCAAGGCCTGTAAGGGGATCGAAAAAAGCCAGCTGTCGCAAACTTTCAGCGGCTTTTTTCTCTGCTGAAATATCAGAAAAGATAGCAATATATTTTGTGTCTTTCACATTGTCTAAAAGTAATTTTGTTATGCTCAAGGCCTTGGGGTAGATTTCTCCATTTTTCCTTTTATCCCAGACTTCTCCACTCCAAAATCCCTTGGATTTCAAAGATCCCCACATCTCCTTATAAAAGACCTTATCATGGTTCCCAGAAGACATAACTGAGGGGTTTTTGCCTAAAATTTCATCTTTAGAATAGCCAGATATTTCTTCAAAGGCCGAATTCACTTCAATGATTTTATTACTATAGTCAGTCACTAAAATAGCTTCTCTGGCGCTGGAAACCACATGAGCCATTAATTGTAGATCTTCATTTTTTTGCTCCAATTCAACGAGGAGTCTTAAATGAACAGCGTTGGCCTTTTCCGCTGATGTCTTCGCCTGATCCAGCTCTATTTTTAAATATTCCTCTTGGGTCACATCTTGAACCGTGCCTAAGGAATATAAAGGGTTACCTTTAGGGTCAAACTGAGTGATACAATGCTCTCTTACCCATTTAATTTTTCCCTCTGGGAAAAGCAGTCTGTGGGTTATAGCGTAGGCCTTTTTGTCTTCAAGCGACCCAGTGTAGGCGCTGTTTACCGCGTCACGGTCATCTGGGTGGATGGCTTCTAAAAAAGCCTCATAGGAGGCTGCAAATTTATCTTTATCTATTTCGAACAAACGAAAGACTTGGTCAGACCAAAGGAGTTCATTTTTTACTAAATCCAATCGCCAGTGGCCGATTGAGGCTATACGTTGGGCCTCATCAAAGGCTGCATTTTGAAATTGTAATTCAGCTTGGGACGGGCTTGGCTGGGACTGGACAAGAGTTTGCGTATCCCCCTTGAGTTGGGATTCAAGCTCAGAAATTCGGGTTTCTAACTCTTTTATTTTTCGCTCAGAAGTCATTAGTCTATAGGCCAAGGATTAAACAGGGAGCCCTAACCATTAAAAGGCTCAAATTACACTTTAAGACTATAGTACAGGAAGGAAAATGGAAACGCAAAAAAAACCGACAGAAGCCATTACAAAGTAACGCTCACTGTCGGCTCTTTAAGCTGCTAGAGAGGGAGGAACTCTAAAAGCTATACTTTAACTCTGTTTGCATTTGGCTGAAATAGGTATCAGCTGCATTGATGTAGGTCGGGCTAGCCATGACCAGCAAACCATCGGCTAATTTGTAGCTTATAGTTGGCTTGGCAAATAGCCTGATGGTCTCGCCACCTGCATCTTTATACTGGGCAAAAATCAAGGTCGTTGAAAGAGCGTCACCAGTTAAAAAACTAGAGGTAATGTGACCAGAAATAAAGGTGGTCTTTTCACTAGATTGACCCATCAGCTGGTTGGCTATGATCTCTGTCGCTGAGGTTTCCTGCCAATTTTTCACAGACATTTGGCCCAAGTAAAGATTGACGATGCTAGAGCCAAAAGAACTCTCTATACCCGTTGCAAAGTGGTCCCAAGAGTTTTTAATATTTGCATCTGTGCCTTCTGTATCTTCGGTAATGTGAGAAACATAAGAAAGCTTCCAGAAAAAGCTACCTAAGTTATATTGCATGTCGATGCCCGGGCTTTTTTCTTTGTGGAAGGTTCTGCCAATATCGTAGGTTTGGGACACTGTAACATCGGCAATGGGGTCGATGCCTTCTACGTAACTCAAAGAAAGATCTAGGTCGCCAAAGGTGGAATAAAGCCTTGCCCCAACCTTGGAATTCCCCGTTGTTTGAGCCAGTTTTTCATCATCCACATTGTAAAAGAACTCATTGGCTTCTGGGTCGATATTCCCCTTGGCAAGGGGGATAAAAATCAAGTCTAGACCAGAGAAATCTCCCAGTGATTGTTTGAGCTGTACCGCCGAACTGGCCATTTTAATGTCTTCATATTCTGTGGAATTGTAAGACATATCCTTAGCGTTTATACGGTCACTGGGGACTTCGACCCCTTCCATATAGCCCCAAGTTACAAGCTGACTGCCAATTTTCCAAGTGCTACTGCCTTGGTAAATTTCCATGTAGGCTTCTACAGGCCGCAGGCTCGCCGCAGGTTTGGTTTCGTCACCTGCTTCATTGTATTCAATATTCAAAGCCATAAAAAACCTTGCTTGGTCTTTTAAAAAGGACTCCAGATTAAACTGGTACCGAATCCCCAGATCAGAATAACCAGCCGACTCTTGGGCTGTAGGCACAGTTCGCCCCAAAGCGCCAAAGGTTTGCATGGCGGCCCAAGCTTCATCAGAATACCTTACCCCTTGCCAGTAGGCGAGAGGCTTCACATAACCGCCGAACTGGATGGCCTGTTTTGCAGGCTCATCTGAACTTTCGGACTCCGTGGACTCTGAGGAACTAGAGTCGCCCATATCGCCTAAGTCGCCAAGATCATCAAAATCTTGGGCCAAGGCGGCGCCTGAAAACACCAGCAAAGTGATGGTTAACAATAATAATTTTTTCATTAGTTATCCTTAGGGTTACCACCAGCGGCGGGTGAGGTGATTGAGTGAGAAAATCTTTTCTTTAACACCTTTGGCTTTTGTTTCTACTTTCATTTTGCCAACCTTCATTACTGTCTTGGTGCCCTTTAAGGCATTTTTCATTTCCAAACCTGTCACAGTGAAAACCTTTTTTCCGTCTCGGTTTTTAACCGTTTTAAAGGCGAGTAGCTTCATCGTTTTGTAGAGCTGGCCTTCAAGGTTATAAACTTCAGTTTTAAACATCAGGCCTGAGGCAGTGTGAATCCAAGCTACCGTTTTTGAGGTTCCGTAGTCCTTGGCCATTTGTGGGTCTTTGAACTTAGATTCTAGCTTTTCAACTTTCAGCTTTTTGCCTTTAAAGTTAATGGTATCTTGGCCCAACCAAGTGTAAATGGAATCGTCCAAATCAGGTCGTGCAAGGTCGCCATTTGAAAAGTCAGAGCCCATAAAGCTACTGGATTTATCAGAACCTAAAACCCGTTTTGGCTTTCTAAGGCCTTTTAAGTAGATCCATTGGTCGTCTTCTTGGCCCTTTGGTTGTTCTAAAGACAAGGCTGAATTTCCCTTATCGTCGGCTGGAGAATAGAAATAGGTAATGTTTCTACTCAAGCGTTTTTTGGAATCTTTGTAGTCTAAAACCAAACTTGCTGAGCGAAACTTCTTAGTAAAAAGAAGCTTGTCTTGGCTGTTATAAATCAAAAACTGGCTTTCGCTCATAGATTTTTGTACCACAGGTTTTGCGTCTATGGCCGAGGCTATTTTGTAGCCCTTATCTTCTGCGGGGCCAGCAATAGCAAAAGCAGGAAAGGTTAAAGCCGTTAAGGCAACTAAGGTTATTTTTAAGTTTTTCATAGTGTCTCCTAGTGGTTAGTTACTTCTTTTAGTAGTTGAGCGTCGTCTTCTTCATCAAAGGCAGTATGCTTGGAAATGAACTTTGGTCTGGTCCAGATGATCAGAGCAGGGAGCATAATCATAGCGCCAAAGCTGCTGTAGATCATGGTTCCAGCCATGAGCATACCCATGGAAATGTTGCTGACAAAATCAGAAAGCATAAGAACTAAAAAGCCCAGAGCCACGGAAGTTGCGTTAATTAAAACGGCTTTACCAATGCCACTGGCTGTATTGATATAGGCTGTTTCTATGTCGTCACCTGTCATAATCTGGTGTTTAAAGCGCTCTAAAAAGTGGATGGTGTAATCTACACCAATTCCGATAGAAATAGAGGCAACGAGCATGGTGCCTGTGTTGATTTTCCAACCTAAAGCCCACATGGCAGCAAAGTTACCTAAAACCGTAAGCACCAGGGGTAGGGTTGAGTAAATGCCACCCATAACTGAGCCAAAGATAAAGAAGGTAACCCCAAAAACCAGCGCCAAGGCCAAGCCAATGGACTTGAGTTGGGAGTTACTAATCAGGGCTGTAAGCTCGTTAATCGAAGGGGCATAACCTGTAATTTTCACAGATTCAATATAAGGGTCATTCGCCGCAAACATCCCGTCAACTTTGGTTTTTAGCTGGTTTTGGTATTGATTCACAAAATCAGTCAGACCATTTCTAGCAATAATATTGAGCTGGAATTCCTTTAAATCAGGGGAAATCATAGCATCAAAGTTTTCACGGCTCCCACTTTGAGCTTGGTTTAACACCACACCGATAATACCTCGGTCAGTCAAACTAGAATCACTCAGTTTATCTGTTTCCGCATTTGGTAAACGTTCAAATTCAGGTTTATCATCATGGAAAAACACACGGTAGGTGGTTCGAACTAAATCAACAGGTCCAGTAACAAAGCCTGTCGGCCCCATTTTCTTTTCCCCAAACTGCACTCTTGGCTCTTTTAAAGCTAATACATCATCTTGCAACTTCACTAGTTTATGTAAAACCTGAGGTTGCTTCACATCTGTGGCGAAGAGATCAAAAAGAAGGTTGTAAGCCTTTTTCATTGGCTTACTTTGGGCCGAGGCAACGGCCTTTCTAATTTTTAATACTTCTAAACCTGTAGTTTCCCAAGCTGTCTCTTCCAAACCAAGGCGTTGGTTTAGGTCTTTTAGACCTGCAACCTGCTCTGGGGAAAGGTCCCTGAAAGGGCCTGTTGTGGATTCGGACTCGTTTGTGTCCTCCCCCATGTCGCCTAAACCGCCTAGGTCGTCTAAACCACCTAAGTCGTCGGTAGCAGCTTCATCTAGAGAATCTAAACTGGATTCCTCTTCCGCCTGTTCTGGGGCGGTAACCTCAAAATCTTCGTTCATCAGGTCGGCGAAGACAGCCAAGGCATCTGTGATTTCTTTGGCATCATTATTTGCAACTGAGTTATTTAAACCCTCAAGTGCCGCTGGTAGAACAATGTTATTGCTCCCTCCAAAGGCACTCCAAGAATCACTAAAGGTGGCTTTCCTAGCAGCCAATTCCCCCTGAATCCACTGTCCATCCAGATTCACTTGATCACGGAATTTAAAGAGAAGATTAAAAAGGTTGGTGCCTGTAAGGTTTTTATTTAAAAACTCATCACTTTGGAAAAGCACATTATCATGTTTGAAGTTATCCATCTGTCCACCTTCAAACTTCAATTGAGGCACAACAGAAGCAAAGGCTGCGATAGCTAAGGCTGAGCCTATAACCACGGCCTTGGCATTAGCAATAACAAATTCAGCCATCTTAACTAGGCCACGGTCAACAAAGTTCTTACTGTGAGTTTCGTTGGCATCGTGCATCTTCTGGATCTTTTTAGGCAGAGGCCAAAGACTCAAAATCGCAGGGCTAAGAGTTAAGGTTAGTAAAAGGGCATAGATCACACCTAGGGCAGTAAATAAACCGAAGTCGCCGATCATTGAAAGATCAGAAGACAACAGAGAAATAAAGCCTGCAAAGGTAGTAATGGCTGCCATAACAATGGCCCAACCAACGTGGCGAATGGCCAAGGCCATCACCTCTTTTCTATGGGTGGAAAGCTTAATATCGTCGTAGTAGCGATTCAGTAAATGGATACCATAGGCTGAACCTGTTGCCAGTAACACGACAGGTAAAATGGAAGACATGGCAGTCAGTGGGGTTCCCACCATAGCCATGGTTCCCAAAGTCCAAATGATGGATAAGATTACCGTAACTAGGGGAATCACCACACCACGTAAAGATCTAAAACTGATTGCTAAAATTAAGAAGATCACTACCACACCAACAGGGAGCAGTGTGCCCATATCCTTACCAATCATTTCAGAAAACTTAGCCGTAACCACTGGGGTACCAGCAATGTAAAACTTCACACCTTCAATTTGGTTCGCCTCTAAAACCTGATTTACTTCGTTATAAACTAAAGCCAGATCGTAAACGTTCATTACGTTCCCAAGCTGAAACTCTAGGTTTTCCCGAGAAGCAGGGTCGATTTCTACAAGTGCCTTTTCCCAAAGGCCGTTTGTAACATTTTCCCAAGTTAACATTTCAGGGTGAAGATTAAAGGCACGTTGGTCTAAAATTTTCATGATCTCACGAAATTTATTCGCTGTCAGGGGAGCTGCAACCAGTGGCTTCAGCTCAGGGTAGTCACCAAAAAGTGGGCTTAGCTTTGAATCTAAATAGTCTTGGTAAATGTCGGCAATTTTCTCTGAATGTTCTGCAATAAAGGCATCATCATAGGTAACATCACCGAGCTTTTTACCGTATATGTTGTAAGGAAAAAGGCTGTCTTTGCCTAGGTAGCGTCGCTTTAAAGCTGCTGGGTCTAGCGCTGTTGTCAGTTCAACAAGAGTATAACGACGTTTGTAGTCCCACTTTCTAACCATGGGAATCCGAATGGTGGAAGCCTTTTTGTCTTCAGAGAGCAGATTATTTTTAAAAAGACGATTTTCTAAGATCAACTTGGTAAAGGGCGGAATCACTCGATTTAAATCAGCGTCACTTTGAGGTAGACGTTCTTCAAATCCTGCGAGGCTCGCAATGCCAAGTTCGGTCTTTAATTTTTTAATCACGCTACCTGTAACCACCGAACCAGATTCGGTATCTAAAATAGCATTTTCTAAGTTTGCCAGACCACTGATGTTTTCGTTATCAATGCCCAGACCAAAGGTTAGGGATTCTTTTGTTCCCTTTAAGATACTATCAAAGGTCTTGGTTGTTTTTAGGTCACTAATTTCTAAGATAATTTTTTCAATGGCCCTTAAACGCTCAGGCGTCATCAAGGTTCCATCGGTTGCTTCAATCCCCACGAGCATACTATCTTTAAAGTTATAGTTCTTTTTTAAATAGTCATTGGCTTTGGTCGTGGTCATGGAATTTGGCATGAACTTGGTCATGTCTGGCTCAACCTTCAATTTGGTTGAGATCTGATTCATCATAAAACCGGAAATGGCCGCAACCGCTAAAATCATCAACCAAGGTGCTGAGGTAGAGATTTTTGCAAAAAATTTCATCATGGGAGTTCCCCGTTTATTGTTATTGCCCTAGGGCCGTAATGTCAGTGACTAGGGGGAAACCCAAGTCAGCGACCTTCAAAAAAAACTTAGATTAAGGCTGTAGCCTTAGTTACCAAGTTGTGCCCCCTTGACCATATTAGTATTTCGGTCAGTGGAAGGCAAAAAAAAGCTCTCAGGCTCAGCCTGAGAGCAACTTACCTTTACTATTTACGGATCCCGTCTATCATTAAAGTTAGAATGGAATTTCGTTCTTTTTTTACTTCTTCATAGTCCATGAATAACCATTTGATGGTAAACTGCTTCATCACTATAAAAATGGCATGAGCCACCTCATCAATGTTAATAGCTTTAAAAATCCCTTGGGTAACACCTAACTCTAGATCTTTATACAACCCCTGTTTGTGCATATCTTCGGTGCCTTCTAAAGTAGAAAAAACATCAAAAAGCTCTTGCATCAAAGCTGGTGTAGTACCAAATTCTCGTTTTTGAGCTGAAAAAATCTTAAATTCCCTTTCCCCTCGCTCAAATATTCGCTTGTCCGCCTCGGTAATATGGTTAATTTCCATTTCCACTTGGGCCTTCACCATCGAATGAGTCGAGGTGGCAAGCTTTAAAAAAAGCTCTTCTTTATTGGCAAAGTAGTTATAAATGGTTCCCTTACCAACGCCTGCTTCTGCGGCAATTTCATCTACACTGGTCTTTTTAAATCCGAAACGGAAAAAAAGAGAGTGGGCTGCCGTTAAAATTTTTTGTTCTGTCGAGTTCACAGGGTTCCTTCACCACTTTTCAATTGACTTGGTGACTAGATTAGTAATCTAGTCAGTTTTAGTCAAGCATTTTAAAATTTCTGTTACATACCAAACAATTAGGATCAGGTTAAAAATTCATTTAGGTTGAATTCTAGCCTGACCCTAATAAAAGATACTCTCAGTCTGCCTTAGGAATAGTTACTTTGCAGGCCTTTTAGGGGGCATATCAATTCGGTGATTCACTTGCGCAATCTCGATACGTGCCGACTTAAGCCAGCCGCCAGCGTGGCTTTTTTTCTTAATCTCTTGGTGGGTTTCTGAAGACCCCCACGCGCCCATGGCGTCCTGACTCTCCCAGTAAGTTAAACTAACAACTCTGGTTTCCTCAACAAAGACTTGGGCCTCAATAAAGCCTGGCTGGGCGGCCATTACAGAAGAAAGTTCTTCTCGGTAGGCTGTGTAGCCTTCTGGGTCGTGGCCTGAAATTTCAGTTGTGACAATAGTCAAAAAATAGGGTTTGGCATTTGGGTTCATCTTGCTTCCGTTAGTTTAGTCTTTGGATCTTTAAGTATACTAAAGCATAGAGAATATATAAAAATTCCACAAGCTCCAAGATTACTAGTGTAAAAAAGTGTTAAATATAATGCTTTTGATTGGCTTTTAGACTATCATGTACCTCGGACTTTAAAACACTTATTAATAGTGCAATAGCGACACGAATTATATGGATTTCTTTTTAACAGCAGACAACCTAACTCAGCCTCTAAGCAGTTATTACGACCCTACTCTTGTGGTCTTATCCTTTTTAATGGCCATCTTAGCTTCTTATACTTCGCTAGATTTAGCCGAGAGAGTGATCCACGCCAAGGGTGTTGATTTTTGGACATGGTATATAGGTGGCACCTTGGCTATGGGCAATGGCATTTGGGCCATGCATTTTATTGGAATGCTTGCCTTTAACCTGCAAATTGAAGTTCATTACGACCTAGTAACAACCCTACTTTCTATGGCTGTGGCCGTTTTTAGTTCCGCTTTTGTCTTTGCCTTACTGAGAAAACAAAAACGAAGCCTTGTTACCATTTTATTTAGTGGCATCTTTTTGGGCCTTGGCATCGCTCTGATGCACTATACAGGCATGGCAGCCATGCATATGGAAGCGATTATCTTGTATAAACCCTTCCAGTTTTTACTCTCTGTTTTGGTCGCTGTGGTGGCCTCTTGGGCGGCAATCTTCTTATTTTTCAAATTCAGTGACGAAAAAACAGCAGCTAAGTTTACCTTAAGTAAAATGTCTTCTGGGATTGTCATGGGTCTGGCAATAGCGGGCATGCATTTTACAGGCATGTGGGCGGCTGTTTTTATACCTGAAATCTGCGTAGTAGAATCAGGATTATTAGACAAAACCAACCTAGCTTTTTTAACGGCAATTGTAAGCATTAACATCTTAGGGATTGCTCTGGGCGCCTCCATATTAAAAAACCAGCTGGCTGAAAGAGTTACCCAAAGAACCAAAGAATTAGCCGACATCAACTTAGAACTGCAAAAACAAGTGGAGATTAGGGAAGCGACAGAAATCATCTTAAAAACCCAGGAAGTCCAACTTGCCCAAAGATATGACTTTCAAAAACTGGTTGCAGATATCCTAAGCTTAACCCAACAGAAAATTGGCCTAGAGGAGCAACTTGGCAAGTCTTTGGACCTCATTTTATCATCCTCTTTATTTTCCATTGAAAACAAAGGCTGCATCTTTATCTATGATCCCCTAACAGAAGAGTTGCAGATGGAGGTTTCCCAAGGGTTAAATGATCATCTGTTAACAAAGTGCAGCAATATTAAAGTGGGCCAGTGCCTTTGTGGCCTTGCGGCCCAAACAAAAGAAGTTGTGCACACCTTTGATGTAGACCACCGCCATGAAATTTCATACGAAGGGATGGAGTCCCATGGTCATTGCTGCTTGCCCCTAGTCAATGAAAATAATCTCATTGGGGTGCTCAACCTCTATACTTCTGTTTCACTAAATATTACCTCTGAAAAAATGTCTTATTTGCAGCTGATCGGGGAAACCATTTCCAGCTTGATCATTCGTAAACAGGGGGAAAGGGAGTTGATCTTAGCCAAAGAGGAAGCCGAGCAAGCGAGCCTCGCAAAATCAAGCTTTTTGGCCAATATGAGCCACGAGATTCGCACCCCTATGAACGCTGTTCTGGGCTTAACTCAGGTGCTGCTCGATTCAGATTTAAAGCAAGAAGAGGCGGAACTTTTAGGCATTGTCCACAGTTCAGGCAAAAGCCTTTTAGCCATTATCAACGACATTTTAGATATTTCTAAAATTGAAACGGGAATGGTAGAACTACTGCCTACTCTTTTCAAACTTAAAGAATCCGTGGCAGATACCCTAGCCCCCTTGCGGCTTTTGGCGGAGCAAAAGGGTTTGGAGTTTCATACCCACATTGACCCAAAAATCCCAGAAACCCTATTTGGTGATGACGTTCGTCTTCACCAAATCATAACCAACCTCGTGGGGAATGCTCTCAAGTTTACTGAAAAAGGCGAGATCAATGTTTCAATTGACTTGGATTCCACCACTGGGGATTTAGTCACCTTAAAGGGCTGTGTCTCAGATACAGGCATCGGTGTGGCCAAAGAAAAACAGGCGATTATCTTTGAAAATTTTAACCAAGCCGATTTTTCCACTACGAAGAAATATGGCGGCACCGGGCTAGGCCTGGCTATTGTGAAGAACTTGGTGGATATGTTCGGCGGCTCCATTGAAGTAGAAAGTGAACTGGGCCATGGGGCTAAGTTTTACTGGAAAGTCACCATGCAGGCCACTTCGGCCCAAGTAAAACATGAAAAGACCCAAACTGATTTTCAATTGCAACCGATGAACATTTTGGTGGCAGAAGACCAGCTGGCAAATCAAATTTTACTTCAAACTTTTTTGTCTAAATTAGGCATGAAAGTAACCATGGCAGGAAACGGACAGATTGCCCTAGACCTACTGGCCCAAGATCAATTCGATTTGGTTCTAATGGATATCCAAATGCCCGTAATGGACGGCCTCACAGCCATCTCTAAAATCCGCAGTAGCACGAGCCTGCCTTGCAACATCCCTATAATTGTTATCACCGCCTATGCCAGTGCGGGGGAACGTGAGAAATACCTTGAATCTGGCGCAGATGACTACCTGCCAAAACCCCTGTCTTTGGACAACCTTTCCAGCTCCATCGCCCGCATCCAGCAGTCGGGGTGACTCGGTTCTTTTGCTTAAGGCGAAAGCTGCGGGGCAATCTTTGAAACTTGAGAACTGAGGTTTTAGAGCTGAGGTTTGAGTTTAAAGGCAAGAACTCAAAGCCAAGAGATTAAAGCTTAAAATTATCCACTTCTTCAGAAAGTAAAACAGCGACATCTTCTAAGCTTTGGGCAGTATTGTCTACGGCTTGCGCATTGCTGCGAAGTTGGGCCAAGGCCTTTTCGGCAAGTTCGCTCACTTCACCAGAGGCGCCAGCCAAACGGTTGATTTCAAAGAGCATGGAGGTTTGCTCTGTAATGCGTTCATTTACAGCGGCAACCTCAACATTGATCATATCAATGTGGTTGATCATCTCTTTTAAAACAGTTTGGATCTCACTAATCACACCTTCACTTGCAGCCATGTTACTGTCACTGACCTCGATCAATCCTTGGCTTTTCACAGCTGTGCTATTGCTTCGTTCAGCCAAATTTCGAACCTCTTCGGCAACAACGGCAAAGCCTTTTCCAGCCTCACCTGCCTTGGCAGCTTCAATGGCGGCGTTTAGAGAGAGTAAGTTTGTTTGGTTGGCAATATCGGTCAAGGCCCCCATGAGGCCGCCAATTTCATTGGTACTTTTATAAACAGCCTGAAAAGCATCCCCAACACTACCCATAGATTTAGAGCCAACATGGGCCGATTTGGTGGCCTCTTGGGCTTTGGACTTGATGGCCTCGATGCTATCACGAAGTTTTTCGCCCTGTTCGGAAAGTTCTTTTACCTTGATGCAGGTTTCTTGGAAGGATAAATTTGTAATTTCACTGGTTTTCTCAACTTCCTTTAAGGCGGTTTGGGTATTGTCATTTGCTTCGGCCAGGGTTTCAACAAAGCTGCCTACTTGATCCACACTCTTTTTCACAGATTCAATCACCTTATACCAGTGGTTTTTCATCCCGCTCAAAGAGCGAGTAAAACTGCCAATGGTGCAATCGGAATCGGATGATTCTGCAACGACAGATAGATTACCCTGTTCCAATTCTGAAGCCACGGCACTGCTCTTTTCTAAGATGCGGATCAGCATCTTTTTTACTATAAAGATATTCACCAAACCAATCATGGAGCCTGCGCCAATGCAACCTGCCACAAACCATCCAAACATCCCTGCTTTCCAGTTAACGAAAAACTGTGCGTAAACAGGGAAGACTAGGCCCATGAAAACGCCAAAGCCCAAAAAGGCGAAATAGGTTTTATTAAGAATGCTCATTGATTTTGGCCTGAAAGGGTTAGGTAAATTAAACTACTAAAACTATTGCAATTTTTTCAAGTAACTCCACTTTTACCTTATATTTACAAAGAAAGGAAGGATTTCTTATTGGTCTTCCGCCTAAAAAACCTTGCATACTACCTACAACTAATTGTTTTTTTAAGGTATTAACAGAATATACAGAAAATAATATATTTACACCCAAAAACGCCAAATTCCGTGCACTGGCAGCTCTAAAAGCTCCAAGTCTAAAATTGCTTGACCAAAAGGAGTCCTTTCCACTTAAAGTAAACCAGCTCAAACCTATAATAATATGGGTGATTGGCTAGTAATCTACTGCGCATCCCATGTATAAAAACTCAGCTTTTGTTATAGTCCTTTTTTATTTGCTTTTAACGCAAGCGAGCACTCTATTTGGGGCCGCTGAGTTTAAGGATTTAGACCAAGGTAAGGGCCTCGCCCCGCTGAAGTTAACCTATTTAGAAGACAAAAACAAAAGCTACAAGATTGAAGATGTTACCTCCCCTGACCTTGCAGCTTCATTCACAAAAAACACCAGTGCCGCTCCAAATTTTGGATTCACCACCTCGGCCTACTGGGTCAGAATCAAATTGCCTGTCGTAGCCGAGCTACAGAGCCATTATTTACTAAAGGCTAAAAACAATGATTGGGATCTCGTTGAATACTACTACCAAGGACAGGGTTTAGAGTGGCGCAAAGAGCAAGGGGGGCGTGATCTTCCCTTTAACCCCGCCATCTTCATCAACAATAACACGATTTTTTCTTTGCCCAATCTGGAAGCGCCAAACCAGATTGTTTACTTAAGGTTTGAAACAGATCATTACAGAATGATGACCGACCAAGGTATGATTATAGATTTAACGATCCTATCAACGGCGGAGCAGCAACAGAAAATAACCGAGCTTTTCTACTTTCAGGGAGTTTTTTACGGCGTATTTTTGATCATGATTCTCTATAACATCTTTCTTTTTAGTTCCATTAGAGACAAAAGTTACCTCTTTTATAGTTGTTACTTGGCCCCCTTGATTCCCTTTTTTATGATTTTCGATGGCCTGCTCACTCCCTTTTTCTGGAGTCCTACCGACCTTGAAAACGAAGGAAAAATGATCAGCCTTACCTTTAGTATTTTTTCTGTCTTTTATATCCTCTTTGTTAAGTCCTTTTTACAGACCGACAAAAATACACCTAAGTTAGATAGGATTTTAAGTTTTTCAATGTACTTCACAGCCTTTGGGGCCTTGGCGGCTGTAGCCTTCCCTAGGCTTTCTGTGGTCATTGCGCAAATTAGCGCTGCCAATACGATTGTTATGTTTCTTGCCGTATTTTCAGTTGGGGTGCTCTGCTTTTTAAGGGGCTATAAACCAGCCTTTTACTTTCTACTGGCCTCCTCTAGTTTTTTAGTCTTGACCACTGTGGCAACCTTTGCGACCTTTCCCATGTTTTTGTTCCTCGCCCCCTACTCGATCTTTATGGTTAAGGCTGGGGTCTTAGTGGAGTCGGTACTCTACTCCTTTGCCTTGGCCGAAAGGTTCAAATACGAACGGAAATTAAAAGAGGAATCCCAAGACTTGGCAATTGAAAATCTGGAAAAGTCCAACCGTATCAAAGATGAATTTTTAGCCAATACCTCCCATGAACTGCGAACCCCACTCCATGGAATTATAGGCCTCGCTGAGGCTACCTTAGAAAATTTTGAGAGGGTTTCAAGCTCAAAGTTCCAATCCAATCTTTCCTTGATTGTGTCTAGCGGTAGGCGGTTGTCCTTGCTGGTAAATGATATTTTAGACCTTTCCAAACTCAAGCATAAGGAAATCCCCTTGCAGCTTCAACCAGTGGAACTGGGTAGGCTAATTGAGTCTGTATGCGCCCTCAGTGAGCCCCTAATTGGTGGGAAGCCTGTTACCTTAGTTCATAGTATATCGGCCTCAAAGCCTATATTTGTGCAGGCCGATGAGGCCCGTTTGGAACAAATCCTTTACAACATCATTGGCAATGCCATTAAATTCACGGCCCAAGGCACGGTAACCATTGAGGCGAAAGAAACAGACCAATATATTACTATTTCTGTGGCAGACACAGGCATGGGCATCCCCCCAGATAAACAGGCAGAGATCTTTAATGCCTTCGAGCAACTTGATGGCTCAATTGAGCGGGAAGCCCATGGCACTGGTTTGGGCTTGAGCATCGTTAAACAGTTGGTAGAACTCCACCAGAGCCACTTGGAGCTGCAAAGTACTCTAGATGAGGGCAGCGTCTTTTCTTTTAAACTGCCTGTGGTTTTAGCTGTTGGCAACAGCCCTAGCTTGCCTGGTGTAAAAGGCGAAGAAGGCCTAGAGGACTTAAACATTGAAGCCCAAGACTTAGAAGCTGCAACATTAGAAATCAGTAAAATTGCCCAATCCACCTTAAAGGGCTTTATCAATATCTTGATCGTTGACGATGACCCCTTAAATATTGAAGTCATCGCCCAACAGCTCAGCGCCAAAGATTACCAGCTCAGGGTAGCCATGAATGGCGCCGATGCACTGGCTGAAATCGAATCGGAAAAACCAGATCTGATTTTACTGGATGTGATGATGCCCAAGATGTCTGGCTTTGAAGTCTGTGAGATCGTCAGGGCTAAGTACCAGCAAAATCAACTGCCCATCATTTTTTTAACGGCTAAAAACCGAGAAGCCGATGTTTTAAAGGGTTTGGAGATTGGTGGAAATGACTATCTAACAAAACCCTTTTTTCGCTCTGAGTTGATCCAACGTGTGGCCAACCAACTGGAAATTGCCCAATTCCAAATGCAATCGGAAACGCTAAAAAGCTTTGCCAATAAAATTAGCCAATACACCAGCCAAGAAGAAATGATGCAAGAGGCCTTTGGGCAAATCGCCCAATGTAGCTTTGTCGATGAGGCAGCTTGGTTCGAAGGGGAGGAAGTTCTTTTTTCTTTTAATTTAGGCCAAGATGGCAAAAACATTCTGGAGCAGGCCCCCACAAGGGCAATCTTTAAAGAGCTAAACTTGGCGCAGGGTAAGGCCCAAACCTTAGTGGTCAACTCAGTGTTAGAATCCCACATCTTAGGAAAATTCTACCAACCAGGCCATTATCTATTTATCTTCCCACAGCATCTACCGGGCCAGTTGATCTTGCTTTACCGAAAGCCTGAGCGAACCCCCTTTGATCAATCCAAGGCTGCCGTCTATGCCCAAGGGATGATCAACCAGATTCAAACTACCCAAAAGAACCTTGAAGCCCTCTTTGGCGATGATAAACTGGTCTCAGTCATTGGTCAGGTGCAGCCACGCTTGCATGAAATTACTCATGTTAAATCTGCCTCACCTACCTTGGAGCTTTACTTTGATTCGGATACTCGGCCCCAGTTCATTGATGGTTGCTCTCTTGATAAACTAAGCCTCTATTTTAGTGAAGGCCAGTTGATCCGAGTTCATAAATCCTACCTCGTCAATGGAGCCAAGGTCACCAAACTCCACAAGACCGCCAAATCGAGAGATCTAAATTTGGAATTAACTTCAGGGGAAATCATTCCTGCTGGCCGCACTTACATGGAAAAAATTCGCCAAATATTCCCCCATTTGGCCTAATAATTTCCCCCATTCAAATTTAATTTTCCCATCTTGGGTTTTTCCTTTAAATAAATATATCTTTTTAATAGACTGTTTTTAAATGGATTATTTCAACTCTCTCCATTTTTAGATCCCCAGTTCCCTCCCCTGTTGGGCTTTTTTCTAAGGTCCAAGCCCCCCATTGCCAATAAAGTTAAGACAGATTCCAAGGGCTAACTAAAAAGCGCCTTCGATCAAAACTAACAAACTCTATTGGAGGAAAAAATGAAATGTTTCAAACTGATGTCCCTAGCAATGGCCTTTTTAATGTTTGCCTTAGCCACTCAGGCTCACGCAATTGAACGGAGGCAAGCGCAATTTAAAAGTGATTCTTCTTATCTTATCTTACCTGTCCCCTACTCGGTTCCAGGCATTGGGGAAGGAATCGCTTACACTGCCATGGCGGGGAACTTTGCAGATACCAACATGGATTTGGTGGTAATGAAGGCGACAGGTGCAGGGGAGGGGACTTTTTTAGGAATCTACGACCTACATCTTATCCCTGAATTTTTAATTGTCGGTTTTGATTATTTGGACGTGAGTAAATTTACCTTGCGAAACTATGCCCAGAGAGGCATTAACGGTGAGGCTGACGGTTATACCCTGCTCGCTTTAGATAACTTAAAAGAAAGCCTTTTGGACATTAGATTAACCCTTTTTGATCGTAGACTAGAAGTCTTCTCAAAGCGTTCCCAAAGTGAAACAAAGATAGGCCAGATTTTAGATAACGAAGGAGCTGTGCAAACCACCTTTGAAAATCCAACAGCCCAGACCTCTGAAAAAACCATCCAAGGTTTGATACTAGATTACACCGACGATTACCTTGACCCAAGGAAAGGGGTCAGATTTGAGTCCCAAGTTTCTCACTCACCGAGAGTCAATGCCAACTTGGCCGACTACAAGGTAAACGACCAAAAACTCAATCTTTACTTCCCCATAGGTAAGGATAGCGTTTGGGCCTTTCACGGCTCCGCCTCGGATGCAGAAGTTACAGAAATGGGCCAAACCGACCCCGATCAAATCGCCCAAGAGCTAGGCCTACCTTGCGCCTATGCTGACTGTGGGCAGGATGAAAAAGATCTAGTCGATAGAATGGTAGTGGAACGCTCAAAGGGAACAGCGGCCAGCTTAGGTGGCATGGACCGACTGAGGTCCTATTCAATGGACCGTTTCCAAGGCGCCCACTCTAGATACTTTTCTACAGAATTCCGCTTAAACTTCGCCAACGAAGTAAAGCCCTTTGACTTTTGGATCTGGAAGGATATTTCCACAGCCGTGCAATGGGTCTTGTTTTACGACATTGGTACCGTAGCAGAAGAAACCAGCGAACTTTGGAAAAAGAGCGCCAACTCAACAGGAACAGGCATACGTATGGTTACAGCTTCAGGCTATGTTTACCGAGCCGACGTAGCCACAGGCTCAGAAGGGGCAAACGTGGCCATGGTTTTTAAGTATCCTTGGTAAGTCTAATATAACTCACTCAATTAACACTCACGCAGGAGAAGAGCATGTTTCGAATTTTACTTCTAACCCTATTTATATGGGTCGCAACACCAGCTACCAGTTGGGCAACAACAGCCTTTGAAGGGATCAACCTTTCCAGCTCTAATTTTGTTACCAGCTCACAGCAGGATAATGGTGAGACTGGCGAATCTACAAAGATAACCGATGCTTATATCAGCACTCGAATTGGCTACACCCTAGAGGGTGGATTTTACTTAGGCTGGGTTGATGAATCTCAGGTTACTGGCGACGGTACTGCCGACTTAGAAAGCACCAACAAGGGTATCACCGTGGGGTTCACAGACCTAGGTTGCTACAGTGCTTTTCATTATTTTACAGAATCTACCAAAGAGCTTGCTTCTAACACCTTACTCACAGGCAAAGGCGGTTGGGGCCTTGACATTGGTAGGCAGTTTGAATTGGGTAGTGTGCTCTCTTTCGGTGCGCAAATATCTTACCGCTCTATTACCTACAAAGAAAAAGAATTGGAAGGTTTGGTTTCAAGTACCAACTTCCAATCCAAGACATGGCAGCCCATGGTAACCTTTGGGCTAACTTTTTAACCAATACATAAACTTAAACGAAAAGGAACAAAATGAAAGCAGTTGTCTATACAAGCTATGGTGCACCAGATGTACTACAAATTAAAAACGTCCCAAAGCCAGTCCCTAAAAGTGACGAGATTTTAATCAAAGTCAAGGCTACAACGGCCACAACAGGGGATGCTGTTGTTCGGAGTTCTAAATTCCCCGCAGCCTTTTGGCTTCCTGCAAGGCTGATGTTTGGCCTGTTTTCCCCTAGGAAATCTATCTTAGGAACGGGCTTTTCAGGCGTTGTGGAATCGGTAGGCGAAAGCGTGACTCTCTATGAAGCGGGGGATGAACTTTTTGGCTCCAGCGGGATGGATTTCGGCACCTATGCCCAATACCTCTGTGTAAATAAAAAGGCCGTTATGATACATAAGTCCCACCAGTTATCCCACGCAGAGGCGGCGCCACTTTGCTTTGGTGGACTGACAGCATTGCATTTTCTAAAAAAGGCCCAGATCAAAACAAACCAAAAGGTTTTAGTATTTGGTGCTTCAGGGTCGGTGGGAAGCTACGCTGTGCAACTGGCCAAGTACTTTGGGGCAGAAGTCACTGGGGTTTGCAGTGGTCAAAACCTAGAGCTGGTTTATTCCCTCGGTGCAGATCATGTGATTGATTACACAAAAGAAGACTTTACCAAAAACTTGAACCACTACGATGTAATTTTTGACACCACTGGTAAAAGTCAGTTTTCCCCGAGTGTTAAGGCTTTGAAAGAAGAGGGTTATTACCTCTTAGCAAATGCAGGCTTTTCTCAAATAATGTCTAGCCTCTGGACAGGCCTCACAACGAGTAAAACTCTTGTCCCCGGTGGCATTGCTACAGAAACTACCGAAGATTTAATCTACTTGGAAGAGCTCATTCAAACGGGTAAAATCAGAAGCATCATCGATAGCACCTACCCTTTAGAAGAAATGGCCCAAGCCCATGAATATGTGGATCAAGGCCATAAAAAAGGAAATGTGGTGATCAGCGTCGACTAGATAAATCCTCTCAAAGGCCTTGGTTGGACCAAGGTCTTTGAGCAAAGGTGCCCCCAAATCTGCTTTGCTGCGATCAGATTAGAATCCCCCTGCCCTAGACCAAATTAAAATGCTCTAGTAGTTTTAAAACTTATAGGCAATCACCCTTTTATCCCCTTAAAAATCTACCTTATGAAGCCAAATTCCCAGCCTGATATTCTAGAGTCGACTATAAAGTCCACCACAGGTGCAACTTCCTGCAAAGAAACAGAAGTAATCCAAAGTCTTTGGAGTGGTTATGGGTCCATAAAGCGCTACAGTCTTGTAGGCGCAAAGCAAAAAGGCGTAGTGGTAAAGCATGTGCAGCCACCAGCTAGCGCAAACCACCCACAGGGTTGGAATACGGACATTTCTCACCTGCGCAAAGTAAAGTCCTACCAAGTGGAGAGCAACTGGTATCAAGATTGGCAGAAAAAATGTGATGATGACTGCCGAATACCTATCTGTTTTGGCCTTGAATCCTTGGGAGAAGAAAATGCCGAGGCGGAAGCTGTAATGGTGCTAGAAGACCTAAACCTTGCAGGATTCCCCCAGCGCCGAACCAGTGTAAGCGACGATGCCTTTTTTGCCGTTGTCACTTGGCTGGCAAACTTTCACGCCACCTTTATGGGCGAGGCCCCCCTTGGCCTCTGGCCGATTGGCACCTACTGGCATTTGGAAACTCGACCTGACGAATTAGCCGAGCTTACAGACCCAGCTTTAAAAGAAGCAGCGCCGCTAATCGATAAGGCCTTGCAGCAAAGCCCCTTTCAAACCTTTGTTCACGGTGATGCTAAGCTTGCAAATTTCTGCTTTTCCAAAGATGGCTCTCTCGTTGCCGCTGTCGACTTTCAATATGTAGGTGGAGGCTGCGGCATGAAAGATCTAAGCTACTTTTTAGGCAGTTGCTGGGACGACCACCTATGTGAAAAAAGAGAGGCGGAAGTCTTGGACTTTTACTTTGCAGAGCTTAAATTAGCACTATCTAAGAAAAATAAGGCCGGGGATTTTACAGCTTTAGAGGCCGATTGGCGCAGACTTTACCCCTACGCTTGGGCCGATTTTCACAGATTTTTACAGGGCTGGAGCCCTGGCCACTGGAAGATAAATAGCTATAGTGAGCGGCTTACTTCTGAGGTGATTCTGGCTTTGAGTAAAAAATGAAGCTGACTCCCCTCGACTTAAAAAATTTAAGTGAGCTGGCAAGTAAAGCTGCAAGGCGCGCAGGCACAATCATCGCTGAGGCCACAGCAGAAGATAGCCAGCCCAAGGCAAAGGTGGCAGGGGAATCCCTCGCTTCCCAAGTGGTAACAGAGGTAGATCTAAAAGCCCAAACAGCCATAGTAAGACTACTGCAACCGACCTTGCAGACCTATGAACTAGGCCTACTAACAGAAGAAAGCACCGATGATCTCTCTCGCTTTAAAGAAGATTATTTCTGGTGCATTGACCCCCTTGATGGAACCCTACCCTTTACGGAAAAGAAAGCTGGCTACGCCGTTTCCATTGCTCTTGTTGCAAAATCTGGTGTTCCCCAATTGGGAGTAGTCTATGACCCTGTGAAAGAGAGGCTCTATGAGGCAACCTTGGGCCAAGGTGCCTTTTGCAATGGGGCCAAGTGGGAGCTGGAGCCAAGCCCCAAAAAAGATAAAAGCCCCCTGACTTTGCTTTGCGACCGCAGCTTTAAAGGCCACACGGACTATGGGCAAATTATTAAAAATTTGGAAGAGGCGGCCTTAACATGGGGCCACTCAGGCCTTGAGATTGTAGCCGTTGGCGGCGCTGTGATGAACGCCATTTGGACAATAGAAAAGGCACCTGCCTGCTATTTCAAATTTCCAAAAGTCGGCCTCGGTGGCGGGAGCCTTTGGGATTTTGCGGCAACAGCCTGCATCTTTGCAGAACTGGGTGCATGCACCGTCAGCGACATCCAAGGCAGACCTCTGGACCTAAACCGTAAGGATGCAACCTTCATGAATCACAGGGGGATTGTCTTTGCCAGTGAGGAGAGTTTAAAAGACCTAGTGATAAAAATAGCCCAAGAACATAGCTAAAATCCCCCCACTCGCCCCTTAAACTATCAGTTGCTCTCTTTTTTTAAGATTCTCATATAAATAGTATAATCTTAAAATTTCAGCAACTTAGGCTGTCACTATGTTTAAAAAAAGCGATTTACTCACATAAAACCCCACTTTTCCCCCAAAAGTCCAAAAACATAATCTTGAAAAGATAGGGTAAATTCCCTAGAATAGACTTAAAGCCAAAGTTAAAAGCAGCAGCTTTTACTGAGGTTAAGAAAGACCCTCAAGTCAAACCACTTTAAAGCCAGGGGCTAAAATGAATTCTCCCAGCAGAGCTATGAAACAAGATACCGAGTCGATAGACGGCGCTGATGTAGGTCAAGGATTTTCCCATCAACTTTCTCTGTCTCGTGATTGGAACGAGGCCATGAATGCGCTCCACTATATACTACTTAGAAAATGGTACTATATTGGAATTGTCACAAACACAAAGCGCCAGAGTAACAAGCTTTTAAAAAAGGGCGTGGAGTTTTCCAGAAGGCGAACCAAGGTGGATGTAGGCCTCAGTTCAATTTTGGACTTGAGGGAAAATAGCTACTTGGGTCTCAAGAAAAAAATACGAGACCAGAGAAAAAAAACAGGCAAAAATAATGATATTTGGCATTTTTCCTCGGAATGGAAAGAGTTGCCAGCGGGAACTTGTCTGGTGGAATTGCACCAGTCACTCCTTCGGACATTGCTAGGCAAAAAGGATGTGAGAAATGCCTTTGTGGTTTTTGACGGCAAGGCTTCGATTTCCGACCAAAATTCAGCCATGATGATCATCCATAAGATCTTAAGCGAAAAAGATTTTACCGATCAACTCTTGGAAAAAGCCAAGCACGACCAAGAGGAACCGACCCTAACCAAGGCGGCAAACCCTAGGAAACCAGAGCATTTGGTTGAGATTCTACAAGACAATTTTCTTATGATGTTCCCTAGTCTCATCCCTGAAGAAAAAATTCTTTTAGACAAGCATTTTGACAAACTCAGACTTGCAGGGGACCAATCCCCAGAACTTGATAGTTTACAGAAGAAGCTGGAGCGAGCTTGGACAAAGCGACATGCTTGAACTCGTACTATAAAACACACCCTATTTATGGCCAAGGATGGCTTGGGCAAATGGCTGATCAAGCCCCAAAGATTTGTTTATCTTCAGGCGGTCTCAGCCAGAGGAAGGCTGACCATTTGCCCTATAAATCACCCCTATTTCTGTATTTAACCAGCCTTTAGGAGTTCCGCCTAAAGGCTGGAAACAAAACCCTTGGGTCATCATTGGCTTGAGGGTTTTTGTTTTAAGTCTGCCCTCTTTGCAGCAACCCCTCCCTATTCTTTTGCCAGAGCGGGCTTAGATCAAAAGGTAAAGCTTTCCACTTCTTCCGTTTAAATAACTCATAAATTCTGCCCAAGGCTGCCAAAATTTTCCAAAACATTTACAGCTTCCCAAAGCTAGAGCATTAGTCTAAATTATTTAGAACATCAGCTTTTGAAGGGTTAAACCTGCAAGAGACTGAAACCAGTAATCGCTCAGGTTTACCATTCTGTTAGAAACATATCAGCTCTTAATGACTTTTCAAGACTAGGTATTTCTTAACATGTAAACCAATGATGGCTACAACCGGCAGCCGTTACATTACCAAAAAGACCCCCACATATTATAGTAAGGCCTCAAGCCTACACAAAACCCATGACTGAAAGTATTTTTCCCCTTAAGAGCTACACAACCGTTGAATGCGTTAAATTTGTAGAGGATATGAAAGTGATCAACCAGAAGCTTTTTCACTACAAAGGTCGCTTTAGTTGGCAAGGGCCAGCTGTTTGGGTAGCTGATAACACAGGCCTAAAAATGGCTTTGGATAATTCAACCAACCCCGCCCAGTGGGATCGTTTTAAAGATGGCTATGTCGTTTTTCCTGTCAGGCAAGACGAAGGTGCCGAGATGCCTGTGCTGAACCCTTAAGTAAAATCATGTCAACGGGGAACTTCTTCCTCGATCTACCTCAGGGGCGATTAGCTCAGTAGCTTTTAGCTCCGTTACAAACTAGTTTGCAACATAGGCCTCGTGAGGCAAGCCGCTGATTTGGAAAACCTGCAAATCAAAATAAGAAATTTTTGATAGGATGTGGTCTAGAATATCCGCCTGGATGCGTTCAAATTCCACCCAGTTGGAAGTTAAGGTAAAGGCATAGATTTCCACAGGTAGGCCGTGCGCTGTAGGGTCTAGTTCTCTGATAATTAATGTTAAGTTATTTGAAAGCTTGTCATTGGAACGAAGCAAGTATTCCAGCCAGTTGCGAAATAGACGTAAATTCGAAATATCAGGGTCGATCTCTTCTGGCACAATATTAGCCTCTGAAGGCTCGATAGCTTGGGCATTAGAGTCAAACAATAAACCTTTAGTCAGCAGAGTTTGCACCAGTCCTTCACTGACATGACCAATGGTTTTTTGGTCGATATAGATGGATCGTTTAATCCTTCTACAGTTTAGGTCTGTCATGCCTCGCCAGTTTTTAAAACCACCATCTAAGAGCTTATAGACAGGCAGGGCGACAGTTGTTTTATCAAAATTCTGCACAATAACCTGATGCAGTGAAATATCGATAACATAGCCATTGGCTTTAAACGAGGGCACCTCAATCCAGTCACCGACAGAAACCAACTCACTGGTGGCGATCTGAATGCCTGCGATAAAAGAAAGCAGGGTATCTTTAAAGGCCAACAATAAAATAGCCATCACAGCACCAACACCACTTAAGAAAAACCAAGGGGATTCCCCCATCCAAGTGGAGGCGGTGATTAAAATAGTCAACCCCCAAAGGGCCATATTCCCAAGCTGTAGATAACTTTTGATAGGGATTTTTTTTGCCACACTCAAGGTTTGGTAAAAGGCTAAAAATCCATTTACAGAGCGAGTGATGGTTAAGGTAAGCTGCAAAATGATCAGCCCCTTAATAAACACCTTCATGCCCACTTCAATTTCAGGAAACCAGCCTGTAGCGCCATAGACAACCATCAGGGGCACAATATTCACCAAAGATATAAAGGCCTTTTTCTCCCAGAGATGATCATCCCAAAGGACTTCACTCTTAAACACAATCCGCTTAATCGAACCGAGCAGAAGCTTTTGGAAAAGCTTACGTGACAGAAAATAAAGCACCAGCAGAACGACCAAGGCAAAGATTACCTTTAAGTAGGGCCATTCTAAAAAAATCTGGATAATATGACTGGTAAACTGGGATATTTCGTTCATCTTCAAAAAATCGGGGGAGGTACTGGTTTTTAACAAACATTTTAAATAACTTATCCAATCAGTCTAAAGTACTCCTCTGGTTTTAAGCTAGGCTTTTTTGATTTTTCTTAAGTTCTTTGCCTTGAAAATAACCTGTAAAATAAAGCGAGGGGCAGACTGGGGGCTGATCAGCTTTTTTAAATATCTTGGGGGGCAACAGGCGATCTAAAATGCTGGGCCAAAGGCCTATTCAATATTAGACAAAAAAAAGCCCCCAGCCTGCGATCTGCATGCTGGGGGCTTTTAAAACTAACTCAAAGTTACTTAAGCACGTTTTTTGCCGAAGTAAATCTTCATGATAAGATCGTAGAAGATGATGGCACCGCCAACAATCATCATTGCATCAGGAAGAATCCTGGCCCACATCCAACCCATTACTGGGTCGAGTGAACTGTGGAGACGAGCAGCATAGTAACCCATATCGTGAGCTACTTCTGTCTGGTGGAAACCAATCACTAAAGTAAAGGCTGCAAATAACAGCACGCCAACAGTAATTAACCAGAATGCATACTTAGCTAAGGTGTCATCCCATTCCCAATCTTTGGCCAAGCAATTTGCTCTTGCTGCCATGTAGATAAAGGCGATGGAGATATAACCGAAAGCACCCAACAAGGCTACGTGGCCGTGAGGCATGATCAGGTAAGTACCGTGACCGTAGTAGTTGATTGTAGGAGTATTGATCACCATACCAAGCCAACCAGCACCAATCCAATTTAGTACTGCAGAACCTGCAAGCCACATAAAAGGAGTAGAGAAGGCAAAACCTTCGGCAGAGTGAATCTTTTCTTTTGCATTTTTTGCAGCTTCGATGACCATTAAGACCAATGGAAGAGGCTCAATTGCAGAGAATAAGCCACCAACGGCAATCCAATATTCATCAAGTCCCTGCCACCAGTAATGGTGTCCAACACCTAACACGCCACTTACAGCGATTAGGAATAGCTCAAAAAACATAATCTTTTCTGCAGTCTTGCGGCCAATTAAGCCTAAGGACACAGTAAAGAATGCCAATGTACCAGCTGCGAATAACTCAAAGGTTAATTCAACCCAGAGGTGAATCACCCACCAGCGGTAGTAATCATCAACAGTATAGTTAGGAATAATCTTGTGAACTGGCATCATACCAGCGATATACAAGGTAGCAATACCAAATGAAGACCAGATAATCGTGGCAACAATTGGATTGTTTGTAGAGGCTTTTTTGATGAGAGAAACAATCATCAAGAACCAAAGAACTAAACCAATAACAAGGCCAATATCCCAGACACGGCCTAAGTTAATTAGCTCTCGCCCTTCGTTACCAAACCAGAACCAGTATTCACGCATCTCACCTTGAGCGCCTAAATAAAGACCTGAAAGACCACCAACACCTACAACAAGTAGGGCAGCCCATAAAACATCAACTAACCATGGAAATTTATGGTCTTCATTGGCAATCCAAGGAGCAATGAGTAAACCACCAACTAACCAACCGATAGCAACCCAGAATATAGCTAGCTGGGTGTGCATTGCACGAAGGATGTTAAAGGGTAAGATTTCTTGAGGGATGATAAAATCATTTGTTGGATCAACATACAGGTGAGCTAGGTAGCCACCAATGATCATCTGTAGAAGAAAAAATAAAGATACAATAGGTACATACTTTAAAACTTTTTTCTGAGAAGGAAAAAGCTTAGTAATCTTTAGTGGTTCTTCTAAAGGATCATCTTCGTCTTTTTTAAGTAGATACTCATAAGAAACATAAATTACTAAAATAGTAAGTGGCCATAAAATCAACCATTCCCAAAGAGACACATAATGAGAAAGATAACTTACATCTTGGTCGATTAAGGGTTCTGAGGGCCAGTCGTTAGACCATGTTCTGTCGGTGCCTTCACGGTTTGAAGAGGCAACCAATTGAGACCATTCAAAGAAAACTGCAATCTTAGCTGCTTCATCAGGGCGAATTACTCCACCTGCAAAAGCTCTAGAAGGGTCACCTTCCACTAACATCTTTACGACGTAGGCAACGTTTTCATGAAACGCCTTTGTGGAAGCTGTTGAGTAAGTCATTCCTGGCTCACGCAAAAGAGTTTCCTCTTTAAAATCTTGAATTACGCGAACTTTAACACCAGCAAGTTCAATTGCTGTAAGGTCAGCTTGAGGCTTACCAAAAAGCTCAACTGCGTAGGTTGCATATAAAGACAATGCACGTCTGTGCATCAACTCGCCTGAAAAGTCGGGGCCCATGTAGGCGCCCATTCCAAGAACGGTTCCCCAATCATGGAGATCGAATTGTTGAAAATACTCTTTACCTTTGACGATGTCGGCGTAGGTATAGAGTGTTTCCCCTGAAACAGATTTTACAATCTGTGGAAGCGGAGGCACTTCCTTTTGTAGCCTTGCCGTAAATGTAATCAATGTGGTTACACCTATGATGGCTGCCATCCAGAAACTTACATAAAGTCCCTTTCGGCTCATAAATTTATCTAAGAGAGAGTTCATTGGTTTTTTTGCCTATAATGAAAACGGGTGAGGGAAATACTTTGGGTGTTCATTTTTACAAGACTCCCCAAAGTGGAATCTTTTATACCTCTTTACTAGCTGAAATTACCGAACAAAGCAATATTAAAAATACTTCTTTGAATTTTATTTTCAGCTACGCCCTTGTAAATGGTAGCTAATTAGGCTATCTTGCTACTGAATACTACTAATAATTTAGCCAATAATTGCCCTGTTATGCGACTAAAAAAACAAACTGATTACGCTCTTCGAGTGTTAATGTATCTCGGTCTCAACCCAGATCGTTCTTCTACTATCAAAGAAATTGCCGACTCCTTTGAGATCTCGCAAAACCATTTGATGAAAGTGGTTCAAACTCTAAATCACCTAGGCTACCTGCGTACTGTAAGAGGTAACAAAGGTGGGATTTGGCTTGACAAGCCCTTGGAAGAAATTGTGGTAGGTCAGGCTTTGCGTGAATTGGGTGAAGCTGGCGAACTTGCGGAGTGCTTTATTAAAGCAAGCAACTGCAAAATTACACCTCAGTGTAAACTCAAGCATGCTTTCAAAAAGGCAAACGATGCCTTTTATGCCGTTTTAGACAGCTATACTTTAGCCGATATTCAAGGCAACCCTGACACCATGAACCAGTTATTATCCCTTTCTGAAAAGACCTTTGCTTGAGGAACTTTTCAGAAAGCTTCCTTCTCCCCTCCCGCTACAGGCTTTATTCTTCATTGCCTAAGTCCTGCCCAAGCTTCTTAGGCTTTGGTTGGTAGCTTGCAAATAGTTTAAAAAATTGGTGATTATCTTCTGATTTTCTCTTTTTCTCTGCAAAAGTCATTTACAATATATAGATATCCTTATAAAGCTAGATGAAATATATTTCATAAAACTCCTTTAAGAAATCACAATTGAAGCTCTTTACCTTTAAAAAAGGCATCCATCCTGCGGAAGAAAAGCAGTATACCTGTGGCAAAACCATAGAGACCCTGCCCCGACCGAATGAAGTTTTTATTCCCTTAAGTCAACACATTGGCAAGCCTGCTTTACCGATGGTGGCAAAAAAGGACATCGTTAAAAAAGGCCAGCTCATCGGCCAAGCTGATGGCTGGATCTCAGCTAATGTTCATGCCTCTATTTCAGGTACTGTCAAGGCTGTAGGCATGTTTCTTCACCCTATGGGTTCACGTGTGCCCATGGTGCATATTATTGCCAATCAAGAAGAAGAGACAAGTGAGGAAGAAGAGGTATTTCTAGAGCACCCAAAAGACTGGCAAGAAGCCAGTTTAGATGAACTGAAAAAAATCATATTTGATGCAGGCATTGTGGGCTTGGGTGGAGCTGTGTTTCCAACTCATGTTAAAATGTCGCCCCCAGAAGATAAACCACTAGATACTTTTGTTTTAAATGGCTGCGAATGCGAGCCTTACCTGACCTGTGACCACCGAATGATGGTTGATGAGGCCGACCGAGTATTAGACGGCATGGCCATTATCATGAAGATCTTAAAGCTCACCAAAGGCGTGATCGGCATTGAAAACAATAAACCTGACGCCATTGCCACTTTAAAAGAAAAAATTGCAGCCCGTGGGCTGAACTGGGAAGTGATGGCCCTAAAATCCAAGTACCCCCAAGGTGCCGAAAAAATGCTAATCAGCGCCGCCTTAAAGCGCCATGTGCCCGAAGGCGGCCTGCCTTCTGATGTTGGCGTAGTGGTCAATAACGTCGGTACTGCTATGGCCATTGCTGACGCTGTTATTCGTGGTGTTCCTTTAACGGAACGTGTGGTTACGGTCACTGGCCCCGGGGTAATTGAGCCTAAGAATATCTTGGCCCGAGTTGGCGATTCCTTTGCCAATGCTGTGGAATTTTGTGGTGGTATAACCGAAGATACGGCCCAAGTTTTTATGGGTGGCCCTATGATGGGTATGAGTCAATTTGATCTAAACGTTCCCATTGTAAAGGCAACCAGTGGCATTGTAGCTGTGATCAAGGTTGCAGAGAAGAAGAACCAGATCTTCCCTTGTATTAAGTGCAACGCCTGTGTTGGCGCCTGCCCAGTGCATCTTCTGCCCAATCGACTTTACCGATTGACAGAAAAAAACATGCCCCAAGAGGCTAAAGATCGAGGCCTAATGAGCTGCATCGAATGTGGTTCCTGTGTCTTTGTCTGTCCCTCTTCTATCCCCATTTTGCAGTGGATTCGTATCGGCAAATTTAAACATACTAATAGCCCCAAGAGCGCTTGATTATGGAAGAAAATAATAAGAACTTAAACGAAGCTGTTGCTCCAGCGGCTGAAGCGCCCCCTAAAAAGAAGAAGAAAAAAGACCCAAGGGAGAAACTTTACAGGCAAGGCCAACCTTTGGTTTTAACGGCTTCCCCCCATGATTATAACGTAACCACCACGCCACAAATTATGTGGTCGGTGTTGGCGAGCTTAGTGCCTACTTTAGTTGCTGGCATTTACTATTTTGGTGCCTCTGCGGCGATGGTCGTTGTTGTTTGCGTTGCCTTTGCTGTGCTTACAGAATACCTAATCAATCTGCTTAAAAAAGAAGCCACCACCATTTTCGATGGAAGTGCCTTGCTTACAGGCTTGCTCCTAGGCCTTACTTTACCACCAACCTTAAGCTTGGTCTCAGCGGCTTTAGGCAGCATCTTCGCCATTGCTGTAGGTAAACAGATTTTCGGTGGACTCGGCTATAACATTTTCAACCCTGCTTTGATCGGTCGTGCCTTTTTACAGGCCAGTTTTCCAGTGCCCATCACAACTTGGGTTTTCCCCAACACGGACAAGTACGCTGAAGTTGACGCAACCACAGCGGCAACGCCCTTGGGACTCTTTAAATTTGAAGGCATCACCACTCCTTTCATGGATCTGATTACAGGCAATATTGGTGGCAGTATCGGTGAGACTAGCGCCATTGCCATCCTAATTGGTGGTCTCTATTTAGTATTTAAAAAATACGCCGACTGGCGTGTAGTAACGGGTTTTTTAGGCTCTACCTTAATTACAGGCGCCTTTCTTTGGCTTTTGGTTCCAGCAATGGCGCCCAATCCATTGTTTCATATTGTCGCAGGTGGCGCCTTATTTGGTGCCTTCTTTATGGCAACAGATATGGTCACTAGCCCAGTCAACCCCATAGGCGCTTGGATATTCGGCCTTGGTTGTGGGTTTTTACTGGTTATTATTCGGGTCTTCGGTGGTCTCCCAGAAGGGGTAATGTATTCCATACTCTTAATGAACGCCTTTACCCCCTTAATCAACAGGTACACTCGGCCAAGATACTTAGGGGAGATTAGATCATGAAAAGTTCTTTGATCATTGTGGCAATTCTCACTCTAATTACAGCTTCTAGCGGCGCTTTTTTGGCATTTTGGGACAAACACACAGCCCCCTTTATTGCGGAAAACAAACGCATCGAATTAGAAAAGGCCATTGCTTCGGTATTGCCAAAACATGATGCCTATACCACTAGACTCGTTGACCGCAGAACCTATTATATTGCGACAAATGAGGGCGAACCTGTGGGCACCTGTTTTCGAGTTTTCGGGCCAGGCTTCCAAGGGAATATCGCAATTATGGTTGGGGTGAAACCTGATTTAACAGAAATCACAGGTATTAAAACCCTAGAGCAGATTGAAACCCCAGGCTTAGGAACAAAAATCATTACTGATTCCGCCAACAAGGCCGACCCTAGATGGTTCCCCAAGCAATTTGTTGGTCTAATCATCGACAAGGCAATCACAGTGCTTAAAAACAAAAAGGCGGTGGGCCCACACCAAATTACAGCCATTACAGGGGCGACCATCACCTCCAAAGCTGTGGCTAAAATAGTCAGCAAAGGTGTGGCTAAACACCGCCACGAATGGAATGAACATGTTCTGGGATTGGAGGATTAATCATGGCTAAAAAAGCAAACCCTTTGGGGTATGAATTTAACAAGGGTGTCTGGGCCGAAAACCCAGTACTGGCGGCGTTACTTGGGTTATGCCCTGTTTTGGCCGTAACCAACACAGCGGAAAATGGTCTGGCAATGGGTCTGGCTACCAGCTTTGTGCTGATCTCTTCTAGTTTTATGGTTGCCATGCTGCGCAAGGTAATCCCCAAGCAGGTTCGAATCGCAGGTTACATTGTGATCATTGCAACCTTTGTAACTATGGCCGATCGCTTTTTAAGCGCCTACTTTTTCGAAATTAGTAAGTCCCTAGGGCCTTATATCCCGCTCATTGTGGTCAACTGCCTCATCTTGGGCCGCCAAGAGGCCTTTTCTAGTAAGAATAGTATTTTTCGAAGCCTTGTCGATGCCATAGGCATGTCTGTTGGTTTCACCTGGGTCTTGGTGATCTTAGGTGGAATTCGTGAGATCTTTGGCAGTGGCTCCCTATTTAACATTGTTCTTTTTGGCGATTGGTTTGAGCCTTGGATGGTGATGATTTTGCCTCCAGGGGCATTTTTCACTCTTGGATTTATGATTGCAGCCTATAACCTTAAAAACATGAGGGGGGCGTAAATGGAGCTTATATTAGTCTTTTTATCTGCCGCTATTGTAAACAACTTTGTATTGAGTTATTTCCTTGGAATTTGCCCCTTTGTTGGCGTTTCCAAGAAAATTGATAGCGCCATTTCTATGGGCATGGCCGTTACCTTTGTTATGGCCATTACCGCCATTGTCACTTGGTTGATCCACCATTTAATCTTGGTGCCTTACGACCTTTTGGTTTTAGAATACGTCGCTTTTATCTTGGTTATTGCCTCACTGGTGCAACTGGTAGAAATGTTTGTACGCAAGGTAAGTAAGCCCTTATATGATTCCTTGGGTATTTTCTTACCGCTCATTACCACCAACTGTGCTATATTAGGCTTAGCCCTATTCGCAATTTTACGTGAATATTCCTTTGCCAAGACCTTGTCTTTCAGCCTTGGCGCAGGTGCAGGTTTTACCTTGGCACTGGTTTTAATGGCAGGTATTAGAGAAGAATTAGAATTGGCAGAAATCCCCAAGCCCTTTGAAGGTGCAGGGATAACTATGATTGTAGCAGGTTGTTTGGCCCTTTCCTTTATGGGCTTTGCAGGCCTCATTTCAGCATAAAAGAGGATACTAAAACTATGGACATTACCTTTTTACTGACATCAACAGCCATCATGGGGGGCATGGGAACCCTGTTCGCTATTGGTCTGGCTATTGCCGATAAAAAATTACACGTTGATGAAGACCCTAGAATTGAACTCTTGGTAGATGCTCTACCTGGTGCAAATTGTGGCGGTTGCGGCGTTCCCGGTTGCGGTGCCTTTGCCGACGCGCTGGTGCAAGGCAAAGCCGAGGTTACAGGTTGCCCTGTAAATTCAGCAGATGATGTAGTTGAACTGGCTGAAATTATGGGTGTTGAGGCCACAGCGGGCTTGCGGAATATTGCTCGGGTCTTATGCCACGGTGGCGACGCAGAAGTTGCCAAACGAGGGGAATACTTAGGTGTAAAAACCTGCATGGCCGCCCACCTAAACAAGGGTGGCGACAAACTTTGTGAATTTGGCTGCATGGGTTATTCCGACTGTATTACCGTCTGCCCCTTTGACGCCATTTACATGAATGACAATAACATCCCCACAGTAATCGAAGAAAAATGTACTGGTTGCAACAACTGCGTTGTTGCCTGCCCACGTGACATTATTGAACTGGTGCCAGAAGACAAAAACCTTTTTGTTTTTTGTCGCAGCCAAGACGAGGCCAAATATGCTCGGAGCGTTTGTACCGTTTCTTGTGTCGGTTGTGGCGCCTGTGTTAAGGGAAGCGATGAATCTTTAATGTGTATGAATGGCAACTTGCCTGTAATTGACTATAGTCAAGGTGGCACTGTTGATATTTTACCCACAGCCAAATGCCCAAATCATTCTATCAATATGAAAGGTGGCGAAAACCCCATTCAGTCCATTCACAATTATGTGGCCTATAAAAAGGACACCAATAAACCTGAAACAGAAAAAGCAGAAGTCTAAATGGAAGTTGGATTTATTACAAAACTAGAAGGTAGCTTTGCTTGGGTGAAGTTGCAGGAATCCAACTCTTGCCACTCCTGTGGTGCCAAGGATGTTTGCAGGCCAGGCGAAGATGGCTCAAAAGACCTAAAAGTAGATAACCCCATTGGGGCCAGCGTCGGCGCCCAAGTTTCTGTTGCCGAAAAGGGCCGAGTCACTTTGAAAATTTCCTTTTTGCAATTTGGGTTGCCCTTGCTGGCGCTCCTTTTGGGCATGGGCCTAACAGACTTTCTACCTCAGCCCGCCTCTTGGCCAATTGAATTGGTGCAGAGTATTTATGGTTTTGGCGCTATGTTTATTTCAGGTGTGATCAGTTGGACTTGGGCCAATTCCTTGGCGCACGATGGCCCTCTTTTTACCATTGTTGCAAACCAAAATGGTTTTTAAGGCTACCTTAAAAAAACCCTAGTTTCCTTGGCTAACCCGTTGTTAGATAAATAATATTAAAGTTTTCCTGCCAGTGAGTTCCTCTTGCATCTTACCCACCTCCCCCAAAGATAACGCCCCTCTCTCCTGAAAAAAATAAAGCTTACAAAAGCCGCTGATCTTGGGTATAAATAGAACATCCTTTTTTAACTCCGCTGGTAAAACTGCAATGGATGACTCTCAAGCTTTAGACTATGACTATGTTATTATCGGCAGTGGTTTTGGTGGTTCCGTCTCGGCTTTGAGGCTTGTTGAAAAGGGCTACAAGGTTTTAGTTTTAGAAAAGGGGAAACGCCTGGCCGCAGAAGATATGCCCAAAACCAACTGGAACTTAAAAAAATGGCTCTGGCTGCCTAGTTTTGGTTTCTTTGGCTTGTTTAAAATGACTTTTTTCCGCCATGTCGGGGTGATCTCGGGCGTTGGTGTTGGAGGCGGGTCTTTAGTCTACGCCAATACCTTACCTATCCCCACCTCCAATTTTTTCAATTCCAAATCTTGGTCTAGTTTAGCCGACTGGCAACAGGAACTGGCGCCCTTTTACGACACAGCCTTGCAAATGCTCGGCGCTGTCCAAAACCCTAAGCTGCAAATTGGCGACGAAACTTTACGAAAATTGGGTGCGGAAATTGGCAGAGAAAAGGACTTTCACCCTGCTCAAGTTGCCGTCTATTTTGGTCAGCCTGAAATCACAGAATCCGACCCTTACTTTGCAGGCAAAGGCATCGAGCGAACAGGTTGCAGGTTTTGCGGGGGCTGCATGACAGGTTGCAGGCACAACTCAAAAAACACCCTTGATAAAAACTACCTCTTCTTTGCAGAACAGGGCGGCGCTGTGATCCAACCCCAGTCAGAAGTCTACGATGTGCAGCCACTAAAGCACGGCTACAAGATCAAATGGAAAGACCCAACAGGAGGCTTTTTTCAAAGACGAGGGGAAGTAACATCCAAAGGCGTTATCTTTGCTGGTGGGGTTTTAGGCACGGTAAAATTGCTACTGGAGCTGCAAAAAAGCTCCCTGCCCAAGTTATCTAAAAAGCTAGGCTCAGGCGTCCGCACCAATTCAGAAAGCCTGACTTTCAGCACTACGTTAGAGCGAGACCCCGATTTTAGCAAGGGCATCGCCATAGGTTCCTTGCTGGAAACAGATGAAAACAGTCATTTAGAAATTGTGCGCTATGGCGCTGGTTCTGGTTTTTGGCGTACCTCTTCTGTCCCACTGGTTTCAGGGTCGAATTTATTCATTCGGTTTGGTAAGATATTACTTGATTACGCCCTCCACCCTGTCCAAAATCTGAAAGTTTGCTTTGTAAAGGACTGGGCAAAGGCGACCCATGTTTTGCTCTTTATGCAGACCCTCGACAGCACCTTACGCTTTTCCAAAGGGCTGTTTGGCCGCCTGAGCACTTCGGTAGAACAGGGCTGTGCACCTACGGCTTTTATGGATGAGGCCTTTGAGCTAAACAAAAAATTCTCAAAGCTCACAGGGGCAAAGCCTATGGCCCTGTTAACAGAATCTCTTTTTGGGATTCCCAATACAGCCCATATTTTAGGCGGCGCCATTATGGGTGAAGATGCTAAAACTGGCGTAATTGATAAAGATAACCAGGTCTTTGGTTATAAGGACATGCTGGTCTGTGATGGCTCTATGATTTCTGCCAACATTGGGGTCAACCCCTCCCTGACCATTACCGCCTTGAGCGAGAGGGCTATGGCTAAGATTCCAGTAAAGTTGGGCTAGTTTAATCTAGTTGAACCCACTATAATAGACCAGACGACTAAAAAACCTTGAGGTATCCCATGAATAATTCTGCTGCAACAGGCCCCAAAAACCCAGATCTTGGCCAAAGGCTGGGTAAGCTATTTGACCTGCAAAAAAGCGCCTCTACCGAGCATCCCTTCCCTAGCTATAAAGAACGAATCAAAAGCTTGAAGGCTCTAAAAAAACAATTACAACGGTACCAAGATCTAATGGCTGAGGCCATATCCCAAGACTTTGGGGGTAGGGCCACAGCAGAATCAAAAATGGTTGATATCATGGGCTCGGTCTTTGAAATTAACCATGCCCTATCTCACCTGAAAAGCTGGATGCAGCCTGTGCGCCGTTCTACAGAATTGCTATTTATAACCAATTCCTTGACCATTGAGTACCAACCGAAGGGTGTTGTCGGGGTGATCGTCCCTTGGAACTTCCCCCTCTATTTGGCCCTTGGCCCCTTGGTGGCTGCCTTGGCTGCGGGAAACCGAGTCATGATTAAGATGTCGGAACTTTCGCCCAAAACCACTGAGGCCCTAAAACAAGCTCTCGCTGAAGTCTTTGACGAGTCTCAGGTTGCAGTGGTGGGGGCGGAGCTGACCGACCCCAATCTTTTTACAGAATTACCCTTTGACCATCTGGTTTTTACAGGCTCGCCCAAGGTGGGCAAGATGGTAATGAAAACAGCGGCTGCAAACCTCACCCCTCTGACCTTAGAACTAGGTGGAAAGTCACCAGCAGTGGTTTCCAGATCGGCAAGTTTGCCAGATGCGGCCAAACGTTTGGCCCATGGTAAGGCGTTCAACTCGGGCCAAGTTTGCCTTTCTCCCGACTATGCCTTTGTGCCTAATGAATCCTTAGAGGAATTTACTTCCCTAATCAAACAAGAGTTCCAAAAGCTTTACCCCGTTACAGGTGGCAATGAAGGCTACACCTCTGTGATCAGTGATGCCCATTTTGAACGTTTGGAAGATAACCTAAAAGATGCAGAATCCAAAGGCGCAGAGGTAATCTCTTGTGGGCCCAGCGGCGAGACAAGGCAAATGCCGCTGCATTTGGTGCTAAATCCGACGGAGGATATGAGAATTTTAAAAGAAGAGATCTTTGGGCCTCTGTTGCCCATCATCTCTTACGAAACCTTTACTGAGGTCTTAGATTACATCACCAATCACCCTAGGCCACTGGCATTGTATTCTTTTGGTCATGACAAAAAAGAACGAAGGCTTTTACTACAAAACACCCACTCAGGCGGGGTAACCATCAATGATTGGGGTTGGCACGCTATGAACCACGATGCACCCTTCGGCGGCATTGGCAATTCGGGGATGGGTTCTTACCACGGTATTGAAGGGTTCCAGCAGCTATCCCACGGAAAAAGCATCTTTAAAAAACACCGTTTCTTCCCTGTGGGCTTATTTTACCCACCCTACACAACTTGGGTCCAAAAATTGGCCATTGGCTTCTTTTTAGGCAAGGCCGACGCTTCGGTAAAATTAAAGGATGAGGAATAGTTCTCTCAAGTCTTAAAGATAATGGTTCGGTTTTTATAAACCATAACTCGTTGCTCAAGATGCAAGGCAACGGCACGAGAAAGAACAATTTTCTCTAGATCCTTCCCCTTTCGCAGAAGCTCAGGCAGCTTTTCATTGTATTTGATGTGAGCCGTTTCTTGCTCAATAATAGGCCCTTGGTCAAGGTCGCTAGTTACATAGTGGCTCGTAGCCCCAATCACCTTTACCCCGCGCTCAATTGCGGCGTGGTATGGCCTTGCGCCTGCAAATGCAGGTAGCATGGAGTGGTGGATATTGATAATACGATTTTTGAAAGGGTCAACCAGCTTAGGCGTTACAATCCTCATGTAGCGGGCAAGGACCAACAAATCGATCTTTAAAGACTGCAAGAGTTCCAACTCCGCCTTTTCTTGGGCCAAGTGGTTTTCTTTGGTAATTTCAAAATGATAAAAGGGAACGCCAAAAAGATCTGCAACATATTTGAGATCGGTTCGATTGCTAATAATAGCGGGGATCTCAATGTTTAATTCTTCCGCTTTTACCCGAGCCAAGATATCAAACAGGCAGTGGGATTCCTTGGTAACGAAGACCGCAACCCTTTGGGGCTGGGCCGAATAGGAAAACTGGTATTGCATTTCTAGGGGGCTTGCCAACTCACTCAAAAATCCCTTTTCAAATTCTTCTGGTGCAATAGCAAAGGATTCCAACTCCCACTCTAGCCTCATAAAGAATCTATCTTCATCGGGGTCAACATACTGGTCAAGGTAGGTAATATTGCCACCAAAGCCAAAGATATAGGAGGTGATTTTTGCAATTAGCCCCTGTTGGTCGGGGCAGTGGATCATTAAAATTGCTTTGTTTGCGTTCATTTGTAAGGCTGTAAAAAGAAGATATTTTTAAAACCCATAATTCAATGATTGCAGAGACTCAGTCAAGGAGCAGTTCTGTAACCCTGTAAACTTAAGTCACAATAACTAGAGTAAATTATTATCAAGGATAAACTGAGCAAAATCTCGGTCGTGATTGTTTGAGTGTTGCCTGTTCCAAAATTGTAAAAAACTACTGAGATTACCGGGTATCGCTTTAAAATCCTCGGTAAAGGAAGGATCAAAAAGGGCAGGGTTAAACTCTAGGGTTTTGTGGATTTCCCAATTGGAAAAGGCAAAATTCAGCATATTCAAAAAAGCATCATGTGATTTTTTATGCTTATCAAAATCCACATAACCATGTTCAGCCATGTAAATTTCTTCTAAATCAAAATGTGTTTTGCTTAAAGTTATATAGTCGGCAATGAGAGTTTTTAATAGCTCTTCATCCCCGCTCTCAGAAGCTTGCACAAGGTGCACTTGCGTTTCTCTTAAAAGCTGATGCTGGTGATCAAGCCAAGTTACCCCTAGGTGCAAGCAGGCAAATTTCTGCTTTAGTTTCGCATTTTCAATCATTATACTCTTTAGTGTCCATTAGTTTTAGAGCTACTACTATCTTAACATAATCAGGTAGCCTACTCAATCTATATTGACCGACCTTATTTTATGTTCCCCCAGAAAACAACTCTTTTTAAATGCAGTGGCATTTTTATCAAATAACCCCTGTTTTCGCCGCCATCTTACCTTTAAAAGGTTAGCCTCTCAGTAGAAAATTTGGATTTTTTAAGTATTTTGGACTTTGGCTTAACTCTTCTGCAAAGGTTAAAATAAGTTCTTTTGCCTTTTCATCAAATCCCAAAAGAGACATTGCATTTTCGATGATCGACATCTCAATAATTGCTAAATCATTATCAGAAAGTGCCACCTCAATAAGGAATGCAACCATCTTAAAGGCTTTATTTCGGCATTCCACTTTTAAAGGGTCCATACCAGACAGGTGTTTGCTCCCACTCCTTTCCTCTTCTAATTCAATCTCAGATTTGGCTACCCACTTCATAGCTTCATGGAGATAGGGGTATTCGCCTTTAGCGACCCAGTTATCCCCCTTTATCAACTGCCAGATCACATGGGAAAGCCACTTTCGCTCAAGGTCCGAGAAGCTATTGAATTGTTTTTCTATTATTTGTTCCATGTTACCAAGCTAGCAGTGCTTTGTTAGAGTTTTATTAATTTATTCATATAATAAGTATATAAAGTTACTGTGTAAAGATTTTCTTAAAAGTTCCTTCCCCTTGTAACCCGATTATTAAAGGAAGTTGCAAGCTTTAGGTGGTAGTTTAGCTTAAATAAACCAAGATTTCCCCTTCCAGTTCAAAAGTAACAATTTCTACTCTGCTAATTTACTTAGGGTTTGAGGCATAGAATCTAACAAGCCCATAGGCTTTCTGGTGGACTTTGGATTTTGACCTATCTCCTCTGCAAAGGATAAAATAAGTATTTTGGATTCTCCATCAAACCCCAACAGAGACATAGATTTATCAATGATCCCCATATCAACAATCGCCAATTCCCTGTCTAAAAGCGCCACCTCAACTAAAACTGCAAACATCTGAAAAGCTCTATTTTTTTGAGCTAATTCCAAAGGGCAAATACAAGAAAAGTTCTTTCTTCCATAGCCGCCCTTCACCCCTTTATGATCAGCTTCAGTAACCCAGTTCATGGCTTCATGGAGATAGGGATACTCGCCCTTTGCGACCAAATTTTGCCCGATAACAAGCTGCCATATAACATGGGACAACCATTTTCTCTCTGGCAGTAAAAAGCTTTTCAGTTTGTTTTCTATTATTTGTTCCATATAGCTCAAGATAGCAGAGCCTTTTTAAAGATTTGTTAATTGTTTGTAAATTCAGCACTATGTAAAGATTCGCTCAACTTGGGGCCTGCGCTGGGAACCTCTGAACCTAAAGTACCTACCCCAATGTCTATTCAAGGCAAAACCCAATCACTGGGGCCTAGTCAAGTTTACCGCACTTTGGTAAAAGCTAAAGGTAGCTACCACATATTCACAAGTAAATGACTTTAGTAACCAAAAGCTTCCCCTTGCAAATCTGGGCTTACCGAGCCAGCTTAGTCGCCATTTTGGTTTCTTTAGTGCCATGGGTGCAATTGCGTTTTTTTAGTGGTTCACAGTACCGTGGGGTTTTCCACATGGTCGCTATCACACTAGGCTTTTTAAGCCTTTTGCTCTTTTTAAGGTTCGCCTATTTACCACTGGCAAGGGAGCAAAGCTGGATAAGGTTTCTTGCCCCTCTGTCCTTATTAGGGTTTTTTCTTTTTTTTCTGTCCCTTTGGTTTCAAGATTGGCTACCCCATAAGATCTCTATGGCCGTGGCAATGGGAATTTGGTTAGGCTTATTTTGGCTTGCCCTCTTCAGCTTACATTTGCAGTTTAAAGGGAGAGAAAATCTAAGCAGATTTTTTTGGTTTTGGGTCTATCTTGCTCTGTTTTTTGGTCACCTCGGGGTGGGGTTAACCTCTTTATATGTTGTGTTGGATGAGGCCCAATTTGCCTCGCCAGTCTGGCTTTTAACCCTTGGTAGGGGCTATTTGTTACAGGCGAATTTTATTTGTTTAGCTGTGGCTTTTTTGGTCTTCGCTCATCCTGTACAAGGTCCCTCCTTCCAACTAGCCATCGCCTTCGCGCTGGCGGCTAGTTTTGTGGTCGAAGAGTTTGTTTCTGCTGCTTTGGGATTTGGCCTTCGAGGTGCTGTGATTTTAGCTATCTTGGCCTTACCTAGAGGTTTCTTTACGCATAACCTTGAATCCAAATATTTGGGCATAAGTGCAGCCTTTGCCTTTGCTGGCTATTTCATTATTTCTTTGCTGCCTCAATACCGATTGGGTGGCCTGCATATGGTTTTTCTTGGTGGCTTTTTACCTTGGGCAATGGTTGGCCTGAGGCCTGCTACAAAAACATTAGAGAGGCTAACTCTGAGTTTTTTAGCTCTGGCAATTTTCTTTCGCTTTTTAGCTGAGGTCGTAGTACCTTTTTACCTGACTTTTTATACTGACTTTTTATTTATCGCCGTTGTTTTTTTAAGCTCCGCCGCCAGTTGTTGGCTTTGGAACCCTAGGGAGGTCCAGTTTGATAAAGCATAGTTTCCTAGGCTTAGGTCTTTTCCTTGCCCTCGTCTTCATCCCTGTACCCTATTTACTGGCAGAAAGGCCCCCCTTTTTCCAGCAGCCTACAGAAGAAAAATACTACACCGACTCTTATAATTTGATCTTTAACTTAGGGGAAAGGTCTTTTGTGAAGCTAGAAATTTTGCTCACAAATCTATCTATTGGCGCTACCAGAGGCGTTTGCCAGGTCTTTTACTTTAAGGGGGGCCAAGCCAAAAGCTTTCAGGTTCACACCAGCCCCAAGGCTTGGAAAGCAGTCCCTGCCAAGAGCTTGCAAGTGGTAGGTTGCAGTTTAGTGAAAGATAAAGAAAGCTTGCTCGTTCGAGCAAAGATCAAAGATTTTGATTTCACCGCCCGAGTTACCGCACTTCAAGGTTTAAGATTGAAGTTCGACGACATTAGCCCCATAGTTTCTAAAATCATTCGCCCTAGCGGGGAATTTGAGTCTAGCCTAGCCCTGCCTGCCAACTCTGCCCAATATGAGCTTAAGTATAACAACCAACCTCTTAAATCGGGGTCTGTGACTATGATCCTTTATCGCTTCTGGGCAACGGCAGCCCCAAAAGATGTGGCAGAGGTTTGGGCTCGGTCCTATTTGTTTCAGGGGAAGGATACAAAAATTATTTTTGCTTTTAAGGAAAAAGAGGCGACCCAGTGGCAGGCGACCCAGTTTGATACTCGCCTAGGGGCGACTACAGCAAAGGCAATATCTGCAAACTACAAACTGGATGATGAAAAAGGAATACTAACAGGTTTTAGCTCAAAGGGGAGCCTTCAGGAGTTTTACCGCTACGACTTTGTTAAGGAAATGGGCTGGTATGGGCCACTATTATCCATATTTGTAAATAACCCCGTCACCCACTTCTTTTATTCTGACTCTGAAGTTGACTCAAAAAGCCCTAGCCTTAGCCCAAAGCCAAACCTAATTGAATTTACAAAGATAAACTGACTTAGCCCAAAGCCCAAAGCCCAAAGCCCAAAGTCCCAAGCTCTAGTCAGTCTATTCTACTAACTCATCTTTGGGGTCAGGCTTTTCACCCTTATCTTCAGGAGGTGCTTCCTTAGCCTCGGTAGCAACTAAATCAAGGTGGTGATTGATGGCGCTGATCAATTCTTCTTGCAACATGCCTTCAGTGTATATATTAGGCAGCTTAAACAGGGGTGCAGGTAAAAAACCATTCACATCTAAGGCACCAATCCCCTCTTCAAAAGGGGAGAGAATTAAGGCTGTATTTTTGCCATTTTTTAATGCCAAAATTTTATCATGAAAATCATTCCATAAAATACCCTTGGCGTGGATATTAAAAATCACAATGTCAAAGGATCTGCGGAGCACACAATTGAATCCCTTATCTGTGTCGCTAGCCACTTCAATATCACGCAGTTCATATTCTGCGAGCTGCCTGCGAATCACCATTTCCCTGGCTTTACTGGTTTCAACAAGCAAACAGGAGAAGCTACCTAGGTTTTCTTTTGTCGCTAGGGGCTTTAAATGTTGATCTTCTACCACCATAGGTACGATCAAATCAAAGAGTTGGTGTAAGGTAAAGGGTTTGATCACAAAACCATCGGTTTTAGCAGTTTGTGCCGTTTCCACTCGCTCTAAATTGGCCAAGGTGGTAGCAAATAGAAAAATCGGTTGGTAGGGAACATTTTTCTTTTTTCGGATTAACCTGAGTAAATCCAGCCCTGAGATCTGATCTAAATCCCACTCAGAAAGGATAATATCGGCACCTACGTCTTCATAATGCTTTAAGGCATCAATGCCGTTGGTATAGTGCACAACATCATTAATGCCCACATGCTTAAGGGCTTTGGTGTATTCAACTGCAATCTCATCTTTCGCCTCAACAATCATATACTTGAGGCCTTTCATCTCATCTGGAATCACAGGTTGATTGTCAGAAGTTTGGTCTTGAGCAAAGGACAACTGTGTCTTGGCATTGACGAGATCCTTTTTAATTTCCTTCAGTTCATTGGTTCTTTTTTCAATGATTTTCCCCTTCAAAAGGCGAACTTGCTGCTCTACTTTATTGATTAAGTACGATTCAATCGCCGCTTGCACCTCGTGGCCTAGGGCAACCCTGTCCCAAGGTTTACTGATAAATCTATGGATGATGCCAGAATTAAAGGCGTTGATGGCATCTTCGGTGCTGGTTTTACCTGTAAGTAGAAAACGCTTTGTCGCTGGATGCTTTTTTTTCATTATAGAAAGCAACTCAATGCCCGTTCTTTTAGGCATCACATTATCAGAAATAATCAAAGCAAATTCCGTTTCTTCCAAACGTTTTAGGGCTTCATTGGAATCAGAAAAGGTCTCAATGGAAAAACCCTGGTTGCGCATTTCTCTATTGAGAGAAGATAAGATGTTTACCTCATCATCAACGATAATGATTTTTACATTTTTAGCTAGGCTTTCACGTATAGTGTTTAAAATATCCATTATCTCTTTACTACTGAAGTGGTATTATTATTCTATGTTCTCTTTTGAAGTTACCGCTAAAAAGCCTTTTTGTCATTTTTTTTCCTTAAAGGAAGAGGTAAAAGTAGAGATTCAATTTTTTTCTTTACCTTGCCACCTTGAAAAGGGATTTATTTAAAAAATTCCCCGCCTTTCATCTTTTAAATTTGGTAAAAATATGAGATACTTGAAAAGAAAAAGATACTAATGAAATACACAAAAAGTTTAAGGATAATCGAAAAATGCAACTGAAAACAAGACTGATATCCTTTATGATGATTGCGAGCTTGCTGCCGCTACTGACGGTTTTTTACTTAGGCTACATGTCTGCCAGAGACACCATTCGTGGGATCATTGGGCAATCCATCCAAGCCAATGCTGTTAAAGATGCCCAGAATATTTCTGATGCCATCTCCTTGCAGGTACAAGACACAAAAGATCTGAGTTCCCAGAGTTTTGTTTTAGAGGCCGTTAAAAGAGCCAATCAGAAACACCTAGGTGAGAAAACCTTTCCTTCTAAAAGAATTATAGACTTAGACTTAGCTTGGATTGCCACAGGTGGCCATTCTAAAAAAGCAGAAGAAATTCTAGCCAACCCCACTTCAACCCACTTTAAACACTTCAAAGCTTCAGGACGCAATTATATTGCTGAAATGTTTTTAACGGACATGAGAGGCGAAACCATTGCCTCTACCCAACGACTGACAGACTACTGGCAGGCAGACGAGCAGTGGTGGGTTGATGCCTTTAACCAAGGCCAAGGCGACGTCTTTTTAGATGAGAGGGGCTTTGACAAAAGTACCAAACTCTATGTTTTAGGCGTGGTTGTCCCTGTGATGGATGGAGACAAGGCCATTGGGGTTTTAAAGATAAACTTCTCCATGGTGGGGTTACTCAATCGCCTAGGGGCGGGAAAGCTCTACCCTACAGACTATTCCGCTCTACTCAGGCCCAATGGTAAACTCCTAGCCCACTCGCAAGGACTGCCCGATTTTGTTCATACTCAAGATAAAATCGACCTCATGTTATCTGGCGAAGCAGGCTGGGTTCTGGATTTTCACGCAGGCGCAAAAACGCTAATGGGTTATGCCCCATTAAGTATTACTGTGAATTCAAGAATTAAAACCCACCAAACCCAACTGGGGGTAAAAAATGAAAAATGGCATACAAACCCCCTTGTTTTAGTCATTGAATCCAAGGTTGAAGACCACTTTCAACCCTTTTTAAAACTCATTCGCTCGCTCGTATTCATCGCTGCAGGCACGGCTTTTGGAGCTATCTTTTTTGTCTTTTATTTTTCAGGCCTTTTCATCAAAAAACAAAATGAACTGCTTCAAGAAAAAGCAGACATGGAAAAGGAACTGAACAAAGAAAAAGAATTTGCCAAACTCATTATTGAAACCATGTCAGACACGGTATTTGTTTCTGAGGTAAAAGGCGGTAAGGCGTTGCTCTGGAACAATGCCCAGTCCATTGTTACTGGTTTTTCTCATGAAGAAATAGCAAAAATGAAAGCCCCTGAAGACTGGTACGACCCTGAAGATTTGGAAAAATCTGCCCCTAACTTTACGAGACTATATGATAAGGGCCAGGCGAAGTTTGTTTTGCAGCAAAAGACCAAATGGGGAACCACCATCCCCTTTGAATATAACATCAGCTTGATTCGCGATAATGCAGGCGAGCCTGACTACTTTATTTCTATTGGGCGGGACTTACGTGAAAGACTCCATTCTGATGAAGTGATTTATAAGGAACGAAGAAAAGCCCTGCAATACCTAAACATTGCCGAAGTTTTACTCTATGCTTTAGACGAAAATGGATACATCACCACGATCAACAAGAAGGGTTGCGAGATTCTAGGTTACAAAGAAGCAGAATTGATTGGCAGAAACTGGTTTGAAGACTTTTTGCCAAAAGATGAGATTGAAAAGGTTCAAAAAGTCTACCAAAGCTTAATGAATGACGATGTAGAACCTATAAAACACTTTGAGAATTATATCACTACCAAAGATGGCACTAGGAAGTTAATGCAATGGAATAATTCCGTTGTGAGAGACAAAGAAGGTAAGCCTACAGGCATTTTTTGTTCTGGTATGGATGTCACAACCCAAAGACAACATGAACGTGACCTCTTGCGACTCAAAGCCGCCATTGACCATGTTAAAGATGCTGTTTGTATTGTAAGTAACATGGGAGAGGTAATCTATCAAAATTCTACCTTTAAAAAGATCAAAACCTCCTTCCCCAGTGATATTTTACTCAACCTATTACAAAAAAGAAATAGGGGCAGTGATTCCAAACAATTTAAAGAGGTTTCTAAGACTCTCTTGCAAAACAAAACTTGGCATGGCGAGTTGGTTGGAACAGCAGAAAACCAAAAACTGGTTTATTTCCGTACGACGATCGGGCCTTTAACCTTTGATTTGGACCTTCAAAGTGATAAAGTCCCTAAAAAAGGAGATGATATCTTAGGGGCAATTTTTATAGCTACTGACACGACAGAAGAAAAAGGCCACCAAGCCCAGTTGATCCAGTCTCAAAAAATGGAATCTTTAGGAACCTTGTCTGGCGGCGTTGCCCATGAGATTAACAACCCCATGGGATTTGTTTCTTCTAATTTAACTACCTTGCAAGAATACGCGCAAAACTTTTTAACCATAAATGAGGCTTACCAAGAATTAGCTACCCATATTTCGCCACAAAACAAAGATGCCCAAAAGATCCTTTCCGATCTAGAGGCAAAAAAACAAAAATTGGGCTTTGATTGGATGGTCAAGGATATGCCGCCTCTCATGGGTGAGCTTGTTGAAGGGGTGGACCGTGTTAAGGCCATTGTTAAAAATTTACGTGAATTTAGCCATGTCGACGAGCATGAACTAAAAAAAGCCAACATCAATGAAAACCTACAAAAGGCCATACAACTCTCGCAAAACGAGTTGAAATATAAATGTTCTATTGTCGAGGAATTTGGCGAGATCCCACTGATCGACTGCTACCCCCAACAATTGAATCAAGTTTTTTTAAACCTGATTATCAATGCCGGTCAAGCGATTGAGGAAAAGGGGGAAATCACTTTGAAAACTTATCTTTCAGGTGAAAATGTAATTATTGAGATTGAAGACGACGGAGTGGGCATCGAGCCGGAACATATTACCAAGATTTTTGAGCCTTTTTTCACGACCAAAGAAGTGGGCAAGGGGACGGGCTTGGGTCTTTCTGTTTCTTACCGTATTATCGAAGAACACTATGGGAAGATCTTTGCCACTAGTATTTTGGGTAAGGGTACTTGTATGACCATTGCCTTGCCGATCACACAGCCTAATATAGCTGGTAAAAAAGAAGACCTCCCTGAAAGCTAATGCCGCTTGGGCTTTTAGGTTCAAAAAAAGGGGAGTAAGGATTCAGCCCAAGAAGTGTCTAAAACATTAAAACTTGGGGCTTGAAGAATTAGGCCAGTAGGGCTAGCTAGAATATAGCAATTTCTCTTTTAATCTCTAGGGTACGCTCTAAGAAAACCAACCGTAACCAAGCTTTTAGCTGCAAGGTAAAGGCAAAATAATTGATTTCATCTTTGGCGATAAAGCCGTTTGCACCATGCTTAAAGGCCGTTTGTTTTTCATCTTTGCTGGCAGAGAGGAAACAAAAAAAGCAGTAGGGATTGTCGCCAGCATATTTCTTTTTGAAATAGTTTAAAAGCTGGTAGCCATTGACGTCGGGCATATTGATATCAGAAAGAATCAGATCTGGTTGTTCTTTCCTTATAATGGCAACGGCCTCTTTTCCATTGGTCGCCTCAAAAACTTCACAATTTAAGTGCTTATTGTTCTTGGCCTTATCAAAGTACTTTACCATCAATTTTCTCGTAGGAAGGTTATCTTCCACGATCAAAATCTTTTGTACCCATTTTTGTGTTTGCATTATGTAAAATCCTCCTTGCCAATGAATTAAATCTATCAAATCTGTTTGTTAAAGCCAAGAAATTAGGGTAAAAAAGAACTTAAGCGACCGATAATTTTTTAATGGATTTTACCAAAACTCATGAGCTGGGAAATTAATAAATTTTACCCTATCCCCAAAGCGGGAGACCAGGCAAAAAAACTTTCTGAGGCTCTGTTAAAATCTTACAGCCTTACAAGGATAGCCTATCAGGTATTAGGTAATGATCTACTCAAGAATTTAGAGTTTTCCTTTGTCGGTGGTGGGGAAGATATCATTGTGCAAGGCGAGCGAGGGCTAGACCTCTTTCTGATCTGTGTAAGCCCTGTTGATGTTGTAGTAGGTGATAAAGTGGTGGTCACCATGGACGCACCTGTTTTACTGGGAGACAAGGCCCTAATTTGGCCCGATTCCACTAGAGCCGCCACCATTCGAGTTCCTGAAGATTCCGAAGCTCTGGTTTTAAAAATTCCCATGGGGTTGTTCCTTCGAGAATTTACCTATGCTGAGATCCCTGATACCAGTTTTGCGAGAGAAAAGGATATCTATAGCGGTCTTTTCCAAGAGATCCAAAAACGCCTTTTTAGCTATATCCCCCTGCAGAAAACCCAATATGAAAGCATTAACACCAGCATCCTTAACATCAATACCAAGCTGGTAGCCTCGCACCTCGACCAAGGAGACGATGAACAATGGCCAGCTGAGATCTGGAAAAATGTAAACGCCTTTGTTTCTTCAAAATTTGGATTTAAAGCTAAAGAAGAGCTAACGGTAGCAAGCTTTAAACCTGTATTCTACAAGCACTTTGAAGAGAAATACCCAAGGTCGGCCTACGATTGCCCCGACCATGAATACCCCGGCAAAAAACAAATCATTTGGGAAAGGTGGTTAAACCAAACTGCCCTGCAAATTGTGAAACACCTACCGCCCGAAAAATTAAGCTTCACCATCAAGAAACTCCAGCTTTTCAACCCTGAAAACTACCGAGAAAAAATTGAGAAGTTAATTACGATTTTAGGGGAGCACTTCATTAATAAAAATAAGTCAGGTAAAATTAAACCTTCCTTCTTTTTTACTGCTGGTGAACATAGCAACGATTTTGAATTGCAGAAGTTTATTAAGATCTTTGGGAAGAATTACTTCTTAAAATACCCTGAGCGGGTTTTAGCTAAAATGGCGCAAACTTCAGCCCGAATTGCCGCAGAATGCGAAAATGAGTTTAACGCTGCCCTCGCTAAAATGAAGGATTTTAAAGAAAATACAGAATCCTTGCAGGTGAGCACCACAGAAACCAAATCAGGCTTAAGCCCCAAAGCAATGGCCGCCAGCATAACTCAGATCACTAGAGGCTTTAATAACTTCAATAAAAACATTGCAGGCGGGGCAGGGAAAACTATCCCAGGGGAAGCCCACTACATAAGTAACGTCTGCCCTAGTCTTCCAAGTTTGATAAAATATGCCTCTACCAACAGCATTAAAGAGGGCATTGAAAATTCCTTTTTCGAGTTGGCCGAAGAATTTGGAATGCTCAAGGAACCCTTGACCAAAGAATTACTCAACGCAAATTTAAGAATTGTAAATGTCTTGCCCGGCTACAAAATTCCTAGCGACCAACTGGAAACCCATTACTGGTTTCCTATCTCGTCCAATATCCTGTTTAAAAGAAAGGATGTTTATATTGAAGAGCTGCAACCGGGCTCCATTTTAGGTGGGGAAGGTTGGAATGCTGGTGAAGAGGGCGACGAAAACTTCGGTGAATTGCATTTGCTGCTACCTGAGCGGGAAAAGGAAGGCCTAGTAGACCAGAGCCACCTTTTGTTTGTTTTTCCCCATCGTGACCTCTCTAAGCTCGACCAAGAGGAAGAGCATTTTGAAAAGAACTCCTACCCATGGCTGGTTTGGATCATCCAGCGCCATTTGGTGGAAATCCAAGAGGTGGGCCAAAAAAGAAGTGGCCTGCTCGATAAGTGTATGTACCTTGAAGAAACCATGCGTTTAGAAGAGATTGCCTACGACTTTGAAGATGGTAAGGTCAAACTGGATGCAGAAAAACTATCTACAATCTCAGATTTTTTAAAGAGTTTGATCCAGTGGACTCTGCCCACTAGCATTTCCAACTCAGGGGAACTTTCCAAGGCGGTGAACAAATACATCCTTGAAAAGTACAACAATGAAAACCCCGATGCCAGTGAAGAAGAAACCAAAAACAACTGTTACACCCAGTTTCGGTTTCTCTTAAGTGAAATGGTGCGCATGGTTGATACGGCAGAAGTTGAGGCAGAAGAAGAATTTGCCCCTGTCCTGCCTTTAATTCACCATGAACTTTTGAGTTTATTTAAGACAGAAGAGCTTACAGAACCTGAAAAACTAGTTTCCTTCGATGGGGAAAAGATCCTCTTGAAACCAGACGATCTTTTTGCCTCCCTAACAAAGGTAGATGAAAAAATAGCCCTCTTTAGAAAGGTGATGGATATTTTAGAGCCTCGCCTGCTGCAAACAAGAAGAGAGCGAAGAAGGCTAGAAGAAAGATACACCATTGCAGCGTCAGGCCAATCAGGCGAAGAGGCCGAAGCGACCCAAAAGAAATTTATTCAAGACCAAATTAAAAAGCTCGAAGGCATTTTAATCGAGGGTAAAGCTAAAAGCGAATAGCCTGTGGCTTGGGCCTAGGCTATTTTATTTAAGGCTTACAGTGCTGCCAGTTTTGCAATGGAATTTTTTAAGGTTTCAAAATCAACGGGCTTGGTAAGGTAGTCATCCATCCCCCCTTGAATACAGCGATCTTGGTCGGCCATGCTAGCCATAGCCGTAATGGCAATGATTGGCGATCTTCTGTTGGGGTTTTCCAAGTTGTGGCGGATTAATTCTGTCGCTTCAAAGCCCGTCATAAAGGGCATTAGGATATCCATAAAAATAAAATCATACTTTTTACCCGTTGTTTTCAGTATAGCCTCTTTACCGTCGCCAGCGATATCCACATCAAAGCCAAGGTTTTTCAGCATACGTTTTACAACCTCTTGGTTGATGCGGTCATCCTCAACTAAGAGAGCCCAATTCCCTTGGAAGTGGTGGTCCTCTTTTTCTACCTGAGGGTCATCACCTACCACTTGTTTCTGGCTTTCAACCATAAAAGGTAGAGTCATAACAAAGGTACTGCCCTTTTCCAATGTACTCTGAACCTCGATTCTTCCACCCATTAAACTGGCAATTTGCTTCACAATAGAGAGGCCTAACCCCGTACCACCATACTCTCTACGGCTCAGTTCTTCCACTTGATGGAAGGGCCGAAAAATATGATCTAACAGGTCTTCGGGGATGCCTATCCCCGAATCTTCAACAATAAAGGCAATGGACTGGCCTTCCTTAGTTTCGGACTCCAACCTTGCCGAAATTTTAACAAAGCCGCCTTTGGTAAATTTCACAGCGTTGCCAACCAAGTTGGATATGGCTCTAGCGAGTAATTCACTGTCACCTATAACATTCTCAGAGATCCTAGGGTCAAGGCTTAAGGTTAATTCTACCTTATTTAGCGATGCTACACCTTGGAACAGCTGAGTCACTGTTTCCAGATTTTCAAATAAACTAAAGGGTTCATGGTGCAGGGATTGCTCACCAGCTTCGATCTTTGAGAGATCTAAAATATCAGAAAGAATCCGAATTAGAGATTGACCTGAGGTGAGTATGATTCCGAGAAAGCCTTTTTGCTCCTTGGTCAATTCTGTTTGCAAAAGGACCTGTGCCATACCTAAAACCCCATTCATTGGCGTTCGAAGCTCATGGCTCATCATATTTAAAAAGCTACTTTTTGCGTGGTTCGCCTTTTCCGCCTCGGCTTTTGCCTCTTCTAAGGTTTTCTTGGCAATAATTTCTTTGGTGATGTTTCTTGCAATGCCTTCGATGCACCAAGGCTGACCACTCTCATCCATCCGCACCACAGCTTGGGTTTCCACCCAGATTTTTTCGCCCCAATCGTTCCTCATGGCAGCCCTGACATTGGTTGCCTTTCCATTTCCGTCTTTAATTGCCTGAATGATTTTTTCCCTTTCACCTGGATGATCATAAAAGTCAGCCATAGGCCGACCGATCATTTCTTCAGGGGTAAAGCCAATTTCCTTGTGGCAGGCAGGGGTGATAATCGTAATGATTCCTTCTAAGTCGGTGCGGTAGAAAACATTGGGGAGGTTCTCCATGATAGACTGGTTATCGGCCTTTGAATTTTCAGCCGCTTCTTTAGCTGCCTTGAGCTCGTTAGTGCGCTTTTCCACTCTGTTTTCTAGAGTCTCGTTTAATGCCCTTAATTCTGTGTCCTTTAAAGACAGGTCTCTAAAAAGACTATCAAAGGGTTTTTCTAAACTCGTGTTGATCACGGCTTTGTAGACGATTAAAAAGGAAAGGGCCTTTAAAAAATGCCCCACTACATTGGGTAAGGCCTGCAACTCAACATATAGAGTAAAGGCAAGTTCCGAGGTTACGGTACAAAAGACAGCAACGACGATCAACTTAAATACAGTACCGTCAAACCAGTGGGATTGCTTTTTTAAAACAAAAACCGACCCAATTAAAATACTAGAAATCACCAGTTCACTGATCATTTTAAAGGGCGTTAGGCCTACTTGCCCCAGATGGCAATCGGGAAAGAAACTGGTAAATAAAATCATCCAAGTAAAAAGCCCAACGAGAGCAAAATAGATCAGACTGATCAATTTTGCAGGGGCTTTATGGAGGATAAAAAAGGGCGCCAAGAACAGGGAAATAGCCTCTAAATAACGAGCTAAAACCCAAAATTGAACCGTCGTATTGGGAGTGGTGATATCTGGGAAAATGCCCACACCAGGAAGGGTAAGGGTATGGAGTAAGTCTACAAGCCCGATAAAAAGATAAGAAAGGCCTAAAAAGTAAAGATAATCGTTTTGGGTAAAGCTGCGAGTGTTAACAGCAATTAAGAAAATCCCAACGGCAATGAAAATACTGAATAATTCAGCAATCGTATGAAAAAGAGCGTAGTTATATTGGTTTAAAAGAACCAACAGACCAAAGAAAAACAGGGTAAATAAAACTTCGCCTTGCGTTAAAAAGGACTTGGGGCTTTTAACATCAAAATCAGCAACCACGATTTACATGCCTCATTGTGAAATACTCTTGGGGTGTTAGTATCAAAAGGGCCTGAGAAAAGGGCTTCATAGTTCAGGGGGTCTTAGTTCAAAGAATTCTTTGATTAGAATCCACCTGTACCAACTCAGGATGATTAACTATATGAATATCATTATATAGGATAAAAGGCAAAGACTGTAGATTTATTTACAAAAATGGCTCTATAAAAGGATCTAAGCCTTTTTCCTTAGAATTAGGAACAGTGGGACTGCTACTCCAGAAGTTCAGGTAAGGGTTTTCCAAGATGGTAACCTTGCCCAAAATCAGCACCAAGTTCCTTCACTACCTTCAACACAGACTCAGAATGAACAAACTCCACAATCACAGCAATGCCCATTTCATGGGCAAAGTTGATGATCGACTTACTAATTTTAAAACTGTTCTGATTTTGGTCTATGTCCTTAATTAAAGACCCATCAATCTTTAAATAATCGACATTGAGCTTTAAGATATTTTCATAGTTGGAATAACCACTGCCAAAATCATCGATGGCAATCTTCACACCCAGCTTTTTGATTTGAGTGATGAAGGCATTAATTTGGTCGAAATCTTCAATCTCGTCAGTTTCTAAAACCTCCACAGTCAGTTTTGAACCGAGCTCAGGGTTTTCTTGCACCCAGTTGAAGATCCAAGCTGTCATTTCTGGGTCGGTTAAATCATGAGCCGAAAGATTGATAGAAAAGGAGCAGTCATAACCTTTCATCATAGCCGCACTCTTGTTAAACATAATCTTTGTCAGTTGGTCGTCGTAGTTGGCTTCGATAGCCAAGTCTAAAAAGAAAAAGGGGGAAAGAAGTTCACCGTTTTCTTTTTGCATCCGAATCAAACATTCATACTTTTCTATTTTTCCCGTTTCTAAATTTACGATCGGCTGAAACACAGGGATGATGCGGTCGTCTTCAATGGCTTCTTGCAACGACTGCAATACATTGTATTTTTTACGTGCGATAGCTTCCAGCCCCAAGGACTCAGAGTAGTGGATTATAGCTCTTTTTTTGTCATTTTTGAGCTGGCTCATGGCCATATTAGAGCTATTTAAAAAGGGCTGGGTCATGGTTGTGGCGATGACAGGCTCTAATTGAATCGATAATTTATCATGGACAAAGGGCCTATTTTCAATGGCTTTAGTAATCTCTTCACAAATCCATTGGAGCTGCGCCTCTTCAGTGGTGTTACTAAATAAAATTCCAAACTCGTCGCCACCGAGCCTATAAACTACAAATTCCTCAAGAGGCAACTTGCCTAAACGATGACTAACTTTAATTAGCACCTGATCACCAACCTTAGTGCCAAAAAGGTTGTTCACCTTCCTAAACTCTTTGATATTGATCAATACAAAAGCAGCATCACTTTGGTGACTTTTTTCTTTTTCAAAGGCTAAGCGGTTGGGCAGGCCTGTCAAACGGTCCTTAATAGAAGACCTTGAAAATCGAAATAGATAAAAGAGAAAGGAAAACTCAGAGATTAAAATAAAAAGAAAGATCAAATAGGAGAGCTGAATTAACCAGCGCACTTCTTTTTGATCTTCCATTGCAAAGGAATTTCGTGCCTCTTGAATTAAATACTGTGCTTGGGTAAAGTCTTTGGTCCTTATATGATATAATTCAATGTACCTAGGGTACCCCTGTGAGAAGACCTGAGCATGAGCTAAGAGATTATAAAAAGAAAGATGCTCGCCTCTTGTACCCTTGAAACTATTTTTTAAAAGGGCCAACTGTTCGTCGAAGTGCCGAATGCCTTCGGATGATCTCGTGCTATAAAGCAAAGCCAGTTGGTTGCCCATGGTAGCAATGGATTCTAACTGGTGGGGGTGCCGCCTAACTTTTGGCTCTTTAACCAACCTTTGAGAAAGATTATTTATGTAAAGACTGGAATTGCGCAAGGTAGAGTAGAGGCTTTGCCACTCCAGTAAACTGGGGTGTTTGGACTCAATGAGGCCTGCCAGCTCCGCAATTCTTGCTACAGTGGCTTTATGGTGACTAGCATGCAATTGGTGGTGTCCTGTTAACTCACCAATGCTTTGCTTTTGTAACTTTTGTAACTTGACTAAGGTATCGTAATTGGGAAAGGAGGAAAGTTCCAATTGTAGGAATTCATTCTCCATTTCACTATTGATATGTTCTAGGCTATTGAGCCTGCTGTAAATATCCCGATTGGTAACAAACTGCTCCATACCGTAGAACTGTAAAAACCAAAAAAGAAAGACCACCAAAAAGGTAGTCAATAAAGAAAGGTAAACCTGTGCGCGATTCATTGGTTCCCTAGTATTTTTGGGGTATCGCCTGTCAAGCTGACAAGAAAAGCTTTAATATTTGCAACTTGGGTTTTATTCAACACTTCCCCTAGATTATGGAGCGCCATCAAAATAATGGCCGTTTCTAAGGTTTTAGCACTTCCATCGTGAAAGTAAGGCTCAGTTAAGGCAATGTTTCTTAAAGTTGGAACCTTAAACCTAAACTTATCTTCCAGCTTCCCCGTTACTTTTAACCTGTCTGCCCAATTTCCTTCATTCTGGTAAGGAACAATAACCCCAAGCTTTTGGTAGCTATTTCCCCCTAGATTACGGCCATTGTGGCAAGAGATGCAGCCAATAGATTTAAACAGTTGGTAGCCTGCAGCTTCGGTTTTACTCAAAGCAACTTCGCCCCTTAAGTAACGGTCAAACTTTGCGTTTGGAGTAAACAAGGCCTTTTCAAATTCGGCAATGGCCTTGGCAAACATGGTAGCTGTAATTGGCCCATCGCCAAAAACCTTAGCAAAGGGCTTTTTATACTTCTCACCGGCATTTAATCTTGATTCTAATTTTTTTAACGTCATCCCCATTTCAATGGGGTTTTGAATGGGGCCTAAGGCCTGGTCTTCAAGGTTTGCAGCTCTACCATTCCAAAACTGAGCAAAGTTAAAACCACTATTAAAAACCGTAGGGGCATTCATGTCGCCTAGGGCTCCGTTGACACCTGTGGAAAACCTAGTAGGTTCGGCCCCACCGTGATCCATGTGGTGACAGGAGGCGCAAGAAACTTTTTTATTTGATGAAAAATTGCTATCAAAGAAGAGGCTTTTACCAAGCAAAGCCAAGTCTTTATCGTATTTAACTTCTTGGGGAAGGGGGGTAACAGGGGGGCCAACGGCGAAACAAACTTGGACAGACCCCAAAAAAAGAAAGGAAATACTAAGACTCAGGGCTGCTTTAAACATTTAAAAAATTATTATAGATTAAGTTTATTTTGACTGTAACCATATTACAAAAAAGTCATAACATCAAACAGAAAAACCCATGTTTACAGGCTTTATGGCACTTAAAAGATCCGTTACATTTCCAGATTATTCACTAGAGTCTTATATCCCTAGGCTGTACTAAGAGACTTTAATCCAACCATAGAAAAATATCCCAAAGCCTAGGGGAAAAACCAAACCCTTTTAACTACAAAAAAAATGAAAATTTACCTTCTTTGGCCTAAGGGTTTTATTGTTTGATTTCTGATCAATAATCAAACAACTCCTTTCCCAGTAAAGACCTAGGTAAATCCCATTGCCTATTTTCACGATATTTTTCGCCTTTGAGAATATTCATTTATCTTGATAATACCTTAATAGCTTTTTGTACATCTTTGTTTTTATAAATATTAAATTTTTTCGCCTAGAGTAATTGCTCTAATCTATAAATTCAAACCAACTTAGAGGCCTCACTTTGCTTTCTGAATACCAAAGAGGATGCAGAAGATAAAGCTAACTACAGTCTATTAGCTGAAACCGCTTGGGATTTGGGTATCTTCGGCTCTCCAATCTTCTTGGTTAATTGGAGCCCAGAAGAAGTTATGGAATTCTTTAGTAAAATCAACTTGAAACATAAAGTTACCTTAAATAAATTTATAGAGGGGTTATCTTAGCATTCTTCGTCTCACACCCAGTACTAAGAGAGTGGTTTGAATGGCAAATAAAATTGCCCCTACTAAGAAAATAAATCTTCCACTATTTCCCCAATGAACAAAAGAATTTTCATGAAGAAGCTTAAATGTTCCTGGGACTAAGACCAAAAGAGAAGTAAGAAGAGTATCTAAGTAATGTTTAAGACTCCAGCCAAAAGAGCAGAATGAAACAGCAAATGGAGTCCCAAGCAAAATAATCCACCAAACAATAAACATACGAAACAATTTCTCACCGTAACCAGAAAGCCACGCATATGGAAAAAGTAACCATGTTTCAGGATTAAACCAACTAAGTCGCTTTCTTCTTAAGACTTGCTCCCAGTAGTGAAAGTCGCCACTTTGGGGTTTATTTGCCTCTTCCTCATATCTGTTTTTTAACGCCCGATACATTCCTTCTAGTTCATTACCTTTATCAACGTAATGGTCATGTTTTGCTAGTTTAGAGTAGTCTTTTATGTTCCATGAGCAATCTTTAATGTTAATTCTATCTGTGTCTCTGAGATCCCAACCGTAAAAATCTGCATAAAGTAATTCGCAATCAATAAAAATGTATTCACTATCTTTTTCTGGCTGTATTGAGGAGAAATCCCAATGAGGAGGTTCCTTGCTAGTAAGAAGTCTTTTTACTGCCCTGAATTTTTGAAGTAAACTATTCGCCAGTTTTTTTATATAGACGACATTTAGATCAATGATTTTCTCATAAACCGTGCTCCCAACTTGAACTTCAAATTTAATTTTTGGGATTGGGTCTGGGCGATCTAGTGTGACTCGTTTTAGCAGAAACGAGGCCCTACGTTTACTCGAAAAAACTATATTGTTTTTAATTGTCGTGTTTTCAATACCCAGAATTGATCCATCTTCTTGCATTAGAATAGGTTTTTTGTGTAGGATTTTACTTTGGAAAATTGAATTTGTATTTTCTTGGGGCCCTTTGCCAGGGGTACCTTTAAAATACATTTGAAGAAAATCTAAACTTCCACCTCCGATTGAAGTGGCAGAACATGAAATAGAAGTCCCTTTTAATAAACAATGATTAATTTTGCATTCTAAAAATTCAATATGTTCACCGCTCTCTATTTTAGACTCTAGGAAAGTACAAGCATTCCATAAAAGTTTTTTGGTACTGTTGGTCTTTATTGATTGGAGAATGCCCCCTTCAAATTCTTTTGAAGAAAAAATACAATCATAAAACTCTGTTTCACTACTTTTGATGCTAACGGTACAACCAGTAAACTTTGAATCTCCAATCCAAATTCTACCTGAGTTTATAGAAAACCAGCCCAAGGTGATTTTAAATCCTTCGAGTCTTAAAAACCCCTTTTCAAATGTGGTATTACATTTTTTTATTTCATAGTTTAGTGTGTATGGATCGGCTGCGTTTACAGGTGCTAAGGGGGGTTCTTTTTCACCCTCTTTAAGGGGAGTGGGTACCGAAGAATCTAAAAGAGTTAAACTGCCTCCTTGAATTACTCCTAATGAGTCTTCTTTTTTTGGATCCTTTTTTATCTTGTCTGGTGAAAGCTGGACGATAACACCTCGGAGATCCCAATATATCTGACAGTGAGTAAAATTTCTGCAATTTGTAAAAGCAACATTTATAGTTTTTACCTTTTCTTTAGGTTTAGAAAAAATATCATAAAATGCAAAAAAAATAATATCTGTAAATTGGTAAATTCCATTGCCTAAATGTAACTTACTCAAATTTGCTTTGCTTTCCCCTTGAAAACTCCCCCTATCAAAAAAAACTTTTTTATTTGTACTGCTAGAATCATCAACAAGGTTTGAATTAATAAAATCACAATCTTCAAATCCAATATAGCCGTTAAGTGTGATTTCGCAATTGGTGAAGGTACACCCCCGAAAAGTGAGTTTTAAGTAGGCGTCGTAAAATCCGAAGGAGGTATAAGGAATTTTAGTGTCATTGACATTTGACTGGAGTTTAATATCCCCTTCAAAATTTGACCCATCAAAAAAGAAACCGCCATCCTTTGCATCAAGGTTTAGGTTTACAAAAGTCCCTTCTTGAAAAGCTACGCCCTCAAATGAATTATTTTGCCATGATAAATTAAAGTCATGTATTTTTTCATCACCCATCTTAGCTTGATTGGTAGAGCCATTAACAATTACTGTTTTGTGATCCAGAGTTTGATGAGTGCTTTTTAAGTGATCTTCCAATTCGCTTACAAGTTTGTTGACAGCCATAATATAAAGGTAGTTAGCTTGATTGTATGATTAGTTAGTAGCAACTGAAAGGTGTTTCAAGAGCAAGTCACATCAAATAAAATACTTGAGGAAAATTACAATTTTTAATGAGTATAAAATCTGTATTATCTTAAGTTATTTTGAATAATTTAATTCTAAACAAGAAAGAATGAAGAGGCAAGGTTTGGAGTTCTTTGGGAAACTGATTAAAATTTATTTTTAAAGAAAAAATTAATTTCAATGGTATAAAGAACAGTATACAGACCTTTTATAAGGGAAGTTGGATTGGCGTGAAAGCCAGTCTGGATTGAAGCGGGAGACGAGGTTCGAACTCGCGAGCCTCAGCTTGGAAGACTGGTGTTCTCACTACTTAGTTATAGGAGAATCCAAGTTGGGAAAGGGAAAGTGGGCTACTTTAATGATTTTTAACTCATTGTTTTATCCAATAAAAAATACAAACTACACAAGACTAGGGGCAAGATTTGGGCCCGGAGATATTGACCGACACCGAGCCTTAGGCGACGCTAAATTGACGGCTTTGGTCTTTGTGAAACTGGTGAAACCCCTTGCGAAAAAGGGGATTGTAACCTTGGCTCAAGCTACCGAGGTTTGTAAAAGTCACCCCTTTTGCCAACTTTCCTACTGACTTGTGCGGTTGACCAGGCTTTGTAGCCGACTAGACTTTAAACTGGTCTATTTTTTCTGTTAAAATTTGCAGTTGGTCATCAATGGCGTTCCTTAAGAGTTGCTGCTCTTTACTGGCACTATTTAAGTCTTTGCAGTATCCAGAAATCACCACACTCAACTCTAAAACATCAAATACATTTCTCGCCGTTTCGTGGGTTGTGCGAGACTGCTCTGAGGTTGAAGCTACAATTTCCTCTTGGCTCACAGCCACTTGGCCCGCATTATCGGCAATGGTTTGGAAGGTTTTTTCTAAAGAACCCATGGACTCTTGTCCCGCTTCCAGTTGCCTGTTATTGGCCTCATTAAGCTCAGTGATCTTTTTTGTAAACTGGTTTGACTGTTCTGCAAGGCTCCTGACTTCTTCTGCCACCACAGCAAATCCCTTACCATATTCCCCCGCTTTGGCAGCTTCAATGGCAGCATTTAAACTCAAGAGGTTTGTGCGAGATGAGATGTCGTCCATGTTCGACATAATGGAATGAACCGCCTTGGAAGACTGGATAATCTCGCCCATTATGCCTTTTGTGCTAGCGACAGCCTTTTGACCATTTACTGTAATGGTTTGGTTGGCTCGGGCAAACTCTGCATTCTGCTTGGTTGTTTGCTGCACCCCTTCAATAGAAACATTCATCTCTTCTGTAGAGGCAGATAAAACCTCTAAAATCGATTCTTCTTGGGAGGTGGTTTCGGTAATCTGGGTAATGGTTTTTTCTGCTGAGCGGCTGTATTCTACCATTTCAGAAAGCTGCGTTGCTATGTCGTGAGTCGCTTTTTGGTTTTCAGCAATCAATTCTGCTAGGTTGGCTACAAACTGGTTAAAGAGGTCGGCCATCTCGCCAATTTCATCTTTTCGTTTTACAGGTAAACGTCGGGTTAAGTCTCCACCACCTTGGGCCACTTCCTTTAAAATTAAAGTCAAATTGGCAATAGGGTTTAAGATGGTACTTTGAATCCCTAAGCTTGCAATAACACCAGAGACAGCAACAAAAAGCAGCACAACCAAGGTAACCCAAGTCATGGCTTCATCAATGGCTTGGTCGGCAGCTTCATTAGAAAGAGTCAACTCCATGACACCTAAAACATCGCCTTTGTTAACATTCACATGGCACATTAAACAGGTTTCTTGGGCTACGAAAGGCTGCACAAAGCTGACTAGGTGCGAACCGTTCGAATCGGGAATCAGCATGGATTTTTTGGATTCAAAAACCTCTAAAATTTCAGGTCGGGTAATGGGCTTGTTTATCGTCCCTGCAATATCGTCAACCGCCTTGGAACGGTAAATTTTTAAACCTTCCACACCTTCTATGGCCGAAGCCTTGGCAATGGTTTCTTTATTGGCTTCTGCCGAGCCTAGATTCATCGTCACAGCCAAGGTCTGGTAAACTGATTGGCTGAACATTTTTAAAGTTCGGTCTGATTCTAGTTGGGATATTTTTCTCGATGTTACAGAGAGTGCGATTAAACTTAAGGCCCCAAAGGTGAGCAAAGTAAAAAACAGCCCTAAAAAGGCTCGGGACTTAATCTTAGTAAGTAACATGGGGAATTTCCTTCCAGTAATTTTAGGCCCTTATTCTAGAACCCACTCTCGTATATCTAGATAGATCAATAGCAAATGCACTATATTTGAGCAAGATTTTATCCCAAGAATCCAACCCACGAAAGGATGGGGCGGGTAATACAATGCCACTCAAACCTAGGCCTAGGGACAAGATTTTCGTTTTTTTGGTAGCTTTTTTTTAAAAATAATTTAATTATACGTCATTCTTATTCCATTTATTGAATATCAGCCCTCCAATAAAAAAAGCCCACGAGACAAGACCCATGACCCAAACACCTAGCTGGAAACCTTCCTACTCCTGTAAATTACCAGGAGTGGACAAACAGCATAAAGAATTAATCCAGTTTTTTGTCGATTACCTAGAAAACCATGAAGAGGGCAAACGGGGCCAAGAGAAAGAATCTCTCACTTTTTTAAGGTCTTACATCATGAAGCATTTTTCGGCAGAAGAAAAAATGATGAACACCTACAATTACCCAGGGGTGGAAGACCATAAAATAGCCCACAGAGAATATATCTCTGAGTACAAACGAATCATCACCGAATTCAAGGAAACCAAAAACTTGCTCCAATTGCAGTTTTCTTTAAAGGGAATGCTCGATTGGTTTCTGGCCCATATTCAAGAATACGACACTCCAATGGGGGCTGGAATCATCGCTGTTATTGGCGAAAAAATGGCGAAGATCTCCGCTGAAGAGCCAGAGCAACTGGCCTTTAAAAATGAGAGCTACAATAAGCTGAAAAGACTCAATCAGGCTGGAGTGCTCAACACCTATGAGCAACATATAGATGACCAGCATATTGAACTCATTGATAAATTTTCAGATTTCATTGAGCTTTCTGAAAAGGACAAAGCGACCCCTAAGTCTTTGGAAATGTTAAAGTTTTTAAATAGTTACATTAAAAACCATTTCCAAGAAGAACAGAATTTAATGGCTCGCTACAGCTACCCCTTAGCGAGGTTGCACCAAAAGGCCCATGGCCAGTACCAGAGTAATTTCAATAGTATTATTGCAAATTTTTCAAAGGGGAAAAGCCTAGAGACCCTAACAGAAGATATCAAGGGCATGCTAGATTGGTTTTTAGAGCACATTCAAGAGCATGACATTCGCATGAGTTTTTATTGTAAAAATAAAGCCATGACCATGCACAGTAAAAAACGACCCTTGATTGTATCTGATAGCCCAAAACATTCTAAAGACCAAGTTGAGTTCTTTGAGACCTTTGGTTTGAGTAAAATTATTGAAACAGGGGATGTGAACAAGGCTTTTGATATTATGTCGAAACAGCAAATTTCACTGTTGATTTGTACCTCTACCCAAGAATACTACTCCATCCAGCCACTTTTAAAACGACTGAAAGAGCGGAATTTTGAAATCCCCTTGGCTTTGCTTTCGGCAGAGGCAAATCACGCTAATTGGACCAAAACCCTAGAGCTTTATGATAGACCCAAACTGGGCGCAATCTTCCCTCAGCCTTTAGATATCAACCATTTGGTGAGGCAACTGGACCAGTGGTTATTTCAGTTTAACCAAGGGCCTGTGGAGTTGGAACTCCAAATCCAAGACTAGAATAGGGCTATATTTCAGACAGACGTTCAAACTCTTCGTAAAGAGTGACTTCTTCTAAACGAATTCTTTTATTCAGTTTCTTGCCCAAGGTTAAAAAATCTTCGTAAATTTCACGGCTACTGGGGTCTTGGGCCAGCCTTGCAAAAAAGTCCAAAACAAACTGGGTGATTTCTGCCATATCGGTAGACATTCGCTGTAAAAGCTCAAAGAGAGAATCATCTTCTTGGGCATTTTTGTTGAGCAGGGGGTATAATTCCTTATCTTCCTTGCCCAAATGAGCGAGCAGCGCATCCTTAACCCCTAAGAGCAGAGCCAATCCCTCTTCTGTGTTGGCCCCTAGATTGGTGATTTTTTTCACTTGGTCTAGTAAAAACTCATGTTCTGATCTTAGTTCGGTAATTAGGGCAGTTGTCATAGTAACTCATTTTTTAAAAAAAGATTATTTGAAAATTTTTTCAATTTGCTTGCCAATAGAAAAGGCGTCAAAGGGCTTGATGATGTAACCATTTACCCCGAGTTTTGCAGCTTCTATGATCTGGGCTTTCGAGCCTTCTGCTGTGATCATTAAAACCTTCAAGTCCTTTTGACTGTCCGATTTTCTAATTTCAGCCAAAAGCTCTATCCCCGTCATTTCAGGCATTTGCCAATCTAACAACAAAAGATCAAACTTTTCTTGCCCCAAAAGCTCCAAGGCTTCTTTCCCATTGGTAGCTTCGGTGTAGTTTTCAAAATACAAATCTTCAAGGTTGCTTTTGATCACATGCCTCATGGGGCCAGAGTCTTCTGTAATTAAAATTCGAATTGATCTACTTGCTGCCATCTGTTCCTTCTGTGTCCTGCTTCTTTATTACCTCAAAAATCTTCTTATGAAAACCATTGAGTTTTGCTTTGGACAGGCTATCACGATCATCAAAGGTTTTTTTCACTTCTGTGAAAAAGCCCAAAAATAAACTTTGCTCATCGGCCGCAAAGGTATCAAATTTTTCATCCTTCATCTGGATGAAAAAATTCAGTTGTTCGCCTGCAGTTTTACCATCGCCTTGGTAGATTGCATTATTAAAAAGCAACCTTGAAGCCCGTAGGCTTAACGTCGTATTCCAGGTTTTTTCCATCATTTTTTTTGCAATGGCCACAGCTTTACCTAGCTCAACTTCGGCTTCAAGCCGTTTGGATTGAGACATAAACAACTCCGCTAAAATCAAATGCAAATTTGCCAGTTCCCAAGATTTTTCTTCTGTAGGGGCTAAGGCTGCAAATTCTTGGGCGCAGTGAACTGCCAACTGGTGGCGGCTGATTGCTTGTTCGAGACTGGGGATTCCCTTAATATTGTGATCCACTTCTACGAGAGGAAAGAGGATTTTTCTCTTGTCCGCAGACTCCTTCCATTTTTTTAAAAAACTATAGTTAGTTGCCTGCTCAGGGGCGGTGGTTTCTGTATTGGTTTTAAAAAGCTCTTTTTTGGGGCTTGCAAAGTAACATTCTGGGCAGACATTGGTGCTGACCAGGTGGAAGTTGACTTCAGCCTGTTCTGGTGCCAAGGACCCGCCAAAGGTACCTACCCCAAAGATGTTTTTGCCCAGCTTTTGTGTCCTTGGGACCAACCTAAAAATCGGAATGGGCTCAGTGGAATCGCAGAAATAGCAGGTCTGTTCACGGTAATGAAGGGAGTTATTCTCTTTAACTGGAAGCCAGCGGTCGAGACTTTTTTCCAAACTAGAATCGCTATCACTTTGGAAGCTACCTTTTTTAATCACCATTGCAGCCGCCTGCCTCCAACGAATGCCTTCTTTAGCCCAGTCGATCGCCGCATCTGCGGTTTTTTCGGGCAATTGGCAAAGCTTTACATAGTTGGTGATGAAATTGGTTTGTCTGTGGCTTAAGCCATTGTTGGTGGCGAGCACCTTAATGATCTCCAATAAACCTAAGTAGAGGGCAACTTCGCCGACTTCTTTGGGGGCAACAAAATGAGGGGGGAGGTTATTTTTGATCAAAGCGATAACCCTACTTCTCTGTTGGTTATCTTCAATAGAGCGAACCACTTGCCCCACTAAATTACTTTCTTCTTTGCCAATGCCATCACCTTCCATGAAGACCGCCAATAAAGCATCGGCAAACCAGACTCGCTGGCTATCTGTAAGTTGGTGCAGGGGGATTTTAAACTTTTTAATTTCCAGTGCTGGCGGCAGTATTTGTGCGATTCCACTTTGCCAGTCAATGCCATCTTTGGCCCACTGGAGCACTGTTTTTTGGTAGGTTGCGCTTAAACGAAAGAGGCTACCAATTTCCTTTAAGGCCTTTTCTTCTTGGAAGTTCAAAGCCCAATCACAAATGGCCAGCCCCACTAACTCTTGGTAAACCTGCGGTAATAGCGCTTGCGGCACAGAATCCAAAAGTACTAAGGCGGTATCTTGTTGGTCTATTGGTGGGGTTTCCAGTTGTTTCATCAACTCGTTTAAGCGCCCAGCATTGGCGATGGAGGAAGTCAGTTTGGAAAAGGCATCGAACTCTTCTTTAGAAAGATCCCCATCACTCCAGATCACTTTTATAGCAAGGCCTGCTGCCCAAATTTGTTGCTCTAGGTCGAGAGCTTTCATTAAAGAATTCATGGGCGGATCGTCTCTTAATTAGGGTCGTTCAAAATACTTAAATAAATTCAGCCATTGCAATGCAAAAATTTGCCCAGTTTACGCCCTACATTGCCTATTTTAAGCAAAGAGAGGCAACTTGATCAAAAAGCGGGTGCCTTCACTGAGCTTACTAAATAGCTCTATGGTGCCCCCAAGGTTTTCTACCTCGTCTTTCACCGTTGAAATCCCCACACCTCGCCCAGATAGTTCTGTCACCTTTTGGGCAGAAGAAAAGCCTGGCAGAAATACCAGCTGGAAGGCCTCTTGGGAGGTGAGAGAGCTGTCTCCTGCCACCAACCCACGGCTTCTGGCAATGGATTCAATTTTTTTAGCGTCAATGCCTGCGCCATCATCATAGATCTCAATCTCTAAGTGTTCCGCTTTAATATCTGCTTGCAGCGACAGTTTGCCCATAGCGCTCTTGCCCTGATTTTCTCGCTCTAAAGCAGGCTCTAAACCATGGTCTAGGCTATTTCTAATAATATGCACAAGGCTGTCTAAAATGGGTTTTAAGCGTTTTAGATCCACCTCAGTTTCTTCGCCTGCAACTTCTACTTTTGCCTGTTTTCCAAGCTGGCTGGCCAAGCGTTGGGCCTCTTGGGCGAGAACTCTAAAAATGGGGGCAATGGGCTGAAAGCGTAACTTTTGCACCACAGATTTTAAGGAGCTGTCTCCCCTTCCAGAAAGCACTACCGCCTCTAAATTGGCAATTTTTTCTTCCGAAACATGGTAGCTTCTAGCGCCAACATTTCCCCAATCTTCCACAGGAATAAAGTCAGAGAGTAGATCTAAATAGTCCATTAAATCACCCCTGATTTCTGTGGCAGCCGTTGCCACCAACTCAGAAATTGCTTGGCGGTTTTCACTCTCGCCCTTTACAAAGTCCGAGGCTGAAATGTCTGATTCAATTTGGTGGGATTTGGTTTGGATCAACTCCAAAGAGAATATAGCAGAGTTGCCCTTGATGGTATGGAAAATAGGCATCAAAGCATTAAAGTCGGCTGGCGTGGCCGCCTTTTCGGCAAGGGTTTCAATTTTTAGCAGGAGGTCCAATAGATCGTGAACAAACTGAAAAAAGTATTCTTGGTTCATCACCACGTTAGAAACCAATTCTCGGGTCTTTTGGGAGCCTTCTAAGTCTTGCTGCAACATCTTTTCAATGGTGATGTCTGTTGCTGCAACCATGATCCTCGTTTCCAAAAGGTCGTGCTTTTTTTCAATCAAAAAATATTCTAAGGCCATCACCTTTTCGGCAACCTTAATTTCTTTCGGCAACAAGGATAAAGCAACCACAGGCTCAATGTTCCCCTCAAAGATCATAGACAAGAGGCTTTGGTTTTCTCCGCCTGAATCCACAGGAAAGAGCAACTCTGAAGCCGATTGTCCATCAAATCCCTCGCCAAAAAGGTCGATGCAGGCGGCAGAGAAATCCTTGTGAATTTTTAAGTCTTGAGTAAAGGAAAAAAAGCCTTGGCCTGCATTATCTAGTAGTTCTCTGATTGCCGCCGCATGGGTTGCAGCTTCCTTTTCCAACTCTTTTCTCGCTCTAATATCACGGATAACACAGCTAAAGAAAAAGGTGCCTTCGGTAACCCAAGCATTCATGGAGATCTCAATGGGCAGTTCACTGCCACTGGCATCATGGGCCTTAATCTCTTTGGCTCTTTCTAGGAATTTACTTTGCTGGTTTTGGGAATAGTCCCTCATGCCTGCTAAAATTTCTTCTAAATAAAGAGGGGGCAAAATTAGGGTCAAAGATTGATCAATGGCGGCAGAGTGGTCGTAACCAAAAATAAGCTCTGCGCCCCTGTTCCAAGAGAGGATAATCCCTTGGGCATTGGAGGTGATAATGGCGTCGGTAGAAGAATCCATGGTCGCCCGAAAGCGGCCATCCTCTTCCCCTTTCATTTCAATTTCTGCTTTATCTTGGCGCAGTTGCTTGATGCGCCCTGCAAGGCCCATGGCAAGTAAAACCACCTGAACGGCAGAACCAATCTGAATCCCGTGGATAGTAAAAAAGTTGCTCGGTAAGATAAACAGAGCACGGCCAAGAGCCAAAAGAGCACCGAAGATAAAGAAGGCCCAAGCGCCTAAGAAAAACTTTGCAGGTTTATACCCCTTCAAGGCACTGGTTAAGCTAGAACCTATTACCGTAACAATAGCCAATAAAGCGACTCCAGCAATCAGGTAATCATTGAGCCAAAAGGGAAGGATCAACACAGTAATTAGCGTTGTGGAGGCAAGTGCCCCTGTAAAAATCAACAGGACATTCCAAATGGGGGCGTACTTTTTTGTATGGAGAAATTCACGGGTGAAAAACTGCCCCGCTACTATGATCATAGTGGTCCAGACAGGGCTACAATAATAATTGAGCCTTGGAAAATCGACTAAAAGATACTGGTAAAGCAACCCTTGCTCGGTCATCTGCATTAAGGCTAAAGAGACCAAAAAGAAGAAATAGAAAAGGTAGCTTCGATCGGCCAAAGAGCGGTAGAGAAAAAAGCTATAGATTGCCATCAACCATAAAAAGCCAAAGTAATGGCCTAATATTAGAGCCTGAGCTTGGTGCTTGGTACTAAATTTTGTAGGAGACCAGACCTCCAATTTGATTTCTAAAACTTGGTCTGTCTCAAAGCGAAGGTAGATTTTTTTACTCTCACCTGCGGAAAACTCCAGTGGAAAAATAAAACCTTGGTAGGGGTATTCTCTGGTGGAAAATTTAGTCAGGTTCCCTGTTTTACTCTGCCGCCAACCGCCGTGGCTGTCTTGCTGGTAAAAGTCGAGCCAGTTGATCTGCCAAAACTCCTGTTCTAAAAGCCAAGAAACAGGGTAGTCTAAAGGGTTACTCAACTCAAAACGCACCCAAACGACAGAGCTGGTATAGCCAAAATTCAAGGTTCTTGAGCCAGAAATTTTAAAGGCTTTTGACTTTTGAACCTCATCAAAACTCAAGTCACCACTGGGGTCTTCTAAAACTTCAACCTGAGCGTTCAACAGGCTCCCACCGCCTAGGCTAGGCATTAGGTCAATTGCCCCTTGGGCCTGTAGGGACTGACAAAAGAGAAACGAAAGAGCAACTATAAGCAGAGCTTTTGTAGAAAGTAGCTTGAAAGGAGGAGTTGTAAGGCGCATGAAGGTTCAAATAAGGCTTTAGGTTAAGATCTTAAAGCTTAGTTTATAGAACCTGAAAAGAAAAAGAAACACTTAGCCTGCTCGAAACTAAGGCAATTGCCCCAGTCTAAGGCTAGTCTTTGCCAAGACGTTGGGTTTTTTTCAAATAGGCAATGGCCTCTTCTAGGGAATTTTCTTTTTCCATGACCCAAAAGATATGCTTGCAAAAAAGAGTGGTCGGCGAAAGATTGAGCTTCACTCGTTCCCAGAGGATTCGCACTCGGGCCGCCTTTTCCACATGGGGGTTTTCAGCTTTGGTATAGAGATAAGAAAAAAGCGTGATCAGGGCAAATAGAGGATAAAGTAACGTCCCCAAGATAATAGAGGTATTGCCAAGATCGGACTTGAGGCGGGTTGCTGTTTTAAAACCTGTAAAGGTGAGTAAACTTTGCAAATGCTGCACACCGACTAAAAACAAGTGACCAAAATAGAGTTTATTGGTGGTACTTGTGGAAAACCAGACCCCATCAATTTCTGTGGGAGACATGCGCTTCCAGTAATCAGACTCTAAAAAAAAGTGGGCTAGTCTCGCCCTAACGTGGGAGTTACTGGGAGTGGTTACTATGAGTTGGCCTCCCTTTTTTAAAACTCGATTGAATTCTTGCAGGCAAAATAACTGGTTGGGGATGTGTTCAATTCCCTCTTGGCAGATGATAAAATCAACGGAGTTATCTTCCAAGGGTAACGATTCGGAAAGATCGGCGTACCTAGCCTGTACCCCTTCTAAGGTCATGGCTTCAGGAAACAGATCTAGGGGAATGACCGTGGCCCCTTTTTTTATAAATTCGTAAGTTGAACGGCCATCACCACAGGGAATATCCACCACCGTTTTGCCTGTCAAATCACCAAGACTGGCGATGTACGAGCGGACATGCTTATGGATTCCACCCTTAGGGAATTTGGGAGCGGGGGAGTTTGAAGCTGGGGTATTGGGGGCTGGAGCCGTGTTTTTAGTCATATCACTACTTTTGCAACTTCGCCCAAGTGGATTTATACTGGAAGATATGAGCATTGCAATTTTTGCAAACTTCAATCTGGTCGTACTGGCCTGTTAGCATTTTATTGCGGTAGTCCTTTAGGGTGTCATTTTGCCAAATTTCCTCCACGCTAGATTCCATAACATTACCCAGTGGGGCTTTAAGGTCATAATCCAAGCAGCAAAGGCCACCTTCGCCTTGGGAGGAAATTACCAACTCGTCCCAAGGATGTTGGCAAGCAAAGGTAAAACCGCTGGAAAGGGGGGTGTCTCGGTCTTTGGTTACGTTCCGATCTTCAATGTCGCCAAGCCAAGTGTTGTATTTGTTCACGTCCACTTTATCCACCTTGCCTGTCCAGTATTCCTTGAAAGCTGGAACTTCCTCGGCATTTTCGTTCATCTCAATGATGGTAGCTCTGGTTTGGATTTTGGAACCCTTTGCAGAGGTCTTTTGGTGATTTAGAAAATAGAGTATATTTTCAATGACCTTATCTAATTTTACTTTTCTAATGTGAAAGTGGGTCTCTTCTTTGACCCCATCAATATCAAAATTAATCACATCGAGCAGGCCTTCATCTAAAATAGCCTCGGCTTTTTCTGCATCTAGCAACTCAGCATTGGTGGAAAGATAAAGCTTTACGCCAGGCAAGGAGCTACGAATCAGCCTAAAGTGTTCAATCACATGCTTGTTGCAAAGAGAATCGCCAAACCAAAAGAGGTTGACCTTTTTTAGGGCTTTCCCCTTGCAGTCGGCAAGAATTTTTTCCAAGATCTCAGGCGCCATGTTTTGCTTCTTGCGGGTCATGATGGTCGGGTGGGGACACATGATGCATTTGGCGTTGCAAGAGCTACTCAACTCAATGGAAAGCAATTTGGGAAATTTCTCTCGCTTCTTTTTCAGAGCGTTAAATAGTAGTTTTTTTAGCATGTCCTAACGTTATTGAAATTTAACCCAAGATACTCTTAAGAGCTAGGTTATGTCTAGGTGCTTTTGAATGGCAAAAGTAGTTTTCTTAAAGCTACAGATTCTAAAAATTTTTTACCATTATACTGTGGTTTCAAGGGTTTATTTCCTATCTGTAAAAGAAGTTTCTTGGCGATCATGCAGTTTACTGGTAGAAAAATATAAAACTAACTCTACTATAGCTTCTATGTATCCTTGCAAAAAGTCCAAACCGACAGCGCACCGAAAATTCAAACTTGCTTTTGTCAAAAGGCTAATGCTCATTGTAAGCTTTTTCCTTTACTCCACCCAAAGCCTCTATGCTGTTGGCGGTGGCGGCTGGAGTTGTTTTGGTTGGGGAGCCTTAGAGGCAGGTGCACCCGGTGTAGGCTACCTTGTTACCAAACAATATGAAAAAGCAGCTCTGCTCGGTGGAAGTCGCTGGATTTTTATGTACCAAGCCGAAATGGCAAGAGGTAAAGAGGATTTTCAAGGAGATGGGACAGACTACAATGGCCTTGATTCAGACCAAATTGTAAGTCAGGTAAACCAAGAAGACTCAGAGATCAATAAAGACGAACTCTATTTTTACTATAATAAAGCCTCCTGGGATTACACCTACTACCAAGGCCTCGATAGTAATTTTGCCATGATCGCCATTGCTGACCTTTACCGTGGCGGTTGTAAAGCCAATGGCGAGACGGCAGACTTGATGCTTTCCCCTGTTAGGTTTGATCATTTTTTGACCAATTGGATGTTTTATCCACCAATTTTAATGTTAGCCTATTCAGCCCAGACATGGAGTGACACTACAAAAATCGAATATCATCTGGGCACAGGCCTGAAGGAATCTACGGTTTTTCGAGATTCAATGGTCACACACTATGGCGTGGGCATAGCTGAAGAAATGCTCTTTCGGGGCACCATCCAGCATTCTCTATTTGACCTTTATTCCAAAGATTGGGGCTGGTCGCCTGAGTTGAGTCGACACCTTTCCATAGCTTCAGGTTCCGCCATATTTGGTCTCGCCCATAATGGCGTGGGAGGCTCGGCAGATTCGGCATCGGCCTTTTTTTATGGGATCTATTTGGGTTATGTTTACCACCCAAAACTGGGTGAGCATGACTTGATGACATCCATTGCCATTCACTCTTGGAATAATATGATCGTAAGTTATTTGATGCTTAAAAATGCGGAAGTGACCGAGACCCAAGATGAGGTTTCTGTGCCTCTATTGAATATTGCCTTCGAATTTTAGCTGTGAAAAAAACCAAGTCCCCGTTAAACAAAAAAGACGGGTCTTTTCTTGGCCCAAGGTTGTTTTAAGTGAGATTCTATCTAGTACAAAAGCCTTTCGACGCCTATAGTGGCTTTATGAAATTAGCGCTGCCTCTTCAAATTATAACATTTAAAATTGTAACCTTTAAAATTCTACTCTTTCTTTGGGTGCTTTTATCCCCAATGACAGGCTTTGCCGCCTGCATCGACTGCCACAGTGACCAGTTAAACAAACAGACCCACAAAAAAACGGCCTGTACCTCTTGCCACAAGGGCCAAGATAAAAAAACCAAAGAGGCTGCCCATAAAGGGCTGATCAAACAGCCTGGAACAATCCAAAACTTTGGGAAAAGCTGCTCTGAAGCTGGGTGCCACAGGGGCCAAGTCTACCAAGTACAACACTCTTTAATGACCCAAATGACAGGGCTCATTCAAGTTACCAAAAGGGCCTTTGGAGAACAGGGGCCAACCCCCAAACTGGCAGATTTAAAAAATACAGGGGCAGAAGGCTATTTAAGAAAAAAATGCATTTCCTGCCATTTGGGCCAAGACTTAAAAAATGAATCTGACCCAATCAAAAAAAGAGGGGGAGGTTGCCTCGCCTGCCACAAGGGGGATAAGCCCCAAGGGAGTCATGTGACCATTGATAAAAAAATTACTTCCCAACGTTGTTTTGGTTGCCACGCCCGCAGCGGCAGGATTTCCTTAACCTATGCTGGCATCATGGAACTCAGCCCAGAACAGGAGACCCCAAAGTCCCAACATTTAACTGACGGTAGACCCATCAGGTTGTTGCCCCCTGATGTGCACTTTACAGCAGGTTTGCAATGTATTGATTGCCACACAGCGAGAGGTGTTATGGGCGACGGCGGCAAAGCCAAAGCCAAATCTGAGCAAATGGAAATTCAATGTTCCAACTGCCACGGCCAAGCCCAAACCGAACCATTCCGAGGCAAGTACGGTAGTTTTTTAAAGAACATCAAGACCCGTGGCGACCAACGACGGCTCAAACTAAAACTCGCCAAATCAGAACTTAAGATTGCCACAGTGGCAGCGGGCCACGGTGGAAAAGACCACCAGAGGTTGACCTGCGACGCCTGTCATTCCACTTGGGCGCCCCAATGTTACGGTTGCCATGTTGAATATAAAAAAGAGGGCAAACAATATGATTCCTTAACACATAAACCAACCCTTGGCCGCTGGGAAGAAACAGCTTGGGCCTTTGAGGCGAAGCTGCCTGCTTTGGGCCTTTACAAAAATAGAGTCATGCCCTTTGTGCCGGGGATGAATTGGTCGCTGAAACAACCGAATCAAAAAATTAAACACCAGTCCTTCTTTTCTCCCCTTTCGCCACATTCCATAGGCAAGGCTCGCTCTTGCGCCTCTTGTCATAATTCTGATAGAGTTTTTGGTAAAAACTTAGGTCTTGCGAAATTTGGGGAATTTGCAAGTGAAAAGTCTTGGTCAGGGGACACATTACGTAAGGATTCTAGGGCTTTCACCAATGTGGAAATTCAAAAAATCAAAGAAGTGGGAAGATGTTTACAGTGCCATCCAGAGCGAGACAAATTATACCAGAATTTTGAAGAAAAATCATCCTATAAACACAAAAAATAACAAGGTAAAGATTCTTACAAGCTATTAAAATACTTTACCTATTTTAGTATATTATGATATAGTAATAAACAGAACCCGCATAAAAGAAATCCATGAATCATTCAAATCAAAACCGCGACCCAAAAGGTCACGGCCCTAGTGATGAGCCAAGTAGTAGCGTCCCACATCAAGACGTTTTAAACTCAGGCGCTTCAAGGAGAGACTTCATTAAAGTTTCTTCCAGCTTACTTGCCTCCTCGGCCCTCTTTGGGGGAGCCATCCCATTAAATCAGTTGTTTGAGCAGGAAGTTCAGGCAATGGTGGCAGATAAAATCGTGCCCACTGTTTGCGAACTCTGCTTTTGGCGTTGCGGCGTTGATGCTCATGTAAAAGACGGTCAGGTTTTTAAACTTTCAGGCCAGCAAGACCACCCCCTTTCCAACGGGAAGCTTTGCCCCCGTGGCACAGGTGGACATGGTTTATTATACGACCCAAACAGGTTAAAAACGCCGCTCATCAGGGAAACTGTCGATGGCGTCTCAAGATTTCGAGAAGCCTCATGGGAAGAAGCTATCACCCTTATTGCCAGTAAATTTGATAAAATTAAAGAGGAAGATGGCCTAGAAAAGATCGCTCTCTTTTCTCACGGTTTTGGTGCCTCCTTTTTCAAACGCCTCTTTAAGGCTTATGGTATCCACAACTTTACCGCCCCAAGCTACGCACAATGTAGAGGCGCTAGAGAAGACGCCTTTAAATTGACCTTTGGTCACGCTGTGGGCAGCCCAGAAGGTTTAGACATTGCTAAGAGCAAATATCTGGTTCTCATCGGTAGCCACTTGGGCGAAAATATGCACAATACTGCGGTCCAAGATTTCGCCGATGCTGTGTCTGAGGGTTGCGAGATTATCGCTGTTGACCCACGCTTTTCCGTTGCCGCAGGTAAGGCAAAAAAATGGTTGCCCATCAAGCCCGGTACCGACTTGGCTCTAATTCGTAGTTTGATTCATGTCATGGTCAACGAAGAACTTTACGACCGAAAATTTGTGAAAGAGAATTGTATAGGTTTGGATGCACTAAAGGCAGGGGTGGCCGACGCAACCCCTGAATCCACTTACGCAATTACAGGCATCACACCTGATGACATTAGAGAAGTGGCTAGGGACTTAGGTCGTTTTGGTTCCAGTGCGCTGGTTCACCCAGGCCGCCATGTATCTTGGTACGGTGATGATACCCAACGTTCAAGGGCCATTGCCATTTTAAATGCCCTACTAGGGAACTACCGCCAGCCAGGTGGATTTATCCACCAGACAAAAAAATACGGCGTTCCCAATCCTTACAAATTTGCCGTTAATAAAGAAGGATTCACCAAGTTCAAAAGCCGTTTCCCATTGGCTTCTAAAATTCCTTCCAACGAAGTTTTAGAAGAAACCATTAAGGGCAACTTTAAGGCTTGGTTTGTTTACGGGACGAACTTGCCCCAAACGCTAGGCGACCAACAAACCACCATTGACGCTATGAAGAAATTAGACTTCTTAGTGGCGGTGGATGTCTTGCCCATGGAAATCACTGGCTATGCAGATGTGGTATTGCCAGAGGTCACCTACCTTGAACGCTACGACGATCTAGACGATAGAACCTACCGCAAACCCTATGTTGCGTTAAGGCAACCAGCAGTTGCACCACTAAAACATCTCAACGCCAAGGCAGGCCACGAGATTGCAGCCATGTTGGCCGACAAATGGGGGCTGAAAGGTCTATTTCCACCAATTGAGGAATATTTGGATACAAGACTCAGGGCCGCAGGTACCGACCTCATGACCATGAAAACCAAGGGTGTAATTGTCAAGGAAGACAATACAATCTACAGGCAACCAGGCGAACCCCTACGTTTTAAAACCCCTTCAGGGAAGATTGAATTGGCCTCGGCTAAGCTTTCTGCTTTAGGTTTTGATGCTGTGCCGCAATACACCAAACACCCAGAAAACCCGCCTGGCTATTACAGGCTAATTTATGGACGGGTGCCCATGCACACCTTTGGGCGAACTTCCAATAATCGTTTTTTAGGGGAATTGATGCCTGAAAACGAGGTTTGGCTGAATAAAATTACAGGCTTAGATCTAGGCCTGAAAAATGATGAGTATGTACATCTCATCAACCAAGACGGTAAAAAGTCTGTCAGTAAGGTGCGCTTAAAGCTCACCGAACGAATCAGGCCGGGGGTGGTTTATATGGCCCACGGTTTTGGGCAAAATGACCCTAGACTTGAATTTGCCTACCGCCGTGGAGCAAGTGCAAACGAAATGATCAGTAACTTAACTGTCGACCCAATCATGGGCGGCACTGGATTTAAAAACAACTTTATCACCTTCAGTCGATGAGCCGAGAACGAAAATACGCCATGATAATCGACACCAAAAGGTGTGTCGGTTGTTCCGCTTGTGTCTATGCCTGCAAGACGGAAAATAATATCCCAGAAGGCTTTTGCCGTGATTGGGTGGTTTCCATAACCAAAGGAACCTTTCCCAATTTAACCATGCAAAATAAATCGGAGCGGTGCCAGCACTGTGAAGATGCACCCTGCGTTAGCAACTGCCCCACTGAGGCCAGCTACTACCCCGGCGACGGTACGGTCCAAATTGACCGAGACCTTTGTACAGGCTGCAAGGCTTGTATGGCAGCATGCCCTTACGACGCCAGATACATTCACCCCGAAGGCTATGCCGATAAATGCTCCTTTTGCAGTCACCGCATCGAAGCGGGCATGGAAACCACAGCCTGCACCCAAGTTTGCCCCACCAGTTGCTTGACCCTTGTGGATCTAAATAGCAACGATGGTAAGGCTGAGGCCTTAATGAAAGGTAGAGATGTAAAAGTGGATAAAGCTCACGCTGGTACTAAACCTAAACTCTTTTGGTTGAAATAAGATGATTGAAATCGTAACAAACAAACTCAATCCTCAAGTGCTACCGAACCTCCATGTTTGGGGTTGGGAAGTACCAATTTACCTTTTTTGTGGTGGATTGGCAGCAGGGTTACTGGTAATTAGTTCTGGAATTCTAATCACTAGAAATGAAGCAAATTTCAGCTATACCGTAAGGCTTTCGGCCCTACTCAGCCCCATTATACTATCTGTGGGGATGTTTTTTCTCTTTTTGGACCTCGCATACAAGGTTCATGTCTGGCGGTTTTACACAGCCTTTGTTTTAACCTCACCGATGTCTTGGGGTTCTTGGTTGTTGGTTATTTTTTATCCGCTGGCAATATTGCAGGTGATTCTGCTTTATAAAGACAAACTGGAAGCCTACAGCTTTTTGACTCCTATCATCGACTTTTTTATGCCCATGAAAAAGCACATTGCCTTTATCAATGTGCATATCGGTAGTGGCATTGGGGTCTATACAGGTGTGCTGCTCGCAACCTTTTACGCTAGGCCACTTTGGTCCAACTCGGTTTTGGGTATAGTCTTCCTGCTTTCTGGAATGTCGTCTGCCACAGCCTTGATGATGTGGATGGCACCACCGATCAAAAAACGCTTTTACGCTACTATGGATATGTATTTACTGTCTTTAGAAGCCTTGGCAATTACAGCCTTCATCATTGGCGGGATCACAGGGCCTGAAAATAACCACAGGGCTATGATGGAATTGATCACTGGTTCTTTTGCCCCTTGGTTTTGGATCGTTACTATATTGGGGGGAATTGTAATTCCTCTGGTCATTGAAACGAGAGAGTCCATGGGTAAAGTTCACTTTTCCCCCATCACCCCCGCATTGGTCTTGATTGGTGGGTTTTCTCTTCGGTTTATCATTGTTTATGCGGGGCAAGCCTCGCCTACATTTTTTTAAGGTTATCTAATGTCTGAAGCACAAATTTTAAGCCCTGAGCCGGAACTTGACTCAGAGCAAGTAGAGCGACAGCCCTACTGGCCCAATGTGGCGGCGGGAATAGGCCTAGGCTTTGTCCTAATCGCTACTTACTACATTGCAGGCCGTGGCCTCGGTGGCTCTGGCGCTGTTGCCCGCGCTACAGCTGGCGCCATGCACTTGATTGCCCCTGAACACACAGAAGGCATTTCCTCCTTTGCAGGCTACTTTAAAAACGGAAGCATCAACATGACAGATTGGTTGATTTTCCAAACCATTGGCGTGTTTTTTGGTGGTTTCTTTGGAGCCATTACCGCTGGCCGCTTTAAGGTGGAAGTGGAAAAGGGTGACAAAATTTCTAGAATAGACCGTTTTAAAATGGCTGTTTTAGGCGGTGGAATAATGGGCCTCGGTGCCCGTATCGCTAAAGGTTGCACCAGTGGCCAAGGCCTTTCTGGTGGGGCTACCCTAGCCTTGGGTAGTTGGGTATTTTTACTGGGATTATTTATCGGCGGTTTTGTCGCTGGGCACTTTTTAAAGAGGTTATGGTAATGGACGTGATCGCACCTTTAGCCAAGAGTGGCTTTTTAGACCCTGATATTAACTTGGCCTTAGCCGCTGTGTTAGGTCTGGGCTTTGGTTTCTTTTTAGAACGTGCAGGCTTCGGTTCTGCGAAAAAACTAACCGACCAATGGTCTGGTAAAGACTGGTCTGTATTTAGGGTGATGTTTGTGGGCATCGTAGTTGCCATGTTTGGCATTTTACTCCTTGACCAACTGGGAATTATGCCCTTTGGGAAGCTCTACTTAAATAACACCTACCTCTTGCCTCAAATCATCGGTGGTTTGATGATGGGCGGTGGTTTTGTCGTTGGTGGTTATTGCCCTGGAACTAGCTTTGTAGGCTTGGCCTCTGGTAAGTTGGACGCTATTTTTTACATCTTAGGTTTGAGTCTCGGGGTAATTGTATTTGGTGAACTATACGACTTTATCGAACCCTTGCTTTCTATCGGCTCCATGGGCCGAGTGACTTTGTTTGAATTCTTTGGGGTTTCCCAGTGGGTTATTGCCGCTCTTGTGGTGGCGATTTTGATCGGTGGAACTAAGTTTTCTTATTGGCATGAAAAACATGTAGGGAGTAAAGATGCTGAATAAATTTCTCAAGAGCGAGCAAAACTGGGTACTGCCTGCCATTGCTTTGTTTATGTTGGTGGCCATTGGCATAACCAATATTCCCAAACAAGAAACTTGGTACCAAGATATTGAAGATTACCAAATTAGCTCCATTACCCCTGCAGAGTTGGGGAGTTGGATCATAGAAGGCCGTAACGACTTTTTGGTTTTTTCTATCGATACAGAGGCCACTACCAGCAACATTCCAGGGATTGTGAAGCTGACAAGCATGGAGCAGGTCAAAGAATTAGTGGCAACAAAGCCAAACTATAAAAAGTGGATTCTTTTAACAGGCCCCAGCGGGGTGCCTCCTGAGATGGCTGCGATTTTAACCCAAGACTGGGAAAGGAGAGTGATCTTGGTGAAGGGTGGCGGTGCTGCTTGGCAGGAACAGATTAGTACCACAGAGGTGAATTACTCAAATCTAACTGCTAAAGAAGCGCAGGATGTTAAGGATGTTCGGTCCTTTTTCCATAAAACTACCGACCCCAATGCCAAGCAACAAATCTACATTGCCCCAAAAGCTGCCCCACTTCCCTTTTTAGAAAAGGTTGAAGAAGAGGTTGTAGAAGAAGGCTGTTAGAAACAGAGAAGTGTTACCAGACAAAAACGAGGGAGCAATTGCTCCCTTTTTTTTTGGCCGCTCCAATGCCTAAAGTCAAAACCTCAACTCAAAGCCTCAAGTAAACTCAAAGACTGGCGTCGCAGGTTAAAGGCTCTAAGCCTAGGACTTTGCCCCAAGCCCAGTTGGAAGAAATTCCAGATAGCCCTTATCGACAATTAAAAAATGGTTTTGAAAGGCATCTTTAATTTGCCCTAAGGCCTCTTCCCCTAAAATTCCTTTTTTCCCCTCTTCTAGTAGGCCCTCTATAGTAACTAAGATTTTTTTATGATCCGAGTAATGATCTTGGGCCCCAGGGTACTTGGTCCCTCCAAAAATTTGCTCTTCTTCGGTAAAGTGTGCTTTGGCGACCTTGCACAGATTTTCTAGGTTCTCAGCTTGGGAAGCTTGATCCCCGCTGCTGCAAGCTTGGTAGACCAAATTCACAGATTCAATGATGGCTTTATGTTTGTTATCTACCGCCTCTAGGCCAGTATAAAGCTGGTCGCTAGAGTAGAAAAACTGTTCCCCACCTTTGGCCACCTTACTTACGGCTAAGTTTTGGTCTTTAGACAGGTCACTTAAGCTATTAAAGTAGCTAAAGATTCGTTTTAAGATCTCACTATTGTTATCTGTAGCCTTTTTTGATTTGAGATTATTCTGGTTAATCCCTTCTGTTCCCTGCGACATTTCATTAATAGAGCGGGCGATTTCACTGACACCTAAAGCCGCCTCACGGGTGTTCTTTTCTGTTATCTTTCCATCTTGAGAAATTTTAGCGGCGGAACTTGTAATTTCACGGATGCCAATGGAGGCCTCAGCAATCATACTGGCCGATTCCTTGGTGGCATCACCGATAGATTCAATGGTTTTAAAAAGTTCTTTAGATTTTTCTGTTTGGCCTTTCACGGAGCATTCAATGTCTTGGTTGATGGCAGAAATTTTGTTCATCATGCCTGCCACTTCTTGGGCCTCTTTATAACCGCTATTGACTAAGCCTTGGATCTGGTTAATCCGCTCACTAACATTGTTACTAGCGATATTTGTTTCGTTAGAAAGCTTTTTTACCTCTGCTGCAACCACAGCAAAACCCTTTCCTGCTTGCCCCGCGCTGGCAGCTTCAATGGTCGCATTCAAGGCCAACATATTCGTCTGGTTGGCAATGGTAGAGATCATTTTAATAATCTGACTGATGGAGGTTGCAACCTCGTTGAGTTTGGTCATGGACTCTTTATTGTTCTCTGCCCCTTCCACACCCAACTTAACAATTTGCTCGGCCTTACCTGTTTGATCGTGAATCCCACCCAAGGCTTGCACTAGTTCTGTGGTCGAAGGCAAGGCGACATCGACAACTTGGTTGGCAATACTTTTTGAATTGTCTCTTACTTGCGCAATATTTACACTGGCCTCTTCTGCCGCTCCTGCTATGGTTTGCAGGTCGTCATTTAAGCTACTTGTGGCGCCCTCAACCTGTTTCATATTGGCATTAGCCTGCTCCGCATTGGCGGCTACGGTTCTAGCGTTACTATTTAGCTCTTGGATTGCAGAACCATTGCTTTCAGAAATATCCAGCATAATAGCTCTACTTTTTTCCAAGGATAGTTTTTCACCATCTACATTTCCAATGACACTGCTCATAGATTCTGCGTTGCCTAAAATGGTCTCTACTAAGACACGCAAATTACCTAGAAACTGATTAAAGAGATTGGCAACCTCACCTATTTCATCCTTACTGGTCACGGGAATTCTGTTATTGAGGTTCGCCTCTCCACCTACCAATTCCTCTAGGCTCTCTGTGATACGCACTATAGGGTTAATAATAGATTTAACAAGAGAGACGATCAAAACAATTAAAACCATCCCTAAGCCCAGATTAATCAAGACCAAGCTCAATCTATATTTCTCTCTATTTTCCAGAATCATCTTTTCTAAATTTTCAAATTCTCTGGCCTCAATTTTAGAGGATAGATGAATAGCGCTGCGCATTTTGCCATGCAAGCCTGATTTTGCATCAAATCCCAAGGTCTTAAAGGCTTCGGCCAAAGTTAAAAAATCTGTTTTATAAGATGCCATTAAGTCTTCAATCTTCCCTTGGGTTACTTTGGGAACCTGAGACTGGTGAAGGTGAACTAGGAAGGTTTGGTAATCTTGGTTAAATTTATCAAGGTACTTCGGATCTTTTCTCATTAAAAAGTCCTTTTCTCTACGGCGGAGCATCAAGATATCGGCAGTCAACTGGATGGCCCCAGCCTTAGAAATTAAAACTTCTGCATCATGAACCGAGTTTCTAAGCTGACCCCTTAAACCCAACTTTGGAGTTAACCCAATGGTTTGCTTGATTTTTACAGTGGCTTTAAAAAAACTTTGATACTGGTGAAAGGCTCCACTGAACTCTTTGAATTTGTGATTTTTTATCTCTGCCTCACCCAGTAGGCCAATCAGTTTTTTGTAATGCTCATCAAATTCGTCAGTTGTGGTTTGAAATTTTTTCACATATTTCATGTCTCCACGGGCAAAAAAATCCTTTTCATGTTTCCGCAAAGTTAAAACATCAATTTTTAATTCGCTGGATTCTTCAACTGCGCTATTTAGTAAGCTGATTTCGTAATCCATCCACTGAAAAACAGAAAAGAGAACCACTAAATTGAGCAGCCCTGAGACAGCTAAAATGTATATTTTTCCGCGGATACTAAAATTTGAGAACATGACTGGGGCCTATGTAAGTTGAAATTATCTTTCAGCTTACCAGACTGGGGAAAATATAAGAATTGGGTGTATTCCGTAGGTACTTTACCCAATATAAAAAGGCTAAGGCCTAGCCATAGGGCTACTTTTATCTTTAAAAAATAGCCTCGTTGCAGACAAGTTGCTTAAAGGAAATTAAGCGTTGGAATAGAGTTCTTGGATTTCTAAAATGTCAGGTAAAATATTTACAAAACAGTCTACCAAAGCGGGGTCAAAGTGTTTGCCTGATTCGCTCTTGATTAAGTCCACAGCCTTTTCATTGCTCCAGGCATTTTTATAAGGCCTGACTTCTGTTAGTGCATCAAAAACGTCGGCAATGGCTGTTATTCTACCTTCAATAGGAATATCTTCGCCCTTTAGACCATGTGGGTAGCCAGAGCCGTCCCATTTTTCGTGGTGCGTCATGGCAATGATGGCAGAAAGCCGCAAAAGTTCATTACCTTGGGGGCCTATAATCTCACTTCCAATAAAGGTATGGCCCTGCATGATTGCCCATTCTTCGTCATTCAACTTGGCAGGTTTAGAAAGAATTTTATCGGGAATACCAATTTTACCAACATCATGCATGGCAGCAGCATTAAAAACCAACTCTGCATGTTCAGGGTCAAAGCCCATAGCAAGAGAAATCAACCTTGAATATTGACTCATGCGGACAATATGAAAGCCTGTATCTGAATCCCTGAAGCCTGCGGCCTTCACCAGTAAACGCACTGTGTTTATTCGGGCTTCTTCCAGTTCAGAGGTCCTTTGGGCAACAAGACGGTTCACCTCTCTCTTTTGAATCGACAGGTGCAGGTGGGTTTCAATTCGGGTCTTTAAAACCATCAAATCAAAGGGTTTTTTTATAAAATCCACTGCACCTGATTGTAAAGCCTCAACTTCATTTTCAGCAGAGCAGTGGCCTGAAATAATCATTACAGGGATATTCTTTGTGTCTTCTGATTGAGCTAAAATTTTAAAAACGGCAAAGCCATCTAGATCAGGCATTTTGATATCTAATAAAATCAAATCTGGCGGTTCAGAGCCAACCGAACGGAGCCCTTCCGCCCCACTAACAGCCTGATTTATTTTAAAATCTTTCCCTAAATAAGCAACCAGTGGCGCAATATCTTCAGGTGTATCATCAATAATTAAAATTTTAGGCTTAAGCCTTTCTTGAGATGATGGCATTTGTGTTTCTTTTCCCCTCAGATACAAATAAACAGAAGCAATTGTTCAAACTTAGCTTATTTTGGCCGTTCCAACAATAAAAAAGATTTTGCTTGTAACAAAATTTAGGACGTAGAAAATGAGAGGAATACTACAAAATAGAATTTATTTTAGGCTTCCAGGGAGCGGGCTTGCATCTCAGTGGGAAAATCTAAGGCGAGAGTCAAGGTAACGGTGCTGCCTTTACCCCTCTCAGAAACAAGTTCAAGTTGGCCCCCCATTAGGTCTGACAATCGTTTTACTATGGGCAGGCCTAAGCCAATTCCGCCATAAGCTCTGGTGGAACTTTCATCGGCTTGGGTGAAAATATCCCAAATCAATTGCTGTTTATCAGGGCTGATCCCAATGCCTGTATCAATGACTTGGATCTTGATAGTTTGGAGGAATACTACAAAATAGAATTTATTTTAGGCTTCCAAGGAGCGGGCTTGCATCTCAGTGGGAAAATCTAAGGCGAGAGTCAAGGTAACAGTGCTGCCCTTACCCCTCTCAGAAACAAGTTCAAGTTGGCCCCCCATTAGGTCTGACAAGCGTTTTACTATGGGCAGGCCTAAGCCAATTCCGCCATAAGCTCTGGTGGAACTTTCATCGGCTTGGGTGAAAATATCCCAAATCAATTGCTGTTTATCAGGGCTGATCCCAATGCCTGTATCAATGACTTGGATCTTGATAGTTTGGCTGGTTGGTCCCTCTTCCACTAGGGAAAAAATCAATTTTATCTGCCCTTCTTTTGTAAACTTAAAGGCATTGGCTATCAAATTGGAAAGAAGTTGTTGCAAAAGAACCGTATCCCCGACCAGTGTTTGGGCAATTTTAGGGTCAAATTCACTAATTAATTCTAACTTTTTGACACGGGCTTCACTTAAAAAGAGGGTTGCCAAAAGCTCTTCTAATTGTTTTAAAGAAAAGGGGTTTTTTTCACTAACGATACCTTTCGAGTCCAGCTGTGTTAAGGTGGCAATCTCGGTTAAGATTACATTTAAACCTTCCCCTGATTTTAAAACCATCTGAACCAGTTCTTTTTGATTTTCGTCTATTTCCTCTAAAAGCAACACACGGGCAACCCCTAAGATTCCATTCATGGGGGTTCGAAGTTCATGGCTCATGATACTTAAAAAATTACTCTTGGCTTCGTTGGCTGCCTCGGCTTCCACTTTAGCGTCAAATAGAGCAATATTGGCCTCTTCAATCTCACGGGCCTGCTGCATTTGTGTTTCAATGTGGTGGTCTATTTTTTCCAACATTTGATTCATCCTTGTCCCCAACAAGGCAAATTCATCTTTTTGGTGCCCATCAGGAATGGCTATGCTGCTCTTTGTATCCACCTGTGGGTTGATCTGTTCTAGTTGCCCCACAAGGTTATTGAAGGGGCGAGTAACAAAATGGTGGAAGATAAACAGTAAAACAACAGCTAAGACAAAATTCCTCAACAGACCATAAATCAAAATGCGGGTGGCCCTTTCAAAGAAAATCTTTCCTGCAGGGTAACTGTCGATCCAGACTTCTAATTTCCCAACTTCTTTGATGTTTGCCATGTCCAGAACATTGCTAGGCTGAGGCTGGAAGAATAATTTCTGCTCAAATTTTTGGGCCTGACCAAAGAGTTTATCCACTAAAAAGCGGTAGGGCCCATGGGCGAGTTCAGAAGTAGAAGAGGCCAAAACATTGCCATCTATATCAGAAATGATAGCTTTGTAGGTTGGATGGTAGGAGAAATAACCAACGATCAGCTCCCGAGCGAGCTTTTTATCTTTATTAAAGGCTGCAAAGGAGGCTGGTTGATCCAAAACTTGGATCAGTTCCCTACTGGTTTTATGCAAACGGTTGGTTTCTTCGTTAAAATCTGTGGCCAATTGAGCAAAACTAAATAGCATCCCAAGCACAAAAGCAGTGAACAAGGTCCACTTGGTTTGCTTTACCGATAGGCGATCTCGTTTTCTTAAAAATTTTCGGTCTTGGATTCTATTCATAGATTTTATACATTTATTTTTCTAATATAGCATTGTTTTCATAGCTACACCAGTTGAAAAGGATTGGATCTATGCTTTTTCTAGGGTCTATAACTTATTGCGTTAAATTTTGTTTATGCTAGTCTACATTTAATTATACTTAAAGGTCAAAATGAAATTAACTCCCTTTTTTGTTGGAATATTACTAGCAATGGCGCCTTCACAGATTGCCTTTGCCAAAGAAACAGGTCTAACCCCCCAAGCTTGTTACAAAAAATTTGAGAAGTACCCACCAAAAAAAGTGATCCAAATGGCTCGGGACTTGAGCGACTATGTCGCCAAAAAGGGTCAAAGTGGCATGTCTGCCCTTTTAAAACCAGGTCCTTTGGTTTGGCCAGACCCACCAGTTTCCCCCATTCTTTCTGTTGTTCACTGTGGGCAAATGCGCCTAGAAACCTTTGCTTTGCCTGAAATGCTTGAAGTGACAAAGCAAAAGGGTTTTTTGAGTAAATTCCAAGATGCTAAGGGAAAGCATACCTTCGTTGAGCTTTGCTCTAAGTTGAAAGGCAAAAAAACTGAAGTTTGGACAATGCAAGATCATTACTGGATCGGTTGCCAAGGCCAGTTAAAAATGGGTGTCTTGATGGTTAAGGTTCCAAATAGCCCTTACTCCATTCAGGTTTCCCTGCCGACAGAAAAACATACCTTAAAAGACCTCCAAAGAGCTTTGAAAAAATAATCCTCAACCTAAATGGACTAGAAGACCTTTCCAAAGTTCCTCTAAAACAAGGGGTTTTTGCAGACTGCCATCAAAAAGTTCAAGTTTTTCTTTTTCAATGTCGGTCAGGATGGTCGCCGAGAGGGCGATTATGGGGATATTCCCTGTTTCAGGGTTACTTTTCAGATGCAAGGCAGCCTCAAAGCCATCCATAACAGGCATCTTTAAATCCATTAAAATCAAGTCTGGTTTGCTGTTGGCGCAAATCTCTAAGGCCTGAGCTCCATTTTCAGCAAGGTCATATTGCAAGCCCGTCTGTTTTAAGCTCGCCACAATCAACGAGCGATTCATAGGGTGATCATCAGCGATCAAGACTCGCCCCTTTAGGCTCTGTTGTTGCTCTATTGTTATACCCTGTGCCTTTTTGGAGCTTTTTGGATTTGACGCCACAAGGATATTGGGAAAGCTACCAGTGAACTTTGTCCCTTTTCCGATCTCGCTCTCTACAGAAATTTCCCCGCCAAATAGTTTCACCAAATGCTCTGTAATAGAAAGCCCTAACCCAGACCCACCATATTTGGATTGATTTTGGTGGGCTTGCCCAAAGGGGCTAAAGATTTCTTTAATATCTTCAGCCTCAATGCCAATACCTGTATCTTGGACCAGTAAACCAAGATCCACCCTTTGGTTATCTTCTGTGGGCTCAAAGGTTACCTCTACGGTAACGCCACCAACTTCTGTAAATTTTAAGGCATTGCCCATTAGATTGAGTAAAATTTGCCTCACACGCAAAGAATCTAATAACAACCAGCTTGGAAAATCATCTGCAATTTTTATCTCTAGCCCAACCTTCTTATTTGCTGCCTGCAACGTAAACACTTCATTCATGTCCTTTAAAATGCCACGAATGTCAGTAGGTTCTAGGTTCAAGATCACCCTCCCTGCTTCCACTTGGGAGAAATCTAAAATGCTGTTGATCACCTGCAACAGGGTAACACCTGACACCTTAATAGATTGCACATATTGCGCAGACTCAGAATCCAGATCCATCATTTCTAAAAGCTGCGTAAAGCCCAAGACGGAGTTCATGGGTGTACGAAGTTCATGGCTCATATTGGCTAAAAACTCAGACTTGGCCTCATTAGCCAAGGTTGCTTTTTTTCGCTCTTTTAAAGCGGTGGATTCCGCCTCTTTTCTTAAAGCAACCTCAGCCCTTAGCCTCTGATTCCAAAAGAGGCTTAAAAGTAAAAGCGCCATAAAGCCTGCGAGCCACTTAAAAAGTAAGCTATAATCAATGGATTCTTGGTATTTTACGGTAATCCATTTGGCTGCAATCTGGTTTTTCTGGGTCAAGGTAAGGCTAGCGGCGGCCTTTTCCATGATGTTTTTAAGTAAAGGCTCATCGTTTCTCGTGGCAAAGCCCAGGCCTAAGGTTAAGTCGGTAGTCCCAACAATTTTAACTTCACTCAAGGCCAGCTGACCTATGTAAAAAGAGGCAGAGGCTAAAAAATCATTCATATAGTCGATTTCGCCAGATACCAATTTTAAGAGTCCCTCCTTGGAGGACTTAACTTCCACTAAATTTAAGTTGGGGTATTTTTGTTTTAAGAGTTCCCCGTTGGCAAAGCCTTTTACCACGCCAATTTTTTTATCTAAAATCTGTTTGATGTCGGGCACAAAGCCCTTATCTGCACCGCCAATGATGGCGTTGTGCAATTCCAAATAGGGCTCGGTGAAATCTAAATAGACTTCTCGCTCAGGGGTCTTGGCCACAAGAGAGAAAAAATCGCACTTGCGGGCCTTGCCTGCGGCCATGGATTCGGCCCAAGTTTGGGTTTTCAAAAGGGTTATTTTTAAGCCTGTAAGGTCACGGATCAAATGGATGTAGTCGCCTACCATTCCCACATGATGACCATGCTTATCGATGTGTTCAAAGGGTTGCCATGCAGGGTCGACACACATGGTAATACTGCCTTTGCCTTGCAAATAGGCTCGCTCTTCATCGTCCAATTCAAAAGCTGCAAGGGGACTTACAAAAACCAGCAATAGGGCAACTGTGAGCTTGAAGCTTCTTGAACAAAAAAGGCGTAGGAAAAGTAACATCTATTAATCAGCTTTCAAATTTAAAACCATTATAAAATCCATACCGAAATATTAGCATATTGCCTTCTTCTTGGGTAGAATTTTTACTCAAACCTCGAGATTACTTTTCCCTTTTAGGTCCATATAGCCCTCACTCTACGGCATCTACCCTAGCTCAATTGCCTAGGCCGATAGCTTGCTTGGGGCCAAGGCAGGTTGGCCTTTGTAGTAGGCTTTTTTTCCATCGAGCTGCTCCCAAAATAGGTTGGCTTGGGATTTGAAGGTTTCTCTAGAGATGCCAACATTGGCAACCTCAGCCATCCAGTTTGGGGAAACTTTACCTTGTAAGATAGCTTCTTTCCCCGCCTCAAAGCAGGCCTGTTCCACTTTGGTTTTTCTGGATGCATAAGCTGGTTGCGCCAATAATTCAGCTGCGCCCAAGTAAAATTCGCCCAACATAACACCTGATTCCCCATGGAGCGCCATGTTGCGGAAAGTCCAAGCGAGGCCGTCAAAGTTTCCCTTTATATCGGGGAAGCCAGCAGCAGAAAAAACCACCATTGCTTTGGGAGCCTTTTTTCTGTGTGGGTGGCCTGTGAGGTCATTGATTTGTTCCATGTAGGGCTGCAATTCAGGGAGCAGCCTGTCCATAAAGGCCTTGAGAAGAGGATGCATAGAAAAGGTGTAAAGGGGTGTGATCCACCCAATTAAGTCGGCCTCTCTGAACTTTGCCCTTAGTTCTGCCATGGGGTCGGCAGGGTTTCCTACTCGGTTGATGCGGCATTCCCCTGGGCTTTTTGTCCAACATTCATAGCAACCTGTGCAGTTTTGCACCTTGAGTTTTCGAAGGCGTACCCACTCCACTTCACCGCCTGCCTCAGTAATACCTTGAGCGAAGGCACGGGCAAGGAGGCTTGATTTAGAAAACTTACTATTTCTAGGGCCGCCATCGATCATCAAAACTTTTTTGATTTTTTCTGGGTCCACTTGGCCATAGTCAAAAGCCCCTAAATCTTGGGGGGTTTCGGCCATGACCACACCTGTGTCCTCACCTGAAAAGAGTTCGGAAAGGCCTGAAAGAGTGCTCATGTCGCCTGTGACTTGGTAGAGGTCTTTAAGGTAGGCTGCCGAGCCTTCAAGCTCGCCGTTGGTTATCTGAAGCCAAATTTTAGAGTCACACTCGACCTCGCATTCTGGGTTTGGGTGGTCTCCATAGGTAAAGCTACAAGCGCCATCTTTGATTTCTAAATACCCCTTAAAGGACTCAACCCCTGAAATTGCAAATTGAATCACAGAATCAATCCCTTGGGCTTTTTCTTTGATGATGCCAAAAGGCATGGCCTCAAAGGCATCCTTCAAGGAAGTAAAATGCATGGCCCCGTGAGTTTTAGAGTATTTTTGCACGAGGATAGGGGGCAGCTTGATGGTCAAGGGCACACCAATTACTAGTAGAGGTAAGGGCGCAGCCAAATTCTGTAAAATCAGATTCAACCCTGAATCTGTGCTGTAGGGTAAATAGGAAAGGACTACAGCAAACCCAAAAAGCCCCGCCCAAAGGTAAGACATCTGCTCAGTTACGGCGCTGAAGGAATCTGTTTTTTGCACGCTAGGGGGGAAATTCTTGGCAGCCATTTCCAAAGTAAAGGGTTTCATCTGGAAAATTGGAGGAAGCAAGGCGGCCAAAAACAACCCAAAATAGATGCCACTTGTGGCATGTTCTAAAAACCATCTGGTTATGCTAGCCTCAATAAAATAGCTGCCTAGGCCCAAAGCCATAACAGCGAACAAGCCCAAGCCAAAAAGGTCACGAGCCCCGTAAAGCCTATGAATCCCTTGGCCCAGAGCAATCATAAGCACCGCTGTCGCCATAAAGGCAACTGTGTTGGCAGGGTTTCCTCGGTTCACCATGGACATAGTAATCACCAAAGAGAAACCCAAAAAGGGCAGGGCTTGGGCGAGGATCAAGATTAATTTTTTCATCTTTTTTGGCCTATCTTAAAGTTATGCTGGTGCTGTGGTTCTCAACTAGCTTGATGCTTGCTTCTTCAAAAGTAGGTGGCCCAAATACCCCAAAGGCATCATTGCCAAAGGCGTAGGGTTCTGTTGGTGCACCTACAAAGTTTTTGTCTAGTTTCTCGTTACCATTTAGATCTTGGAACAGGCTAACGGCGTAGTCTCCTTTTTCAAGGCCTGCAAATTCAAAGGTTACCACTGCTGCATTTGCATCTGCCACCTTACCTACCACCCAGTCTTTGGTTAAAAAGGTTTTTTTCTGGTTAAAGATTGCCACTCGAAGGGTTCCCTTTAGTTGTTCAATACCCTTTACTTTGATACTAAGAGTCACGGGATCGTTTTCTGCAAAAGCAGCAGTTGTATAAAGGAAAAAAATTGCTAATACTAAGCTTGTGAATGATTTCATATCTACTCCAAAGTGGGTTGTTGGGTTTAAGGCTATTGCTCCCTTTTCTAATTATAGAATAGGGCTTTAAAGGCAAAATCCCTAGGCGTATTACGTCAAACCTGTGGCTTTACGTGGAGTGAAAAGAGTTTAAATAACAGTACACTAAAATCAGAAAATGACCGAGTCTACGGAAAATGGAATTTTAAAGAGATTGGCCCCCTTGCGGGGCTACCTCTATTCCTTTGTCATTACCATTTTTATCGGTGTCTTGGTGGGGACTCTTTCGCAACCAGGTCTAACCAGCGAGCAACGGCTGGATAATTTAGGTTTTTGGGTTGTGAGTATTGCCATTGGCTACTTGAGCCATGTTTGCGTACTGCTTTTATTTTTATGGGCTGACAAGATCCCTACAGAAAAAACCTTTGCTGGATACCTGCCAGCTATGGCGAGCGGTGCAGGTTTCACCGCCCTAATCATGTTCGGGTTGACCCTTCGGCCCCAGTCAGATTTAGAATCAATACTCCTGTTGTTGGCCAATGTTTTGGCTCTTTCTTTAATAGTGCAGGTCTTTTTATTTCAATCTGTTTGTTACAATCTACTCTCAGAAACTCAGAAAGAAAAACTAAAAAAGAAGCTACGCAAAGCAAGTCAGTCGCCTAAAGCCAATTTTATTTTGTTGGAAATTAGCAGCGATGAAACCTTACAAATTTACCATGAATCCTTAAGAGTGATCACCATTAACGACCACTACCTAACCTACATTTACGGTTACGAAAATAAGACCAAAGAGGTCACTCTCTATGGCTCTTTAAAAACCGTGGAAGAACAATTGAAAATGGTAATGGTAAAGGTAAACCGCTCTACCTTGGTGAATCTTTCTCAAATTGAAGACTTTTCCAAAACAGAAAAGGGCATTAAGGTGGTTGGGATCAAAGAGATTATAAAGATCCCAGAGACGAGAATAAAAGAATTAAAACAACTGATTGAAAGCTGACCGTAGGCTAAGGCCCCCAAGAAAAAACCTTGTCAGATGGCCTTTGATGGTTGATTATAAAGCTCAGTAACCAACAAGATCATACTAAATCATCACAAAAAGGAACCCATGAAAATCGAATGGTACTACCACAGAAACGGTTGAGTCTCTTGTAAAAAAGCCCAAGAGGTTCTTGGGATTAAACAGGTGGAAATCACCGAGCAGTGGGACGCAAAAAAGCAAAAGATTGATGAAGACCAAGCTTGGGAACGCTTAAGCAGCGTACCTAAAATCTTCATTTCTCAAGGGAAAAAGAAGATCGAATTTGCACCTGATGCCAGTTCGAAAGAGGAAATTTTAAAAAAGGCTATGGGCCGCAGCGGCAACCTAAGGGCACCGACCATGTTGATTGCGGGTGTTTACTATGTTGGTTTTAATGTGGAACTTTACGCTGAACTCTTTGCTTAGAACGTTTTAGAGAAACAAAAAAGGCAGCTCCAGTTTAACTCTGGGGCTGCCTTTTTTTTTGGTCTCAATTTCAAAAATTCTACTAGATTTTCTGGAGAATATTACTACCACAGGCGACACACATCTGTGGTGCATCTTCCATAGCAAATTCTACCCCGCAGTCGCTGCAAGCGTAGAGCTTACCGCTGGCTTCTTCTTCATATTCAAAGATCTTCTGCGGCTCGGTATTTTTTTCTTCCTTTGGCGTCGCTGGTTTAGCCTCTGCTGCTGGTTTCGGTCGTTCAAAGTTAAAGTCGCCACCTTGGGGGGGTTGCTTGTCGCAGCCATCGGCCTCGTCGTCGCCTAATATAGAGTCAATTCGTTCCAGTTGGTTTTCTGTCCAAAAGGCATCGAAGGAATCTTTAAAACCGCAGGTTGGGCAGTGGTGAACTTCAGGCAAGGTATCATTAACACGCTTGATGCTAAATTGTTCCAAGCATTCATCTTCAGGGCATTCACGGCCCATGTGCCCACGTTCGTCTACGGGGAAGCTACTTAAATCGGGTAATTTATCCATAATCTTAACTGTATCTCTATGTTGAATTTCCCTTTTTTACCTCAAAGGTTGCTATTGAGCAAGGCCTAGAAGCGTCTCTACCTCGCAGCCTCTACCTTGATGCCTCCAAAATAGCGGAAAAAGAAGCCCCTTCCAGCATTCCAAAGTACTTACCGTGAAGCTTTCTCACGGGGCTGGAGGCTGGCGAATTGATGCCTGTCAGGTAGCGGGCAAGTTTGCGGGGGCTGTTTAAAGCCTCAATTTGTAGGGCCTTCAACTGGGTTACTTGGGCCAGCTGAGTGGGGCTGAGGTCTAAGGTTTTAACTGCTGTAAATGCCGCTTGAGCCTCTTTTAAACAGGGGCCACAGTGGCCACAATCGGCCTTTTTAGGCTCACCAAAGTAGTCGAGCAGATATTGCGATTTGCAGGTTTCTTGGCCGATAAACTGGTAGATCTGTTGGATGCGCTGCTGGTCTCGCTTTTCCTTTTGGGCAAAGTTACCTTGCATTTTATCCACTAAATCAACCAATGATTCAGGTTGCTTCAAGATCAGATACTGCTTGCGGGGCTTGCTCGGTTGCACCTCTAACATATCTTGGTCAGACATATAATCTAAGGCTGCGCCAATGCGCTCTTGCGGTTGCCCTAAGGTAATCGCCATTTGTTCTGGGGAAATGTAAGACCAAGTTGCCTTCTTATCAGAATAATGGAAGATGTCTTTTAGAAATTGGGCACGGTCTTCATTGAATGCCCCTAAAATTTCAGCTTCAGGCTTGAGTAATTTATATTTAAAAAATCCAAATAGCGTCCTTTGGTATTTTAAAAATCCTTCTAGCTCCAAGTAGACCAGTAAGATGTTTAAGGTCAGGTTGTTGATGTCAAATTGTTTGGCTAGGTCGTACAAAGAAATGGAAAACTGTTGGTCTTGGGCAAATAAAAAATGGATAAAGTTACTTAAATCCTGTTCGTCGGGCGTATCGCCATAGATAAAGCCCTCTAGCACAGCGCCATCATCGGGGGACGCCAAAATCTCACAGAGGGAAGGTGCACCGTCCCTACCTGCACGGCCAATTTCTTGGGAATAGGACTCTAAATTTTTGGGCAGGTTATAGTGGTAAACGTACCTAATATCGGCCTTATCCACACCCATCCCAAAGGCGATGGTTGCCACAACGATAGCCTCAGGGTCGGCCATAAACCAAAGTTGGATTGCCTCTCGCTCTTCTGATTTTATCCCAGCGTGGTAGGCCTTACAGTGGTAACCTTGGGACGCTAAAAGCGCCGCCACCTCTTCTGCCGTATGGCGTAAAGACACATAAACAATGGTTGCGCCTTTAGGGTTTTCTTTGAGGCGAGACAGTAGAAATTGGTTTTTGGCCTGATCACCGCCTGTGACAACGTGGTGGCGTAAGGTCAAATTGGGCCTATAAAAACCTGTGAGAACATAGTCTTCAGGAGCAATAGAAAAGAGCTTACAAATATCTTGGGCCACCTGTGGGGTTGCCGTTGCCGTCAAACATAAAAACTGGGCAATCTTGAGCTGGCTGGCGTGGAAGTGGAGTTTTAAGTATTCAGGGCGGAAGTTATGCCCCCATTCAGAGATACAATGGGCCTCGTCAATAACAAGCAAGGAGATCTGGATCTGCGACATAAAATTGAGAAAAAACTCGTTGCTCAAGCGCTCAGGCGACACATAAAGCAGCTTCAATTTGCCCTGTTGGATGGTGCGTTTTAGCTCTTTAATCTGGTCATAATCCTTACTAGAATCCCACCTGTCAGCGGCGATTCCCTTAGACTGCAAAAAATCAACTTGGTCTTTCATGAGCGCCAAAAGTGGAGAAATAACAAGGGTGAGACCATTCAAACAAAGCGCTGGAAGCTGAAAACACAAACTCTTACCGCTCCCCGTAGGAAACACCGCCAGCACCGACCGCCCCGCAAGTAAGGTATCAATCACCTGCTCTTGCCCCGGCCTAAAGTCAGAAAATCCAAAGTGTTGCTGTAATAATTCTTTTGGTTGGGGCATTTTTCTTTTGTCGCTGTGGGGTTATTTCTTTTACCCCTTAAGTTTGCAGGACTTTAAGAAATCCCACAAGGAGCAGTAAAAAATTTAGCTTTTTTGCCCTGAGGATTAATCATAATCTTCATATATACCATCGTAAGTTTCATCGTCCAGCTTCTCAACGAACTCCTTTATCTCTATAAAAACCTTGTAAAGGTTCTCTAGTGAACCCGTTACCATTGGTGCATCACTTATTGTTTTTTCTGTCAAAATTGTTATTACATCATAAGTACCTACACTTATTTTCTTTTTATCTCTATCTTCTTGAGTAGCATTTTGAAGGAAATAGACAAAACTCTCACCACCAAGTATTTTCAGCGAAAGATAATGGTCTAGAGATACAATAAACTCATTTTCATGCCAAATAGATACAGACACTTTCCATTTGTTTTCCGTCATTACTTGATACAGGGTCTTTTCTTTAAGGTCTTTAACCCAATTCACTCCAAATAATGAACCTATACTGGGCAAGGCATAGTACTTTGCAAAAGCATAGGGATCTTTTTTTGCTAAAAATTGAATTTCCAGATAAAAATCTAAGAACTTTAAATCGTTGTCCAGTAAAGATCGATAAAATTTTTCTTTTTTTCTTCCAACTATCAGATTCTTCACATGAGAAGCAGCATAAATTTCCTGCACAGTTTTATGCAAAAAGGTGCAAACTTCACCTTCCCTTTGGATCAAGCCTGTAGACTTGATTAAATCGTCACAGTAGTGCTCTGGTTTCACATCAATGAGATGCTGATTTTTTAAAGCGCTGTTTGTGTATTCAAGCAATTTTTCATAGCTAAAGCTTCGACTCTTAGCCCTTTTTGAATAAAAACATATATCTTCAAAGACCAAGCGAAACTCTCTTGCAGTAAGATTAGAATCTAGTTTTCTTTTATAACCGTCCTTTACTCTATCCTGTAAAGTGAAGAGCCCTTCAAAAATGCCTGAGTAAAAATTAATAAAATCCTCTGGCACGTCTTGCCTTATTCGCACAGAAGTCAGTAGCAGGGTCACCATTAAAGGGGTGTCTAAGAGGCTAACTATTTCCTCCCCCCTCTCTGCTATTTTCTTTAAAACGTCACCGTAAGAGGCTTCAGCGCCCAACATTTTTTTAACAATGAGGGGGTATTCCTTTTTCCCTAAATTATCCAGTTTGAGCACGGAAAAAGTATGGACATTTTCTATGGCCCCTTCAGGCCGAGAGGAGATAATAACTCTGATATGAGGATGCTCTAGGGTCAGTTGCATGATCTGGTGCTGAACAGATTCCTGTAAATCAGGAAGCAGTTCATCAAAGGCATCAAGAAACAAAATGATTCGCCCTGAGTCAGCCAAACTAGTAAAAAGACCCTCATCTAGTTTTTTGATATTTAGAACTTTAAAGTACTTCTGAATTTGTTCAAATAGACTTTCTCCCTGTAGAAAATTTTTAGACTCAATGAATATAGGTAAGTTGGGGGAATTTCCAAGAATTTGACTACAAAGGTGGCGCAGTAAAGTAGATTTTCCCTGACCTGCTACCCCTTGGATTAACAGGTGTTGTTTGTCTGGTAAATCCTCTAATTTTTGGATTTCTACTCTATTCCCATCAATGATCACATGGGGAGGGCAAAAGAAACTATCAATAGAAACAGGTTCAAAGTTAAAATAGAGGGTTTTTACAAAGCTGACACTTTTTAGGTGGTTATAAACTTCATCCTGTGAGGGTATGTGTACTTTAGCTGTTTTTAAACAGCCTTTTAGCCAGTCGTACAAATCCACAAAATGCCCTTTATAGGGTCCTTTACCAGCATTTGTTCCTAAACCCTCTAATTCCGACATAATAAAACCCTCAAATAAATATTACCCTTAAAATCTACAATTATACCTATCAAATTTTGGCAATCTTCGTCCATAATGTAATATTTAATGCTGCGCCTTTTTGACAAGGGAAGGGCTAGAGACCTACCATGTACGAACAGAAAAAATCAAAAAGGTGATATCATGGGTAGGTTGATCGAAGGGGAGTGGATTGAAGAGGATAAATTTTTGACTCAGAAGGGGAAATTTAAGCGGGAAGACACTCAAATTCGGGGAGAAGTAGCCAAAAAAGAAGGCTGCGCCTTCCCGCCTGAGGCGGGGCGGTATCACCTTTATGTTTCACTCGCTTGCCCATGGGCGCATAGAACCTTGATCATGCGAAAGTTGAAGGGGTTGGAGGATGTGATTTCTGTGGATGTGGTCTCGCCTCTGATGCAGGAAAAGGGTTGGTTTTTTGAGACGCCTCCAAGCCACAAGCCCAGCGGAACCCAAGACTTGGTAAACTTACATCAAATCTACCAGCACCACGACCCAAAATACACGGGCCGAGTGACCGTGCCTATCCTTTGGGACAAAAAAACAGACAAGGCCGTTTCCAATGAATCGGAAGAGATTATCCGCATGCTCAACAGTGAATTTTCTGAATTTGCAACCAACCAAACCGACTACTACCCTGAAGATTTAAAAGACGAGATAAATAAAATTAACGCTGTAGTATACAACGACGTTAATAACGGAGTCTATAAAACAGGCTTTGCCGCAAACCAAGAGGCCTATGAAGAGGCCCTAGGCAACCTCTTTGCAGCTTTGGACATGCTAGAAGATCGCTTAAGCCAAAACCGCTATTTGCTAGGCGACGTTTTTACTGAAGCCGACATTAGGTTATTTGTCACCTTGATTCGCTTTGACCCTGTTTATGTGGGGCATTTTAAATGCAACCTTCGCAGAATTCACGACTATAAAAACCTTTCTGGTTTTTTAAGGGAATTGTACCTCATGCCCGCCTTTGCAGAAACCACCAATTTTCACCATATAAAAACGCACTACTACGCAAGTCACAAATTCCTAAACCCCTCTGGCATCGTGCCCAAAGGCCCGATTCTAGACCTCAGTGGGCCTCATGGAAGAGAGAATATGTAAGCATTAGAGTGACTATGAGAATATAAAAAAAGGCCCTCTAAATAAAAGTCTGGCCTTGTTTATATATATTATTCTATAATTAAATCAAACAACAATTTAAATGACCAAACCCCTAGCCATAGGCATCCAATGAAGCTTTTCAAATTCCTTACCCCCCTAGTGTTTTTAACTTTTTTAGCCCCCAGCTTACAAGCCCAAGACTTCCAAGCAGACAAAAACTGCCTCGCCTATCACGTGGAAAAAACCATGTTTTTATTTAATGATGTCACTGTTTGGGGCACGACCTGCGAGGTCGAGGCCAAAGTGACTCCTAAGGCTGGCGGCGTGGTTGCAACTGTTGAATTTGCCTTTGCAAGCATGGATTCGAAAGAGCCAAGTCGAGACGAAACCTTGCAGGGAGACTACCTCTTTACAGAAAAATACCCCACAGTTACTTATACTAGCGCTGTAATTTCAAAAAGTGATTTGACCGCTTTAAAAAATGGTGAGGAGATTACTATGAAGGGTGGCCTTACAGTAATGGCCTTAACCAGCGAAATGACCTTCACTTTAAAACTAGTCGACGGTCATTTGGTAGGTAAAGCCCAAGATACAATCCCACGTCTAGGCGTAGTGCCACCAAAGGTTGCAGGCGGTATGATGGTTAAGGTTCACGACCCCTTAGAAATCACATTCGATTTTTTAGTGAATTTAGTTCCAGGCGCAATGGCCGCATTAAGGTAGTTTTCTTACCCCTTTTACCTAAGGTTGGTGTTGTGCAGCCTTAGCAAAAGGGAGCGGCTAAAAGGCCGCAAAGGAACTTGCCAAGAGTTCATTTGAATACTATTATCACCTTTCATTCAAACTAAAAGGCAAAATGATCATCCTCCTCTCCCCTGCAAAAAGTCTTGACTTTACAAGGGTCTGCCCCTACCCAACAGGAAGCCTCCCCCCCTTTATGAAAGGGAAAACGGGAGACTTGATCGAAGTTTTAAAACAGAAGACCCCAGTTGAAATAGCCAACCTAATGAGCTTGAGCGAAAAGCTTGCAGAATTGAACTTTTCTCGTTTCCAAGCCTTTGGATTCCCCTACCCTAAAAACACTGCCAAGGAAGCGGCATACGCCTTTACTGGCGATGTTTACCAAGGGTTAGATATTACCACTTTAACCGAGGCGCAAGTTACCAAGGCCCAAGGCCAACTGCGCATTCTCTCAGGTCTTTATGGTCTTTTGAAACCTTTGGATCTGATCTTAGCTTACCGCTTAGAAATGGGCACAAGACTCGCCACGGACAGGGGCAAAAATCTCTATGATTTTTGGGGCAAGGATATCGCCAAGCTGATCAACGACGAGCAACCAAATTTCATCTTAAATCTTGCCAGTAACGAATACTTTAGAGCGGTACAAAAGAAGCTAACGCCAACTGTGATCAGCCCTGTGTTCCAAGACGAAAAAAATGGAAACTATAAGATCATCAGCTTTCTTGCCAAAAGGGCAAGAGGCCTAATGGCCAGATGGGCCTTAGAAAATGACATCCAAAAGAGTACCCATTTGGAAGCTTTTAACTTGGATGGTTATCAATTTAGCCCAGAAGGCTCCAGCGAAAATGCGCCGCTTTTTAAACGAAGCGAAAGGCAACGACAGGCCTCTTGAGGGCAACTCTAAAATAAGCCTGCAAGGCCTTTGCTGTTGCGGCGGGCGTGTTCTCTTTGGAAGTCTCTTGAAACCGAGGCCCTCATGCCAGCTAAGGAGGCCACATTTTTTATTACCTTTTCTGGTGAAGGGGCATCTTCAATATCAGGCTGTACATAGCCTTCGATGGTAGCTAACACCTCGTCATCAATAGCACCACCAGCAAAGACCTTAGCGTCTAATTTAGGCAGTTGGGCTTCAATTGCGGCAAATTCGGCCGCTCGTTTCACCCTTTCCCCTGCTTGGTAGGCCAACTCGTCTGGTGTAATGGGGCGGGCAAAGTCTTTAAAACCTTTGCTCATGCCTAAGTGACCATCGATCAAGTCTAAAAATTCATGGGTGTTAATGCTTTGATCTTTGTCTTGCACATTCATCACCCCATAAGACCGAAATGCAGCCATTTTAGTGTCTTTATCGTCGGAATTCACCAGTAAAACCACAGGCACAACAAGGCCAAAGAGGTAAAAAATCTGGCTGATTTGCAGGCCTTTAATATCTTCAAAGTAGGCCGAAACCAAAACCAATTGTGGCTTTAGCAGCAGGGTTTTAATTACCGTTTCCAACCCGTTTTGGGCAGAAAAAATGTAATATTCTTCGTAGTTATCTAAAAGACCCCGCCCCTGACCTAAAATTTCTGGGCCTGTATCTGCGATCAACACTCTTGGCCGTGGGTCGCCGCTGAGTAAATCCATCCATTCCCGTTGGCGCAATTGATAGTTAAATGAATTGTTACGAGTCTGGTTTTCTTCTGTTGCGGCAATGATGAAGTCGTCCATACCTTCTAAGGCTTCAGCCCGAGAGATGATGGGTAGATCTACCTGAATGGCGTTAAAGTCGTCGGGGTTTTTGGCAATCAAAACGATAGGAAAGTACAACTGAAACAGGCTTAAAAATTGGCTCATTTCAATACCACTCACCACAGGGTGATCGGCATGGGCGACAATCAAAGAGGGATTTTCTTTGATCGCCATACGGATCGCCTGAACGCAGTTAGAGCAACTAATGGGTTCATAACCCAACTCCCTAACATTGGCGGTAATTTCTTTTGGTTGAGCTACTAAGAGTGCACGTTTCATAGCTTATTTATTAAACTCATTAATCTTATTTCTTATCTTCATATTGTATCTTCTGCTTTGCCTAAGAAACTCTTATGTAAAGCGGCCGTTAACAATTCAGGCTCTGTAATCAACAGATCTTTTGCAAAAATATCTTGGACAGCGGCAATGGCTGCTGTCTGTTCTTGTAGATAACCTAAATCACTTTTTGTAACAAATATCAAGGGGCACGAATGCCCCAGCACGATTAAAACCTGAACCATAGACACCCCATCAATCTGAGGTAAGTCTTGCTCAGTTAAAACCAAATCGGGTTTGATCATTACAGATTTTAATAAACCCTCTTGCCCGCATTTGGCAAAAAAGACTTCGAAATCACCGAGTTCATCAATCTGTTCGCTCAAGTGGTTTCTGTATTCTTCATCAGGGTCAATGATCAAAACCTTTTTTTTATTCTTTGCTGACAGCAGAGATAAAATCTCGTTGCGTTCCAGCTTAAATTCTAGATCATAATATTCATGGGTAAACTTTTCTCTAATATCCAAAATGGAAGCCTCTAGGCTACTTTGAACCGAATAGAGAGGCATAACCTTTTTTATCAAATCATATTTCAGGGCGGCAGGGGGAATTTCATCATCTTCTGTCAGTAGGATAACAGGGATCTTAAGGCCCAAAAGAGTGAGAATTTTTACTAGAGAAAGGCCGTTTAAAACAGGTAAGTTTAGGGCAACAACCAAGACATCGGGATTAGAGGAAACCACAGCTTTCAGGGCATCCTTACCATTTGCTTCATCTAAAAAAGTGCTAAAATGGTCCCTTAGAAGACTATCAATTTCTTCTCTGACCTTTGCTTCTGGGTGAGCAATCAACAAACACTGCATGATTTTTCCTAAGTATACTTTTCCCCACCTAATATACATCTTACACTGATCCACAGTGGAAACATAGTGAAATATTCTTTAGAAATTCATAAATCAACTAGGTCAAAACGACTATTTGTTCACTTTTTCTTGCCACTACAAGATATTTCAGATAACCTTGAAAAAATAATAATAAAGAGACCATGGCAACAGCAATAGCTATTACAGCGAGTATATTAGGGGTAGATGCCCACGTTATTGAGGTGGAAGCCGATGTTTCTATAGGCCTTGGCGCTTTTAATATTGTCGGTTTGCCCGATGGCCCCATTCGAGAAAGCAAAGACCGAATTACCGCTGCTGTCAACAATTCAGGCGCTGGCTTCCCCATAAAAAAAGTCATTGTAAATCTCGCCCCTGCCGACTTGCCAAAAGGCGGCACTGGCTTTGATTTACCCATGGCCATGGCTATTTTAGAAGCTTCTGAAAAGGTGCCCCAAGGGGCTTTAAGGCAATATATGATTGTCGGTGAATTGAGTTTAGAGGGTAAATTAAGAGCGGTAAATGGTGTGCTGGCTATGGCGCTGGCTGCAAAAAAGGCAGGCATCAAGGCTATGATCGTGCCTGAAAAAAGCGCCCCTGCCGCAAGTCTGGTTCAAGGTGTAACCATCTACCCTGCGGCAAGCCTAAATGCGGTGTTAGACCATTTTAATGGTTACAACCTAATCACGCCCTATGTGGGCAAAGTAAACTTGTCCGAACCGCCGCCAATCCTACTCGACTTCGCCGATGTAAAGGGGCAAAACACGGCAAAAAGATCACTGGAAATTGCCGCAGCAGGCCGCCACAATCTACTTTTTTCAGGGCCGCCAGGCTCGGGTAAATCGATGCTGGCAAAACGCCTCTCAGGGATTTTACCGCCCATGAGTTTTACCGAATGTTTAGAAACGACAAAGATCCACGGCATTGCAGGCAGGCTGAGCCCAGAAGAAGAACATTTACAAACAAGGCCATTCCAAAGCCCCCACCACTCTGTTTCTGGCGCTGGCCTGATCGGTGGCGGAACCATCCCTAAACCAGGCGAGGTATCTTTAGCCCACAATGGGGTTTTGTTTTTAGACGAACTTCCTGAATACCCAAGGGGAATACTAGATCTATTACGTCAGCCCCTTGAAGACAAAAAAGTTACCATTTCTAGGGCCAAAGAAAGCCTAACCTTCCCGACAGATTTTGTTTTGATTGCCGCCATGAACCCTTGCCCCTGTGGCTACCTAGGCGACGCAGTAAAATCATGCAAGTGCCCCCAGACCCAAGTGGAACGCTACCGCACCAAGGTTTCAGGCCCCTTGATGGACCGCATCGACATGCAAGTGGAAATGCCTGCTTTGAGTTATGAGGAAATGAACTTTTCTAAAAAAGGGGAATCCACGGTGGATATTCGCCAAAGAGTGCTGCAAGCGAGAGCGGTACAAGAGTTGCGCTTTGGTGACGATACCTCCTACAATGCCAACATGAGCCACAAACAAGTAGAGCAATATTGCGCCTTGGAGGAAAGTGGACACAAACTCCTAAAAGCCGCCCTAACCAAACACCGCCTCAGCGGCCGCGCCCACGACAGCATCTTAAAAGTCTCCCGCACCATCGCCGACCTCAACGGAGATGCAACCATCCAACTCCACCACCTAGCCGAATCCATCAGCTACCGCTGTCTGGATAAAGAGGTTAATTATTAGTTTTGGTATTTACTTAGGATTTTTTTGGGTGAAGGGTGGGGTGTCAAGGTATGAAAACCGCAGCTTTTTTACTTTCTAATGTCTGAGTGAAACGTGGCGAATTTTACTTTGCACTATACTTTACCTCGCTGGTTTATTGTCTATTCTTCTTAAATTATAATAAAAATAGATTCGAGCTACTAATTGGTTAACACAACAGAAAGGTAAAACAACTTAGTTCATTTTTACTTTAGATATGATTTTGTGCTAACTATATTTTCTAAATCTGTTCTGAATAAATCTAAAAGAATCATAATTTTTTCAGTCATCTCAAAAAAATCACTCCTAGAAATATCCGCATTTTCACCGTGAGCTATATCATTCCGCTTCTTTAAAAGTTTAATATCTATCAACCTGTAGTATTTCTTGTATTTGTTAGAGTCTACCCCAATTGTATGTGTAATATTTTCAAAAAGTTCAGAATTTAGGTTAGAACCTGTTTTAATAGCGCCCTCGATCTGAAGATAGGCATGGGAAGACATTTTATTTGTTATTATTTCTATTACAGTGTTTGCTTTATCTACTTGATTTGTTTCAATTAGATCATTGATTTTTTTTGTAATTGCTAAATATACAAAACAATTTTTTAATGCATTAAGTGTAATTTTTTGAGAATTTAAATAAGACAGAAAAAGTTTTGAAGACTCTTTAATTGCCCCTTCCCAGTGCGCGTAAAGTATTGGAACACCTGCTCTCAACAAAATCCGATTTGGCGAAGCAGCGGATTTCCCAATTAATAAGCGAATAGCTACAATTTCTTTTCTACGCCAAGCAAAACAATTATCTAACGCATTTGTAAAATCATCAAAAGTTCGAATTTTCATTCTCTAAAATTCCAAAAGTGTATTTACTTTTGGTAATAATTTAGCAAGCCTTGATTTACCACTAACCCCCATTCCGCTATTTGAAGTAAATTCCTGTTTACCCCACAACTTAATTACTGCATCCCTAATTATTTGATCTCTATCACTGTCATCAATCTTTCCTAATTTTTCAAGTTGGTTGGATACACCTAACGCAATAATCTCATAACTTGAAATTAAGAATTTACCCGAAAATCCTGTACCATTCCATTTTTGAAAACTACTAATCCCAAGCGCACTACTCAGGTAACTAAAAGTTGTTTGAAAAATTAGAAATTCACTTTCAAGTTCGAATTGCTCATCACTAGCTAAATCCATAAGAGCTTCATTTAGGTACTCGTGTACATTCATCTTTGATTTATAAGGAAAATTCCTAAATGCAAAAAACCTAAGTACTAGCTCTAATTCAAATTGATAATTTAACTGTTTAGGTGATAGTTGCATTGAGTTCTTAAAGCCCTCTAGTTCGCGACAACGTTCTAGCCATTCTTGAAAACTAGGGTTAATCATGATTGCAACACAATTTCGTACTTCTTGTTCTGTAAGTGGGCTACCCCCAGTATTAAGTCTTTGAAACAGCTCGTATTTAGCTTTATGACCGCTGCTTGGCTTTAAAATTTCGACACGAATACGAGTTCTCTTTATGCTTCTTTGAAGATCTCCCCCTATCCCATCTGTTCCGTCTTCTTCAGTGGATTCCCATTTTTTACCTTCTAGCGAAGGTAACAATTTTGTTCCCTCAAGAACTGTCAAAGGGGATTTTTCTCCATGTTCATCTACTAAATTCCCTGTAAACTTTAAAATAGTTGATGTACGTTGAAGCCCATCAATAATTTCCCACGTATTTTTTTCATCTTGATAGACAAACAGTGGTGGTGTTGGAATTTCAATTAGTAGGGATTCGATAAAGCTCGTTTGTTGCCACTCTTCCCACCGAAATAGTCGCTGGTAAACAGGGGAAATAATCAAATCCCCATCTTTATAAAGGTTAATTAACTCACCAATGGACATTTCGTAGCCATCGGCATCAACGCTTTGCCTTGCTTTTTCCAATTCTTTGATCAGTGACATATATACTCTGGTTTTAAATTTATTTTCTTTTAGCTAAAAGTATCGCGAGAACAATGCTCTGAGTCAAATAAAATTGAGTTCATATATTTGTTTGTGCGATAATATGTATGTTATATAATCCATACATCATTAGTATAATCATCCGCAACAGGTTAGTTTTAGGAAGTTAACACATTAATTTTTATATCGATTTCGTATATCTTCTTGCCTGATTCAGGATATAATTTTTATCCAGTCAAACTGTATAGACCAAGCAAATCTGCATTTTCTTTATACCTATGTGATCCCCACCAGACCCCAAGCTTCGGGGTTAAAAATCCAGAAAACTATGTCAATATTGTAGCTAACAAGTGCAATGATTGCGACGGCAGATAAGTTAGGTTTTCGATATGAGTAAGGTTAAATTTCTTTTGATGGTTGTAATGCTGCCTCTTTTGGGCGCTTTGCAACTGGGCTGCAAGAAGGCAGATCAACCGTTGGTCAGCGCTACCTTGTAGGTAAGCTTTGGTGAGGCTTTGGGCTTTTTTACAGGGCCTTAAAAAAAGGTAAGCTATTGCCTTTGAAACCAGGCTCTTTATCGATCCAAAGCCTTTTGTGTTTTCTTACAGGCACCCAAACATTGGTAAGAAAAAACAATGGAGATGATTCCAAAAATAACATTGCCAATGGCTTGGCCCATTAAAACCCCAGAGGCTTCGAACCAAATTGCGCCAAAGTAAACAAAGGGGATGGTGCCTATGGTGGCTTTGCCCCAATTGATTAGGGTTGAAAGATTTGGGCGGCCTAAATTATTAAAGGCGGCATTGGCGGCAAAGGTAGAGCCTGAAAAAATGAAGGTGAAGGAGACATAAAAACAGAAGATATAGATCAACTTCGCAGCTTCGCTGTCCATTTGAAAGATTGTGATGATTTGATCCACCGAAAAAATAAGCAACACAGAAACTACAAGAACATAAAGAGTCACAAATAAATAGGAACTGGTTAGGGTATTTTGGATTCGTTTATAGTCCCTAGCGCCGTAATTTTGACCGATGATCGGCCCAATGGCGCCTGAAATAGCATAGACAACCCCAAAGGCCACAGGGATCAACCTACTAATAATAGAAAGCCCCGCCACGGCGCTATCGCCAAAATTTGCAATTGTCGCCGTGACATAGCCATTGGCAAAGGGGGTGGCTACGTTGGTTAGTATGGCTGGAATGGCAATGGTGATGATGGGCTTAATATCAGCTACTAGGCTACTCCAGTAAAATTTTGTAAAAAATCGATGCCTTTTCCAGAGCGGTGAAATGCAATAAAGTAAGATGGTAATACGTGCGATTACTGAGGCATAGGCGGCCCCTTCCACGCCTAAGTTCAGAGTAAAAATAAAAATCGGATCTAAAATAGCATTGACGGCTCCCCCTGCAAGGGTAGAAAACATCGACCGTTTTGCGTCACCAACAGCCCGCAATGCAGCCCCAGAAGCCATGGCCAAACCCAGTATGGGCATGGAGGGAATCATAATCTTTAAATAGGCAATGGATAACTCAGCAGACCTTCCCGTTGCCCCTAACAGCTCGATTAGGCTGGGAATCAACATCCAAACAAAGACCGCCAAGAGGCTTAAAACCATCAAAATCAACAAAGAGATATTGATAAAATATTCATTGGCCTTTTGTTTATTCCCCTCACCAAGGGACTTGGAAACGAGGGAACCCATTGAAATAGCTAACCCAATGGAAACGGAAGTTGTGAAAAACAGAACCGAGCCTGCGTAACCAATTGCTGATGCCAGCTCGATTTCACCCAGTAAACTTAAAAAGTACATGTCTGCCAGATCAACTAAAAATATAGCTACGATTCCCACAGAGGAAGAAAGAGACATGTTGATTACATGCTTTAAGATGGAACCCTTTAAAAATTTCGCTGGTTCCTTCAGTAGCAAATTATTATCTTTATCAAACAAAGGTAGAGGTCTTTTCACAGGTATTTGGATGGGGCCAGAGGAGCTTGGCGTTTAAGAAAATATTCTGGAGTCTTCTTCCCGCAACTCGAAGGCGGGGTTCTACTATTGGATTGTCGCTCATTTTGTAAATCTTTCAGGGTCGATCGCCGAGGGGTCAGCGGCTCTTACAGTGACTTTATTTGACAATGCAAAAGAACACTAGTGTTACAGTTACAAATAGAGCCTTTTTTTTAAATACCCCCTTTTTACCTATCCGAGTCCCTAAAGAGAATAACCCCTAAGGCTTTACATTTTTTTTGCATAATCCAGTAAAATAAGTTACAGTAAGATAACTATACTGATCAAGTTACTCAAATTAACTCATTGTCTGGTTAGGATCATGAAAAATCTAAAATTTCTTATTCTCTGTTTCTTAGTTTTTAGCTTCGCTGGATGCGCTGATTCTGAGGATGAACCTGTAGTTGTCGCAGCTACAGTTGCAACCACGGCAACGGGGAGTTGCGACAACATATTAGGTAACTATACCTTTTGTTACCAGTACACAGATAAACTGGCCGCCACCATCACCACGGCTAAAAGCAGTTGCGAAAACACGAGCTATGGAACTTGGGCCGATACCGCCTGTGTTACAACCACTTCGGTAGGTAGCTGCGTTGCCGCAGGTACAGGCGAAAGTGGCTTTCTAATTTACTATACTGGTGGTTACACAGCGGCAACCGCCGAAACTGCTTGCACAGCCAGCGGAGGAACTTGGGCCGCAGCAAGCATTCGTTAAGTTTTTTATCTTTGACTTGGGTTGGATTGGGAGTTGAATTTGATTTGAGTCTGACTTTTTTTAAAAACCAATAACTAAAGGAAAAGCCCCAAGTTAAATGCCAGCAATAGTCCGAGTGGTGGCTGCTTAAGGATTTGCTTAAGTTACGAAAATGATTGCTAAAAAAGTAACATATTAGTTTAAATATTACCTTACCTATGGTATCAATTATAAAGTCAAATTATCTGAGTTTAGGTCTAATAAAATTAATACAAAAAGACAAAACGAATTATATTGAGCTAGAGACCAAGGAATACACAGGGGCTACCCGAAATTAATGAACGGAAATATCATGACAGAAAATCAACTTAACTTAGCTGATTACAAAACTCTTTTTAATCAAACCTTGGATGGAATGCTCTTGATACAAAATGGCAAGTTCACCCAATGCAATCCTGCTGCATGCCAGATTTTAGGATACAAGTACCCCAGCCAATTGCTGGATTTACACCCCTCAAAGATCTCACCTGCAAAGCAACCAGATGGGGCTTCATCGGTGCAAAAAGCCGAGGAGCTGATGCAGATTGCCCTTGACCAAGGTCACCATAGGTTTGAATGGGTGCATCTAAAAGAAAGCGGTATTCCAGTCTGGATTGAAGTCTCCTTAACAACGGCTAGCTCAGAAAAGGATGGCATTATCCATGTCATTTGGCGTGATATTGACGCTATCAAAGACGCCCAAGCGAAGTTACTTTATCAAAAAAACCAAATGGAAGAAATGATCAATTGCTTCCCTGTGGCCATTGTAAGAGCAGAAATCGACAATACCAGTGTGGGATACTTCAATCAGCATTTCCACAAACTCTTTGGCTGGAGCTTAGAAGAGATCAACACCATGGATAAATGGTTTAGCACCGCCTACCCCGACCCAAGCTACCGTGAAGAAATCATTACAGGGTGGGCTGACTTGATTGAGGAAACCAGTGCCTTGGGCCTGGATTCCTCTACACACTCCATACCCTCTAATGTTACCTGTAAAGATGGTTCCGTTAAAATTTGCGATGTCTGGTATCATTCCAATGCGGGCAATGTCTTTGGGATTTTCCATGATGTGACCTTTCAGAAAAATGCTGAAAAGCAACTTTTGGAAAAAAATAAAGAGCTCAAGTTACTCTCCAGCACCGATGGGCTAACAGGGCTACTCAATCGAGTTACTATTGAAAGCTTACTGCGAGATGAAATCTATCGTACTGGGAGGTATGGGAACTCTGACTTAGCTATGATCATGTTTGATCTTGATCACTTTAAAGAGATCAACGATAGCTATGGCCACCAAAAGGGCGACGAGGTACTTCGCATGGTTTCCAAACTGATGGGTTCCCTCATCAGAGCCAGCGATAAGGCGGGCCGCTGGGGTGGGGAAGAATTTGTTATCACTTGCCCCAATACAAATCTTCAAGGTGCTTTAATACAGGCCGATAAACTACGCCAGTCGATTGCTGATGCGCCCATTGAAGGGGCGGGCAGAGTAACGGCTAGTTTTGGGGTGGTTCAGTTTATTGAGGGCGAAACCGCTGACTCGCTAATTTCCCGTGCCGATTCCCTGCTTTACGAGGCAAAAGACCAAGGTCGCAATTTGGTGGTGGGCTAACTTTTAGCTTCTACCTGCCAAGCTTACTCAAATCAACAATTGAAGCGGGAAACAAGGGGTACAGCCTATTAATTGAGGATTTAGTGCTTTTTAGTGTACGGAAAGGCCAGTTTTTTGCTTGTATAGTGGTATAACCTCAAGGAACAAACCAAATGGTCGCTTTTAAAAAATTACTGCTTTCTCTCCTAATTTTTTCCCTCACTGCCCCCAACCTAATGGCAACGGAAATTTACCAAAGCCTAGTCAGTTACAGGGCTTTAGCTATGGGAAACACAGGCGTTGCCAGTGCCAATGATGCCTATTCTCTGTCATACAACCCCGCTGTTTTAGCCAATGTAGAATCTTGGTGGTTAGATGTTGGTGCTTGGACCGTTGAAGCCAGTGACGGTCTGCAGCCATTGGATGTAGCAACCAGCACTGTAAGCATAGAATACCCCTATATTAATGAAACTGGTCTTTCTGAATCCTCTAGAAGCAACTTTTTAGCCCAGACCTCCCCCCATATCCGTGCCAATGCTGGTATTAACTTTGCGGCTCGCCTGTCAGGCTCTGGCTTTGCCATTGGTGGCAATTATATCAGGGAAGTAACTATCCAGGGTATTGACGACAATAGTGTAATTTTCCAAAGGAATGAGCGGATTGCACAATATGGAATGTCCATTCCCCTAGGCAGTGGTCAGTATGTTTTGGGCATTGGCAGAAAAACCATTGAGCGCAAAGACGCCACCAGTGATTCAGCCTCAACCCCTGTATTTGGTGACTATGAAACGGGTTCTGTTTATGATGTTGGTTTGCTTTTTCGTCTGTCAGGTAGCACCAGAAGCACCATTGGTATCGTCGCCCAAAATATCGGTGGCTTAACTTTAGGCACCACAGAAGATGCAGAGCCGCAAGAGGTGCATGTAGGTTTTAGCATGAATTTAGAAATGGGGCCTGTGAGAGTGGTGCCTGCTCTAGATGTCAGGGGTGTGCAAACTTCCAGAGACAAAAGCAACCGCATCCACGCTGGTGTTGAGTTTGGCCTTTTCCCCAATGAAACTGGGGGAAATCTCCTCACAGCTAGGGCAGGAAGCAACCAAGGTTACGCCACCCAAGGGGCGGAATTAAACTTTTTTAATCGTTCTATTTTAATTGGCTACACTCGCTACTATGAAGAGATTGGCACCGCTGAGGTTAAGGCGCAATCGAGCCGCCGTGACTTGGCTTACCTTTCTGTTGGTTGGTAGCTCTGACCGCTTTAGTTTTATTTCATATTTGGCCCAATCCAAGGACTTGGCTTTAAATACCAGAAGCGGCGACCTCTTAGCTTAAAATACCTGCAGCGGTGACCGCTTACCTTAAATTATTGGAAGCGGTGACCGCTTTACTTAAAAGTTCGGGCTACCTATACTTAAGTCCAAACTTTAAAGTAATCTAATATGACCCACCAAAAAAGACTCCAAGGAACCGACGGCATTCGTGGGTTAACAGCTAGCTCTAGCGCTCTTAACAAGGGCAACCCCCTAGAATTTTACCTAAAAAACCACCTCCTCACCCCGCAGTTTTTTAAAGGTTATTGCTTCGCCTTTGCGAAGATTTTACTCAAGGAAAAAATCGCCCAAGAAGGCGACCTGATTATCATTGGTAGCGACCCCCGTGACCCTAGTGGTGAATTTTTAGAAGCGGCCAACCAAGGCTTAGAAGCTGCGGGCCTGAAGGCTTGTAACGTAGGCATTTTGCCAACGCCTGCCATTCCGCTTTATATGCAACATATTGCGGCCCTCGGTGGCATCATGTTGACGGCAAGCCACAACCCGCCCGACCAAAATGGCATTAAGCTTTTCCACCCTCATTTGGGATTAAAGTTTTTACCTCTAGATGATGAAAAACTCACCTCAGCGCTCTTTGATTTGGATTGGGACTCGTTAATTGCTACCACACCAGAGCAAAATCGAACCGACAAAACCCAAGAGGCAAAAGAGTTTTTTGTCTCCCTGCACCGAGACCCTAAAAATTCTTGGGGCCAAGGTGCTGATTTTTCCAGTATAATTTTAGCCATTGACGCTAGCAAAGGGGCTGCCACACCTGTGGCAGAAGGGATCTTCAAGCACTTTAACTTTGCCCAAGTTCACGTCTATTGCCAAACAGGCCTTGTAAACCAAGACTGCGGCGTGGCAAACATTGAGGGGAAAGAGTGGATTACCTCTGACATGGTGCTAGGGGAAAATGCTAGTTTTAAAGACTACCAAGCCTTGGTTTCCGCCTTTGAATTGAGTAAAAACCCTCAAGTTCAATCTGGGGCCAAAGAGTTGGTTCTCTTGGTTTTCGACGGCGATGCCGACCGATGCTTTTTACTTTACTACTTCCCTAAACAGGATGCATTTCGAGTCTTAAGTGGCGACCCTTTAGGCTTGATCCAAGCTAGATATTTGAGCGACCAAAATCAAAAAGGCATTTTTATCCATACGGTAGAGTCGGATTTTGAACTTTCCAAAGCAGCCGTTAAATTGGGCCAAGAGGTACAACTGACAGGTGTCGGCGACAAATGGATCTTAGCTCGGGCCTGTTTGGGGCTAGTTGGTGAAATTGGTGAAAAAGCAAATAACCCTGAGCTAATAGCCCTTTCTAAAATAGAGCCTGCTAATTTGGATGGTTTTGAAGCTTCGAAGATATTTGGTGAATTTTTAAAGGATGCAAAAAACGCAAAGGCCACAGAAATAGAAAAGACAAATTTCCTTTTGGGCCTTGAAGAATCTGGCCACGCCATTACGCCTACCAGCCTACAAACGCCGCACGCCGCCAAAAGCTTAGCCTTTGCAGGCAATGGAATTAAAGCGGGCCTGAACAGTCTGGCTGCGCTGTCAGTAGAGAAAAATAAAGAGGCCTTGGTGGAAGAAACCTTTGAGGCAGGCTATAAAAAAACCCTCTATGTTTACTACGTTGATAAATCCAAGCTTTTAGGGGCCAGTGACTACCTTAAGGCTGCGGCGCCTAGGTTTCAGGATTTAATCCAAAGCCATTTGAGCCAGCTAGGCCCAGAATTTAAGACTAAAGTGGTAGCCTTTGCCGAAGAGCCAGACCTATATTTTATTGAGCTATCCCAAGGAGCTAATATTATTGGTGCTGTATTTTTAAGAAATTCGGGAACAGAAGATAAATCGGCTCTCTACCTCCGTGGCCCCAAAGACTTAAAGATAAAACTAAAGGCTCTAGGCGAAGAGCTACACCAAGAATTACTGGCAGGCTTGAAAGACCAAAGCAAGGACCTGTGCCAACTGGAGTTGACCATTTTAAAAGCTGTGAAGGCAGGCGCAGACTTGAAATTCATTGAAGAGAGCCATAAAAATAAGCCCTTCAAACGTATTTTACATGAAATGGAACATAAAGAAGAAATAATTTTTAATCAGGCTGGGCTTTTCAAAATAACCCCAAAGGGGTTATACCTTTTAAACCAGTTATAAATCCCTATTTTTCGGAGCGACCATGAAAATCTTGGTTCTAGTTTTAAGCCTATTATTTACCCCCCTCAGCTTTGTTACAGCGAAAGATGCCGTTGAAGTTAAAAGCAATTATGTAGGCAATAAAAAAGGTAAAGCCCCCCAAGTGATCAACTCCAAAAAGGTTTTGCTTTCTCCTGGCGCCGTCCAAAGGATTGGTAAAAAGGGAAATAATCTAGAGATTGAATTTGAAAAGATGCACCCTTCAGGCAAGTTCCCTGTCATTCGCATCCAAGGTATCCCCTTTAAGGTTACCAACCGAGAAGAAAAAATTTCCTTCTCTTGGAACAAAGCAGGCTATGATATTTTCTGGCTAAAAAAGGGCGACCAAGTGGCTCTGCTTTCTTCGGCAAATTTTGCTGAAGCTAAGCTTACGCCAAAATCGAGTCAGGCCAAACACAAGATCATTAAAAAGGGATTGGTTGTCACAACAAAACGAAAAAATGGTAAAATCGCCAAGTTGAAAGTGACAGATGTGCAGAAGGATAGAAAAGGGAGAATGAAAAAATTCTCAACGGAAACTTACGCAGAACAAACAGGAAAAAACTACCAAAGTGAGCAAAACATCATGGCCCCAGAAGTAGAAAAGCAGTATGAAAAATCCGTTAATGGCGAAATTTTATACATCTTTACTTCAAACAAGAGAGGCCAGATCTACGTTTATTACAAATAGTTCTTATTGGTGCTTGGAAAAATACTTGAGTAATTCCCTGCGGCTTTTGGGCATAACAGCCTTAAAAAGCCAATCATCATTGGGTTTTACATCGGAACTGGTTACCACATCTACCACCATCCCATCTTCTAAAATCTTCTCTCTAGGGTAGCGAAGATTATCAATGATCCCCCCTGAGACTTCTAAGCCCAACTGGGTGTGGATCATAAAAGCAAAATCCAAAATGGTTGAGCCATAACGCAACTCAACAACATCCCCTTTGGGAGTCAAGACTTGGATTTTCTTAGCCTTATTGTGCCTAAAAACATTTTCAATACGAACTTGATCGCCTGCAACATCTAAATAGAGCTGCAAAAACTGCTGGTAATTTTCCGACTGGTAAACACCCTCTTGGATCAAGGTAATCAAACCCTTTCTGTTTGCTTCTTGGTACTTTTGGGTAACGATCTGCAAGGATACCACTTCCCCGTTAACCATGATTTTAGTGGTTAAACCACGCCAACCATTGGCTTTAGGATTAGAGACAAAATCACGAATAGAAAGGGGCACAGAACGCATTTGCGTATGGAGCTCTCCTAAAACATTATAGCATTCGATCGGTTCATGAACTTCAATCACAATGGATTCTAAAATGTGATCCACTTCTTTTCTTTCTAGTAAAAAGGCTTGGGCCTTCACAAAAACAGGGGTCACTTGGGCCACCATCTTTGACGACGTTGCCGATTTGATCGCCTCTAAAATTTTATCAATGGCGCCAATTCTTTCTTGGTAAAGCTTGGTTAGCTTTTCTTTGACAGCAAAATAACTCTTTTTATAGAGCTCTTTAAAAATCAAGTCTCTTAGCTTTTCTTCCACTTCGATCAGACCCAGTCCGTGGGCGACTTCGCAGTAGATGTTTAGAGTTTCTAAAGAAGTTGATCTTTGTTTGCGGCGGGTTAAGGCTTTAAAGTCCGACATATTATCAAGACGATCCAAAAGCTTAATCAAAATAACTCGAAAATCCTCTTTGCCCAGGTCAATGATTTTAAAGAGAGTTAAACTTTTAGACTCCTTAACTTTGGTCAAGGCTTCCACAAGAGTCACCACAGTATCACCAAATAGCTCTTTGATGGAATCTTCGCCGTATTCTGTATCTTCAATCACATCATGCAGAAGACTGGCAACAATAGAGGTGTTGCCTAGGTCATAATCAAGGGCCAAGATTGCCACACGGACAGGATGGATAAAATAGGGGTCGCCATTTTTTCGCAGTTGACCTTGATGGGCTTTCTTCCCAAAGGTTACCGCCTTTTCAATCAATGAAAAGTCAACAGCATCATTTCCCTCGATTCCTTTAAACAAAGTATCAATTTCACTTTGAAGGCGATTTTCAGGGGGGCTCATAGTAGCGACAAACAATATTTTACTCCAAGTTTTTTTAAAAAAAAAATTCTAAAGATTTTCGCAATGGCCTACACCCAAATTTGGGAGCTCTCGGGGAAACCCAGAACGACGGCCAACTTCTTGTAACAAATTATAATAACTACAGGCCACTCTTCTTTTGTTACGCGCCATATGATGGAATTTCGTAGTACTGGCAAATTGGTTTTGCACAGAATACAAAATTCGAATCGACGATGCGCAATTGGAACCTGCAAGCTTTAAATAGGTAACTTCGCTGCTTCTTTTAAAGGAAGCATAATATATTTTAGACCACCCTTGTGCATTTGCAGCCTTATCCATACTTACACTAAAGGGAATTTCCTGTTTTTTTGGCTGGACTGGTTCCTGGGCAAAAACTGCACCTTGGAAGCACGCCAAATTGTAAGCTAAAATTAGTGCTAAAAGAGTTAAATGCCTAAGTTTCATTCCTTAACTACCTGCTTCTTTTGCAACTAAAGGAGGTGGTTCATGTTCTTTATCACCGTTAATTTTTTCTAACTGGGACTCTGTTAAATCAGCACCTAAAAAGTTCGCTGCCCTCATACTGCACTCGTTGAAGGTACAATTAGTAAAGGTGGCCCCTGAAAAATCTGCCTTTTCAAAGGGGGTCTGTTCAAAGACATTATCCTTTAAAACGGCATTGATAAATTTAGCTTCGGTGAAATTAGTTTGCTTGGCCTTGACGCCAGAAAAGTTTGCCCCAATTAGGCTAGCGCCTTTGAAGTTGGCATTGTTCATAAAGACTTCAGCTAGGTCGGCATTTTTAAAGGAAGTCCCTTCCATGCTGGCGCTGGCTTCCAGCTTTTTCTTCATCAAGGTTTTTAATTGGTCTTTTCCTGCACGGGAAGTATCAGTAACATCTTGGAGTTTATCGTTGGTGTCTCGCAGGCGACCGGCAAGCATAATGGCAAAGTTTTTATAGAGCTTAAAAGCCAAAAGAACATTGTGCTCGCTTAGAACAGCTGCAGAAATCGAAAGTACCGTTGCGCCATTTTCATGGGCAGTGGCACGGGCAGAACGAGGGGATTGATCAATTACACCCATCTCACCAAAACAGGCACCAGGCTGCAATACGACTAGAATTTCTTCCTTACCCTTACCTAAGGGCCTGGAGATACGGACAGAACCACCCATAATGATATACATTTTATCACCAATGGTGCCCTCTTTAAAGACAATCTCGTCTTGAGGCAGGCTTTCGCTTTTGGCAATTTTTAAGAGCGCAAGGAGTTCGCCAGCAGTAAAGGATTTAAAAAATTCTACTGATTGCTGGAGCTTTATAAAAAGTTCTTTTGATAACTGCATAAAAACCTAAATTCATTGCTTGGGGTAAACCAAAGCAGTCGTTTTTTGAGATAGTAGCGTAATTTCAGCTCTCGAAAGAGGCACCTTACGGTTATATCTCAATTTAGGGTTATACATGCTTAAGAAAAATTGCTCTTTCACTTGCGACACCTCAATTTTACTACCTTGGGTCTCTTGTGATATTTCAAGATCATCCAAAATAGAAATGAGGAGTTTAGCTCTTTTGAAGCGACTGTATTCCCTTTTCTTTGTTAAAGTATCAAAATTCTTATTTCTAGAAATTTGCCCTGAGGCGATTCCCGTCATTAAGTCTTGAACTTCTTCTATGTCTTTTTGAGTTTCAAACAAGACTCCCTCCAGAATACAATCTGTATGCCCTTTTGGAGCATTTATAGATTTTAAGCCATTTTTTTTAAAAAAGGTCGCCTACTTTTTCACCGAGAGCCAATTCTGGGTGCAAAAGCATCGAAATAATAGACATTCTTACCCAAACACCATTTGCTGCCTGCTCAAAAAAGTGCATTCTCGGGTCATCGTCTACTTCTACTGCAATTTCTTCGAGTCTAGGGAGGGGATGCATAACAATAGCATCTTTTTTCAAAGATTCTAATTTTTGTTTGTCGATTTTAAAGAGATTGCAGGCTGATTCATATCGGCCCATATCTAAAAATCGTTCTTTTTGGATGCGAGTCATGTAGACACAATCGGCCTGTTTTAAGGCAGATTCAAAATTTTCCACTTCTTCCCAGTGCACATTTTGCTCGTCTAAAAACTGCTTGATATCGGCGCCCATTCGGCAAATTTGCGGGGCAACAAACAGCAATTTCACCTTGTAAAAGCGGCCTAATAAATAACAGAGGCTTCTTACAGTACGCCCATAAAGCAGATCGCCAACCATGCAAATAGTAAGGTCATCAATTTGGCCAAAGTTTCTTTTAATGGTGTAAAGATCTAGTAAAGATTGACTGGGGTGTTGGCCTGCGCCATCACCTGCGTTGATTACAGGAACACTGCTCACCTTAGCTGCACGCTTGGCACTGCCAATTTCAAAGTGCCGTAAGGCAATTACATCGGCGTAGCGAGATAGAACTTTAATGGAGTCTTCCAGGCTTTCCCCTTTGGAATGACTAGAAAATTCTTGGGCCTTTTCTGTGGAAATTACACTTCCCCCAAGCTTATGCATGGCAGATTCAAAGGAAAGGCGAGTCCTTGTTGAGGGCTCAAAAAACAGGGTGGCTAAGATCTTCCCATTTAACTGGTAAGGGCTAGGATTCTCGCGCATTTCATCGGAAAGTTGGTAAACTTGATTTAAAAAATCTAAGGTAAACTGTTGGGACTCTATTATATGTTTCATGGACCTAGCGCATTTGTTTTACAGACACTTTCAACTTAAACACTTCTCACTGTTAGAGCAATAAAAAACTACTGGGCAAAAGCCCAATATCACTAATATAGTTTAGCAAATACAAAGATGAATTTATTACTTTGAAACAAATGTCAGGGCATCTTTAGGGCAAATATCAATACAGCCGCCACAACCAATACAGGCCGTTTGCTCCAAACCAAAGGAGCCTGAAATGGGGGTTTTATCCTTGTGGGCAAAGCTGGCAACATCAATGCCCATGGGGCAGACTTGAGAGCATAAATTCAACCCTTTGCAATCAACACCAGCCACAACCTGAAATTTTGAGCCTCCATAACGGCCAAAAAACTCCATGCCTTTTGCAAGAGGGCAACCATAGCGGCACCAGATCCTGGTGCCTAAAAAAGGGTAGGCCCCAACACCAATCAAGGCGCCAAAGATGAGATCAACAATAATATCTTGGTACATTTTTCCCGCATAGAGCAGGGTAGGAGCTGTAAAAAGCTTGAGCATATCAACAAAGATCACCAAACCGTAAGCGAGACCAAAGACTAAAAAAATCGTTTGTAGGTGCTGCATTTTACTGGCTAAAAGGCCAGAGGGGGTTTTATGCTTCACCCAGTTTTTACCCCAGACAGTAATGCCTACCGTTTCGGCCAAATTGCCACAGGCACAAAACCAAGAACAATAACGCTTACCAAAAAACCAGACGGAAAGCGGCACTAGGCCAAAGACATAAAAGATCCCACCCCATGATTTAAAGGCTTTAGAAACATAGACATAAGCCTCTAAATTGGTGGGGTAAATGACATCATAAAAAAGGTCTTGCCCCTTATAAATAGGCATAATAACAAAGGGAATCAGAAAGAAAAAGATCAGCTGGACTAAGAAAATACTGGTAAATTTTCCCCGTTGGTAAGAGGAAAGTGCGGCGTTTTTGCCCTTTTTATAGGGGGCTTTCCTTTGGATTATTACCTTGGCTGCAATGAAACAAACCAAAAGACTGTAGCCTAGACCATACCAGAAGGCAGGGTGTTTTTCTAAGAAATAGAAGCTTCGAACATCGGTAAACCAACCCCAATCCACCATCAGTTCATGGCATTTGTAGGTCATGTAACCGATAAAAACGAGGGGCATGTAAAAGACTAAAAAAACCTTTTCTGTTGCGCTCCGTTTGTGTTCCCCTTTGGCGTAGCTCATAGTTCCTGTTCCTTTTCAAATGATATAAGGTTGTATGATTCGTCAAGTTATAGCTATAACTTGACGAATTATACAATACTCTCAAGGGCTTAAAAGTTATTTCACTTTGTTTAAATCCCAGTCATAATCGGTAAACTCAATCTCTTTGGCTCTTTTTATGGCTGCAATTTGAGCCTCATCCTTAGCCATATCTATCGCAACATAAGACTTTATAGAAGTCCCCTTTGCCCTTGTAAAATCGGCTTCAAACCAATCAAAGATCTTAGAAAGATATAGGGTTTTCGTTTTAGCGTCGTACCAATTTTTGCTGGTATCTTGCAAAAAGTCACTTTGGGCCTTGTTTAGCTGCTCATCTAAAAATGCAGCTAAATAGGGTTTGCCCGATAAAGCAGGGCAGCTAATGGAGGCACAAACAATAGCAAAGTGAATTCGTGGTTCTTTATACTTCTCCCGTAAGTATTTATGCTCAATCTGATCTAGACTGTGGACTTTATCTAGGAGGTTAAAAAATCCCTGTTTCCAAGGGCTAGAGAAAAACCCACCAATATCCTTAATGGAATCGACAGGGTACTCGGTCATGATCAACTTAATCGTATAGGCGTTGTAAGCGTTGATAAAAAAGGCTACCTTTTGCTCTTTGCTCCACTTGCGAAAATTCCCTTGGCGCACGGCTTCCAATTCTTTCAAATATGCCTCTAGGGGCGCAGGGTTCTTTTTAAACCACTCATAATCCACAGTGGATGTGGCCCCATGTTTTACAACTGTTGCAGAAAGAACTTCTGCGAATTTAGCGTGACTATGGTCAAAGGCTGACAAGGGTTGGGTGATCAAGATTGCAGTGATTAATAAAATGAGTGTTTTCATTATACCTCTCCTGCTAGAGCGCCGCCACATGAGCTGCCAGCCCCTGCGGTACAACCAAAACAATGCTCACCAAAGGCAATTTCTTCGCCTTCCATTTCAAAGTTTTTTAGATCTTTTACATCCTGTTTTTTCTTTCCAAAATCCATGGCCTGATTAAAATCACAGTCGTAAACCCTCCCACTGAAATCAACAGAAACCATATCCCTGCACATGATCCCTAAGGCTGCGGCGGGGTTAAAGTTTTCATTTAAAAGCTCTAGATAGTCATCGAAGTGTTGGTCGCTTTTTAAGAACCCACTAAAGCGACGAATGGGCATGTTGGTGATGGTCAAGAGGTTCGAGAAGATAATATTATGGTCTTCCTTGAGACGTAAATTATAGTCTGCTTCCAAACCAGCTTGGTCGCCTGGCAAAAAGGCCCCGCCTGGGTTATAGACCAGATCCAAGGTTAATTTATCGCCGTATCCCAGTGAATTTAAAAGTTGTAGGCCCTTAATACTCTTATCATAAACCCCGTCACCACGCTGTTGGTCCACATTTTTTTGACTGTAACAGGGCATGGAAGCGACAATCCGTAAACCCTGATCTGCAAAAAACTGAGCCGTTGTCTCTTGGCCCTTTTCAAATAAAACCGTCAGGTTGCAGCGGTTGATGATAGAAAGGCCTTTCGCCTTTAAAGCTTCCACAAAAAAACGAAAATGAGGATTCATCTCAGGTGCACCACCTGTCAAGTCTACGGTGGTAATCTTTGGCGTTTGGTCTAAAAGGCTTAAAATCTGAACCATGGTGTCTTTATCCATCACCTCTTTTCGAGTCGGCCCCGCCCCTTGGTGGCAGTGGTTGCAAGTTTGGTTGCACAAACGCCCAAGGTTTACCTGCAAGGTCTTGGTCGCTATCCGTTTGATTTTTAAAGAGTGCTGCTCAAGCTTTGCTGCAAAAAGGTCGTTAGCAAAGGTGGTGGGTTGGTTCATTCCGTCCTTAAATATTTATTCATTTTAAATTTTAGATGATTATCCCCTGTTTGGGCAATTTTTTCTAGTAGATTGTGCTAAAAAGCTTTCTTTAAAAAAAGGCCAAAAAAAAAGCCCAAAACAAAGATGCTTTGGGCTTTCAATTTTAAGGGATAAACTCTTTAGGTATTAGCCTAAATTAGGAATTAACCTAAAACGCTATTCCACTCAGCAATTTGATCTTTTTGCTCTTCTAGTAAAGCTGCAACATCACCTTCGATGATGATTTTCTTGATGGTATCGCCCTGCTTGATAACATTGACAATTTTCACATCATCACCCTTTTGGCATTCACCAAAAACACTGTGCTTTCCGTCTAACCAAGGAGTTGCGCCGTGAGTGATAAAAAACTGACTTCCGTTTGTACCAGGCCCTGCGTTAGCCATGCTCAAGATTCCAGCTTTGCTGTGCTTTAATTCTGGGTCAAATTCATCAGCAAAGTTATAACCAGGTCCACCTGTTCCACGTCCGTCTGGGCAACCACCTTGGATCATGAAATCAGCGATCACTCGGTGAAAAAGCAAGTTATCGTAATATCCTCGTTGAACTAAGTTCACAAAGTTTGCCACGGTAACAGGAGTCTTAGAAGCAAAGAGAGTTAGTTTAATATCCCCTTGGGATGTTTGCATCGTTGCTGTTAAATCAGAAGCCATAGTAAATTGTCCGTAATTGTTAAATAAAAAATTAATTATACTGATTTATATATTTTTAGGCAACCGTAGGAAATTAAATCTTTTTTAAAATTTCCTCTATGGCTCTTTCCAGATTTGTAAAAATGGGCATCTGCGGGTAGACCTCAGCTACATTTTCTTTTTCCTCTTCCCCATGACCTGTAAGGACGAGGCCTGAATTAATACCAAAGTCTTGGCCCAATTTCACGTCGGCTATTTTATCACCAATCATCCAGCTACCCTCTTTTTTTATGGGTAAGTCGCTTAAGGCCCTTTCTGCCAAGGCTGTTTTCGGTTTGCGGCAGTCACAGTCGATATTATAGGGGGCTTTACCTTTAAGGTGATGGGGGCAATAGTAAATTCCATCTAAAATTCCACCTAAGAGCTCGTTTACATAGTTATTGGCGGACTTCACAAAGGTCTCATCAAAAAAGCCTCTGGCAACGCCAGATTGATTGGTGATCATGACCAGCAAAAAGCCAGCCTCCTTTGCCCTTACCAGCGATTCTTTCACGCCTGCAAAGGGTTTGATTTGAGAGAGTTGATTTAAATAATTGACTTCTTCAATGATGCAACCGTCACGATCTAAAAAGATTGTTGATTTTAGGCTCTGCATGGGCGTTTTTAGTGGATGGAGTTCTATGATTTTGTTAATCATCACTTTAAGCCTTTGCTACCACCAAGGCAAGTAGGAACAAGAATTTTTAATCTGTTAAGTTTAAGCAAAATGACTGGAAACGAGATCCGAGAAGCATTCATCGAATTTTTTAAATCAAAACACCACGCACAGGTTCGCAGTTCTTCTCTGGTTCCTGTAAATGACCCCACTATTTTATTTACCAATGCGGGGATGAACCAGTTTAAGGATTTTTTCTTAGGCAACCAAACGCCAGACTACAAATGTGCTGTTACCTCACAGAAGGTTCTTCGTGCAGGGGGCAAGCATAATGACCTTGAAAATGTTGGCCGAACCGACCGCCACCACACCTTTTTTGAAATGCTTGGTAACTTCTCTTTTGGCGACTATTTTAAAAGAGAAGCCATTTTATATGCTTGGGAATTTTTGACTGTCACCTTGAAGGTTGACCCTGAATTACTCGCCATCAGCGTTTTCCAAGATGACGACGAAGCCTATGATATTTGGACCAAAGAAATTGGCATCAAATCTGATAAAATCGCTCGTTTGGGCGAAGCCGATAACTTTTGGAGCATGGGCGACACTGGCCCTTGCGGCCCCTGCTCAGAGATTCATTTTAAACTCCACGACCCAAAAGGAAAAACAGCCACCCAGTGTTTGGAAGCTGACGATGGTGTCTATTTAGAGATCTGGAATCTGGTTTTCATGCAATTCAACAGAGACGCTAGCGGCGTGATGACACCTCTACCTAGTCCTTCTATTGACACAGGAATGGGCCTTGAGCGGATTGCCTCAGTTGTACAGGGCAAGACCAACAATTACGATACTGATCTGCTAAAGCCCTTTATCAATGCCATTGCTAAGGGTGTTAAATATACTCCTGATTCTGACTTTGACCGAGATGTAAATTGCAGAGTCATTGCCGATCACATGCGAGCAAGCGTATTCTTGATTGCCGATGGTGTGATCCCCGCCAATGAAGGACGTGGTTATGTGCTACGCAGAATCATCCGCAGGGCCGCCCGACATGGTAAAGAGCTCGGTTATGCCCCAGGATTTTTTGCCAAGTTGGTGGCCGATTTTGTACCCACTATGGAAGCTGCCTACCCTGAGATTCGTGAGTCCCAAGATTACATTCAGATTCTACTCGGCCAAGAGGAGCGAAGATTCGCCTCCACCTTAACCCAAGGGATGAAGATTTTAGATGAATTGGTTGAAGGCCTAAAAAAATCAGGAGCCACAACTACCGATGGTGCCGAGCTATTTAAGCTTTATGATACTTACGGTTTTCCACCCGACCTTACAGAAGATATTTTAGTAGATCGTGGCTTTACCTTTGATCAGGTAGGCTTTGATGCTGCCATGTTAGAACAAAAGACCAGAGCCAAGGCGGCCCAAAACACAAGAGGCCACAACCTACAATTAGGGGAAGCCTACCAGAAGTTGGTTAAAGAAAATATTAAGAGTGAATATGTCGGTTACCGTGACTTTGATCTAGAAACAGGGCTTTTGGCCCTTTTAAAGGATGGTAAGATCACCCAGACCATTCAAGTTGGCGACGAAGTGGAATTGGTTTTAAAGCAAACCCCCTTCTACGCTGAAGGCGGTGGCCAAGTGGGCGACACAGGGGAAGTGCAAAATGCTAATTTTTCTGTGCAGATCACCACAACCCAAAGCCCCGTGACAGGCCTAAATCTGGCCCACGGAAAGGTTATGCAGGTTGCAGGCACGAGCTACCACTTAAAAGAAAATGAAACAGTCAGAGCAACAGTAAACATGCTCACCCGCAAAAAAGTAGAAGCCAACCACACGGCAACCCATTTGCTGCAAGCCTCTATGAGGGCTATTGTTGGTGACCATGTAAAACAGGCTGGCTCTTACGTAAATGAAGAAAAACTGAGATTTGATTTTTCTCACTATTCCCCTTTAACAGCGGACCAGATTGCAGACATTGAAGCCTCAGTAAACCAAGCTATTCGTGAAAACGAGCAGGTTGCCACAGAGTTTATGGACTACGATACGGCGATCCAAACAGGCGCCATGGCCATCTTTGGTGAAAAGTACGGCGACGAAGTGAGAGTGGTTACAGCAGGCTCCAGCAGCAAAGAATTCTGCGGCGGTTGTCACACTGGGCACACAGGCAACATTGGCCTGTTTAAGATTGTATTAGAAGAGGCTATTTCAGCTGGAGTTAGGCGCATTGAGGCCTACACAGGCGCTGCGGCAATCGACTTTATGCAATCGAACATTGCCACCTTAAACCAGATTGCCCAAGGCATGAAGGTTGGCCTAGACCAAGCAGGCCCCCGCTTTGAACAGTTGCAAGAGCAAACCAAAGCGACCTTAAAAGAACTAGAAGCCACCCAACAAGAACTAGGCAAACTCAACGCAGCCAAGGCCTTAGATCAGGTTGAAGAAATCAATGGCGTGAAGTACTTGGAACTGGCTTTACCCAGTGGCAGCAACCTAAAAACAGAAGGGCCAAATTATTTGGGCCAGTTGGGCTCAGGTGTGGTGATGCTTTCTATAAGTGAAGCAGATAAGGTTTCGGTGATGATTTTAGTTTCTAAAGATTTAACTAAGACCTACCAAGCAGGAACCTTGATCAAGGAATTAAGCCCCCTCATTGAAGCTCGTGGTGGCGGCAAGCCCGACTTCGCCCAATGCGGTGGAACCAAGCCCCAAGGCTTAGACGAATTCAAACTGGCCTTACGAGCCAAACTTTAACCAAATATTAGAAACTTACTCCCTAAATAAAACCCATGGAAAAATTTATCGTCACAGGTGGCAAAAAACTTAGCGGAGAGATCACGCCAGCAGGAAATAAAAATGAGGCCCTGCCTCTTTTAGCCGCTGTGTTGCTCACAGAATCTACCGTGACCATCCACAATCTGCCCGACATTGGCGATATTGGTTCCATGAAAAAAATCCTAGAATCCTTAGGTGTAACCATTCGTTTTTTAGGGGAATCCTCTTGGGAATTTGATGCTTCCAACCTCATTTCTTTTGAGCCTGACGCAGCACTTTCCAAGGCAATCCGAGGGAGCTTTTTACTCCTTGCGCCACTGCTTCACAGATTTGGCAAAACCAAGGCCTATATTCCCGGTGGCGATACCATCGGCAAACGTAGACTAGACACTCACGTCATCCCCTTAAGCAAAATGGGCGCTAAGTTTACCCATGGAGTAGACCACTTCTCAGCCACTTCTAAGGGCCTAAAAGGCTGCTACCTGTTGCTCGATGAAGCCAGTGTTATGGCTACCGAACACTTGGTAATGGCAGCTGTACTCGCAAAAGGAACCACAACCATTTATAACGCAGCCTGCGAGCCACATGTGCAAGGCCTTTGCAACATGCTGGTTGCCATGGGTGCAGATATATCCGGCATTGGCAGTAATCTTTTGGTCATTGAAGGTGTAACCGAGTTGGGTGGTACAGAGCATAGAGTTTCCCCTGATCACATAGAAATTGGCAGTTTCATCGGCCTTGCCGCTGTAACTGGTAGTGAAATCACTATTAAAAACGTTGATTTTGACAAGTTAGGCCAGATACTACCCTATTTTAGCCGTTTGGGTGTCAATGTAAAACAGGTTGGTGACGACATGCTCATCCCTGCCAAGCAAAGCTTAAAAATTCAAAATGACTTGGACCAATCCATCCCTAAAATTGACGATGCTCCTTGGCCGGGCTTCCCTGCTGACTTGAGTAGTATCATGACCATTGTGGCTACCCAGTGCGACGGCAATATTTTGATCTTTGAAAAGCTCTTTGAGTCTCGTCTGTTTTGGGTGGATAAACTCATTGGCATGGGTGCCAAGATCGTCCTTTGTGACCCTCACAGGGCTGTGATCAATGGGCCTTCACCTTTGCGAGGTACAACTCTCCATAGCCCCGATATCAGGGCTGGAATGGCCTTACTCATTGCTGCCCTTTGCGCAAAAGGCACCAGTGAGATCCACAACATCTACCAAATCGACCGAGGCTACCAGTCCATTGACACTAGACTCAATGCTCTTGGCGCTGACATCCAAAGAGTTTAGGCTTTATGTTTATTACCTTCGAGGGAATGGATGCCAGTGGGAAAACCACGCAAATCGAGATCTTATGTAAAAGTCTCAAGGCGAAAGGCCAAGACTTTATCCTGACCAAAGAACCGGGCGGGACCGAGATCGGCCAAAAGATCCGCAAGATCTTACTCGACCCTGAAAACACAAAGCTTTGCGCCAAATCTGAGTTACTGCTCTATTTGGCCGACCGAGTCCAACATTTAGATGAAAAGATCAAACCAGCCTTAGAATCTGGCAAGTTGGTTCTCTGCGACCGCTACCACGATGCCACAGTGGCCTACCAAGGCGGGGGAAGAGGGCTTGATTTATCTTGGCTGGAACCCTTAACCAAAGACGCCATATTAAAGCCTGACTTGACCTTTTTCTTTGATATTTCGCCCGAGGTGAGCCAAGCGAGATTGGCAAAACGGAACGAAGAATTGGGCATGGAGCTTTGCCGCATGGAATCAGAAGACATTAGCTTCTTTCAGCGCATCAGGACAAAATATAAAGAAATTGCCGCAAGCGAACCCAATCGAGTAAAGGTAATCGATGCCTCAAAAGACATCCAATCCATCACCGCAGAACTTGCAACTCACCTTTCAAAGCTTCTCTAGCCATGCCCTTTTCTAGTATCTTTGGACATGAGGAAATTTTAAAACGATTGCAGGTCGCCTACCGAAACGACCATATCCCTTCAGCCTACCTATTCACTGGCCCCGAAGGCATTGGTAAAGGGGTTACGGCCAAGACCATGGCCCAAATGATCAACTGCGAAACCCACAACAACTGTGGTCGTTGTGATTCTTGCCGCATGTTTTTAAGCGATTCCCACCCTGACTTTTTAACGGTTCGCCCAGATGGGAAAAACATCAAGATTGCTCAGATTAAAGATCTCATCCAAAATTTGAGTTTAAAGCCAACCTACGCCAAAAAAAGGGTTGTTCTCGTCAAGCAGGCAAACCAGTTTAATGTGGAATCTGCCAATGCCTTTTTAAAAATCCTAGAAGAGCCACCCCTCGATACCCTGTTAGTTTTAACGGCGTCAGACGAAAGCCAACTCATAGATACGGTTCTTTCCCGTTGCCAAAAGATGCCCTTCTCGCCCCTAACATCGGCCCAAGTGGAAGCCATTTTAAAGAAGGATTTTAATCTGCAAGAAGACTGCAAGGGTTTGATTTTAGACTATTGCGAAGGCCGCCTGCGCAGTGATTTTATCGAAAAGGCTTCTAAGCTACTGAGCCTTCGGGGCCAAGCTTTAAACATGCTGCAAGACATGACCGTTGAAAACATGGAAACCTTTACTGTCCAAGTTAAGTCGGCTCTAGACCAAGATCTAGAATTTTACTTGTTGGAGTTTTTAGGTCATTTGCTCAAGGACATCCGCCTTCACCAAGAGGGGATGGAGCAATATATTACCAACCAAGACCTTTTAACAGAAATCACAGCCCTAAGCCCTCGCTTTTTAGGCAATGCCCTAGAAGTTGCCTTTAACGCCTGCTTGGAAACAGAAAAAGGCTTGGCAACCTATGCTGCAAAGCCCTTGGCTTTAGAGGCCCTGTTGGTTCAAATTAAAAAAGCTTTAAGGGGTTAATATGCGGACCTTGGCCCTTCTTCTGTTTTGTTTTTGGAGCCAATTAGCCTTTGCTCAGATTGGACAAGATTCTCACGCTCCTACCAACCCCAGCCCAGCAGCTTTATACAATCAGGCTGTGGAACTAGAAAATTCAGGGCAAGAGCCCCAAGCTTTATACTTCTACCGATTGGCGGCAGTTGATCTGAGAGAAGCCCGAGGGGCACAGGCAAGACTAGAAAGAGCATTAGGCTTAGACGTCTCCTTTCATCTGCCCCTGTTAAAGTCAGAACTCTTTGCTGCAAGCTTTGGCTTGTTCCTTTTAGGGGTGCTGTTACTCTTAGCCCATAAAAAAACGCCCAATATAAAAGTGAAAAACTGGGCCTTGGGCACTGTGGCCGTGGGTTTTTTGCTACTCCTGCCGCTCTTGCCATTTCAGACCACAAAAAGACTACAGGTAATGGAATCCACTGCCAGTTATTCAGGGCCAGGCAGCAGCTTTTATCAAATTGGAGAGGTAAAGGCGGGGCAGATTGTCACAGTGAAACGCAACCTTTCAGGCTGGCTGCAAGTGAGTTTGAGCCAATGGGAATTTAATAGCGAAAGCTTCTGGCTGCCAGAGTCGGCAGTCAAAGGCTTATAGATTAAAAAACTATAGGGCTTGAAGCAGCCTAGTACTCAGCGTGAGTATAAAGGTACTTAATCCACTGGCTAAAAAACTCAGTCCTGTGGGAACGCCAATTGTTTACAGGCGCCTCTGGGTTAAAGTTTGCTGGTTCCCCAACATCATCCCGACCCTTAGCCTTATCACGGTAATATTCTTCTGAAAGCCTGCCACTGTTATACTCAGGGTGACCTAAGTGAACTAAAAATTTAGAGTCTGTCGTCTCAAAAATAGTGTAACCTGTGTCTTTAGAGTGAGCCATGAGGTTGATGTCACCTTTGTCTCTCGCAGCTTCCAATTGTTCATCGCTATAACCTGCGTGCCTTGATTGGGGGCAATAAAAGAAGTCGTCTAAATCCCCAGTAATGGGATGCAACAAGTCGAGGTTCTTTGTACGGAAAACCCCAAAGAGTTTTTTCTCAAAATTGGTTTTTGGAATTCCTAAAATCTTCGCTAAGGCCATCCCACCCCAACAGATTCCCAAGGTGGAAACAATGTACTTTCTGGCGTAATTTAAGATGTCGGTCACTTCATCCCAGTAGGTGATATCAGAAAAGTCCATCTCTTCTACAGGGGCACCAGTAATAATCAATCCGTCTAATGGTCTATCCTTTGTGGCCTCTGCAAAGCTCATATAAAACTCGTCCATGTGTTCTGGGTTGGAGCTATGATAAGAGTGAGTGTCAAGGCGAATCCAAATGGGTTCAATTTGCAGGATGGATTTGCCAAGCGGGTAAAGGAGGTTGAATTCGTAACTGCTAACATCAGGCATGATGTTTAAAATTCCAACCCTAAGGGGCCTAATATCTTGTGACTGAGCACTGGCAGGCGTGATGCATGCAATATTATGTTCTTCTAGATCATGCTGCACATGGTGGTCTTCAGGAATGATAACTGTCATTTTGCCTTATTACTATAGATAATCAAGCCTACTCCAATCATGATCGCTGGAATACTAAGCCATTGCCCCATATTATAGCTTAATTCATTTTCAAACAAGCTCTGATTTTCTTTTAAGAATTCGACTAAGAACCGAAATGCAAAGGCTCCCGTAAAAAAAACACCTGACATGAGGCCTGTTTTTTGACCATAGCCTTTTCTGTAAAGTAGCCATAGCAATACAAAGAGATTGAAATAGAAAAAAGATTCATAGGCTTGGGCTGGGTGCCTTGGCACTTGGTCAATCATCCCAAAAATAAAGCCCCAGTCGCCGCCTGTCGGTTTGCCAATGATTTCGCTATTGATTAAGTTTCCTAGGCGAATCAAACCGCCGCCCATGGCTACATTTAAGGTTGCATGGTCCAAAAGCCAGAGGAAAGTAAAGTCCTTATATCTCTTTGCAAAAAGAAATAGGGCGGTAAGCATACCAATAGCCGCACCATGACTGGCAAGGCCACCCTTCCAAACATACAAAATTTGTATGGGGTTTCGCAAATAGTATTCTGTCTCGTAAAATAGGCAGTGGCCTAACCGAGCGCCCACAACAACACCGACCATGGCGTAAATCATCAAGGGATCGAGGAGTTTTAAATCTTTTTTCTGGTCTTTGAAAAGTCGGTTAAAAATAACCAAGCCCACTAAAAAGGCCGTTGAGAAAAGTAGGCCATACCAACGGAGCTGGATAAAGCCTAGATCGAGCATTATGGGGTTTGGCGCCCAGTGAATCAACATATTTTAAGGATACCCGCTGTAAGAACCAATAATTTGATATTCTATCTTTTTTAAAGATAGGCCATTTAAGCAAGCTGGAACTTGGTCATTATTATAAAAATCTATGAAAAAACCATATTGCCACTTGCTGCCTTTGGCAGGGCGAGACTCAAGCCTGCAAAGGTTTACATTGGATTCATGAAAGCCCTTCAAAACTTCAAAAAGCAAACTATGGCGGTCTTCATGAAGCTGGACATACATAGAGGTTTTATTTTTCGAAAAGTCGGGTAAATGACCAATCCGCTTTTTTAAAACCAAAAACCGAGTTTCGTTATCATCAACATCTTGGATGTGCTCCACCTTAATCAGGGGGGTTAACCTGTCGTCTCGCAAAGCAAAGGGCAGGGGCACAATGGCCGCAACATTTTGGCCTTTCGCCTCTAAAAACTTTTCCGCTGAAATAATGTTAGAATTTGCGTAAATCACCTCTGCATTGGGGATAGCATCGGCTTCAAACTGCATACATTGGTTAAAGGCCACAGCATGGCAGAAGTATCTTTCAACTTTGGACAGCTCAACATGGCTCACCAAAGCATATTGCACGCCGACGGTAATCTCACCTATAATTTCTATATCATGGTCAATGAGGCTATCTTGCGCCTGGGTCACAGTGCCAGATGTGGAGTTTTCAATGGGGATAACACCTAAGGATTTAGCGTCCATAACCACAGACTTGGTAATTTGCGGTAATGTGGTACAATACTCAATTTCGTTAATCTGATCCCGACCAACTAAGTTGGCCGCAGCATTGGAAAAAGTTCCTTTGGGGCCAAGAGTAAATATCTTATCAAAAGGGTCGAGTGAAAAGGGCATGATTATAATTTGCGGTAGCCCTGCACTTTACGCGTCTTATGGACTTAATATTGAGGCTTAAAGATACTAAATTAAACAGTTCGGAAGGATTTGCCAAGAGATAAGTTGAATTTATTAAATGGGCGAAATAAACTTACCAAAAAAAAAATAGAAACAAGTCCCACTTGTAATTGACCTAGGCTCAAAAAGATTCTACTTTTGGAGTTTAAAAAACTTTAACTATAATACCATGCTTGATCTGATTCGTAACAACGTCCAATCCTTTTTTGTAAAATTCATCGTCATTATCATTGCTGTGGTCATGCTCTTTTTTGGAATCGACGTATTCCAACAGCAGGGGGCCAACGTACTTGTAGAAGTGGGCGACCTCGAGGTGACTGTAGAGCAGTACCAAAGAGCCCTAGATGAAAACAGAGAAAATGTTAGAAAACGATTTGGAGCCCAAGCTTCCCAAGTGATGAACCAAATGGATTTAGAGCGCCAAAGCCTAAACCGTTTGATCAATGACGCTCTACTTGTCCAAAGCGCTGGTGCCAATGGTATTGCAGCGACAGACTTAGAAGTTGCAAATTCCATTCGTCACTCACCTTACTTTCAGACAGATAACAGGTTTGACCAGTCGAAATACAACGACCTACTAGAACAAAACAAAATCAATTCTAAGACCTACGAAGATAACTTAAGAAAAGAAATTGTAGCCAATAAATTTGTTCAGTTAATAATGAAAGGCCAGTCTGTCTCAAGAAAATTCATTGAAGACTTATCTATCCGCAACAAAACAACCTTTGAGACAGAAACACTAGCTTTAGAAATTGCTAATTTTTCTACCCCTGTTACCCCTACTGACGCTGACATCAAAAAATACTATGATGAGCACCCCGAGCGCTTTGAAGAGGCCAAGAAATACCAGATCAACTTTTTTGTTCTTAGTGCCGACTCTGAAAGAGGCAATATTAAAGTTCGAGATCGTGAGATCCAAAAAACATTTGAAAGAAACAACAAAGCCTATCAGGTTAAACCCCAGTGGAATAGTCGCCACATCCTGATTGAAGCGCCACAAGATGGCAATGAGAAGAAAACAGCGGCAGCAAGAGCCTTAGCGAACAAACTCTCTAAGCAATTGCAAAAAAGCCCAAATAACTTCTCAAAACTAGCGACAAAGCACTCTAAAGACCCAGGTTCAGCTACACAAGGCGGCAACATTGGTTGGATGGAAGAAGGCAGACTTGCCCCACCTTACCAAGAAGCTTTGGAAAATCTAAAGGTCGGTGAAGTATCCGACCCTGTTCTTACTACCTTTGGCTTTCACGTGGTCCAACTACTTGGAAAAAAGCAAGGCAAAAGCAGAAGCTTAGAAGAAGCTAGGGCAATGATCATCCAAGAAATTACTGAGAAAAAACTAGGCCGAAGATTGCAAAACAAAGCAGCGAACGCCCAGAAAAACTTAATCACTAAGCCCTTTGCTGAAGTGGCTAAAAGCTCAGGCGAGACACCTGAAACCTCCGAAGTATTTGGCCAGACAAGCCAACTTCAAAAAATTGGTTTTTCCTTTGAACTTTACCACGCTTTAGACGGCCTAAAGGAAAAACAAAAGGGTGTTTGGACCTCTAAAAATGGCAAGAAGATTGTAGCTTACGAAATTACTAAAATCATCCCTGCCCAAGCAAAACCCTTTGCAACAGTAAAAGCCGAAGCCACTAGGGCCGTTGCTTTTCAAATGGAAAAGGACCAAGCATTAGAAAAGATGATGCTGGCAGCAAAGCAGATAAAAACCCAGTCTGATTTTACAGCCTTAAGCTCACGATTAAAGATCAGCCCTTTTAAGTCATCCTTTACCTATACTTCCAAAGACATTGACCAAATTCACAATGCGAAAGAGTTTATAGCAGCAACAGACAAGTTGAAGATTGGTGCCGCTACGAGCGTTTCCCAAGGGGCAACAACCTTTGTGACTCTGCTTTTGAAAAAAACTCCCGGCCAAGGGCTAGACCCAAGATCACTCGGGCAGCTAGAAGCTAGAATCAAGCAAGAAAAGGCTCAAGTTATCCTGATGGGTTTGATCAACAATTACAGAAAAACAGTTGAAGTGAAGCAGAACAAAAAATTATCCTCTGCTTTAAATTTACCCATTTAATAAAACTAACATTAATTCAGTTCAGGGAATCCTATGGAAATCTTAGATCAAATCGAAAACAAGGTAAAATCCGCAATTGCCACAATCAGTACCCTACAAGCTAAAGTCAAAGAACTTGAAGATGAAAAAGCGCAATACCAAAGTAAGCTTGCTGAAATGTTAAATGATCTACAAATGGTAGATGAGGAAATTGAAGAACCTATTTCTTACCAAACAGTAGCTTCCACAGACACAGAAGCGGCGCCAGAGCAGTCTCCAGCCCCGACGCAAAACAATACCGAGGCTACTACAACAACCTTTGAGCCCGCAGTAAGCCAATCTGCAAACCCAATCGATGAGATTGAAGAAGTTAGAAGTCAACAAACAGTAGCACCAAATCAACTGGGGATTTCTAGTGGAGACGAGAACAATTTCTAGACTATTACTGTTAGGCTTCTGTGTTTTAACCTTTACAACCGAGAGCCTTGCAGCTTTAACCGTCGGCGTTGTTCCCCTTGAAAACCAACGCCTCACCAAGCAGAATGATTGGTTTGGCTTTTATGTGTCTGAACGCATCAAAGCAGGTTTAAGTGGGCAAAAAAGGATCAAACTCCTAAGCAACGACCAGTTATTTTTCTGGAGCCGAAACGGAAAAACCCCTACGCCTAAAGCCAAAATCTTGATTGTAGGCGAGTTCCAACTGGTTTTCAATCAGGCTTATATCTCTCTCCAAATTCGAACCCTAGGCAACTCCAAATTACAGACTGAAGAAATTAGTGTTTCTGTAGACGAGGTGGAAGCTAAAATCGACGAATTGACCACTAAAATTCTTTCTCATGAATTAGAAGATTTTTCTTTAAGCAAGATTGCCTTTCCTAACATGTCGGCCCCCCTGCACAAAAAAGTTATTGAATCCTTGGCAAAGAGCTACCTGTCTTCCAACGACGGCCAAGAACTTCTGAAATTGCTGCCTAAAGTTAAAAAACTTGCCATCCCAAAAATGACGGAACTCTTGGCTCAAGCTATGTTGGTTGCCAGTTCAGATTTAAAAGGGAATAATAGCAAATATTTTCAAAAGCTAGAGGCTTTTTTGCAAAAGGCCTTGCAAACAAACCCTAAGGACGGAAGGCTTTTAGCTTTACTGGCTGAAGTTTTTGCCAGCTCGGGAAGTTACCCTTCTTGGATTGAAGAAACCGCCTACAAGGCTGTTAAAGTTAATCCTGAAGATGAACATGCCTGGTTAATGTTGGCCTTTGGCAAGGGCTTGCAAACAGGGGGTGGCAGAGAAGCCTTACTTAAGGTAGACCGCTTGAACCCCTATCTTTGGCCAGAAGTCGGCGACACCTACTTCTTCCGTAAAGGTGAGATGGGCGAAAAAATTAAACGCGCCTATTTAGATTTAAAAAAAGTTAAGAACCCTAAGATTAAATTAGAATGAAAAAAATTATCCTCTTATTACTCCTAAGCACCCTGTTAAATTCTTGCGCCTACAACTACTGGCATGGCAAAGAATTAGAAGAAGAAGGGCGCATCGAAGAGGCTAACATTGAATACCACAGAGCCTATACCAATACACCGAGCATTTCTCTGTACCAAGATGCCTTTGAGCGAACCGCTGTTTTAACCTCCAAAGACTTAATCGAACGCTACAGAAATTTTCTATATCTAGGAAAGTTCAAACTAGCCTATGACCGTTTAGAAAAGGCCAGAGCCTTAAACCCAACCGACCCTGAGATCCAATCAGAACTCAACAAGTGGACCCACGTTCTCTTAACAGGCAAGGTAGATTTCAGCTTTGAATCTTTGCAAAATCAAGTTCCTCTCAGTGACGAGATGGATATGCAGGTGGTTTTAAATAGCCCCAATCCCAAAGAATTACTCTATGTGAAGCTGGACCCTCAAACGGGCTCCTTTGCCATTGACGATCGAGTTTACAACGCTAACATCGGCCTTTTGATGAATTACTCCATTCATTCCATTGGCATTGAGTTGATTCGCTATGCACCTCCCAGTGTAAAGTATATGAAATTTGTTGATTTTAAAAAGCCCGTCCCTGCAAAAATTGAAGGCTCCCTTTCCCCAAGCGGGACAGGCACCCAAAGTGTGGAGGCTCACTACCCCCTAGAGCTATTAAAAAAGAAGGGCGGCTCTGAATTCTGGTTACCTAAAAAGGGTATTGAATTTACAGCGAAACTCAGTGGTGATCGCATTAAAGTTGGAAAAACAAAAAATTTGGATTTCTTGCCTCAAATGCTTTATTTAAACCAGAAGGATCACAGAATTCTACTGGACTTTGGCTCTATTGAGATCCAACAAAAGAAGATTGGAACCCTTTGGACCTACCGCCGCAACCTTGTGGAAAAAAGACAGTATTTAAAAGACATCCAGAAAAATATTTTACTAAAACCCTTCTTTGCATTTCGTGAAGGGGCATTTCCCTTTGTCAGAGAGTAATAATGAAGCCACTCATATTCATTGTAGACGAAGAACCCATTTCTCTGAGACTTTTAGAGATGAGTTTAAAAGACCAAGGATATGAGATTCGGTGTTTTTCAACTGGACTTTCGGCCCTAGCATGTTTTAAATCCTCACCTGCAGATTTGGTCATTACAGATATTTTTCTACCTGATTTAGACGGAAACGAACTCACCTGCACCATGAAGAAAATCAAACCGAAGGTTAAGGTCATTGGTATTTCTGGTACACCTGACACTAAATTTGTAGATGTTTTGAATCAATCCAAGCTGGCAGGTTCCGACCTTACTTTTTCAAAACCTGTAATGCCTGAACAATTGATTGAAGGGATAAGAAGCCTACTCTAGGTTTTTTTAGCTTTACGGTTAAATAAAGACTGACGGTGTTCTTGCATCTAAGACGTTAGCTTTGGTCTTTTTTTGGCGCCTCCAAGATTAACCCACCCCCATGAGGGGCCCAACGACGAGCAAAGAAATAGAATGCATAAATATAAGATTTTATTCTTTAGCAGCCTTCTCATTGCAGCCTTAGCGTCTAACTACTTGCACTACGAGATCCAAAGCCTACAACTAGAGCCACCCTTACCCAGAACCAGCGAAAGATACGCAACCCGGGTTTTAGACAGATACCAAGCTGTTACCTTAGATGCCGACCTTTCTGGCCTCACAGAGAATCAAACTAAAATGCTGCCCCTCTTGGCCCAAGCTTGCCGCCAAATGGACTCTCTTTACTTTACGCAAAACTGGGGCGACCCCTATGCTACAGGTTCCCAATCCCGAGAAGCTGCGAAAAAAAAGCTTCTGTCACTCAACTATGGGCCTTGGGAAAAAACCAATAACAACTACTCCTTTATTTCTGGCATCCAGCCCAAACCAAAGGGTGGGAATTTCTACCCCAAAGGCTTTTCGCCCAAGCTTTTTGAATATATAGAACTGGAAGGAAAAAAGAGCGCTTATTCTTACGTAAAAAGAAATGCAGAGGGGGAATTCTTTCTTGAGTACTATTCGCAAAGACATTTCTCCGAGCTAAAAAAGACCCAGGAACTCCTTAAAAAAGCGGCAGGGCTAGCAGAGCACCAAGGCTTTAAAAGCTATTTAAAGGCGGCCAGTCTGGCTTTAGGCCAAGATAATTATTACCAAAGCGACCTTGCTTGGGTTGGCCTTACAGATAACCCCATCGACCTGATTATCGGCCCTATTGAAACCTATGACGACGACCTTTTAGGCCTAAAAGCCAGCTTTGAAGGTTTGCTCTTACTCCGTGATTTGACTTGGACAACCCGCCTGCAAGGATTTTCAGAACTCTTGCCTCGCTTGCAAAAGTCGCTACCTCTGCCAATTCAAGTCCAACGCCCCAATCCAAAAGTGGACGCTGGGCTTGGTGTTTACAGGGTTTTACTCCACTGCGGTCAAGCAAACGCTGGCGTGAAAGCCATAGCCATCAATCTTCCCAACGATCCACGAATCCAGCAAGACCATGGTAGCCGCACCTTACAGTTGAAAAATGTAATGGAGGCTAAATTTGAGTTCATGATGAAACCTCTGGCCCGAGTTTTAATTCACCCTAGCCAGCAAGATTTAGTTACCTTTACTGCCTTTTTTGAAAACACCCTGTTCCACGAAGTGGCCCATGGCCTCGGGGTTAAAAAAAGTAACAATGGGAAGCCCTTAAGCGAAACCTTTGGCAATTCCAACATGGAATTGGAAGAGGCCAAGGCAGATATTTTATCCCTCTACTTTTTAAGCAGTTTAAAAACCTCTGGGAAGATCCAATCCCAAGTGATGGCGCAGTATGTTACCTTTGTTGCAGGTATGATTCGCACCATGCGCTTTGGCCCTAGCTCCGCCCATGGTCGTGCCGCCCTAGTTCGTTGGAATTTTTTACACCAAAGGCAAGCCTTTATCATTACCGACCAAGGTCTACTGGTTCACAAAGAAAAAATGGCCAAGGCGATAGCTGAACTTACGGCTAAAATTTTGACAATCCAAGCGACAGGAACCAACCAAGACTATCAGGCCTTTAGAGAGGAACACAAATCCCTTGGCCCCTCCATTCGCTTTCTGTTAAACCGAGTTAAGATAGCTAAAATCCCTGTTGATATCTATTTTGAGCAAGGCCCAAAATATTGGCATGGCCAAGACTTCAGTAAAACATTGAAATAACATTTAGATAAATGTATATTTGAAGAAAAATTGAGCTTGAGCCTATGCGTGACCTGACCCCACTTACTAAAGAAAAATTCGACATCATCATCATTGGCGGTGGGGTAACAGGGGCAGCTATTTTATGGGAAGCCTCGCTCCGTGGCCTAAAATGCCTCCTTTTAGAACGAGGCGACTACGGCCAAGCGACCAGTTCCGCCACTTCTAAAATGGCCCATGGCGGCCTACGTTACTTAAAAATGTTAGACTTTGCCTTGGTCAGGGAATCTTTGCGTGAACGACGTATGCTCCAAGAAATCGCCCCTCACCAAGTCCGCCCCTTAGATTTTTTACTGCCAACCTATAAAGACTTTGGCCGTCACCCTGCCTTTTTGTGGCTAGCCATGGCCCTGTACGAGGGCTTAAGTTTCGACAAACACCATGTTAAAGACCCCGACGGAAGGCTGCAATCTTTCACTCGCTTGAACCGTGCTGAAGTCAGGGAAAAAGAACCCCTGTTACCGACCCAAGACCTAAAAGGCGGTTACATCTACCAAGATTGCCAAATCAACTTCCCCGAAAGAGTGGTTTTAAGTTACATCCAAGGCTCCCAAGCCAGAGGCGCAGAGGCTGAAAATTACGTGAAAGTTTTAGGCCTGATCAAGAGGGCCAATATAGTAGAGGGAGTTAAAGCCTTAGACTTAGAAAGCAACAAAGAATATGAATTCTTTGGCCAGTCTGTGATCAACGCCACTGGGCCTTGGGCTGCCGAAACAGCCAAGTTGGCTGGGCCCACTCACATCCCTCACCCTCGATCTAAGGGGATACATATTGTCACGCCAAAGAAGTTGCAAGATAGCGCCTTAGCCTTTTTTACTAAGGAGGGCCAGCACCTCTTTTTTCTACCTTGGGAAGGCTATAACCTAATTGGCACCACCGATGAAGTTTATGACGGTAACCCTGAGGACTTAGAAATTACCGAGCCCGAATTGGAAGGCTACATCAACCGAATTAACCATGCTATCCCCGCCTACAACTTACAGCCAGAAGAAGTATTGGTCGCCTACACAGGCATTCGGCCCTTAGCGGCAGGCATGGGTGGCGACTCTTACCATGTTTCCAGAAAACATGTTTTAATCAACCACGCTCAAGACCAGGCCCAAGGATTTTTCTCGGCTACAGGCGGTAAATTCACCACCAGCAGGGGTTTGGCCTTTGAGGCAGTCAATCTTATTTTGGAGGGATCAAACCTAAAAGCGGGGCCAAGCTCCAGTCATTCCAGCCCCCTCCAAGGTGGCGACATGGAATGTCTTGCCCTGTTTAAGAAAAAACTCATCGCTGACTGGCCTCAATTTGAGCCAGTTTGGCTAGAGAAACTGACCCATCACTACGGAACAGATGCGCCTAAATTGGCTCAACTGGCATTGTCTGCGCCAAGTGAAAGAGTAAAGCTTTCTAGCCGTGGGCCACTGTTGCAGGTTGAATTGACCTACGCTGTAGAAGTAGAGCAGGCCAAACATTTGAGTGATTTTATCTTTAGAAGGTCGGGACTGGGCACCTTAGAAAAACTGAATGCCGCCGAACTGGCCCCCATTGCCGAGGCTATGGGGAAGAAATTGGCTTGGACTGGCCCCCAAAAAACCGCAGAAATCGACAAATGTCTGGTACATTTTAAAAGAGGCATTGAGCCCTTTGGAGATTCTTAAATGCCCCTTAGCCAAGAATCTGGAATGAAGCCCTATGTCATTATAAACCCAATGTCTCGTGGGGGAACGGCCTTGAGCATTTGGCCGGGAATTAAAAAAGAGCTAAAAGCCAAAATTGGTGAATTTTCCTTTGCCCTAACTCAAAGCGTGGGCCACGGCGAAGAACTCACTCGTACAGCCCTGGCATCCGGCTTTGATTGGATCATCGCTATCGGTGGCGACGGCACCCTGTCTGAAATTACCAACGGTTTTTTTAAAGATGATCAAGCTATAAACTCAGACGCCGTTTTGAGTTTTTTAATGTTGGGCACAGGTAGCGACTTCCAGCGGAACTTCAACCTCAGTTACGACCTACTAGAAAAAATTGATAGCCTAAAAAAATCACCGATCAGGGAAATTGATTTAGGGAAAGTGACCTACCAAGACTTTGAAGGGAATCAACTGCAACGCCGCTTTATCAATGTAGCCAGTTTTGGCCTGAGCGGCGAGGTGGATTTAGCTGTTAACAAGGCAAAGATCCTAAAATTTCTCGGTGGTTTTTTGGTCTTTTTCATCCACACCATTCTGACTCGCCTGAAATACCAGCACCCCACTGTAAAATTCAAAGTCAACGACAGGCAAGAAGAATTAGAAATTCTAACCATCGCCCTTGCCAATGGCCGCTATTTTGGTGGCGGCATGCAGGTGGCCCCCAAAGCTAAGGTGGATGATGGTCTTTTTGAAGTGGTCATCTTAAAAAAACGAGGGCTAGTTGATTTTTTATTAACCAGCCCAAAAATCTACTTCGGAAAGCACATGGCCCACCCTCAAAACGAATTTCTACAGACCAGCGAACTTAGCGCCGAGTCGACAGAAAAAGTGGTGCTCGACATTGACGGTGAACCTTTAGGCACCCTTCCCGCCAAATTTGAGATCTTGCCCAAAGCGATGAAGATCAAAATTTAAGGTTAGATTTTAACCAGTAAAGCTAGTGACCTTAAACAACTAAATCATGGTTGATTGCACAGGCAATGAGTTCGCTCGTCGTTTTGAGATTCATCTTTTCTAAAATTCTCGCTTTGTAAGTACTGACAGTTTTGATACTGATAAAGAGCTTTTCTGCTATTTCATGGTTCGTTTTCCCAGCGCCCAAGAGGCATAAAACCTGTAATTCTCGGTCTGATAGCTGGGAATGGGGTTCATTACCATAACTGGGGGCACTAACTGTTGTAGCCTCTTCTGCCAAAATTTGGCTTAGCTCATCACTCACGTATAACTTCCCCGCTGCAACTTTGGTGATCGCAGAGCATAGATCCTCCAGCATATTACTTTTATTCAGATACCCCTTTGCCCCAGCCTTCATAGCTCGAACTGCATATTTTGACTCTGGGTAAATGCTTAAAATCAAAACCTTTAACTCTGGCCTTTCCAATAGCATTTCTTTGGTCATTTCAAGGCCATTCCCATCTGTTAAATCAATATCTAGCACCAAAATATCCCAGTCTGCACTTTGGTAGTCCTCCATTAAGTTTAGCGAGTCAGAGTATTCCTTCACAACTTCCATAGAGCCGTCGGTCTCTAATAGCGTACGGATTCCAAGCCTGACTATGGGATGGTAGTCTGCTATTGCAACTAAAATCAGGTGTTTTTCCATAGAAGATTATAGGTTTTGTAACGCCAACGGTAAATGATCTTAATATAAATTTGGTAAAAATACTCTACTGCTCAACTACATTAGCCTTTCATTGCTGTTTGCCTAGCCTTTTCGAATTCATCCACTATGCGTCGCCCTTCTTTTAGCTTTTCTTTTGATGGTTCAGGGGAATCAAAAAAATAAGGTTCCCACCGATCTGCAATGGCTTCTAGCGAAACCTCATCCGATCCCCCCTCAATTGCCACATCAAACAACACTCCGTTTAAAGCGTCACCCAAGTCACGCCCTTCTAATCTACGTTTGTAGAGCCAAAGATAAATATCTACAAGTTCTAAACCACAACTGTCATCTCCAGCGGTACATTGAATTGGAACTTTTGGCATATTTGAAAGATCCATCTTAGGAAGGTCTGGTCCGGTTTCCCAATCAATATTTCGGTGGTCGCTGTAGAGTTCAGAGATGTATTTTTGAGCTTTATTAAATTGTGTTTGCCTATCTACCACAACAGCTTTGATTTCTGTTTGCGATTCTTTACTTCTGGCTGCTATTCTATGCATGACAGATTGAAACGCAATAAGATTCGGTGAAATTTGCAAGGTATCTTTTTTGCTGTCAGAATTATATGCAATATCTTTTGGGTGTGTCTTTGCCCACCGAATTACATCTCCAATAAGTTCTTGAGATCGAGCATCTGGGAGCATGCTTATTCGAGGTTCAAGCATCTCACAAGTTTCAATTAATTTGGTTTCTGCTTGGGAATCGTTAGTACAAATTCTAGCGTCCCAAGCAAGACGTGCAATTTGCTCATTAAAAATAAGACCTAATTTATACAGAATTAAATACCGCAGGGGAGTCCAGTAACCATGCCAAGAGGCAGCACTATTAACACCTGGATCAAACAATTGATCGAAAAATGAAATAATTGCATAATCCTGCTTTATTAGACTGGTAACGTCAAAATTGATATTGAATTGCCTTTTAACTATAAAAAGCTCCTTGGCAATCTTCGTTAGCCCCGTAACACCAAGTTCATTAGCATGCAGACGGTTAACCCCGAGTATATTTCTCATTGCAGCAACCTGCTGCTCAGCAGCTTCATCTAAGTTAAAGGAAGATGATAGAATTCCATAATATAAACTGGGTTGGCTTGGGTCGAATAGGTTTAATCCTGTGTTTCCACTTTCATCAATATAGCAATACATAAAATATAAGGGCAAAATGTTACGGGAGCTTACCTACTAATTACTATTAATTAGACAGTAGACAAATATACAAAAAATAAAAACTCACTTTTGTGGATAAAATAAATATCTCATATAAGTATACATTACGAAACTTAAACCCGCAACATGATTCTATTATAGCTTTTTTATATCGACATAGTGGAATAATTTTAACTGCAATAAGAATACTACAAACAAAGGTGCAGAAAGGAATCTACCAAGACCCTAGTATAAATATTAAAGGGATAATTCGATTGCAGGGATTAGGTCTTTTAAGGCATTAAAAAATTTTCGCAGTGGTTATTAAAACAGGATCGAAAACCCAACTGCTAAAAGCCGACGCCAAACAGCGCACAGTGAAAGCTAAACTTTGCAAGCCTCATAAATTAACCAAAAAATTGACAGCCGTACGGAATAACAGTACGGTTAAGTAAATGGAGAAATTATGAGAGAAACGACAGTTAACCAATTTCGGCAACATTTGAAATCGGAAGTAGACCAGTGCATTCAAGAGCACGATGTATTAAAGGTCAACCGCAGAAATGGGGAAGGGTTCGTTGTTTTAGCTGAATCCGATTGGAAGGCCATAGATGAAACTCTATTTTTAAACCGAATCCCCAGCATGGTTGAATCCATCCAAGAGGCAGCCAAAGAGCCACTTGATCAAGGCACTCCACTTTCTAAATTAGATTGGTGAGTTACGAGGTTATCCTTTCCAAGCAGGCTGTAAAAGACGCTAAGAAACTCAAAAGCGCTGGCCTAAAACCCCAGGCTTTGAAACTTCTTTTAGTGCTTTCGGAAAACCCCACAGCCAACCCACCACCTTACGAAAAACTAGTTGGAAACTTAAAAGGCTTTTATTCTAGGCGCATCAACATCCAGCACCGACTTGTTTACTCGGTCGACCAGAAACAGAAGATGATTCACGTTTTACGAATGCCACTATGAGTAATCAGTTTATTTTTCTTTTCCCTGCAATCCATAAACAGTTTTCGGAATCCTAATGGCTTCGCTCGCCCTAAACTAGCTGGGCTGTTTTCGGTGTTCTTGGATAAGTAAGCTTCGCTTCTTTCCTTAATGTTAGGCGATAAATCGCTTAGGGAAACTTAATGGCTTCGCCATTAAAATGGTAATCTTGACATCCTTTTGAATCGATATTAAGATATTCATATATTAACTATAAAAAAGGCACCCATGCAGACTTGGCTTATTGAAAATGAAACCACCGTAAGACTCAGCTTTTTTGGGGGTGTTCTTTTAACCATGGCGGTTTTAGAGTTGCTAATTCCCCAAAGAAAACTGCAATATTCCAAAGCCACTCGCTGGATAAACAATTTGGGCCTCGTTGCCTTAAACACTGTTTTAATGCGGTTTTTAGCGCCTATTTTGGCGACTGGGGCAGCTGTTATCGCCACTGAGCAATCCTTGGGCATTTTCAATTTATTAGACCTACCCTACCCCTTGGAAATCTTTTTAATGGTGGCTCTGTTAGATTTTTCTATCTATTTGCAACATGCTTTGGTCCACGCCCTGCCCCTGTTTTGGCGGCTTCACCGCATGCATCACGCAGATTTAGACTATGATGTTACCACAGGGTCGAGGTTCCACCCCATTGAGATCTTTATTTCTATGGGCTACAAAATTACTGTCGTTATGCTTTTGGGCGTGACTGTGGAAGCTGTAATTATCTTCGAGATTTTACTCAATGCCACTGCCATGTTTAACCATAGCAACATCCGTTTGCCCAAGTCGCTAGATCGAGTTATCCGCATCTTTTTGGTGACACCTGACATGCACCGTGTCCATCACTCGGTAATCCCAAAAGAAACCAATAGTAACTTTGGTTTTGCCCTACCTTGGTGGGACTACATTTGTGGAACCTACCAAAAAGATCCCAAAGAAGGGCAGTTAGGAATGACAATTGGCTTGGAAGTTTTAAGAGAGGAAAAGGAATTGACCTTGCCCGCTCTTTTGATCCAACCTTTCAAAAATGTGAAAGACCAATATTCTTTGCAAAAAGAATAATCCCTCAATTTAGGCTAATTTCGCATTTTAGCACTCAGTGGCAGCTTCATAGTATTAATGTGCCTTTTTGTGATATTTCGTGCATGAATTAGTATTTCTAAGCAGATTTTTATCACCAAATGTGCCTTTCATGGCCTCTTTAGGGCTCCCTCACAACCACCTAAAATTCGCATTGAGGAAAAACCAACAAGTGGGTTTTTTGAGCCAAAAAGGAAATTTGTAACACCTAGGGAATGAGCCATAGTTTTTTTTAAAAAAGTAGGGTAGACTCCCTAATATCGGGAGTTTTCAAGGTGTATCTTTACCGTTTTTACTGAGAAGCTTCACCACGTACTTTACCAGACCACTAAAAAAAATATATAATGTCAGAAGTTAAGAATTTAAAAGAACTTGAAGAAAGTATGGTCATCCTGGCCTACCAAGGTTTAGACAGTCAATTTGGCGCTCTTGGCCCAGAAGCATTGGCTTGGCTTCAAAAAAACTTCGCTGGCACCAGCTTAAAAATAGCTAAAAATGGCTCTGAAGTTGTGATCCCCATGGCCGAGGCTACAGATAGCGACACAGCTATTGAAATTTTAGACTTTCCTGATAAATTACAACACCTTTGCATCGTTACCCCTAAGCTAATTCGAGAACTATCAAAAAGAAAATTCTCTCAGTTTTTAGTGCAAGAACAAAGCAAAGAAGAAATACACGCTGCCGCCGTAAAGCAAACTCAGAATTTTGTGAAACAAGTTTCAGGTGGTGCTGTTGTACGTGAAAAAGCCACCGCTGCTATGGAAGAATTAATGGATTCTTTTGGTCAGGGTTCCCTTGACTTAACCGCTGTGGAAGGGGTTGTAGAGGAAATTATCTCTACTAATTATGGCTCTGCCATGGCTTCTATTTCTGGCTTAAAACAAAGCCACCAAGTCTATGCTCATTGCGTGGATGTCGGTGTGATTTACCTAAATATCTACGAAGCCATTTTAGAAAAGAAGAACAAAAAGAGCATTTTTAAAGACCGAAATGAAATCCTTTTTGCAGCCTTAATGCATGACATTGGAAAGTCTTTAATACCAAAAGAGATCATTGAAAACGAAGATAGTTTCGACCGTAATAGCCCTGAAATGTTGGAGATACGTAAGCACCCAGAAAATTCAGTAAAGCTTTTGAAAGACCTAAACTTACCCGATTACATTGTGAATTTAGCTTCTCATCATCATGTTAAATATGATCAAAACAATGTTGCCAGCTACCCTGAAGATTTTAAACAAGATGAAGCTTTATACGAAACCAAACTTCTTGCAATTATTGATATTTTTCAGGCTTTAGTGGGGTCTAGGCAATACAAAAAATCTTGGTCTGCACCTGCGGCCATTCGCTTTATTGACGCGCTTGCAGGGATCGAATTAGACCCTGAAGTCTGGGAAGATTTCCTCTCAGTTTCAGGCAATTACCCCATTGGCAGTTTTGTAGAAATTTCAGACAAAAGACAGGGTTTTGTGATGAGTCTCAATAGCAAAGATTTGGCTAAACCCAAAATTGTAGTCATTCGAGATTCAGAAGGAAACGACCTAGACCATAGCCTAGTGGACTTAAGCCAAGAGCCTGACTTGAAAATCACAAAGGATTATGATCCCCATGATCTTTTTGGAGAGAAGGCCTTAGACCTTTATAAAAGCCTACAGCCTAAATAGAGCAACTAGCTTAGTGACATTGGCAATTGGCTAAACAAAGCCGCTTGCTAGGGGAATACAGAAAGAAAAACAAGTTCCCTCACCTAAACTGCTTTCAACAGAAAAAACGCCTCCTAAGGACGTTATGGCGTTGTCAACGGCCTCAAGACCAACGCCTCTACCTGAAATTTCACTAATCTCATCGCTGGAAGAAAATCCTGGTAAAAATAAAATCCTCCAAGCTTCCCCAGAGTCAACCAGTTGCTTTACAACACTTTGATCCACCATTTCTTTGGTTTTTGAGATCTCTATAATTTTTTCTTCATTGATCCCTGCCCCGTCATCCTTGATCTTTACAATCAATAAACCCTCTTGCAATTCAACGGAAACACCTAAAATCCCCTCTTCTTCTTTCCCCTGTTCAAGCCTTTTGGCAGGCTCTTCTATACCGTGGTCCACAGCGTTTCGGTAGATGTGCCCCAATTCAAAATTAAGGGTACGGCAGATGGTCTGAGGCAGTAAAACTTCCCCAATTTGCTCAAAGGTAAATTTGATTTTTTTACCTAGCTTTTCAGAGATCTTTTTTACATCGCCTTCCCAGTTTTCCACAATCATCTCTGATTTCTCGTAAGTCTTAACCTGTAGGGCGTTACGAATGGCAACTACGTCATTTGAGGCTGCAATATCTAGCAAACTCTCGTATTCATCTTGAGTGAAATTAACCCCTTGCAGCACCTGCACAATACGGTCGCCAATGGACTCCAAAAGGTTGTGAGCTGTGCGGTACTTCTTTTTTAGTGCCTTTAGGGCATCTTTAAACTCTTCCGCCGTTGCGGCTACGCCTTCAGCAGACATTTTTTGGATCACAGTTTCTGTCATGTGGACTTGGGTTTTAAGATCAGACAAATCAAACTGCCCACTCAATCCCTTGATCGTGTGGAGGCTAGTCATCAAATCAGAATAAACCGCAGGATCGGGCTCAAGGCCTGCTTTTACATAGCTTTTATTTAGATTCTGTAGGCTTGCCACGTTGAGATCGATCAAATCGATCAAGCTCAAATAGCTGGCTATATTCTCTTTAATCTTCTCTTGAATATCAATTTCTTTTTGTCTGTTTGCCTCTGTCTGCTCTGCTTCCTTTTGCAAAACCAACTCTTGGGTAATGTCATCTACCCTCACTGTAATAGCCACTACATAGCCACTTTTATCTTCGGCAAACTGATAATAGAGCTTTAAAACCCTTTCGGCCAATTCCACTTCAGAAGGCAGTAAATCGATAATCACTTCAGGGTCAAAATGGTTGCCTGAAAACAACAAACTCAAAGCTCTGTAGTAGCTTTTTAGGCCTTTGGCATTATCTCGTAAAATGATATCTGCAAAGGGTCGGCCTGCCAACTCAGAGTAACCCAAATATGTCGTTGCTAAACTAGAGTAGTAACTACCGATCTCCCCTTTGGAATCAATGGTAAAAAGGGCTTGCCCGAGGTTATTGAAGATCCGACCATATTGATCTATTCTGGCAGAATACTCTTCTTTTTCCACTAAACTTTCTTCAATCAGAAAAAACTGCTCCGACCAAAAAACCTGAGCAAATATATGGGTTAAGTGTGGGGAAAGCTTCATGACTCTAGTCATCTCGGCTTTTGGCAACAATACAACTTTTGAAGAGCCAATTGACTTAACAGTAAAGGAGGATTGGGAGGTATAAAACAGGGATTCCAGACCAAGAAAGGCTTTAGGTCTTTGAATCCCGCCGCCAAAAAGTGAAATCACGCATTCGCCAACAGTAAAATAGACCCCTTCTAAATCGGCACCTGCCTTAACTATAACCTCATCTGCCGATACTTCCCAGAATTCGGAAATATTGACCAAACCTTTTAGCTCGCCTTCGCTTAGTAGCTCCCCAAACACAGAACGCAATACTTCAATTTTATGCACTTCCTCAGATTCATCTTCATCGCCATGAAAAAAGCTATCATCTGCAGGGGCCAGCTCAGCAAGGATTTCTTCATTTTGGGCTTCCTTGACAAAAAGGGACTGTAGATCCTCTAGTATTTCAACCTTATCAGCAGCCTTGAGATTTTCATTTTGAAATAACTCTTGGAATTGCTCAAAAAGGGGCAAAAATTCTTTGTTCATCTTACTAAATGGGGGGTGACATAATGAGTTAAATAGATTTAAATAACACTGTACTTTTTTATGCAGTATGGCAAGAATCATCAACCTTTACAAGAATCTTCACTCAAAAATGTCCTTAAATAAAGATATCCAAATCCTGATTGTCGATGACTCGGCCGGCACTCGAAATTTAGTTTTAAAAATTTTACGAAATTTAGGCTTTGAAAATGTAGATGCTGCCGAAGATGGCATTGATGCTCTCTCTCAGCTAGAGGACGAGGACTACGATTTAGTTATTTCCGACTGGTTTATGCCTAATATGTCTGGAGTTGAGCTTGTTAAGGAAATGAGGTCTAAAGATGACTTTAAGGATATTCCTGTACTCTTAGTAACAGCTGAAGACGATCAAGACAGCATTATGGAAGCCATTAAGGTCGGGGCTAACAATTATATGGTCAAGCCTTACAACGCAAAAATACTCTCAGAAAAAATACAAAAGATTTTTGACTTCCAAGACAAAAAAAAGAACCGCTAAATCGTCAACAATTTAAGTTCTTTCCTTAGATTCCCCCCAAATACGTCAGTTGCAAAAAGCCTACAGCGAGCAAAATGGCATAGTTGCTGTATTAACTTAAGATATAATCTTTTTTAAACGAGGAAGTTATGTCTGGAATGCAACAAGTTTTAAACCTTAGACACGGCCAACGTGTTCAGGTAGTTTCCCCTGTTGGGGAGGCAAGAGTTTTAAAAGTTATGATTGGTGACGCCCTAATTCGAGGCGATGAAAAACAGATTTGGCTAATTCACGAAGAAACAGGTGAGTACTTTAGAAAGCTTCCCATGGAAAATGGTGAAGTGGGAAAAGCTCTATTTAACACTCAGAATGAGCTAATCACCTGCCTTGAGAACAAGGCTTTTTATTTCGCTTAAAAAGAGTTTTTAAAGACATTCTAAGGCTGCAATCGAACTAAACTAATTAAAGATGTAATCTCAATGCAGTTGAATTACGTTTTTGATCGTAGCCTTTTTGCCACTCACTAGGCAGCAGAGATTTTTCAACCGCCTCAAAGCCAAAACCTAGAAAAAACTCAATCATTTTAGGTTCAATTGATAGAGCAAATAACTCCTTGATGCCCGTTGATTTTGCCTCTTTAATCAAATTTTCACATAGTGATTTGGCAATCCCTTTGCCACGATAACGCGGAAGAGTGATGAATTTTGAAAGTTCAAAACTCGTTCCCCATGGCTTTAGCCTAGCTGCCCCCACTAACTCGTCGTTAATAAAAGCCACAAAATATTCATCCACTTTGGTAGCCAGTTCATCTAAAGTAACTGGTAAAATGGACTTTTTTTGAATATATGGCTTCATCAAAAGGGAGATGTCCATCACATCCGTTTTCCCTGCACGACGAATTTCTTGATTTAAGTTTTGTGTAACCAACACACCTGAGCCTTGGTGCGTAAAAATCTCTATGAATAAATTTCCACTTTTCGGCACAACAAAAGCTGTGTCTAAATTTACAGGATAAAGGTCCTCAAAGGACTCTGTTTCGTTTATTTCTGAGTAATAGATTTGCATTTGTTCAAAACTAATGGCTCCACCAGGCGGTATGGGTATCTTGTCTAACCTCTTAATATGAATAAATTTGCAAGCAATATATAATAGATCAATGCCCTTTACACTTGCCAATGGCGTTGACTGAACTAAGGGCGTTTCGCCCTTATCTAAGACTTTTTTTATGCCGCCAACATCTTGAGAACTAAGAATTGTAAATGGGAAACCTAAATCTTTGACCTCTTTTAACCCCATTAAATCGACGGAAGGGCTAAAAAAAAGGCAGAGGCGAATTTTAGCCGCTAGTAAAACCCTAAAATCTGTCAGTAATTCTTCAAAGTCTTCTGTGGAATCAAGATAAATGAAAAAAGTTTTTCCGTGAAACCTTGCTCCGTAATGAAGCAGTTCCATAGCATTGAGCATAGACAGCTCTTGGCTTTCACTCATGAGGATTTTGATTTAAGGTTTCGGTTTACGGTAATCAAGGTAAAAAGCCCCAGTCTCTCGGTAAAGAACTTCATAACAAAGTGAGAGATGAAACTACTTGCAAGTGAAGATCATGCTAAACCCAGTCTATCCAAAAGCTCAATGATTTTCAAACGATCAATAGGTTTAGTTATATATTCTGCGACTCCATTTTTAAAGGAATCAAGAGCATTGCGCCAGTCATTTAAGCTGGTCACCATGATCACCTTAACCTCTTGACCTGTATCCATTTTCAATGTTGCTTCATGCTCCCTGATCTCTTTCAGAGCTTTTTGTCCATCCATTATAGGCATCAAGATATCCAAAAAAACCAAATCGTATGGTTTTCCCTGAACTAAAGATTCTTTATACTTATCAACGCAAACTTGGCCATCTTCTGCAGTATCAATTGATGCAAAAGGTTGTAGGATTTTTTGAAGTAAAATCCGATTTACTTCCATATCATCCACCACCAAAAATCGAACTTTTTTCACTATATTCTCCCTGTTAATTTCCTCAAGCGTAGCACGAAACTGGAATTTTATTCAAGATGGTTTATTGCTCCATTTTCTAAAATTTCCAAAGCGGCAGTTTCATTAGGAGCGTTAATTAACGCTGTCCGGTTTTTTTCATCAATAGCAAATTTTGCAATTTTCCCTAAGGCCTGCAAATGCTTTTCTGGATGGCCCGTAGGCGACATCAACATAAATACGAGTTGAATATCTTCTTTCGCTCCATCACACACAAGAGGCTCCTTGAGCACCCCAACAAGCAAGATACTTTCCTCTAAGGAATCTTGGTAACAGTGGGGCAAGGCCACTGTGTGCCCAATCAAACTTGAGAATTCTTTTTCCCTTTCTAATAAACTCTGTACAACTTCCAACTTATCTACATGATAAAACCTATCATCCAGCAAACTAAGCATTTCTTTAAATAGGGCTTCTAAAGATTTCGCCTTAGAAAATACAATCCACTCACCCTTAGTAGACTCTAAAATACTCACCGCATTAGGTGTTACCACCAAGACTTTGCCACCACCATCTTTCTCACTGGGAGGAAAGGGCGAAAGCTTCCCCTTAAAGTCGTATAGTAAAATGTGGCCTTGGGCATTAGAAAATGGCGCTTTCGCGTCGCTTGTGCAAGTGATCAACTCAGCTCCGCCAGTTTGAGCTTGGATGTTTTTTAAAGAAAACTCGCCCCAGACAGGTGTGGATTTTCCGATTTTTACAGGTGCTTCATCTCTGTGCCCTGGCCAAAAATACCTTTTTAACTTTGGGGCGATTACACTAAATCGCTGGCACACCAACCTATTCAACTCTTCGTTTGCAGTTGCAGCAATCATATTACCCAACCCTGCTATTTCTAAATGCCTGTCTGGGTTAAGTCGCATTGCATTTTCCAAAATGGCGTTCAAGCCCTCTTGTTGCGCCAATTTCACCTCTTGTAAATTAGTATCGATAAGCAGGTGTTTTTTGTTTTCATTTTTAAGGTAGTGGGCTACGGCTCTCGTCAAGGGGTTACAGCCAATGAGCAGCCAACCATCTGGTTTTTTTTCCCTTAGACCTAAAAGCTGCGCAACATACTTCGCTGTGAAGCCTTGAAAGAGAACTGTAGCAGCAATAACACCGTAGGTAAAAGCCTCCAAAAAGTTAACAGGTCCAAGACCATTTTTTGCTAACTGAATAGAAAACAGCGAAGCCATTGAAGCCGCAACAATACCCCTTGGAGCGATCCAACTCAAGAAAAACTTCTCTTTTAATCCAAGTTTACTACCAAAGGTCGACACCAGAATATTTAGAGGACGAATCAAAAACATCACACCTAAAATCACCCAAAATAGATTCTCGCCTGCTTCTAGAAAACTATCGAGTTTTAAATTTGCCGCCAATAAAATAAACAGTAAGCCAATAAGATAATCTTTTAATTCTGATTTGTAAGCTATGATGCCATGGATTCCAGGGCTCTTTTTATAACCGATATAAAGGCCTGCTACTGTCAAACAAAGTAGACCGCTTTCGTGCATGGCAAAATCGCTTAAGGCAAAAGCAGCCATGGCTGACGTAAGCATAAAGAAGTTGATTTTTTCTTCCTGGATCATTCGTTTTCTTAAAATATAGTCCAATACAAAACCAACAATCCATCCAAAGACTAAGCCTGCAATGATCCTTTTAAAAAAGTTTAGATAAGCGTCTTGGCCCCCTGCGGTAATAATCCACTCGTAAGTTAGCAAGGAACAAAAGACCCCAATAGGGTCAATTAACACCCCTTCCCAATACAAAATTTGGGTCACTGGTTTTACCACTCTTAGTCTTTGCAACAGTGGGCCGACCACAGTAGGGCCAGTTACAATAATCAAACTTCCACCGAGCATACAGTAGGCTATATCGAAGCGAAAAAAGTAGTAGAGTAGACTTGCAGAGCCCAACCAAGTGATTAATACACCCCATGTTAATACCCCACGTATCTCAGATGAAACCTGCCTGTAGCCTTTAAAATCTAGGGTCATCCCCCCTTCGAACAGAATGATCCCAACAGCGAGAGAAACAATTGCGCTAAGTCCAAAACCTAAAGATTCAGGCCGAACCAAATTCAGAAATTCTGGCCCTACTAAAATACCTGAAATTAAAAGCAATACGATTTGGCTGATATTAACCCTAGAGGAGATTAAAACCATCAAATAGCCAATTGCTGAGGCCGCCACAAAGGTAATAAGAATTTCTTGTGAATTCACATTAAAATATATTAAAGGTTCGGTTGGTATAATTTTTTTCAAACTAACAGAAAAGACAAATGAAGACAATCAGGAACAAAAATAGAGGAGGATTATGGAAAAGTGAAAAAGAAATCCTTTACCCTCTATTATTTTTATGAAAAATTAAGTAGGATTATAGAAAACTATTAAAAAAAAACTATGGAAGAGATAACAGAAGAACTAAAAAATGAAGAGGGTATGAAAATTTTGGTTTTCCTCTGTGGAGAACAAGAATACGCCTTACCTATTGAGCTTGCCCGAGAAGTAGTAGGGATGATGCCCATTGATAAGTTCCCACAAACACCAGATTACATGGAAGGTATGATGAATCTGCGTGGCAAAATAGTCCCTGTAATGAACTTGCGTACGAAGTTAGGGGTGGAGCAATGTGAAGAAACGCTAGAAAACTGTGTTGTTGTAGTAAATCTCAATGGAGAGCAAACAGGCGTAATTGTTGACTTTTTAGTTGGGGTTTCTGTGATCGACCAAAATGATCTAGAAGAAAGTCCTGACTTAGGTGACCATATTCACAACAACTATGTGAAGTCTATTGCCAAGGTAGGCAAGCGTGTGATTTTAATCATCGATGCCTTAAGTCTACTTGCCTATGATAAAGTAGAAGAATCCAGTAGAGACATTATTTCTTAAGCTTTTTGTTTTTTAGTCACGTAAAGTGCTAGATATATTAACAGAGTCAGCTTGAAAGTACGTCATAGCAAATTCTGCTGCTATCGTGGGATCATATTCTTTGCAGCTAAAGATATCCAAGTAAACTGCATTTGACCCCTCGGCAAAATGGCCTGAAATTAAACTCGTTTCAATAAGCTGCACGAGGCTGTAACCACATACCTTTGGGTCCTCTCCAAAATGAACTATTTGAGGTTCCCCGTAAGCTTTCATTTCGATTAATGCCACCAGCTGTTTAGTGAAACTTGCGATTGATTCTTTCGACTTGATTATTTCAGGGTTACAGTTTTTTAAATCAATCGTGCAAGAAAGCCCCCAAGCATTCATAATCTCCTCCTGCTCTGGTTGTAATAAGAGGAAAAGTCGTGAATAGGATTCTCTTTGGTCACCACTTCATGATTTCCAGCTAATATTTCTTTTATGTAATTAGGTTCGGCCATTATACCACTGTGGATCTCCCCGTTGTAATATTTCAAACCTGTGATACCCCGTTCCTTTAATCTTTCCTCAATGACGTCATAGGCAATATCTTTCACATCAACTTCATCAGAAGCATAGGCAAAGGACATGGTAGTTCCATAAAGTGGTATAAAGCAAAAACCATGGCTAACATTAGCATAAAGATCGGCTAAGGTAGCATTAATCCGTCCAAAAACACTTGGGTATCGGTCAGGGTATTCTGTGTGCTGGGAAATAATACCACCAGGCTTCAAGAGGCTTTTTACATTTGCATAAAATTCTTTGGTATAGAGTTCCTTAGCTGGCCCTATAGGGTCTGTTAAGTCTAGAATTATAACATCAAATTTATCACTTGTTTCTTTAACCCAAACTAAGCCATCTTGAATCACCAAATTCATTCTAGGGTCTTCAAAACTGCCTTCATGTACTTGGCCTAACCACTCTTTAGAGACCTCAACTACTTTATCATCAATTTCGACCATTACCAATTTTTCAACCGTAGAATGCATAAAGACATTTTTGGCAATTCCACCATCACCCCCACCAATCACAGCAATTTGCCTAGGGTTTGGGTGGGCAATAAGAGCGGGGTGAGTCATGCATTCGTGGTAGTAAAATTCGTCTTTTTCCGAAGTCTGAAAAAAATTATCAATCCGAAGTAATTTGCCAAATTCTTTAGTATCGTAGATTGCGACTTCTTGGGTTTCGTCTGCTTTTCGATAAAGTACTGCTTGGGGTTTTATAAAGAAACCATAGTCCTGAGAAAAGTATTCAGTAAATTTATGGTCTTCAATGTCCTTATAGCCTTCGAGAATTTGAGAATTAACATCGATAGGGGCAAACAGTTCTTTAATAGTATCAAAGAGTGTTGTCGCCTTTTCATAGTTGTCGCAATCGTAGTTGCAAACAGAGATATCGAGATTAATGTAGAAATCTCGCTCTGGCCATGTATGGACATTCAAATGAGATTCAGCTAGCACCAAAGTCCCAGTGACCCCGCCTTCATCAAATGGGTAAATTGAAGAAGCAACAACAGTCAAACCTGAATTTTGTACTGCTATCGTCAATTGGTCCAACAATGCATCAGGCTCAGTAAAAAGATCCTGATTGTTTTTGCAATGCAATAGTTCTGAAATAATGTGGGTAACTTGTCTCATAATTTTTATCCAAAAAATGAAACATAGAGTATAATAAAAAAAAAGAAAAGGAAGAAAACTTTTAAAAAAAATTATTCACCACTTTACAGAAAACTAACAATCCTAACAAGTTAGATCTCAAAGATTTGGAGAAGGAAATAAAGAAAGTATACCTTAATAACTTTTTGACTGCAGACCTAACGCGCAACTTCATTAATAGGTGTTGCAAGAGGGATAACAGTTAAATCACCTGGTCTACGAACTACTTGAAAACCGTTAAATTCTTTGCCCAATTTACGATTTTTGTCTTCAAATTTTTTAATGAATTTTCCCATATAGACAGGGTCTACAAACTGGGCAGTGAATTCTTCACTATTATAGATTCCATCTTTCAAGTAACGGTTTCTAGTTGGGGGAAATCTGTGGCAAACATTATACCCGTAAAACTTCATGAATTGCTGACGAAAACAGACCTTAAAGCGAACTTCCCCTTCATGCCAAATATTTCTAAAGACAAAGCTTTTTTGAAAATCGTAAGTACGAAGAGCAATTAGAGGCATCTGTCTAACAAAAATATTGCCAACGCCTATGATTACTAAAATCGAAAGTACCGCTATAAATTTAAACCATTCCAACTTAATATTGACTGGTTTTTCATCCAAATCTTCATCAATTGGATTTGCAGTTTCAAGCTTAGTAACTTTTGGCTCTTTTTTTTCTTTTAAGTTTTTATTCATCTGGCCCCCACCTTTTGGGGTCGGTATAATCATAATAACAAGAAAATTCTTCCGCTATTACACAATAACTAACACACATTAAACATGCATAGCTTATGCATTTATTGCCTATTCCTTAGTTTTTTTCAGTAATAAACTTTGCAGTTGGAACGACATTTACAGAAACAATAATCATAGAAGATTTATTTTTCTTTGTCATGATCTAGTTTCTTGCTTCCTACTCCATCTTCGCAAACCACTTAGCAGTTATTTTAATTGAAGATCTGCTATCCCACTTGGGCTTCAAGAGTAGACTGGGATAAAAGTCCTCACCGCTTAACTCTTGCGGACTCCAAAAAGCTTCTAAAATAGCGGCGACTTGCTCCAGCCTTACACACTGCAAGATTTTCTTAAATACCATAGCGACAAAATAGACTACTCTGCCCCCAACAGGCCATAAAGCTTTTTCTTCTGGAGAAAACTCCTCCAGCGCTTTTTGGTAGAACTCTTTTAGGCTTAAAGGCTCAAAGTCTGTGACCTTATAAACTCCATTTAATTCTGACTTTTTAAAGACAATAAAAATGGCCTGAATTAGGTTACCTACAAACAACCGATAATGGGGCAAGTCTACTCCCTTAAGAGGAAGCCCTCGACCTTTTTTGGCCATTTGAAACAAAAACCTCATCGGACCACGACAAAATGGTCCATAGAGCACTGGCAATTTAAGAATAACTAATCTCGTATCACAGTCCTCAAATAACTCTATTAAACCTGACTCAACTTCTGCGTGGTTTTTGTTGGCAAAACAACTTAAAAATATAAAACTTTCTATCCCCTCGGAAATAGACTTTTGGGCCAGCTTTAAGGTAAAATCAATTTCTAATTTCCGCTTAAAACTTGCGGGCTTAGATCCTCGAGCTACAGCCATGTGCAAAACTTGGGTGTTTTTCCCCCAAATTTCAGATGAAAGCTCACTGGGAGTTATGGTAGTAAACTTATTACTTTCAAACTTGCGAGTACTTGCCACTACCAGTTTCAACTCATATTCAGAAGGGATTAGGGGCAATAAATTTTTCCCGACAAAACCCGTCCCACCAGTGATTATGAGGCATGGCTTCATCTTAAAAAAGACTTAATTGTTCAGCGTCATCGCCAGGGTTGGAGGTTTCCTTTTCCATTTCCCACTGAATATCAATCTTGGTAATGCCCGCCGTCTTATCAAGGTAATAGATATATCCATGTTCTTCCCCATAAATGTATAGGTCACGGGTCACAGCTACATCCTGTCTACAATAATCGGCGATAGAACCTAATTTTTCTTGGTCGCCACCTAAATATTCCTTGTACCATTGTAACGCCAATAGACCATCTGCTGACTTACCAACCTTTAACGTAGGCCTAGCTGCATCTTCAAGCTTAATACGCTTGCCAAGCTTTTCTCTTATTATATTTAGAAGGTCAAGATTTTTTAAATTTTGGAATTCTTTCATAACCGATGCCCGCTCCTCGGCAGGATAGTACCCTGAAAGGACCTTATAGTCAAAACCAATATGGTTGTAACCAATGACAGTTGGGCCTGATTTTAGGTGATCGATTAAATCTGTGACTTGGTCTTCATAGAAGGTAAAAAATCGGTTGGCTTTTGAATCCCAAAGTACTCCAACCGACATTTTCATTTCTTCAATCTTATCCCACCCGCCAACATCAGCTGCAGAGCGTTGGGTTTCTAGATCGAAAACTAAATAATCTTGCATGTCTTACATCCCCATACGGTTTTGTTTAAAGTAACCTTGGCAAAGGGATTTTGTCAGCAAGTTTTAGAGGAAAATCCCCTAGACTGAAGCTAGAAGTTCATCCATCTCTTTCGAAAGTAAATTCAAATGACCCTTTTCCTCATCTGCCATTTCTAAAAACAAAGTCTTTACCTCTTGATTTTTAGAATGACCTGCTAAACGAGTATAAAAGTCATAAGCTTGAGCCTCAATAGCTAAGCTCAAACTAAAAAGTTGTTCCATTGAATCTATACGCCCTGCAACTTGCTCGACCAATTGATCAACATAAAAACCGCCTTCCATCAATTGATTATCTTCATCTATTTTTAGATCATCAGGATTGGTCGCCTTCGACTTTAAATTTTCTTTGTGATGATCTTCAAAGCTTGCCATTCGATTCAAGATTTCAGCCAGCTTTGGGTCTTCCATTTTCGGTGCAAGCTTTAAGTAAAATCGCTGCAGACCGTCTTCCATAGCGTAAGCCATCGAAAAAGCATCAGGGAACTCCGCAGAATCCTTAATTAGATTTAGGTTCATCTCTACTGGCCCTTGTGCAGCGAGGCCATTCCATGAAGAAAAACCACCACGAATATCCAGAACCTTTTCAAATCCTTGCTCAACAAGCCAACCAGCAGCAGCGGCACTACGCCCACCTGAGTGACAGTATACAATCACAGGCTTAGACTTATTTAGCTCAACTTGGCCACTTACAAGTTCACCTAAAGGGGCTAACTTTGCCCCAGGAATATGTCCATTTTGGTACTCACCTGGCTGCCTGACATCAATTAGTTGGTATGTTTCTATTGCTGTTGCTCGACAGTACTCCTGTGCTTCTGTGCTTGTGATCAACTTTACGGATCCTGACATTACATCTTCCCACTTCATATTTTCCTCTTGGGTTCAATTTTTGAAAACAAATTACATTCAAGGTTGCGTATATATTAAACATAGTATATTATATATATATCATGCAACCTAAATGTTTAAAAAATTGGAGGCCCAATGGCAAACCCTATACAATTGAGACAGCTTTTCGACCCTGAAACCAGCACATACAGTTACCTGCTTTTTGATGCTCAAGCCAAAGAAGCAATATTAATTGACTCTGTAATTGAGCAAGCCGACCGCGATATAAAACTAATTAATGAGTTAGGATTAAAGCTTTTATACCTTGTGGAAACTCATGTTCATGCTGATCATATAACAGGTGCAGCTAAACTTCGATCTGCCACAGGCGCACAAGTTGTCTTAGGTAAAGCGGCAGGTATAGAATGTGCTGATATCCTATTAGAAGATGGAAAAGAATTGATTTTTGGTGCCTTTTCTCTTAAGGGACTTGCCACACCAGGACACACTGATGGCTGTACAAGTTATTTAACTGAAGGGATGGTTTTTACAGGTGATGCCCTGTTAATTCGAGGGTGTGGACGTACAGATTTCCAGCAGGGGAGCCCTGAAACTCTCTACAATAGTATTCACAGCAAAATTTTTACTCTTGATGACAAAATAGTGGTCTACCCAGGTCATGATTATAAAGGTTTAATGTCCAGCACGGTAGGGGAAGAAAAGGCCCACAACCCAAGAGTTGGAAAAAGCAAGCCGCTAGCTGATTTTGCAGAAATTATGAATAACCTAAATCTACCATATCCTAAGAAATTAGATGCTTCGTTGCCTGCCAATCTATTATGCGGTGCAAATCCCTAATAAAACTAGTCACCCTGTGATTGGGGCTAAAGATTAATAATTGACTTAGTCTTTAGCCAAAATGCTTAAAGCTTAAACTTTCATGCCAGTGAAGAAATCACTTTTCCTTCAAGAGTGTGCCTACTGCGACCCGTAATTTCAACATATGCAAAATCACCAATTTCAAGATTTGAATTCGCTATGGAAATCGGCACATTGTTATCCATGCGACCTGTCATAATTCCCTGCTTTTTTGGGTGAGCGGATTCAATGATAATCTCACCTTTTTGCCCTAAGTGTTCTTCTAAAATATCATTCCTTAAAAGTTCATGCAGTTCAAAAACTTGGGCTAGCCGTGCATCTTTAATCTCTTTGGGTACATCGTCTTCTAGTTTGTCAGCTTTAGTACCTGGCCGTGGGGAGTATTTATAGGCGTAGATCTGGTGGAACTTTGCCTCCCGCATGACCATTAAAGTTTTTTCAAAATCCTCATCCGTTTCGCTTGGAAAACCAACTATGATATCTGTGCTTAAGCCAATATCTGGGATCTTTTCTTTCAAGTATTTGATCTTTTCCACGTAGCCCATACCAGTGTGGTCGCGTTTCATAGCGTTTAGGATTCGGTCACTCCCAGCTTGGAAAGGGAGGTGCAGCTGGTTACATATGTTCACTCGTGCCGCCATCAAATCGGATAGGCCATTGTTCCAATCATTGGGGTGGGGGCTCATAAAGCGGATGCGTCTCAGGCCTTCTATGTTACTCACTGCCTGCAGTAAGCTATAGAAATTCGCATTTTGGGCTGCATAACTGTTTACGTTTTGCCCCAAAAGCATCACCTCTTTAGTACCCTTTTCTACTAACCTTTCAACCTCATTTATAATATTTTCTAGTTCACGACTTACCAGTGGTCCACGAGTGGTAGGCACAATACAAAAGGTACAATAGTTGTCGCAGCCCTTGGTAATACTTACCATTGCCGCTGCACCTGAAACCTCAAAACTCCCTAATTCCCCTTCAGGGATAAAGTTTTGAATTTTATTTTCTCTAGGCATCCAAGCCGTCTCCAGGGCTCTACCGCCAGCTCTAACAGTCGCCAGCATTTTTGGGAGTGCTAGTATTTGATCGGTACCAAAAACCATATCCACAATTTTATGACGACGAAGAATATCCTTTCCCTCTTGCTGGGCCACACAGCCAGCAACGGCTATAATCAATCTGGGGTTGTCTTTTTTTTGATTAGCTAGGCGGCCAATTTGGGAATAGATTTTATTTTCAGGCCCTTCCCTGACACTGCAGGAGTTGAGCAAAACGAGGTCGGCCATTTTTAGGTCGTTAGAAATCTGATAGCCTTCAGATTTAAGGATTTTCTGCATGCGGAGGCTATCATGAACGTTCATCTGACATCCAAAAGTCACAATATAGGCGTTAAGCATCTAAAAATGTGGTTTGCGACTGATCACCGTCAAGATGAGAGCCTGTTTTTCTGCCTGCTACTTTATAACCCATATGCTTGTATGCTTTTACAGTAGCAACCCTTCCTCTTGGAGTGCGCTGTAATAGGCCCAATTGCAGTAAAAAAGGTTCGATAACATCTTCGATCGTGTCTGTTTCTTCCGATAAACTTGCCGCTATGGTAGAAAGACCAACTGGACCACCATCATGGTTTTCAATTAATTGACTTAAGATTGATCTGTCTTGCTTGTCTAGCCCCAAGGAATCGATGCCAAGGCGTTCCAAAGTTTCATGCACAATTTCCAAGGTGATCACCCCACCTGATTTCATGATCGCAAAATCACGGCAACGTTTAAGCAAACGATTGGCAATCCTCGGTGTTCCGCGGCTTCGCTTGCCTACTTCTAGGGCCGCTGCATCGTATATTTCCACCCCTAGAATGCCTGCCGAACGGATGATGATGGTCTGTAATTCGTCGGCTTTGTAATAAGAAAAATGTAGAGGGATACCAAATCTTTCCCTAAGAGGCGTAGACAGCAAACCTGTTCTTGTGGTTGCCCCTACTAAGGTAAACGGAGGAAGATCGAGCTTTACTGTACGAGCGCTAGGTCCAGAACCAATCAAAATATCCAAAGTAAAATCTTCCATGGCAGAATACAACACTTCTTCAATGGTGCGATTCATTCGGTGAATCTCGTCAATAAACAAAACCTGATTCGGCTCTAAACTTGTTAAGATTGCCGCTAAATCACCCTGTTTTTCAATCACTGGACCGGCCGTTGCCCTAAATTCAACATCCAATTCTTTAGCAATAATAGCAGCTAATGTAGTCTTTCCTAGTCCAGGGGGGCCGTGGAGTAAAACATGGTCTAATGCCTGACCTCTTGTTTTTGCAGAGTTGATAAAAACCCAAAGGTTTTCCTTCATCTGCTCTTGCCCGATGTAGTCCTTAAAGTACTGGGGGCGTAGACTCACCTCTGGTGCATCAGCTTCCTGGCGTTCCCTTAAAAATATTTCCTTTGACTCGTCTTCCATGCCCCAAGTTTGTAGGATTACGCAAAAGGGGTCAAGGGTTTGGTTTTCCTGTATTGATTTATTGTATAAAGGCTCGATTCTTTGAATTTTGAGTTTATGAAAGAGGTCCTTATACCCTGAGCACAAAAAATGAGGCAAAAAAAGTGCAATACTCTGATTGGTAATACTGTGAAATTTTCTCTACGCAAAAAATAAAAATAACAGGCTTGATCGACACATCTCCATACTCAAAATCCAAAGTGTAAGCTAAAATCCAGCATTTCGTTGTAACCCTGTCAGGCCAGCTCTCTTGAGAGGACTATTTATTTTTAAAAGATTAAAATCATCGTCAGTCCAACTTCGAACAACTTCAGCGGTGAGGCCTTGCCAGCGTAATAAGGGTAAAAAAGGAGATGTCTTTTGGATAGGGGCTGCATGATTAAAAGGGCAACAGTCCTGACATGAATCACATCCAAAAAGGCGATGTTTGGTGATCTTTTTTTCTAATTTAGACAGCTCACCTTTTTTTTCGATGGTCAGGTAGCTAGCGCAGAGTTTTGAGTTTACCAAGCCTTCTTGAGAAATGGCGTCACCTGGGCATTGCTCCAAGCACAATTTACACTCACCACAATCTGGCCCTGAGTAGGCTTCACTGGTTTTAAGTTCAAGGTTAGTTAGTAATTCCACTAAAAATACAAAGCTGCCGTATGTTGGATGGATTAGCAAAGAATTGCGCCCAATGAAGCCTATACCAGCACGCTGGGCAATGAGTTTTTCAGGCAAGGGTGCCGAATCCACACAAATCCGCATTTGGAGGTCAGGGTTAGTGGCGCTTAATTCTAATTTTAATTCTGCAATAAGAGGTTTTAAAGTACGAACCAGCACCTTGTGGTAGTCAAGCCCCCACGCATAACGGCTAATAGGACGCTCTGAGTCCCAACCTTCAGGTGGAGTCGTTTTATATGGAAAGGCAAGTGAGATTATTGACTTCGCCCAGGGTTCCATAGCCAAAGGATTTTGCCGAATTGCTTGGTGGCTATGGGTCCATTTCATATCCCCTTCAAATCCACGGGCTAGCCATACCTTATTCCAATCCCCAAAATCGCAAGACTCTGCTCCTAAAAAACCAATGCCTACAAAACCAGCAGCTTTAAATTTTTTAATAAGTAAATTTGGGATAATTTGTTCCAAGGCTACCTTTTAATTAGTATTGCTTTATCTTGAGCAATTAAAGGATTGAAGGCAAGAGTTAGAAATTGAGGAAGATCATCGAACCTAAAATAGAGTTAAAAACCAAAAAATTGGAGTCACAAACTAGGAAAAAATATTTGTTTGGGTACCTTTGGCTTCCGCCCGAATCACCGCTTTATTCAACTTGGCCAACTTTCCCTGAACCAAAACATCGTATTGGTTATGTCTAATACGAAAAAACTCAGGCCAATCGTTAGGTGAAACGTAATCCCCTTCCACAAAAAGTCCTAAAATTCCTCGGCCTTGTAACTCTGCCGCCGCCATTTCAAAATTCACCCACTGGTTATCTTTAGTCGCTTCTGAAACCATACAAATTGCAATGGTTGCGTGAGTTAAGGCCTTTTCAATTTCTTCTTTTGCCTCGGCTGTAGGAATAGTTTCAGAGGCGAATGGCGGAGAACGCTTTACAAATTCAACACTTGAGTTTTCAGAGGCCAATTTATTAGAAAAAAGTTCAGCCTGTCCAGCATCACTGGGATCGTAGGAGAGATAAATACGCATAGAGAATTTACTTTTTGGCATTGGTTATTCAGATATCTTTATATAATACTGCAGCTTATAGCAGAATAGCAAGGCTTTTGGGTTTAATCATTGGATTTAAAACCTAGAGAAGCATAGTAGCGCAGGATTTAGTTACTCACCGATAATTTTAACAAGGATTCGTTTTTTACGCTTCCCATCAAATTCTCCATAAAAAATTTGCTCCCAAGGACCAAAATCAAGCCTGCCTGCCGTAATAGCAACAGTAACATCTCTTCCCATAATTTGTCTTTTGTGGTGAGCGTCTCCATTATCTTCACCAGTCTTATTATGCTCGTATCGGCTTAAAGGAGCGTGGGGGGCTAGCTCTTCAAGCCATTTTTTATAGTCATTGTGCAGGCCTGGCTCATCATCATTTATAAATACGGAGGCCGTGATATGCATGGCGTTAACTAAACAAAGGCCCTCTTGAATAGTACTCTCAGCCAAACAATCTTCTACATCACTGGTGATATTTACAAAATCTAGGCGATTTGGGGTTGTGAACCAAAGCTCTTTGCGGAACGATTTCATTTGCTCGATTTTAAATTTAGGTTCTTCTTATTAATGGATTTCGAATAGAAGAAATTGTTTTCACAAAACCCACCCGAACCATGTCTCTTTTTCTAAGATCGTCAATGCCTTGCAGATCTAAGTAAGCATCAATGCGTGCAAAGGCTATTTTACAGTGGTTTAAAGCCTCTTCACGGAAATGCACCCTCTTTGCTGAGTTGGTCATAGCTTGTGAGTGTTCAGCAATAAGTCTTGCAGCTAAGATATGGGTTTTAATATCATCAGGGTCTGTTTCAGCAACCTTTACCAATTCCCCTAATATTTTATATTTGGGTATCCCTTTTTGCAACATGAGCATCAATTTTCTTTTTCTGTATCTTGCTTCTAAACGGTCAGTATCCTTCTGGAGTAATTCCCTAAAGTCCTCTGTCTTTTTTTGTATTGTTATTTCTCTAAGTTTTTCATCTTCTGTCAAAGTAAAATCAGGCTCATTTACATCAAATTCGCCATCTGCCATTCTAAAAACATAAGATTCCACAGTGTTTTTGACTTCTTGACTAACCAGGAGCTGAGCTAAGTATCTGTTGTAGGTACTATGAACAATTAAAGATTTTGGAAAGGCAGCAATAGCTTTGTGAATCGTTGGCATGCCTTGTGTAATTATCTTGGAAAGCTTTTGGTAATCGTTTCTGTGCTTATCAAAGTCCTCTTTGGCTTGTTTTACATCATTTGGAGTAATAGAAGCATCGCCTTTTTGGTAGCGCTCACGAACTCGATGCGCCCGTTGCATCACAGGAATGATGAACCTTATATCTTTAAACGCTGTAGCCGAGCGGTTGGTGATATCTGTTAAAATGATAATTACTTCAGGCCCAAATACAGGAGGAAGTTTCACTTCATCTGACTCGCCTGGCCTTTTTGGAGGAAAATACTTGACCAATGCAGGCAGAATATCACCGTTATGGATAAATAACGGTGGGGATGCTTCATCAACAATCTGAAAGAAGTCATTTCCAGTCTCGTAGCCAAAAAACTGGTTATGCTCTTTCATCAACTCCATTATGCGGTCAATAAGATCACCTTCTAGTGGGCTTTTGGAGTTGGTGTCTTCGTCTTCTCTTAAAGAAATTAGTTTTTTTACTAAAAAATGGAACCCAGCCAGTATAGTTTCGTGGCTATCAGAGTTAGTTGCGGCTTCTCTGACAAGTTTTTGCTCAATATCCTTTAACTCCAGAGCATTAAGGCTCTCAATAAAGCTTTCAGCAGGCTGGTTATAAGTGTAATCTTTAAGCGGCTGAGTCATGAGGCTATTTTAAATGACCTTGTTGAAAGTTTAACATTTACATATGTTTTCTTAAAAAATAAACTACTTGAAAGACCTACTAAAATCTAGCCAAATTAGTTTTTAAATCGTCACCATAACTAAGATATAAGATATCAATGATTAAACCAATTGAAAAAATTTTCCACCCTCAAAAATTACGTGACCGCCTTGCCCAATCCCAAGAAAAGGGACAAAAGGTAGTTTTTACCAATGGTTGCTTTGACATCTTACATGAGGGCCATATTACATACCTCTATGAAGCTAGACAGGCAGGCGATATTTTAGTGATAGGGGTTAATAGTGATGCCTCTATCGCTAGACTCAAAGGCCCCAAGAGACCCATTAATTCATTAGATGAACGAATGAAAATTTTGGCATCTTTATACTTCGTAGACTATATAACTTCATTTGAAGAAGATACCCCTTTAGAGCTAATTACTATACTGCAACCTGATTTATTAGTAAAAGGTGGTGATTGGGATATTAACACAATCGTTGGACGTGAAGTCGTTGAGGGCAGAGGAGGGAAAGTTTTTAATTTACCTCTCGTTGAAGGAAAAGCAACAACAGGTGTAATTGAAAGAATTGTAGAGCGCTATGCTAATTAACCCTCGGCACATTGAACACATCGATTGGGTTCTGATCTTCACGGTTATAGCTATCTCGATGGTAGGTTTTGCTGCTATCTACTCAGCCAGTCTTTCTTATGGTACGGGAACAACTTATTTCCAAAGACAGATCCTCTGGTTTTTTGCTGGATTAGTTGTGATGGCCATAACCATGGCCATTGACTATAAAATTATGCTCACCTATTCATTTTGGTTTCATTTTTTAATGATTCTACTGCTAGTCTTGGTACTTGTATATGGGACAGGTTCATCCGCTTCTAAAGTAAGCCGCTGGATAAAACTGGGGCCATTTTTTGTACAACCTTCAGAATTTGTCAAATTTAGTCTTTGCCTAGCTCTAGCTGGTTATTTTCGTGAATCCCGCCGCATTGGTGATCTTGGTCTTAAGGAAATGTTTTGGCCTGCTATCTTAGCACTAGTCCCGTTTGTATTGATTTTAAAACAACCTGATTTGGGCACAGCAGGTATATTATTGATTATTTTTGTACCTGTGATTTTTCTCGCAGGTCTTAGGTTTCGAGTTATAATCACTTTAGCTATTATGGGAGTTTTATCTGCGCCCTTGGCTTGGTTTTTCGTCCTCAAACCCTACCAAAAAGCCCGAATTTTAACTCTAATTAACCCAGAAAGCGACCCTCTTGGAAAAGGCTACCATATTATACAGTCTAAAATTGCAGTTGGTAGTGGTGGAATGTGGGGCAAGGGATACCTCGAGGGAACCCAAGCGCAGCTTAACTTTTTGCCTGCCCGGCACACAGATTTTATCTTCTCAGTTTTTACAGAAGAATGGGGTTTTGTGGGGGGAGCCAGTTTAGTCTGCCTCTACGGCTTTTTTATCTTCTGGTGTTTAAAAAACATTGGAAAAACAAAAGACCGCTCAGGTACAATTTTGACTCTCTCCGTCACCACCATCTTTGCTGCTCAGATATTAATCAATATTGGCATGGTGCTAGGTTTACTGCCTATTGTTGGCATGCCCCTACCCTTTATGAGCTACGGCGGCTCAGCCATGCTTTCCCACATGATCGGTATAGGTTTAATTTTAAATGTCCGTATGCGGCGGTATGATAAATAATACCCTTACCCCTTTTCTGCTTGCTTGCGATACTGGGTTGGAGTTAAAGCGTATTCTTTCTTAAAAGCCTTGTTAAATGGGGCTAAGGAAGAAAATCCAACCTCATAGGCTAAGTCTAAAATTTTCGTATCATTTTTTAGTAACCTAGAAGCTGCCTCTTTGACTCGATAACTATTTACAAAATCGTTAAAGTTTATAGCTCCAACTTGTTTGTGAATGATTTGCCTTAATTTTGCTTCAGATATATAGATCCGCTTTGCCAGTTCTTTTAAGGTCAAGCTTGGCTCTTCGTAAATTTTTTCCTCTTCCATGAGCGTGATCAACTCAACTACTTTTCCCTTTAAAAGTATAGAGTTATCTTTTGCAATAATAGGCATTAAAATTGAATTTTTCCCTCTCCAGTCTGTTAGATTAAACAAAAAGGCGCCCAAAGCGACAATGGTCATTTCAAAAACCGACCCCAAAGAACCCATGCCCCAATCTGGGCTTACTTCTAAAAATGCTAGAAGATACCAACTAAAAGCACAAATAACTAGAACAGACCCACAAAACAAGCGTAGTCTCCTTCTTGATTCCACAAGATCAGTACTCCAACCCTTTATGATATTTAGTAAAGCTATTCCAATTAAAACAGCCCCTGCGACCCACATTAATCTGAATCCAATAGTTGTATTTATGACTGGGGGAAATGCTTCCAAGTGAGCTGCAAGACTTACAACCAAGTAAGCCCCTCCAAGTGCTTTCTCCTGCCACGGTTCCAAGAGGCTTTCAAAGACACGGTTGCCGAGGGCAAATAAAATCAAAGGGGCCAAGGAACTAAATAAAGAGCATGTCCATATTAGCCAACCTCGGTTATCAAAATACCATAGAGGAGAAATGGTCAAATAGGCAGATACTGATAAAGAGTAGGCTGAGGCGAGTGCAAAATTCACATTTTTAGCCGAAAGAAACAGAGCCTGAGTAGCGATTAGAATTAATTGAGAAAAAGCAAATACACGAAGGCAAAGATCAAGATCAAACATTTTTTCCTTAGAACGAATTGAGAATTTTAAAGCATATCTAAATAGGGACGAAAAGTAACACCTGAGTCCCAAACTAAACCCTGTCTATTCCTGATCAAACTGTCTTATTGATTTACGTAAATTGGTTTTTTGTAAGAAATGAATCAGAAAAAGTATCCTTAAAACCCTGCTCACCCCCCTGTAACAACTCTTGCCAGCACAAATGCATCCACATGGATTGCACCTGCTCTTTTTAAAGTAATGGCCATTTCCTCTAAAGTTCTGCCTGTTGTACAAACGTCATCAAAAACCAAAACCCTTTTACCTGCAACTTCTTGGGTGCTCGCTGTAAAGGCTTGATAGAGATTTGCTACTCTTTCTTTTTGATGTAAACTTGCCTGAGTCTGGGTTATTTTAGTTTTTTTCACAGCTGTCATATTAACCTCCAACCCCTTGAAATCAAGCAAAAAACTAGGTACATTGAAGCCTCGATTAGTGAGCTTTTTAGGATGCGAGGGTACAGGGATAATCAGGTCCGCTTCTTCTATCAATTTGGGATGAAGCCTTAAATACTCTTTGAGCAGGTCTCTCAGCAAGCGACCAGCATTTAGATTCCCTCCATATTTAAATTTAGCAAGCCAAGACTTTACTGGATCTAGGTAACCAAAAACCGAGGTAAAACTATTTAAAGCGAACGCCCAATCTTCTTCACAATCGCCCATTTGGTGTACATGCCCACAGGAAAGACATATTCCTTCATGCCACTTGGGCAATTTTTTAGTGCAAGGCTCACAGAGGTAAGGAGTGGCGGCGTGGGGGATAAAGGACTCACAAGACATGCACCAGGCAGGAAGGGGGATGATTTGTTCTAATTTTTTTGAGACCTTTTTAATCATAAACTCACTCTACCCTTCGCCTTTTACTTTTAAGCATTCTAAAAAACACTAGTCTTGGCCAATCATGTAATATTCAAAAGCCTTATAACTACTTCGAACAAGAGGTCCCGAGGCCACGTAAGTGAAGCCCATTGTCTCACCTAAGATCTGATATTCTGTAAACTCTTCAGGAGTTACGTAGCGTTCCACTGGTAGTTTGGTCTTAGTGGGTTGTAAATATTGCCCTAAGGTCAAATAGTCTACCCCCACAGATCTAAGATCCCTCATGGCCTCTACCACTTCTTCTTTAGTCTCACCAAGACCCAGCATCAAACTGGATTTGGTAAGTCGATTTGGATTGACTTGTTTGATCAGTCGCAAAACCTTTAAGGACTGTTCATAGCTGGCTCGAGGGTCTCTTACCTTACAGGTCAGCGATTCCACACATTCCAAATTATGCCCTAACACCTTAAGAGGCAAATCTACCATTTTTTCTATTAGGGCATTTTCCCCTTGGAAATCAGGCATTAATAATTCAATGAGCAAGTTTGGTTGGGATTGGTGGAGCTCCTTGATGCATTTTGCAATATGATTCGCCCCTTGGTCAGGTAAGTCATCACGGTCAACTGTTGTGAGCACAGCATATTTTAATTTTAATTGGCCCACAGAATCAGCCAATTTCTGCGGCTCATCAGGGTCAGGGAGAGGAGGCTTCGCCAAGGTCACAACAGAACAAAAACGACATGCACGTGTGCATTCTTGACCTAAAAGCATAAAAGTTGCTGTGCCTGAATCCCAACATTCGCCAAGATTGGGACATTTGGCCTCTTTGCACACAGTTTCCAGCCCTAATTGTGTGGTAAGACCTCCAATTTTTTGCCAGCTTTGCCCTTTAGGTAACTTTACCTTGAGCCACTCTGGTTTCCTCTGCTGGTTTCTTGCTGGTTTTCTCGTTGAAGTGGTCATTTGCCTTGAAGATTTAAAAGATTTGCGAGATTCTATCTTTACTTTAACTCTTAATAGATAATAATTCCAGCCCAACTGACCATGCAAGGCAAAATCCGTTTTATCCCTTACAATCGATACGACCCCCTTTTAAACATGGCATTAGACCAATTATTACTAGATGGGAGTGACTTTGTCTTACGATTTTATGGCTGGTCACAACCTACTTTAAGCCTAGGGAAATCCCAAAAGGTGATTGATGATTTGGACTTAGATTTAGCACAAAAAAAGGGGTTGGCTATAGTTAGACGGGCAACTGGAGGCCAGACTGTTCTGCATGACCAAGAACTGACTTACTCTGTAGTAGGCAGCACCCCTCCCTTTCCAAGGGGAGTGATCGAAAGCTATAAAATGATCGCAATACCTTTGCGGACAGCTTTAATTTCATTAGGTGCAAAGGTGGAACTCGCAGGAATAAACTCCTCGGAAAAACCAAAAAAGTTCAAACCTACGAGTAGTCATTGTTTTTTGGAACCTTCAGCACATGAAATAATGGTTGAAGGTAAAAAACTCATTGGTTCAGCCCAAAAACGCAGCCGAGGCAGACTTTTACAACATGGCTCTATACCCGTTAATATAAACAGAAAGCTTTGGGGTAAGATTTGGCCAGACGACGATGGCAACAGATATATAAGTTTAAGTGAAGCCTTAAGCCGAAAAATTGAAGTTGAAGAGTTGTTTGATCCTTTAAAAATGGCCTTCAGCGAGTCTTTTGGCTTGGAATTAGTGGAACAGGATTTTAGCCCTGAAGAACTGGCTCATGCAGCAGAATTAGTGAAGAAAAATCAAACTTAATTTCATAAAGCCTAATAACAATTTTTGAAATAAACGCAGAAAACCCCAAACAACGTTTATATATTTCATATAAGCCGCTTGGGGTTTTAGTCTGATTAGCTTTCGCTAAGAAAAAAATAGCCGAAGCTTAGAGACTTATAAAAAGTTTCTAGCTCTTGCAGCTGCTCTTTTTCTATCCTTGTGTCGAGTCTTTTCAGCCTCTTCACGCTTCAATTTGTTCTTTACGCTTGGCTTTGCATAGTAACGGCGTTTCTTTAATTCTTTAAATAAACCTTCACGGATCAAGAGTCTTTTAAGTTCTCTCATTGATCTCTCAACTTGGTTGTTGCTAACTTTAATTTCCATTCTTATTTAGTACCTGTGGTTTTAAGTAATCAAGCATTATTGACTTGGGACGGTAAAATCGTCAAGAGAAAAAGTAAAAAATCTTTATCCCATTGGCAAGAGGTGCTTTGTCAGTCCATCGAAATAGTAGGGTACATTTGTAGGGTGACCTTCCAAATACCTACGTAGTAAGTCTAAAGCAGCATAGGCGGTATATTGCTGAAATTGCGTTCGCTCCCTTTGAATCCAAAGTTTTCTAGTGTGAATATCTCCATGGGCCCCCCATGCAATATGAACAGTGCCTACGGGTTTATCAGGCGTACCGCCACTAGGCCCTGCAATTCCAGAGACAGCTAGAGCAAACTCACAACCTGTCTGTTTGAGGGCACCTTCTGCCATTATTACGACCACTTCGTCACAAACAGCCCCCTTGTCGGCAAGTAAATCTGCATCTACGCCTAGCACTTTAGTTTTACTTGCATATGAATAGGTAATAAAGCCTGCGTCAAAGACATCTGAAGAGCCTGCAACACCTGTGATTAAGCTGCCTATCAAGCCACCAGTGCAAGACTCAGCTAAACTCAACCGTGATTTCCTTCCTCTTAAAGTATCATTGACGGTTTCCGCCAGACTAGAACCTGAGGAAAAAACATAGTCAGGGAATAAAGCCTTCACCTCGCTCGCTGTATCCTCTAATAGTTTCTGATCTCCTGGGTCGAATAAACTGAGTTTCACTTCTGTATTGGCGTTATCAGCCCGAAAACCAAGAAGGAGTTTGTCTGTAGCAGCTTTAGGAATATTTTGGTGAATCATATGTTGAATTCGACTTTCCCCAAGGCCTAACACATTAAACCGCAGAATTTCTAGGGGACGCCTTAAATCGAAGGCCTTAAGCACATCTTCAGTGATCTCCTCTTTGATCATTGCCTTTAGTTCCTGGGGAACCCCAGGAGTAAAATAGCACCTACATCCATTAAGGGTTAGACTAAAACCCATCGCTGTACCCTTTGGGTTATTTACTAAAGCCGCACCTTCTGGAATTAAAGCCTGTTTAAATTGTAAGCTGTTGGCAGTGCCTTGCTTAATCATAGTCTTTTTTTCGATATGAGCAATGGCATCAGGGTGTTCTATTAGTTTACTGCCTGTGGCAAGAGCCGCCGCTTCGGCGCTCATGTCGTCAACGGTAGAGCCTAACCCACCGTTTACAATTAAGATATCCAAGCCCTCGGACATAGACAATAAAGTAGCTGCAATTATTTCTAAATCATCGCCAATGGCAGTTTTGATAGCAGTGTTTAAGCCTACAGCATGGAATTCTTTAGCAATAAATACTGAATTGGAGTCAAGAATATCACCGCTGACAACTTCATTACCTGTAAGGAGCAGGCCCAATTTGATCTTGTTGGAAAAGCGTGGCATATCTTATTTCTGCTTTTAGGGGTTATATATGTTAAAGTTAGGTGTAATTGATGTTCTAAATGTGTTGCCTGTCTACTGGGCCATACTAGAAGGGAAGGTTCATGTTCCCGCACAATTAATAAAGGGTAGAGTAACAGAGTTAAATGATAAACTCAATCAAGGCACTCTTGATTTAAGTGTGATCAGTAGTTTTGAATACGCAAAAAACCCTGATAAATATTATATTCTCCCTAATTTGAGCGTTAGTGCATCTGGGCCAGTAAAATCCATCTACCTATTTTCTAAGGTTAAACTGGAAGAACTACAGGGTCAGAAAATAGAACTAACTGCTTTCTCTTTGACTTCTGTCCATTTGGTGCAGTTTTTACTGCAAGATCTTAATGTAGAATATGTTAAGGGACAAACTACTAAAACTAAAGCCACATTACTCATCGCTGACGAAGCCATCCAGAGATATTACGAGAAAAAAGATGCTTATGTTTATGACCTTGGAGAATTATGGTACCAAAAAATAGGCCTGCCCTTTGTTTTTGCTCTTTGGGCCGTTAGGCGTGAAGTTTGGGAAAAAAACCCTGAGGAAGTAAAGGAAATTCATAAAGCTTTAGTCGAATCCAAAGGTTTGGTCGGTGTTGAGATCGAAAAAATGGCCCAAAAACACTACAAAGGGGTTTTCCCCGATGCCAAATCCTGTGAAGACTATCTTGCCAACCTACACTATGAATTAACGACTCCCTACATCCAAGGCTTTGAACTCTTTCAGGAAAAAATGGTAGCTTTAAACAAACTGGGCCATGTTTCTGCTATCAAATTCACAGATTAGCAGTAAAATATCTCTATATAGTAAATTTGGGATAGACAAATAGGTATATCTCGCATAGAATTTTTTATTAACTTCTGCACGCCCAAAATATGTTGGGCCAACAAATTCCACCATTTACAATTTTTATTAAATGAACGAGATACTAAACACACGAAATATCGGGATTTCTGCTCACATCGATAGCGGCAAGACAACTTTAACTGAGCGCATCCTTTATTACGCTGGTAAAATCCATAAAATTGAAGAAGTACGCGGTGGCGGCTCTGGCGCAACCATGGACCACATGGAATTGGAAAAGGAAAAAGGGATTACCATTACCTCTGCGGCCACTACTGTTTACTGGGATGATAAAAAGATCAATATCATTGATACTCCTGGACACGTAGACTTTACCGTAGAAGTAGAACGCTCTTTACGTGTTCTTGATGGCGCTATTATCATTCTTTGCGCTGTTGCAGGTGTTCAGTCGCAGTCGATTACTGTCGATCGCCAGATGAAGCGCTATAAGGTACCAAGGCTTTGTTTCATTAACAAAATGGATAGAATGGGTGCTGATCCATTTAAGGGAATCGCTGATTTAAAAGAAAAACTTGGCCTTAACGCTGTCGCTGTCCAGATGCCAATCGGCTCAGAAGACAACTTTATTGGTATTGTTGATCTTGTATCCATGACAGCCATCTATACTGAAGGCGAGAAAGGCGATGATGTTATTGTTAAAGAAATTCCAGATGATCTAAAAGAAAAAGCAGCTGAAATGAGAGCAGAGATGCTAGATGTTATTTCCATGTTTGATGATCAACTAATGGAAGATTTAATGGAAGAAAAGGAAATTTCAGAAGACCTGATCAATGCTGCTATTTTAAAGGGTGTTAACTCTTTAGAATTGGTTCCTGTTTACATGGGTTCCGCTTTTAAAAATAAGGTTGTTCAACCTCTACTTGATGCTGTTTGTCGCTTCTTACCTTCTCCAATTTCTGCTGTACCTTCTATTGCAACAGACGTTGATGAAAATCCAGTTACCATCTTACCTGATCCAAAGTTGCCTCTTGTTTGTATGGCCTTTAAGATCACTGATGAGCAGTTTGGTCAGTTGACTTACACTAGAATCTACCAAGGTACTCTTAAGAAAGGCTCTTCTATCTTCAATACTAGAACAGGTAAAAAAATACGTGTTGGCCGTATCGTGCGGATGCATTCAAACGACCGAGAAAATATTGACGAAGCCTTTGCTGGAGACATCATTGCCCTAATTGGTGTTGATTGCGCCTCTGGCGATACTTTCTGTGATGAAAGCATTACAGTTAGTTTAGAGCGAATGTTTGTTGCCGCTCCTGTGATCAGCTTAGCTATTAAGTGTACTGATGCCGCAGGCTCTACCAAGATGTCTAAAGCGTTATCTCGCTTTATGAAAGAAGACCCTACCTTCCACGTAAGAACAGATGAGGAAAGTGCTGAGACCATTATCTCTGGAATGGGTGAATTACACCTTGAGATTTACATCGAGAGAATGCAACGTGAATACGATGTACCTCTAGAAGTAGGCGCACCTCAGGTGAACTACCGTGAAGCCATTACTACAAAAGCTCCATTTGATTACACCCACAAGAAACAAACTGGTGGTTCTGGTCAGTACGCTTGTGTGATTGGTTCTATTGAGCCTTTAGCATACGAAAATGCAGACTCAGAAGAGTTTGAATTTAAAAACAACGTTAGGGGTGGTAACATTCCTTCTGAATTTATCAATGCCTGTCAAGCTGGCTTTAACGACATCATGGTTGAAGGTCCACTTGGTGGCTTCCCAATGGTTGGTGTTAAGGTTAACTTGGATGATGGTAAGTATCACGATGTGGATTCAAGTGATATGGCCTTTAGACTTTGTTCTCGTCAAGCTATGAAGCAGGCTGTACGTGCCGCAGGTGCTCAAATTTTAGAGCCTATGATGAAAGTTGAAGTTGAAACTCCTTCGGAGTTCCAAGGTGGCGTGATTGGTGATCTTTCTAGTCGTCGTGGCCTTATCGCTGGTACGGAAGTACGTGATGATGCAACAGTTGTTAACGCTTCTGTGCCTCTTTCAGAAATGTTTGGCTACTCTACTTCATTAAGATCAGCTACCCAAGGAAAGGCAACTTTCTCAATGGAATTTGAAGCTTACAGTGCTTGTCCAAAAAATATACAAGAGCAAGTTATTGAAGATAGAAAAGAAAAGTTAGCTGAAAAAGACTAAACTATTCAGGCCTCTTCGCCTGCTAGCAGGTTTATAGGCTGATAGTTCAGTACAGTGTTAATATTAAAAAAGGGGCTTTTAGCCCCTTTTTTTTGTCCAAAGCTTTTACAGTTCAGAGTTTTAGTGTATAGCTAAGTCAAGGAAAGGAACTAACAAACCTTCTCTGCGCCTGAGAGCAGCTGGAAGCTTTTGAAATATACTGAATCTATGGGTACTATGACTTTTACTGTTGAATCTGCAATTGAGGCAGATTTACCCAAAATTTTAGCTTTACAAAAAATCTGCTTTCAATCTGAAGCAGAGCTATATAACGACTATAGCATTACCCCCCCTAACTCAAGACATAAACTCAACCCAAGCCGAATATTCCCTGGGCAAAATTTTAAAAATTACGCAAGAATCCAGTATCATTGCCTCTGTTCGTGGGTTCTTTAAAGATGAGGCCTGCCAAGTCAGCCGTTTAATGGTTCACCCTGATCTCCAAAACAAAGGGTTCGGCAGGCTACTTATGGAAAGGATCGAATCAAAAATTTTATCTGCCTATCCTGAAACCAACGCCTTTGAGCTCTTCACAGGTGACAAAAGCGAAAAAACATAACTCTCCATCAAAAACTAGGTTACCAAATATTCAAGAGGGAAACCCTCGGCGGGATCGATTTTGTTTTTATGCGTAAAGCTACTTAGTCCCCCTTTCCTGCTTTCCAAAAGTCGAGTTTAGCCTTGTAGTCTGGTCGATTAATAGAACTAGACTTAGGCAGTATCTCAGGGTAAAATAATAAAACTGACTTAATTTTATTAAAGAAAACAATGGCATCCCCTCCAAGTAAAGTTTCTAAAGCAAAGGCTAAAAAGCCAGGCATCATCCAGCGATTCCAAGAAAAGCAAAAGAATAAACATATGAAGTTGCGTGATGACCAAGAAGCACTGTCCCAACAAAAAGGCAGAACGGGAATCAATAAAAACTACATTGTTGGCCAATCACCGCTCAGAAGCATTGAGGTGGAACAAAAACTCATTGAAGTCTCCATCATCCCTATCCCTCGTTTGGATACTTTTTGGAAGGTTACCAGCATTTTTATGGACAAGTCCAAAAAGAAAAGGATGGGTGTCCGTGGGGAAATATCAGAAAATAAGCTTGCCACTTTGCGTGACGAAGCCAGCAAAACCCCTGGTTCTGTGCGTATGGAAGTCCAAAAATTACTAAAAAGTTACCCCCGTAAACGGGAGCTGTACATGCTTTCTGGGGTCTGCACAAACAAGATGCTCCAACACACCAAAGGGAATCTGGGCCAAGTGGTTGAGGGTCTAAAATTGGCCGTCCATGATGCGGCTACGGCTTTAGTGAGTGATGGCATAACTCTTTATAATCTCAGGAACTTTTTTGACATCTACTTTACCTTCTTAGAAAAGCTACAGCGAGTGCAGAAAAGGGCTTACGATGATGTTAAAAATGATATGAGCTATGGTAATTTGCGGATGAATTTAATTTATGCAATGGCTATTACGGATCTACTTTTAGAAAAAAAGAAAAGTTCCAATGATTTACTCGCCTATTTAGGGGATAAGTTTAAAAAATCGAGTATGGCGGGAACTCACTTCGATTTTATCTCCATAAAAAAGGCTATGGACTATATAAATGGGGGCATGCCGAACAAAAAGATAGGGGAATTGCAGGCAGATACCTTGATTGACTATGTTACAGGAATCTTGAACAATCTAACCAAAATTCCGATTCTAGAACCCTTAGTTATCAACCTATTAGGGCAAATTGGCGGCAGTAAACTCACGATCCGATTAAAGAAGTCAGCTATCGTTTCTTCAAAGTTATTTTTTGATTTTAAAATCGCAATGGCAATGCGGGAAATTGAGCCCATGAAGAAGCTGGGAAAACGAATTTATAGCATCAATTTGAATACTATCAAACTTGTAAAGCGAAGAACTATCAAACATTACAGTGAGTTTGACCCATTTATGAATCTTGGTTTGATCACAGAATTTTCTGTAAATCTCTATCCAAAAAAAGACCAAGCAAAAATGCTTTCTTCGACCATGAAAGTCTTAGAACGGGTTGCTTTGCTGGATACGACAGAAGACAGAAAATACTCAAACCTTGCAGGAGAGCTAATGGATAGGCTTGACGGCTTCATTAACCAAACCGAAGGGCTGCGAATTGATGACAAAACCGACCCCTTAGAAGAAGAAAAAAAACCAGAGCAAACTAACGCATAAGAGTCATTTTCATGCATTTCGTGCAATTAGTAGCAAAAAAAGGCACACAAATATCACGAAATTGCCAATTGCTGCACCTGTGAAAAAGCAAAATCCGACTTGGAAATTCTTTCCTTTGTTTTTTTTAGCTATTTGCGGCAAAATCTTTTTTAAAAGTTAAAAGGTCTTTTTCAGATTTTCAGACATAAAAATTTGGCCTTTTTTCAAGAAAGAACCACTTTTTGCATATATTGCTAGAAGCAGGCTCACGCTTGATACAAATAAATACACTCTAAACCCCTTTCCAAAATAGTTGATTGAAGGAATGAAGGTTAATAAAATCAGTCTTTTTACCGCTTTTGCATGCCTATTACTGGTTACTTTTGCGCCCAATGCCTTCGCTAAAACAGTGAAGTATAAGTGGCAGCAACAGTATTATGGGCAGCAAGCAGGCAAGCAAAGTTTACTTTTTGCCCGACAAATGCCCAATTCCAAATTGGCTTTTGCCGATATTGATGGCGACGGAGACCAAGACGTTTTTATGGGTCAAAAGAATGGCGAAATTGCCTACTTTGAAAACAAGGGCTCAGATATTAAGCCTGAATTTGTTTTGATCACCCAACAATATAAAGCCATTTTCGAACTGAAGAAAAAAGGCCGAAAGGTACAAGTTTGGAATAAAATTGATATTGGCGAAAGGAGTGCCCCTTTTTTAGTGGATATTGATTTCGACGGTGACTATGACCTTTTCATTGGAACTGCCGAAGGAAGAATCTGGCACTTTGAAAATCGTGGCAACAATCTTATTCCTGTTTTCAAATTAGTTTCCGCCAAATTTCAAAACATCACCATCGGCAAAAACCTAGTGCCTATCTTTTTCGATGTTAACCTTTCGAGAAAATTTGATCTTTTAGTTGGTTCCGTAGACGGAAAAGTTTGGCTCTACACCAATAATGGAACCCGAAAAAAGCCTGATTTTAAATCCAGTAAGCCTGTCAATGTTGTAACCTTTGGTCTTGAAACCCACGCAGCCCCAGGCCTTGTTGATTGGGATGGCGACCAAGATTTAGACCTTGTTGTAGGGTCAAAAAATGGAACCTTAACTCTATTTACAAACGAGGGAGACAGATTTTTCCCCGACTGGAAGCTCAGCGAAGAGAGATTCCAAAGAATTGATATCGGTGGTGAGTCAGCCCCCGTTTTTATGGACCTCGATGGCGACCATGATGATGATATGGTGATTGGCAGTGCCAATCCCACAGCTTCTCTGTATGAAAACAGAACTCAAGCTGGCGCTCACGTCCTCTGGAACATAACCACAAACCTGTTTAATTTCAATAAATTAGTTATCACAGGCACCAGAGGCTCCATTGCTACAGGCGACCTTGATGGCGATAAAGACTTAGACCTCATCGTTGGGGAAACCACTGGAAACCTAAACTACTTTGAGAACATCTCCAAAACCAAAGCCCCTGATTGGATCTTAAAGACAGAAGATTTAATCTACATGACAGGAATGAAGAATTCCGCACCGACTTTGGGAGATTTAGATGGCGATGGCGACTTAGACCTCCTCATAGGCGAACGATCGGGCCAGGTGGCCTTTGTTGAAAACATAGGCACCCCACAAAAACCCGAATGGAAACTGCAAGATAAAACCTACTTCCAAATTGATGTTGGCTCCAACGCTGTGCCTCGACTACACGATTATGATAAAGATGGCGATTTAGATCTCTTTGTTGGGAACTTTACTGGCCGAGTGATCCTCTATAAAAATAAGGGCACAAAAAAAGCGCCTATTTTCGCACTAGAATCTACACGTTTTGCCTCTGCTAAGGTGGAACGAAATTCAGTGCCAGCCTTTTTTGACTGGAACCAAGACCAATTTTTAGACCTTGTATTAGGTGGTCTTGATGGCAAACTCATGTTGCACATGAGCCCCAGTGCAGAAACAAAAGACAACCTCAACTGGGAAGTGGATGACAAATCCTTAATGACCTTTGAAGTCGACTCCCTAGCCCACCCCATATTTGACGATTTTAACGGGGATGGTGACCCAGACTTACTCATTGGAAACGATGAAGGCGATTTCCTACTCTACTTAAATATGGGTGTGGAAAAAGAAGATGAAGCCTTGCAAGTCATTGTGGATAACTCCATTGACTCTAAATCCGGTAGTTTGGTTGTAGAAAATGTCGAAGGCCCCATTGAATTGGATATTTCAGAAGATGTGGAGCAAGACGAAGAAGAAGAATTAGAAATCACAGAAGAATCCATGGCCATTGGTCAGATTCAAGAAGAGATTCAAGTTGTTGACCCGAAATGGGTTCGTGTTTCCATCCCCTTGATCAGGAATGATCGCATCAGAAGATCTACCCCAACCTTTGGTGATCTTGATTTAGATGGCGATTTAGATATGCTCGTAGGGACGAGAACAGGCAATGTTTTCTATTTTGAAAATGTAGGAAACGACCAAGAATGGGAATTTACCGAACGAAGTGACGACTATTTAAAAACCAAACACTTAAGAAACACATCGCCCCTCTTGACCGACTTAGACCAAGATGGCGACCTTGATTTGATTCTCGGTGCCTATTCAGGCCAGCTGAGCTATTACCAAAATCAGGGAACCAATGAAGAACCAAGATTTGTTTTAGATAAGGCTTTTTTCAGGAACCTCTGGATCGGTGAAAACGCAAAGCCTGCGGTGCTAGACCTAAATGGCGACAGTGTTTTAGACCTCTTGATTGGTAACCTTTGGGGGAAACTGATCTATGTAAAAAACGATTCCGACCGCTTTGTTATTATCCGTAGAGACTACCAACTGGTGGATATTGGAATTGGTTCAACCCCCGCCTTTTCAGACTTAAATAATAGTGGTAAACCTGAGTTGCTTCTCGGTTCCGATGCTGGCCCTGTTTATTTCTTGCGGAATACCCAAGATAATTATTCAGGCAAGTGGGAACTATTAGAAGACTATGGTGGAAAAATGCACTTCCCTAAAGGCTCTACCCCAGTGGGTTTTGATTTGGACGCCGATGGGGATAAAGATTTAATAACAGGCTCTGATGTGGGATTGATTTTTATGTATCGAAATGATGCAATTACAAGAGAGCTTGACGAGGAACAAGCAGCAACGACTGAAGAGGAATAATGAAGAAGCTTATTGGGATACTTTTAGGGCTTTTTCTTGTTGTGGCTCAGCCTCTAAAGGCTGAAACCTTTTCTATTGAAAAGATCATTATTGCCACAGACCTACTCAAAATTAAAGAGACCCAATTGGTTGAGGTCTTGGTGCGTAACAGTAGTAAGAGTGACAGAAGCTTAATCTGTAAACTGGTCGTCACCTTACCGAACAGAAACATCGTCACCTTTGCCAACAAACGATTTTTAGCCAAGGCCCAAACCGACACCTCGGTTATCATCCCTTACCCCATTGACGCCAAAGGATTTGGCGACTACTCCTTAGGCGCTAGACTCTATACAGTAAGCGGTAAACCCTTGGTTACGGCAGCGAAATCACAGAGCAAATATTTCTACGCCTTGGACCCAGCTATTAGAAAAACCCCGCCAAAACGAAGGCGAGGGCGCATGAGTAAAGCGGAAATTGCAGCAGAATCCAACACAAGAATGAAGAAAAAGATGAAGCGTGAGCCTGTAGTCTTTGACCCTCCAGACTTAAAATTTGTTAGCTTAGGTCTTTTAAGCACTTCTGTTCTTCGTGGGGAAACCACCCATGTTCGTATTGGTATTAAAAATGACGGCGGCGACATCGCCCAAAATGCAGAGATCAATTTAAGGTGGTTCTTTAGCCAAAGACCAAGACGAAAGATTCATTTTATTGCCGAAAAAATCCCCATCATTTCTCCTGGGGAAACCAAGATGATTGAGTTGCCCTTCACTATTCCAGAAGGTGAGCAACCGGGTAAGTATTCTATCCTAGCTAAAGTTGACGAAGGGGAACACATTTCTGAAATTGATGAAACCAACAACGAAAAGGTGAGCGACGAGCAGTTGGTTTTTGGTGATATTGCTATGGTCTCCCCTGAAAACAACCACAGCTTTGCTGAAGATGGCCTTTTTAAATTTGAATGGCGCAGCAAAAAATACAACCAGTTTAAGGTGCAAATTTCCTCTGACCCTACCTTTACTGATGAAAGTGTTTATTTTGAAATGCCTAAAGAAGAAAAGTGGACCCCTAGTTTCACCTTAAACCCTATGCGTGGTGAGATGCCTACCTTGGCTCTTTCTATGATGGATGAAAATGAAATTGACCACCTCTTTTGGCGCATCGTGGCAAAGGATTCAACAGGGAAAACCACTGAATCTCAGGCGAGAAAATTCTATATTACTGTTAAGAGTCCCTAGTTACCAGCTTTCAAACAGGCCCTAGTTAGCGGGCCTTTACCTATCTTTTGGTCACTTCCTATTTTTGGGAACTCCCCTTGTTCAAAGCCCCCTCAAAAAAACTCTAGTCACTTAGTCTAGTCACTGAGCCTAGCCCTATTCATAGCAACTTGGGCAGGGTTTTATACTAAGACATGGGATTTCATACAAAGGCTTGGGTCATAAAGAGCTAGCTACCTTAAAAAAGCTTTCTGTGGGGCCACAGGCTGGAAGGAAAATTATCAGAAGAGTGGGAGCAGCCCTAGCCTGCTAGAATTTAAGTTAATTCAGAGTCTTTAAGACATCCTTTTTTGCAATAAAGAAATAAAGCTGTCCCTGATTTCTCATGACTCCTGCTGAATTTTCAGCAAGATCACCGTTGCCCCAAAAGAGGTCGACCCGACCAGGCCCACGAATAGCGCCACCTGTATCTTGGATCATAACAAACCCAGAAAAGGGTTTTTCCGCAGTCTTAACCCAGTTGGAATCAAAGGCTGGCACATCTGTTTTAATGTAGGCTAACGCCCCCTTGGGGAAGCGGCTCACATCAACGGCGACAGAGCGAAGTGGGGTTAAGGGTACATTGATCACGCCTCTAGGGCCTTCAGGGTTCTTGTGAAGATTAAAAAAGGTGTAGCTTTGGTTGTGGTACAGGATCCTATTTTTTTGTCGAGGATTACTATCTAAGTAGTTCCGAATGCTACCCATGGAAATTTCTTCCAACTGCATATGGTTTTCATCTACTAAAAGCTTCCCAATACTAGAGTAAGGTCTGCCATTGGCACCACTATAACTTAACTTAACTCGATTCCCATCGGGCAGAACTAAGATCCCAGAACCTTGCACCTGCAAGAAAAATAAGTCTGTTGGGTCTTTAAACCAAGCTAGTTCAAGGCCTTTGTTTCGTAAGACCTTGTTTCTCATGATTTGTTTTCTGGTGTAATAGGGCTTAATCTTTCGCCCTTCCATGCGGTAAACAATGGTTCTTTTATTTAAATTCTGCCTAAAGCGACCTAAATTCAAGACCATTAGGTCTTCTGGTTTTGAGTAGGCTGGAGTTTTGTAAACTTTAGTTTTCTTTAAACTGCCTTCAAATATAGGCTCATAGTAGCCAGTGAACATTACACCATTATCTTTGTTTACACTAGAGCCATAAAGATCGAAATTTTCGCTTAGGGCTTCAATTAAGAGCTCTTGCTCAGGGTTTTCATCTACCAATTTTAAAAATAAATTGATCGACTGGGCAACTTCAGCGGCAGTGTAGGTTACCTTGCCATACTTAAAGCGTCTGGTCCGTGGGATCTTATTGAAATAGGCTAGGGAATTTTTGGCACTGAGCTTTAAGGAATTTATGGGCATATTATCCCCACTAAAGACTTGCGCAATCGACTCAGGGTTGTAATACATGTTTTTAGAAGAATTGGGCGAGCTCGCAGCATCCTCTTGCACAACTTTTCTAGCGCAGCCATGGAGGCCAAATATAACAATGATACTGACCTGCAAAAAACTCAAAAACAACTTCATTGATCACCGTATACTATTACTTTGTTTCGGCCTTGCTCTTTGGCTATATAAAGGCAATCGTCTGCTTTCTTTAACAATTCTTGGATGTTATCCCCATGTTCTGGGTACACAGCCACACCAAAACTGATGGTGACTCGCCCCAAAGGCTGGGTATCTTCTTTGGGAAAGGGTGCTTCATCAATCTTTTGTCGAATCGACTCTGCCACCTTTTTACCAACCACCCCAGAGGCACCAGGTAAAACCATTACAAATTCCTCACCGCCATAGCGAGAAACCATATCGTGCTCTCTCACGCTTTGCTGTAAAAACTTAGCGATTTTAATCAATACAACATCCCCCAGTTGATGACCATTGGTATCGTTATAATTCTTAAAATTATCTACATCAGACATGATGATGGTGAAGCCTGTTCCCTCGGCTTTGGCCTTAGTAATTAATTTTTCTACAAAGTGATCGTAATAACCACGGTTGAAAAGACCTGTCATTGCATCTGTAACAGCCGATTTTTCAGCCTTTTCAATGTTGGTGCTCAACTGCTTTAACCGTTGTTTCGTATCGATAATAGAGCGAATCTTAAAACTAGCATCTTTGATACTATAGGGCTTAAACATAAAATCTGTGACACCCATTTCAATGACCTTTTGCCTCAGTTCCATATCGCCCAGTTGCTCGCTGATCACCAAGGTACTTGTGTCTGGATTGAGTGACTGGGTAAGTTTGCTTAAAAAGGTTTCATAGTCCCACTGGCCTTCGAGGTGGAAGGGGTCTACAATTAAAAGCTGTGGGTTGATCGTGTTATAGGCGTTGAGGGCCTCCACTTGGGAGGAAAATTTGAAGATCTCCGCCGCTGGAAATAGCTTCTCTAAAATGCCTTGGAGCAGTTGCCTATCCCATGGTTGGGCATCAATGACCATTACCTTGATTTGAATATCTTTATTGCTGGAAGGGTCGATGGGCAAGCGAATTTCAATCTTCCCACTGGTGTCGTTCACTTGGAGCTTCAATTCGCCCTTGTGTAACTCAATGATTCGCTTGGCTAGGGGCAATTGCAGCTCTGCTTCTTGGACAGCCTGCTCGACACCATCATCCAAGCCAGTTTCTACTTGTAAGGTACAAGAATCTGCCTCCAGTTCCCCAACCTTAATGGTAATTTCTACAAAAGATTTATTGTGGCTGTAGTAAAATTCCACTTGGATCGGCGCCTCTTTCCCATGCATCCCTAGACCCAACTCTAAGATATCCAACAAGGCCTTTTGGAATTTGCTTTCATCAATGATGATGCTGCGCATATCTGGGTTTAAACACCATTTTATTCTGGGAGTAGAGCCTAAATTTTCTTGGGTCTGGGTCACAAACTGCTCTAAAGGCGTAGTCTTAAAGTTAATTTTTCCAATTTCTTGGCTCATGCTTGCCAGGTTCACCAAATTGCCTACCATGCGCTCAATGGTGGCAGAAGACTCATTGATTTGGGCCAAGAAGGACTTTGTGGAATCGGTAATCTTAGTTTTATTCAATTCCTTACTCATCAGTTCACTACTGTTGACGAGAGACACGAGGGGCGTTTTGATCTGGCCTGTAATGTTGCTAAAAAACCGATTTTTCGCTTCGTTTGATTGTTCTAGTTCTTTGAGGGTTTTTTCCAGCTCTGTGTAGGTCTGTTTTAGCTCGTGGTTTGCCTTGATAATGTGGCTTTCATTTTCTTTTTGCAGGGTAATATCTCGCATGGAGCAAGCATATACTAAAGAATCAGGGTCGCTTTCGTTGGGCAAAATAGGCGAGACCGAAAGCTGCACGGGGAAACTGCTACCCTTTTTGGGTGCCGCCTGCTTGTCACCGTTCCAGCCTGATTTTACTTGGGAAAAAAAGTCTTCCGGTGAGCCACTAATATCGATAAAAAGCTCTGTGAAGGTACGACATTCCATGTCATCTTTTGAGTTACAGCCATATAGAATTTTAAAGGCTAAATTATACTCTTTGATTTCTCCAAGGGGGCTACAAATAACAATAGCATCATTATTTTTTTCAACCACTTGGGAATAAAGCTTGGTCAAGGCCAGTTTGTTACTGAGTTCTTTTTTTAAGTCTTCACTTAAGGTTGTCAGGTGCTGCTTGTAGATTTCTGCTTCCTCTTGGCCCAAAACAGCATCTTCATAGAGCTTGGCCCGCTGCGTTGTAGCGTCTAATTTTTCCGTTAAAATATGGGAAAAATGCAGGAGGAATTCCTTTGATTTGAGCAAAGACTCAGGATCATTTTTATTTAAAAAGCCTGCATGAAAAGAAAGAACTTTAGAGTCACCAAGGGCCACAACATCGGCAGTTCTGGCTGTATCTGGTTTCAAAACAGCAACTTCGCCAATAGTTTGACCTACTTGATCAATGGTGAGGATATACTTTTTATCGGAATAAACCTCAAAGGAACCTTGCAGCAAAAGGTAAAAGATATGGCTAGAGGCACCGCCCTGTTCAATGAGAAGCTCCCCATTAGATAATTCCACAAGCCTTGAATTTTTGCAAAACTTTAGCAGGGTTTCGGTAGTGAAATTTAGGAAATGAGGCGTTTTGTGAAGGGACTTCACAGCTTCAGCTAAAAGGTCTGGATTTTCCGCTAAGTGCGTTTCCTTCATCTTTTTTTTTGTGCTTTAGGTTTGTACCCCTTGAACCCTTTAGAAAAACTTAAAGGTTCTGTTTAGGGCATTAGCTCATCGCTAGTAGCAATTAAGGGCTTTAGCGGTTTCGGCTAATTACAAAATTTGCAAGTTCAAAAATTCCTTTAGAGTACTCATTTTGAGGGAGTGTCTTTAAGGCCTTTTCAGCTAGGTCTATATAATCTTGTGCCCGTGACAGGGTGTAGGCTACAGAGCCTTTTTCTTCCATCATCTGGGCTACAAAAGCTATATTTTCTTCTGTAATCTCATCAGCATCTAAGATATCTAAAACTTGGGTTTTTTCTGTTTCGCTAGCTGATTGTAGCAAATGACTCAAGGGAAGGGTAATTTTTCTTTCTTTCAGGTCTGTGCCTTGCTCTTTTCCAAGGGCAGCATTATCTAACTGGTAATCTAGAGCGTCATCAACCAATTGGAAAGCCATCCCAACAGCGTGGCCTACATCGTATAAAGCCTTAACTTGAGAAGCATCACCACCACCGATAATGGCACCCATTTCCATAGCAACACCCATGAGGCTGGCTGTTTTATGGTGAATGATTTCTAGGTAGCCTTCTTCGCTGGCATCTTCGTTATCACGAACAAGCTGCAAGATCTCGCCTCGGGCCATCATGGTTGTACAGCGAGATAAGGCATGAACTAAGTCCATTTCCTTTAAGGTCGCAAGGCTTTTAAAAGACACGGTAAAGAGGTAATCGCCAACCAAAACACTGGCCTCATTTCCCCAAATAGAGCGGGCAGACTGCTTAGACCGCCTTAAATCGGCGTTGTCGACAACATCATCATGAAGCAAAGTTGCTGTATGAATGTATTCTACAATGTTGGCTGCCAGATAGGCATCCTGACTGATTGGGCTTAGGCAACCGCAAGAAAACAAGAGCAATGCTGGGCGAACACGTTTGCCACCAGCCTTTAAGATATACTGACCCACTTCGGTTAAAAGGGGGATATCTGTTTCAAGGTTTTTCATTACAAGGTCTTCTACCGTATCAAGATGGGACTGGATAGGTTTTAAGATTTCCTTGAGGCTCTTTTGTTCGGTCATTTTCTATTTATTAAAGTAATAAAGGCGTTGCCCTAAATTTATTTTTTCTGCCCAAAAGGCTTAAGCGCCTAATTTAGCTTAAGAAGGGGCAAAGATCAATGATTTAAAGGCGAGGTTAAGGATCAAAATCATTTTTTTATCTTAGCTTTCTCAGGGCCATCCAGAACTTTTGGCGCTGGCTTTTTTCTCCTCAGCTTTTCTCTTGCTGCCAGATGCTTTTTATTTAAATTTTGGTATCGTTCATAGGCGATGTAGGCCTCATCTGGTCGATCTACCTTATTTAAAGCGAGGGAAAGATTATAGTAGGCCTCAGGGAATTCAGGGTTGATTTCAATGGCTCGATTATAGCTATCAATTGCTTGGGAGTATAAAATTAGATTAAAATAGCAGAGGCCTTTATTGTAATAAAAAACTTCCTGCTCATCATCATAATTGATTGCCAGTTGGTATTCGGTGATGGCTTCTTTAAAATGACCTCGTTCTTGGAGGTCATTGCCACGGTTAAAATGCTGGAGGGAACCAATTCGGATTTCTTCAGCACTGGTGCAAGCACCTAAAAGTAAAAGTAGAACAAGGAAAATATGGCTGTATTTCATAGGGGTATTATATTGTAAGCGGCTATGTTTAAATCTCTGATTTTTTTTAAGGATTCACTTTTAACAAGGAACCTGAGGTTCTGGTTTTCATAGAACCAGCATTCATCCCGAAATAGATGCATGCTCTTGGATTCACTTGTTTTGCGCCTACTTTGGTGCAAGTGCCCTCAGTTGCAGCGCAGCGTTTTTTACAAAGTTTAATGGGCTTATAGACAACTTTTTTGCCTAACCTTTGCAAAGATTTTGACTCTTCACAGATTTTATTGCATTTGGCTACGGCAGGGGATTCCATCACAGATTCACAAGAAGTTAGGAAGAAGGCCAAGATAAGAAGAAGTATAATGTTTTTCATAAGATAAAGGGTCTATTCAAGTTTTTTTGCTTTAGGATATTATTTTTTTCCTTTGAAAGGCAAGGTCAAAAAAGAGGTTTATTTTTCCACTCCCAAAACTTTCATTTTCTGTTATACTTCTATCAGAGCACAGGAGGCAAAGATGCTACTAGACCATCTAGATGAGCTAATTGGAAAAGATAAAAGGTTAGATGAGTTCCTGGCTGTTGACAGTCAAATCACTTTGAAAAAAGTCCCTCACACCTACAAAAAGCCAAAGCGTAGTTTATTTTCTATCTTGCTCCACCCCTTTGAGTCTACAGGTATAGACCTGTACCACCGCTATATTCGAGACGCTAATAAATTAATAGAGCTAGAGGAATATGTTGATGCTGCTGGCGCTTTTAACAGGGCTAGCATGGAAAAACCAAAGTCACTAGAAGCCTACTTTGGAGTGGTAACCTGCTTAGAAAAACTAGGGGGAGATGCAAACCTGACCCTAGGGCTAGGCTACATGAAAAAGGCCTTGCACATCGACTACACGAATCTCAAAATTTATGATGAGATTATATTTATCTTAGACACCTTAAAAATGAAGGCCGATGCGACGGAATACCGCCACAGACGTTTTGCCCTAAGGGCTTACAATAAAGATAAATCCAAAAACCCCATGCTGAGCAATAACCTAGGGGTAATGCTTTTGGGGATTGGCCTCCAAAAAGAAGCTATTAGATTCTTCCAGAAATCACTGGTACGTGATGCCACATTTTACACCGCCAGACTCAACCTCGCCAAGGCTTGGTTTTCTTGGGCAATGACAGTAAAAAAAGCTAACCTTAAAAAATTATACCTAAAGAATTGCGACACTGAGCTTTCGAGAATCTACACCCCTGAAGATGCACAAATCCTATTACTAAAAGGTAAGATCGAATTGCACAGAGGAAATTATGACGTCGCAAAGGGCTATTTAGAAGAGGCCTACCGTGAATCCCCTGCCATGAGAGAGATCTATGCTACCTTGCAACTGGTAAACGAAAAGTTGGGTAACATCCAAGAAGCTGTCGATAACTATACGATATATGAAAACTTAGGGAAAAGTTAGCTTTTCTTAAGCTCGTCATCTTCAATGTTATTTTCAAAGTCTTCGTCATCATCTTTGATTGTCTCAGGCGTGTGGGTGAGTTTTTTAATCAACCAGAGTAATCCAATTGCCAGCCCAGCCACTACAAAAGAAAATTTAATATCTTCTGGAAAGTCGTCGCCACTAAAGGCGATTTGAGGCAGAAAAAAACTGATGAAGGCCATTTGCCCTAAAAAAATGGCAACCAGCAAAAGTTGTAAAATATTAAGGGGTTTCATCTGTCAGCCTTTGTAAATAGTAATCCCAAAATTCACCCATGGTGATTTTTTGAAAGTCGGTAAGTGTAATTTTTGTTTTGTTTAGGCTTAAATCCAAAGGCATGTAGCCCATTCCATCCTTTAACAATCTACCTGTTGTTAGGGCCTCACCTGTAAACTCAGGCAAGCTAAATCCTAGGGCTAAGTTCTTTAAGCTGCTTTGCATTTTTTGTAAATATTCCACTTGGTTAAAGCTACCAAGGCATTTGATCTTGGCGGAAAAATGCACGACTAAAAACACCAAGGCCACCCCAGGGCAGAGCCTGCCTGTCTTTAATTCTTGAGCCAAGGTTTCTTTGCTACGGCTTTGCTGCCCCCGCTTTGGCCCTTTCAGGCTGGAGCCATCCCAATTAATAATTTCTACCTTGGAGGATTTTTTGCCCCTGTAGCTTCCTAAAAAAGTAATGGGGTAGTCTTGCGAGCCATTAAAGCTTTTTACTTTTTCTGAGTCAAATAACAGTTCACAAAGGGGGTGACTTGCATCCTCTGTTAGTATCAACCCTAAATAGTTGGCTACCAATTGGTTAATATCAAAAATAATAAACTCCCGCCCAAAAATCGACTTTTGAATCGACCTTGCTGTCTGTAGGGCCCAGGGGCTATAGGCTTCGTCTAGCTTTGGCGGGGGTAGTAAAGCTTGCAGGTCTTCTGTCATTTGAGAATAGGCATCAACCAAGCTTTGGGGAATGGTCTCACCAAAAACCAGTTGGTCTCGAACTTTAGAGGGGATGAGGCTAATGCGTTTTTGGTCTTCTCCGTGACTTTCCCTCTCACTTTGCCCCTTCAGAGTTTGGCGATAAAGTGGGCTTTCGGCCTCAAGTAACTCTTCCAAGCTTACATCTTGGTAGCTCAGTGCGCCGCTCCAAGCTGTGTTGGAAAAGGCCACACCTGAATTGGCACCAATCAACAGGGGTTCACCTGGGCCGAGGCCACTTAAAGCTTGCAGATCTAAGGTAAAAAAAGTGGGGCCATGGGTTGGGGTCAGGTGGTGGCTTGTCTGGAGCACGGGCTTTTTTAAAAGCTGCTCTTTTGCTGTGTCAATTTCAGAATAACTATAGCCATTTTCGCCCAAGGTTTCTTCAAAGGCCTTTAAAAAAAGAGGTTCTAGCGCAAAGGGACTGCCGCCAGAAGGACTGGACTCAAAGAGTTTGGGAGCATATTCCTCTAAGGGTAACTCCCAATTTTCAGCGAAAATCTGCGCTAATTTAGGGTGGGACTCTTGCAGTTTTTCAAAGTTAGGCATGACGCTTGTCAATTTCGGCAGCCAGCTGTAAAGCCAAACCACCAAAGGAGCCTTGGCTCATGACTAAAATGATATCACCCTTTTGCGCCTTTTGGATCACATGAGATTTGATCAGATCCAAATCCTTAATGTGGCTTGCCTGTTTTCCTTGGGCCAAAAGCTCTGCCACCACTTGATTTAAGTCTAACAGTTCCTCTTGGTGCAGGCGCTCTTCACGGTGCAACTTGTAAAAGGTGATTCTATCGGCTTCAGAAAAGGCCTTGGCCATTTTGATTTGGTGAACTTTAGAAATACTCGTGTTACTACGAGCCTCATAGATTGCGTGGATGGTGGCCTCAGGCCAAGCCATGCGTAACCCCTTGATGGTCTCTAAGATTGCTGTTGGGTGGTGGGCAAAGTCATCAAACACAGGGGTATCTGGGTTTTTGGTTAATAATTCTAACCTGCGACGAACTCCCTTAAAACTCTTTAATCCCGCTTGGATCACTTCATCACTAATGCCTTCATGTCGGGCGAGTAAGATGACCGCCGTGGCGTTCATCACGTTGTGTTCGCCAAACATATTGATTTCAAAAGAGGCAGATTGCCCGCCAAAATTCAAATCAAAGGTCACCCCAATTTGGCCACTGAGAGGCGCAATATTAGAAATGATCGCCTCATTTCCTTTCCCAAATCCGTAAGTTTGCAAGGGGCAAAAGCCCTTTCTCGCCACTTCTAAGGTGTTCTCGTCGTCACCATTGGCAATGATCAAGCCGTTTGCTGGCATCTGGCGCAGCATGAGTGTAAAAGACCTTTTTATCTCATCGATATTATTGTAAATATCGGCATGATCAAACTCGATATTGGTGATTACCAGTCGGTCGGGCAGGTAGTGAAAAAACTTCGATCTCTTATCAAAAAAGCTGGTGTCGTATTCGTCACCTTCTACCACAAAATATCCACCCTTTTCCACATCCAAGCAACTTGTGCCAAAATTTAAAGGGATGCCGCCAACCAAAAAGCCAGTAGGCTCTTCTGCTTGGGTAAACATATGGGCGGCCAAACTGGTTGTGGTACTTTTTCCGTGGGTGCCGCTGATCACAAGACTTTTGTTGCCCCTGATAAATTCATTTTTTAAAAGCTCTGCCATAGAAAGATAATGCAGATGCTCTTGCAGCGAATGCTCCACCTCTGCGTTCCCACGACTTAAGGCGTTTCCTAAGACAACATAATCAGGCTTAGGGTCTAGGTGACTTGCATGGTAACCTTGATAAACCTCAATTTCCTTCTCTTCTAACAGCGTAGACATGGGGGGGTAAATATTTTCGTCACTACCAGTAATTTTATGCCCTCGTTCTTTAAGTAAAACGGCAAGGCTCGCCATGGCAGTACCACAGATACCAGAGAAGTGAAAATGTTTCGTTGTCATAGGTTTTAAGGAAAAAGATTTTATTGTCTAAGTATTGTAAATATAAAAAGGGAAGCTAAAGCTCAGCAATGGCCTCGATTTCAACCAAAGCCCCTTTCGGTAAGCTTGCAGCCTCAATTACGGATCTCGCAGGCTTGTGGCCCTTTAGGCAGTCTTCGTAAACTTGGTTGAAAGAAGAAAAATCGGTAATGTCGCCTAAGAAGACTCCAACTCGAACAAGCTTATCAAGCGAGGACCCTGCCTCTTCTAAAATCAACTTTATGTTTGCAAATACCTGTTCCACTTGGGCTTCAATCCCAATTCCCACCATGTCACCTTGGGCGTCCATGGGGATCTGACCAGAAAGAAAGATCAAGTTTCCTGTTTTTACTGCATGGGAATAAGGCCCAATAGCAGCAGGTGCGTTTTTTGCGTTAAAAATTTCCATTTTGTCCCTTCCCTTTTAGTGAGCGTCTGCCCAATTTTTGCCATATCCGACATCAACCAGCAAGGGAACTTTTAATTTTGTTGCCCCTTCCATCTTTTCTTTGATCAATTTTCGTAAAGGTTCGATCTGGTTTTCCTCAACTTCAAAAACCAATTCATCATGTACTTGACTGATCATTCTATTCTTTTTCTCTAACTTTTCAAAGATTACATCCAATTCGATCATGGCAATCTTAATCAAGTCAGCGGCGCTGCCTTGGATTCTACTATTGATGGCAATGCGTTCTGCCCCAGTGCGTTCCATGTGGTTTTTCGAATTGATCCCATCGATGGCCCTCTTGCGGCCAAACATGGTTTCCACATACTTGTGGGTCCTTGCAAATTCAATGGTCTCATCCATGTAACTTTTGATTTTAGGGTAACGAGCAAAGTAGGCATCAATAAAGGCCTTGGCCTCTTTGTTACTCACGCCAATCTCGCCTGCCAGCCTAAAGGCACCCATGCCATAGATAATTCCAAAGTTAATGGCTTTGGCGGCGCTTCTTTGGTCACCAGTGACTTCGGAGTCACTTACGTTAAAGATGGCGGCAGCGGTAGACCTGTGAATATCGGCACCACTGTTAAAGGCATCAATCAGGTTTTCATCTTCTGAAATGTGGGCTAAAAACCGCAATTCAATTTGGGAATAATCGGCACTGACCAAATAACAACCTTCGCTAGGAACAAATGCCTTACGGATTTTTTTACCGTCAAGGCTGCGAATGGGAATATTCTGCAAGTTGGGGTTCTTGCTGGAAAGTCTACCTGTCGCCGCTGTGGTCTGAGAAAAGGAGGTATGAATCCTTCCTGTTTTTTCCAAAACTAGCAAAGGTAAGGGGGCCAAATAGGTGTTTAAAAGCTTGGTCTTACCTCGGTACTCTAACAGTAATTCTGCAATTTTATGGTTGGGCGCCAACTTTTCTAAAACATCCACATTGGTCGTATAACCCGTTTTGGTCTGTTTTTTAGCCTCGGTGATCCCCATTTTTTCAAAGAGAATATCCCCCAATTGCTTTGGTGAGTTTATATTAAACTCTTCGCCTGCCAATTCGTAGATCCCAGCGGTCAGCTTTGCTTGGTCTGTGGTCAAGTCCTTTTCCAGCTCGCCCAAATAGGGGGTGTCGATGCAAATGCCTTGGTTTTCCATGCGGCCTAAAACGCGCAGCAAAGGAATTTCCATGTCTAAATAAAGCTCTTCTAAATTCTGCTCTTTTAACTTGGGCCGCAGTTGCATGTGGATCAATCTTGTGGCCTCAGAATCTTCGGCGCCGTATCTGGTTGCCACGTCTAAGGGAACTTCTGCAAAGGGAATTTCTTTTTTTCCTGTCCCACAAACATCCTTATAGGCAATCATCTTGTGGCCTAAGTAAGTCTCGGCAAGGGCGTCTAAACCATGTCTGTGGCTGTTGGCGCTTAAGAGATAAGACTCAAGCATAGAGTCTTCAATTTTCCCCTTCAAGGTGAGTCCGTAATTTGCCAGCACCATCAATTCATACTTGATGTTTTGGCCTACCCAAGTTTTTGCCTCATCTTCAAAAAGGGGAATCAAGGCTTGCAGCACATCCTCTCTTTTGAGTTGGCCTTCTACTCTCAAACCACCAAAGGTGTGGGCCACAGGTACATAACAGGGGTCCATGTTGGCAGTAGCAAAGGAAAGGCCTACAATCTCGGCAATTTGCGCTTGCAAGTTGGTCGTTTCAAAATCAAAGGTAATTTCTTCCGATGCTTTTAATTTTTCAATGAGGGCGTCAAAATCGGGCCTAGTGGTGATACAGCTATACTTGCCATAATCCCAGTTGTCTTCAGGCTCTGGCGCCTCAGAAGATACACCCCAGACTTTAAAAAGGGCATCTTCACGAAAGTTCATCCGTTGGTAGAAGTCTTTTAGGGGCTCTAAATCGGGGGGAGTAACTAAAAAGTCATCCAAGGTCTCATCAATGGGAATATCGCAAACGATTTGAGTCAACTCTAAGGAGAGACGAACATTATCGACTGACGCCTCTAGGTTTTCACGTTGTTTGCCTTTCAGTTTGTCGATGTTGGCCAAAATGCCTTCCAAATCGCCAAATTGATCAAACAATTTGGTGGCGGTCTTAGGACCAATGCCCTTAGCACCAGGAATATTATCACTGGTATCGCCAACAATCGCCAAATACTGGGCTATTTTCTCAGGCCCCACACCAAACTTTTCTTTTACTTGCTCAGGCCCAAAAACATAGTCTTTCATGGTATCTAACATCACCACATCTTCGTTAACCAACTGGGTTAGATCCTTATCGCCTGAAACAATGATCACTTTAATTTCTTTAGAAAACTTTTTAGACAGAGTCCCAATCAGATCGTCGGCCTCGTAGTTTTCTCGCTTGATGATCGGTAACTGTAGTAGCTCAGTCAGTTCTGCAATGGGCGCAAACTGGGGAACTAGGTCTTCAGGGCAGGCGCTGCGGTTAGCCTTATATTCAGAATAGATCTCGTTGCGGAAGGTGCCACCTGGAGTATCAAAAACCATGGCAACATGGCTGGGGTTTTCCGTATTGAGCAGATGCAAGAGCATATTTTTGAAACCAAAAATAGCATTGGTTGGCATGCCCTCAGAATTTGAGAAGTTGCCTCGTACACCAAAAAAAGCCCTAAAAATATAGGCGCTGACGTCAACCAGTAAAAGCTTGTTTTCCATTCCTTGGGGCTTAATAAAAAGATTAAAACCCACCTTACTAAACGAGGTGAAATGCCGCAATCTAGTTCTAAGAAAAATGATTATTCTGGAAGCGAATAGGTTTACTTAAGCCGTTTATGGCTTACACATAGAAGAGGAAAAAAAGGAAGGAGCAAAGAGGGAGGGAATAACTAACTAACTGAGGAAAGAAATTTCAGGTAGCCAGTGGCTACCTGAAAAGGAAATTCAGACTACTTGTTTACAGCTTCTTTAAGAGCTTTACCAGGTCTAAACTTAGGAGCAGTTGATGCTGGGATCTTAATCTTCTCACCAGTTTTTGGGTTTCTTCCGTCACGTGCAGCTTTTGCAACAGTAGTGAAAGTACCAAAACCAACTAAAGTAACATCGTTACCAGCAGATAAAGAATCTTTGATTGCGCCGATAATTGCGTTTACAGCTTGCTCGCTAGCAGCTTTTGATTGACTAGTAGTTGTTGCGACCTTCTCGATTAGATCAGCTTTAGTAACATTGCTCATTCGTTTCTCCATAGGAATATTTTAAGTTCGCTATATGCTTAGCCTGCCTAGAAAAAGATGTCAAAAACTTAATTGCAGAAATTTTAAAATTAACAGGAATTTTTTACTCCTAATAAAATTACATTTTTGAAATTGTTGGCTTATGCAGGTCGTAACTTTTTTTACCATTTGTTACATTTTCCCCAAGCTAGGCCAGTTAGGCCTGTAGGAGAAATGACTATGGGTTAAGCACAAAAAACCCATTAAAAAACCCGCAAATCACCGCCTATAGCCAAAAATCAGACTTTTGGCGCATTACTTACTAAAAATGACCTTGGATCTGAAATTTACAGCTCGGGCAGCAACCTTCCTCTAGGGTGTTTTTTTTGATTTGGTACCAATCTCGCTGGATCACAATTTCACCGCAACTGGGGCAAAGGGTAGCGTCACCAGCTGCATCGTGAACATTACCTGTGTAAACAAAATTCAACCGAGCCTCCATTGCAATTTCACGGGCCATAGTCAAAGTTTCAGGGGGGGGTTTAGGTAGCGACTTCAATTGGTAGTCCGGGTGGAAGGCAGAAAAATGAAGGGGCGTATTTGGCCCCAGATGATCAAAAATCCACTTACACATCTCTTTGATTTCCGCAGGGCTATCGTTATGGGTGGGGATGATGAGATTTGTTAACTCCAGCCAGACTTCGGTAAAGTCTCTGACATAGGCTAAAGTGTCTAAAACGGGCTTTAAGTTCCCCTTGCACAGTGACTTATAAAAGCCTTCTGAAAAGGCTTTTAAATCGATATTTGCCGCATCTACAAATTCAAATAGTTCCTTATGGGCCTCGGGGTTCATGTAGCCTGAGGTTACCAACACCACTTTGATCCCTTCTTCTTTGCAGGCTTGCGCCACGGCGCTGGCATATTCGATGTAGATTATGGGGTCGTTGTAAGTGAGGGCCACAGATTTTGCGCCTTGAGCTTTGGCCATTAAGGCAATCTCTTTGGGGCCAGCCTCGCTTGCTGCCCGCTCAAATTCAACGGCCTTACTCAAATCCCAGTTTTGGCAGAATTTACAGCCCAGATTGCAGCCAGGGGTTCCAAAAGAAAGGACAGAGCTGCCAGGGTAAAAATGATTGAGAGGTTTTTTTTCGATTGGATCCAACTGAAAGCCTGCCGACTGCCCCCAAGTGGTTAGGATGAGTTGATCCCCTTCCCTTTTGCGGACATAACAAAAGCCACGTTGTTTATCTGTAAAGCGGCAGCCCCTAGGGCAGAGGTCGCATTTGAGTTGCCCCTTGGGCATCTTGTGCCAATAGCGTGCAGGATGATTCATATCTAACCACCTAGGATCTAGGGTTGCTTTTTACTGGTGCTTTTACTGCGGTAATTGTATTAACTCAACCAGCTACTGGAGGATGATTCTGTTGGACTCAGAGCCAACTTCACCAACCTTAACAGCGCTTGCAACGCCAGACTCTCGCAAAGCCCTCACAAAGCCTTCCGCCTCGTTGCTGGGCAAACTAAAAAGCAGGCCACCACTGGTTTGAGGGTCAAAAAGCAGTTCATTTTGTGATTGTGTTAAACTGGTTTCAATTTTCAATTTCCCACCCAGTAAAGCCCGATTTGCCTTGTTGCTGCCTGTGGTTTCCCCACGTTGGTACATGTCTAAAGCGCCATCAAAAAAGGGTAGGCTTTTATAGTTTAAGATTAGAGAAAGTTTGGCCGCCTCTGCCATTTCTAAAGAATGACCTAAAATCCCAAAACCAGTAACATCGGTACAAGCATGAATCTCAAATTTCCTGGCCACTTCTTTGGCCGTTTTATTTAAGGCGCCAATGACAGGCAAAACTTCTCTTTCTAGTTTTTTGTAGTCAAATTTTCTGGCTCTGTTGGCGTTAAATAACACCCCTGAACCCAGTGGTTTGGTCAAGATCAGCGAGTCGCCCTTTTGAGCCCCTGCATTGGTCCAGATTTTTTTAGGGTCAATGGTCCCTGTGACACTCATGCCATATTTTGGCTCATCATCTTCTACAGAGTGACCACCGAGTAAAGCGGCACCTGATTCTTTGAGTTTATCGTAACCACCCTTTAGAATCTCTTGCAAAACGCCAATGTCTAACACCTTGGCTGGGAACATAACCAAATTCAAAGCTGTAATGGGGTCGCCGCCCATAGAATAGACATCGCTAATGGAATTTGCGGCGGCAATTTGGCCGAACCAGTAGGGGTCGTCTACAGGGGGGGTAATAAAATCCACCGTGTTGACGATAGCCAAGTCATCTTTTAAACGATAGACCCCAGCATCGTCAGAAGTCCCTAAGCCAACCAGTAGATTGGGGTCTTCTGTCATATTCAATTTTTTAAGCGCTGCCGACAGACCTGCCGGGCCAATTTTTGCGGCTCAACCGCAGGTTTTGGCCAGCTTTGTAAGCCGTGTTTCTTTTTTAAATAGTCTAAACATTTATTTGCTGTAATAATGATCTTTAAGTAATGTATAGTAAACATTAGGTAGAATACTGGCAAGCAGGAGAAGGCTAAGAATGGAAGAATTAAAGGAGTTGGGTAATAACCTGTACCAAGTGAATCTAGTGGAACTAGATCACCCCGGTAGAACCACAGCTTACATCATTAAGGGTGAGAAAAACATCCTCATAGAAACAGGTGCAAGCCCCTCAAACCCTATTATCAAAGCGGCTTTAGAGGAATTAGAGATTGGCCTAGAGGCCCTAGACTATATCATCGTAACCCACATCCACTTGGACCACGCAGGTGGCGCAGGGTTGCTAATGAGCCAGTGCCCCAATGCGACCTTGCTGGTGCACCCAAAAGGCGCCGCCCACCTGATCGATTCCACCAAGCTGGAAGGGTCTGCCAGAGCCGTTTATGGCGCTGCCTTCGACCTGCTCTTTGCGCCCATTATGGATGTCCCCGAGGCACGCACACATTTGATTGCCGACGATGAAGAGATAGAAATTGGTGAAGGGCGAGTTTTGAGTTTTTATTATGCTGAAGGCCATTCACTAAGTCATTTTGTGGTTTTTGATGAACTGACAGGCAGTATTTTTAGCGGTGATGCACTTGGCATGTGTTACCCTGCGCTTAAAGCCCATTACAACGTCGATTTGGTATTACCCGCTTCCACGCCCACGCAATTTGACCCTAAGGCCATGTTGGAATTTGTGAACCATGCTGAAAAACTAGAAGCCAAGCAGATTTGTTTCGCCCATTTTGGGGTGATGGAAGATGTGCCTTTGGTGATAAAAGAACTAAAAAAATGGATCAAACTCTTTGGTACAGAAGCACCAAAATACTACAAAAAACACCACAGATTTGAAGCCCTAAAGGACTTTATGATGGGGCAGATTTTAGATGAATTAGAGATTCGAGGCGTGCCTCGTGACAACGAAGTGATCAACAAATTGCTCTTTGATATTGATCTCGATGCCCAAGGGATCGTTGCTTACGTGAAGCGTTCGGAAAAACCCTCTTCGAGGGGTTAAGGGTTTATTTTTTAGGTTTTTTGGGGGTTTTTAGCTAGCTGTCGCTAACTAGCTAAAACTAACCTCTAGCTACCTAACTCTTTGGAGCGTTCAAAGGCTTTTTGGATTCCTGATTTAATGCCTTCTTTCACGCCTTGAGCGTCAAATTCTTCTGTGGCGGCGAAGGTTGTGCCTCCTTTGCTGGTAACCTTTGCCCTTAATTCTGAGGCAGAATCACTGGATTGGTCTAAGAGTAGGGATGCGCCCTTTAGAGTTTGGTTGACTAGGATTTTAGCATTTTCCGTAGAAAAACCCAGTTTCTTCGCTTGTTCGGTCATGGCTTCGGCGAGATAAAACAGGTAGGCTGGCCCGCTTCCACTGATAGAGGTAACGGCGTCAATCATGCCTTCTTGCTCGCAAAAAACCGACTGCCCAAAGGCATCAAAAAGCCCTTTGGCCCAAGTAATTTGTTCTTCACTGCAATGGCTTGAAGCGGCAAAACCTGTGGCACCTTCGCCAATGCCGCAAGGTGTGTTGGGCATAGCCCGAATCACAGAAGTATCTTTAAAAAAAGACTCCATAGTAGAAATATTAACACCTGCCATAATGGAAATCACCAGACCTGTGCTGGTTAAAGAGCTACCTAGGCTTTTCATGATCACATCAGAATCTTGGGGTTTTACAGCCAAAATAATCACATCAAAATCGTCTAAGGCGTTGCCCACATCATATAACGAGACCCCTTGACTTTGGAAGGCTAAAATTTTTTCACTCTCAAAGTTATCCAAAATCGTAACTTCGCTGGCCTTTAAAACCTCATTTTTTAATGCTCCATCTAAAATAGCGGAACCCATATTGCCGCAGCCAGCAAAGAGAACGGCTTGAGGCTTAAATATGTTACCCATTGGTACGCTCAAATTCTTTCATGAACTCGACTAACTTCTGCACGCCTTCAATGGGCATAGCATTGTACATACTGGCTCTAGCGCCGCCTACTAGCCTGTGCCCCTTGAGGGCGTAGAGGCCATTATCTAAGGCTTCGCTTAAAAACTTTTGGAGTAACTCGTCGGTTGGCAAAACAAAGGTGGCGTTCATGTGGCTGCGGTGGTCCTTATGGGCGGTACCCTTATAAAAATCACTGGCATCGATGGCCTGATATAAAGTCTCGGCTTTTTCCCCATTTAACTTCTCCATTGCTTCCACACCACCTTGTTCCTCTAGCCACTGCAATACATAATAAATCATGTAGATGGCAAAGGTGTTGGGCGTGTTGGCCATAGAATGGTTGTCTTGGTAGATTTTATAGTCCATCAATTTGGGGCAAAAGGGGCCTGAGTGACCGATCAGGTCTTTTCTCACCAAGGCCATAGACATGCCAGAAGGCCCTAGGTTTTTCTGGGTTCCAGCGTAGAGCAATCCAAATTTAGAATAGTCCATTTTGCGGCTTAGAATTTCACTAGTGGCATCCACAACCAAAGGCACTGGCCCAGTTTCAGGGAATTCATGCCACCTTGTACCCACTAGGGTATTGTTACTGGTAATATGCACATAGCTCGCTTGCTCGTCTAGGGCGGGCATAGCTGGGATTTCAGAATAATTATTTTCAGCGCCATCGGCCACCACATGAATGGTTCCAAATTTTTCAGCTTCCACCCGAGCCAGTTTGGCAAAGTTTCCTGTTTCCACATACAAGGCTTTTCTGTGGTGCTTAGATAAAAGCAAGTTCATGGGCACCATGGAAAATTGCATCTGGGCACCGCCATGGCAATATAAAATCTCATGGGTGTTGGGCAGACCTGTAAGCTTTCGAAAAAGGTCGTCTGTGGCAGCCAAAACCGCTTCAAATTCTTTTGATCTGTGGCTGATTTCAATGACGGAAGCGCCCATGTTATTGAAATTTAAAAATTCCTCTTTTACTCGTTCCATAACAGGAACAGGTAACATTGCTGGGCCTGCGCTAAAATTATATACTGTCATCTTGCCTTCTACCTTGATTATTATGGCCTAAATCAAGGCCTGTTGATTTAATGGTTACTCGTAAAAAAAGCCTTACTTCACTGACTCGGTCGGTGGGCTCTAAAAGTCTACCTGTGCGGATATTGATCTGGGTGATTAACCGATCATTTTCCATCACACAGAAAAAGGGGGTTTCACCGTCATCGGGTGGCCCCTCTGGTGTTTGGTTGTCGTCTGGTTTTTGCAGAGCGTCAAATAGGGTTTTTAGCCGATTATCAATATCTGCCGCCTGATTTAGGATCTTACCAGGTTCTGCTGGTTGCAAAATAAAGAGATCCAAATCGGCCACAAGGCCTAACTTCTCACAAATCAAGGGGGCAAAATCATGCTCTGCTTGGGCGAAAATAATGCTTTGCCAATCTTCCCTTTCTGTAGGGTTTTCCTTTTGCAGAAAGTCTTTGTACTGGGCTAAAGGAGGCTCTTCCCAAAGAATTTTTAATTGCTCGTGGAATTTTTTGCGGATAAAATGCTTGTGCTTTGGCGTACCATTGCTAAACAAATCACCGTGATAATGTAAAATAAATTCCACTTATGTTTTACCTCCTAGAAGTTAGGCCTATATATAAGCATAACTTAAAAAAAAATGCTAGACAGGCGCATGGTCTGAATTCTGGTAAAACTCAATGCCCTTAAACTTTTCTGCTGCATAGTCTAAGTCCCAAGTGGAATTACAGAGGAAGATTTTTTTGTCTTCCACATCCAAGGCGATTTGACCTGCGTAGCGAGTTTCAAAAGCGTCTAAGATCTCTTTTTCTGCGTGATACCAACGGGCGCAGGAAAAACCAACCGATTCAAAGATGCCTTCTACACCATATTCCGCTTCCAAGCGATATTTGATCACTTCAAACTGCAATTGCCCCACCACACCCAAAATAAACTGGTTGCCAGCAATGGACTTAAAAACCTGAGTTGCGCCCTCTTCAGTCAACTGCACTAAGCCCTTATCCAACTGTTTGGCTTTCAGTGGGTTGGCAAGTCTTACCCTTGTAAATAGCTCAGGGCTAAAGTGGGGGATGCCTGTAAATTGCAGCTCTTCCCCTTCGGTGAAGCTATCGCCAATCTTTAAAAGACCTGTATCATGGACACCAATAATTTCACCGGGCCAAGATTCTTCTGCTTGCGCACGCTCTTGGGCCAAGAAGGTTACCACTCCGCTCGGTTTGATTTGGCGTTTTAAACGAGAATGAAACACCTTCATGCCCTTGGTCCACTTGCCGCTACAAACCCGAACAAAGGCCAGCCTGTCCCTGTGGGAAGGGTCCATGTTCGCTTGGATTTTAAATACAAAGCCTGAAAATTTATCTTCTTCCGCTTGCACAACTCTGGTCGTTGTCGCTCTAGCTTGGGGCGGAGGGGAGATAACTAAAAAGTGGTCTAAAAATTCTTGCACACCAAAGGTGTTCATAGCCGAACCAAAAAACACAGGGGTTAAGGCGCCGTTGGAATATTCTTCCACAGAAAAGTCGTTCCCCGCACCTTCTACCAATTCGGCCTCTTCTGCTAAAATCCCAGCGTGATACTCTCCCACTAAATCGACTAGTTTTGGATCGTCTGCACCTGTGACAGGATAGACTTCAAACTCGCCTCTACCACCGTCAGGCTTAAATAAAGAAACCTGCTTTAAGGTAAAATGATAGATTCCCTTAAATTCTTTCCCGACCCCAATGGGCCAAGTGATGGGGCTACATTTGATTTTTAACAGGTCTTCAACCTCGTCCATCAAATCAAAGGGGCTGCGGCATTCACGGTCAAACTTATTCATAAAAGTCATAACTGGCGTGTGCCTCATGCGGCAAACTTCGAGCAATTTTTTAGTCTGGGCTTCCACGCCCTTGGCACCATCAATGAGCATCAAGGCAGAATCAACGGCCGTCAAGGTACGGTAGGTATCTTCACTAAAATCTTGGTGGCCTGGGGTATCTAGTAGTGTGACTACATGTTTGTCATACTCAAATTGCATGACAGATGAAGTTACAGAGATGCCCCTTTGCTTTTCAATTTCCATCCAATCACTGGTGGCAAATTTCCCCGCCTTTTTCGCCTTCACCGAACCTGCCATCTGGATGGCCCCCCCAAAGAGAAGGATTTTTTCAGTGATGGTCGTTTTACCTGCATCAGGGTGAGAAATGATAGCAAAGGTTCTTCGTTTTGCTATTTCGCTGGCGAGTTGGGGGTTGTTGCTCATGGGGACTTTTTAAACTCAATTTTTGTTGTAATCTGTCAGCTTAAACCTTGCGATTTATTTTGGGAAGGGGAAGAAGAATATTAGGAAATTTAGATTTTTAAATTTCTAGAAACCCTAACAAATCATCTTTTGATATTATTTCCTGGGCAGGAAAAATACCCAAAGTCCTATTTAATCAGTAAAAAACAGGCAAATCTACCTCAAAGAAAAAAAACACCATTCAATTTTTATAATAAAATCAGGATACTGAGCAAATAATTGACAAAGGGCTTAAAGAAGACTCTAAAATATTAGAAGTAAACTATGACTATAAAATAAATTTGAACCTAACTCCTACTTTTTTCAATCAGATCTCGGTAAATTACCGCAAGCTACTATTAGCTTCTGTTGGTTTTCTGCTATTGGCTCTAGTAGGCTCTCAATTTCTTTTAGTCCAGCATGAGCTTACGCACGCCCTTGAGGATAGCGAGACTGACTGCGAGATTTGCCACTTTCTTAGTGGTGCAACCACATTATTGCCTGAAGTTGGGGCTATCACCCAAACCCAAGCCTTTATTGCATTAATTTTAACCTTGAGTGTTGCCTTCACACTGCAACAGGTTTCCTACCATATCCAAGCACGCGGCCCACCAGCGGTTGTAAGATAATTCCTTTTTTTTAGGCTCTCACCTGATTTGATTCAGGCTTAAAGCCCATATCTGCATTCCTTCCCTTTTTTTCTGGATCACTATGTCTGGGAAATCTAACAGGGAAACTTGCGCTATTCTTAACTAATTTTATCAAGGATATCCATGCAACGGATTCAATTACCTTATTTTGCCCTATTGGCTAGTCTATTACTATTTTCTTTTCCTGCCTTGGCTGAAGAGACAACAGAGCAACGGTTGGCAAAACTAGAGCAACAAATCGTCAACTTAAAAAGTAAACAAACAACAATGCCTGCCTCAGGGGCGAACGCATTTAACCCTGCTTTAAGCGTTGTTTTGCAGGGCGCAGTAAAAAGTTATCAACTGGACCCAAGTTCATTCACCTTAAGTGGGATGCCCTTAGGCGGAGAAGCTGCTTTGGGTGCTGAAGGGCTTTCTCTAACAGAAACAGAAGTTACCGCCTCTGCCAATATCGATGATTGGTTTTTTGGGCAAGCGACCATTGGCTTTCATGTGGAAGACAACCAAACGGTTGTGGACGTAGAAGAAGCTTTTTTTGATAGCCTCGGCCTTCCTGCTGGCTTCGGTGTGAGAGGGGGACGTTTTTATTCCGCCATTGGCCATATGAATCAACAGCATACCCATGCCTGGGATTTTACCGACGCTCCCCTTGTCCACTTGGCCTTTTTAGGCAAGCAATACAAAGATGATGGCTTAAGGGTTTCTTGGACAGCGCCAACAGATTTGTACTTTGAAATAGGCGGTGAAGCCTTAAGAGGAGGGAGTTACCCCGCAGGCGGTTTGGATTCTCAAGATGCTGGGTCGGTACGGACGGCCTTTACAAAGCTTGGCGGGGATTTTACGGCTGCCAGCAGTTGGCTGTTAGGCGTATCCCAGTTAAATACCGATACCTTAGGGAGATCGGCTGGTGGCGGCCATGCTCACGGTGGAGAGGCTGCAACAGGGCCTACTTTTGATGGGACTTCCAAGTTAACTTCTATTTTAGCAATCTGGAAATGGCAGCCTAGGGCAGGCCAAATGTGGAGCATTCAGGCTGAAAACTTTACTAGAGCCGAAGATGGCGCAGTCAATTTTACCGAAGGTTCTGAGTTGGCTCAACTTGATTACCAAGGAAACCAGCAGGGCTATTACCTACAAACCATTGTGCAGTTTAGCCGCCAATGGCGAGTGGGCCTCCGTGGGGAATCCTTAAATGCTAGTAATAATTTGAGCTTAAGTGATGGCGATGTAGATTCCAACGGGAGTAGCTTTCCCGCTGAAGAAGTAATTTCAGAATCTGGTTTTGAAAGCACTGGGAACAGCCTGACCAAAAACAGCATGATGATCGACTATTCTCGCAGTGAGTTTAGTCGTTTCCGTTTGCAATATGCTTTGGACCAAAGCCAAGGGACTGAGGACCAACAAATTCAACTCCAGTATATCTTAACCTTCGGTGCTCATGGCGCCCATAGCTATTAAGGGCCCAATGAAAAATTTAACGATTCTAGTCCTTCTTTTTACACTGTGGGCAACGGCTTTGCCTGAAAAGGCACTGGCAGACCTTTCTATTTTTGCCTGTGAGCCTGAATGGGCTGCCTTGGCTAAAGAAATAGGCGGGGATCAAGTCAAGGTCTACTCTGCCACAACAGGTAGGCAAGACCCCCATCATGTGCAAGCAAGGCCTTCACTCATTGCCAAGCTTAGGCAAGCGGACCTGTTGTTTTGTACAGGGGCCGAGCTGGAAGCTGGTTGGTTGCCGCTGTTGTTGCGACGGTCTAGAAACACGAAGGTACAGCCTGGGCAAGAGGGGTATTTTTTAGCTTCCAAGGCCGTAGTATTGCTAGAAAAGCCAGTTTTATTGGATCGCTCTCAGGGGGATGTGCATGCCGAGGGGAACCCTCATTTGCACCTTAACCCCCATAATATAATCCTAGTCGCAAAGGAGTTAACTAATCGTTTGACTTTGCTCGACCCAGATTCAGAGCCTGCGTACCAGCAGAGATACCAAAATTTTACCAAGCGTTGGGCGAAAGCTACAGCCAAGTGGGAAGCCCAGTTGGCCCCTTGGAAGGGGAAAAAGGTACTTGTTCATCACCAAGAATGGGTCTACTTGACTCACTGGCTTGGGATTCAAAGAGTTGGTGCCTTGGAACCAAAGCCAGGTGTGCCTGCCAGCAGTAACCATTTGAGCAAGCTAAAATCAATTGCTGAGGTGCAAAAGCCCCAAGCCATTATTCATTCGCCTATCAATAATCCACGGCCTGCCCAGTGGCTTTCACAAAGGAGTAATATCCCTGTAATTGAGCTTCCCTATACGGTTGGCGGAGTGGAGGAAGTTAAGGACCTTTTCTCTCTTTTTCAAGTTACGGCAAATCGGCTACAAGCAGGTTTGAAATGATGAATTTACTGGATTTGACAATTTTAGGCCCCGCTATGATTGCAGGGATTATCGTTGCTACGACCCACGTCCCCCTAGGGCGGCAAGTGTTAGTCAGGGGCATTATTTTTCTAGATCTTGCTGTGGCCCAAATAGCGGGCCTTGGGGCGACTGCGGCAAGTGTATTTTTCCATGAACCCTCGATGTTAATGGTGCAAGTGTCTACTTTCACGGGGGCCTTACTGGGTAGTTTTCTTCTCTATCAGATGGAACAGAGGTGGGCTGAGATACAGGAGGCCCTTATTGGCTCTATCTTTGTTATTGCAGCCTCCTTAAACATTCTACTTCTTGCCCATGACCCCCATGGAGGGGAACAACTGCAATCTTTACTCGCAGGGCAAATTCTGTGGGTGGGCTCAGAGCAGTTAGCCATTGCTGGGTTGATGTCACTTGTAGTTTTGTTGCTTTGGTACTTTGCAGGTCAGAATATCGGGGGGGTACTATTTTATCTCGCCTTTTCCTTGGCCGTAACAACCTCAGTGCAACTGGTAGGGGTCTATTTAGTTTTTGCAAGTTTGATTTTACCTGCTCTTGCAAGCCGACATACTTCTTTGATTTGGGGTTTTGGCGTTTCTTTGGCTGGATATGGGCTGGGTTTGGTATCCTCTGCTTTATTTGATGTGCCAGCAGGCCCCATGATCGTCCTTTCCATTGCTTTTTGTAGTTTTATCCCCTTTTTATTGTCTGGCAAAAATTTAGGCCAACAAGAGAATCCTAAATCATTGGTGCAGCTGTAGAGATACCTAAGCCCCTCTAAAAAAACTTTAGAGGACGAGCACCTCGCTTAGAATTCTCTGTGAGAAAACTTTCAACCTTGCCCTTTACCAGAAGGAGAAGAATATTAGGAAATTTAGATTTTATAATATACAGAATAACTACCTGAAATCGATTATTTTCTCTTTTTCTATTGCCCAGTAGGGCTAAAATCATCTAGTCTTTAAGGAAAATTAACTCAAGTTTTCAAGAGGATTGGGCATGAACAGGCGAGTAACAGCCGATAGAGTGACACCGAGCAGAAGAACCGCTAAATTAGACTTTTTGCAAAGCGCAACAGGTGTGATTTTAGGTAGTTTTATCTGGTTTCATCTCTTTTTTGATTCTAGTATTATCATTGGAAAAGAAGCCATGTATCACATGGCAAAGGCGCTTGAGGGCAGCTTTTTAGACCCGGAAGGCCACGGCTACCCCATTTTAGTTTCTATGGCAGCATCTTCCATCTTTGTGGTCTTTATCGCCCACGCTGGTCTCGCCCTTAGAAAATTCCCCGCCAACTGGCACCAGTTCCAATTGTTCCACAAGCATTCTACAGAATTAAACCATGAAGATACTTCTGCATGGTCGGTACAGGTACTAACTGGCTTTACCATGTTTTTTCTCGGTTCCATGCACCTTTTATATATGATCTTTTTCCCCGGTGGAATTGGGCCTCATTTGAGTGCAGAACGGATGTATAGCCAAGGCATGTGGCTCTTTTATTTGATCCTTCTCTTTGCTGTGGTTTTACATGCAGGCATAGGTCTTTATAAAGTCTGTGTAAAATGGGGACTCCTCATGGGCAAAGACCCAAGAGTGGGCAGAGTTAGGTTAAAGACTTTTTTCCGCATCTTAAGCGGAATCTTTTTAGTTCTCGGTGTGGTGAGTATTGTAATCTACGGAAAAATTGGCCACGAAAACCGTAACCAAAAAGGGGTTCGCTACGTTCCACCTAGCGCAGAACATACCCAACATGAAAGTGGGATGAACAAAACCAATGAAACACACATGATTAAAGGGGCTCATTAATGAAAGCGATTTATACAGACTCTCTTGTAATTGGTGGTGGTCTAGCAGGCCTACGTGTAGCCATTGCCTGTAAAGAGCGTGGTCAAGATACCATTGTTTTAAGTTTGGTTCCTGCAAAAAGAAGCCACTCCGCAGCCGCCCAAGGGGGCATGCAAGCCAGCCTTGCCAACGGATTTAAGGGCACAGGTGACGATGAAGATGTGCACTTTGGTGACACAGTAAAAGGCTCCGATTGGGGTTGCGACCAGAAGGTTGCACGTATGTTTGTTAACACTGCGCCAAAAGCCATCCGTCAACTTGCAACTTGGGGCGTGCCTTGGTCTAGAATCACAGCTGGTGACAGAAAAATTGTCGTTAACGCAGAACACCTAACTATCCAAGAATCAGAAGAGGCTCACGGCCTCATTAACGCCCGTGACTTCGGTGGAACTAAAAAATGGCGAACTTGTTACACCTCTGATGGTACAGGTCACACCATGTTATTTGCCATGGACAACCGTGCTATCCAAGATGGCATTGAAGTCCACGAGCGAAAAGAAGCCATTTCTTTAATCCATGAAGGCGACCGATGTTATGGCGCTGTGGTTAGAGACTTAATCACAGGCGAACTGACAGCCTATATATCTAAAGCGACAACCATTGCCACAGGCGGTTATGGTAGACTTTACTCTTCCTCTACCAACGCTGTGATCTGCGAGGGCCAAGGTGCGGCCTTAGCTCTAGACACAGGTAAAACGCCTCTAGGCAACATGGAAGCTGTGCAATTTCATCCGACAGCGATCGTACCTGTTGGAATACTAATGACAGAAGGTTGCCGTGGTGACGGTGGCTTGCTCCGTGATGTTGACGGCTATAGATTCATGCCCGACTACGAGCCAGATAAAAAAGAACTTGCCTCTAGAGACGTTGTAAGTCGCCGCATGACAGAACACATGCGCAAAGGCAAAGGCGTATCTAGCCCCTATGGTGATCACCTTTGGTTAGACATTACCATCTTGGGCCGTGAACACATTGAAAAGAATTTACGAGAAGTAAAAGAAATCTGTGAATACTTCTTAGGGTTAGACCCAGCGGTAGACTGGATTCCCGTTCGCCCAACCCAGCATTATTCTATGGGTGGCGTCCGTACCGACGAAAAGGGGATGACCCCAGGCCTGCAAGGTCTTTTTTCTGTCGGTGAAGCTGCCTGTTGGGACTTACACGGTTTTAACCGACTTGGTGGTAACTCTGTGGCTGAAACTGTCGTTGCTGGCATGATTGTAGGGGAATATGTAGCCGATTTTGACGAAAGTCATGAGGTTGATATTTCCACAGAAATGATCCGTAAGTTTGTAAAAAAAGAGGAAGACCGCATTGAGCATCTCTTAAATCATCATGGTGAAAATGCCTTTCACCTGAAAAGGGAAATGCAAGAGGTGATGATGGATCATGTAGGCATCTTTAGAACAGGCCCCGTGTTAGAAGAAGGCGTGGCAAAGTTGCAGGCTTTGCTGGAACGCAGTAGAAATGTTGGGGTAAAAACCAAAACCAGAGCTGCAAACCCCGAGTTAGCCGAGGCTTTAAAAATTGAGAAGTTAATCAAGATAGCCCTATGTGTTACCTACGGCGCTGCCAGAAGAACCGAGTCCAGAGGCGCCCACGCTAGAGAAGATTTCCCTGAGCGTAACGACCCTGAATGGCTAAACCGAACCTTAGCTTCTTGGCCAAACCCAGAAGACAACCTGCCCACCATTACCTATGAAGATCTAGATATCTTTGCAATGGAAATGGCACCTGGCTTTAGAGGTTACGGAAAAGATAATGTTGTCCATCACAAGGATACTTCTAAAAGGTTAGAAGAGATTGCCAAGGTGGATGAAACCAACCCTGACCGCTTCCAGAGGCAAGAGGCTTTAATGCCTATTGAGCTACCTGAGCGCTACAAAGGGAAAAATGAACGATTTTCAAAGGGGTTTATGTAATGGATCACTCAACAGGAAGAGTCTTAACATTCGAAATTTTTCGTTTTGACCCTAGTGACGATAAATCTGTGCCTCACATGCAGACTTACAAGCTAGACGAAACTCCAGGTATGAGTATTTTTATCGCCTTAAATGATCTCAGAGAAAAACAAGACCCAAGTCTAAACTTCGATTTTGTTTGCCGAGCTGGTATTTGCGGCTCTTGTGGCATGGTCATTAATGGCGTGCCCGACTTGGCTTGTAGAACCCAGACCAAAAACTTTGAATCTGGTAAAATCACCCTAATGCCAATGCCTGTCTTTGAAATGATTGGCGATTTATCTGTAAACACAGGTAAGGCTATGCGTGAAATGGCGGAAAAGCTACAAACTTGGGTGCATGACAAGCGCCAAGATGATGTCGACTTACACCGCATTGAAGAGAAAATGGACCCTGATCTCGCCGACAAGATCTATGAGTTAGAACGCTGCGTAGAGTGTGGTGTTTGTCTGGCAGGCTGTGGAACCAAGCGCATGAGAGAAGATTTTCTAGGGGCCGCAGGCCTAATGAAAGTCGCTCGTTACTTGCTTGACCCGAGAGACCACAGAACAGAAGAAGACTTTTACGATGTGGTAGCCACGGAAGACGGTGTTTTTGGTTGTATGACCTTACTGGGCTGCGAAGACCTTTGCCCTAAAGACCTACCCCACCAAGAACAGATTTCTTACTTGCGTAGGAAGATGTTAACGATCAGTTAAGCCTAACTTTTATTAAGCCCTGAAAATCTTTTTTAGGGCTTAGTAAAGCCCGCCCCCCAGTTTACAGGTATGTTTGAAATTACAGGTCAGGTGTTGTTGAAATTACAAGTCAGGTAAGGTTGAAAAAAATCATCCCCCCCTTCCTCTTTCCAGTTTCTCTTTATTTTGAGATGATCCTTTTTTAAAAACAAAGACTTTTTTTGGATCAATGCTTTTACAGATCAAATGCTTTTTGAAAGATTTTCTAATCTATAGCGAAACCAACGTGGCCCTAGTGGCCCTAGGTCTTGGGTATTTGAGCTTTTTTCTTATTGGGCAGCCGACTGCAAATGCGGCTCTTTTAGTCTTCATTAGTGCCGCCTCCTTTTGTTTTTATACTGCCGAACGCAATGTAACCTTGCCTAAACCAGAATTTTCAATATTTCCAGCAAAAAGCCTTTGGATAGCGACCCACAAAAAACTCAATGGATTTTTGATCTTGTCTTCTGGTCTCATCTCACTGGTCAGCTACTTTCAATTGAGCCTCACCAGTCAATTGGGGGTTGTAATTTTTGGGGCCGTTGCCGCCACCTATTCTATTGTCTCCTTTCCTGTCTTTGGGGTGCGTTTAAAAGAAATCCCCGCCCTAAAGGCCCTATTGCTGGTGGCAACTTGGGTGTTTTTGACCTTGGTTTTACCCATTTTAGAAAGTGAAACTCCGCCAGTTATCTTGGCCATAGGGTTAGTTCTACTTTGGGTCTCTTGGATTTTTGCCAATGGGGTATTTTTTGATATTCGCGATATTGAACTGGATCATTCCCAAGGAAAACGAACCTTTGCCATCTACCTAGGCCGCTCAAAGGCCCATAGATGGATCAATGGCTTGGTAGCCCTGCAACTGGTAATGGCCGTTTTTTTAAGCGTGATCCATCACCAACCTGCCTTGATTTTAGCCTTGGCCTCCACAGCCTGCGCCATGTTCTTGCTCAACCAAACCCTGCACAAAAGGCCCAACCTAGGTTTGAGCTTTTTTATTGCAGCAGACCTATCCCTCACCCTGCCTAGCCTTTTGGCATTTGGCAGCTTTGCCTTTTAGCCCAGTTGGTTTTTAGAGTAGATTATCCCTTTTTTTTGTTTTAAGCTTGGAGCATATCTATTCCATCTCTAAAGGCGCTACAAATGTATAAAATTATTAATCCAGCTAATGACCAAGTGATCAAGGAATTTCCTCAGCATAGTAACGAGGAAATGCAAACTATCATTGATGCAACCCACGAAGCTTGGACCAGCTGGCGCCATACCTCTTTTGAGCAGCGTGCAACCCTGCTGAAAAAAGCGGCAAACCTATTCCGTGACCGAGCAGAAGAGTACGGAGAATTAATAGCCCTAGAAATGGGTAAGATCCGCAGTGAGGCTGTCGCTGAAGTTGTGAAATGTGGTCTTCTCTTAGATTATTACGCTGATAACGGCGCTGCCATGCTTGCAGATGAGCCCATTGATGCAGGCTTTACCAAGGCTTACGCTAGATACGAGCCAATGGGCGTTACCTTCGCTATTATGCCTTGGAACTATCCCTTTTGGCAGGTCATCCGCTTTGTAGGCCCCAACCTAATGGGCGGTAATACTTGTCTACTCAAGCATGCACCTAATGTTTTTGGTTCAGCCGCTGCAATGGAACAAGTATTTATCGATGCAGGTTTTCCCGAGAATGCCTTTCGCTCTTTAATGATAGAGCCTGATCAGGCTGGGATTTTAATTGAACACCCTATGGTTCGAGGCGTAACCCTAACAGGTAGTGAGCGAGCAGGTTCTGCCGTTGCGGGAAAAGCAGGTAAAGAGCTTAAAAAATGTGTGATGGAATTGGGTGGAAGTGACCCCTTTATTGTCTTAGAAGACGCTGATTTAGATAAATGTTGCGTAACGGCAATCAAAGCTCGTTGCTCAAACGCTGGCCAAGTTTGCATTGGTGCAAAGCGTTTTTTCATTCATGAAGCCGTTTATGATGAATTTGAAGCTAGATACAAAAAAATGATGGAAGACCTAGTTATTGGCGACCCTCTAGCAGAGGGCACCCAGATGGGCCCCATGGCTAGAAAAGACCTGATGGAAGAATTAGATAAACAGGTGCAAGACTCCATCAAAGAAGGCGCAAGGCTGGTTACAGGTGGAAAACAAATGCCCGGGCCTGGAAACTTCTACTTACCTACGATACTGGCAGACATCACCCCAGACATGACCTGCTTCCAGCAAGAAACCTTTGGCCCTGTGGCGGCTTTGATTAAGGTGAAATCTGCCGAAGAAGCAATTGAGCTTGCCAACTCCATTGACTATGGTCTCGGTGGTTCCGTCTGGAGCAAGGATGTAAAACGAGCCGAAGAGATTGGCTTAAAACTAGAAACAGGCCAAGTATTCATCAACGCCATGACAGTCAGCCACCCAGCGGTGCCCTTCGGTGGTGTAAAAAAATCAGGCTTTGGCCGTGAGTGTAGCCACTATGGAATTCGTGAATTCCAGAACGTAAAATCTGTGGTGATTCCTTAGTTTTTCTAAGGCATTTTAAAATCCTGAAAAAAGGGTAGCCTAGCTACCCTTTTTTTTGCCTAAATATTTAGAGAACTTGATCTAACTTTTCCAAAATAATCTCAAGATTGGCGTTCATACTGTGATTATCCCTTAGAACCGTGAGCTTGGAATGGGGGCTGCGATTAGCCAAGGCCTCGATTGCCTCTAAAGGGATCAGCTCGTCGTTTTGGCCTGCTAAGATTTCTGCAGGAATGGCCTCAGGGATTTTTAAATCTACCAAAAGATCTAAATATTTCTGGGGGTAGTCTCGGGTTTCAAAAAAACCTACCGCAGGCGCAATTAAAACCAAACCCTTGACTAGGTTTGGGGATTCCAAGGCGAGCAATATGGCCGTTAGGCCGCCCAAAGAGGAGCCAATAATGTAGCTCGGTACTGTGATCAAGGCCCGAACCTTGGTCATGCGTTCTTCCAGATCTTCAGACAAGATTGGCAGTTTTATTCCTTCGATTTTAGACTTTAAGAAAGTAGATTTGGTACCTAAGGGGGAACCCTTAAGACCGTGAAAGAAAAAAACAGGGTGATTTACATTGATCATGACTTGCTACAAAAGTTAAAATTTGAAAGGCTTTGATTTTAGAGTTAAAACTATGAACCCATTTTCTTTTGTATCCCAAGCCCTTAAAGACCGTCAAGCCGAGGGTAGACTTAGAAGCTTGAAAAATATCAGGCCCTTAGTCGGCTCCAAGGTTATACTTGAGGGCAGGGAACTGTTAAATTTAAGCTCCAATGATTTTTTGGGTCTTTCTGAGCATCCCCTTTTGGGCAAGCGAGCAGGTGAATTTGCCTTTGAGTATGGGGCAGGGTCAAGGGCCAGCCGTCTGGTCACGGGCAACATCACCCCCTTTATTGAATTAGAACAGAAAATCGCCAGCTTAAAACAAATGCCTGCCTCCCTGATTTTTAATTCAGGTTTCCAAGCGAACGCCAGTTTGGTCGGGGCTTTGGTGACAAAAAAATCCTTGGTTTTAATGGATAAGTTGATTCACAACAGCCTTATCCAAGGGGCAATGGCCTCAGGTGCGAGGGTAAAAAGATACCTGCACAACGACCTTAGTGACCTAGAACGACATCTAAAATCAGCAGATGGGTACGACAGAATTTTGGTGATCACAGAATCGGTATTCAGCATGGACGGCGACTTGGCCGACCTTACGGGAATCCAAAAACTTTGCAAAAACTACGGCGCTATGTTTTTTGTCGATGAAGCCCACGCCACAGGCGTGATGGGGGAATCAGGCATGGGTTTGACCGTAGGCAAAGATATTGATTTAGTACTGGGCACCTTTGGCAAGGGCTTGGGTAGTTTTGGGGCCTATTTTGGTTGCAGCTTAGAAGTTAAAGACTATCTGATCAACTTTTGCAGTGGTTTTATCTACACTACATCCCTACCTCCACAGGTTTTAGGGGCCATTGATGCAGGCTTAGACTTGGTGCCCACCATGGAAAAAGAGCGCCAGCATTTGGCGGAAATTAGCGATTATTTTAGGGAGTCAGTACAGGCTTTGGGGCTAAATACAGGCGAATCTGCCAGCCAGATTGTGCCCATCATCCTAGGTAGCGAAGAGGCAACCTTAGCGGCCCAAGAATTTTTAATTTCCAAGGGTTTTTTGGCCGTTGCCATTCGCCCGCCTACAGTGGAACAGGGAAAGTCGAGACTAAGATTCGCCTTCAACAGCTTGATTCGAAAAAATGACATTACTAAACTTATTGAGGCCCTAGATGAATTCACCCATAAATAACCTAGTTTTTTTCCATGGTTGGGCCTTAGGGGAAGAGTTTTTTAAGCCCCTTTTGGACTTGAATGAAGCTGCAGGCCTGAACAACCGAGGCTACTTTAGTGGCCCCCAAGAGGCAGAAATTAAAGAGGGGGCCACGGTGGTGACTCACTCTCTGGGCTTATTTTTTATCAAAGAGCCAGACTTTAAAAAAATTAAAAATCTAATTATCTGTGGTGGCTTTTTGAATTTCCACCAAGGCCCAAGCTTAAAAACCGTGAGGCGAATGATCACAAAAATGACCACCTTCCCTGAGGTTGTAGTCGAGAACTTTTACACAGGTCTCTTTTTCCCAGAGCCACCGAGTTTAAAGCCACAAGAGATCAAAAACAAGGGCCTCTTAAAGTCGGATTTAATCTTTTTAAACAAGTCCACCTTTGACATTAAAAACTTGGATTCTGTATCAAAAATACTGATTTTACATGGGGATAGTGATATGGTTGTGCCAAGTTCCAAGGCGTTAGAATTGGCTGAGGCCCTGCCTCAGGCAGAGCTTAGAATTCAGCCTGACTGGGGCCATGGATTTTTAAACCAATGGCCAGAAGAATCCTTAAAGATCATTGAAGAATTTTTATGTCCTTAAAGACCATAGACTCAAACAGCATTGAGGCAACCATTGCAGGGGCTTTCTCTACAAGCGCAAATGGCTACGATGAAAATGCAAGGGTTCAAAAAACCGCAGCCCTGTGGCTAGAGCAGAATTTATTCCCAGAAAAAATAGAGGGAAGGATCTTAGAAGTTGGTTGTGGCACTGGGATTTTAAGCAATAAAATCACCGCAGCTTACCCAAAAAACCCCACCATTTTATCTGATATTTCAGGGGCAATGTTGACCAAATGTCAGGCCCAAATTGCGCCTCAGGAAAATGTAAGTTTTCAGGTTTTAAACGGCCAAAATTTGGCAGAAGTTGAAGAATACGGGGCAATTTTCACCTCCTTTACCTTGCAGTGGGTTTTAGATTTGAGTTTGACCTTAAAAAACCTGCTCAAGGCTTTGCGCCCAGGCGGCCATTTGGTGGCGGCCATCCAAGGGTCTGGGTCATACCCCGAGTGGCGGGCCGCTTGCCAAAGCCTAGACCTGCCCTATTTAGCCAACCCCATGCCCAGTGTGAGGAAAATCGAGGAGATTTTAAAGGGCGAAAGGGCTGAGGTAACCACCGAAACAATCACCAGCGACTTCCCTAAGGCGATTGATTTTTTTAAAGAATTAAAGCACCTTGGTGCTTCAACTTCCACAGTGGATGCAACCTTAGCCTACAAGGATTTTAAGGCGCTGCTGGGTAAGTTAGACGTCCAAGAAAAAATGACCATGACCACAGAGGTGATCTACCTTAAGGTAACCAAATGATGAAAAAATCTGACTTCCCTGAAGCCTTTTGGGTGAGTGGCACCAATACGGACATTGGCAAAACCTTACTATCTGCGATTCTGCTGAAATGGCTGGACTACAGCTATTTTAAACCTGTGCAATCAGGTTCCATTGAAGGCACGGACACAGACACAATCAAGGCCCTAACAAAATTGCCCGATGCCCGCTTTTTGCCCGAGTCGGTATTACTGAAAGAGCCTCTCTCCCCCCATACTGCCGCAGCTTTGGAGGGCGTGACGATAAATTTAGATGCCATTGAACTCCCAAAAACAAGGCCATTGCTCCTAGAAGGGGCAGGTGGTTTATTGGTGCCTCTAAATGACGAAAAATTGCTCATTGATCTAATGCTGAAATTCCAACTTCCTGTTTTGCTCGTCGCTTCCAGCGGTCTTGGAACCATAAACCACACTTTGCTTTCGATTGAAGCCCTGCGTAGTCGTGGTTTAGAGCTTTTAGGCGTGATTTTAAATGGCCCCTTAAACGAAGCCAACAAAAAAGCAGTGGAACATTATGGTCAAACTAGAGTATTATTTGAAATGGAAGAAATGAACGCAGTTAACCCAAACACCCTAGACCAATTGTTGGTCCAATTGGAGACGTGATGAGTAGTGATCAAAAGCCTAATAATAGCCCCATTTGGGCACCCTATACCCAAATGAAACATGCACCCCCGCCAGAGATGATTGATCGGGGCGAAGGCATTTGGCTCTACCGCAAAGACGGCTCTAAGATTATGGATGCAATTTCCTCTTGGTGGGTGAATTTGCATGGTCACGCTAGGCCTGAAATTGCCGAGGCCATCTATGCCCAAGCATTAAAATTAGAGCAGGTAATTTCCGCAGGCTACAGCCATGAACCAGCGCAAGAATTAGCCAAAAAGGTACTGGCAAAGTCGCCTGATCATTTAACTAAATTTTTCTATTCTGATAATGGCTCCACCGCTGTGGAGGTAGGCCTAAAAATGGCCTTCCAGTATTGGAAAAATAAGGGTGTGCAAGGTAGACACAGATTTTTAGGCTTAAAGGGTGGCTACCATGGCGATACTCTAGGGGCTATGTCTGTAGGTGACCGCAGTTTATTTAATGATGTTTTTGGTGAGTTGCTTTTTGACGCTGACCTCATCGAAGCACCCTACCACTATTGGGGCCTTGAAGATATTGAGAGCCAAGAAGCCCAGTCTTTGGCCGCTGTGAAAAAGCACCTAGAAGACCAAGGCGAGGATTACGCAGGTTTTATCCTAGAGCCTTTGATACAAGGGGCCGCAGGTATGAAGATGTACCGCTGTGAGTTTTTATCTGCCCTGACTACCTTGGTCCAAAGCTACGACATCCCTGTTATTTACGATGAAGTTATGACAGGTTTTGGCCGTACAGGCAGTTGGTTTGCCAGCATAAAAGCAGGCACCCAGCCTGATATTGTTTGTACCTCCAAGGGAATCACAGGCGGCACCATGCCCCTTGCTGCAACCCTTTGCACCGATAAGATCTATGAGGCTTTTTTAGGCGATGAAGATCATCTGACCCTTTACCATGGGCATTCTTACACAGCAAACCCTTTGGGCTGCGCTGCGGGACTGGCATCTTTGGAAATTATGGAAAAGGAAAGCGAGGCTAATTTTCAGAAATTAGAAGAGTGGCACAGGGAAGAACTAGGCAAACTGGTTGGTCACCCTCGGTTGTCTCAGTTGCGAGTAACAGGGACCATTGCCGCTATGGAATATAAACAAGTGGAAGGGGCCAAGTATAACGGCCGAAATGAGATGATCCAAGCTTTTTTAGATGAAGGGATCATGCTCAGGCCTCTTGGCCCAAGCATTTACATCATACCGCCTTACTGCATCAACCGAGAAGAAATAGGCCAGATTTACCAGACTATTTCTAAGGTCTTAGATGCATAAGGTTTAAGGTTACTACTTACTTATCCCTGCTATAAGGCTTCTGCGGGGTTAAGTTCAAGCCTGCAAAGAGGCTTGCATCTTGGTCTGCATCAGGCCCAGGAGTTGTAAGGAGCTTATCCCCTGAAAAGATGGAATTGGCACCACTTAAGAAACAAAAAGCCTGATCAGAGGGGCTTAAGGATTCCCGACCTGCGCTCAAGCGAATCATAGAAGTGGGCAGCAATATTCTTGCCGCTGCAATAACCCGAACCAAATCCAAGGTAGGCACCCTTTCATTGGACTGCATCTTAGTTCCTGCAATGGGCACCAATACGTTGATAGGCACAGATTCAGGCGGAGGGTCTAACTCGGTTAGACTTTGCAAGAAGCTCATTCTGTCGGCTTCAGTTTCCCCAATGCCTAAAATTCCACCGCAACAAAGACTAACGCCAGCTTTTGCCAGATTATCAATGGTTTCCAAACGATCATCAAACTTTCTGGTGGTGGTTACCTTTTCGTAATGTTCACGGGAGGTATCTAGATTATGGTTGTAGGCGTAAAGGCCTGCTTCTTTTAGCTGTGCAGCTTGGGATTGGTTTAACATTCCTAAGGTGCAGCAAACTTCCAAACCTTGCCCAGCAACACCCTTCACCATTTGCAGGATGTTGGCAAAATCGGCGTCATCTCTAACCTGACGGCCAGAAGACCCCATGCAAAAGCGAGTGCTACCGTTATCCTTTGCTTCCTTAGCCAAGGTTAAAACTGCCTCAAGATCCATTAATTTGGTTCGTTCGATTTGGGAATCATTGTGGACAGACTGAGCGCAGTAACCACAATCTTCACTACAACCACCTGTTTTGATCGACTGCAAGGTACAGACTTGGATCTCAGTAGAATCATGGAATTGGCGGTGAACTTCAGCGGCTTTAAAAACGAGGTCGAGTAGAGGGGTCTCAAAGATTTTTTTGATTTCCTCTTTTGTGGGCAGGGGTTTATTCATGGTCTCCTTTTGGTTTCGAGACCTATCATATATTAGGGTCGGGTTAGGGGCAAGTGGCTTTTTGACCCTGCTTTTCTAAGTATTTGGCTTTGCTGATTTTTTTTAGTTTCATGCCTGCAATCTCCCAGTATTGTTTACTGTTATAATCGTATGCAAATAGAATGCGGCCTTCCCTTTGGGATTTTATAGCCAATTCCTGAAATTTTTTATCGATCATCTGAAGAAGAGTAGCTCTGGGTTCCAATTATAAGTTAAGTTTAACTCTAGGATGCGGGCTTCAAGATTTTGCTCGGTTACCTTTTTAACACTGCCCTTGAGCGGCTTAAAGGTAACAGGTTTGTTGGGGGAGATGTTGAGGTTGCCCATGCTACCCAAGGGTAGGGTGATTTTTTGGGTTACTTCTTTGGCTAGTTCTAGCGCCCCACTTAGGCTTTCACGAATCTGGCTTTCCCTGATTTGCATGTCTGTCATGGCATCCTCCATCAATATCCCTTTTTTTGCCCTACTCATAGCAAAGCATAAACCATACCTCAAGAGAAAAATTTACTATTTTTTTTAAGGCATTTTTAAGGAATCTACTCAGTAAACTTGCCAAAGGGAAAATGGCGGTTTAAAAAGAGGCATGGCTAAGAAAACTACAAAAAATAAAGACTCTAAAAACAAGCACACTAAAAAGAAAAACCGAGAGATTAAAAAGCGCTACGCCGCCCAAAATCTACTGGTCTTAACCTTTGGCTTTGCTTGGATCATTGCAGGCGCACTCTATTTATTTAACGATGGTATTGGCGGCATGATCGGCTATATAGCCGTGATCATTTTCCTTTTTGTCCCAGCCCTTTTCACCCTATTGATCTACAATAAACATTTGGTTGAAAAGTTAGACCTGAGCATCAACCCCAGTTTATGGTATTTTGTAGCTCTACTTTTACCCATTGCCTTTAGTGCCGCCTCCTTTGGCGTGTCTTTGCTTTGGCCTGAGGTTACTTACTCTTGGGAAAGTTCAGACTGGCTGGTTAAATTTAAATCCACCTTCAACGCAGAACAGTTGGTAGCTTTAGAAGCAGGCACCCATCCCTTTTATCTTTTTTCCTTGCAACAGTTTATATTTGGGGCAACCTTTGCCACCTTTTTTGCCTTTGGTGAAGAATTGGGTTGGCGGGGCCTCCTACTTAAAGAGTGGGAAGATCTAGGCTTTTGGAAAGCCAGTTTTTTAATTGGGTTATTTTGGGGCATCTGGTATGTACCCTTAGAGTTAATGGGGAGAAACTTCCCTGATATGCCAACCGAAGGCGCAGTATTGACCCTGATCTGGTGTATTCTTTTAAGCCCCACAGTAGTTTGGATTAAAACGAAAGCTAAGTCTGTTGCAGCGGCGGCCTTATTTATGGGCATGATGGCAGGCGTTACCAGTTCCAGCTCCCTGTTACTTATTGGCGCAAGCCCCACCTACTCAGGGCTAAGGTCACTTTCTGGGGTAATTGTTCTGCTGATTTTTAATGGTATTTTGTACCTTTTGGCTAAACCTAGCCTCGCCCCTCCTAGTCCAGTGCATATTCCTGAAAGTTAATATTGGCGTAAATAACTGTTATTTAAAGCTTTTCATTTAAAAAAGAACCATTGCTCATTTGACTGGGGTCTGCTACTTTATCTTCTTACTTAACAGCCATATCTTATCAATTTTTAGGCAGCAAACGGCTTCGAAATCTCATGACTAAAAAAAATACCCAAGCAAAAGATACCCCCATTGCCATTATTGGCATGTCCTCAGCCTTCCCTGAGGCGCTTAGCCTAAAGGAATACTGGTCAAATATTCTTGCAGAAGTTGACTGCATCAAAGAGGTACCTAAAAGCCGCTGGGACATTGAAGATTACTACGATCCCGATAAAAAAGCTGTTGATAAGACCTACTGTAAGTGGGGTGGATTCATGCCTGATTTGGATTTCAATCCAATGGAGTTTGGGCTTCCACCAAACATACTCGAAGTTACAGATGTAGCCCAGCTATGGGCTTTAGCCATGACCAAAGAAGTTCTAAAGGATGCTGGTTACGGTGGAGACTTAAAAGAATTTGATAGCGAAAACACAGGTTGTGTTATGGGTGTTGGTGGCGGACAGAAACTGCTACAACCCTTGATGAGCAGAATGCAAACTCCTGTTTGGGAGAAGGTTTTAACTTCTGTTGGTGTGACTGGAAAAGACCAAGATAAGATCATCGAAAAGATGAAAAAAGCCTATGTCAGATGGGAAGAAAATTCATTCCCTGGTACATTAGGTAACGTTATTGCGGGCCGTGTTGCCAACAGATTTGACTTAGGTGGCACAAACTGCGTTGTAGACGCCGCCTGTGCGAGTAGTTTAGCTGGTATCAGAATGGCCGTTGCGGAACTGGAATCAGGCCGTTGCGACATGATGATCACTGGTGGTGTGGATACAGATAACACCATTCATATGTATATGTGTTTTGCAAAAACACCTGCTTTCTCACCTGACGAGCGAGCCAAACCCTTTGATGAGTCCTCAGCTGGTATTATGATCGGTGAGGGAATTGGCATGCTTTTACTCAAGCGTCTTGATGATGCTGAGCGTGATGGAGATAACATCTACGCTGTAATTCGTGGGTCAGGTTCTTCTTCTGATGGTCGCTTTAAATCAATTTACGCACCTCGTTCGGAAGGTCAGGTACTGGCACTAGAACGCGCCTACGATAGAGCTGGTTTCCCAGCTGACACAGTAGGCCTCTGGGAAGCACACGGAACAGGCACCAAAGCTGGTGATGCAGCAGAAGTAAGAGCCTTAAATTTATTTTTAGGCAAAAAAGAAGACGGCCAAAATGGCATTGCCCTAGGTTCAGTGAAGTCCCAAGTTGGACACACTAAAAACGCCGCAGGGGCCGCAGGTATGATCAAAGCCGCCTTGGCTTTGCACCATAAAGTTTTACCTGCTCACATTAATATTGATAAGCCAAACCCAGAGATGGGCCTCGACGAGTCCCCATTTTATATCAACAGCGAAACCAGACCTTGGATTCGCCCCGAGGGTGCACCTCCTAGAAGAGCTGGCGTTTCAGCCTTCGGCTTCGGCGGGACTAATTTCCACTTTGTTTTAGAAGAGTACATATCTGAGAAAAAAGCCTTCCGTCTTCACGATGGCCCCAAAGAAGTTTACTTCTGGGATAAAGACAAAGCCTCTTTAATCGCTAAGATGACAGAAGCTAAAAAACAAATGTTAGGCCTTGATGGAGAACAGTTATTTTACGACCTCACAGAAGCTTGTAAAAACTGCACCATCGGCCCAGATCAGGCAAGAATTGGCTTTGTTGCAACTTCCTTAGAAGACGCTGTAAACCTAATCCAAACAGCCTTAGATTCTTTAAACAAAGATACTGACGAAGCTAGCTGGAGCCTCCCCCAAGGGATTCACTATTCAACTAAAGCTGTTGGCGGTAAAAAAGTCGCTCTCTTTTCTGGCCAAGGTTCACCTTACCTTAATATGGGCAAGGACCTCTGTTGGAATTACCCCCCTGTAGCCGACGCCTTTGGCAAGCTAGACGGGTTATGTATTGCAGACAAGGCCACCCCACTTTCACAAGTTTGCTACCCTGAGCCTGTTTTCAATAAGGAAGACCGCAAGGCACAAGAGCAAACCTTACAATTGACAGAAAATGCCCAGCCCCTGATTGGAACTTTCAGCATGGGCCTATACAATATGGCCACTGCCGCAGGCTTCACCCCCGACATGACCGCTGGTCATTCCTTCGGTGAACTCATGGCCCTTTGGGCAGCAGGTGTTATCACAGCCGACGACGCTTTAAAGCTTGCTCGTGCCAGAGGTAACGCTATGAAGGCTGTACCTGGTAAAGATGCAGGTTCTATGTTGGCAGTTGTAGGCGACATTTCAAATATCGAAGCTGAAATCACTGATTTTGCCGATGTTAAAGTTGCTAATTTCAACAGCAAAAAGCAGGTTGTTCTCGCAGGCCCGACAGACCAAATCGAAAAGGCGCAAGCTCACCTAAAAGAAAAAAAATATACCGCTAAAATGTTGGCTGTCTCAGCTGCATTCCATACCCCTTTGGTTGGTCATGCACAGGCACCATTTGCTGAAGCCATTGATGCGGCAAGCTTCTCTAAGCCAACTGCCGCTGTTTATGCAAACGGTACAGCTAAGTCACACGGTGACGACCCAAAAGCGATCAAAGAGGCCTTTAAAGGTCACATCTTAGAATCGGTACGCTTCACCCAAGAAATTGAAGAGATCTACAATGATGGCGGAAGAATTTTTGTTGAATTCGGTCCCCAAAGCATTCTAACAAAGCTTGTAAGCAATATTTTAGAAGGCAAAGACCATGTTGCCGTTGCTTTCAACGCCAATGGTAAAAAAGCAGGTGACATTCAAATGAAAAATGCCGCAGCCCAGTTGAAGGTTGCAGGTGTTGAATTGAATAACCTCGACCCATACGGCCTTGACCCAAGACCCGCAAAAAACGAAAAAACCGCCATGTCCATTTCCATTGGCGGAAACAACTACGTTAGCCCCGCTACCACTAAAGCATTTGATGATGCTCTAGCAGACGGCTACCAAATAGAGCAGGCTAAGACCATCACAGTTACTCAGCCAGCGCCACAAATAGCACCACAAACTATGTCTCAACCAAAACAAACAGAAACTGAATCTTTAGGTAATTCTCTAGCAAGATTAGATGATTCCCTCTCAAAATTTCACAATCACCAGCATGAGACCATGCGAGTGCATGAGCAGTTTTTACAAAATCAATCAGATTACTCTAAAGCCGTTCAGCAACTTGCCAGCACACCTGGCAGCGAAGCAGCATTGAACAGCCTATTGCAGTTTCATACTCACCAGTCTGAAACCTTGCGAGTTCACGAAAACTACTTAGGCCAGCAAGGTGAATTTGCCCGCTCCGCCTTTGAATTGATTCGTGGCCAACATGGTTTGATCACAGGTCAACCTATGCAGATTGCGCCTCAAGCGGCTCAACCTCAAATTGCGGCTCCTGCCCAACCAGCACCAATACAACGAATGGCACCTGCTCCTGTAGCGGCTCCTGTTGTACCTACACCAGTAGCGGCACCAGTTGCACCGACTCCTGTGGCAGCACCTGTAGCTAAAGCGGCTCCTGTGGCACCACCAGTGGCCACACCAGTTGCACCTGCTGGATTATCTTCTACAGCAATCCAAGATGGCCTGTTTGCCGTAGTTGCAGAAAAGACAGGTTACGTATCTGACATGCTAGAACTTTCCATGGATATGGAAGCCGACTTAGGAATTGACTCTATTAAAAGAGTAGAGATCCTTTACGGCATCCAAGAAAAATTACCTGATCTACCTCAGATCAACCAGGACGACCTAGCGGAACTTAGAACCTTGCAAGAAATCCAAGACTACTTAGTAGGCTTAGGTGGCGGCGCTGCACATGACACCTCAACTTCAGCAGCTCCAGCGGCAGCACCTGTTGCAGCGGCAAGCACTGGATTAAGCTCTAGCGCAATCCAAGATGGCCTGTTTGCAGTAGTTGCAGAAAAGACAGGTTACGTATCTGACATGTTAGAATTAAGCATGGATATGGAAGCGGACTTAGGAATTGACTCTATTAAAAGAGTAGAGATTCTTTACGGAATCCAAGAAAAATTACCTGATCTACCTCAGATCAACCAAGATGACCTAGCAGAACTGAGAACCTTACAAGAAATCCAAGACTACTTAGTAGGCTTAGGCGGAAGCTCAACTTCAGCAGCTCCAGCGGCGGCACCAGTTGCAGCAGCGGCAAGCACTGGATTAAGCTCTAGCGCAATCCAAGCGGGTCTATTTACCGTAGTTGCAGAGAAAACAGGTTATGTGTCTGACATGCTAGAACTTTCTATGGATATGGAAGCCGACTTAGGTATTGACTCTATCAAGCGTGTAGAAATTCTTTACGGTATCCAAGAGCAATTACCTGATCTACCTCAGATCAACCAAGATGACTTGGCGGAACTGAGAACCTTACAAGAAATTTTAGATTACTTAGTAGGCTTAGGCGGAAGTTCTGTTGCAGCGACTCCAGCGGCGGCAGCACCTGTGGCAGCAGCAAGTTCTGGATTAAGTTCAAGCGCAATCCAAGCAGGCCTATTTACCGTAGTTGCAGAGAAAACAGGTTATGTGTCTGACATGCTAGAACTTTCTATGGATATGGAAGCCGACTTAGGTATTGACTCTATCAAGCGTGTAGAAATTCTTTACGGTATCCAAGAGCAATTACCTGATCTACCTCAGATCAACCAAGATGATCTAGCGGAACTGAGAACTCTACAAGAAATTTTAGACTATTTAGTCAACCTTGGTGGTGGCGGTGACGACACACCAACAGCAGCGGCAGTACCTGTAGCAGCTTCAAGCGCAACAGGGATCAGTAATGATGCAATCAAGGCTGGCCTGTTTGCCGTAGTTGCAGAAAAGACAGGTTATGTTGCTGACATGTTAGAACTCTCCATGGATATGGAAGCCGACTTAGGTATTGATTCTATTAAGCGTGTGGAAATTCTTTACGGTATCCAAGAGCAATTACCTGATCTACCTCAGATCAACCAAGATGACTTGGCTGAACTGAGAACCTTACAAGAAATTTTAGATTACTTGGTTGGACTTGGTGGTTCAGTAGCTCCTACTCAAACAGCTAATGCACCCGCAGCAACTGGTTTAGGAAGTAATGAAATTCAGGCTGGCCTGTTTGCCGTAGTTGCAGAAAAAACAGGTTATGTTGCCGACATGTTGGAACTAAGCATGGATATGGAAGCCGACCTAGGTATCGATTCTATTAAGCGTGTGGAAATTCTTTACGGTATCCAAGAGCAACTACCTGATCTACCTCAGATCAACCAAGACGACCTAGCAGAACTGAGAACTCTAAATGAGATTTTAGATTATTTAGTGAACCTTGGTGGTGGAGCCAGTGGCAGTGCAGCAACAACGGAAGTTGAGCAAGCACCTCAAAAAAAAAAATCCAACCTCGCGGGATGGCGTAAAAGCGTCTTCTTAAAGGAACTTTCCGCTCCAGACCAACTACTATCGCCCCAGCCTAAAAAGCAAGGGGTGGTAATCACTTATGATGGCACACCTGCCACAGCTGAACTTGCCAAAGAACTCAAAAAACAGGGTTGGGGCCAAGTTAGCATCCTCTTATTACCAAAAGAATTTGTTTCAGGATTTAAGCATTTACCTGGTGACTTAGAATCCATCCAACTTACAGATACTAGTGAAAAATCAATCACCGAAGCCTTGGCCGAGTTTAGAAAACTAAGCCCCATTGCAAGCTTCATCCACATTGAGCCACCTAGTGAAGTTACAGATAGCCTCTTTTTAGACAAACAAAGAGAATCTTTAAAGTTAGTATTCTTCCTAGCCAAGCATTTATCTGCCGATTTAAAAACAGCCTCAGAAAAGGTGAGAGCCAGCTTTGTGGTTGCCACTCGAATGGACGGCAAACTAGGCCTTGGGAAAGACCAAAACTTTGGTATCATCCAAGGTGGTTTTGCAGGTTTAATTAAATCCTTAAAAGCGGAATGGGAAGATATCTTCTGCCGCATGATCGATTTAGACCCTACCTTTAAGGGCAAAAAAGCAGGCCAATTGATCGCCAGAGAATTGAGCGACCCCAATTCAGGTTTACTGGAAGTGGGCTTAAAAGAAAATGCACGCTTTACCATTCTGGCTCACGCATCTGACGTTAAAGAAGACCTAGAACCTGCTGAAATCACCAAAGAAGACTTGATTATGGTCTCAGGTGGCGCAAAGGGTGTTACAGCCGCCAGCGTGTTAGAATTAGCAAAGGCATACCAACCAAGATTGTTGCTTTTAGGCCGCAGTAAATTACCTAAATCCGACCCAGACTGGACCAAAGGCGAAACCACCCAAGAGGGCTTACAAAAGTCCGCCGTGGCAGAACTCAAGGCACAAGGGGAAAAGCCAACACCTGTTAAGACCAAAGCCTTAATGGGGCCTATCTTGGCCGCAAATGAAATCCGAGCTACCTTAAGCGCCCTAGAGGCCGCAGGCTCAGAAGCCCATTACCTATCACTGGATATTACCAACAAAGAAGATGTAATAGCCAAATTGACCAAAGCCCAAGAGAAATTAGGCAAGGCCACAGGCTTGATCCACGGTGCTGGCGTCTTAGCCGATAAGTTTATTGAGAAAAAAGAACCTGCTGATTTTGACTGGGTTTACGGTACAAAAGTAGGTGGACTAGAGAATTTATTTGCCGCCTTTGAGCGAGACCAACTTAAAACTTTAATCCTCTTTTCTTCTTCTGCTGGGTTTTATGGTAATTCAGGTCAGTCTGATTACTCCTTATCCAATGAGATTTTAAACAAATTGGCTTACCAATATTCCTACGCTAACCCTGAAGCTAGCGTTTCTAGTATCAACTGGGGTCCTTGGGACGGCGGTATGGTTACGGAAAGTCTAAAGAAACATTTTGAGTCTCGTGGCGTTAGCGTGATCCCGCAGCCAGTAGGAACAAAAATTATGGTTGATGAATGCTCCAAGGCTTTAAAGTCGAAGGTGCAGATTGTTGTGGGCTCGAACATGGTGCTTCCTCCTAAGTTGAGCAAGAACCTAGAAAGCCACATTATTCGCCGTCATTTGAACTTAGAAGAAAATGCATTTTTTAATGATCATGCCTTGCAAGGGGACGCTATTCTACCGATGGTTCACGCCTTAAGTTGGATGGTTGAGGGGGCTCGTGGCCTTTACTCTGGTTACCATTTGCATGAAGTGACAGATGTTTCTGTACTCAACGGTGTTATCTTATCTAAAGAATTGCCACCAGGGTTTGACCTCTTTATTAGCGAGCTAGAAAAAACGGCAGACACTGTTTTACTTGAAGCTAAGGTCCAAAGCCAAAATGGAGACAAAACCAGATTCCATTACTCAGTGAAGATTCTACTCGGCATGCAAGCGCCAGAGCAGCAAGTGATTGCCCCTAATTTGAGCGAAGGCCAATTGGAAAAAGGCACAAGCTTTTACGAAAAAAGAGTTCTGTTTCATGGGCCAGCTTTTCAGATGGTAACCCAGTTGCTAAACCAAAATGACCAGTCTCTAACCTTAAAGTGCAACACACCAAGGCCCGAAAGCCTAGGCCAGTTTGCCTACTCACTATTTAATCCCTTCAGTGAAGATGTTCTATTGCAGGCTATGTTGATCCAAGCCCACAAACTAACAGGCAATGCTTCTCTGCCATTGAAAATTTCTAAGGCTAAGATGTTTCACCCATCACCGATGGGAAGAGATTTCTATGTCACATTAGAAGTTGTGAAGTCGTCGGCTGGCTTACTCGAAGCCAAGGTTTACTCTCATTCAAAATCAGGTAAAGTTTACGCCTCTTTTGAAAGCGCACAGGTGACCATATCAGAGAAACTAAACGCTAAGTTTTTGAGCTAACAATGGAAAAAATTGCAGTCATTGGGATCTCCTGTCTATTCCCGGGAGCCAGTAATCCAGAAGAATTTTTCGAAAACCTTTTGGAAAAACAAGATGGAACCAGTAAGGCTACGGCTACAGAAATGGGGCAAGACCCCAGTTTGTACCTAGGTGAAAAAAAGGGCACGCCCGATAAAACCTATAACGTCCGTGGCGGTTACATCCGTGGGTTTGAATTTGACGCTAGTGGTTTTAAGTTACCTGAGGCGCAATTAAAAGGCCTTGATTCTGTTTGCCAATGGCCGCTACACACTGCCAGAGAAGCCCTTAGAGATGGCGGTTATTTAGATAACCCCGAAGCCTTAAAAAAGACAGGCTTGATTTTAGGGAATTTATCCTTCCCTACTCGGTCCTCTAACCAGCATTTTATCCCTCTTTATCATAAAAAGTTAGAAGAGCTTGCAGCTTCGGCCCTACAGGGCGGAAAAATCAACTTTAGCGATGCTGTTGCTAGCGACAACCCCGATAATGCTTGGATCTCTGCCAGACCAACGAAGATTATTTCTGAGGCCTTAGGCCTTAAAGCCACCCACTTGGCTCTAGACGCCGCCTGTGCTTCCAGTTTGTATTCTGTGAAAATCGCTTGCGACTATCTCCTTACTGGCAAAGCCGATTTGATGCTTGCAGGTGCCGTTAGTGCCGCCGATCCCTTTTTTGTTTCCATGGGTTTTTCTACCTTTCAGGCATTCCCTGAAGGCGAGAGGTCTTACCCCCTTGATAAAAACACCCAAGGGTTGGTTTACGCAGAAGGCGCTGGGTTCTTTTTACTTAAAAAACTAGACCGTGCCCAAGCAGACGGTGACTATATCCACGCTGTTATCGAAGGCATTGGCCTTTCCAACGATGGTAAAGGGAAATTTATCTTAAGCCCCAACCCTGTTGGGCAAAAGGTCTCTTACGAGCGTGCTTACGCTAAAGCCGCTTGCGACCCAAAGGATGTGGCTTACATTGAGTGTCACGCCACAGGTACACCTCTAGGCGATGTTACAGAACTAGAATCTTTAGACAGCTTTTTTGGCCCTTTAGGCCACAAGCCTTTGGTTGGTAGTGTAAAGTCCAACTTTGGTCACATGCTCACTGCCGCTGGTATGGGGAGTATGCTCAAGATGATCATGTCTATGAAGGCAGGTCAGATTCCTGCAACCATTCACGTCAAAGAACCCTTACGCTCGCAAAATGGCGTGATTGATGGGGATTCTATCGTCAATGAAACCATCACTTGGCCCAAAAAAGGCCACCTCGGTGCGGTAAACGCCTTTGGATTTGGTGGAACCAATGCCCATGCTATCTTCTCACTCAACACAAAAGAAAATAGAAAAGATGGGGAAACCTATACCACTAAGCCTCTAGCTATTATTGGCTTAGAGGCCACCTTTGCAGGTGCCAAGAATATTTCTGAATTTGAAGATGCCATTTATAAGGGAAAAGACTTAAAAGTTAAAGCCCCAGAAACCAGATGGCAGGGTTTAGGTGAAGCCCCTATGGGCGGCTACCAAGAATCTTTGGATTTTGATTATTTTAAGTATAAAATCCCGCCCAATGAGCAAGACCCCTTGATCCCGCAACAGCTTTTGTTGCTTAAGGTTGCAGATCAGGCAATCCATGATGCTGGCTTAAAAGAAGGCAGCAACACCGCTGTAATCGTGGCTATGGAAACCGACCCCACCTTGCACAGATTTAGAGCGAGAATTGAACTGGCTTGGAGAGTGGAGCAGGCCTTAGAAGAAAAGGGCACGCCACTGGATGCCACTGAGAAAGTAGCTTTAAAAAAATCCTTAATGGATAGCCTACATAACTCCGTAGGAGTGAACCAATTCACTAGTTTCATTGGCAACATTATGGCCTGTAGGGTCAGTAGCCTCTGGGATTTTAGTGGCCCCAGTTTAACCATTTCAGCAGAAGAAAATTCAACGGCCAAGGCCATTGAAGTGGCCCAACTTTGGTTGAGTCGTGGCGAAGTGGAAAGTGTTGTGATTGGCGCTGTGGACTTAAGCGGTTCCTTCGAGCAGTTTGAAATCACCAAAGAAAATGTAAAAAACTTAAGCTTCATTGACGAGAAACTTTCCCTCGGTGATGGCGCAGGTGCAATTGTCTTGCAAGAGGCTGAAAAAGCAGAAAAGGAATCGGCTCAGATCTACGCTAAGATTAATGAGATCATTCCCTTAGAAGATACTGCCGATCTTTCTGATATTGAATATGTAGAATTTTCTGGTCATGGTACAGCGCCAAGCTTTACAGGTGATAAATTAAGCGTAACCGCTGGTTCCGCCTCTTCTAACGTCGGTCACTCGGTGGCAGCAGGCCAAATGGCAGGCCTTGTAAAATTGGCTTTGATGATCAAAAAGGGATTTTTACCTCCCGCCTTGAATGCTCCAAAGGTCGCCCCTGAAAATTTCTTTTTTGACCACAGCGCTCGCCCTTGGTTGAACTTTGAACAACGTAAAGCCTCACTCTTTCACCTCGGTGAAGGGGCATGCCGCATTGATTTAGAAGCAGGCAGTGGCTTAACCGCCAAGGCTACGGCAGGCATCAAAGCTGGGCCTTATCTCTTTTGCTTGCGTGGTGATTTGGCTGAAGAACTAACCAAGTTAAAAGCGGAAGCTACAAAAAATACCCCTTTATTTGACTTGGCAAAGTCTTGCTACTACGGCTCTCGCAAAAACAAGGGCAAGAGCATGGTCTTGGTTGCAGGTTCAACAGAAGATCTACTTTCAGAAATCGGGCAAGCTTTGCAAGCCTTTGAAATGGGTCGTGACTTTTCGTCGCCTAAGGGCAGCTGTTATTTTGAAAAGCCTGTTAAAGGAAAATTAACCTTTGTTTACCCGGGCGGCTTTAATAGTTACCCTGGACTGCACCGTGATTTACTTTATAAATTCCCAGACCTTTGGAATTTGCCACAAAGTTATACCTCTGACCCTGCGAATCTATTCCGCTCTGATTTGATCTTCCCTAAAACTGCTCAACCAATGAGTGAAGAAGAGGAACGTGAATATTTAAAAAGCCTAGCCCCGCAAGCGGTTGCTATGTTTGAAACAGGAATCAATAGCTCCATTTTACTTACAGCCCTGTTTAGAAGTCTATTTCAGTTGGAGCCAGATACGGCTCTAGGTTACTCCATGGGAGAAGTGTCTATGACCTTTGCCCTTGGTGGTTGGGAGTCTACTGACGAAATGACCAAGTACCTAAAAGATGAACCTGTTTTCAAGCAACGCTTGGCAGGTGAAATGGGCGTGGCCCAAGAGGCTTGGGGCGTTCACGAAGTAAATTGGAAGGGTTACTCTGTCCAAGCGACAGCAGAAGTAATGACCGAAAAATTAAAGGATGTTCAAAAGGTTCACTTGCTCATTATCAATAGCCCGACAGAAGTCGTGCTCGGTGGTGATGGTGAGGCCTTAGATGCCTTTTTAGCTAAAGAAAAATTTGAGTTTAGAGCCATTCCGCTTCATGATATTATTCATTGCGACTTAGTAAAGCCTGAGTATGACCAGCTGAAAAAGCTCCATACCACTGCCATCCCGAACCCACCGAAGGTGGATTTCTTCACAGCAGCAGGTTATAAAAAGACGGAAATTACTTCCGAACAGATCGCTACTAACATTGCAGATATGTACATCACAACCTTGGATTTTCCAAAGTTGGTAAACAACGCCTATGAAGCTGGGTCAAGAATTTTCCTAGAATTGGGGCCTCGTATGAGTTGCTCTAAGTGGATCGACCAGATTTTAGATTCTAAAGAACATCTTTCCATCGGTGTAAACCAGAAGGGACAGGACGACTTTAAGGGCATCAGTAAAGCTTTAAGCCAACTTTGGGCCTTAGGTTACGACCTTGAATTACAAGCTCTATTTGGCCCAGAAGAACTGGCTGCAAAAACAGCTCGTAGCTTTGTGCAGAAGGTTTTGATCGGTGGTCAGACAATGGAAACGCCACAAATTAAAACTGCGGCTCCCAAGCCTGCACCTGTTGCCCCAAAACCTGTGGCTCCTGCGGCTTCAAAACCTGTGGCAGTTAAACCAGCTGTTGCACCGCCTAAGCCTGCACCAGTTAAAGTTGTTGCTCCGCCCCTAGCGCCTGTTGCTCCAAAACCCGTAGCTCCAGTAGCGGCCAAAATTATGCCGCCGCCAAAGCCCGCAGCAGTGGCTAAACCAAATACATATGTGCCCCCAATGACCCAAACAAGACCTGTGACGGCTGTCTCACCAGTGACCCGTGAACCTAACATGACCCAAATGAACGCCCTCGATGCTCTCTTTGATTTACACCAAGGCATCCACAGAAATCACAGCGCCTTTTTGGAATTCCGCCGTGCCTCCATGGAAGAATTGACAGGCTTGATCCAGTTGAGCCAAGCCCTAGGTGGAAACGCAAGCCCAATGCTACCATCTTCAGGCCACGCTTACAGCCAGCCTGCAAGCATGACCCAAGCTGCAACGAGCCAGCCATTTGCGCCCCAAGTTGCTGCACAGGCGGCCCCAGAGGTTATAGCACCTAAAAAATCACCTTCACAGCTCGCCTATCCACCTGTTGCCCATCCCGGCCCCAAGGTAGATTGCATCTGGGATGAAGCCGATTTAATGGAATTTGCCTGTGGTAAAATTGAAAATGTCTTTGGCCCCGAATACGCAGTCATCGATACCTACGGACCTCGCGTTCGTTTACCCATGCCCCCTTATTTGCTCGCCAACCGAGTGACAGCCTTAAATGCCACAAGAGGCGAGTTTAAGCCCAGTAGCATTGTCACAGAATACGATGTGCCGACAAACGCCTGGTTCTGTGTTGATGGTCAGATCCCTTGGGCCATTGCTGTAGAAGCAGGCCAGTGTGATTTGATGTTGATCAGTTACCTCGGTATTGATTTTGAGGCGCAAGGGGAATACCTCTACCGTCTTTTAGATTGTACCTTGACCTTCAAAGGCGAAATGCCCAAGGAAGGCGACCGCATGAGATATGAGATCCAGATCAATTCCTTTGCTAAGCAGGATAAAAACCTCCTCTTTTTCTTTGAATACAAGTGCTTTGTCGGCGATGAATTGGTTCACACCATGACAGACGGCTGCGCTGGATTCTTCAACGAAGAAGGCCTTTCCAAAGGCAAAGGCGTTATCCGCACCAACAAGGAAATTAAATTTAGAGCTTCTGTTCAAAAAGGCGGATTTACACCCCTGATTCAAAACAACAAAACCTCTTTTTCCGATGATGAACTCTTGAGCCTCTGCCGTGGCCAGATCCCACGTTGTATGGGTCCACAGTACGAGCAAGGTGGTAGGAACCAAGGCCTTCGGTTTTCTTCAGAAGAATTTTTAATGCTCAGTAGCATTACAAAAGTTAACCAAACTGGTGGCCTTTGGGGCCTCGGTGAAGTGACAGCTGTCATGGATCTGACCCCTGATTCATGGTTTTTCCCTTGCCACTTTAAAGATGATTCCTGTTTAGCAGGGTCATTGCAGGCAGAAGGCTGTGTGCAGTTGTTAGAATTTTACATGATATATCTTGGTCTACACGATGGTTGTACCGACGCTAGATTTCGCCCTATCCACAGTCTACCGAACAAGGTTCGCTGTCGTGGTGAGGTTGGCCCCGGTGATCCAAGGTTGGAATACCGTATGGAAGTGATTGAGATTGGTTTAAGCCCTAGACCTTACGCTAAAGCCAACGTGGATATCATTTTAAATGGTAAAGTTGTTGTCGATTTCCAAGATGTTGGAATTGAATTGATTGAAAAGGCCGACGAGCTTGCCAGTCTTCCTGCTGCTGTTCCTGCTGCGGCCCAAGTTGTAGCCCCACAGGTAGCCGATCCCAACAGGCGCATGGACTATAACGACCAAGCAATTGTTGAATTTGCAGTGGGTTCTTTAGGCAAAGCCTTTGGCCCTGACTATAATATCTTCGAAGGTAAATTGAGCCAGAGAAACCCCAATGGTCAATTGCAACTGGTTAGCCGTGTCCCTGAATTTAATGGTGTCCAAGGCAAGTTTGAAAAGGAATCTACTCTCATCAGTGAATATGATGTCTTTGCAATGGATTGGTATTTTGCAGATAACCCAACAGGCGTACTGCCTTACTCGGTGATCATGGAAATTGCCCTACAGCCTTGCGGCGTCATTGGCGCTCTCATGGGTAGCCCTTTGGTTTTCCCTAAGACAGACCAACGCTATAGAAACCTAGATGCAACAGCTACCATGTATGGCAGCCCTGACCTCCGTGGTAAGATTATTACCTGTAAGGTTTGGTTGCATTCTACATCTAAGGCGCAAGATACCTTGATCCAAAAATACTCCTTTGAGTTACTGGCAGACGGCGTAAAATTCTACGATGGAAAAACCACCTTTGGTTATTTCACCCAGAAAGCCCTATCCAACCAGTTAGGTTTGGATGTTGGAAAGTTAAAGCCCCTGTGGATTGAAGAAACAGGTGCCGCCTCTACGACCTACAACCTCAGTGATGAAGCTGGTTGCCCTGTTTATACAGCAAAACCCGCTCAACCGAACTTAAAAGTTGGCCGTGGGCAACATAACTACTTAGACCAAGCCCAAGTTGTGGCAGGCGGTGGTAAACACGGTAAAGGCTACGTTAGCGGCATGAAAAAGATTGTAAATAACGATTGGTTCTTCCCCTTTCACTTTAAAGATGACCCTGTAATGCCTGGTTCTTTAGGTGTGGAAGCCATTTGCCAAGCGATCAAGACCTTTGCCTTAGATCAAAATTTAGGGGCGAAATTTACCAACCCTATGTTTGACCATGCAATTGGTTCAGCCGAATGGAAATACCGAGGCCAGATCATCCCTGAAAATGATGTTATGTCTCTAGAGGCTCATGTTACCTCAATTGAAGAGGCCGCTGGTCACACCACAATCTGGGCAGAAGCAAGCCTTTGGAAAGACGGACTCAGAATTTACGAAGTGCCAAAAATCGGCATACAAATTCGAGAACAGTAATTAAAAACTAAACTAAACTAAAAGAACAATTAGCAAAGAGAATAAAATGACTATTACTTTTTCTGGCCCTACCTCAGGTCACACTTGGGCAGGCAGTGACCCCCTAGTGACTGATTTAAACCAAATCAAAGCAGCCTTAAAAGACCTTACAGCAAGCCATTTGTTTGTGCAAAATGGCGAAACTGTCGGTCTGGCTACAGGTGGCCAAGTTGGCTCAGGTGAAGGAATGGCTGTTGTTGCCCATTGCCCCCCCATTGCTGCAACCCAGTTGGGTGATTCTAGTTTTATGGAATTTCATGGCGTAACTCAGCCCTATTTTGCAGGCTCCATGGCCAATGGAATTTCCAGCGCTGAAATGGTAATTGCCCTTGGTAAAGAGGGAATCTTAGCTTCCTTTGGTGCCGCTGGTTTAACTGCCCCTGTGATCACAAAAGCCATTGACCAGATCCAAGCAGCCCTACCAAACGGGCCTTATTGCTTTAACTTGATTCACAGCCCAACCGAGCCTGCTTTAGAGTCGGAAGCTGTTAAGCTCTACTTGGAACGTGGCGTGACTACGCTCGAAGCCAGTGCTTACCTCGATGTAAGTCTGCCCCTAGTTCACTACCGAGTGGCAGGTTTAAGTAAAGATGCTGGTGGTAACATTATTTGTAAAAATAAGATTATCGCTAAAATTAGCCGAAAGGAAGTGGCCACTCGATTCATGGAGCCACCTTCAGAAAAATATCTAAAAGCCGCTTTAGACCAAGGTTTAGTAACGGCCGAACAAGCGGAAATGGCGAGAAGCTTACCCCTTGCTGACGATGTAACAGTAGAAGCCGATTCAGGTGGTCACACAGACAACCGGCCTTTAGTTAGTTTGTTGCCTGCAATCATTGCTTTGCGTGACGAGATCCAAGAAAAAAGAAACTACGCCACTGAGATTCGTGTTGGTGCAGGTGGTGGAATTGGTTCACCAGAAGCTGCCCTCGCAACCTTTATGATGGGCGCCGCCTATATCGTTACAGGTACCATCAACCAAGCTTGTAGAGAGTCAGGCTCCAGCGACCATGTAAGAAAAGCCTTGGCCCAAGCCGATATGGCTGACGTCATGATGGCCCCTGCCAGTGACATGTTTGAAATGGGTGTAAAGTTACAAGTTTTAAAGCGTGGAACCTTGTTTCCTATGCGTGCAGGTAGGTTGTATGAATTATACCTAAACCATAATTCTATCGATGATATCGATCCCGCTGAGCGAGCAAAACTAGAAAAAACCGTTTTCCAACGTCCACTTGAAGATGTTTGGGCCGATTGTGTCGCCTTTTTCACAGAGCGTGACCCTGAGACCATTAAAAAAGCCCAAGGAAATGAAAAGCGCAAAATGGCTTTGATCTTCCGCTGGTACCTTGGTCTTTCTTCCCGCTGGGCAAATACCAACGAGAAAGGTAGAGAAATGGATTACCAAATCTGGTGTGGGCCTGCCATTGGCCCCTTTAACGATTGGACCAAAGGCACAAGTTATGAGTCCTTTGAAAACAGATATGTGGCCCCTTTAGCCATTGAATTGATGAATGGCGCAGCCTACCTTTACCGCTGCCAAGCCTTGAAGATGCAAGGTTTGAAATTGCCAAATTCGCTTTTAAACATTAAACCACAGTAAAAATATCTATGTTTGATTCTATTAGAGAAGCGGCTTTTTCATTACCCATCCAACAATTGGGTATGATTTTAATTGGTATGGCCACAGGCCTACTGGGACTAATTTACTTGGTAACTTTGTACTGGAGTAAAAAAGGCGAAGGCCAGAGGGGTATTCAAACCATCCCTACAGGTTTGATCATTCGCCCTGATGACGACCAATACCAAAAACAAATTTTAGAAAATTTGGAGCTACAAGGCTTAGGTGATCAATTGGAATATGTAACCAAGATGATTAAGTTTAAGGTTCCAAGGCTAAACATGAGTTTACTTGAAACCAGACCCAAAGAAATTGTTGAAACCTTTTATTCTGGTGAGTTAGAGAAGGCAAAACGCCTTTTGTTAGATAATTCAGCAGGGGAAACCCAAGCTTTTTACTTTTGGAATGTCGCTGATATCGCTTGGATACAGTTGGATTTCAGAACCGCTCTTTACTACCTAGAGCAGGCAAGGAAAATTGACCCTGAAGACGAAAACATTGATATCAGTTACCATGAAACCATAACCCTTTGGGAGTCTAGGGATAAAAGTATCATCCCCGACTACCAGCCCGAAAAAACGGAATAACAATGAGTTTTTACTATAAAATCACCCTTACTTTCTTAGCCATTGCAGTGGCTTGGGTACTGGGCTACACAATTTACTATCAGTCTACACCTCCTGTGGATATGAATCCTGCTGTTAAAGAAGTTGTGACAGAAATTGCTACGGAAGCTGTAGAAAAAATTGCAACAGAAGTGGCAAAAGAAGTTGCAGACCATAAATAGGCCTGAATAAAAAATAAGGCTTTAGCGCACAATCGCCGCTAAAGCCTTACCTACCTGAAATAGACCCAAACAAATAGACTCCCTCAAAGACCAATTCAAATAGACCTACCAAAACTTCGAGTTTTAACAGTTACTACTCTTTGGTAGCCTTAAAACGACCACTTAGAATTCCTGCGCATCAGCGCCTACTCTCTTAATAGTCACAGATTTAAACTCGTCGCCTTGGCGAATGGCATTCACCACAGGCTGCCCCTGAATCACAGCACCAAAAACGCTATGCTTACCGTCGAGCCAAGGCGTTGCCTTATGGGTAATAAAAATCTGGCTGCCGTTGGTGGCTGGGCCACTGTTAGCCATGCTTAGAATCCCTGGCCTGTTGTGAGTTAAGTCCTTGTGAAATTCATCTTTAAATCGATAACCTGGTCCACCCATGCCTGTACCTGTGGGGTCGCCTGTTTGCACCATGAAGTTAGGGATAACCCTATGAAAGACTAATCTTTTATAAAGGGGTGTGGTCATGTGCTCGCCTGTTCGAGGATGTTTCCAAGACTTTTTACCTGTAGCCAAACCAACAAAGTTTTTTACAGTTACAGGCACTCGTTTAAAGTAGAGTTTCGCTGTAATATCCCCTTTGGAGGTATGAATGATGGCGTAAAGGCCCTCTTTTAATTCTCCCGCGCTGGCTGAAAGTGCGAAAAGGGAGATAATGAGAATTAGGATAATTTTTTTCATAATATTTTGTATCTTTGCTAGTCTCTGTTTGCCAATCACCGTTAGAATGCTTATAACAAGCGAAAGGAGTTACTCTTATGGATCCAGTTTTTTTATCTTTTGCAGGTTTTGAAATCCGCTACTATGGTTTATGTTACGCTTTAGCAATCATCATTGGTTACAAAATTGCTATTGCCGATCACAAACATTGGGGTTTGAAAAAACTTTCAACCGACGACCTTTTCGACCTCGTACTATTTAGTTTCTTCGGCGGTCTTCTAGGTGGCAGGTTGTACTACGTTGCCTTTAATTTTAACCATTATTTTCATAGTGGCAAGCCTTGGTGGGAATTTTTAGCAATGTGGCATGGTGGTATGGCTATCCACGGTGCGCTAATCCTAGGCCCCTTGGCCCTGTGGATAGGTTGTAGGATAAAAAAGGTGCCCTTTTTAAATGTTACCGACATGTGGGCGACCCACTTTTTATATGCTCAGGCTTTAGGCCGAATTGGTAACTTTATGAATGGCGATGCCCACGGTTACCCAACAGACCAGCCTTGGGGCGTTGTCTTCCCTTATGGCCCTGCGGCGCAAGAGTTCCCTGGCCAAGCGACACACCCAGTGATGCTTTATGAGTCAGGTTTAAACTTAATTGGCTGGGCTTTACTCTTTAAAATTAGCCGCACCAAACGCCAGCCAGGATTTATGATGTGCGCCTACGCCATTACCTATTCTGCCATTCGTTTCTTTTGCAGCATGTTCCGAGCAGACGACCTCTACATGTTTGGCCTTCGAGCCCCCCATGTTGTGAGTATCGCCGCCATCATCGGCAGTCTCATCTTAATTATGGGCTTTGATTTGGCTAAAAAAGTGGCTCGCCCCTTGAAAAAAGGTGAGAAGAAAAAACTGAACGTGCCGAAAGCTAAGGCTTAGTTTTATTGTTCGCAGTAGATTTTCTCATTTCATAAAGACTAGATTCCAAACTCAGTTTTGAATCTAGCCCCCCTCCTTAACTTTCCCAGACTAGCTTTGTTTATAGGCCATTGATTCAGGGTTAGTTTTTTCATGCGAACTATTTGGAAGGCGCTACTTGCATTGATTCTTTCTTTAGCCCCATCTCCGCAGGATCGTTATTTTAAACCTTCTAGCTCATGGTTTATTTCTCTGTTCTTTTGTGCCAGACAAAAGAACCAAAAACTGGCCCTCACCGCTCAAAGCTAGTTATCGCCAACACCCAGCCATATAATTAAGCCTTCTAACCTAGCTTGAATAATAAACTGCCCCAAGATTATGTAGGCGATGCCTCCGCTTTTCACTAATGAGGGGAATTGTCGACCCCACCACTTCCACCTTAGCTTTAGAGCTTTGTGGGGGCTCTGGGTCTCCACGACTACCTCCTTAACTTTGTAGTTGTTAGTTTTATACTTTTTGCGAAAGGAAGCCAAACGTGAGTTCCGAGTGAAATACTCCTGCAATTCTTTGCAATTTGTTCCTCCTTATGTTATTTTTTAAAAAAATACTATAGAAAACATTATGAAATTAACCTTGGAACTTTTGAATACTATACTGCTCATCGCCCCTGGTTTTATTTCAGTAAAGATTTTTGATATAATTGGAAAAAGGAAAAACAACACCGCTTGGGAGAAGCTGATTGAAGCAATTATTTTCTTTTTTTTAATCTATATTTTTACTTCTTTTTGTTATGAATGGAAAACTTTTATCTCTCTTTCTGAATCAAAACCACCAATTTTTATAGTAGAAAAAGATTTTATTTTTTTAGGGTTATTAACTTTTTTTTCAGTATTATTTCCAGTCATTTTTACATATTTAGTGTATAGCGATTGGTATATGAAACTACTCCGTAAGATTAAAATAACGGATCAAACTGGTCGAGCATCAACTTGGATAGATGTCTTTTCTGAGCAAAAGCGATTCTTAATTGTTCACCTTAAAGATAATCGGAGTATCTATGGCTGGCCCTTGTACTTTTCAAACAACTCAGATGAAGGACATATTTATTTACAGTTCCCAGAGTGGAGAGGGGAAGATGAAAAAGTATTTACTGCTAGTGAGCAAACCCATGGAATTTTAATTCAAAAAGAAGAAATTGAGCTCATTGAATTTGTTAAAGAAGAAGATGAGAATAACCAAGAATCTAACTAAAGAGGAAAAATGACTAAACGATATGTATCAATGGATGATGGGAAAAATGTTCGAGGTGGAAAAAATAAACAGCAAACAGCTACTATAAAACCACCACCTCCGCCGCCTCCCCCTAAAAAGAAATAATCTTTAACTTATTAATCTTTAAAAAACCTAGCTATGTCTAAAGAAACTATCGTACCCCCTAAATATTCTCCTCCGTTAACAGAAGGAACTAATCCACCTAGAACAACACCAACAAAGCCACCACCTCCTCCTCCTCCGCCAAAAAAGAAATAGCGTATTGGAAGTGTGGCCGTGGAGACCCAGAGCCAATCTTATCTGGTTAAGTTAAGTGCTAGCAGTGGAGCAAACAATTCCCCGAATTAGTGAAAAGCGGAGGCATCGCCTACATAATCTTGGAGCAGTTTAATGTTCTAGCTAGGTTAGAAGTATTAATTATATGGCTGGGTGTTGGCGATAACTAGCTTTGAGCGGTGAGGGCCAGTTTTTGGTTCTTTTGTCTGGCACAAAAGAACAGAGAAATAAACCATAAGCTAGAAAGTTTAGACGAACGATCTTGCGGAGTTGGGGCTAAAGGTTATAATCAATGCTCTCAACGCTTCTAGCGTGTTTAAAGAAAAAAGAGAAAAGAGGAAGCCTATAAGACCAAGGGCTAGCGTTCGATCTTCTCAAAGGCTGCTTTGCGGGCTCCGCAAAGGGGGCAGGCCCAGTCCTCGGGGATGTCTTCAAAGGGAGTGCCTGCGGCAATTCCCTCTTTAGGGCTACCTAATTTGGGGTCGTAGATCCAGTCGCAGACCATGCAGCCCCATTCTTGAGTTTCCTTTGTCATGCTCTGCTCCTTGTTGATAGCATAATCCTTTTTTACCCCTAGCTTAGAGGGCCAAAAACAACCTGAAACTACAGGCATTTCCGTTTAAGTCCCACTGGGTAAAGTCGTCGCCTTCTTCGCCTAAGTAGCTGATTTTGTCGCAGAGGGTTTCTTTGGCAATGTAGGCTTGGGCGGCCTTTAGCACATCTGTCACCTTTGCATCTGCAAAGACTTCCACATGAATGCGGTCAGAAACATCTAGGTCTTTATCCTTTCTTGTCTGCTGGACTTTGTTAACAAACTCACGGGCAAGGCCTTCATCTAAAAGCTCTTGGGTTAAATGAGCATCAATGGCCAGGGTCACATCGCCTTCGCTCATTGTTATAATGCCTTCCTTTTCGCTGCGCTCTAAAAATAATTCTTCTAGGCCAATCTCAAAATCTTCGCCATCGGCGCTGAGTGTTTGGGTGCCGCCATTTTGGATCGCTACAATTTCAGCCGAAGTGAAGGCTTCGATCATGGGCTTTAATTTCCCTAGTTTTTTACCTAACTTTGGCCCCAATAGCTTTAAATTTGGCTTTGCCGAGAGGTGAACCAAGTCTTCTTCGTTATGGGCGATTTTGACTTCTTTCACATTCAACTCGTCGGTGATCAAGTCGGCCATGTCTTCTAAAACACCTTGGGCAGCCTTGTTTTTAGTCACTAAAGTAACACTGGCTAAGGGTTGCCTGATTTTTAACTGCTGGCGTGCCCGAATAGCTCGGCCCATGTTCACAGCTTGCAATACCAGATCCATCTCGTCTTCTAGGTCTTTATTGATAAAGTGATCATTGGCTTTTGGGAACAGGCACAAATGAACCGAATCAGGGGCGCCTTCGCCCTTTAGAGTTTGGTAGATGGACTCTGACAAAAAGGGAATGAATGGCGCTGTGATTTTAGAAAGCTCAAGCAACACAGTATATAGAGTGTGATAGGCAGCGGTTTTATCGTCACCATCACCCGACTTCCAAAAACGCCTGCGGCTTCTTCTTACATACCAGTTGGTGAGCATATCGATGAAGCCCACAAAGGGGGCTACCGACTTGTTTAAGTCAAAGACTTCCATCTGGGCTTCTACTTCTTGAGCCAAATGATGCAACCGACTCATAATCCACTGGTCTAGGGGGTTTTCAAGTTTGGGGGCTTCGGTAGAAGGCTCCCATTGGTCAATCTCGGCGTAGGTAGTAAAGAAACTCAAGACATTCCAAAGGGGGATAAAAATCCCACGCATGGTTTCTTGCAATCCACCTTCAGAAAATTTCAACTCGTCGGCCCGAATTGCGCCAGAATTCAACATGTACAAACGCACAACATCGGCGCCATATTTATTGAGCATATCCCAAGGATCGGGGTAGTTTTTTAAAGACTTACTCATCTTCTTGCCATCTTCGGCGAGTAACATGCCTGAAACCACGCAAGACTTAAAGGCAGGCTTTTCAAAGAGGGCAGAACTCAAAACAGCTAAGGTATAAAACCAGCCTCTGGTTTGGTCGATGCCTTCAGAAATAAAATCTGCTGGGAAGTTGCCTTCAAAGGATTCTTTGTTTTCAAAGGGGTAATGTTGCTGACCATAGGGCATGGAACCCGATTCAAACCAGCAGTCTAACACCTCTGAGGTTCGGCTCATATCTGCGCCACAGTCACATTTGATTTTTAAATGGTCGATTTTATGCGAATGTAGATCTTCTACTTTTTCGCCACTCAAGGCTTCTAATTCTTCACGTCCACCAACACATTTGCGAGCTTCGCATTCGGGACAAACCCAAACAGGAATGGGGTTACCCCAATATCTGTTGCGGCTAATGGCCCACTCTCTGGCCCCTTCCAGCCATTTGCCCATGCGGCCATCTTTAATGTGTTCTGGGGACCAATGAACTTCTTGGTTATTGGCGATCATGTTGTCTTTAATTTTTTCTACGTCTAAAAACCAACTGCCAATGGTGCGGTACATTAGAGGTGCGCCAGAACGCCAGCAAAAGGGATAGCTGTGCACCATGGTCTCATGTTTGAACATGAGGTTTTTCTCTTTTAAAAGCTTGATGATGCTTTTATCGGCATCTTTAAAAAACATTCCTTCCACATCAGGGGCTTCGGCGGTAAACTCACCAGCATCGTTGATTGGGAAAACGTGAGGTAATTTGTAGTTTTTACCTGTCTTAAAATCGTCTTCACCAAAACTAGGGGCTGTGTGAACAATACCTGTACCTGCTTCTGTGGTCACATAATTGCCTAGGGTAACTTTAAAACAACCCTCAGAACTTAAATCTTTAAAGTAATCAAATAGAGGCTCGTAAGCCTGACCTTCAAGATCTTTACCCAGTTGGCGATTTAAAATTTCAGGCTCTTCGCCTTTGAAAACGGAGGCCAGTAGGGCTTCGGCTAAAATATACTCAGTGCCTTCATGGGCAATGGTTACATAAGTCAACTCAGGGTGAACTGTCAGGGCCAAGTTGGAAGGTAGTGTCCAAGGGGTGGTTGTCCAAGCGAGGAAGTATCTATTGTCACTTCCTGCAACCTTAAACTTGATGGTCACGGCTGGGTCTTGCGTATCCTTATAGCCTAGATTTACCTCAAAGTTAGAAAGGGGGGTTCCCAGACGAGGGGAATAGGCGACGATCTTATGGCTTTCATAGATCAGACCCTTATCAAACAGGCTTTTAAAGACCCACCAGATGGATTCCATAAAGTCGGTATCCATGGTTTTATAGTCATTTTCCATGTCCACCCAGCGGCCAATCCTGCGGATTGTTCTTTTCCAGTCATTGGCGTACCTTAAAACAATAGAGCGGCATTTTTCATTGAAGTTATCAATGCCATATTCTTCAATATCTACCTTGCCCTTTAGGCCCAATTCTTTTTCTACTTCAAACTCAACAGGGAGCCCATGGCAATCCCAACCGAATCGACGTTCAACACGTTTGCCCTTCATGGTTTGAAAGCGTGGGACCACATCTTTAATGGTACTGGCTAAAAGGTGGCCATAATGTGGCAAGCCTGTAGCGAAGGGGGGGCCATCGTAAAAGTAAAAGGTATTAGACTCATCTCTCTCGGTAATCGAGCGTTCAAAGGCGTTGATTTCATCCCATAAACTTAGGATATCTTCTTCTTGTTTGGAAAAATCGACTTTATTTTTTATCGCCTTGAACATGAGTTGCTTCTTATGGTTTAAGTATTGGATCTAAAATGTCTGTAAAGAAGTAAGTTTAAAAAACCCAAGGCTTTTGGGCAATAGGCACTGGGCTTTTATTTACTTAAAAAGCAAAATAGTTCTTTCCTTTTATAAATTATATATATAAATTAGTATTTTTAGTTCAAAAAATCTGGCTTTTTTTCAGAACTTAGACTAAAATTAAAACTTAACTTTATTATTGATCACTTACTAAAGGACTCTAAAATGGCTCAAATTACTTTAAAAGGAAACGCAATCAACACTGCTGGTAACTTACCTGCTGTTGGTTCACAGGCACCTGACTTTAACGTTACTCTTGGTGACTTAAGCGATGTTTCTTTAAAAGATTATGCTGGTAAAACATTGGTTTTAAACATCTTTCCTTCTGTTGACACAGGTACATGTGCAGCATCTGTAAGAGCTTTTAACAAAGCTGCTGGTGACTTGAAAGACACAGTTGTTTTATGTGTTTCCCGTGACCTTCCTTTTGCTATGGGCCGTTTCTGTGGTGCTGAAGGTTTAGAGAACGTTGTTGGCGCAAGCGAACTTCGTGACACAAGCTTTGGTGACAACTATGATTGCCGAATCACTTCTGGCCCACTTGCTGGATTACTATCTCGTGCAGTTGTTATTCTAGACGGCAGTGGCAAGGTAACTTACACTGAGCAATGTCCTGAAATTGTTGACGAGCCTAACTACGACGCTGCTTTAGCTTCATTGGCTTAAGGTTTTCAGCTAAGCTTGTAAAAAACTCACTGTTCATTTTGGTTTGACTCTAGTATTCTGTAACTTAAGATTACTACTGCATTAGGAGCCAAAATGTCAGAGACTTTTACCCAAGCGCTACACGCTGAACACCAAAATTGTGACCGCCTTTTTGCACTTGCAGAAGAGGCGGCATTAGAAGGCAACCTTGATGCTGCCAAATCCCCCATCCAAGCCGCTATCGATATCAATCGAGAGCATTTTACGCTAGAAGAAAATATTCTATTCCCCGCCTTTGAAGAAGCAACCCAGATGACTGGTGGCCCTACCGCTGTTATGCGCATGGAACACGACCAGATGCGTGACCTACTAAATCGTATTGAACAGGCAACGGCTGCGGGAAATTTAAGCGATGCTGCCAAAGTCTTTGAGACCTTATTGATCCTGATGCAACAGCATAATCTTAAAGAAGAAAATATGCTTTACCCTATGATGGACCAAGCTTTAGCCCACAAAAGAGACGAGCTTTTAGCCCTCATCAAGTCAAAATAATTTAAGGTAAGCATCAAATGGACGAGATCATCACCATTGACTGCCGCTATATGGAACCCCCTGAACCCATGGTGAAGGTTTTAGAGGCTGTGGCAGCCTTGAAGGGCGACCAAAAAATCCGTATGCTTCACAGAAAAAGACCTGTGCCTCTTTTTGATAAATTGACGACCCTAGGAATGGACTATCAGTGGAAAGACCTTGGGACTCACTATGAAATTCTAATCTGGAAGATGCCAGAAGAACCCAGTACAACCCCCTAAGGAATTAAATGTACCAAGGAGTTAGCCTCGACCAAGCACCGCCCAAATCAATCCCCTTTCGCTTTTTTTATACAAGTGTCTTTTTTTTAGCCCTTGCAGGCCTTATTTTAATTTTAAAGGGCGCCCTGCTTTTTGAAGACCCCGCTTCTTTTGATACTGTTGCTTTGGTGCATGTCTTTACTCTTGGTTGGTTGATGATGATCATGTTTGGTGCCTTTTACCAAATGATCCCCGTTATGATCGGCGGTAAGGTACCTCTACTTTTTTTAGCCAAACCTGCACATTTGTTTTCGGTCATTGGCACCTTGGGGCTAGTGGGCTTTTTATTTCATTTTGAGACCTACCTCCTTTGGGCCTCCATTATAGGCTTGGCTTTCGGCATTTCTATTTTTCTCGTCCAGTGTTTGGTTGCTCTGTATAAAGTTCAGGCAAAAGAAACGGCAACCTTAAAGGCCATGCGGGCCTCCCTGCTTAGCTTGGCTGGAGTATTGGTTTTGGGTCTCCTCTTTTTAGGTTCCTTTTCAGGTTTTTGGCCGCTTTTTATTGGGGAAGAGGAATTAAAAAGTATCCACGCACTTTGGGGCCTTGTCGGTTGGGTTGGCCTGTTGATTATAGGGGTGAGTTTCCACCTGATTCCCATGTTTTACGTCACGCCTCCCATTGAAGAAACTCGTGCCCATCACATAGTGGATTTGATTATCTTAAGTCTGGTTCTAACCCCCATTTTGTTGGCATTTTTTTACCACCCCTTAAGCTTTGCAGTAGGTTTATCTTTTGGGGCTATGGGCCTGACTCTTTACCTTTTATGGCTGGTGGAAGTTTTGCAACAGCGACGGCGCAAGAGAATTGACGCTGTAGTAAGGCAGTGGTGGTTCGGTAGTTTTTATCTTTTATTGAGCCTTGTATCTTTAGGCTTGGTGATTCTTTTCCCCAGCAACAGTGCTCTGTTTTTATGCGGTGCCTTTTGGATTTTAGGTTTTTCTTTAAACATCACCTTAGGCATGCTGCTTAAAATTTTCGCCTTTTTAGTTTGGTTCCATAAGTTTAGTGGGCTCATCGGTCAGGCTGGCGTGCCCATGTTAGGCGACCTCATAGAAGAGAAAGAGCAAATGCAGCTTACAGGTTTATTTAACCTCTGGCTGGTAGCTTTTTTTGTAGCCCAATTTTTTAACCAACAACTTCTATTGCAGCTTTTAGGCGGACTTCTGGTTTTACTCAGCGGGCTTCTTTTGCGCCTTTTAATTAAAGCCGATTCCTTTAAAATTATTCCTTCTTAAGTAAATCCAAATTCTTATTTATATTTAAGCTAGAGTAAATCTAGGCCTTAAAAATAATCAAATGCACTTTTATTTTCCCTACCCTTTTCCCTCAAAATATGGGAAAAACAAAGCATATAATTGAATCACTAATAGATAAAGAAACTAATGCGTAGACCCGTTAAATTTTGGGACCCAAAACAGATCTCATGGTACGTTGAAACCATAATCCACGGTATGAATGCCGATCATGTGATCAATACCACAGAAATGGATTTTTTCTATCGAGCTTTAAAATTGGTGGAAGAGCCAATGGAAAAAAAGCGGCTTGTTAAGTTATTAGAAGAAGAAAAATCAGAACTAAAACGCACCTTAGGCCTGAAACTAGTTGAATATGGCTGGGTTTTTAACCAATTGATCCTGCTCTTAATTTCTGACTTCAGTTTCACAGAAGAAGAATCCAAATTACTCGAAGATTTTGCCAAAATTGTAGGCATCAAAGAAGACTACTACGATAAAGCAATGCAGTGGTGTGACGCTGGTTTAACTTGGAAGAACAAACAATTGGAATTGGTGGAAGGCCACCAAGAAGTTGATAAAGAGTTCCCGCCAGATATTTCTGTACCCATTTTTATCATGGAGCAACCCCAACTCCTTTGGTACGCTAAGGTTTTAGTGACCACCATTGTGGTTGATGGAATTGTAGATCAAAATGAAATTGATATTTTCAAAAGTGTGATTGGCTTTATCAAAGAAAAAAAGGAAATGGCCCAACTGATCGTCTGCTTAAAAAAGAAAATCAAACCTGCCCTTTACCATCCTCAAGGGATTTCCGAGGGGATTTTACAACGAATTTTTGTTCAGGTAATCACTCATTTTACCTTAAACCAAGAATATGGCGAACTGGAAATTACCTTTGTAAAGCAACTGGCTGGCGTATGTGGCTTTTCAGATGAATTTATGAAAGCAGGCATGGAACTTTGGGACGAAGGCCGGGCTTGGGTCTCACGTGGGGAACGGTTAATTTTGCAGTTAGATGAGTAGCTTGAGTAAGGTTATTCATTTAAAATTTCCCATGGTAATTCGCAAGCATCTCATTTATAATGGAATACTTCTTAGAAATTTTATTTAAATTTCGGCAAGAATTCAAATTGATTAGAATATAAGTTTCCTCTGGAGGGGGGTAAGTTCAAGTGAAGTCGACAAAAGAGCTAGCAAATAATTTCAGTGAAAAGAAAATTCAAAGGGGCCAAGCTGCGCGTTTTGACAGCCATAGCCACCCTGAATTTGTTGAGCGAAGTAACCGCTACTGCTTAATTACCAATGAACTTTCTCGCCTCAAAGCCAAGGTAGGCAGCAAAGCCTATTCCCTTTGCGACATTAGCAGCAATGGTTTTTCCTACGCCCAGCACGTCCCTCACAAGCCAGGCACGCCTGTCCGCACCGAAATTGAGCGGGTTGAAGCGGCAGCAATGAGCATGCATGATAAGGTTGTTAATGTTTCCTTTGCCTATGCTGAAAAACCTGATGTAAAATTAGAGATCAAGGCGAAAGTTTGCAACCATGTGCTTTTCTTTGGGCTTCCAATTAAAGATGCGGAAAAAGAACTCTATGGTTTTTTGTTTGACCGAGGGGTTAGAAAAGACGACGAACTACAACGCCACGCCAAAGCGAAAGCCATTATAGACAATGCCCTAAAGCTACAATATAAAGGAAAATGGGATATGGGGGCGATGCTCGCCATGAACATGTCCTTGATTAATTTTTTCACCGAATTGGGCGCCCAAGAACATCACTTTGCTAATCTGTGGCAAGGCTATGAACACCGCCACCTCTTTTTAAAATTTGGCCTCTTAGTAGAAGACCATGAAGATGCTGTTCGCCTTGCAAATTTCGCCAACATCCTACCACCTGAAGAACCAACTGCCATAGTTGAGGAGTATATTGAAGCAGAAGAGGAAGAAGTAGCCGAGGCAGAAGAAGAAATTGTGGACTACGATCTACACGAGGCGAAGGTAAAAGAAGCGGCTGCAAAGAAGGAAGCTACCTTTGATGACTGGCTCGATGGCGATTGGGAAGTTGACCCCGACATGGACTTAAAAACTTAAACAAAAGGGCTAAAGCCTTATCCTTCATGCTAAACTTGCTGTTTTAAATCTTATATGGGAAAATAAAAGAAATAAATCGCAACAGGGAGTTGAACGATGAAAGTTCTAAAAAATTTGTTACCTAGCAAACTAGCTATTTGCCTCAGCCTTTTCTTATTTCCACAAATATTCATAAATCCCAGCATTTCAACTGCCCAAGTTGCAACCCCCTCTTTAGACTCAACTAAGCTCACTTGGGCCTCTGGTGCATCCAGTTGGCGCACCGCTTCTGTTCTTTCTGTTACTGGCGCTTCAGGCACAGGGACAACGGGCACAGATGATCTAAATTATACTGCTCAGGAATATCTACTGGCCTTTTCCGCTTTGGACTTTTTTGTGGAAAAGGGCGCAACAGAAGCCAATATTGAAAATCAAACCACTTTAGTAAATTCAGATTCTAATTCAGGCGGCGAAGGCCTAGCCTACAGGTTTGGTGAGACCTTTTCTATTGGCGCCAGGGTAACAGGCCAGTGGTTAGACGGTAATGCCTTGGCACCCTTTCAGAGAGGCACTAGCGCCAGTTTTTCATGGCGTTTTACAGACCCCTTCTTTTTTGGTGCAGGTATGAGGCAAAACAAAAATAACAATAGCCTGCTTGAGTGGAATGATACCTTCTATGGTATCAGCCTCTATGACCCTGAAAAGTATAGATTTAGCTATGATGTTTTTAGCACTCCTGACGTAACCAATGACACTGCAACCTTAAAGGGTAGCCAGCTTGCCCGTGCCTCTGTGGAGTTTCGCTTTGGCGATATTTTACTGGGTTACTTTACGGAGGGACGAACCTACATTGATACTACTTATACCGCCAGCAGCTACAACGAGGCCTCACTTGGCTACGCTCCCATGGAAGGTGTAAACGTACTTTTCAAAGGTTTCAGCTCAAAAATCGGAACCTTCGAAATGACAGGGGCAAAGCTTAGCCTAGCCTACCTTTTTGTTGGCTTGTAGGCCTTTAATGGTGAAGCCATTAAGTGTCCTTAAGACATTTATGTCTTACAGAAGAAAAAAAACCGCAGCCTTTTACAAATCATTAGTAGTTGATCACAGGGTTATAACGAAAGTTAAGCTTGGTGATCAAAACATCAAAAACAGGGCCTGGCATATCGTTCTCTTCAATGTTTTTTAAGGTTTCCTCATCAAAGAAATCCGCACTATTGACCATCTTTAAAATTTCTAATTTAAAAAGTTCAATGGACATTTTACTTTGCAGATCTTCCCTTGATCTATCTTGTAAACGACCGATGATCATGTCTTGAGCAAGGAGCAACCTCTGGGCAAACAGGTCACGGGAAAGGATATTTTTTAGCTTGAAGGTAACGGTAATGGTCATCAAGTTTTCACCGTCTCGCATGTTAATATCGAAGGTGATAGGCTCAGTAAAGGCGGGCTCTTGTAACTTTATTTTTGGTAGATCTTCTGAAATATCCCGCTCAAAAAGCGCTCTGTTGGCCTCTTCTTCTGAAACCACTTCTTCCACAACCTCTTCTTCTGGTTGGGAAAGAACAAAATAAGCAGCGCCGCCAAGGAGCATGAGAATCAATAAGATGATCATCATGGTCAGTTTCTTTTTACCGCCTGCCGTGTCATATTCTTCCGTTTGGTCTTTGCTCGACATTTCATCTTCAACAGCCATCTCACCCCTTATTAAAGTTTTCTTTTAGAATTACTGGAAATCGCTACAGCCGTCAAATTGAAACACCTCTGCGCCCTCCCAAAAAACAACAAAGGGCTAAAAATAACTGGTCAAAGCGGGGGGTCTATTTTACCTTTAACCATCTTAAAAAAATTGAAAAATTATGAAACCAGACCTTCCCTATATTGGCCGCTTTGCACCCACCCCCAGTGGCGAGCTGCATCTAGGCTCCCTTGTTGGCGCCCTAGGTAGCTGGCTGGAGGCCAAAAAAGCTGGTGGGCTGTGGCGGTTACGCATTGACGACCTCGACCAAAACCGAGCTCAAAAGGGCGCAATCGAGTCTATTTTGTCTTGCCTGCCTGCCTTTGGGTTGCAGTGGGACTCTGAGGTGATTTATCAATCCAGCCGTGTTGCACAGTATAAAAAGGTTTTGGAAGCCTTACTTGCCCAAGGCAAAGCCTACTACTGCACCTGCACCAGAAAAGAGATCTTCGCCCGAGTGGCACAAAACCCAGAGGGACCAGAAGGCCCCATTTACGATGGTCATTGCAGGCATAAAAATAACCCTGCGGGTCTTGGCTCAGTACGGTTAAATTGCGAAGGGGCAAGGGTCAACTGGCAAGACCAGTTTTTAGGTCCACAGGCCTGCAATATCGAAACAGAACTAGGCGATTTTATCCTGTGGCGCAGTGACGATGTTTGCTCTTACCACCTAGCAAACGTAGTGGACGACAACCTAGACCAAATAACCCACGTCGTCCGAGGCTCCGACCTCCTCTACTCCACCCACCGCCATCACTACCTAGAATCGGTATTGAATTACCCCACCCCCAACTACGGCCACCTGCCCTTGGTATTGCAAGACAGCGGCAAAAAACTTTCCAAACAAACTGGCGCACAGGGGCTTAACATTTCGGCCCCTATCCCCGAATTATTGCAGGCCTTGGGGTATTTGGGTTTTACGACCCCTGCTGGGATTACGTCGGTGGAGGATATTCTTTCTTGGGCGTTGGAAGGTTAGTTTTTCTCTGTTCAGCTATTGCTTTAAGAATCAAGTCCATATTCTGTTGCACAGTTTTGGTTTCGGGGTGATCTATACCTAATTTTGGAATAAGAATATCTAAAGCTTGTTGAGAAAATATCTTTGCTGAAGAAAAATCCTTACTCTCTTGCCTAATTTTACTGAGATAAAAATAATTTGTTGCGAGAAATGGATGATTTTCACCTAATGATCTAATTTTTTTTTGCAAAGAGTCTTTAATGTACTCTAAAGCCCTATCGACATCACCTTTTCCTAAAAAGGCAATTCCAAGATTTGCTATAGTTATAGCAACTGATGGATGGTTCTCTCCTAAGGTTTTAGTAGAGATTTGTAGATCCTTTTTAAGGTATTCAATTGCCTGTTCAAAATTCTCAGTCTTCAATAAGTCTAACCCTAGATTATTATATGTTTCTCCAACAGAATAATGCTCTTCCCCTCCAAATTTAATCTTTATAGGTAGAGCTTTTTTGTAGAATCTAATAGCTTCAATATTATGGCCTTTATTACTTAAAATCATTCCTATATTATTATAACTAATTCCAACTGCAAAATGATTTTCACCCCAAAGATTTTTTCTAATTTCTAACGATTTTTTATGAAAATGAAGCGCTTGTCCATAGTTTCCTTTTCCCCCGTATGCGAGCCCTAAATTATTGTATGTATCGGCTAGATGCTCTTGAAATCCCCCTGTATGTTTTAAGTAAACATGTAAGCATTTTTTAAAACACCTAATTGCTCGATCATGTTCCGCTTTTCGCCAAAAAAGGGTTCCCAAATTATTCAGAATCATGGCTTGAAGTACTGGAATTTTCGAACATATTTTTAAAGCTTTTGAGTATGTGTGCTGAGCTTCCTCATATAAACCAAGAGTGTCCAAATTGTTTCCGTATTCAATGAGATAACCTGCGTTCAATGGTTCAATATCAACGGCCTTAGAAAAAGCATCTTTAGCATCTATAAAATTAAGTTGTAATTCTAGAAGTTGTCCCAGTTCAATATTTTCTTGGGCCTTTGCAGCTTTCGATTCTTTTTCCATTTCATCACTCAAAGCAATACCCTCTTTAAAAAGGCGAGTTGCTTCTTTAAGATCTACTTCCTCCACTTTTAGACGAGCTTGGGTGATTAGGGGATTTCGGGTAGGATATTTTTTATAGTTCTCTTTAAAACTTTCAAGTTGGTCTTTCAACTTTCGAATTTCAGCCTGTGCCTCTTGCTCGCTAGAATTAACACTGATTCGTTTTTGCTCAAGAGCAATTTCCTTTAAACGCTCATCTATACTCTTGTTAAAATCTTCAGTTCTCTTGACCGTATCACTCGTATCTTTGGCGAGCTCGTGCTCTTCAATGGCCCTTTGGGTTTCGGGAGTATCCTTTCCCCAGATAACTCTAACCACTACACCCCAGAAACGATAAAGAGTAAATGCACCGCCTAAAAGGGCAAGGGCAGTAAGTAAATTATACAAAAGAAACCTCAAATATTATGTCTCACTATAATACAGAAAAGGTGGTTGAAAGGCAAAGGGCTTGCGGTTTATGCAGATAACCGTGGAAACCCAAAATCCCTTCTTAACTGGTTAGGTTAAAAGGTAGCGGTGGGGTAGACCTATCCCCGAATTAGTGAAAAGCGGAGGCATCGCCTACATAATCTATAAGTAACAAAGTGGTTTTTTGGTTTGAGATGGCGCTATTATATGGCTGGGTGTTGGCGATAACTAGCTTTGAGCGGAGAGGGCGGTTTTTTTGTTACTTTTTTTTGGCGGCAAAAAAAGTAAAGAAATAAACCACGAACTATAAAAATAAGAAGGACGATCCTGCGGAGATAGCTCCCACCAAAAACTTGAACCAGCAAAGTGAGCGCTAAAAAGAGCAGGCTTTAAGCTAAGGGGAGGAGGAAAAAAGACCAAAAAAAAAGGAAGCTATCTAGAAGAAAGCTTCCTTTAAAATTTCCAGAATCTAACCTTTAACAAGGGTAGATTCTAACAAACAAAAACTACAAACTATAAAGTAGCATTAATCTCACCAAGTCGTTTGGTGAGTATCATGTTCTCAGCATAGTCGATAGGCACAACGACAAGGCTGGGGCCTTCTTCTTGGAAAGCAGCCTCTAAACCTGCCTGTAAATCGGAGGAATTTTCGATTTTGTGACCATTCCAACCGAAGGATCTGGCGAGGCCCAACCACTCAGGGTTGTTAAAGCTAAGGTCGGTATGGTGGCCAAACTGCGCCTCTTGCTTCCAAGCAATCAGCCCATATTGGTTATCTTCCCAAACCATCACCACAATATTGGCATTCACACGCTTGGCCGTTTCCATTTCCTGCACGTTCATCATAAATCCTGCATCACCGCAGATAGCTAAAATTCGCTTATCAGGGTGAACAAAACTGGCGCCGATGGCACCAGGAAGGGCAAAGCCCATAGAACAAAATCCATTGGGGATTAAACAGGTATTTGGCTCATAGCACTGGTAATGTCTGGCAATCCACATCTTATGCGCACCGACATCAGAAAGCACAATGTCATCACGACCCATGACCTTTCTAACGTCCCACAAAACCTTTTGGGGTTTCATGATTCCCTTGGTATCGTCAAACATATGGGCATCCAAATCGGCCCACATTTTTTCTCTAACCTGCTGGTGACCTGTAATATCAAAGCGCAAACCGCCTGCGGCATCAACACGCTCACTGAGCATCCAGAGGCTGTGGGCTAAGTCGCCAACAACTTCGGTATGAGGATGGTAGTGATCATCAATTTCTGTCGGTAAGAAGTCAAAATGGATGATGTCTTTTGAACAATCTGCGTTCCAGAGGCTAGGGTGGTATTCCACCATATCAAAGCCTAAGGTAATCACTAGATCCGATTTATCAATGGCCTGCACAATTAAATCTTTCGCCTGCAAACCTGCGGTAAAGAGGCAGTAGTCTTTATCCATATCCACTACGCCTTTGGCCATAAAGGTACTGATCACACCGATATGGGTTTTTTCACAAAAGAGTCTAAGCTGTTTCGAGGCTCGCTCACGGATGCAACCGTTTCCGGCAATGATGATGGGATTTTTCGCATTTTTAATCTTTTCAAAGGCACGGTCTACAATCTTATCATCGGCAACAGGCCTTCGGAACCTGTGCACTTCCATAGGCAATTTATCTGTTTCATGCTTTGCAATGTCTTCCGGTAGCTCGATCAAACAAGCGCCTGGTTTTTCTGTCTTAGCAATCCTCACGGCCTTTCTTACAATTTCAGGAATGGCGTCAGGGTGGCGGATGGTGGTGGCCCATTTGGTAACGGGTTCGAACATGGCTACCACATCCATAATCTGGTGGCTTTCCTTGTGGAGCCTCGTTGTGGCCCCTTGGCCCGTGAGCACGATCATAGGTGAGCGGTCCATGTTGCAATCGGCAACACCTGTAATTAAGTTGGTCGCCCCTGGCCCCAATGTGCCTAAGCAACCAGCTGGTTGACCTGTCAAACGGCCATAGGCCTCGGCCATGAAGGCTGCCCCTTGCTCGTGACGAGTTAGGATAAACTTGATCTTCGTTGATTTTTCCAAGGAGATCATAAAATCTGCATTTTCTTCGCCTGGAACGCCAAAGATATATTCAATTCCCTCTTCTTCGAGGCATTTTACAAATAAATCAGATGCTTTCATCTATCGCCTTTTGCTGTCCCCCTAGGGGGTGATGGTTAATTAATGAGTTTATTAGTGGGTTTAGTTAGTGAGTTTAGTTAATGTAGATCTGGCTTATTAGATTTTTTTCCAATGCCTGGAAACATTTCATGTACACTCCAGACCTTGTAATTTTCATCCTTAAAGGCAATGTGTTCACGACTAAACTCCCTGTAATGCTTTAAACCACAGGCGGCAGATAGACTAAACAGGCCTGCTCTTAAAGTAATAAGATAGTTCATTACCCTTTGCTTTTTCTCATCAATAGATAAGGCTCGCTCCAACTTTGGGTTGGTCGTGGCAACGCCCACAGGGCATTCGTTAGTGTGGCATTTTTGAGCCATAATGCAGCCTACTGTAATCATAAATCCACGTGCAATATTTACCATATCGGCCCCTAAAGCTAGGGCAATGGCGATTTCATCGGGAAGGTGTAACTTACCTGAAGAAATAATACGGATTTTATCCCTAATCCCGTGGTGGGTTAAGGTGTCATGAGCAATGATCAAAGCGGGGTACGATGGCAGACCTAAGGAGTCAGCCATTTCAGAATAGGTTGCCCCTGTTCCACCTTCACCACCATCAACAGTCATAAAGTCTGGCCCACGGCCTCGTTTTTTATATTCTTCACAAAATTCATCTAAAGAGTGACCATCGGCCAAAACAACCTTGATTCCCACAGGCTTGCCTGTTTCTTCTTGCACCAGTTCAATAAAATCAAAAAGGTCGCTGGTGGAATGAACAAAGGGTAACCTGTTTGGGCTATCGATTGTGTGCCAAGGGGTTACGCCCCTGATGGCTGCAATCTCTTCGTTAACCTTGGCCCCTTCTACGTGTCCGCCTCGAACCTTGGCCCCTTGGGCCAGTTTAATCTCAAAGGCTTTAACTTCTGGAATGGCAGCCTTTTCTCTTAGTTTTTCTTTACTCAAGGTTCCGTCTGGGTTCCGAATACCAAACAGCCCCGGCCCGATTTGAAAGATCAAATCACAGCCACCAGACAAGTGGTGGTCACTCAAGCCACCTTCGCCTGTGTTCATCCAAGAACCACCTGCAAGAGAAATTCCCTTAGATAGGGTCGTAATGGCATTTTTGCCCAAGGCGCCATAGCTCATCCCACTCATCCCAATAACACCCTTTAGTTTCCATGGGTGGCGGCGGTCATCACCGACGCTCAAAGCATCTTCATCTTGGAGTAACCAAGGATTCACATCTACTGATTCACGGTGCTCTTTGCGAAAAAAGAGCGTTTCATCGTCAATTACATAGCGGTGAGTGTTCAGTTTTGTAGTATTGTCTAACTTTAGTTCTTCATTCAGTAAGGGTAACATGGAATTTTTGATGTAAAACCCAGGCTCTTTAAAGTTTCTTTTACTACCAAAGGACACAAGAGTTTTAAGGTACTTTGAGGCCTTCACAATGGTGATATACTTAATGCGACTAATTGGCTTACCGCTGTTATCATCATCTGTAATGTAAAAACGGAATTCAGGGCCAATGGCTTCAATTAGATATCGCAAGATACCTAAAAACCAATGGTTTCCCCTGAGCAAACTATGCTGGGTTTGTTTTCTGTTTTTCCAATAGATCCAGCCTGCAAATGCGACGGGGCCGAGGAACATGGTGGAAAGTAAACCACCGATAATGATAAGAATATAGTCAGTATTAAGCTGGAACATTAGAATCCTAGTAAAGAGTTTCCCCCATCATATAAAATAGTTACACTTTTTAATAGTAAAAAAATCAAGGATCTATCTTGGTCAAAAAAGATAGGAATCATCGGAGACTGCGGGGGTTTTAGAGGAAAAACTAAAGGGAAAATATAAAAAACAATCTAATATTTTTTGAAATAGGGGCTATAGGCAACCCCGATCAACACCCACACTAAACTCATTAAAAATAAAGGCGTTAAGACAAAACCCCAGTTATAGTAAAGAGACGTTTTTTTATTTATAGAAACAGGGTAAAGGCCTGCAAGGGCCTGAGGTACCCACTTGCCAATATCTTGGGATTTATACTTCGCTGCAACAACTTCTGAAAAATGCCCATTGCTGGCCTTAATAATAGTGCGGTAGCTTTGCATCGCCTTGGCCTCACCAATAGATTTTAAGGTTTCTTTGGCAAAGAGGGGCAGATCAAATTCACGTGATTGCACAAGGTAAAAATCGGCATGGGCATCTTTAGTCACATAAAAGGAATCAAGGTATTCTTCAAAGCAAATGGCTGTGTAAAAATCAAACCCCTGAAAGGTTAATTTGCTGGGCGTCCCTTTAGAGTAGGAAATATTTCTTTTTACCAAGAGGTCAAAACCCAAAAGCCGCCCCCAAGTCGGTAGGGACTCTCCAAATGGCGCAAGATATTCCTTTTGGCTTTTTAAAACGTCGGTATTGGGCAGGGCTTGCAGGAGATAAGAGCTATTGAAATAAAGAAATTCTGAGTCATGCAATTGCTGCTCAATGGCCCCAAATAACAAACCTGTGTTTGATTTTAGTACATCTCTCAATTTTTCTTGGGTGTCACCCTCTGCGGCAAGGCCTGGCAGGGAGGTTTCTGGGGTTACAAAGAGGTCTATTTTTTCAGCGTCCTGCAAAAAGATAATGCGTTCTTTCATATCTCGTTCCACTTGGGCCCGAGTTGGATTCTCACCTAATATACCCGACCAAGGCAGAGCGGCAATGGTTAATTTAGGCTCTTTCACCGAAGAAAATTCGCCTGTAAAATTTGTGAAGAATATGGCCCCTAAGCAAATGAAGGGTAAAAAGACCAACTTCCTAACATCTTCACGGCTAACAAAAGGCAAAATCACCAATGCAAAAAAAGCTAACACTAAAGACTCGGTTCCAAGCTCACCAATGACAGGGTAGGAATCACCAAAGTAGTCTTTAGTAAAGGCCTGAGCGGAAAGACCAGGTAAGGGAATCTCGCCCAAAGGGAAGACATGAAATAACTTCACCCCTAAATAATGGGCCAAGGGAAAGGTTAAAAACTGGTAAAAAGCCCTTTGGTTATGGTTGGCTTTAATCAGGTTTAAGATCTGGTGGGTCGCAAAGATCCCTAAAAAAAGCGGAACCGCAATTAAGAAACTGCCAATGATAATCTGAAATGTATTGCCGACTGGCCCTTGGCTTAAGGTAGTCAGGCTGTCCCAAGCCCAGAAGGAGCCGACAAATGCGTGGGTTAAGGTAAATGCAAAAATAGCACTCTGCCGCTTAAAAGAAATCAGAGTGAAATAGTAAAAGGGGGCCCACAAAAAACCCAACCACCAACCACCAATGGGTTGCCCTAAAAGACCCAAAAACCCCCCAGCGAGTAGGGGATATGAAAATTTGATCATTTATTTATTTGGTAGTGTTATTTGATTGGAGGCGCAGGCAGTTTTAATTTAAATAGTCTTCTTTCGTTACTTTCTACAACAGAAAAGGGGATATGATCAATGGTAAATTCTTCTGAATTACTAGGGATTTTTCCCAAGACATGGCAGGCGTAGCCACCAATGGTTTCGATACCGTCTTTTAAAAACTCGGTATGAAATTGCTCATTAAAATCTTCTAAGGCATAATTGGCATCCATTACAATCAAGCCATCTTCTACTTCTTCATAAGAAGGTTCAGGATCTTTATCAAACTCGTCGGGCATATCGCCAACCAGTTGTTCCATAATATCAGAAAGAGTTAAAACCCCATCTACCCCACCATATTCATCAATCACCAAGGCCATGTGGGTGCGTTTAGAGCGAAAAAGGGCTAAAACTTGATGGATCGGTTGGGAATAGGAAATAAAAAGAGGCTTGCGCATAATTTTGGAAACGGGGGTTTCAAATTCCCCTCGCGACACAAAAGCCATTAAATCGATGGCGTGAAGTATACCAATAACATTATCACGTTGGTCTTCATGAACAGGCAAGCGGGAGTGGCCTGATTGATGGTGGTACTCAAGAGCTTCCTTCACCGTGATGGAGCCTTCAACTGAGCTCATGTCAGTTCGAGGCACCATTATCTCAGCTGCTGTGGCGATAAAAAAATCTTCGAAATTTTCGAGTAAATTTATCGCCTCGGGACTTGGAGGTTTCTGATCTCCATCGTCGGATTCGGTTAAACTTTGCCTTATTATGGCTATGGGTGAGGTCGCTGAGGTGTCGTTCACTGGGCTCCGTCAAGAGGTTATTTGTCTCCCTATTGCAAAGGAGGGCAGTGCCGTTAAAGCTTTTTCTACCTTGAATAAATTATAGTAAAAAATGATCTGTTTTCACAACTAAAATCAGTAAAAAATCTATATTTTACTGCTTTTATAGCCTTTTAAAGTTCCGCCTTACAAAAGCAATTGCTCAAAAGCCCCTGAAATGGTAATTTCAGCCATTGATTAAAGCTTGTAACTAGAGGATTTTAGCCTTTGAACGGACTGACAAATGAAGTTACCGACCAGATCAAAGAAATTGTAAAAGAGCTAAAAGGGGCGGACTGCCTGATCATAGCCGCAGGTGCAGGCATGGGCGTGGACTCAGGTTTACCCGATTTTAGGGGTGACCAAGGCTTTTGGAATGCCTACCCCCTCTATGAAAAATTAGGTTTGAGCTTTGTAGAGGCTGCCAACCCAGCCCAATTTGAGCAAAACCCAAATTTTGCATGGGGCTTTTATGGACACAGGTTAAACCTCTACCGTGAAACCCTTCCTCATGCGGGCTTTGGGCTTTTACAAAAATGGGGGCAAAGTTTAGATTTAGAAACTTTTGTGGTGACGAGCAATGTGGATGGCCATTTCCAAAGGGCTGGTTTTAGTGAGTCCCAAATTTTTGAGGTTCACGGTAGCATCCACCATAGCCAATGTTTAAAACCTTGCACCGAAAAAATTTGGGAGAATGACTCCCAAATCACAGTTGATGAATCAAAAATGCTGGCTGTAAACCCGCCACCTTGCAAATTCTGCGGGGGCGAGACTCGGCCTAATATCTTGATGTTTGGCGATTGGGGTTGGCAAAGTGAACGAAGTGACGAACAGGACTCACGATTCCAAGGCTTTAAACGTCGCCATAAAAAAAGTAAGCTGGTTGTGATTGAAATGGGGGCAGGCTCAGCCGTCCCTACCATCCGCAACCTCAGTACAAGATTGGGTTTAGACGGTGCTTTTGTGGCCCGAATCAACCCCCGTGAGCCTGAAATTGTGAGGCCCAATGTTGGGCTGGCCTTAGGTGCGCTGGAAGCTTTAAAATTAATTGATGAGGCATTAAATGAGTAATATGCATATCTTTGAAGAGGCTGTAATTGCCTTGGGCAATTTGCTCGGAAAGGTAACCAAGATCATGAAGCATTCCGACCCTACTGCGAAAGCCAAACAGCAAGAGCTTTACTCTAAATATAAAGCCAACTTGGCTCTTTTTGGACGTAGCGCCAAAGGCAAATGGGATTGGACCCCCCTTTCGGCTTTTGTAAGAGGCTTGGCCCAAGACCCTCGTTTTTCTGTGGAAACCGAGGCAAAGCCTGTTGTCATAGATAAATTGATGAAAGACCTAGGCGAATTGATGATCACCAAAGCTGTGATGCCTGAGTTTACCGTGACCCCTGAAGAGCCAAAACCCAAAAAGGCTTCCTTTAAAAAGTCAGAGGCGGCGATTATCAAAAAGGCAATTGAAGAAGTAAATATGCAGGCCGAAGAGAACCTGACCCCACAAGAAAAAGAAGGTAAGGAAAAACTTAGAAGCTTAGTGGCAGCGATCAACCGCATCGGCCCCGACATCCTAGAAGAAAAAATTAACTCCCATTTCAAAGAAGGTGACGCTTGAAAATTTTAATCACTGCCAGCGAGGCTGTACCCTATATTAAAACTGGTGGCCTTGCAGATGTCACGGGAACCTTAGCCGTAGAGCTGGCAAAAGCTCGCCACGAGGTCATTTTAGCCCTGCCCCTTTACCAGCAGATTGATAAAGAAAAGTGGGGGCTAGAGCTGGCTGTAGACTTCCTAGGCGTAAAGATGGGTGATTCTGAGCTTTATGGCCGTGTTTGGAAAAAGAAGGTTTTATCAAAATTAACGGTCATCTTTATTGAGTACGACCGCTACTTTGACCGAAACCCCATCTATAATGATGGTGCCAAAGACTATTACGATAATGGCAGCAGATTCGCCTTTTTATCCAAAGCCGCCCTAGATGCCTGCGTGAGTATGGATTTCCAGCCTGACGTCGTCCATGCCAACGATTGGCAAACGGCCTTAATGCCCTACTACGTAAAGACTTGGAACTTCCCTAACGGATTTTTTGATAACACGGCCTGCCTGCTTTCTATCCACAACATTGGCTACCAAGGCCACATGCCAAGCGATATTATGAGCTTTATCGGGGTGCAAAAATGGCAGTTTCGAGACTGTGAATTTGAATCCTTCGGTGGCTTAAACTTCCTCAAAGGCGGTATTTTCTACGCTGACAAGGTGACTACCGTAAGCCCATCTTACGCTGACGAGATTTTAGGTGAACCCGGCGGAAGTGGCTTGAGCCCCTACTTGGAACGGAGAAAAGACGATGTTGTAGGCATTCTAAACGGAATCGACCTCAAAGAATGGAACCCAAAAAAGGACAAGCTCATCCCTGCAAACTTTGACGCTGAAGACTTAAGCGGTAAGGCGATCTGTAAAGCGGACCTGCAAAAAGAATTTGGTTTGCCTGTAGATGAAAAAATCCCTCTCTTTGGTTTAGTGGGCAGGCTAGCCGACCAAAAGGGTTTGGATTTACTCAAAGGCTGTATTGAAGAGTTACTAACTTGGGACATCCAAATCGTGCTCTTAGGCTCTGGCGACCCTGAGTTGGCCGCCTATTTTGGTAGTCTACCTGCAAGATTCCCCACTAAGTTTGGCTCTTACATCGGTTTTGACCCCAGACTCGCCCATTTAATAGAAGCAGGCAGTGACTTTTTCATCATGCCCAGCCGCTACGAACCCTGTGGCCTCAACCAAATGTACAGCCTCACTTATGGCACCCTGCCCATCGTTCGGGCAACAGGTGGCCTGAAAGACACGGTAGAAAATTACGAGGCAGGCACTGGCCTTGGGACAGGATTCGTCTTCGAAACCATCTCCGTTGATGCCCTAAAAAACACCATCGGTTGGGCCGTAGATACTTGGTTCAATCACCCCAAAGACATTGCCAGCATGCAGCAAAAAGCCTTGGCCCAAGATTTCAGCTGGAAACAAGCGATCAAGCAATATGTAGTAGCCTATAAAGCTGCACAGAAACGCCGTAAGCTTTGGGTTTAGCCCGCTCGCTGTCTTTAACGCCCTTGAACAGGTAAGTACGGAGCTTTAATTCTCAAAGGTTAGCTGGCTGTTATGGCAGGTAGCTGCATCCAAGTCTCACCTTGCAGCAATTTACCAGCCTTTTTCTTATTCTTCCCTCCCCACTGTTTGAAAAAGAAAGGAACACCAGCTTTTAAACAGTTATCCCTAATCCCTAAAACCCATTCTTCTTTAATAGGCCTTGCTTTTGGGCCAGACTCACCGCCTACAATTACCCAGTTAATTCCTGTTAGATCAATTTCAGGGAGAGGTCCAAGCAAGGGTTCAATAGATAGAAACCTAACTGCTGCTGGAACCTTTTTCAAATGTTCTATTCGACCTAAATTTGCTTCATTTTCAATACTTACTCCAACCCAAATATTCTTAGACCAATTTAAGTCTTTTGCAATTGCAGCTAGTCTATCCGATCGTTTAGTTAAAATCTGAAAATTATGAAGAGAGCATTCGTTCATGACGGAAAAAATGGACTGAATATCTTTCGTAAGCACCTCCTTGTGAAATAAATCACTCATACTATTTACAAAAATTGTACGAGGTTTTTTCCACCCAAAAGGAATTAATAAAGTTTCAGGGTGAAACTTTACAACACTAAACCCCTCTTGATATTTCCCAACTCCCATTGCTTGAAGCCGTTTAGACATAGTTTCAGCGTAACAATGGGTACACCCTGCACTGATTTTACTGCACCCTGTGATGGGGTTCCAAGTTGCCTCTGTCCACTCAATTGAACTTTTACTCATGACTTTAGTGCTATTTTTACTGGTTGTTCTTGTTTCTTCCAAAGATCATTATTCAGAGGAAATGGCTTAACATCAACCACCTTTTGTGCTTTATGTAATTTTTTCCATAAATCTTTTGCATGTTTAAGCTTAAATCCTCTTATCACCGTAAAGTAGAATATATCAAGATTGTCACAAAGATGTTTGTTTAGAATCTCTTTTTCCATTTCTTTTTCAAACATGCTTAAGCGATTTGTTTGGTTCACATTATCAAAGTAACTTTGTTGCTCCGATTCTAAATGTTTTTCATCTTTAGTTACCCAGTTCGTATTTCCAGTGAGTTTGCTCACTTTCCAACAAGCTTCATTGAATTGTATAAGACCTTTAATATGACTTGACCCAAAAATCAAACCATAAACATTTGCACCTTTTTTTAGTGAAAAAGGTGCCATGAAGTAATCCTTATCTTTTGGGACTAATTTTTTAAATTTACCTGCAATACCTCGAAGTAATTCGTGAGAAGGAAGATTTCGCAACTTTTCAGCTTCTATAAAACCAACACTAGTAAAATATTTAGTCGTACCAAATCTTGTTAAAAAAGACGCTGCTATAAAAAATAATAAATCTACCCTTGGAATTGAGTAGAGAATTTTAAAGAGGGAATCGTTAACTTCATCAACTCCAAATTGATCTAAGAAGACATAGTTAAATGATTTTTCTACTTTCAACCGAGGAATAAGCCCACCTATTAAATCTTTAAATTCACTGTTATGGAATTGAACATCTACGGGCACCTCTAGGAAATTATAAGATTCTAATTTTGCTTCCAATTCAGCAATTTTCTTTTCACATTTATCATTAAAAACGAGCACAATTTTTTTACTATTTTCTATTAGCATCTTGCTAAAGCTTGCAATAACTTTACATATTATCAAAGGGCTTCCAGGTATTCCTCCTGCATCACACCCTGGGCCAGAGAACAAATCAAAGATTTGAATTGGCCCATTAAAATCTTTATTGTTAGCGGCTACAGCTAACCACCTTGTAAAACTAGCTTCAAATAAAGCGAGCTTGTCAAGTGTGGGTTGGTCAAAGCTTGTTTCGTGAAATTGTTTTACCATAATAAATTTTAATTTTGGAATCTAATTATTTTAGGTTATTAAAATCTTATTATATTAGTTTAAAAAACAACTAAAGTCAAAACATACAGTTATACAACCTAAACAATTCTATGAAAAACATAATAAAAACTAATTATTTTAAATCCAAAAAATGCGATTATGATTGAATCTACGGGTTTTTAAGATTGCTTTTCACCACCCACAAACAACTACTTCTAAGGACTTGAAAAATAAAATCATTAGCTGTGGACTCCCAAAATCCTGCTAAACTGGTTCGTTATAGGAGAAGTCTTAGGTCATAAGTGAAAAGTGTTGAGAAAAGAAAGAGGCCAAAGGAATAGACCTCAAATGTAGAAGGAAACATAAAAAACAAAAGATAGCGGTGGAAATCCAAATCCATTCTTAACTGGTTAGGTTAAGGGATAGCCGTGGGTAAACTTCTCCCCGAATTAGTGAAAAGCGGAGGCATCGCCTACATTCTGTGTAACCTATGGCGTGATTTCTTGGTTTAAGATGTGGCTATTATATGGCTGGGTGTTGGCGATAACTAGCTTTGAGCGGAGAGGGCGGTTTTTTTCATTCCTGCTCCAAGTATTCGCCGTCACTCTTTTTTGGCGGCAAAAAAAGTAAAGAAATAAACCATGAGCTGTAAAAATGAGAAGAATGATCCTGCGGAGATAGCTTTAAAGAAAGCATCAATGACCGCTGCGCACTCAAGCTAAATACTGGGTAAAAAAGCAACCCCGATTCAATGCCCTCAAAAGGTTAACAGAGTGACCCTGCGGAGATACATCTAAAAATTACTAAGGAAACAGGAAAAGGAACTAGAAGAGTTACGAAAGGAAAAGAGGTCGTAGATTAGACCTCAAATGTAGAAGAAAAACCTAAAGATTATAGACCTCAATCTCGATACCATCGTAGAAGTAGTATAGAATATCGTAATAGGTGTAGCCTAGGTCGGCCATTTCTTTGCCTGCCCATTGGCACATTCCAACACCATGCCCGCTGCCACGGCCTTCGATCATGAAGCCGCCTCTTTGGGGGTTGATGTCGAAAAGCAACGACTTCACTTTGGTGTAGCCTGCGATTCTGCGGAAGTTTTTACCTGAAATTACCTTTTCCACTGGGCCAGTGGTTATCATGTTCTGCGCTCGGTTCGAGCCGTTGCGCTCGTAAATTTCTAAGCCCGTTGCGCCCTTGGCGCCTGCCTGCTTTAAGATCTTGCGCATTTTGGCGTTGGAAATGAAATATTTCCAGTTTGCATTTGGGTCTTCACTGCCAAAGGGTACGTTTTTCACTTGGTAGTAGGGGTAACCGTTTTTCCAAAGGTTGCCTGGGTCTTCTGTCGTTCCGCCACAGCTAGAGTGATAGAATACTTGGGCCAAGTTGCCACGGTAATTTAAAACAAAGCCACGAGTGGCATCAATGGCCTCTCTGGCGATTTCGTCGCTTAAGCCCACACCCTTATAAACTTGGTCTGTATGGTCTGATTTTAAATGCCACGTCTTGCTTCTTCTGGCCTTGGCTTTTTTAATGGCGTAGGTTCGGGCTAAAATAGCTTGGGCCTTTACTACTTCAAAGTTCCACTTGGTGCTAATTTCCGCATTTAGAACCCCTTCCAAATAGGACTCAACAGAAATATGGTTGATCACAGAAAAACCGCCTGCGTAGGGCCGAATTTCAATTTCCCCTTCATATTTGTAGGATTTTCGGCCTTGGTAGATCCGAATGGGCTTGGTGCTGACCAAAAAGAAGGGTTTTGTTGACTTGGAAAAATTCCCAATTTTCACACGTTTTTTACCGAGGTATTGTAGATTTAAAACTTTCGGTGGGCTCAGTGGTTTTTTAGCACCGTAGATCTCAATTCCTGCCCGAGAGGTAAATTTTACCATACTCTTAGAAGAAAAAAGAAAGACCTTTAGGGTGGGATTTACGTAGTCTGCCGCCTGCAACTGTAAGGGGAGCAAGAAGAGAAGTAAGATCAGAACAATTCGGTGCATAAAACTTGAATTTCATTAGGGTTCAGAGGCCTTACAATTCCAGAATTATACCATCTTTCCGCTTTGGGGCAGTTACTTTACTTTTTTATTAGGCTGATGATTTTTTTATTCCCACAAACCTGAGCCGATTTCACATCAATTTTCCATCCACCCTTACCCGACAAGGCTAGGGAGTAGATCTCAGAAATTTGACTGCCGTGAATCTCGTAAACTTGGTGGTGATTTAAAAAGCGCATAATCACCTCTTTGGCCAACAAACTAGGCAAACCTTGGATCACAGCAAAGGCCAAGTGCTCAGATTGATATTGCTCTTTAGCAACTTGGGCGTCAAACAGAGCCTTCAACTCTTTAAGTTCGCAGGCAATGCTGCCCAATCGTTCGTTTAAGTTTCCCCCTGCCGCAATATCCAAAAGCGGGACCAGCTGCTGCCTGATCTCATTGCGTTTGTATTTGTCTTCTAAGTTACTGGCGTCAGTTACAAATTCAATATTTTGCTCTTTGAGCCAAGCTACAATTTCAGCCTTACTTTTAGAGATGAGTGGGCGGATTATAGGCGCATCATAAATAGAAAAGGGTTCCAGACTAAAGAGAGAAGTCCCACGCAACAACCGAAATAGCATGGTTTCACTCAGGTCGTCGGCGTGGTGGCCTGTGGCAATCTTGTTAAAGCCTGAGGCCTCCAACTCTTTAAAGAGTTCTGCCCTGCGCCAGTTTCGGGCGGCAGCTTGGAAGTTACCTGCAAAGGGTTTTTCGGGCTTGATACAAATAAAGGGGTGGCCTCGCTTTTCGACCTCTGATTTTACAAATTCCTCTTCCGCCTCACTTTCTGGTCGCACTTGGTGATTAAAATGGACTACCTTGAGGCTTAAATTTTGCGACTTTTCAGCCAAAGTTAAAAAATGGTAGAGGGCCATTGAGTCTGGCCCGCCACTGACAGCGACTAGTACCTTGTCCCCTTTTTTTAAGGCATATTTATTTTGTAGGGCCTGCAAGAGGCTGAAGGGGAAGGCTTCCACTTAGGGTATTACCAGAATATTATCAATCAGCCGTACGCTACGAATATCCGTCAAGGGTGCATCGCCAAAGTAGACCGCCAAGGAAATGACTAGTTCCTCGCCCTTAATAGCAGTTTCTAAAGGCGCCAAAGTTGTAGCGTCGCTAAAGGCGATGTATTCAATTTTTGCAAATTTTGATTTTAAAATCATTGCTGACATTTGGTCCCTCACCTTCAGCAAATCCAAGGCACCACTCTGGATTTCCTCAGCACCCCATTTTAAAGCTTGATAAAGAAATGAGGCCTCATCCAGTTGCTGTGAGGTAAGCCTTGCGTTACGGCTAGAAAGGGCCAAGCCCGAATCACTTCGAAAGGTTGGGCAAGAGTGAATTTCAATGGGAAAGTTCAAGTCTTGGGTCAGTTGCTTGATTACCGCCACCTGCTGGTAATCCTTGTTGCCAAAGTAAGCCCGAGTTGGCTGGCAGATATTAAAGAGCTTCGCCACCACCAAGGCCACACCTGCAAAGTGCCCGGGCCGAGTTGCCCCTTCTAACTCTTCTGTGACACCTAAAACTTCGACTTTACTATTGAAACCCTTTGGGTAAATCACCTGGGGCGTAGGTAAAAAAACCAGATCCACCCCTGCTTCTTCCAGCAACTCTAAATCACGCTTTTCATCTCTTGGGTAGCTATCTAAATCACTGGCCTGATTGAACTGGGTGGGATTGACAAAAATACTGGCTAGGGTCAGGTCGTTTTCTCTTTTGCTTTTTTTGACCAAGCTCAAATGGCCCTCATGCAAAAAGCCCATGGTAGGCACAAAGCCCTTGGTTTTGACTTGGTTCTCCCTTAAAAAGCCTTGGACTTCGGAGATTTCTTTTGCAATGATCATAAATTCCTATTGAATGCGAACCCCAAGTTTATCACCCTTAAGGATTTATGGACAAGCCTAAAAATCTTTTGCTTCTAGCCCAATTGGGCAGCCCTACTGCCCCAACGCCTGAGGCGGTAAAAAGCTACCTTGCCGAGTTTTTATCTGACCCTAGAGTCATGAACTTACCTGCTATCCCAAAGGCTATGCTGCTCCACGGGGTAATATTGCGCAAAAGGCCCCAGGCTGTAGCGCCAAAATATAAAAAGGTTTGGCTTGAAGGGGGTTCGCCCCTAGCTGTCCATACGGAAAATTTGAGCCTAAAGGTAAACACTGCTTTGGGGGAAGAGTGGGATGTGAAGGTTGCCATGCGCTATGGGCAAAACTCCTTGAAAGAAAAATTGCTAGAGTTAAAACACCAAAGGCTTGACCAAGTGGTGGTCTTGCCACTTTTCCCACAACAGGCAGGCGCCACTACTGGCAGCTTGATGGAAGAGACCTTTAAGGTGATGCAATCTTTTGATCACTTTCCAAATTTTAAGGTGATCACCAGCTTTTTTAACCATGAAAAATTCATTGCCGCATGGGCAAATCAAGGTAGGGAAATTTTGGAAAAGGGCTACGACCATGTGGTTTTTAGTTTTCATGGCCTCCCTGAAAACCAAATCACAGGGGCAGACCCTTACGACTTTTGCTTAAAAGAGGGCTGTTGTGAAAAACCAGATGCTCAAAATTATTGCTACAAAGCCCAATGCCACCAAACAGCCCATAAGATAGCTGAGTCCTTGCAAATCAAGCCTGAAAACTATTCCATTACCTTTCAGTCTCGCTTGGGCAAAAGTGTTTGGATTGGCCCTGCAACCGACCTTTCCATTACTGACTTGGCAAAAAAAGGATGTAAAAAATTGGTCGTTTTTTCGCCTGCCTTTGTGGCCGATTGCCTTGAAACTTTAGAAGAATTGGCAATTGGGGAAAGGGAAAACTTTTTAGAAAATGGTGGGGAAGAATTTCACATGGTGCCATCACTAAACGATAGTGATGACTTTGTAGATTTGATTATAGACTTGGTGCAGCCTTAAACTAAGCTGGCTACCCAGCAGCGGCATCACCTGCATCCGTTGTTTCACCAGAGTCAGCAGCGTCGCCACCAAGATTAGCTAGTTTGTGAGTGTGGTTTTTTGCCGATTCGGTAAACAAATGGCCCTTGCTCATGTCCTTTTTAATGACTGATTCCATTGCAGCCGTAGCCGTACGAACCATTTTTTGCGTGTCTGCCTGACTAAATATTCCAGCTGTCAATTCTGTTATATAGGCAAGGTTAAAAAATGGGTCTGTTTCATAGACTTGGTAGAGGGTCGAGTTTTCTGTTTTTTTAATGCAAGCTAAGCTTTCACCAAAAATAGTCTGGCCCACCTTTTTCATTTTTTGATGTTCCCCGAGTATTGTAGCTTGGCGAAACATGGAAAAATGCCGTGAGGAATTCACCGAAACCTTTCTTAAATGCAAACCTAAATTCCCAGCTGGAATCAGTTTTAAGTACTGGTCCACAAGGGGGTAAAGAATTGGGATCTTTGAAAAGGCGATAAATAAAGCGTAAGTAAAAGCTATAAACTCAGAGGATGTGCAAAAATCCAATTTTTCTTTTGGCTGGCCTTCACTTACAAACTGGCAAGCTTTTGTCAGTTGAAAATGAGAAAAGTACTGGGAATAGGCACTGGATTTTAGCTTCTTTTTTAAGTGAGCTATAATGTTTAAGGTCTTCTTTTTTTCCGACGCTAAAAAATCCACAATCGACATTTCTAAGGCGATCTTTCGTTTGAAGGTATCCAATCTTGGGTCCATGCTGACTTCGTCATAAACCTTTTTTTGTTCTCTCCTGTAGCGGTCGATTAAAATATAGTAAATTTTAAAGAAATTTTCAGCATTATAAATACTAATTCCATTGCTCATCAAAGCCGTGGCGGCCTCTTTAACAGCGCCTTTTAGGCCCTGCAACTGCTTACTACCACCAGAATTCATCACGTTTCCGTGGGTACAAACGGCAGAAAGCATTAATAATTCGGGGTGATTTGGGTAGAGCTTTTTCAGTTTCACTAATTCGGTCTGGGTCTTACCAGGCGAAAGAGTTGAGCTTCTACGTAGATCGGTCAATTGCTCATCAGAAAGCTTCTTTTTGCTAAAGATACCAAAGAGTTTCCCCTCTTTTGAGTGGACTGCATCTAAGCCATGTATTGCCCAGAAACCAGTTGTAGCCCCAATGGGCAGATCAGAAATATGTTCGAACCTTTGATTGATCTTGGCTTCAAGATCCATCAGGGTTTGAAGGCCATCTTTTTTTTCAGGTTTTGCGTTTTGTTCAGTCATAATTTAACTTTTTTTTGCTTTCAACAGCTTCTTTAAAGTAGCATCTTCAACCATTTGTTTCCAGACAATATTGTCGTGGGCGAGACAATTTGGTAGCTAAAGAGCATATTTTAAACTACTTTTAAGGAAAAAAAACTCTTTTGCTAGGCTTAAAGCAATAATAGCGCCAACGATGGCCTCACTATAGTTTTAGCCAAGATAAACATAAAAAAGCCTCGTCCTAAGCCCAAGAAATACCATGAAACGACTTCAGTTACAATTAACAAGAAAAAATTACCATTACCAGATCAATATCGGGCGAGGCGGGTTTCAATCCTCTTTGAGGGAGTTTTTAAGTCACCACCCAGTAAAGGAAGTTTTTGTAATTACTAATGATGTTGTCGCAGGATTTTATCCAGATTTTTTCAAAAAGACCCTAGGCCCCGATTATATCTGCCATACGCTGATTTTGCCTGATGGGGAAAAGCATAAAAATATCGACAGTATCACCAAAATCTATGATTTTTTAAGTGAGCATCGTGCCCACCGAGGCAGCCTCGCTGTGGCTTTTGGCGGCGGTGTTATTGGTGACATGGTTGGTTTTGCCTCTGCTACTTACATGCGTGGCCTTGCCTACTTGCAGGTTCCCACAACCTTACTTTCTCAAGTAGATAGTAGCATTGGCGGAAAAACAGGTTACAACCATAAGGCTGGGAAAAATTTTATCGGTGCCTTTAAGCAACCTGCCGAAGTGATCATTGATGTTGATTTTTTAGATACCCTGCCACTTTCAGAGTTTAAAGCGGGCTACGCTGAATTGATCAAACATGCATTTATTGCAGATGGTTACCTCTTTCAATTGATTCACAAGACTAACTTAGAAGACCTGAAAAAAAATACCGACCTTTTAACAGAAGCCATCATTCGCTCTCTTGAGGTTAAAGCCCAAATCGTTGAGCAAGATGAAACCGAGACAGGCAAAAGAGCCATGCTCAATTTCGGCCACACCCTAGGCCACTATTTTGAGACCTTCACAAAGTATGAGGCCTTTTTACATGGTGAAGCTGTAATTGGTGGGATGGAATTTGCCGCTTGGTGGTCTATGAAACATGGATACTTGGCAGCCTCTGATTTTGAACGCATTTCAGATCACCTGCAACAAATAGGCATTACCTTACAACTGGCCCCCATTGACCAAGCCCAGTTTGTGAAGATCTTAGGGCTTGATAAGAAGGCTGGCCATGACGGTGTTAAGTTCATTGCTATCAATTCTCTAGGGGCAAGCCAAATGGTTGAAAATGTTCAACCTGCCGACATGTGGGAAGATTATAAGGAATTTTTAAGCAATGGAAAGCGCATTGCTTCACAAGAATTGCTCTAGACCATGAATTTGCGCATCCTGATCATTACCGTTGCTCTTATATTAGGCGGCTGTAGCGCAAAGCAAAGTGAAACTTCGGGGCTCATCCCCAGTGGCTTTAGGCCTTCTCAAGATTGGAAAAAGTTCAAAGTGGGCCAGGTCCAAGTCTCTTACTTTCGACTCTACACTGGGCGAAGGGCTGTGGATTCCACCGTCGCTGTAGAAGAGGAAATCTTCACTCAATTGGAACAGCTACATATTTTCCCGCAAGAATCCGAAAACTTTGAAGAAGGGTTCCGCCGTGTATTTTTTTCCTCCCTAGCCGTCCGCTGGGTTAAGATTAAAACCGCACAGGACTTGAGTAAAAAACAACTTAAAACCTACTTTGCAAAAAAGCTGAACTGTAGACCCTTAAGCAACCGAGAGTTTGCGTTTTATTTCCGTAGGGAATCCCCTGTTTTTGATGAAAACTTTACTCAGGCCTTTCATTTGGGGCTTGTAAAAATGATGACCCTGCAAAAACAAAAGCCCCTCTACCCCAAGATTTTCAGCCCTATTTTGGCACAGGAACAGGGCCTAGCCCCCGCTTTACAAATCTCGACCTTGAACCTATTGGAACAAAAATTCCCAATCAAAAATAAAAGCCAAGGCTTTATTCTTTGCCTTCCAAATCCTTAAAAGTTCGTTTAGAGTAGAGACCATAGACTAGGGGTTTACTTAAGATTCCTACAGGCGCATTGACATAAAAAAATTCGATTCGGTTAAGTTAAAAAAATGTTTTTTTCCAACTATAAAGACACAGAAGAAATATTTATCGGCCCCTACTCGGTGCTCTATAAAGCCATTCGAACCAATGATGAACTTCCTGTTGTTATCCGTGTTTTAAAAAAAGAATCTAGTTTAGATGAACTTGCAAGCTTGCAATCGGAAGCTGCATCTTCTGAGATCCATGCCAAAGAGATTTTAAAACCCTTAGAATATCTATATGTCGAAAATCATTTAGGCTTTGTTTACAAAGATGTAGGCATGGTTTTTTTGAGGGTTTTGCTGCAAGATGAAACGCTAAATATAGAAAGCTTTTTAGAGTTGGCCGTCTCAATTTCCAACCATCTTTTTAAACTCCATAAAAGCGGGATCATCCACAGAGACCTAACGCCAGGCAACATTCTGCTCAGCGCCAACTACCAAGATATTCGTTTTATTGGCTTTTACGGTTTTGAAAGGATGGGAAAGAAGCCACTGCGTAGTCGCTTCCAAGAAGATCTATTTTTTGCCTACACCTCGCCTGAGGTCTTGGGAGATCAGGTAGATGCTATTGACATGAGAGCCGATCTCTACTCCTTAGGTGTACTTTTTTATGAGCTTCTATGTGGGCACCTACCCTTTGAAGCCAAGGACCCTATTAGTAGAAAACATGCTCATTTGGCCCTGCGCCCTGCCAGCCTGCTTAACTATCTTCCTGAGCTTCCCCCTGTCCTAGCCAAGATTATTGAGAAACTTCTGGAAAAAATTCCTGAGCATCGATACCAGTCAGCCAAAGACCTAAGCATTGACTTAAAACGGATCTTGCGAGAACTAAAAAGTAATCTTCCCGTCAGTGACTTTATTCCAGGTTCCATTGCCAACAGAGGCAGTTTTATCATCCCCAACCAGATGTATGGGGCTAAGGAGTCGATGGATAAACTCCATGGCATCTTTGAGAAGGTTTCCCATGGCAAGGTAGAAGTTGTTTTAGTAGCGGGAAAACCAGGCTTTGGTAAAACCACGCTCATTGAGTCCTTAATTGGCCCTGTTGGGGTTTCAGGCGGTTACTTTGTGCAGGGTAGGTTTGAAAAAATCCACAAGGATACGCCTTATTTTGCCTTGCAAAGTACCTTCCAAGCCCTGATCAATCAGGTCTTGGCAGGAGATGCGAACATTATCGCCAAATTAAAAGATATTTTTACAGCAGAGCTTGGAAGCCATGCCCAAGTTATGGTTAATTTTCTGCCTGACCTTGAATTTATCATTGGGAAACAAGCACCAGCGCCTGAATTTGACGCTACAGAAAATCATAAACGGTTTTTATTCCTTTGCTCGAAATTTCTAAATTCCTTTGCCCTAGCCCGCCTGCCCTTAGCTATCTTTTTAGATAATTTCCACTGGTCTGATTCCAACAGTTTACTTCTCCTCCAGTCCTTACTGACAGATCTAAACTCAAGGTTTTTATTGGTGATCTTAGCCTTTCGTGAAGGGGAATTTTCCAAGCAAGACATTTTAGATTTGGCTTTAGAAGAGGCGGCCAAGGTTGGGGTAGCCGTTACAAGGCTTGATATTGCGCCGCTTAGAGAGCAGGAAATCTCGGTCTTACTGGATGATGCCTTAGGTGCAGGTCAGGATTTTGGGGGACTCTCCAAAATTTTACTGAAAAAAACAGGGGGCAATCCCTTTTTTATTAAGCAACTGCTCCAAAGCCTCTACGACCAAGAGCTACTGGTCTACGATGATCCCTCATCACTCTGGACTTGGGACAGTTATAAAATCCAAGACACGGCATTTTTTGAAGATATTTTAGAGCTGATGAGCCTAAAAATCAAAAAATTACCCCAAGAGACCTATGAACTTCTGACCCTTGCCAGCTGTTTAGGGTTGGGCTTTGACCTAAAAACCCTTTCGTGGATCTTCAAAAAAAATAAAGGAACTATTTTTTCTGAGCTTGGGCCAGCGATTGAAGATGGCATGATTGTAGAAGAAATGGATTTTTGGGATTCCAAAGACCCAAACAACCAGTCCTTTCATTTCGCCCACTCTCGTATTTTGCAGGCGACCAACGAGCTTTTAAAACCCATTGAAAAAAAGCAGGCTCACTATACCATTGGCAAGGAGCTTTTGGCCCACTCCGACCTGAAAGTTGAAAACGACATCTTCACTATTTTGGGCCATCTTGACCAGTCTTTGAGCCTCATTAAAACCTCTGACGAACGCCACCAATTAGCCAAATTAAACTTGCGTGCAGGAATCATATCTAAGTCTTCTGCCGCCTATGAAACTGCCTGGCGTTACTTTACCTATGGGGTAAACCTACTGGGAAAGGATTCTTGGGAAGAAGAATATGAACTCTCCAAGGCCCTATTTTTAAGAGGGGCGGAAAGCGAGTATTATGTTGGCAATACAGAAGCTGTTGGGGCCTATTTTACGGAACTCCATAAAAAAGTAGAGACCAAAGCAGAGCAGTTGGAGGTGGTGGAAACCCAGTTGAATTTGTACATCCAAACCTCCCACTTAAAAGAAGCTGTAGAACTGGGTATAAAAAGTTTAGATGAATTTTTTAACTTTAAGATTCCCCCCAATGAGGCGGAACTCAAGGTAACGGCCCTAACTCGAATGCAGAGCCTAGCCGATGAATTGGACAATCGAAAAATAGATAACCTGCTCCACTTGCCTGTCATGAACAAGGGGCAAAGTTTGGAGCTGCTGCGGTTTATTGCCAAGATCCTACCTGCAGCCTACATCAGTAAAAGAAGCCTTTGGATTTTGCTTACCATTCACATGGTTAGGGTCAGCATGGAAAAGGGAAATTGCCTTTTTTCTGGCTTGGCCTACATGAATTTAAGTGTCTTGCTCTGTTCTGGTTTGGAAGACTACCCAACAGGCCACAGCATGGCCCGTGTCGCCTTACAGCTCAACGAAAAATTCAAGGGCAAGGAACTAGAAAGCCAGTTGAGTTTTCTCTTTGGCGCCTACATTTCTCACTGGCAAGAGCGGGCCTCAGACAGCCTTCACCACTTTAAAAGGGCCTACAAGCTAGGCCTGAACTCAGGTGACCTGCATTCGGCGAGTTCTGCCATTCAGTTTTCGATTATTACCAAAATTCTTACAGGGCAGCCCCTTGAAGAACTGCAAAAAGAGCTGACGCTGCATAGTGAATTTTCTCATCAAATTAATGATTTAGATTTAAATAATGTCCGTGAACTTTTGCAGATTCCTCTGCTTTTAAAGCAAGAAATCAAACCCGATTTGACCCTGCAAACGGTCATCCCAAATCAGGAGTTACTGGTAGAACGTTTAAAAAAGAGTAAAAACCCTCTGCCCAAGCAATGGTACTACCTTGTCACAGGAATGGTTCATTATCATTTTGGTCAATTCAAAGAGGCCTTAAAATACATCCGGGAATCGGACCTTTTAATTGCTGGTTACTCCCAGCTTTCTGTCCCTGAGCATTACTTTTATTACTCTTTGATTTTACTAGCAAACTACCCTGATTTCAGCTTGGAAGAAAAAAAGCGCTCTTGGGAGATCCTTAAAAACAATCGTGATCGTTTGCAAAAGCTTTCTGAAGCTTGCCCCATTAATTTTTTAGAAAAATACTACCTTGTAGCGGCGGAAATGGCTGTAGTTACAGGCAACGTTTTAGAGGCGATGAATCTTTTTGAAGATGCTATCAGTGCTGTCCAAAACAATCATTTTGTACAAAATGAAGCCTTAATTTTTGAGCGAGCAGGGTTATATTTTTTAAGTAAAAAGAAAAAGACCATTGCCAAGGCTTATTTGCGGGAATCCTATTACTCTTACGTTAAATGGGGTGCCAGCGCTAAAGTTTGGGATATGGAAAGCAAATTCCCTAGCCTACTCAAGGTGGAACAGCGCCTGCAATTTACAGGTGGCGACCAGTCCATTGAATCAAGCAGCTCAGACCAACCAGAACAAATTGACTTGGCCACCCTTTATAAGGCCTTTGAATCCATCAGTTTAGAAGCGAGTTTTGACAAGGTGATTGTAAAACTATTTAAAATGGTGATGGAAAATGCAGGGGCCCAAAAGGGTTATTTTATTGTTGAGCAACAGGGGAAGTTAATCATTAGGGCAAAGGGTTCTTTTGACTCCAGTCCGCCTGTTGTCCTTTGTAGTTTCCTGGCAGAAAACTCCAAACAGCTTTCATTTAAAATCCTGAGCTATGTCCAAAGAACAGGCCAAAGGGTTTTATTCAATGATGCTATGAAGGAAAACCTATTTGGTTTTGACCAGTACATCCAACAGCATAAACCAAAATCTATCCTTGCTTTACCCCTACTTTACCACAACCAATTGAAGGGAATTTTATACTTGGAAAACAACCTAACGACCCAGGCTTTCAGCCACCAAAAGGCGGAATTCTTGCGGGTATTGGCGTCCTTGGTTTCCATTACCTTAGAAAATTCCTCACTTTACAATGACCTTGCCAACTCCACAGAAGAGATAGGCCAGGCAAAACAAGAGTTAGAAGAGCGAATTTTGACCCTAGAAAGCCAATTACTCAAACAAAAATCTCAAAGCTGACAACCAGCCTCAACTTAAAATAAAATAGTACTATGCCAGCCAAAACCCTTTACCTAAGCGGGACTTTAGACAAAGAAACCTGCGAAGATTTTTACACTCAATTTAAAGAAATGCAGTCACCAGAGGAACCCCTGTTGATCTTAGTCAATCTCCATCAAGTTGCAGCAGTCAAGTCCGAAGGCATGGTCTTGTTGCGAAGTATATTTAATAAGGTGAAACAATCAGAGGGGAAAATGTGCTTTATCGAGGCCAATTCGAGGGTGCATGATCAAATTATAATTTCTGGTCTTTTGTACCTCGTTCCTTTCTTTTCCTCCCCTGCCTTTGGCCAAAGATTCTTAAACAGCTAATAGATATTCAAGCATTCAAATATTGCAAAATGCTGTCATCATTACACTTTATTCTTCCACTTTTTACTCACATCGGTTATATTTCTAAAACTTTGGTTTTAACCATGTTTGACCACTTTAAATATTTAGGAAAAATGAAAAAGATTATATTAGCAATGCTTTTAAGCCTTACCTTTACAGCGCAAGGACTTGCACAAGATGCAGCTGAGGCAGAAGCCGCAGTTGAAACGGCTGTAGAAACAGCAATGGAACCTGCAACTGAAGCCACTGATGGCGGATTTTTAAGCCACAGCTATGTAGTAGTAAAATACTTAAGCATGCAAGGTGGAAGTTATGAACACGGAACAAAAACAATTACGGGTGCTGCCGGTAGTGGTTTTGGTCTTGATTTAGGTTACAAGTTAGACGACCACATGGCTGTTGAGTTTGCCTATTCTGCAGGTAGCAATACTTTAGAAGAAAAAGACACCCCTACAGCAACTGCGACTGCCACAACGACCACGACTACAGGTCACAATATTTCACCTCTTGCTAGCTCAACGGCTACAACAGGCGCAGTATCAACAGGTGACGGGAAATTCACTTCCATGGGCCTTAACTTTGTTTACAGTCACCATTACAAAAATGGATTCACTTCTGTACTCAAGGGCGGCTATGTTTCTGAATCAGAAATCTTAACCATTGCAGGTCACGAAACAACAGCTACTAACGGTGGCATTGCTGTGATTGCAGGCGCTGAATATAAATTGATGGGACACAACGAAGTTGTTGTTGAAATTGAAAAAGCTTTTATCGACGGACCAAAGGGTATGAATATCTTTGTTGGTTGGAAGATGGGATTTGGCCATTAATCAAGGCTGAAATTTAAGTATGAGTAAATGACTCAAGGATGGAGTCAATTAAAAAAGGCGGGGAAACCCGCCTTTTTTTTTGCCCCAAATTTATCATCAGAGCAAATAAAAGAAACTAAAGTAGTTATCTTTTAGAGAGAAAGGCCCACGCCAAACAAGGCTGAACTTACTCTTTCCATAAAATACATTCGCCAGGGCAAGAATCCATAGCATCTTGGATTTCTTCTTCCGTGCCACCTGCGGGGTTGTGAACCTGAGCTAAATCCTCATCATCCATCTCAAATACCATTGGTAATTCATCTGTACAGGCTTGACAACTAGTACAATCTGGCTTTTCTACGTATGCAACTCGACCCATGATTTCTCCATTTTTGGGTTATCTTAAACTAACTGGCATTTGGCTTTCACCATCAAAACTTCCATCTTCGTCAGCACTTTCTGCCGCCGCAGCTTCCGCTTCTTCGGTTCGGTTCTGAAAAGCAATGTCTCGCTTTCTAGATTCTTCGTTGAGTTCTAAATCCGTTAAGGCATTGTAAAGGTCTCTCGCCTGATCTTCGGCCCCTTTCAACTGGCAGCGCTTTGAAAATAACACTTCCAAACCTTCTCTGGCCATATTCAACATGGTTGTAAGGTCAGCCATGGGAAATAGATCTCTCGCTTCTAAAATGATCCAAGCAATTTTAATAAAGGGATCAATTTCAAACTGTTTTGTTAAGATTGAAGTGTCTAAATGTTCTTTAATGGTATCTTGAAAAAACTTTAGCAGTTTCAAAGCACTGGATTTAGCCTCTTTATTGTGGCCTGAATACAACTCTGCCTTAAACTCATTGATGCCATCAACGGAAATGATCATGCGCTTTTGCAAGATTATATCCCTATGGATCTCAGGCATAACCACTAGATTTTCCTTAACCTTTTCTTTCAAAATGGGGATATTGGCGTAAAGCAGCGAAAGGGTAAAGTAGATATAGAGCACATGGCTCGCCTTCTTTTTAGTGTCCTTTATATTTTGCAGCTCATTGCCCTTTAAAAGCATGCTCGCTGCCTGCTTTACTTCCATACTCGTAATGGACTCATTTACGTAAATGGTTCCTTTTAGAAGAGTTGCTAAGCGAGTGACACCCATCAATTTATCTCTCACACCTTGAAAAAAAGCCAATTGAGAAAGTCTTGCCTTTAAAATCCTTCTCAACTCAATCACCCTTTTATTTGGAACATGCTGCGCTGTTCTGGTGATACGGTTGATACGGTCTTTTAAGTATTCCAAATAACCGACATACATATTCACAAACCAAATGGAATAGGTAACCTGATCGGCACCATTGCAAATAGCTACAGCCATTTCAGTAATGCAGTTTTTCATAGCGCCAAGCTTATCGGTTCTAATACCAGCTTGGTTAATATCTTGGTAAACTTGGATGGCTCTTAGAGCGTGTAACTCAGCGTTATCAGGATGCTTTTTTAAGGTAGCCTCAAGCTCGCTTCTAACATTTGAAACTCGCTTTTTATCTGGATCTTGCAGCCCCTGTTTAAAGGGCATTAAGTTGAGTTCTTTCTTTTTGGTAAACCAGCCTGTGGCGGCTTCATACTTAACATTTTTCCCTAAAAATTTAGGACCCATGGGGCAAGCATTGAGGTGGAATTCCAGTTCCGCAATCATGCCATCGATCCCAGCCTTGGCATCACCTTTTGCCTGGCGGATCATCTGCACTTTTTTAGCGTAATCCTCCTGAAACTGTTTCGCCTGTTCCGTGGTTTTTTCAGGCTCTGTATTTTTCTTTTGATCCACCATAAGTTGAACTTTTATTAATGTTTATGCAGTTTCTTCTTCTTTGGGCGCTTTCCAGCTACTTAATAGCTCAGCCAGAGCCTTGGGTCGTTTTAGGCTTTTCAGTAAATAGGCCTGCAACATAAAAAGATCCTTGTCCTTTTTCATCTGAAAGGCTTGCTTTAAATGGTCAAGACCTTCATTAAATTTCTTCTGGCTGATCATTGCTTTACCGAGCTTGATCAGTTTATCTCTGTGGGCCATTCTTTCGGACTCTTCTTCTTGCTTTTGCATAATCAAATGCTTTTGCTCATTGTTATAAGCTTCGTTTTTATCTTGCAACTGGTGATAAATCTGCCCCAAAGATTTATAGGCTTCTGCAGTTTCTTTGAGTTGGTTTGAACCCTTATAAAGATCGGCGGCCAAGGCCGTTTTGCCTTCTCCTCGCATATCAAAGGCTTTATCCATAAACTGCTGCCAAACTTCTTCAATTAGAGTCTTAGCAACGTCAAAGTCTGAAAAATTTTCCTTAATCTTAACATAAGCCTTCAGGGCTTCGGGAAATTTTTCTAGGGAGAAATAGATCTCGCCCAACCTAGTAAGCACATGAATATTTTCTTCCTGTTCGGAAACCACCTGAAAAAAGGCGACAGACTCTTCTAAATGCCCAGCCTTATAGTGCTTTTCCGCCACATCAATCTGTTCTTTGATCCCAAACAACCCCTGGGAAGCCTCTAACATGTCCGTTGCTGTGAGCAAAAATTTATACTCTTGCAACCAGTTGCCGATTTCACGGTACAAGAGACCCAGATTGACCGCCAAATAACGATTTTTTGGTCTTTTGATAAAAGCATCTTTTGCCTCATCCACCATTTCTGCAAGGGGAAGATCCCGCTCGTAAAAACTGGCGAAGAGACTCATCACATGTAAGCCATTGAAATTTTTCAAATCTAAATTAAGCCTGTCCATAATTTCAACGGCCTTAACGGACTTCCCTGATTTTATCTCGAATAGGGCGATGTTGTACAGTTTTTCTGCCAGCTCGTCGTCAATGGGTTCTTTGTTTTCAGGTACTTCTACACCTTCAAAGACTTTATTTATCTTGGCATATTTTGCCTCAAAATCAGCGTCTGCGTCCTCTTCTTCCATGCGACCAATAAAGTTGCCCACAGTAGTGTAACTGGGTAAATAGGGCCATTCAAAGGACTTATAAATAGCCAAAGCGTGACCAATTTCTTCATCATAGCGCTCTGTTTTCGCTAAACTGGCGGCTAAACTAAAACGTAGGAGCTCGGTGTTGTCCTTTTGTTTTAAACCATGGCGGTAGAAATTATTGGCGAGAGTATACTTGTCTAAATGGCGAGCGCAGTTGCCTAGCTTGTTTGCGAGCAAAGCGTTTTCACCTTGAACCCGAAACAACGCATTTCCCCAAGTCAGAGCTTGTTCGACGTCTTTTTTGGCAAGGCATTTTTCAAAACGCTGTTCAATGAATTTGCCTACTTTTTCGCGCTCCATCTTCAGCGCTTTAATGAGTAGTGCTAGCCCATCTTTGTTCAGCTTGCCTTGTATTTTTAAGAGAGCCAGTTCAAGGAAATCCTGCACCGTTTGCGGATTTTCCTCTTCCTCAGGCCCATTTAAAGACAATAAATCCATTTAATATTTTTTACAGGTCAAAATTACTTCCGCCAACATGGCTAGTATGCTCTATTCAATCATTATACCTTTATTTGCATTTGCATTCAATAGGGTATTTAACCAATAGAAAAGCAGTAGAAATGAGTCTTTTTAGGACTTTTAAAAAATATAAAAGCCGAATAGCCCTATAGTATAAGCCTGTAGTATCCCATGGATAGGTGAGACTCGCTCTTTAGAGAAAAACCAAGATAATAAAAAAAAGTGGGAATTTAAAATAGAGGGGGAGATCCTGCCGCCACTTTAAAAAAAAGTGGCATTTCTGGATTTATCAGAAAGGAAAGGCAGGCTAGCCTAAAAGTGTTAGCCTGCTGTAACGACGTGCTTGTCAATGCCAAGCTCTTTTTCGGAAAAACCGAGAGCAAGGCCTACAAGTTGAGGTAAGTGTAAAACAGGGATAGACCTGTCGTCACCTCGATTTTTCATAGACATTGGCTGGTAAGCATCCAGTGAAGTATGGCAAAGTGGGCATGGAGTAACAATGTAATCTGCACCAGAATCAATACCATCTTGGACTGCGTTAGCACCAATATTTAAAGATTCTTCTTCTGCAACAAGTAAGGTGTGGAAACCACAACACTTGTTTTTAGATTTATACTCTACAGTTTCACCACCTAACGCTTCGATTAACATATCGAGACTGGAAGGGTTATTAGGATCATCTTTGCCAAATAGCTCGGATGGTCTTAAAATATGGCAACCGTAAAAGGGTGCAAACTTAATCCCTGTAAGGGGATTGGTTACTTGAGCCTTTAACTTCTCAAGACCGTAGTCCTCATTTAAAACCCAAAGGATATGAGTCACCTCACTGGTTCCTTTGTATTCTAAACCTTCTTTGGCTAAGTATTTGTTCACAAATGCTTTAGCTTTCGGGTCAGTATCTAACCTGTGCTTTGCGTGACGAAGGCCAAGGGTACAAGTATTACAACTGGTAACCATATCTAGGCCCATCTTTTCGGCATGGGCAATATTTCGAGCATTGCTGATCAAGGTCATACCTGGGTCAACAAACTCAGCGTTACTACCACCGCAACAAGTAGATTCCTCAATGCGGATTAACTCAATTCCTAATTTGTCGTTCCACATTCTCAATGATTTTTCCAATTCTTTCGTCATGGACTCATTGATACAACTGACGTAATAGGCGTATTTCAAACTCATAAATTAGCTCTAATTTGGTTTAATCTAAATCCACATTTCCCTCTAACCTGTCTTTTCGGTAGAGTTGAAGTGCGGTTTTTAATTTATCAATGTCTTTACTTTTGTGAGGAAAGATCGGTGGTACACGTCCTTTGATTCCCATTGAAATAGCAAAGGGAATTAACCTTAATGCGCCAAAAGGCCCTAAGGTTTTTAAAGGAAGTTGAAATTCATCAAGACGACCTGTTTTACTAATAGCATCTCCAAAAGCTTTTGCATGTCCTGCACCTTCGGTATAATCAAGACCCATTTCCATAGATTCTTGTCTTAAGCCTTGGATTGCGTCCATAATAGGGATGTTTTTCACACAAACTTCAACGCAGCGATAGCAATGGGTACAATCCCAAATACCACCATCTTGGATGGCGATTCTCATGCGCTCATCGTTAAGCTTATCACGCGAGTCATCATTCATGCGGAAAGTTTTTAACATAACCAGTGGGCTAATAAAACCTTCTGAGACTTCCAGTAAAGAACATTCACTGTAACAGGATGCACATAAAATACAGTCTGTTGCAGGGTTAATGCGTTGAAAATCTTTCTCTTGTATTGGAAACTCTTTTTCCCCAAGTTTGGCTTCGTCCATTGCAGGAACAACCCAAGCCTTGTGGTTTTTTAACTTTTGAATCATCGGGTCGATGTCGACAACAAGATCTTTAATAACCTTAAAGTTACTTAAAGGATCAATGACAATGACACCCTCTTCTTTACAAGTTGGAATTTGATCCCAAACCTGAGTCGTACAACCTAGCATGGAAACCCCATTTACCTTAACGGCACAGGAACCACAGATTCCAGCTTGGCAAAAGAAACGGACAGCAATGGTAGCGTCAATCCGATCTTTAATATGGTTGATGGCACGTAAGATGGTAATACCCTTTTCTAATTGCAGGTCAAAAGACTTGTAATAGGGTTTTTCATCAACTTCAGGGTTAAAACAAAGGATTTTAAAGGTTAATTCTCTTCGATCTTCCATTAGTAAGTCCTCTCTTCTAGTTCATAGCGTCCCATATTCACGGGCTTGTAGCTTAATTCTACTTTACCCTTACTATCTAAGGTTGCCATGGTGTGCTTATGCCAGTTTTTATCATCACGCTTCACAAAATCTTCTCTTGAATGTGAACCACGACTTTCTTCACGGGCCAAGGCACCTGCTGAAACAGTTGCTGCCAAATCTAACATATTTTCCAGTTCAAGAACCATCTGTAGGTTGGTATTAAAAATCCTAGACTTATCTTGTACCTGAATTTTCTTAAAGCGTTCACGTAAGGCTTCAACGTCTTCCACACCCTTTTGTAGAGCAGGAGCGGCACGGTAAATGCCAACGTTATCACCTAAAGTTTTGCCCAATTCATCACGAATCAAGTCATGTCGTTCCACATGGCCTGGTCGGTAGAAGTCTGCAATTCTTCGTTCTTGTTTTTCTGTAGCGGCTTTAAGGTCAATGCTTGGAGTTCTAAAAGAACCTAAAGCCTGAGTGATCTCTTGGCCAGCACGCTTACCAAATACTAAGATATCAAGGAGGCTGTTTCCACCTAAGCGGTTTGCTCCGTGTACCGACATGTTTGCCGATTCACCAACGGTGTAAAGGCCTTGCATCTGGGTTGCTGTAGTAATGTCACAATCAATTCCACCCATAGAGTAGTGGGCAGTAGGCCTGATTGGAATTGGCTCTTTGATGGGGTCAACCCCTTCAAAGTCAATACAAAGCTCTCTAATCTGAGGCAATCTAGACATAATTAGATCGGCACCCAAATGAGTTAGGTCCAGTTTAATATAGGGACCAGCAGCTGATTCAAAGCCACGGCCTTGTCTAATTTCTGTTTCAATAGAGCGACTCACTAAGTCTCTTGGTCCTAGTTCCATTTTTTCAGGAGCATAGTTCACCATAAAACGTTCGTTGTCTTTATTTAAAAGGTATCCACCTTCGCCACGTGCGCCCTCGGTAACAAGTAAGCCTGATTTTCTTAAACCAGTTGGGTGAAACTGAACAAATTCCATATCCTTTAAAGGTACACCTGCACGAAGCGCCGCACCTTGACCATCACCAGAAAGACCAGCAGCGTTACTGGATCGTTGCCAGTACATTTTTGCGTATCCGCCTGTAGCTAACACCACAGCCTTAGCTGGAATAGTCATAATCTTTGAGTTTCTTTGGTTCATCACGGTAACACCTTGGCAGGCTCCACCGTTCTGCTCTAATGCGAGTAAATAGTATTCGTTGTAAAACTTAACACCCATACGTAAAGACTGCTCATAAAGCGTCTGAAGTAGTGTGTGGCCTGTTTTATCTGCGCAATAACAGCAGCGATGCTTACTGGCGCCACCGAAGGGTCGTTGGGCAATAGAGCCATCAGGGAAACGAGAAAAAGGAGCACCTAAGTTTTCCAATTCACGTACAACCTTGGGAGCCATCTCACAGAGGTGAGCAGCGCAATCTTGATCAGCGAGGTAATCGCTACCCTTGATGGTATCAAAGATATGCTGTTCAACTGTGTCATCTTTATGTTTATTTGCTAGTGCAGCGTTAACACCACCCTGTGCAGCTGATGTGTGGGATCTAGGTGGGTACACCTTAGAAACAACAGCAATTTTTGCCTTTGGGTTTTGGTGCATGGCTTCCATAGCGGCATATAAGCCACCACCACCTGCACCAACGATAAGGATATCGTAGTATTCCATTTAGATTTCCTCTTTTTGCTTAAAGTGCAGTTTCGTTACTTACAGGAAGTGTCTCAACAACGTGTAAAATATTAGTTTCTGAGATAATGCCTACCAACTTTGTTCCGTCCATCACTGGCAATCTTCTTACACCAATATTGTGCATTAAGCGGATAGCGTATTTCACGCTCATTTGAGGGTTGATAGTAACTAGAGGCTTAGTCATGATGCTGTGTGCCTGAGTATTCCAGATATCAACAAATGTTTCTTTGCCTGGATCAATTACTTTCGCAAGAACATCTTTTTCAGTAACAATGCCATATACATCACTGTCGTCTCTTGGGTTCACCATTACACTGGAAATACCATGTGTCTTCATCAAGGCTACTACTTCGGAGACGCGCTTGCTACCGTCAATTGTCACAACATCTGTGGACATGTACTGGGAAACTGGTGCACTGCGGATATCGTTAAGCTGCTTCATATAAACCTGATCGAATTGGGTTGCTCAAAAAATTACTTTATCGCCAACAATCACCCTACATTTAAAGGGTCAAATTATCGACGTAGAAAAAAGGGAAAAATATACTATTTTAGCCCTTGGGGCAAGAGAAATCTCAAGCTTGGGGGCCAAGAAGATTTAAAAGGGGGAACTTTTGGGAGAAAAATCAAACAAAACGTGGCCTTAAAATCAGGGTTGAAATCTAACACAAAAGGCAGGCGAAATCAAGAACTCTTAAAATAAACTACTAAATATCGGTATCCACCTCTTCAATCAAGACTAGGGCCTTGGTACGGGCAAAAAAGATAAAGGGCAGGGGCATGGGGCCTAAAAAAACCCCTAGGGCAATCCAGAACTGGCAATGTTTTAGGTTTCGTTTTTTGCCAATGATAAAAAAAGCCCAACCCCAAAACACACCACTGGCGAGGGAGGCAATATAGGGGAAAAAATCAAAGGATTCAGCTGGCATTATTTATTAATTTTGGAGTCTTTACTCTATATTAACCTTGCAAACTCCAGTTCGTCTAGTCTGAGATTTTATCTTTGCACCTTTTCCCCACCAATTTTAGGCTAAAGTCGTTGCTGCATGGGTGGAATTTAGCTACCTTGGGAAAAATATATGAACAATACAGGTAATCATGGCAGACAACGAAATAGACAACTCAACAGAAGATAACCAAAAGCAATTTTTTAACTTTGCGGGGTTGATGATTGTCATTGCTACCTTGGTGATGCAGACCAGTGACTTGATGTTATTTTTGCCTGAAGAGAAATTATTACTGCCGCTCGTCGGTTGGGGGATTCCTTTGGTTGGGTTTTATGTGGCGGCGCCATTTGCTCTGTTGGTGTTTCATTTTTTGATTTTGCGAAAATTCAAAAAGCATTTCTCATTGGTGCAGTATACGCCCATCACCAAAGAGCCGAACTTGATCCAAGATGCACTCAACAACCCTGCTAAAATCACCAGCAGCTTGTTTATTTGGGTCTTCTACTACCTCAGCCCCTTTGCCCTGTTCTTTTTTATCCAGTTCCGTTTTGCCAGCTTTCACTCCATAGACATGACCCGCTACCACCATATGATTACCTTTGTGGATTTAGCCATGCTCCTTTTTTTCTGGCTGACCCCCTACAAATTGGGAACTGTGGCAGATAAGCTAATGCGCTTTGCCTCAGGCGGTGCCTGTTTGTTTGTCATTGTGAATCTTTCCATTACCCAGATGCATTTTTTAAGCGACATTTCCCACCCTGAAAAGCCAGCCAGTAAAGAGGTGATTTTATCAACTGTGGACAACATCCCCCAAGGAGTCAAAGAGGCGTTGTTTCCAGCCTTAAACCTTGCTGGGCTGGATTTAGTAGAAAAAAAGGGAGCCGAACGGCTCAACCTACAAGGGCGAGACTTCCGCTTTGCAAACTTTGCAGGGGCAGACCTAAGAAGAGCGGACCTTAGAAACGCCAAACTTGAGTTTAGCACTCTTACCCACTCCAACCTAACTGGAGCCAACGTAACAGGTGCTAAGCTTGCTGGGGTGACTTTTTAAAGCCACCTTTTATCCAGACAGCTCACTTAAAAAAAATCAAAAAAAAACCCTCAGTAAATCGAAATTTACCGAGGGCCTATTTTCTAAAAGCTGCAATCCTTCACTCTGGACAAGAGTAAAAAACCGCAACCCATCTAAACAACAGTCGCCAGCCCCAATTGTTACAAAGGGGCCAGAGTCCACTGGCTTGGGACTAAATTGAATCAGTCCTTAATCAGATTGAACACACGCTGTGGCAGCTGATTCGCATGACCTGTCATAGCAGCGGCTGACTGAGTCAAGAGACTTCCCCTTGTGTACTCAGCCATTTCCATTGCCATATCCGTGTCTCGAATCGCAGACTCAGCCGCTGTCATATTCTCTGCTGTAACCTTCAAGGTTGCAATGTTAGTTTCTAGCGTATTCTTCTGCACAGAACCTAACTTCGCCCTTGCTTGGGTCACATCATTGATGGCTTTATCGATCATCAAAAGTGAATCGGAAGCCCCTTGGGAAGTTGTAACATCAACATCCTTCAGACTCTGAAACCCACTTATTTGGTCAACACCTCTCCCGATTTGATTCGCCGAAAGGTCTTGCAAAGCAACTGTAACTTGGTCACCAGCGTTTGCCCCAATTTGAAAATTGAGAGCATTTTGCGCCACTGTGACAATACCTACACTTGCTCCTTCTGGTGTTTCATTACCGTTGTCCATACCCTTATATCTAAGGCTAAGGCCATCTGTGGTGGAGTTACCCACCAACCCAGTCATGATTTCACCATTACCAATGGTCGCTTCACCATTAATGGTTGCAGAAACATCACCACCGTTTTGAATTCGGTTATATCCAACGCTTTCCTCACTCAACAATCCTTTGGATGATGAGGAGACTTCGAAGTAATATTCCGAACCCTTTTTTTGGTGAGTTATTTCGATGATACCAGCTTCATTAATAGCTATATCAACTGCTAACCCAGCATTTTTCGCCTCTGTAGCAAAATTTGAAACTGCTGATTCAACGGTATCAACAGAACTAGATTTATAGGTAGCTGTTCGGCCACCTTCGCTAACAAGGAGAACTTCTTCCTCGTCAAGCATGTCTTGAGTAAAGGCTGTAGTACTTGTCAAAGAGGATTTTGTTGCCTCTTCTAAAATAATTACATCATACTCAACACCACCAGTTCCTTTGGTCTTGGCAGTAGCAGAGACAAATTCAAGCCCCTCGCCAACTGCTTTCCCATTTACACCGTTAGAGCCATCAAGTAACTTTTTTGCTCCAAACTGCGTTGATTTTGCAATACGATCAACGGCATCAACCATGGAACTAATTTCCATTTGATCCGCTTCAAGCATTACAGCATCATTAGCGCCCTCGTTAGCTGCATGGATGGCCAAAGACCTCATTGCAACTAACATGTTGTTCACTTCTGATAGAGCTCCCTCAGCCGTTTGCACCATCGAAACCGAAGTTTCGGTGTTTTTGATCGCTTGATCGATACTGGCTATTTGGCCACGCATCTGCTCTGAGGCAACCAAAGTTGCTGGTGAGTCACCAGCAGAGTTGATTGCTAAACCTGAAGATAGTTTCTCTAAAGACTTTTGGGCTGAAGAGAGATTTTTCGACAAGTAGCGATTCGCCTTTTGGGAGGCAATATTTTGGTTGATTCGCAAACTCATGTTTACCTCCAAAATTGAGATGGAAGATTCCGAGAATCTCTTGCATCCGATGCAGGAGAGACTCCTAGAGAGTAACAGAAAAAATTCTGATACTCCGGGAAGCTTTACCCAAGTAGCCATCAATGGCAGGCGACTAGCCCAAAACTTAAAGTTTAAGCGGTTCCCCTGAACCACAGGGTCCTTCCTTAGATTGTGGGGTTCAAGGCAACCGCTTGTAAAGTGGTTGCCCTAACAATCCATATCCATTTTTGGAGTGATGCCTCTTAGTAAATTAAATAGAGGCACCCCATTAATACAAAACTTGAGGCCTAGACTAAAGCCTCAAGTTCCGTCACCAGATTTATCTTAAAACTCGTGGGATTAACCAAGAAGTTTTAAGATCGAATTTGGCATATTGTTAGCGTGAGCTAACATCGCAGTTGAAGATTCTGTCATGATCTGGTTTCTAGTGAAATTTGCCATTTCACTAGCCATATCCACATCACGAACGGTAGATTCTGCAGCCACTAAGTTTTCACTGGCAATACGTAGATTCGAGAGGTTACCTTCTAGAGTATTCTTCTGGAAAGCTCCCAGTTCACCACGAATAGAGGTGATCTCGTTAATCGCACTGTCAATCAGCAAGAGACTATCTTGTGCACCTTCTGCCGAAGTTACACTAATATCCCTAAGCCTAGAAAAATCACTGTCATTATTCACACCCTTTGCAAGGTTAAGACTGGATGTATTAAACAAGCTAATAGCAGCGGTTTGATTTCTGTTTCCACCAATTTGAAATTTCAAACTGTTTTGTGTCACAGAAACGTTACCCACTGAAACCCCTTCCTTAGGTATTTCTCCGCCGTCATTTGCTCTTCCCCAGTATCCGATTTTAAGACCGTCAATATTGGCAGTCCCTTTGGAACCTGTTAGAATTTGTCCCTTACCTTGGGCAGACTCTCCGTTGATGCGACCTGCGATATCATCACCATTATTAATGGTGTCAATCGAGCCCGCTACCTTAGAAAGTATACCTTCGGTGGTACTTGAGACTTGAAATTCACTTTCAGAACCATAGTCGTTATGAGTAACAGTCAGCGTTCCCGCCTCATCTTTTGCTACTGAAACGTTTAAACCGGCATCCTTAACCGCACTAGCTAACCTTTGCGCCGCTGTATCTACTGTATCTGATTCCGATGTTGTAAAGGAAACAGTTTTACCACCTTCGATAACTGTGAAGGTTTCGCCAGCTTGAACAATGTCTTCGGTCAGGGCAGCAGATCCACGAACTGAGGCCTTAGATGCATTTTGAGTGATCTCAAGATCATATCCACTACCAGTGGATGATTGAGTATTCACAGATGCTCCTAAAAACTCTACTCCGTCACCAATACCAATTCCAGCAACACCATTTGAGCCGTCTAGTAGTAGCTTGTTACCAAATTGAGTTTGTGAAGAAATACGGTCAATAGTCTGGAGAGCATTATCGATCTCCAATTGATCCGCTTGCAACATAATCTCGTCATTGGCGCCCTCGTTGGCAGCATGGATTGAAAGCTGGCGCATGTTAACTAAAAGTCGGTTCACCTCATTGAGGGCCCCTTCTGTAGTCTGCACCAAGCTAATCGCTTGCTCAGAGTTAGTTACGGCTTGGTTAAGAGACTTAACTTGGGCACGTAATTGCTCAGAAATAACCAGGGAAGCGGGGCCGTCACTGGCCCTGTTCACTGCAATACCGCTAGAAAGTTTTTCCAAACTTCCTCGCAAAGCGGTCTGATTTGCCAACAAGTTGCGATGTGCATTGATCGCAGCTCGGTTGTGATTTATGCGTACACTCATGGTACACTCCTTTGTAAGACTGAATTATTTACACCAATGTTCCAGTGATAAATAATAGGTCAATTTTTCGGCGACATGCCGGTTTGCAGAAAGATCCTCTTTCCACAAACAGAGCCTTAGTGGTTTTACCCATCCAAGCAGCTCCCATATCTTGCCTCCTAAAGAGCCAGTCCAGGCAAGATAGGGCAACTGCTTGAGCAACCCTGACCTTCATCTTACATTATTTCGCCATTGCACTCACATTAGTGTTTATTAGTTCATCTGGCATTCGCATCCTTGCTTATCCAGGTTGACGGCTCGAAAGCCAAAGCCTAAGAATTCCTTCTCTTAGGCAGAGGGCTAGCTTGGCTGGCTAGCTCTCCAATATTTGGGGGATTACCCCCCAATTTCTACTGAGGGTTATTCCCCTCCCATTCATTATAGGGATGTGATTCCCTTTCATTCTCTATGAGGGTTGCCCCCTCTCGATTTGTACCTAGGCAAAGGATTTAGTCCCTTTGCAAAGTCAACTTTAACTCAAATCACGCAAGACGGACTGATCCCCTAGCTTTCCAAATAGCCTAGGCGGTATTCTCCCTCTGCCAAACTTGGCTAAACGGGACCCCTCCCCGACTCTACCTGAGCCTAGGCGGTCTTTTCCCTCGGTCTCAAGTGACCAGAAAAAA
>CBFCZY010000001.1:0-534595 GCA_965602905.1 uncultured bacterium | reverse complement strand
CACAAAGTCTCTCTTAACTAAAAGACCAAATCTGTCTCATAAGGTCTGACACTAAGCAACTGAGGTTTTTATTGAACAGATATCAAAAGAAATGTGGAGCAAATCAAACAGGATCACAATTTATCAATCACAAACAGATAAAGCTCTTATGTTTTCACAGAACTATTGGGGATTTGGATCTCGCTTAGGGCAGGTTAATTTATCAAAAATGAGCTTCTATGGCGACACTGTCAATGCAACCAATGCATATTCAGAATTAAGTTTGTTGGAAAAATTGACTGAAACTGGGCATGATTACTTTGCTAAAAAGCTAATAGGCGACATTGGTCAAATAATACGTAATGATCAACATCCCAAAAAGCGAGGCCTGTCACCACAGTTAAATAAAAATGGTGATACTTATTGGGTTGTACCAGCCTCATAGCTTACTCAAGCTGGTACAGAATCTGGTAAAGAGATGAACTGTCTCTTCTGGAAATCACCCAGCATCAGAAAGAGGCCTAGCCGAGAGAACTAATAAAGAAGGCTAGAGGTACTGGGAAATACCAAGGCGAAATTAGTATAGGAAACTCAAAAAGCTGTGACATTTGCTGTGACACTTTTTAAGTCTGTTTTTGATGCTTCTGTGAATCCTTTTAGAATATGGTCGAGGCGACTGGAATTGAACCAACGACCCCTTGTCCCCCAGTCCTGTGGACGATCGTTTCAGGAAAATTCATTATCTTTCGGATTGACTACTAAAACCCTTGATAATAAAGCCATTATGAAATACATTGTTTCGTAAGAGTTCAGATTGACGTTCTAAATTGCAGTCAATCTTGTACCCAAAACTGTACCCATCTTGTACCCAGGATTGTACCCAAAAAAGCTATGCTAAAAGACCGACAAATTTTATCTCTCAAGCCAAAAGAGAATGACTACGAAGTAAAAGATGCTAATGGGCTTTCTTTACGAGTGCGGCCCAACGGCACCAAACAGTTCCAATATCGCTACACGATTCAGAAACGGACTAGGAGGCATACCTATGGAACATATCCCCAAATTGGGCTTGCTGAGGTCCGTAAGCTTCATTCCGAAGCTGTTATTAAAGTTTGCAAAGGGATAGACCTAAATGATGAGAAGCTAGCCGTTAAACAGGAAGCTTGGGATGATCCAACTCTAGAGCAATTAGCCCAAGAGTATTACGACCGATATTTACTCAGGGAACTCAAACGGCCTGAAGATGTGTTTGGCCTTATTAAGCGCAACATTATACCTGTTTTGGGAAAACGAAAAGCAAAGACTATAAAAAGGAAAGACCTTGTATGGGCTTTAACCTTAGTTGTTGATCGAGGTTCAAAAGTTACTGCCAACCGAACCTTAGCAGCGATCAAAGGAATGTTTGCCTATGCCGTAGAGAGGGATATTCTTGAAAATTCGCCAGCCGCCTTAATCACCAAGAAAGTAATCGGTGGAAAAGAAACGCCTAGAGACAGATACCTAAGTGAAGCCGAAATCAAGGTTTTCTTGGAAACGATAGACAACGCCCCATTTTCGAGAAGCATCCAGTTGATCTTAAAAATATTACTGTACACTGGAAAGCGGATTAGTGAGGTGACTGATGCCCCTTGGAGTGAATTTGACTGGGAGAATCAGGTTTGGGTCATCCCTAAAGAAAGGACTAAAAATAAAACACAAGATAGAGTGTACCTATCCAACAAGACCTTAGTCTGTTTGAAGGAGTTGAAAGAAATGAGCTCAAGTGAGTGGGTTTGCCAAAGCCCTGTAAATGACAAGCGTCATATTGAGTACCGTTCTGTTGATAGAGCCGTAAAAAGGCACCTAGAGTTCTTTGGTTTTGCTGAGTCTTTTCATCCGCACGACCTTCGCCGTACAGTCAAAACCCATTTAAGCGAAATGGGAATTATAAAGGAAGTAAGGGATAAACTACTGAATCATAAACTAGAAGGCATTGACGCCGTTTATGATCGAGCTCAGCACTGGGAAAAGAGAGTTGAAGCGATCCACCTTTGGGAGGAAAAGCTGAAGCAGATACTCCATAACGAAAAAGTGATTCGGTTAAAACCGAAACAGGCTTAATTCTACCTACGATTGACTACAGAAGCAGGCTTTAATTTTGTGGTGCTAAAAAATAAACTATGCTTAGTCCGCCTTCTGGGTCTGTAATCATTATCCGCTTTTTTTTATGAGATCATCAAATTTCCCTATACATTATTCACCACTACAAAACATAGGATCAACAAATAAGTGCCTCCAAGTCTCATTATTACAAGCTTCATATAGAGAAACTTCCTCTTTATTAATCTGAAAAGAATTACCAACAGTCCCTCTAATAATCGGTATGACCATGTATTTTTCAAATTCTGGTATCATTGTGCGCACGGCTGAATAGCCACCTAATCCACAAATTAAAAACCCAGTAAACCAGTAGCAATAAGTAACTCTTATATCCCTTATAAAATTAGACATAGTTACTTTTTGAGGATTCTTTTCAAGACGTATATTTTCTTCTCTTCGATTTTGAATGTCACTGGTTTCGTTGTAAGCCACATTTCTTTCTGTAGGATCAAGAATACTCCTTAAATATAAATGTTTTTTTTGTACTTCCCAGACTCCTTTATAGCCTCTGTAGCAACTTGTAGTAACGCTGGTTCGACAGAAAAAATCATTTACTAGGGATTCTATAAGGATATCCCTTGCTTGCTTTGGCCACTGTTTTGCCAAAAAATCTAACGGACAAACAAGAAGAGGATATGTTTTTTCTTGATAAAATAATAACTCTGTAGTCTGCATGGTCATTTTTGAATCCTATAAATTAAAAATCAGTCATTTGAAGGTATGCGATCATTTGTTCTAGATATCTTTGTTTAAGTTTAAATTATACTTGAGACCTTCAACTCAGGACTTAAGCTGGTTTTTCCTCCCGACAAATATTGAACCACTGTCATCGAACACAGCGGATATAAAGACTACTAAATTTACTGAAGGCATTCACGGTGCCATTGCCAGTAATGTAAAAGTCCAAGTTCCATGCACTAGTGGTAAGTGGTGCATAGGTCGTAGCACTCCAGTATTTGCCATAACTAAATGAATTCAACTGATAACGATCAGGGAATAATGTTTCAAGTTCCGTTATGCTTGGTAACCTCCAATCCACATGACCCTCTAGGCTTAATGCAGAACAGTAATTAACGGCTGATTGCCAGTTGTGTTGAGTGGTATATCCACTATCCTGCCACATAAGCCCACGAAGGATGGTCAGGGGTTCATTGTCTATATTGGTTAGCCATACACTTGCAGGGTTCAATCCATTGTAGGTATCTGAACTGGTAACGGCTCCTAACACAATAGAGTAAACGATGTTCCCATCAGTCAAAGAGTCATCTACACCCGTAACTACAACTGTTTGGCCACTAGCCCAGTTTCCATTGGTAAAGGTCAGGGATGTGGGACTAACTGTCCCCTCTGTTTCATCTGAGCTAGAAAGAGGAATCACCACGTCATCAATAGGCTGACTATTAAGCTTAACCGTAAAAGTTGCTGTACCTCCTGCTTCTGTGGTATTCCCGCTGATTGCACTAATGGTGAAACCTGCCGTTTCATTGTCTGTATTGCTCACCGATACATCAGCTGGGTTTAACTCGTTGTAGGAGTCAAAACTGGTAATGGCTCCTAAAATAATGGAATATATTATGTCTCCATCAGCCAAAGAGTCGTCTACACCTGTAACTGTTACGGTTTGGGTTCCAGCCCAATTATAGCTAGTAAAATTCAAAGAATTTGGGGTGATTGTCCCCTCTGTTTCATCTGAGCTAGAAAGAGGGATCATTACATCACCAGTAGGTGGAGAGTTTAGCTTGACTGTAAAGGTAGCTGTTCCTAGTCCTGCCTCAGTAGTGTTGCCGCTAATCGCACTGATCGTGAATCCCGCAGTTTCATTGTCTGTATTGGTTACCGTTACATTCGAGGGGTTCAAACCACTATATAATGTATCAAAGGAAGTGGCTGCTCCCAGGACAACAGAATAGGTAATATCTCCATCAGCCAAAGAGTCGTCTACACCTGTAACTGTTACTGTTTGAGTTCCGTTCCAATTGTCGGTAGTAAAAGACAAGGAAGTGGGGCTGGCTGTCCCCTCTGTTTCATCTGAGCTTGAAACAGCAATGGTTACACTCGAATCAGGTGGACTGTCTAAGCTAATAGTAAACGTTGCTGTACCTGCACCCACTTCAGTTGTATTGCCGCTAATAGCACTGATGCTAAAGCCTTCTGACACATGAGTTGTAAATCCGTTGGTTGTTATATACTCTGCTTGTAATTCACCGCCGTCGGCAGTCTTAACTCCTTGAAGAACCTTAACCTTAAAATTTGAATTTGCCGTAAGTCTTACCGTCGGTGTTACTGTATAAGTCTGATTTAAATTAGAAGCAACTGGGTCAGATTTCATTCCAACGCAGGTACTAAAATCATCGATTGATACTTGAATAGAACCTCTACAACTACTATCTGCTGAAGCAGTAATAGAGGACGTAACGGTGGAATCAAAGGTCACCGAAATTGATGTGCTACGTACTACGTCGATTGAAGAATCAGCGGGAAAAACAGATTTAACTTGGGGGTTCGTTATAGTGGTAGTTCCTGCATTATCGACTGCTTCAGTATCAGCAGGAGTGCCCTCGCTGGCGCAAGAAGCAAGTAGTAAAAATAGGAGCGCAATAAGAAAATGATTTTTGATAATAACCCGTCAATTATTAGTTTAAAATGAAAAAGAGTCTACGGCCAATTAATGAAACTCAAAAGGCTTTGGTACTTAGGAATCAAGTCCTCGATCGAAGGATTTCTTGGAAAAAGAGTCAAATCCCTTTACTACGACCGATTGATGATACTCAAAGGCTTTGATTTGATATGCCTCCATGGTTTCCAAAAATAGGGTCTTTAATTGATTTGGCTCTTCTGATTGGGTTTTGTGCATGTCAATGGCGACGAATTTAACATTCATTTCACTTAGGGCCTTTTTATTTAAAGCCTTTAGAGACAGCAAATCTTCGGGCAAAATCGTGTCCTCATCAGAGGGGTGAAGTAAATTTTGATAGGGCGATTTAAAGTAGTGGGTAGCTTTTTCTTGTAAACTTTTCATTTGAACCATGTCCTCTGCCTTAGGTGCAATTTCTAAGAGGCTTGCCATCAAGAGGGCATTCTCGAAATCAGGTTCAGAGTGGTTAAACCAATAGGTCTGGGTCTCTCCCATAAATAGCCATCCCCCTTTTTTGCGGTGCAGCCCGATTGTTGCGTGTAGATTGAGCCCAGTGGTATCGTAATGATGCCCTGAGCCGATAAGAAGAAGAAAATCACAAATGTTTGACATACCTATCTTTGGTTTAAATTAAAGTTAATGCCTTGTTATAAGGTCATTACAGCTAGTATAAAGATCACCGCATGAATGAGTTCTGGGTTCAGTTCCTTTCTGCACCTTTTTCAATCAGCAATTGGGCTACTTCTGAGTGATTATTTTTTAAGGCAAGGGCAAGGGGAGGAAGTTGATCTTGCTCAATGTTTTTTACCTGAGCATCCCAAATTGCAGCTCCATCAATTTCGCCCTTGAATAAATCTGGGTTACTGATGTAGGGAAAAAGAGGAGTAGCGAAGCTCTCGTCATTTGGGTCCGCCCCATGATTTAATAGAGTCATGATCATTTCCTTATTTTGACCTGCAAAGGCAATTCGTAAGCAGGTTGTCTCTTGTTTCGGATTCATGTCTGCAGTATCTCCAAAAAGCATCGGTTGGTTTACGCTGGCCCCTGCGGCAAGTAATAGGGATAAGGACTTTGAATCATCCAAAATTACAGCTTCAATCATTGGATTAGTGACCATATAAACATCATCCCTGTCGCTGTTCTCGAGGAGTCTTGCAAAGAGTTCCTCATTTGGGTCCGCACCTGCCTCTAGTAGGGTGGCAACGGCCTCGTGATTAAATGCTCGAATTGCATCAATCAATGGTATAGATTTAGTTTTCATGGTCTTTTCTCGAATTACGTTTAGTGACGAGGTTCCTGATGCTTGTGACAAAGCAGCTTTACCTCTTGAAACTATAATCCAATAAGTCGACGACAAATAATGTCGCAATTATTCAGGAGAAAATAAGGAGTGAATTTTAGTGATTTTTTAGAAGAAAAATATACTAGGAGAAAGAACCCCTAGCTACTACTGCAGAGTGATCTTATATCCCCTAGATTGATAGAAGCCTTAAGTTCAAATAACTTATGAACATGAATTGTATTGAACAAAAAGAATTTAGGAGGTTGCAATCAGCAAGAGTAGCATGCGGGATGTGGTTGTTTTAATAGCAAGGCTTGGCTGTTGATTCCCGAAAGCGAAACTCTCTAGATAGAGAGCGCCCTCACAAGTGATTTTTGGTATGATTAATAGTCAAGTGTTGAAAGTTCTTAGAGGAGTTAAGTGAGTCCAACTTTGGAGCCTCCTCTTACATCACTACACAAGAGAAGACACAGCCTAAATACTATTTTTAAAGGCGGGTTAGCCTATTCCAAGTTGTAATTTTCAAACTGTTTCGTCTTTGTCTTCTAGTTGTTTGAGGCTTTTGCCTTCAGTATTTTTCCATTCATTTAAACCATTAGCGCTTCTTCCCATAATCACCGATGCGGCAGTTGATGGACTGCTAAATAAATAATTAGCATTTAGGGTTAAAGTTTCATTCTCCTGAGTAATTTCTTTGTTATGAATCATATAGTCCCTTTTTTCAACAACACTTTTTGGGCATGAATTAACTGTTTCGTTAGCTATACTTGCCCCTGAAAAAACCAAAAAACCCTCTGGAGTCATAATTCCTTTTGCATCTGCCCCTTTTGCTGTTTTAATGTAAAGAAAGTTCAAATTTTCTTTGTCTGAGTCACTTACAATTTCCAAAGCTTCTAATACATTAAATCCCAATACTTTTAACAGAATATGAATGTATTGAATAAACTCCTCCATCTCAGCTTCTTCCGCCTCACTAATTGGAGAGGGAGTAGGACGTTGTTTGTTTTCGATTTTATACCTTTTCGCATTATCAGCAGTTTCGTATAATCTTGATTCTAAATATTTAACATGGGCTTTGTTAAGTGGAGTCCCTTGTCTCAAAAACACAACTGCCTCATTCCAGAAATCTTGATCCCCTAGTTGCTGGGAAAGCCTTCTGATTAAGCATTCAGTTTCACCAATATACACTTTTGGTTCATCTTTTGCTGAATCAGGTTTGCCGAATAAAAAATAAACCCCTGCATTTAAGAGTTCATCTCTATCATTAGAATCTTTTATTTTAGTTCTAGGAATTTTAAAAGCTTGTCCTCCCCAACTAGAAAACGTGCAAATGGCTCTTCCACTTGGGTCTGCATCAGGAAGAAAAAGTGTTATTGTTTTGCCGTGTGTTTTGGAGATCATTTTAAAATTGGGTTTAATTGTTAGAATAAATTACGCTATTGTGCTATTTTTTTATTAAAAAAGTGCCTGATTTTTTTGAGAATAGGAAGGTTTTTATTAATTATATTAATTTATTTTATAACAACTGTTACCGAGCAACGCATGTTATTTGATTCTGTTTGAGCCAAAGATTCTAGCCCCTCAATAGCTGATTTGATAATGGTATCTTAAGTGGCCCCATTGTTAAGGCCGAAAAAGCTACTTTTTAAGAGAAAACCGACTTAGTGTTAAGCAGCCCTACCCTAGATTGGATTAGGACTTAATTGAACCTGTGGTGGGCTTACTCCTTGCTTATTGCCTGTTGTTAGACGTGCTCCCAATCAACTGCAAATAGTTTTGTGATGGTTGGAGCCCTTCTTTCACCATCTTTGGATTTGCAATGTAAACTTGGCCCACCCTTTGTTTGCTATCATCAAGCCTATAAGCCATTCCAACCCTGATGTAATGGTTTGGTGTACCTTCAAAGAGATCTAGATCAAGTAGTTGATTACTCATTAGTCTATAAGCCACCAAACGACACTGATCTTCTGGGCTCCCTGCTGCTTGAATATTAGCAAAGGATTCTGTTGGTTCTATCAACGAATTCGCCTTGTTAAACACCACTTTATAGCCATTGAGGTAGGCTGGTGATTTCGATAGAGGTTCCCCAATTCTGGAAACCAATCTTTCAAGATTCATGTTGGACCCATAGGCCAAGTAGGTCACTTCATCCTTTTGAGAAGTTAGATACCGACGGTAGTCTGCAAAGGGGGATTGCTCATCTTGGATACGGTGGTAATTCCCGTCATCCTGCTTAAAATAATACAGCCATGTAGTTGTAGTTGAATTGTCTCTAAAGCTACAAATAGACGCCATTTTGCGGGTAAATAATGAGTGCTTGATGTCATCCTCATAAAAGCCCTCAACCATATCTAATCGAGATAGAGTGTCAGAGTCGATTTCATAAACTTCGCCCACCACATAACCCTCACCTCTTACCAGACCAGGGTAACTACCGACATCAATTAACCCCCCTTCACAATAGGCAAGATCAATAAACTTAGCTTGTGACAGGAGGTTATTTCGGGACAAACCACGGCACAGAGTTCCATAGACAAATAATCTAATTTTCTTGGTTTGAATGTTAGTCTGTGTTTGTTTCAAAATATTCCTTTTTACAATGTTTGATGGTGCTTTACATGCTTTTACTTGGGAGTACACACTCGCTAAACGCCTAGAGAGTTTTATTAAAAACGAGCTGATACCCAGAGAAATACTCTTATGAGTAAGAAATAATAATCCAACAAGTTTGCGACAAATGATGTCGTAATTGTGCAGGTGCGGATGGGGGCTGGATTTTCTAATGCAGAACCAGCTTTCCTTTTTAATTAATCAGATGGCGACACTATATGTCTCTATTATCAATTAGGATGTTTGAGTACTGGGTTCGTTTAAGAAGATGTTAACAAAAGGGCGAAGGAATTTTTAGATGATAAATGGAGATGTAACAAACCAAAGGTGGGCCTGGCATATGGACAGCGACAGGCTCCATGGCTCACTGTCTGCGTTGAATATCAAAATCAAGATACTCAACTGGAGTCAGGGCCTAGAATGGTACGCCGAAGAGGACGAAGGCCAACCATCAATCAGCGATTTAGGCTTGAACCTTCTTGACTGGGAATGCCTTCAAGGTTCAGCCGATACATTGGCGGTTCGGCAATTTTTAGAAACAATCCCCTTTGCAGTCAGACAGGCTTGTCGCCCTTATATTAGCTACCAATTCACCATGCTTCAGGTGGTGGCGCAATACCCCGCTGCCCAAGACATAGTGAACACCAACCCTAACCTATTGTGGCTCATTTGTTTTTGGGGTCGTGAAAGTGGGCGAACTCTTGACCAAATTGGGGATCTTCTTCGTTACAGACAAAGGGACCTATTGAGCATGATATTAAACCCGATAACTCCTTTGGCCGTGCGCTTAGTACAACGAATTCAAGCCGAGGCATTCACCTTTGTTGAGTATCAAGTTATCCTTGAATTCCTTCGCAGTACCGACATCTTGATCCATTTTGCCCGTGTGCGTACCCTACCTATCCCTTTGCTAGAGTTAACCAACCAACATCCCACTTTTTCGGAATGGATCATTAGGGTCTTTCTTCTCCAAAAGGAGGAATCGTCCCAACTTCAATTTTTAGAAGAAGTTGGCGAGGCGGTGGAATCATTATACGCCCTGGATTGCTTAGCTGAACTGTTAAATATTGACCTAAACTTATCTTTGCGCAGGGTCAATGGAGTCGAAGAGTTAGTGCCCCTGCATGATCGTTGGATGCGTCAGATATACGCCTCCACATCTCTTACAAATTTATACTAGAGGGCAGGGGGCATTGTGTTGCCTCTTATCGAAGCAGGGAACTCTTTGGTAAGAGCTACATTTACGCAATCCTTATCAATACAGAATCCTTGCATCTTGAAACAGATCAGGTATACATTATGTAAATAGCAATTTTAATATTGCCAAAAACTCATACATTCAAAAGGAAAAAGTAATGATTTTTTCAGTACCAAATGGATTAGATAAAGCGAAGAAGATACATGCGGGTAGTTTTGTAAACCTGAATATATGGGAACGAAAGCATATTGAAGAATGGGTTCGAACGAATCCAGAAATGCTTGGTGAAGATCTACTTATCGTGAGCATTGAGTTTGATAAATTTAGTAATAGTGGTGATCGACTTGATGTCCTTGCAATAGATAGGGCAGGCAACTTAGTGGTAATCGAATTAAAAAGAGATCTAACATCTGCTTATGCTGATCTCCAAGCAATTCGTTATGCCGCTATGGTTTCATCTATGACGATTGAACTTTTAATCCCATATTACATTTTATACAGGAAAAAATATTTTGGTGATGACCTGACCGAAGATAATGCTAAAAGTCAGATTATAGAGTTTGTTGAGTCCGATACATTTTCTGAATTAACTATTAAACCTCGAATAATTTTATGTTCAGAAGGTTTTTCACAAGAAATTACTGCCACTGTTTTATGGTTACGTGAATCTGATATAGATATCAGTTGCATAACCATAACGCCATATAAAGTTGATGACAATATTATTATTGTTCCAAAAATTGTTATTCCACTTCCAGAAGCCAAACAGTATTTAATTGATATTAAAAGAAAAGAAGAGCACGAACACTCAAGTAAAAAAACCCGACCTAAAACGATGAAGATACTTATTGATAATAATTTGGTTAGAACAGGCGATACTTTGTATCTTAAGCATGGGCTTCCTGAGCATGTTAAGTATGATGAAAACGATCCTATATTTAAAGCAACAATTACAGGGAAACATGGCCAGAGCAATGCAGTCACTTGGGAGAAAGACAAAAAGGAGTATTCTATTTCTGCATTAACATGGAAAATATTTAAAGATTTGCACCCTGACAATAAGGACCCTGGCGGTGTAAATGGTAACGGGCATTGGGTAAATTCTGCGGGCACACGGTTGTGGAGTATTGCTGAGGAATTTCTAAATAAAGTAAATTCGCAGTAAGGTGATACTAAACCGTTTTAGTTCGTTTCTCACCTACAACGGGTCAATCTCAATTACTCAGAGGTAGCTAGGTAAGCCTTATTCATCTTTTGGGCTTTTTCGGCAAATTCCTGTCTTAGTTGCGCAGGCCCAAGAACTTCGACATGGTCGCCAAAGCCTAAAATCCACCTCCGTAGAGCATGAGTGTCTTGCACTGTTGCCTCAAGGATCGTATAGGTTTTGTGTTCAGTAAATATTTGATCCTCAGACAGTGGCGTTTCATCCAAGTGAGCCGCTGCTTGTGGATAAAACTTAAGTTTTACTTTGATCTCCTGATCACTAACAGGGTAGCTAAAAAAGTTTGCTGCCATATAAGATTCTAGGTCAAATCCCTTGGGGAGCTCTCTTACTGTTTCTTTTGGTGTTGCCGTCTTAACTCGGTGCAAAGCGATGTGACGAACGTCAGCATAACCCTCAAATGTGCAAATCATGTAAACCGCTGCTTGGCGAAACACCATCCCCAAGGGATTTATTTGATAGGTTTTCGCCTTAGGTTTCCCTTTTGCTTGGTAGAGAATTTCACAGGTCGTTTCCTTCAATAGGGCTTGATATACCCCATCCAAAATTTCCCCTTTGATTGGTGCAGGGATGAGCTTTTGCCCTGTTGGAACCATGAAGATCTTATCTCCCAAACGGGTCCAACTGCGATGATCAACCTGCTTTAAGAGCGCATTTGCCCGTTCAAAGTTGGGTTTAAGGGATTTCAAGGCCACTGAAGGGAGGAGTTTAGCTAAAAAATCCTCCACTAAATGAAAGGTCATGGCTGTCATGGGGGACATTTCTGGCATATCAAAAAGCTGTGCATCTTCCATCCATGACCATGCTTGTTCCCTGCTATCGGGGATTTTGGTATTTATCAAGGGGAAGATAAGGCTATACTTTTGTAAGTCTCTTTGAATGGTCCTTAAGGAGGTATCAAACCCCTGATCAGAGAGATTCGTGCGGAGCAAATCTGTCGTGGTCTGCTGGGGGTACCGAGGGATCATCCTCAACATCACCAAGTTCCTCATTATTGTACTACTATTTCCTTCGCTCATAACCTAAATCCTTTTTCTGCTTAATTTGGAGTGCTTTAAGGCTATCACCCGCCAAATTAAAGGTAAATGACTTAGCGACAAGTAAAGTCGCCTGATACACCCCTTGGTCGAAGGCATTGATGCCGTTTATGACCGAGCTCAGCACTGGGATAAGAGGATTGAAGCAATCCACCTTTGGGAAGAGAAGCTTAAACAAATTCGTAATAGAGACAAGGTGATTAGGTTGAAGCCAAAGCGGGCTTAGTTGGCTCCCACATCTAGAAAAATCTGATTTATTCATTCTAAGCGTTTATCCTGGTGGTTGTTAATGGTTTTTCAAGAGGTAGATCTTTCATTTTTATATATACTAGCTAATTACCTTGGTTTAACATTGTATTTTTGACATCCTTTGAACTTAGGTAGTCCGAACTTATGGACTACATCAGCTTCAGATATATTATCCCTTAATATGAAATTTCCTAAAATTCAAAAGCAACCCAATCCACCACCAACTAGAAAGGAACTAAATACATTTTATGGCCTAGGGTTTGATTTTTTGCAGCGAAACATAGAAATGCAAAAGTTGCAGCTGGTGGCTCAAGAGTATTTTGCAGAGGAATGGCAGAATAGCCAAGACGATTACCATGAGATAGAGAGGTGCCAACAAGTGATGGCTAAAGTTATAAGGCTATTACTAGGGAATGAAACTAAGGCTGCACCGTCCAGTATTACGGATAAACAAAGGTCGCTACTCAATTGGTATGAGTTCTTTGCAAAATCGTTGATCTTTGGCCCAAATAAAAGAGATTTTATTATTGAAGTCCATGCACGGCAACAACAAATTGACCAGACAATTTCCAAGAACATGAAGCACCACAGCAGTGAACGTAGTTTTATCTTGAGAGCATCAAGAGATACCCATTTTATGGATCACACTGGTCTGAAGCTACTAGATAATAAAGGTGATATTTTTGAAAAAGAACAAGAGAATGAAAACTGCCTTCTTTTAGTTGATTTCTCCAGGGGCTCGGTAATCCTACGGGAAGAGTTTGATGCATTGTTGAGAAGTTACAACGCCAGGAATTCTACCAGAAACAGAAAGCTCACCCAAGCGCCAAGGTTTAATAAGTGGAAAGAGTTGCTGAGCGACGAAGTTAATACAAGTTGGCTATTGGCGCAAAAGGGTCGCCTTGGTGATGGTGAGCTTTACAAAATAAATTTAGCGCACGATAAAGACAGCTTGATCAAGGCTTTTAATCAAACCTTAAAGATTAGAGTTACGCCCAGAGTAGCAGCTAAGATAACTCCTTTTAATGCTCATTCTCTATCTGGTTGGGTGTGTCCTACAGGCGATGTATCACCCTCTTTAGAGGGGATTCAAAGGAGTTTAATTGTCTTTGATAAGACGAAAGATAAAAAGTCACCTAGTGAGTATATCAAAGAGCTGTATGACTATAGATTATCCAGTGAAGACAGATATTCAAAATACAGTGATGACCTGCGTAGAGGGCCAAAAATGATAGCAAATTTGGTTTTCGGCTTGTTCCCAGGCAAATTGGATATTAAGTAAATGCCAGTCTGTTGCCACCCGATCAATTCGAAGCTAAACCCGTTGTAGATCTGGTTGTCATTTGAGCTAGGTCAGATAAAAAAGTTCAAAACGCCTCCGCATTAGATTAAGATCGTAACATGAGAGACCTTTAGGTTCAGTTACGTTTCAATACAACCTTAGAGGCTTCACAATGAACGATTCAATACTACGTTACCCCCAACTTAAACAAATAATTCACCTTTCTCGTACTACCATTTGGCGCATGGAAAAGAAGGGCGAGTTTCCTAAGCGCATCCAACTTTCTCCAAGATCGGTAGGTTGGCGTATGAGCGAACTACAGACTTGGCTTGCTGATTGTGAGTCAGTAAAAAGTTACAAGGAACTCTCTTCAAAAAAGAAGGGAGAATCCAATGGCTAAGTACCACAAGCTACAGCCAGGTGACTATCTCAAACCAGTGAATGTATTTGTAGGTTCTGCAATTGCTGAGTCTTTTGCTGCAAGCAAACTCAGTGCTACAGCATTTAGAGTTCTATTGTTATTTTACAAAAGAAGAAAAATGAAAAAAGTTGGCCCTACTGGTAGAAGTACGTATGCAGTAGATAACAATGGTCAACTGGTTTTTACTTATGGAGAGGCAGAACAGCGCTATGGGATCTCTGAATCAACTTTCAAGAATGCTCTTAAGCGTCTAGTAGAAACTGGCTTTTTATCCATCTCAGAGCACGGTACAGGCGTTTTAGGTGGGAGGCCCAATAAATTTCGTCTAGATGATCGCTGGTTAAAATATGGAACCCCTGATTTTATAGAGGTGAAGTGGGACAAAAGGTCAGTCGGTGTTGGCTTCTCTGCTGCGAATCAACCTACAAGAAAAGGAATAGAGAAAGCAAAAGCCCAGTCAAAAGTTACTGTTACGGATACATCTAAAAGCAGTGGGGGCTGTAAACCCGAAGAGCTCAAACCTCAGTCTGAAGTTACTGCTACCGAAACATTTGATAATACTTGGTGCAGTGAACCAGAAGATATTATCGCTCAGTCAAAAACTACTATGGAAGAAGCACTTAATAACAGTGGGGTTGCTGAACCCGAAGAACTCAAAGCTCAGTCAATTGCTACTGAGGAAAAAATCCTCAATGATACATGGTTGATGGGAGGTGAAGAGCTCAAAGCTTATTTAAAACTAAGTATTGCAGATCAACTTGAATATACTAGTCCAGAAAAACCCAAGGACATCAAAGTTCTGCCCAAGTTAACAGCCAATATAAAGGCGAAAACTACAGTCCAAAATAGAGGTGCTTCTCCAACCACCCCTAAAGATAGTGAGGAGGAACAACTATCCTTTTGCTAGCATCTACTAAGCTACTTTGAAAATTTTTTAAGATTAACGAGCACTTGAAAACAACAGTACAATATGACTGGTGCGCAACAGTCTATATTCACTGGATAGAAGGAATAAGCTGAACTCCCAAACAACAATAATGACTGGGATTATTCTTCATAAGCCTTTAAATTCAATTAATTAAAAATTATCTCAAAAAGAAAACCCGCCAGTAACTATTGACTGCCTTCTATAGATAACCACCCCTTCTGCTTGCTCTTATCCTCTAAAAGAGTTGATCTTGCCTCCTGTGGATACCAAGCCAGCAAGAATCTAAAACAGGTATAATTTGTAGCATGCTACTACAGCTCTTCTGTTCGGGGCTTCCTTGCCCGTGTGAAGAATAGCCGTCCCAACTATCTAACTAACAAGAGAAAAGCCTTTAAGGGGCTAAAATGAGCTAAAATAGCTAACCCCTTGTTTAATTAAATGCAGGCTGACCATATAACCTTGTACCTGCATCTAGAGAGCTCCTTGGCAATAGCACAAACTATGATCTAGCACGATTCCAAATGAAGACGAAGCTATGGTGCCAGCTATGTAGATAAAGAGTATGGCCATTGAACCACGCCCAACCATCAGAGGTGATATTACTAGAATTTATCTTTACATGCATCAGACCTACCCAAAGTTACAAATTATAAACTCAAGCAATCAAGCCCTAATTGAAAGCTGGGATAAGTTAGACCCCTTTGATCAGTGGGAGTGCAAACGAGCAAAAGCAATCAAGAAAGTTCAAGGTTTGGTAAATAAAATCCTTGAAAGGAGATGTAGAAGGCAACAGAGTCATAATTTTTGACTCCATTTGTCCCAAAAAGGTTTTATAACGTGCAGGCTTGTCAATAAAAACTGGGTCTATTGTCAAGGTATTGGTTTATCATATTCAAGCAACGAGACAGTTACAGGACCATTTTAAAGCTTACCTACCTTGACTATTTCATAGCTTTGGAGTCAGGCAGTGACGCACCTATGACGCAGCAACGAGACATAGACGAGCCACCCCCGTTGCAGACCAGAGGAGCCACCGAGGAGCCCCCAAGGCAGTGATGACGCAAATAAGAACCTTAAAGCCTTTGAACCTTAAAAAGATACACCCCCAAAATGGGGGGGAGGGTATAAAGACGCAAAATAGCCAACTAGGAAAATGGATTACCCTATAGACTTCGAACTGGTCTGGGCTATCTACGACTATTTAGGTAACAAAGGCCGCAAACTGGATGCTTACTGTTCAAGACTCTTCTAGTAATCTGTGGTTAGGGGCAGTTTGGGTTGTTTACCATCTGTTGAGCGTGCTTAACCTGTTTTTGAGATGTTGTATGCTAGGCTTCTTATAACACCCCACAAAGCCTCAGAGCTTGAGGGGACATAGCTACAAAGCTACAACTTTTTCAAAGGGGATTCAATGAGTAAGCACAACTGGCCAGGCCTAAAAGCCGAATATGATCTAGGGGACTGGAAGAATCCCACATCCTTTGCCAAGGACGTAGGCATCCATCCTGGTCAGCTACGCAAGGCCTTCATCAAGCTAGACACCCTAGACACGGCCAATAGGAGCAAGGCGGACCCTAACAGTGCAAAGCTTAAGGGCTTCCCCCTCCCTAAAGAGGGCGCAAAAGGAAAGAGCACAAAAGAACCAAAAGGTGCAAAGTATAAAAAATGCTCAAAAAATATGGCAAAACAGGGTACTACCAAAAATAAAACTAATGAAAAAAGCCCTAAATATACAGATTCATCTCCATTAATAAATCCTAATCCCCACGTGCGTGGGTACGAGGCACCTAAACAAGAGACCTTTATCAACGAGAAGTTAAGGGGGAAGACTAACACAGAAGCAGCCACAACAGCTGGCTATGCCTTCCCTGCCCAAGAAGGGTCAAGGTTGATGGCAGACCCTAGGATTAAGCAGGTGATTATTCTGAGTAGACAGGCCTTACGTGAGAAGTACCTTGCACAGACCGAGAAGAGTATCCAACGTATGATAGAAATTGGAATGGTGGATCTCCAAGAGGTGATCAGCCGATCAGGGGGTGAGCTAAAGATCCTCATGGATGAGGACGGTAACTTCCCTAGGGGGATTAAGAAGCTCAAGTCTAAGAAAACCACTATACAATCGGATGATGGTCCCATAGAAACTAACGAGATCGAGATAGAGTTACATGATCCAGTCAAGGCCCTGGGGCTAGCTCACGAGTGGATGGGCACCTTTGATGACGACTCCTACAACCACGTTAATAGCGGTAATGAGAAGGTTATTAAGATATGGACCTATTTTATGGGCGGCCATATCACGGCCTTACAAACGGCTCACTGGTTCCAAGCTGAGGGATTAGGGGTTCCTGCCTCTATCCAGCTTCACATGAAAGCTGAGTTGATGATTCCTGAAGATGATGCCTCTGCCAAAGGCAGCCCGCAAGACCTTGACTACGATTTTCTGGAAAGCCGTAGCAAGAGAAGTCAGGCCGAGGTTGAACAACAACTTAAAGAGTTCTTGCCAGAGCGCTTTGCAGCTTTGCAAAAACTAAAGGCAGAATACGGTTGTGAAGGGGGCAAAAACCCCGATATTTGACCACTGACTAGATGATACCTACTCAGGCCCGAGTCGAGCGATTTATAGCTCTACACGAGTAAACTCGAGTATTTTTACCAGTCGCACGAGTAAACTCGACTCCATTGAAATGGAAATCGAGCCAACCCAATCTGGTGCCACCGTAAACGGTGCCAGTACAGCTCATTTAAAGGGGGGCTCGATCTCTAAGCTTGAAGCAGGAGGGTGGCCGCCACTACCGTTCCCAGCCTTGAAGAGCAATCCGAAGATACCCTGCAAGAGGGCGATCACCTAGCTTTACAACTAGGCTCTCCCACTTCTATTAAAAGTATCCCACTTACTATGGGCACAGTCAAGCCGATCAAAGCCCTACGGTATCAGACAGCACTCGACTAAACTCGACTCCACCGTAAAGGTGAGTCTCATGTGATAAGATACTCAATATTCAATTTAGAGTAAGCCTCTCTAGACCCTAAAGCATTCGAGGCAGGCTTTAGTAGAGCCTACTATGTAACCTCATAGTTTAAAAAACTGGATGGTTAAGGCATCTGCGAGATTCCTGGCTAGATCCTTCCCCTCAAACCACTAAAAACCTTGTTTTAAAGGCCTTATCTTGGTACTTAGAACCTTAACCATATCAAGGAATAGATAATGATCACAGGCGAAATAAAAAATAAGGTTGATAAACTTTGGGAGGTCTTTTGGACAGGTGGAATCACCAACCCCCTCACAGTAATCGAGCAGTTTACCTACCTTCTGTTTATTAAGGGCCTATGTGACAAGCAATCTGACCTTGAATCTAATGCCGCCATTTTGGGCCTACAGGCCGAGGAAATCTTTGCAAGTGACCAGCAAGACCTAAGATGGAAGAACTTCAAACAAAAGCCAGCACAGGCTATGTTTAAGCTCTTTACTGATTCAGAAAAAGGGGTCTTTAACTATATTAAAAACCTCCATGCCGATGCCAGCTCCTCCTTTTCTAAGTACATGGATGATGCGATTTTTATGATCCCCACGGCGGAGATGCTAGAAAAAATTGTTACAGCCATCGACAAGCTGGAAATGACAGGGAAGGATGCCAAGGGCGACCTTTATGAATACCTACTGTCTAAAGTGGCCACCTCAGGCACAAACGGCCAATTCCGCACGCCTCGCCATATCATCAACATGATGGTGGATCTAATGAAACCCACCCCAGCCGATACCATTGTCGACCCCGCAGCGGGCACTAGTGGTTTCTTGGTGGCAGCGGGCGACTACCTGCAAAGGACCCATGAGAACCTGTTTAGTGATGAAGCCCTAGCTAAGCATTACCATAATGATATGTTTTATGGCTTTGATATGGATCGAACCATGCTCAGGATCGGCGCAATGAACATGATGCTCCACGGGGTAGAAAGCCCCAATATTGAGTATCGAGATTCCCTTTCAGACCAAAACGGAGCCAGAGAAATCTGTACCCTTATCCTTGCCAATCCCCCTTTTAAGGGCTCCTTGGATTATGATAATGTCTCGGCCGATCTTTTAAAAACTACCAAGACCAAAAAGACAGAACTCCTGTTTATTGCTCTTATGTTGGGGATGTTAAAAAAAGGGGGGCGCTGCGCTTGTATCGTGCCCGATGGGGTTTTGTTTGGAGCTAGTAATGCCCATAAGTCACTGCGCAAAGAGCTGGTGGAAACACACCATCTTAAAGCCATTATCTCCATGCCCAGTGGTGTATTTAAACCCTACGCAGGTGTGAGCACGGCGGTGATGATCTTTGAAAAAACCACCATTGGCGGTACGGATAAGGTCTGGTTTTACGATATGAAATCCGATGGTCTTTCCTTAGATGATAAACGCCAACCAGTAGAAGTCAACGACTTGCCCGATATTGTGAACCGTTGGGATAACTTGGGTGGGGAAGAAGACCGCAAGAGGACAGAGCAATCCTTTTTTGTACCCAAGGCAGAGTTAATAGAAAATGATTACGACCTTTCTATCAACCGCTACAAAGAGGTTGAATATGATGAGGTCAAGTATGATGCCCCATCGGAGATTTTAGAGAGAGTGGCCAAGCTAGAGGACGAGATTACAGCTGGGGTTAAAGCTTTGCAGGGGTTGGTTGGATGAGTTGGCCAGTGGTAAAACTAGATGAAGTTACAACTTTAGTAACTTGTGGGGTTGCAAAGCGACCTGAATACGTAAAACAAGGGGTGCCTTTTCTGTCTGCAAAAAATGTCAAACGTGGCAACATTTTATTCCAAGGGTATAATAGTATTTCAGAAAAAGCCCATACTACTTTAACTAAATACAACAAACCTGTAAAAGGGGATATTCTTTACACAAGAGTTGGTTCTGTTGGCGAAGCTGCTGTTATAGAAGATGAACCAGAATTTTCAATCTTCGTTAGTTTAACACTAATTAAACCTATCTTTAAGGCAATCAATAGCTACTTCCTTAAATACTTATTAAACTCTGCTCCTTATAAACAACGAGCCTTGGATAATTTAACAGGCATAGGAGTAGGGAACCTTAATGTCAAAACCGTAAGAGGGTTTCCTGTCCCCCTCCCACCACTAGAGGAGCAGAAGCGGATTGTCGCCCTTTTGGATCAAGCGCAGGCCTTAATTAGCAAAAGAAAGGAGCAAATCACCCTCTTGGACGACCTCAGCCAAAGCCTCTTTTATGACATGTTCGGCGACCCCGATCAAAATTCCAATATACCAGTTGTAGAGCTTGATTCTGTTTGCACTAAAATTACAGACGGGACACATCAAAGCCCAAACTGGGCAGCTACAGGATATCCTTTTTTGTTTGTAAGCAATGTAAGAAATCGCAAAATCAGCTTTGAAACAAGTAAATTTATTGCTCCTGAAGAACATTTAAAACTTACAAGAAACTCTCCTATTGAAAAAGGTGATTTACTCTATACTGTAGTCGGTAGTTACGGGCATCCAGCAGTTGTAAAAACTGATAGAAAATTTGCGTTTCAACGTCATATTGCACATTTAAAACCAAACTTTAATCTAATAGATTCTCTGTACCTTGAATCTGCGTTAAACTCGCCTTATTTAAAAAGACAAGCTGATGCTCGTGCAACTGGAGTAGCGCAAAAAACCCTTATTTTAAAAGAACTAAAGAAGTTGAAAATTATAGATACCCCCCTAGAACTACAGCAAAAGTTCGCCGACTCTGTCCAAAAGATCGAAACCCAAAAAGAGGCCATGCAAGCCAGCCTTGTGGAGCTAGAAAATAACTTTAACAGCATCATGCAGCGAGCCTTTAAAGGGGAGTTGTAACCATGAGCCAAAGCCCTTGGACAAAAGAAGAAGTTGTGGCAACGGGTAACCCTGCGTCAAAAGAAAACAAGGGCATAAAAATCCAGCTGGAAGGTAGGGACAAGGACTTAAATGACTTAAAAGTAGATGTTGTTTTCCCCATTGATCAGAATAATCACCTCGGTCGGGTTTGTTATGATTGCAAAAGGGAATTTGGGATTAGCGTTGTAGACCCCCGAAATTTTCAAAGCCTTTACTGCCCTTATTGTGGGAACAAGCATGGTTTTGATAAATGTAGCCACCCCAATCAAATTAAGTTGATGCGCCAAAGAATGACTCAGGAGGAGTATGACAGAAAATATGCCTTCCAAGATGGGTTTGCTACTGCGTATAAACAACTAACTGACCGAAGACCCCACTCAAATCTTTTTTATTATAAAGAGTCTGCAAAGGCAAATTTATACAACTGCACTCACTGCGAGGGTAAGGGCTTTTCAACCGAGTCCTTTGCTAAAAAATGCCCCTATTGTGGGAAATATGACGGGGTACAAAAGGTAGCCCAGAGGGATCTGATTCAAGGGGTGGACCCAGTGCCACAAAAGCAAATAGAGACCATAAAAAAGCTGCCCAATAAAAACTTGAGGGGATTTTTATGGGTTTTATTCCTCTCGTTTCTTTACGTAAGTATTTTTAGATAGGCCCCCATGAAAAAGCTACTACTACTACTACTTTTAACGCTGATGACCCTTGCCCTACCCCTAAACGCAAAAGAAGAATGGGAAAAGGGCGGCATGCTCAAAAAAGCAAAACTTCCTGAGTATGGGGTGTTAGACTGCTCGGTTTTATACAGTAATAAATTCAACAACCACGGCTACATGCTAGATCCTATTTTCTGTGCTATAGGCTCGAACAAGAAGAATAATGGTGGTGAAATCTTAGGCGATGTAACCACCATTAAGGAACTCTACTCCAAGGGGTGGGAAGTAACAGAGGTTCATCGGCCCAGAGACGAACAGAAGCATTACATCCTCTCCAAGGGGAAAAGGTAATGTTCGAATCAGATGACGTAAACTGGAGGCATGGGCTCATTGTGATTTGTCTCATTGGGCTTGGAACTTGGTGGGTTAATGGCGAAATGAAAAGTCGAGAAGCCCAAAAGCAGCAACAACTTACTGCCCAAGAAGTAAAGCCGCTGGACCCGAAATATAGTGACGGACCAAATAGCCAGTACCAAAAGAGGCTACTAGCTGGAAAGTTGCCCCCTTGGGGCTTTGTTCGCTGCTGGCACCCCTATGGCACCTTAGACACAGACGATTTTTACTGTGCAGTGGGTAAGGATGAAAGCTTAGGCTACCCTGACCCCATAGTTGCTGTAACTAAAATGACGAAGATGCTTGAGCAAAGTTGGAAGGTGAAAGACATAATCAATAAACCCCTTACCTCTGGCGGATTGCCCAAGGTGGAGTTTTATATGAATAAGGCAAAGAGATAGACTATGGAGTGGGTATTCTTGATTATTGGGCTTTTTGTTTTGGCTGGAATCGCTGGGAAGAAAAATGAGCAAGAAGATCCAACCTATAAAGTTGCCAGAGAGATCAATGAAGAGATCTTGGCTTCGGCTAAGCTAGAATTAAAAACGGCCAGAGCCCATTCAGAAGCCGCCAATAAAAGACTAGAAGAAAGTTACTCGAACCTCGACGTTAACAAACAAGTCAAGATCAACGGCGAGCCTGCAAAAAGCTTTAGCGAAGATTGCGACGGATGTGGCAAAAGCTTCATGGTTTTTTACGCAGGTAAAGAAACCCCCAAAGAACTGGGTCAAATTTACTGCCCATTTTGTGGGAAGACCCATGACTTTGAAGAGGCAGAAGTAAAATGATCATCAACTTAAACAAAGAGTAAGTAATGAAGAAGCATGAAATTATTTATTATGACAAATTTCCTACAGATGAAAGAGGCTTATCTTCTCGTCATTGTTTTAGTTGTAAAAAGGATTTCATGATTGAAATAACTAAAGACAACTTTGGCAAGAAAGGTTTTTGCCCCTACTGCGGTGAAGACTATCGGTTCTTTTCATTTTGTAGAGAACACCAGATAAGGTGGTTTTATCACTTTAAAGATCATGAGCAATATCGCCTTTATGAGTCAGGTGAGCTACAAATTGGTTGGCTGCAATTTACGCCAACAAAACCCTCAGAAGCACTCACTAACTATGAAGAAAAGTCTGTTGGAATTGAGCAAGAATGTGTTTGGTGTAACACTAGATTTGCTTCATTAGTTCCTGCTAGATATTGTTATTCCTGCGGAGAACCGCCCAAATCTATCAACCCAAAACTTGATCGAGATTATTAAAGGTACAATGAGCAACTTTGCATACTTAAAAAAAGACCCAAAATACTCTGGCATCTATAAGGCCTGTATAGAGGCGGAGAAGTCGATTTCTGTTTCTCCTTCTACGGCCGCTTTGCAAGCCCGTAGAGCCTTAGAGATCGCAGTAAAATGGGCCTACCGCTTTGATGCAGACCTTACAATCCCTTACAACGATGGTCTCTCTTCTTTAATCCACGACCCAGATTTTAAAGATATCTTAGCCCCTGAGCTGTTTCCACGGATCAAGTACATCATCCAGCTAGGCAACAAGGCCGCCCACACAGTAATGGATATGAGTCGCTTTCAGGCGGTCGAAGCCCTAAGGAACCTCTTCGATTTTATCAGCTGGATTGATTTCTCTTACTCCACAGGTGGGGTAAATACGGCGGCCTTTGATCCTACTCTGCTCCAGGGTGGCGACTTAATAGAAAAGAAAACCCGCCAAATGCAGACTGCCTTGGCCGCCAAAGAGGCAGAGCTGGCTGCCAGAGAACAGAAACTAAAAGAGATGTTGGCCTCGGTTGAAGAGAGAGAAAAGGCTGCCAACCAGAGGAAGGAAAACAAGACCACCCATGAATTTAAATGTGACGACATCAGCGAGTTTAAAACTCGAAAGCTCTACATTGATTTAGCCTTAGAAATGGTTGGCTGGGAGATCAATGGTAATTGCAGGGAAGAAGTGGAAGTTAAGGGCATGCCTAATACCTCAGGTGATGGCTTTATAGATTATGTGCTTTATGCCGATAACGGAAAACCTTTGGCAGTGGTGGAGGCGAAACGTACCTCTGTGGACCCACGAAAGGGAAAAATACAGGCAAAGCTCTATGCTGATTGTTTAGAAAAGGAACATGGCACTCGGCCCCTGATCTTTTATTCTAACGGCTTTGAAACTTGGTTTTGGGACGACAGCCACAGCCCTGAAAGGATTGTATCAGGCTTCTTCACCAAAGATGAGCTTGATTGGCACTACTACAAAAACGCCAACAAAAAGCCCATTACAGCCGTTGATTTTAACGATGACATCGCCAACAGAGCATACCAAAAGAAAGCAATACAAGCCGTTTGTGATAGCCTTGGAAAGGGGCAGCGGAAGTCTTTACTTGTTATGGCCACAGGGTCAGGTAAAACCAGAACAGCAATCTCCCTAGTTGAGATCTTACAAGATTACGGTTGGGCTAAGCATTTCCTTTTCTTAGCCGACAGGCGGGAACTGGTAAAGCAGGCAAAGAAGAACTTTACCAACCTGCTACCCAGTTTAAGCATTTGCAACCTCTTAGAAAAAGCAGACAAGGATAACGACCCTAATAGTAGGATGATCTTTTCTACCTACCCTACCATGATGAATGCCATTGACGGCAAGAGACGGGATGATGGCTCTAGGATGTTTTCCAGTGGGCATTTTGACTTGATCATAATAGACGAGTCCCACCGCTCTATTTACAAGAAATACCAAGACATCTTTACCTATTTTGATAGTGCTCTGTTAGGGCTGACTGCCACTCCAAAGGATGAGATAGATAAAAACACTTACTCTATTTTTGACCTTGAAGATGAAAACCCCACCTTTGCCTATGAGCTGACTGACGCAATCAAAGAGAAGTTTCTTGTGCCCTATGGCACCATAGAAACCAAGATGAAGTTCATTGAGGAAGGGGTAAGGTACGATGAGCTAAGCGAGGAAGAAAAAGAACAATGGGAGGAAACCTTTGACGAGGGCATGGAAGAGATTTCAGGGGAGGCCTTAAACAAGTTTTTGTTTAATAGCGACACTGTTGACCAAGTCCTGCAAGACCTAATGGAAAAGGGGATTAAGGTAGAAGGTGGTGACTTGATTGGCAAAACAATCATCTTTGCGGCCAACACCAAGCATGCCGATTTTATCCTTGATCGGTTTAATGTTTTATATCCTGATCAAAACAAAGTTGCAGATGTGATTTATAATGGGATTAAGTATGTGGACAGCTTAATCGAAGACCTCTCTACCCCAGATAAAAAGCCCCAGATTGCAGTTTCGGTGGATATGCTAGACACAGGGATAGATATTCCTGAACTCGTAAACCTCGTCTTTTTTAAGAGGGTTCGCTCAAAGGCAAAGTTTTGGCAAATGATTGGTCGGGGTACAAGGTTACGGCCAGACCTCTTTGGACCAGAGCAAGACAAAGAGCGCTTTGTGATCTTTGATTACTGCGGGAACTTTGAATATTTCAGGACTAACAAGAATGGCGTTGAAGGGCGGATGGTTAAGTCCTTAAGTGAAAACCTCTTTAACACTAGAGTTAAGATTGCCCAAGGCCTGCAACATTTAGATTATCAATCAGACGACTATAAAACCCACCGCCAATCGTTAGTGGAAGGCCTGCAAAAGGAAGTCTGTAAAATTGATGAGAGTCATTTTTCTAGTCAGCTACGCATTGAGTTTGTCCATCGCTACAATAAAAAAGAAGCGTGGGAGAACATTAGCGATGTTATGGTTCGAGAGCTAGAGGATAACATTGCGGGTTTACTGCAAGCCATTAAGGGCAACGAGCTGGCAAAGAGGTTTGATTTTCTAATGTATACCTTGGAGCTCGCATACCTTGAAGGGCAACCGATCAACAAGCCTAAAGTTAAAGTAATCCAGACAGCCCAAAGATTAGAAACCAAAGGAAACCTTGCCCAAGTCCAGCAGCATGCTGAACTTATTAAAGCCATCCAAACGGACGAACACTGGGACAATGCTGACCTCTTTACCCATGAGAGGGTAAGGGAAGCATTGCGTGATCTATTGGTCTTATTGGATGCAGTTAACACGGACATCTACTACACCAACTTTGCTGATGAAGTTTTAGAGGTAGTAGAGAATGAAGGGGACTTCGGGGTAAATGATTTATTACCCTACAAACAGAGGGTAGAGCATTACTTAAAAGCCCATCAAGATGACTTGGTAGTTTACAAGCTAAGAAACAATAAGGCTTTAACTGGCAGTGATGTTGACCACTTAGAATCAATACTCTGGGAAGACCTAGGCACAGAAGAAGAGTACCACAAGGAATTTGGTGATCAGCCTTTAGTTAGTTTTGTGGCCAAGCTGGTTGGCCTCACACAGGAAGCTGCAAACGAGGTTTTCTCTGCCTTTATCGATGACCAAAGCCTAAACAGTAAGCAAATGGAGTTCGTGAACTTAGTGGTGAATCACGTGATAGAAAATGGGGGCATTGATAAATCTCTTCTTAACGCTCACCCCTTTAACAAGTTTGGCAGTGTGACCAGCTTATTTGAAGGAAAGATTGATACCGTGACAGGGATTGTGAAGCGGATTGATGCATTGAATGATCGGATAGAGGTAGGATGAGTTCAGATATGATGGACCAGATGATCCAGGTGGAACGTAAGAATAGTGGTATGACAACGCTACAAAAAGCCGCCCGTTTTATAAAGAAGGGTGACTTTGAAGAGGCATTACTGGAATTAAAGAAAGATAAAAATTGGGAAAATGATGTAAAATCCAAATCCCTTGGGAAGGCGCTATTTGATATTGCACAAAACCACGATAGAGGAAGTAATTTTGAGAACAAAGTAAAAGCAACATTACTTCATTTAGCAGTTGTTTTTGGATTTGTTGGGGTGACATTTCTTATTGCCTATATATATTTTGACACAAGTGGGTTTATTGTAACGACAATAACACTTTCGTTTATTCTTCCTGTGATGCTGCACAATTTATTTAAGGCAAGTAAGCATATGTGCTTTCGCTGTGGCTTTTTATGCAAAGAAGCTGATCAAAACTTTGTTACCGAGAGTGAGGTAATTCCTGTTTATAAATGCTCTCAATGTAAAAGTTTGCATATTTTATATTTTGGGGTACCGATAGACCCAAGTTTACTTGACCCTGAGCTTTTTGTTTCACAAAAGACTATACAGAGCGTTCAGCAAAACTCGCAAGCCTATGATGAAAGTGAGGAAAGTAGCCTTGTAGCAGGGGCAATGATTGGCGCAGCAATAATCAATGATCTTGAAGAGGAGGATGACGATGAAGATACTTATTAGTCAATTTATCAATACGGCAAAGCAATTTTCAATATCCTCTTATAACTACAATTTAAGGCAAACCGATGTCTGATAAATGCCCCTTATGCTTACAAACTTCAATACGCCATGGCGCTAATAGCAAATTTGTAGTTTTTAATTGTCCAAATTGCGGGAATTTTGGAATTGATGATCTTGAAATCCAACACTTGGATGGAAAAAGTTCTGCCCAAAAAGCATTACTCAGTCATATAATTGGTCGTGGAAAAGAGCAAAGATCAGAGGCTTTTAAATTAACAAAAGAAACGATTGCGGAAACGCTGGAAAATGAAAAACTCCCAACAGTGTCTCAAAAATTAGAGAATTTGATTCGTGTTATCGGTGATAATTCTCCTGGTTTAGGCCATCTATTACATTGGAAAGAACAAGATTACATGAAGCACTCTGCAGAAGTCGGCGCTTTACCAGCAGAGATTTTTGTTTTAGCAGAAAATGCAAGGATTCAAGGTTTAGTGACGGGAGGTGTTGAAACGATTGAACAAATTGGCCAAAGTAATCGTGAAGTAATCTGTCCCTCTTTTGAATTGAGTTTTTATGGGCACCAGCGTTATGAGGAAATCACCCATGGTAGAGGTGAAGCAAATGAAGCCTTTATGGCAATGCCTTTTGGGAATGATGACCTGAATAAAGCTTTTAAAGAATACTGGAAACCCGCAGCAGACAAAGCCGATTTTGTACTAGAAAGAGTAGACGAACGGCCAACTGCAGGCCCGATTGATGACAGAATTAGAAATAAAATCCGTAGAGCAAAATTTATGATTTGCGACCTAACTGGAGGAAATCATGGTGCTTACTGGGAAGCTGGCTTTGCTGAAGGCGTAGGCGTTCCCGTTATTTATCTTTTCAAGGAAGCTAGCGGTCATGACCCCCACTTTGATATTAATCACCACCTTTACATCAAATGGAATGATGAAAACATAGCTGAACAAGCAGAGCTTTTAACTGCTGTAATCCAAGAAACTATGGCTCAGAAGGGTTAATATTATGTTAAAAACTCCTCACTGGGCTTACTAAAGGAACAATATGAAAACAAAATCTAGAATTAAAATCAATTTTAAAAAGCAAAGCCTTGAAAGGCTAAAACAGATGGCTATAGAGTCTGATAAATCACATCAATTATGTATTAACGATGCAGTCACAGATGGCCTAAAAAGACTTGATGTTGGAGTTACAGAAACCCTACAAAGACAAAAAGCTCATTATAATGTTGAAGTAGAGAACTTAAAGAAGATTGATGCTTTAGCTCGTGAGCTTGACTGTGAACCATCTGATTTAATCAACCACTTTATTGATCAATACACAAGAATGGAGACCATAGCTTAAAAAAGTTTTAGCATCACAGTATGTAGGACATTGATAGAAGATAAAGGTTGCCATCAGTCAGTCCTCACACCTTCAAAAATCCTTTCTTTTTACTGAGGGCATACTGATTTTATGGTTATAAAAAATGAATTTTTTTCGGTGTGACTTAAAAGATTACGTTTATAAAAGGCGAGTAGCAGAAAAATACCTATGGTTAAAAGGTAAGGCCAGTGAGGAAAAACTGTTACGGGATTATCAAGCCTCTGTGGCGAAACACTAATACATTAAGTAATTATGTCAAACACATCACCAAAAGCACATGAGATTATCCTGGGTCTTGACCCTGGTGGTAAAGGAAACTTTGGTTGGGTCTTATTAGAGTTTTCTACAAAGCTACCACTAAACCTTTTGTCCTCTGGCGTGGCTGATCACGCAGAAACAGCCGTAAACATGGCTTTTAACGAAGCGAGCCTGCTAGGTGGTGAAGTTATAGTTGCTGCCATTGATGCACCCCTCTGCTGGATCTCTGGACCTGAGAGAGAGGCCGACAGAAATTTAAGAAAGGAAAGAAATTCCATTGGTTGCCGTGGCGTGATGCATATCAATTCCTTAAGCGGTGCCTGCCTGGCACAGGGGATGATGGCTGCAAAGATGTTGGAAGCACGGGGCATAGACCTAGTGGAGACCCACCCAGGTAGCGTAGAAGATATTTTAAAATACAGGGGCGAGCTAGAGGCATCATTAAGTAAAGAAATCTTATCCCTACCCCACAGGGACCACCAAAGAGATGCGGCCTTGGCTGCCCTTGCCGCTTGGGCCTGGCTCATCAAACAACCAAACTGGAATGACCTAAACCAAAAATACCCCAGTGAAGGCCAGAGCTTTACCCTGCTTAAAGGGGTACCGCCTTACATGATGCCGAAAATAGAGAGTCTCTAATGATTGATCAACCTAAGATTATTAAGATTGAAGAACGAGAAATCGACTTTCTTCTGCTAGAAGAATTCAATGTTAATCCTGAATTTTGCTGCTGGTTTTCTTGGCTTTGCGGGCTTAAGGAAAATTGCAAGCCATTAGGCACTTGGCATTCAGTCACCGATAAAGCCTTAGGCGAATCAGATTTGATCTATCTTTTAGAAGATGCACAGGGCCAAAAACAAGCCTTAATGGTTGAAAATAAGATTGATGCCCCTCAGCAGCCAAGGCAGGCAGAAAGGTACCTAGAACGAGGTGAGAAGGGAATAAACGAAGGCATTTGGCAAGGCTTCACAACTTGTATTATTGCTCCTGCCAAATACCTTGAAAGTAAAGACCTATCAGCTTATCAAAATCAAATCAGCTATGAGGCTCTTGAAGATTGGTTTTCCTCTCAGACAGGAACATATAGCAAGTACAGAGCAAAAGTCATTTTTCAGGCTGTTGATCAGGCAAAAAAAGGATACCAACGAGTCGCACACCCTGAAATGTCCGCTTTTGGTTTAGGCTATGAAAAAATCTACCAAGAACAGGGTAAAAACCTACATCTTAAGAAGTTGACCGACAGACCTGCTACTAATAGCTGGTTTGAGTTCGCCATGCCTCACCTCCCAACAAAATGCTATATTGTGCACCAAGTTGACATGGGCTTTGTGAAGTTGATGCTGCTAGGTAGGGGAGATCAGTTTTCAGAAATCGCCCAATATTTTGCAGATAAATTACCCATAGGGATTACTGTAATGAAGGCAGGAAAATCTGTTACCATCGTCTGTGAGGTGGAAACGATCAACCCCCTGGAGAAAACCGCCGAAAGCCAAAAAGAAACCATTTTAGATGCCTTGAATAGGGTTGTGTTATTAGAAGGCATAGCCCACCAACATTACAGTATTTTAGATTTATGAAAGAATTTGATCCGCAAGTACCCATTGCACTACCTCAAAACCAGAGCTTATCCCCTAAGCAAATATGGGCCATAGTCCACTCAGAGGCTAACAGCTGCACCGAAGCAATAAAACAGCAATATGGTTGGCTGGATGATAAAGGCCAGACTTTGGTAATCTCAAAATGGTTTGACTCTGAAGGGGAGGACACCGCATATGAACATGGCCTTGGCTTTATCTTTGATGGCGTAGTGATCAGAAAGTTAATGCTTGCCTCATCCAAAGGTCAACGAGCCTTATGGACTGCACTAGATGTGGTAGGCAAACCAAAAGGCCCTGCCTCTGAGAAAATTAGAGAGGTATTGTTCTGGTTGGAAGCCAGAAAACAGAGAGCTAGTTGGGAAGGGAAAAAGCCAGCCTCAGTTGATAAGCTTGCAGAGTACGGAAGGCTTAGGTTATCCGATAATTTCTGGATGCGCTCCTTTCTTCACTCAGAAATTGCTGATATCTACGGCTTAGGCAACATTCCAGATGATCCCGCCTTAGCAGCGGAATCAGGGCGAAAGCTTTGCGAGAATGTCTTGGAGCCTATCCAAGCAGCACTTGGGCCTATTACCATTCGTTCTGCCTTTAGAAGCGCTGAGGTTAACGACCTTGGGAATAAAAAGAACCATCAATGCTCCAACAACGAAAAGACCGCTGCCAACCACATTTGGGACCTGCGAGATAAAGAAGGTTACATGGGCGCAACGACAACCATCATTGTAAATTCTTTTGTCAATTACTACGAACAAACTGGTAACTGGCAGGCATTAGCTTGGTGGATTCATGACCACATCCCTGATTATTGTTATATGGAATTTTATCCATCCTACGCCGCCTTTAATATCGGCTGGCATGAAAACCCCTATAAGCCAAAATCAATCAGTAGTCGCATTCCTGGCTCTCAAGGCTACTTGACCAAAGAAGGGATGGATAACTTTGAAGGGGATCACATTCGACACTACCAAGCATGTTTGGCTACTATAAAATAGTCTCTGGCAAAGCAACTACACAAAAAAATAAAGATATGAATGAAATTTCGATAGAGCAATTGATCTTGAAGGCCGAGTCCGTCCGCCTGTTTAAAAATGAAGGCTACTTGCTTGCTTATCCTAAACTACTAAAATTCGGTGAAACGATACATGAGGTAAATGAAGACAATATTTGCCTCTTGGCCCACATGGCCTATGGTTGGATGCCTACAATTCTGACATTAAGGCAAGAGCATTTAGGAGGATGCATTCAGAGCGCAAATGCCCTAATCCAATTTACAGAATCAGAAAATACCATTGAACCCCACATTGAAAATATGGCACTTTATATTAATAATTCGGTTGTTGGGGCCTCCAAGGTATTGCATTTTTTAAAGCCTGACCTTTATCCTATATGGGACAGCCGTGTTTCCACTGCTCTTTTTAACAATAGCAATAACACTAGAAAACAAGAAAATTACTTAGCCTACTACCAATACTGTCATGGACTGCGAGCAACTTCTGGCATTGCCGATTTAGTCAAAACCCTTTCAGAGAAAGTAGGGTATCTCATTACTTCAATTCGGGCTGTTGAGTTAATCCTCTATTTAATAGGGATTGAAATAGATAACAGGACATCATAATTTCAGTATATTCCCTTTTCAAAAAATGGTTAAAAAGGCCCCTGCTAATGGAGCAAAGTTGATTGCACCTCCCACAAGATTATAATGGCTATTTAATGCAGAACCTATTTAACGAGCTACCCAAACTCTATTCTTTTCGTCGTTGCCCCTACGCAATTAGAACCAGAATGGCGATTGCTTTGAGCCAAGTAAAGGTGGAATTACGGGAAATCAAACTGAGCAATAAACCCCTTGAAATGCTTAAGGCCTCACCAAAAGGTACTGTTCCTGTGTTGGTGCTACCGAGGGGCAAAGTATTGGAAGAAAGTCTAGACATTATGAACTGGGCTTTGAGCATTAATGACCCTGAGAATATTGCCTCTAGTTGGGAGAGATCTAAAAAGCTGATTTGCATTAACGATGGTGACTTTAAATATCACCTTGATCGCTATAAATATGAGGATCGATACCCAGCAGAGTCAACTGAGTTTCATAAAGAAAAAGGGGAAGAATTTCTGGCTCTATTAGACCAAAAACTCCATTTCACAGATTATCTCCTTTCGTCTGACCTTTCTTTCGCAGACATTGCGATTTTGCCCTTTATAAGGCAATGGGCAAATGTGGATAGTATTAGCTTTAATGAGTTGCCTTATGGCAAATTACAGCGGTGGCTAACTAGAATGCTGGAATCAAAACCTTTCATCGATGTGATGGATAAGTATCCCCTTTGGAGCCAAAAGGAAGCTGGGATCGCTTTCCCGTCCTTGAAATAAGACTCTTAACCCCAACCCAATAAAATTTTAAGGCCTTCACCTTTTAGCTCTAAACCTTAAAGAAAAAAGTTTGTGGGCAAGGTCAAAGAGTTGTTCCATAAAAAGAGAGTGATGATAAAGCTACCAAAGGCAACTCATCTTGTACCCAAAACTGTACCCAAAGAGAAAAATTAGGCTTTTTAGAATTAGCTGGTCAGCTATAAAGCTTTTTAGTATATGGTCGAGGCGACTGGAATTGAACCAGCGACCCCTTGTCCCCCAGACAAGTGCGCTACCGGGCTGCGCTACGCCTCGACTAATCCCTTAAATTTGTTGGTTTTATGTTTTACTGTCAAGGTTTAAGTTATTTAAAATTGTTTATTCTTTAAATAGACGTTGCATCTTTGGGCTGGCGGTGAATCAAATAGGGTGGGGGTCGGATATAAGCCCTGATAAAATGCCTTCACCATCTATAAATAAGTGATACCTAAAGCGGCATAAGGTTTTTTTAAATGAACTTTACTTCATGAATTTTAAATGTCTTGCTTATTCAGAACTTTAGTCTTAAACTTACTAATTACATTGTGAAAAGCAATGTTAGACCTTCTTTCTTAAACCTCAAGTTTAAGGATGGGCCCTAGGTAATTGATTTTGAATATTCAGGGCTACCAACTGCATGGCAAGGCATGCCCTATAAATTTAAAAGATATGACTACAACTTTTGAAGGCTTCGGCCTGCTTCCTCAACTGGAAGCGAACTTAAAAAATCTAAATTACTCTACACCCACCCCTATTCAGTCTCAAGCCATTCCAGCGCTTTTAGAAGGTCGTGATCTTCTAGGGATTGCACAAACAGGAACAGGTAAAACAGCAGCTTTTTCCTTACCTTTGATCCAGAAACTTTCCCAAGAAGCGTTAAAAATGCGCCCAGGGAAATGTAGAACTTTGATCTTGGCTCCAACTCGTGAGCTTGCAAGCCAGATCCAAAAGGATATTAAAACCTACTCAGAAGGTTTGCATCTGAAAACAGCCGTAATATTTGGTGGAGTAAAGCAACATAACCAAGTAAGAGCCCTAAAAGGCGGTTTGGATCTGCTAGTAGCAACTCCAGGCAGACTTGAAGATTTAATCAGTCAAGGCCACGCTAAATTAGACCAAGTAGACTACTTAGTATTAGACGAAGCCGACCGTATGTTAGATATGGGTTTTTTACCTGCCATCAAGCGTATTTTGGCTCAGTTGCCTGAAAAAAGACAAACACTGCTTTTTTCTGCAACCATGCCCACAGGCATTGCTCAGTTGACTAAAGGGTTTCAAAAAGATCCCTTGAAAGTTGAGATCAATCCTGAGTCCAGCACCGTTGAGCGCATTACTCAAGAAGTTGTGCATGTTCCTCAAACTGAAAAGTTAGGCTTACTGAAAACCATCTTGAATTTAGATGATGTGGAACAGGTAATGGTATTTAGTCGAACAAAGCATGGCGCTGAGCGCCTAAGCAAGGGTGTTAGAGCTATGCAATTAGATTGTGAAGCTATTCACGGTAACAAATCACAAAACCAAAGACAAAAGGCCTTAGACGAGTTTAAAGCTGGAACTTTAAAAGTATTGGTTGCAACTGATATCGCTGCTCGTGGTATTGACGTAGCTGGTGTGAGTCACGTTATTAATTACGATCTACCTGAAGAGCCTGAGTCTTATGTACACAGAATTGGTAGAACAGGTCGAGCTGGGCGAGAAGGCGTTGCCATCTCATTTTGCAGCGGACCAGAAGTGAAAAAGTTAAAGGCAATTGAAAAGGCAATTGGCCTTAAGATTCCTCAAGGCGATTTCGCCCGTGCAGAGTGGTCTCAAATGACTGCCAAGGAAGAAGCACCATCGAAAAAGAACCAAGCAAGGCCTTCTAAAAGAAAGCCAGCAAGTGGGTTTAAATCTCGCTCAACTGGAACTGCTGCCCCGAAGCGTAGTCCAAGGCGTGGTTCTGAATTTGGTTCTAATAGAAATTTTTAAAATTGAAATTTCTAAACTGGAATTTTTAAGTTAGAAGTTTCTAAAATAGTACTATAAATTTTAATGCTCTTTCCCATCAATGCGAGGTTGGAAGAGAAAGGGCATTAATCTTACCCCCAAAATCGCAAAGCAGACAGACCATCCAAAGCCTGAAAGGGCAACCCAAGTTACATAGTATTCAGGCCAAATTTGTGTGAAAACCACGCGACTCAAGCCCCCAAAAGCCATCAGTGCCAAGGCGGCTCGATCCCTGCCTAAAAATATGGGTTTGCGGCCTGTGTGCCCCTGTGAGATGCGAATCATCATAGATGGGATGATCATCCCCATGCTAAAGAAAGTGAAGACATGTAAGGATAAGGCTCCAACTCCCAGTGACCCTTGCAACTGGCGGAATCCTTCTAAATACAAATGGACGGTTAAGCCTAAATAGCCCAAATACATAACAGCTATTCCAAAATTTTTCATGCCTACATGGGGTTTCCAAATCAAAAAGCGAAATGCTAAAAAAGTAGCTGTGGCTATTAACAAGCTTGCTCCATAAATATCCGGTAAAAACACGGCACCAACGGAAAAAAGCATCAGGATTTTTATGGAGTAATCTAACCAGGGCCAACGTGGCAGGGGAGTGTTCATGGCGTTTTTCATAAACTGCGCCATTGTCCTTTCAAACATAATTACAAAGGAAACCCGAAAAAGACCTGTTGTCATTGCTATTCCCTGAGCAAAGGTTTCTGTATCTAAAATGAGATTTTTTGCAGGAATAAACAGGGGTAGAGCAATATAAAATAAATAGTTGTCTTGGAAACCATCCTTTTCTCGATTTTTAATGAGCGTAAAAAGTAGGTAGCCTACGACATAAGTAATAAAAAGATTTCCTAAAACTTGGGATACAAGGTCTTGCTTTGGATAAAAACTGATAATAAATCGGTCTAAAAACCAGAGTAGAACAGCGAGCCCTAAGCCTGCTCCGTGCAACCCTCGAATAGAAACCCAGTTTTTGCTCGCTGTGAGTAAAAAACCAGCTAGCAAAGCCCAGCCAAATCCGTAAAACATTTCATGACCGTGCCACTGGCTTTGGTTCAAGGGGCTAGGGTCCCAATCTAAATGCCCGCTATAAAGACTAGCCCAAAAAAGAGGCAAGAAAAAACCGAGGATAAAGGTAAGGGCGAAAAAAGGCCGAAATCCCACCAACCAAATGGGGTGAGAAAAGAGTCCAGGGCGCTTATTTGTCATGATGTGAGTTTTTAAATGTGTAAGATAATATATAAAAGCAAAATGTTAGAATCTACCAGCCTAACATCTGATGCACTCGGCCAATGTGTAGCCCTGTGTGGAAAAGGGCGTAGTCCCATGCTTCACTAGTTTTGGTAATATGCATGCGTTCCATCTTAAAGGGTTCTGGTAATTCTGTCTGTTTATCCCCATGTAAGCGTTCGATTGCAGTAAAAATTTCATCAAACCAATCGGTTATTTCTTCAAACTCTGGCCTAGTTTTATTTGGCCAGGGGTTCCAGCTACCTAGTCCTAAATAAAGCTCACCAAATTTGTTTGCCGAAGGTTCAACTTGGCCGAAGGGGGTCAATAGCACTCTACAAAGGTCATTGGCGATATGCCCAAGATGCCACAGAGGGTCTTCATCCATTTGGTCGAAGTTTGTATCTGCTAATTCTTTCATATGTGCAGCCGTAGGAACTAACAACTCGTTGTAAAAGAGTTTTAAGCTGTCAAATTGATGATTCATATTTAAGCCTTTGTTAATCTTATTCTTTAGTCTTAATTTACAGGGCAATAGATCTTAATGCAAAGGTTTTGGTATTAATTCGTTGCGATTGGCTTAATTGCCCTTGGGGAAACACGAATTTAGTTGACTTAGGGGCTGATACTACCCACTGTATTAAGTTACTGCATCCATGCGGCCTGTAAAGGGTTAGTGTTAAAAATACTTTGTTTTTCTTAAAGGTTTTTTCCCAAAGCATGCGATAGAGTAGGTTTTTAAGGTGCAATGTAGCGACCTTAGAGACAGGAACTTTTTTGATGAGCTTCGCGCTCAAGGTATACAAATGAATATTTATGTTGGAAACATTTCCTTCACATTAAGTGAAGAAGAATTACAAGAAACTTTTGCTGAATTTGGTCAAGTTAAGTCATGCAAGATCATCATGGACCGTGAAACTGGACGCCCAAAGGGTTTCGGATTTGTTGAAATGAATAGCGAAGAAGAAGGTAATGCTGCTATTGAAGGCCTAGATGGAGTAGACGTAAGCGGAAGACCTCTTCAGGTTAACGTTGCTCGTCCTCGACAGCCACGTTCATAAATTGCTAAAGCCAGACTTTGGAAAATCTTAGTCTGGTTTTTCCCTCCTAATAAAATTCCCCTTTTAGTCCCTCCAATCAAGCAAATTTAAATTTCTTTTTTCCTTAAAAAGAATACCAAAGCTAATAATTAAGCCTACTTAAATCTAGCTTGGTTTAAGTGAAGTCTTTATTTTATTATTGTTTTATAGACTTAAAGCCTCTGAGTGTTTACAATTGCAATTAAAGGCATTTAACGATCATAAAGGGCCCATGAACGACGAACGACGACATTATTCAAGAGTGAAATTTGATGCAGAACTGATTATCAGTTTTGAAGACCACGAATTAGTTTCTCGCCTCCTAGATATATCATTAAAGGGTGCTTTAGTCGAAGTAGATGCTGATGAGCCTATCTCCAAGGGAACCCATTGCAAAATTACAATAAAGCTAAATGGAAATGATTTAGTGATGGATTTTGAAGGTGTAACGGTTTTTGTTAAAGAGAGCCATGTCGGTTTTGAGTTTGTCAATATTGATTTAGATAGTTTAACCCATTTAAGACGTTTAGTAGAGCTGAATATTGGCGATTCTGATAAGGTTAAAGGTGAACTTTTTTTCTTAGCAACACACAAAACAGAAGATAAGGACTAATGAATCGCTCAACTTCGGAAGTTCTACCGAAACACAGCGCAAATTCAAACCCAGTTGAAGTAATTGGCAAAGAGATATTAGACCTAGAGGCTGAACTCAACTCCTATATTCCTTCTACCCTTTGGATAAGTGATCTTCACGGTGAAGGTGATCGCTTTAAATCCATTCTTCGTGGCCGTTTTGGCCTGCTCTATCAGACTATAAAAGAGGCACTACCAAAGATGCCTGAAGAGGAGGTTCGCCACCTCAGTCGTGTGATTCGCAAGATGTCCATCATCGAAGATTCCAAAATTGAAATGTCCTTAAAGTCGACTTTGCAGTCGCTTACAGCTGTTTTGCGTTATAAAGTAAGTAACGTTAGGTATGATGTTGATGAAATTATTCTACCTGAGTTTCGAGAGTACATCTTAAGGTTAATTTCGGGATTAAGTGTTCCCCCTTCTTTAATGGAAGAAGAAGCCATTGCAACGCGTTTGGTCTACCATCTTTGTTTTTCTATTAAGCATGTCCTAATCGACCGACTGGTTGTTTTAGGTGATATTTTTGACCGAGGTTCTCAGCCAGATAAGATCATTCGTATCCTTTCCAGCCCTCAGTATAAAAAGATTGTTACCTTGGTTTTTGGAAATCACGATGTTTTGTGGATGGGTGCTGCTGTTGGTTGTAAACCACTCGTAATTGAAGCTATGCGGGTAACTTGTCGCTATGATCATTTTAAAATGCTGAAAATTTTAGGTTTTGATGTGACCAAGCTGAAAAAGTTTGCTGTAAAAACCTACCCTGATGAAAAAACCACAGGGAAAATCAAGGCCAAAACCAAAAAAGGCCGAGCTATGGAAAAGGCGTTGGCGGTTATCCAGTTTAAGCTAGAAGATAAATTACTAAAGGAAAGAACAGAATTTGAAATGTCTTCTCGACTGATTTTAACCGACTTAGCTGGAAGGCTAAAAAGTGGGGATACCTCGGGCTTAAATGACGCTTTCTTCCCAACTGTGAACCTTGAAAATCCAGCCCAGCTTACGCCTGACGAAATTGAAGTCGTTGATGATTTAGTTGAGCAGTTTAAAAATAATAAAAAGTTAAAACGTCTTTTAGCCTTCTTTTTCAAAAAAGGGGAAGTCTATCACATCCACAACAACATGCTCAATATCCACGCCTTAATCCCCTCTACGGAAGATGGAGATTTTGAAACCTTTTTAGGTCGTAAGGGCAAAGATTTACTGGATTATATCCAGTCTGTAATAGTAAAAAGTGGACAGGATTATTTAAAGGGAAACCCCGTCGACCCCTGTGATGCCGATCTCTATTTTTATCTCTGGTGCGGGCCAAAGTCTCCATTTTTTGGTAAAGAGGCTATGAAGACCTATGAGAGGTATTTTCTAGTAGATAAAGAAAGCCACAAGGAACCGAGTCTTTACTGGAAGCAAAATTTAAGAGATAGCGCTTTTAAGTCGAAAGTTTTAGCTGAATTTGGGGCCAAGAGGGTAATTTTTGGTCATACCCCTGTCGATATAACCAAAGGTAAAAAAATGGCCAGTGATGATGGTGTGGCCATTAATGTTGACGGTGGCTTTGCTGCAGCCTACTTTAATCGAGGCCATGCTTTAGTCCATACCCCTCATCAGCTTTATGGGATCATTCTTCCGAGAGAAAAGGAAGTAACGGCAGCCAACCAAACTCACGACACTATCCCTCTTTCTGTTGAATTGATTGAAGAATTTGAGCAGCCGCTATTAGTGAAAGACACCTTTCGAGGTAAGCGCTACCAGGTTCGACTGGAACAATTAAAAGACCAGCTGAAAGCTGAATGCAAAAATTAAATTTGACTAAATATGGAACCGGCTCCAAAAAATAAAAAGGTCTTAGAAAAGCAAAGCTTTGATCTTAAAAAGTTTTCCCTTGTAATCTTAGGGGTTGTGGGCTTGTTTTTTATGGCTTGGTTTGCCTATGTGCCTAGTTTCCCTTCTTCCTTGCCCTCTTCTGAGAAAACAGGGGCTATCGAAGAGACATATGACGAACAAAATCAATTTTTTACAGCATTAAATCGTATCGTTCGCAGTCAACATGGTAATTTGGTTTTAACTAGCGAATTAGACAAGGGAACCCCAACCGACAAGGTCACCTACCGCCATGTTTATGCTAGGGTAAATGAGGAAAAACTTTTTGAAACCTTTCAAAAAATAGCAAAAGAAAACCAGTTTTTATTAAAAATTCGCAAAAAAAATGAAGGCGATTATTCTTACGAATTTGAATTTGCTAAGGGCCAAAAAGCTTGGTTGACCATTCTAGCTCAGGTAGAGTCGGTTGAAGAAGGGAATGGCGTTGTTGTTTTAGAAAAACCCATAACGACAGTTACCCCGGTTGAAACTGCACAACAAAAAGCTAAAGCTCTTGAATCCGCAACTGGCAGGTTAGTGATTATTGTTGACGACATGGGGCAGAATATTAAGATCTTTAATAAGTTTTCCCAGCTTGATGAAGCCATTACCTTTTCTATCCTCCCACGTTTACCCCATACAAAGAAGGTGGCCAAAAAAGCCCAAGAATTAAACTATGATGTCATGCTCCATTTGCCCATGCAGCCCAATGACTTCCCTACTATAAATCCAGGGGAGGGGGCTTTATTGGTTCATGATGAAGCGGAAGTGACCATGGAGAAGTTGCTGGCTAATATGAGCGAAGTTCCCAATGCAATTGGGGTAAATAATCATATGGGTTCTGCCTTTACTCAGTATGCTGCAGGTATGGATCAGGTAATGAGGGTATTAAAAAAGGGTGATTTGTTTTTCCTAGACAGTAAAACAGCATCTGGCAGAGTTTCTAAAAATGCAGCTATGGTATCTGGGGTTCCCTTTTTAAGTCGGGATATTTTTCTGGACGATAACCCCGACCCCATTAAAGTGAGGGAGCAGTTAGCCAAGGCATCAGAAATGGCAATCAGCCGTGGATTGGCTATTGCCATTTGTCACCCTCGAGCTTCCACTTTTGAGATACTGAAAGAAGATCTACCTCAGCTGAAAGCCAAGGGGATTCGTATTGTGAGAATTAGCCTGGTGGTGGCGGAGTTAAGCTCGTCTCCCCGCTAAAGAGCGATTTTTCTAATCCTTCTGACACTACTAATAGCTCACCAGCTGGTCCTAGGCCTTGAGTTATCCCTGTTTTCCATGTTCCGTTCTCCTCAAAATGGATCTCCTGGTTTATAGAGGCCGATAAAAGCTCCCAGGCTCTTAAGCTAGATTCCAGTCCATTTTTCTTGATTTCTGTAAGGCACTTTTGGAAGTAGCTACAAAAACTTAAGATAACCTCAGTTGGGCTTTTTGTAAGTTTTGTTGCTTCTTGCAAGGTTATCACTCTACCTTGAACATCCGCACCAAAGGATGCCGCTTCTCCAACTAGATTTACTCCAATTCCAATTACCATTCCGCAGCTATGACTTTCGCAAAGGATGCCAGCCATTTTTTTTCCCCCGCTTAACAGATCGTTAGGCCACTTTATACTTAAATTAGGAACCTTATATTCCTGTAAAGCTTGGGCCAGTGCCAATCCCGCTATTAGGGTGAAACTATGTGCAGGGCAGGGATAATCTTTAGTATGTAGGTTTAAAGAAAAGTAGAGTTGCCCTTTTGGACCTGATTCCCAGATTTTACCACGCCTGCCTCTACCTGCCGATTGGGATTCTGCTGTTACAACCAATCCATTCTCTAGCAATAGATCTTTATTTTGCAACAGATAGAGGTTGGTAGATTCTATTTCACTTAAATAAATAATTCTTTTTGGGAATTGCATGTCAATTGACGTAAAAATTCTAAAACATTAGGCTTATGGGATAGTTTTTAATAAACACTTCTAGTAGTAAGGTCAATCAATGCGAATTTGTTCTTTTAATGTTAACTCGGTTCGTGTCAGGCAAGGCTTGATTTTAGAATACCTTAGTGAGCACCAGCCGGATATTGTAGGCTTACAAGAAACAAAAGTTACAGATGAAGACTTTCCCTTTGAGCCCTTTGTCGATGCAGGTTATGAGGTTAGTGTCTTTGGTCAAAAATCCTATAACGGTGTGGCTGTTTTGAGTTTGAAGGAGCCTAAAGCTGTCCAGTTGGGTTTTAAAGATGAAGCGGAAGACGCCCAAAAGCGATTTCAATGCCTGAATTTTGAAGATGGCGATGGTGGTGATCTAGTGGTCATCAATGGTTATTTTCCACAAGGAGAAAACCGTGCCCATGCAACTAAGTTCCCTGCAAAGGTCAAGTTTTATGAAGATCTACAAGAACATCTGAAAAATTATAGTCCTGACCAAAAAATTGTAGTTATGGGTGATTTAAACATCTCACCGCAAGACATAGATATCGGAATTAAACCTGAAAATGCTAAGATCTGGCTCAGAAATGGTAAATGTTCCTTCTTGCCAGAGGAACGAGAATGGATTGAACGGCTGAAAAATTGGGGTTTTATAGACACTTTTAGGTTTCTGAAACCAGAAGAAGAAGCCTATTCATGGTTTGATTTTAGAAGTGGAGGCTTTAAGGATAACAGAGGCTTACGCATTGATCAGATCTGGGTTACAGATCCACTAATACAACGATTGGAAGATGCGGGAATAGATTATAAAATGAGAGCCGCAGAAAGACCAAGCGATCACTGTTTGATCTGGTCTGATTTTAAAGACTAATTCCAAATAAAAGCATCTACATTTTTCCTTTCCCTAAAGTTAGGAAAGGGCTAGTCAGGAAATAAAAAAAGGGCTAACCTTTAGAAAATTAAGCAAAGAGAAAATGAACCAAGAAAATATTGAACTAAAAGATTTTAAAAAGGTAGGGGAAATCCTCAAACAAAAGAGAGAAGAACACTCTTATACCTTAGAGCATGTTGCTGAAATCACTAGAATTACCTTAAGTAACCTAAGATATATCGAAGAGGGTAACACCGAAATGTTACCTGCTTTAGTATTTGTTCGTGGATTTGTGAGAAACTACGCAAACCTCTTGGGTCTTGATAGTGATTGGATGGTTGAAGTATTAAATCGCATTTATGAACAGGGTGAAGGCCTTGAAAAGAATGATGATGACTCCTATAGTGGCACTAACACTGGAAGTTCCGATAAGACTTACCTAGGCATCGCAATCGGTATTTTAGTTGTATTTGTTGCCGCTGGGGTTTTCTCCTTTGGAATAAATTCTTCAAAAGACGATACCATCGAAGTGATAGAAGCTATTGAGGCGCCAAAATCTGGCCCTGCTCAGGCAAAAGCCACACTGGAATCTACTGTGATTAGCCCTTTAAATTTAGTGCTAATGTCTAATTCTAGCGACTGGGTTTTCTTGGTTATTGATGGTAAAAAGGCCAAAGAGGTTCAGCTAGAGCCTAATAAAAAATACGAGTGGCCAGCTAACGAAGGTTATGAATTGACCATGACCACAGGTTCTTCAGCCAAGGTTTATTTAAACGGGGAAGAGTTAGAAATCAAAAAAGAGCAAAAAGAACTTCTTTATGAAGTGAAGTTAAATAAGTTTTCTTTAACTCAGATGAATAATCAAGCCCAATGAAAGCTGTAGTTTTATGTGCCGGGCAAAGCCCTAAATTAGAACCCTTTTCTAAAACCCGCCCAAAATCAATGATTGTTGTGGCAGGTACTAGTATCCTAGAAATTATTTTGAAAAGAATAAAAGAGACTAATATAACAGAGGTTCTTTTAGTAGTTGGCCATAAAAAGGAATTAATCCAAGAAACTTTTCACTTTGGAAAGGCCTTGGGTTTAAAAATCGAATACTTGATCCAGAACGAAGAGAAGGGCATTGGCAATGCAATTCTTATGGCCCAAGAAGCTCTAAAAAAGGAAAATAATTTTCTTTTAGTCTACGGTGATGCCTTGATGAACGGCAATAACCTACTGCCCTTGCTTACCCATTTTACTCAAAGCAATCTCCCCAATAGCGCCACGATAACCCATCCCGCCTCAGAAGGTGGCTATGGAAATGTTTATCTAGGCCATGACATGCAAATTTCAAAGTTTGTGGAAAAGCCTGAAGGTGGGCGTATGTCTAATTATATCCTTGGCGGGAGCTTTATTTTTGACCAGTCCATATTTACAAGTCTAACAGAAAATAAAGAAGATATGGCTGCCGTTCTAAAAAAATTAATAGAGCAAAAGGCGCTAGGTGCAAGCCTTTGGGAAGATAGCTGGATTGATATAAGTCGTCCTTGGCACATTTTAAAGGCAAACCAAATGGTTATGTCTACTTGGACAGAGGCAATAATCCCCAGTAGCTGTAAAATTGACTCTGGAGCAAAAATAAACGGTGTGGTGAAGTTTGGTGAAAACGTTACTGTGCAGGCAGGAGCAAGTATTATAGGCCCCTGTTTTATCGGTGATAATTGCTTCATTGGTAATTCCAGTTTGATCCGTGAGAATAGCTCTATTGGCGCAAATTCAGTAATTGGGTTTGGTACAGAAGTAAAAAATTCAGTTATTTTTGGTGATAGCAAGATAGGTAGGTTGAGTTTTATTGGGGATTCCGTCTTGGGCCAAGCAACTCATTTAGGCAGCGGAGTGATGACCATCAATACTACCATTGATAATGAAAGTTTTACAGTCAAAGACACTGAGGGGAACTCCTTAGATACAGGCTTAAGCAAAATTGGTGCTTTTATTGGAGACAATTCAGTAATTGGTGCTGGCAACAGTTTGCCCCCTGGCTGCTTGCTCAAAGAGGGAACTCATGCCCCTGACCGCTTTAATCTTAACTCCAACCTATAGATAAATATGTGCGGTATTTCTGCAATTGCCAGTAGAACCAACGTGGCAGAACCACTTTTGCAATGTCTTAGGAATTTAGAGTACCGTGGGTATGACTCCTGCGGCATGGCCATAATATCTGACAATAAGTTAAGCATTCGCAAAAACATTGGCAATGTAGACGAAGTTAATCAAAAAGAGTTTTTTCCTGAAATGCCGGGACATATTGGTATTGCCCATACTCGCTGGGCTACCCATGGTGAAGTTACCCCTGAAAATAGCCACCCCCATCTATCGAACAACGGTGAATTTGTTATCGTCCACAATGGTATTTTCTCTAACTACAAATCCTTAAAGGCTGACCTAGAATCTAAAGGTTATGTTTTTTACTCTGCAACAGATACAGAAGTTTTTAGTAACTTAATCGCCGAAGAATACAAAAATAATCCCCATTTAGAAGAAGCCTTTTGTAGCGCTATTGCTAAGCTTGAAGGCTCTTACGCTATTGCTCTGCTTTCTACCCACGTACCAGATAAAATATTCGCAGTAAAAAAAGACTCACCTCTAGTAATTGGTATCAGTGATGGTGGAAACTATATAAGTAGTGATATTAACGCGTTTATTGCTGAAACTAGGGAAACCGTTTTAATTGATGATAATGAATATGTCATTTTAGACCATAAAAATTTCCAGGTGAAACGCCTAGAAGACGGTAAAGTTATCTCTAAACAGGTGATTCGAGTCCAATGGGATCGACAAACGGCCCAAAGAGGTGGTTTTAGTCACTATATGCTGAAAGAGATTTTTGACCAACCTCAGACAGTAAGGAATGCTCTGCATATTGCTGATGAGGAAATGCTCAAAATTGCGACTAAGTTTGTAGAAAAATCTCAGAACTTTTGTGTTGGAGTGGGAACAACCTATTATGTTGCCATGATTGGAACCTATTTGTTTCGTCGGTACGCAAATATTTATGTCCCAGCTATTACCAGTGATGAATTCCCTAGTTTGATTTTGTCGCACCCAGACCAGCATGTTCTTTTTTTTAGTCAAAGTGGAGAAACCTACGATACGAGAATGGCAATTGCATCGGCCCAAAAGGGTGGTGCCGCTACTAGTGCCGTTGTAAACGTTGTTGGTTCCAGTATTAGCAGGCAAGTGGAAGATTGTATTTTTCAGGGTTCAGGCCCCGAAATATGTGTTGTCAGTACCAAAGCCGCACTTTCGCAAGTCGTGTTACTCTGGCAGATTGCCTTAAAAGTAGGGCTTTTAAAGGGTGTAATCTCACAGGAAAAAGAGACCCAGATACGTGCAAGCTTACTTGAATTTGCCGATTCCTTAGAAACTCTTATGAACGAAGAGTCTGGTTTTATCAGAAATCTTGCCTTTGAAACGAGCAAGGTGCACAACTGGCTTTTTATGGGGAAGGATATCTATTATCCCGTTGCCTTAGAAAGCGCTCTCAAGATGAAAGAAGTGACTTACCTTCATGCTGAAGGTTTGCCAGCTGGTTTTTTAAAGCATGGGACTTTGGCTATGGTGGATGAACATGTTATGTGTTTATTCTTCTTGCCACACCCATCTGAAAAGGAACTCTATCAGTCTACCTTGATGTCAATTGAAGAAGTGAAAGCCAGAAAAGGAAAGGTCATTGCCTTTTGCACAATCGAAAATACGGAAGTACAAGAAACCGTTGACCATTACTTTGTGATTCCTACAGGAAACCCAGAAGTAACCCCATTGGTACAGATGGTTTTAGCTCAGCTCTTTAGTTACTATTCTGCTCTTCATTTGGGCTTAAATATTGATAAACCTCGTAACTTAGCCAAATCTGTAACCGTTGGGTGATCTTGTGGTTTTAAAGAAGCTTCATCTCTTTGATCTTGATGACACCCTCATCGAGACTCGACCCGTCTATCAAAAAGCTCAGGAAATTGCTATTCAAATGGTTTTTCCAGAGCTGACATCAGAACAATTAGCCCCTCGATTTAAAAAAATCAAATTTATCAGCAAAGCCTTTGGCTCTGGCCTAGTAGAGCAGTATTTTCAGGCTTTTTTAGTGGAAGAAACCACTTTAAACTCAGAGCAAAAAGAAAAGGCCCTAGAGGATTTGGTCCGGATTTACTTTTCAGAATACTGGCCTGCCATTAAAGCCAAGCCTGGGGCAAAAGACTGGCTTAGGCTTTTACAGTCTAAGGGTTTAAATATTGGCTTGATTAGCAACGGTAAAGTAGAGTTGCAAAATAAAAAATTAGCCCTGACTGGCTTAGATGAATTTTTCCCTGAACCAGTCCGTTGGGTTTCTGGGGCCTATCCACCTGAATTTAAAAAGCCTTCTACCTACATGTTTGAAAAGGCATTGAATCATTTTGGGTCAACTAAGGAAGAGGCTATTTATTACGGTAATATTACCGGCGACATGCTTGGGGCTAATTTGACCGGCATGACCAGTTTTTTAATGGGAAAAGTTGAAGAGGGTTTGGAAAAAATTGCCATTGCTGACCAAACTTTCACCAGTTGGCTTGATCTAATTAAAGAAGAGGGGAAATGCTAGTTGGGCCTTTAAAAGAAGCCCTCGATCATTTGACCATGCAATTTGACGAAGGTTTTTTTGTAAAACTGGCTGTGTCTTTGGTCTCGGTTTTTGCCATTTGGTTTCTTCGCAGTATTGTTTTGCGGATTGTTAAAAAACGCCATGTCAGCTTAGAAAAATCCTTCCATTGGAAAAAGACCAGCTACTATATCGCCTATTCCATAACCATCATCACCATTGCCTACCAGTGGACTCAGTCATTTTACCTTCTAACGACCTTTTTAGGGCTAATTGCAGCTGCACTAGTAATCACTTGGAAGGAACCCTTTTTAAGCCTTGCAGGGTGGATTTTTATTCTTTGGCGAAAGCCCTTTGCCGTCGGTGACCGTATTCAAATCGGAAAACATAAGGGCGACGTTATTGATACTAGCATCTTCCGCTTTATAATGATTGAAGTTGGCGCCTGGGTGGAGGCCGACCAGAGCACAGGTGGGATCATTCATGTACCAAATTTAAAAGTCTTTGCTGACCCCATCATCAATTACAGCCAAGGCTTTCATTATGTTTGGAATGAATTGGTTTTGCATCTAGACCTAAACGATGACTGGGAAAAGGCTAAAGAGGTTTTAGAGACAGTCATAGCTACAAAATTGCCCAACTTAGAAGAAAAGGTTAAAAAAGCCATAGACGAGGCCAATGAACACTACTTGTTGGTCTACAAAAATATTGACCCCATAATCTATACTAAGGTCACGGAAAAATCTTTAAATCTAACCCTTAGATATCTATGCGAACCTAGGCAGAGAAGGAGTAGCGAGCATGAACTCTGGGAGGATATCTTAGTAAGGTTTAAAAGTGCAGACTTGAAGCTCATTTCCATCTAAAATCCAAAAGTTGACATATAGAGAGTAAGGCAATAAACAACAGACAGAACTAAACATAAGGAAAAATAATGGGAACCAAAGAAATCATACTATTGCTGGTAATGTTTTTAGTTATGATGGGCTTCATGGCTGCTTTGCTGAGTTTTTTATTTGGATACGACAAGATTCAAGAGAAAATGTTAAAAAAGCAAGAGCTAGAAGAAGAGAAACAGAAAGAGCTGGCAGAGGAAAAGCAGAAAGAAGAAGATGTTAAAAAAGAAGAAGAGCCGCAATAACCTTTGATGCTAATATTTAGATGAGTGCTGTTTTAGGCCATTGTATGGTCACTACCTAGGCTCAGATACTGCTGTTTTTTATGTTGATCTAGACCCGAAGTGAGCTACCTAGAAAACCTTTCCCATTCCTACTGGCGAAGCTTCCTCTTTCGGCCAAACTGATTGCCTTTCTTAAATATCACTGCAACCAAAAGTTCCTTAGCTTTAAACTAGAGCAGCGACAGGCCAATTAGAATGGATCTACTAGGAGGTTGCACAAGGTAAGACTAAGCACAGGTAAATTTTGAAAAATCGACCTCATGCCGCTTAAGAGGCGTCTTATTTAGATCGCTGTTTAAAACCTCGCCTCATATCAAAGACTTCAAAAATTTCGAAAAAGATCAAGACCTTTACCTCTAAAATTATTGGAGTTTCTCAATGTTCTGTTCAATTAAAACAGATTGGCGAGTAGCTATTTAGGCAGTTTGATTTTAGGTTCTTCTGGATGGGGGAGGTAAATCAACAGAGTTTTCCCAATCTTTTGCGCAATTTGGCAAGGCAGTTTGCTTGTAAGTACTTTTTCTGCTTCACTCAAATCCAGCTCTGAGGTCTGGATCACCTTAATTTTAACCAATTCGTGTGTGTTTAAAATTATTCTGAGTTGATCGATAAAGGAATCTGTAATTCCGCCTTTGCCTACTTGCAAAAGGGGTTTGAGATGATGCCCTAGGGATCTAAGGTGGCTCTTCTGTTTGCCGCTTAGTGGTGTCATTTTATGGAGGGGGGTAAGTTGTGATAAGAAAGAGATTTTGTAACCTCTTTCTTACACTCTGGCAATGTCTTAATTCTGAGCTGACAAATATGCAGCTAAAGATTTTAGATCAGATTTAGAAAGCTTAGCTTTTTTAAGCTGTTTTTTCATGATCCCAGCGTTATCATTTACTCTTGTACCAGCAAGGATATGCTCTAGTTGGCTGTAGATGTAAATTGCATGCTGACCATTTAACTTTGGATAGGCATTATATTTTTTAGGGCTGCCAGCAGGCATTCCCTTACCACCTACACCGTGGCACTGCTTGCATCCAATACTTGCATAAACCTTTGCTCCAGCAGCAATCTCTCTTGGTTTAGCTTTTGTAGTTTGGAGAGCTCTTGGAAGAGTACTAAGGTAGTTAGTAATAGCTTGAATATCACTGTCTTTAAATTGTTGTAGCTTTGGGTGGTTTTTCATTAAAACCGAGCTACCTAACTTTCTTTTACCAGAAACAATTGCCTTGAATTGGTTTTCTAGGTATTGCTGGTTTTGACCAGCTAAGTGAGGGAATTGTGGGCTAGATGTTTTACCATCCATTCCGTGACAACCAGCACAAAGTTTGTCGGCATAAAGTTGTTTTCCGCTTACAGCAAAAACTTGTGATGGAGCAATTAACATTGCCACTAGGCCGAGTAGGCATAGAGTGCTAAAAAGTGTTTTTCTCATATTTATTTTAGGGGCACGATAGTTTCAAATTCTAATTTGACTAAAAGTAATATACCCCATAGAAGAATTTATTCAAGCACATTTCCTGTTTTCGTAATTTAAAATGCATTTTTTTTACATTAGTCAAACATTGGAATATACTAAAATCTATATACAAATTATCAATTATGCGTCGAAATGAATTTCAAATCACCTCAGCAAAGCTACATAAAAAAATCCTTCAAGATTGCCACTACGGTACCTTAGCAATGATTGATGAGGGTATGACACCTTACCAAGTACCTCTAAATTATGTGTATTTTTCAGGAAAAATCTACTTTCATTCTGCTCTATCAGGAAAAAAGGTGAAAAGCTTAAAGCTCAACCCAAAGGTACACTTTAGTCTTGTAGAACCCCTAAGCCTGATTCCCTCATTTTTTACCGATGTTACCAAATCCTGCAACGCCACCCAGTTCTTTTTGTCTCTGAACCTAGAGGGGGTAATTTGTTTTGTAGAAGACCCTAAAGTGAAGATAGAGGTTTTGACGAAAATGATGCAGAACCTGCAAAAAGAGGGGAATTACCCAGAAATTACAGAAAAACAGGTAAAGGCTTTGACGCTGATGGAATTGGACCCCCAAGATCAAATCACAGCCAAGTTTAAAGCAGGGCAAAACCTCACCTCAGAGAAGTTCCAAGGGGTTATTGATGGTCTAGAGGCCAGAGGAACAGAGTTGGATTTAAAGACTTGTTTTTGGATGAAAGAGCTATATCCTGAATCCTAATTGATTGTCTTATCTAAGATGTAATCTTCAATATCGTCCATATCCACCTGAGCCTGAGGTATGGCCAGCTCTTTGACAGAGTTCTCAGTTTCAACGGCACTGTTTTTATTACCTGTGAGTAGCGGATGCCACTCTGGTAGCTCTTTTCCGTTATACAAAAGTAAATAGGCGCAAGTAGCAGGCAAAAGCCCAGGCATTGCGATTTCTGTTTGGGTAATGGGCAAACAATCGGGCCTTTTTTCGTTGCGCATGTCATAAACAGTGCACTGGCAAGTGTCTAATTTTAAGTGATTGCAAACAACAGAGGTGTATTCGATTACCTCGTCTCTCTCGTCAATTAATTTATGTAAACAACAAAGGCCACAGTGATCACAGAGGGATTCCCACTCCTCTTTAGTCATGTCTTCTAAATGGGTTTCTTCCCAGAATTTACCGCTCATTATTCCTGTAATTTATTTAGCTTCATGTTGAAATCTTTATAAACAATGAAGGTTGATTTTTGGGCCATGTGGTACTGCTTTTCTTTGATCTTTTGAACCATGTACTTAAGAATAAATTTTCTTATTGAACCATATTGCTGATCGATACCAGGCTGAATTTCCTTCAGTAAGGCAGAAACAGAAACATATTTGATTTTGGAAAAATAAACGAAGTTTTTAGTTCTATCTTGCATGAAATGAATGGTTCTAGCCTCAAGCTGTTCTTGCAGTTTTTCTGCCGTGTAAGGCTGAGTAAAAAGTGAAGGGCTGGTCATACCTGAATTGCAAAGAGTAAAATAATAGCGCACATCTTGGGTATTTTCGAAATCTAACTCTTCTCTAATAGAATTTAAATCTCGCTCTTCTCCAAGTAAAACAAAGAAATTTTCCCGAAAGGGGTAAGAAAACAACCCTCCAATTTCCTCAATAGTATCAATTTCATATATGTGAGGGTAGATCTTCTTGATTACAAATGCATTGTAGGCGTTGATTAAAAAAGCGTGCTTTTGCATCTTAGTCCAAGTGTCATAATCCTTTTTTTCTACCTTAGAAAAACTCTCTAATACTGCTTCAAATTCACTTGGTTTATCTTTTATACTTAAATAACGAACTAATGCGTGATTTCTTACATCTACCACATAGCCATCTAAGAACTCCCCATAGGCTTTGTAACTATGGTCAAAAGCAAACAGACTAAATGGGGTAAGGCACAATAAAAGTAATGCAATGATTTTTTTCATAGTCTGGGGTCTTCTAAGAGGAAATAAAGTACAGGTGCAACTATATTGGTATACCAAGCCCTAAAGTACAGGCAAGCAGAAAATTAAAAGTGAAAAATTCCTCATTCTTGCAGCTCTTTTTTCCCAAATTTTTGAAAGGCCTTTTTCACTAAAAAAGGAAATACGCCCACCAAACCGAAGGCTACAATAAGGTTTAACGATAAGATGTCACTAGGGTTTGAAATTTTAGAAAGCTCTGTTGCTGCAAATATATAGATGGCTGTAGCTGGCAACATGCCTACTTGGCTAATCCAATAAAATTGCCATAGAGGTAGAGGTGTTAAACCTGAAGCCAAATTGACTACAAAAAATGGAAAGATAGGGTTTAACCTAAGAAAAAAGAGGTAAAATCCGCCTTCAGCCTTCACTCCCTTATTTATCTTTTCTAATCTGTGTGAGTATTTTTCTTGGATGGTCTCATATAACAGGAATCTGCTGCCAAGAAAGGCAAAGGCAGCCCCAATTGAAGAGGCAAAAGAACAGAGTATTAGAGCCGGCAAAAAACCAAAGGTAACCCCTGACCCCAAGGTTAATATTGTGGCCACAGGGATAGAAAGAGCCGTGGTTAAGGTATAGATAATAAAAAAAACCCCGTAGCTAAGAAATTGATTTTCTAGGTGAAAATCATGTAGAATAGCTTGTTTTTCTTTCAAAAAATCGAGAGTGGCATACTGGCCTAAACTAAAATAGTGAAAGCTAAAAAAAGCAAGGGCCAACAATATAAAAAAGGGCGCTCTTTTAGAAAGCTGTTTCATTATCGAGTACAGAGTTGATGACTAAATTGCCATTGGCAATTCCAAGTTTTCCGTAACATTAAAGAGGACATAGGGGTTTGAAGCTCGGTTGACCCGTTGACTCAAGTACGTTTAACCAAAGGCCTTCATCAGGTACTATGGTCTTCCGCCTAGAAATAGCTAAGTGGATGGGTAAAATACAATATACGCCATGCCACATGGAAACGAGTAACTCTGTTTTTCCCGCCATGGCGGCGTGAACAGCATTTTGGCCGAGAGTCGCACAGTATAAACCGTCGTTTGTATTGGCAGGTACGGAACGCACCATATAACTAGGGTCGATGTACTTAATGTTAACTTCTTTATTCTTCGATTTAAAGTGGTCAGCAATTTGATCTCGAAGATAAACACCAATGTCTTTTAGTTTTATGTTCCCGCTGGCATCAGAACCTTTTGACTCGGCTTTCACAAGCTCTTGGCCGGCACCTTCGGCAACAACGATTACGGCATGATTCCTAGATTTAAGGCGATCTTCGATGGTTTTAAAAAGCCCATGTTCCCCATCTAGGTCAAAATCCACTTCAGGAATGAGGACGATATTTACATCACGTTGAGCTAAGGCCGCAGTTGCAGCAATAAAACCTGAGTGACGGCCCATAAGCTTAACTAAACCAACACCGTTTGGAAATGAGGTTGCCTCGGAGTGGGCGCAGCGTATCGCTTCAGTAGCAGCGTCTACAGCCGTTTCAAATCCAAAAGAGCGGCTTACAAAAGCAATATCATTATCAATGGTCTTAGGTACGCCAATTACAGATATTTTTAATCCTCGGTTGGTTACTTCTTCAGATATAGCTTGGGTTGCCCGAAGGCTCCCATCGCCACCAATTACATACAGCTGATTGATGCTTTGCCGCTCCATAGAGTCGACAATTTCTTCTATGGGTTGCTCTCCTCTAGAAGAACCCAACATGGTGCCGCCTAGTTCATGTATTTTAGAAACAGCATCTGGATTTAAGTCTACAAAATCAAGACCATATTCCGCTATAAACCCTTGTAGCCCATACTGAATCCCAACAATTTTACGAACCCCATACCCATGCCAAAGCCTTAGGACAATGCTCCTGATCACATCATTTAATCCAGGGCAGATACCCCCACAGGTTACAATGGCAGCCCTAACCTTTTTAGGGTCAAAGTAGATCATCTTAGCAGGTGCACTGGCTTCAAAGCTAATGTCACTGGCTAAAGACCCCTCTGTAACGTAAGGGTTGTATAAAACTTCTCTGTCTGGCGCAAAACCTTGATGAAGGTGGATTGGGCTTTTCAGTTTAGCCTTACCGAGTACCTTAGTTCGAGTCTCTTCATGGGTAATATTTGGTAGCATTTAAACCTGATCTGAGGGGATTAAAATGTGTTTTCTGTAGTACCTTAGTTCTTCAATGGATTCTAAGATGTCATCTAATGCTGTATGAGAACCCTTTTTTTCCATTCTTGGGAATTTGGGGTACCAGCGGTTAATGATTTCTTTGAAAACACTTACATCCAAATTGCGATAGTGCATATAGCCATCAACATCGGGCATATAGACTTCTAAGAACCTACGGTCTTGGTGAATGGAGTTTCCACTTAGAGGCGACTTGCCTGCAGGAATCCACTTTTTCATAAATTCTAAGGTCTGCCGCTCAGCTTCGGCCATAGTGATAGTGGATTCTAGAGCTTTTTTTGTTAAGCCTGATGCTCCGTGGTGTTCCGTGCACCAGTCGTCCATACCGTCCAAAAGAGCTTTTGGGGTTTGAATGACCAATTCAGGGCCATATTCTAAAAGATTTAAATCTTTGTCTGTAACAAGGGTGGCGATTTCAATTATTTGGTCAACTTTGGGATTGAGACCTGTCATCTCTAGATCCATCCAGACCAAGTTATCTTTATCAATTTGCATGGGGCGGTAAAAGCTAAAATTTGTAGTAATTAATTCCCTTTAGAATAACTACAGATTTAAAAAATAGCTAGTTTTAACTTGATGCAGATTCATAGGCCCTGAGGCCTTTTTCCCAGAGGAAGGAAAGAAAGGCCAAGAAAACCACGAGGAGAACCACCATAATTAAGAGGGGCATAAAATCAGACCCGTTAAGTAAAAATCGGACGGGACCAGAGCCGATAAGCAACACAGGTAGACCAAGGGTAAGCAGTTTTCTGAAAATTCCAGGATAGATAAAATCGGGCCAACGAGAAAGCTGTTGCAACTCGATTCTTAAAAAATTCATTCCCGTACCTTCGAGCATCCAAAACATGGTTGTGGCGAGAATCAAATCAATGGCGCTTTGCAAAAGAAACGCAATGAGAAGTAAAAAGGGAAGCATCACCCAGCCGACGGGCCCTAAGCCTAACTGCATGCCAAAATAAACCAAAGCAGGCAGAGTAAAGATGATATTGAAGGCGCTACCAGGCCTTATGTAGCGAAAAAATACTAAAAAGATGGCATTAGCAGGTTTGAGCAAAACAAAATCCAATTCACCTCGTTTTATCATCTCTGGAAACCTCCAGTAGGATTCACTGGTGAAGGTCATGGCCAACTGGTTCACAGAAAGCATAAAAGAAACAAAAAACATCAGTTCATCACGGCGCCATGTCCCTATGACTTCCACATGTTCATAGATAAAATGAATCGATAAAAAAGAAGAAGCATAAAAAAAGAAATCCATAAGTATCAACAATACAAAGTGTATTCTGAAATTTAAAGATTCTGCAAAGGAGGTACTGATAAACCCCTGGTAGATGCCTAAATAATGCTTGATTTTCGCTTTCATTACATCCCCGCTGCTGTGTAAAGCCGAATTCCACGACGGAAAATCCATTGTGTTAAAAAGCCCATGAGTAGCATCCAAGCCCCTAAGACAGAAAAGGCAAAAGTAAGGTCGATATCTGCGCCCATCATTATCTTAGCAGGAACATAACCGAGGTAAGGAAAGGGGGTGTAAATTAAAATATCCGTCAACCATTTTGGGTAAAACTCTAAAGGGATAATGGCACCTGAAAAGAAGTAAGTGATAACTTGGATCATCACCGAAAAGGTCCATGTTTCTTCCAGCCAGAAACCCAAAAGACCAAAAAAATAATTAAGGAAAAACCAAAAAAGACCAGCCCAAAGGCTGAGGAGTATAGCGTTTGCTATCTGAGAAAACTCCATAGGGAGGTCTAAAATTACAATCACCATGCCTAGGGAAAATAGAGCAATAGCAAGTTTAACTGACTGTTTGGCCAAGAAACTAGCGCAGTGAAATTCAAAGAGACTAAAGGGCACCAGTAAATAAATGGTGATGCGGCCCATTCTAATATCCTGACTTAAATCTTGATTGATAGCCCCTAAACTGACAAGGGTAACGATCATGATCCAAAGATGGTAACTTAGCATTTGTTCTAAGCTGTAACCGCCGAGCATTGAGCTGGCAGAGGAAGACTCATAAATAGCTGTCCAAAGGCTAACCTTAACAAACAAAAAGACAAAAAGAGGCGCTATCGCTTGCAACACGAAGTTGATTTTATAGACTAAAAGGTTAGACCAAACCACCTTCATGCATTGCCACCATTTGGCCATTATTCACCTCCAGCGAGCATAGGGTTTTTCATCAATTCGCTTAAAACCCTTTCGATCGGTGTCTTTTCAGTCCCAAAGTCGGTTACTTGGTAGGTCTGTAAGATCTCAGCAGCAACGGTCTGTAGCTGTTCCACAGCCAAGCTGATTTCCACACGCTTATAATTATGCTCCCACTTTGGTAGAAAGGGCTCGAAATAACTTCTGTTTTTCACTGGTTCTGTAAAAGTAAAATAAAGGGTTTTATTGTGACCGAGTACATTTTCAAAGTCAGCAATGGGGCCGTCAAATCTCTTTTTCCCTTCAATGAGTAAGATCACACGGTCCGCTAAGGCCTCAATATCTGCCATATAGTGGCTTGTTAAAATCAAAGTGGGCTTCTTTTCTCTGTGATAATCAAGCAGGAATTTTCTAATATTTTGTTGGGCAATGAGATCTAAGCCAATTGTCGGCTCATCAAGGAAGATAATTTCAGGTTCATGGAGGAGGCAGGCCATCAATTCGACCTTCATCCTTTCCCCAAGGCTGAGTTTACGTACATGAACTTCTAAAAGATGGCTGACCTCTAAGAGGTTAGAAAGATTTTTTAGGCGCTTATGAAAATCCACATCAGGGATTTCATAGTACTTTTGGATGAGAAAAAAGGAATCCATGGCAGGCAGATCCCACCAAAGTTGCGATTTTTGCCCCATAACTAGGGCAATTTTCTTCCTTAAATTGCGACTGCGCTTTTCAGGTTCATAGCCTAAAACCTCAATTTTTCCAGATGTAGGCACAATAATACCTGTCATCATCTTCATTAAGGTGGTCTTTCCGGCACCATTTGGGCCTAAAAGGCCAATGATCTCACCCTTTTTTATGTCTAGGTCTATGGGGCTTAGGGCTGTTTTGGTTTCAAATTCTCTGTGGAAAAAGGAAAGAATGCTCCCCTTTAGGCCAGCTTTCTTTTTGTAGAGTCGGAAGCTTTTACTTAAACCTTGGGAGTGGATCATCTTGAGTTTTGCAATGTAAAATATAGTATTAGAGGGGTGGGGCTGGAACGGGAAACAGGATTCTAAGTTGGCCCCTAAAGGCCAATCAAAAGAGTAAAGGCTGTAAAATAGCGGCTTTAAGAGTTTTTAGCTGAATCATCAGAGCGAACAACTTCAGAGATTCTAATTCCATAACGTTCGTTAACCACAACAATCTCACCACGGCACATTAGTCTGCCGCCGATGAGAATATTCATAGGTTCACCAACAACTTTATCGAATTCTACTACATTACCTGCTTTGAGTTTTAAGACTTCAGCCATGCTTTTTTCAACCTTGCCAATTTGGGCAATCATCAAAAGAGGCACATCGTGTAAAAATTCAACTTCCCCGTTGGGAATTTCAATTTCATCCTCTTCCGCCTGCATTAGGGCTTCTTTTAGGGAGCGAGCACCGCCTTTCCCGTCGAATAAGTCTTCATCATGTTCATCGGCCATAGCACCTCTTTTTTAGCTGATTTAATAGTAAGCCTTGCATGCTTACTCTGTAAATCTAAATCCATATGGGGAATATTCCCTAGTAGTATATGTAAAGAAAAAGCAAAAAGGATTCCATTATTGGATTTTTTATTATATGTTGTTAAAAATTTATAAAAAAAGGGTAATAAATAATGGTGCATTCAAAGAAGATCAGTACGAAACTGTTAATTCGGTTTTCAGGGATTTTTCTCATATTATTTGGGTTGATTGTAGGTGCGCTTTCTTTGAGTTTTCGCCATTTATCTATCAGTTCCGCCCGTGACAACGCTATTTCCCTAGCAAAAACTATTCGTGACGGTATTACCAGCCTTATGTATTTAGGTGTGATCCAAAATAGAGAAATCTATTTGGAACGTGTTATGGAAACCCAAGGTCATGGTGGGATTAAAAAATTAAAGGTTATTCGAGGTGAAAAAGTAATTCGCCAGTTTGGTCAACCAAGAGAACATGAAAAGCCAGAAACAGACCTTGAATTTGAAGTGTTGCAGACGGGTATTTTAGCTGAGCGTATTACAGAATTTACAGAACATCCAATTTACGAACTGGTTATTCCCTACAGGGCTACCAGTAAAGGGCGAGTCAATTGTTTGAGCTGTCATCAGGCCAACGAAGGTGATGTATTAGGCGCTATTAGTATAAATTTTGATCTCTCTAACCAGAGGTCCATAGGAATTAATATTATACTTTTGATATCGCTTTTGGCTATTGTCGCGATTCTGCTTATATTTTGGGTCAGTCACCACTTTTTCCAACCCTATGGCCGCTTCTTTGATGCCCTGATTCATGGTTTTGAAGAATTGGAAAAGGGTCATCTTCATAACTATATTGAAAATGATTTAGATGATGAAGCAGGGGTTGTAACAGAAAAATTTAATCAAATGCAAAAAACCCTGTCTGGGATATTTAATGATATCTCAAACAAGGTGTTCTTTTTAGTAGGTTATGAGTTGTTTAAATCGGGTCATGCGATCCAAGACACTACCCACAATGTAGACCAGTTAATAAAGCTGTATCATTTCAAGAAAAAGATTGAAAAAGATACCAGCAATTTCGAGATCTTCAAACGACTGCAAAAGACCTTTTTGGATATGGGTCTGGATAACTTTGCCATCTACGAGTTAGATCAAAGGCAAAAGAAATTCCGTTTGATTACAGATTATGCGATTCACCATTCTCGTAACAATGATGATCAAAACTATCTCGATGAGCAGCCAAAATTTAAAACAGATGCCATTGCCATACCCCATTGTCATAATTCGATTGGGAAGAACCCACGGCAATGCCCTGTTATTAAAGAAAATGAAGCCTATTATTCTGACCATGAAGGCAGATGCTGCCCCTTTTTGAATTTCCAAGAGTCTTACCCTATTGGCCACATCTGTTTGCCTGTCTTTGGCACAAACCAAACTGTAATTGGTCAGTTTGTTTATGACCAAGATAGAAATGAAACGGTAAATCGATTGAACCCTGTGGTAAAGAGCTACATCCAGGAGTCTATGCATATCTTGGAAGTAAATAATGCTATGGCATTCATTCGTGATCAGTCTCTTTCTGACGAGCTTACAGGCCTTTACAACAGGCGCTATTTGGAAGAGGTTTCCAGTCAATTTTTAGAAGTGAACTTAAAAAAGGGCATTCCTTTAGGCTTCTTAATGATTGATTTAGATCATTTCAAGCTAGTAAATGATGAATTGGGCCACGATGCTGGTGATATGGTCTTAAAGAAGATCTCCCAAACCATTAAGGATGCCGTTCGAGAATCAGATGTGGTGATTCGTTTCGGTGGAGAAGAAATGTTGGTGCTTGCCAATAATATCGTTCCAGGAACAGCCAAAGACTTAGGCGAGAAGATTCGAAAAGCCATTGAAGATATGAATTTCAATTACGCTAAGAAGGAATTCAAAAAGACAACCTCCATTGGTGTTGCTGAATTCCCAAGGGATTCCCAGCATTTTTGGATTTGTATTAAAAATGCAGATAGTGCCCTTTACGAAGCTAAAGGAACTGGCAGAAATAAAGTTGTGGAATTTGTAGAAGGAATGGAAAAGGGCGATGATTAAGTTTGCCCTAATAAAGACCCTATAGACCCCATAACCAAGATCCTACAATTAAGACCTAAACTACTATATATCCATGATCGAAACCTTTTTTAAAGCCTTTGCCATTGCCTTGGTAGAGGGCTTAACTGAATTTGTGCCTGTTTCTTCTACAGGTCACATGATCCTCTTAGGGGATTTAATCCAATTTACAGGTGAGAAAGCCCATAGTTTTGAAGTCTTTATTCAGCTAGGGGCTATTTTAGCTGCTCTATTAATCTACAAAGATAAATTCATCGGCCTGCTGCCACAAAAGGGGGAAAACCCCATTAAATCCTTACTTTGGGGTGGATCTAAGCCGACAGGGTTACATATTTTTGTGGCAATATTCCCCATTATGCTTGGTGGCTTACTCTTTCATAAAACCATTAAAACAGTACTCTTCTCTTCTCAGACAGTGGCGATCGGCTTAATGGTTGGTGGATTTTTAATGGTGTTAATTGAGTTGTTACCCTTCAAGCAAACTGTTGAAGAAGTAGAGGGAATTTCCTTAAAGCAAGCAATTGGGATTGGCCTAGGCCAATGTCTAGCCCTTTGGCCAGGAATGAGCCGTTCTGGTTCCACAATGCTTACATCTTTAGCCTTGGGTATAAAACATAAGGCTGCAGCTGATTTTTCATTTATTATTGCTGTGCCTGTAATGTGTGCCGCCGTCGGTTACGACATGCTAAAATCTTGGCATTTTTTAAGCCTTAGCGACCTTCCTCTGTTTCTTTTTGGTTTTGTTATCGCTTTTGTTGTAGCTTACGGCTCTATACTTTGGTTTCTGAAGGTCTTAAATCAAATTGGTCTGGTACCTTTTGGTATTTACAGAATGGCAGTTGGTGCCTTTGTGTACTTTATGGTCGTTTAAAGAGGCAAAAATGGTCTCTTCTTCTGAAACTGGCTCGTAAGATCATAAATATCTTTTAAATATTTTCAAAAATAAAGCTAATTATTTCAATTGGTTTTGATGTTTTATTTACTTTGTTAGAAATTTAGGCGCAATTTTGCTTTTAAATTGCATCAAATTTTGGTTAAGTGTTTTTAAAAAGGGCTTTTTGTGTGTCTATATCTAAGGCATAAGCTCAAATCTAAATTTGGTGTGAACTATGAGAGGATTAACCCTACTGGCAATGTCACTACTACTGGTCTCAAGCCCGCTGATGGCAGCGGAGTGCTCAGGTGTAGATTGCCTCCCTAAAAAAGTAAAAAAAAGCTGTACGGAGCAACAAACCAACGGTTGTATTGATTGGGAAAAAGGAGTTATCTATGCTACAGGTATGGGCGTTGCTAACCCAAGATTTAAATCTGCTGCCCAACGGAAGTACTCATCCCATCAAGCGGCTTTGGTAGTAGCCAAAAGAAATCTCTTAGAAATGGTACAAGATGTACAAATTTCTTCTAGCCAAACGGTTAAAGAGGGTATGCTTGAATCTGATGTGATTAAAACAGAAGTTCATGGTACTTTAAGGCATGTTGCTGAAGTAGGTAGGCCTAAATCTTCTAGTGACGGCTCTACCTGGGTTACTGTAAAGATGTACATGAGAGATATCTTGGGCGCCCTGTCTACAAATGAAGGCTTTGCCCCAATGGGAGGCGAGGTTTCAAAGTCAACAGTTTCTCAAGCTGAAACCAAACCCTTGTCGCAGCAAGCCAAAAGCTATGGTGGCAATGCATCAACCATCTACACAGGCGTGATTATAGATGCTAGTGGTTCTGGGGTAAAACCTGCCATGTCTCCAAAGGTCTTAAGTGCTAGCGGTGAAGAAATTTATGGTAGCTTTGTTATTAGTCGGAAATACGCTCTTGAATTTGGCGTTGCCGCTTATGTTAAAGAAATGAAGAAGGCGAAGGCCAACGAAAGAGTAAAGGGCAACCCTCTACTTTTAAAAGCAACGTTACACTCTTCAGCAAAAAAGAGTGATTTAAAATTAAGTGATGCCGATGCGGAACTTTTAAAGGAACTGAACAAGACCCAGACCTTTTTAAAGGAAGCAAGAGTCATTATTTTACTCTAAGCGAACCAAGATCTAAGGATTATGATGATAAAACAACCAAAAAGCTTCGGCCTCCTAACAATTGGGCTGGTTAGTCTACTTTCTTTTGGACTAAGCGGCTGCGGTAGCTCAGCGCCTAAAGGGCGAGCGAGCACAGCAAAAATGGACACTCCTCAATATCACAATGAGACAGGGGAATATAAACTGGCCCAAGGTGATTTTGACGACGCTAAAAGGTCTTTCCAGAAGGCCTTGGATTTAGACCCAAGAAGCTCCTTTGCAAAATCGGGTTTAGCCGTTTCTAAAGCCCACCAAACCAATGTGCCCCATGTTTCTGATGAAACCAAAAAACAGGTTTTAAAGCAGGGTGAAACATGGTTAAAAGAAGCTGAAAAGGGCGCTAATAGCGACGAAGAAACCGCACGTGCACATCGCTACGGTTTACGCTTTTATGTTGTTTTAGGTCAGCCCAGCAACTGGTATGATAAAGCAAAAGATCACTATGAAGATGCTGTTAAGTTAGAGCCTGACTTTGCTGCAAACCATTTTTATATGGCCAGCGGTCATGCCTTAACAGGAAATTACGATGAGGCCAAAAGCCTTTACAATAAAGTCTTAAAGCTTAACGGCGAATTTGCTGATGAAGCAGATAAAGAACTGGAGCGCATTCACAAGATTGAGCGAGCCTTACCTTCTAGCCGCTTTGGTAAGAATATAGCTAACGTTAGTAAAATCACTCGTGCCGATACTGCAGCCTTGTTGCTCGCTGAATTGCGCTTAGATAAGCTTTTCACTAGCCAGCAAAAAGAATATTCAGCCTCCTTTGCACCTCCTGAAACCATGAGAGCCTTCAAACGTTCTCCTGCTCAGAATATGCCTGATGCTACGGACCTCCGTGGTAATCCCTTAGCCGATTCCATTGAATTAGTTCTTGAGCTGGGCCTAAAGGGCTTAGAAGCTGATGCAAGTCATAAATTCTACCCTTCTGAAACCCTAACGAGAGCTGAATTTGCTTTGGTACTCCAGTCTATTTTAGTAAAGGCTTTAGACAGCGACACCATTGCTACGCAGTATGTTGGTCAGTCTTCACCCTATCCAGACGTTAAGGCAGAACATTGGTCTTACAATGCCATTCGTGTGAATGTGCAACGTGGATTGATGAAGGTAAAGGATATTAGAAGCAGCAATTTCGAGCCCATGGGCGACGTTAGCGGTGCTGATGCACTTCTTGCAATTTCAAAACTAAAAAGAATCATTAGATAAGTTATTCTTTTTACGCCAAAATAAAGCCAGATAACTAGATGTTATCTGGCTTTTTTTTTGTCTTTTTTGTTATTATAGCTTTTATTGGTTTTTCAAAAGGGGGGCTTAATCGATATTAACCCTCCTTGCCTGTTTACAAAGAAATGAGAAAAGGCTATTTTAATAAATTCAATTGGTGAAAGGCCCCAGAATCAGCGGGAAACCACCCTTAAGCCTTTTTACTATTACACAAATTTTTAGAAATTTAGCACCTGCTAAAGGTTTTTTACTATGGAAGCAATGGAAGTCGTTATTGAAGATCAAGGCCAACTGAAGAAAAAGTTGACTATCACCGTACCAAATATTCAGGTGAAAGCCGCCTATGACAAGGTTTATCACTCTTTAAAGGGTAAAGTTAAGGTGAAAGGGTTTCGACCTGGTAAAATGCCTCAGGCAATGATGGAAAAACGCTTTAAACGCCACATGGCTGAAGAAGCAATGGAAACTCTAGTACCTGAGTATTACCAAAAGGCAATGGAACAGGAAAAACTAACCCCAGCCATTCGCCCTGTTTACGATGATCTTGATATTGATAAGGCTCGACCTTTGGTGTTTTCCGCAACTGTTGAAGTTTGGCCAGAAATTAAGCTTCCTAAAGCAGACAAGTTTAAGCTTAAAAAGACTGAAATCAAAGCAAGTAAAGATGAAATTGCAACTCAGTTGAATCACCACCTAGAACGCTATGCTACTTTTGCTGAAAAAACTGATGCCGCCGCCGATGGCGACAGAGTAACCATTAGTTTTACTGGTGCAACAGAAGATGGCCAAGACGTAAGTCAGCCAAACCACCATTATGTTGTTGGTTCTAAGCAGTTCATCCCTGAATTTGAAGATGCCCTAGTTGGTATGAAAGCAGGTGAGAAAAAAGATTTTGATGCTGTATTACCAGATGATCATCCAAAAGAAGAGTTCCGCTCTAAAAAAGCTAAGTTTAACGTTGAAATGACTTTAGTTGAGTCAAGAGAACTACCGGAAATTGATGATGAGTTTTTAAAAAACTACGAAGGCGTAGCTGCAAACAAGACTGAATTCAATAAAATGGTCAAAGATGAAGTGATCAAGATTAAGGAACAACGTGAAAGCGCAGACTTACGTGGCGATTTACGTGATCAAATTACAAGTTCTTTAAAATTTGAGATTCCTGAGTCCTTGCAAAAGCAGGAAATTGAATTTCAGACAGCTCAGATCAAACGAAATGACGACAAGATTGAAGGCAAAGAGCTAGAGAAAAAAGCAGAAGAAGATGCAATTAAAGCTCTTAGGTTTATCCGTTTCATTCAGGTCTACCAAGAAAACGAAAATTTTGAAGTGAGCCAAGAAGAGGTTTACAACCGATTTTCAATGAACGCACAGATGTTGGGTATGAATCCAATTGAATTGGCTCAAAGCGAGCAAGGCCGTGCATTTTACGAAGATACATGGCAAATGGTACTAGAAGAAAAAGTACTCGACCATCTTGCAGCTCAGGTAGCTGAAAAACCTGCAAAAAAGGTAGCGGCTAAAGACAAAGAAGAGAGCGCAAAATGAGTGTAATCCCTTACGTAATTGAACAGACGAATCGGGGCGAACGTAGCTACGATATCTTTTCACGCCTGTTAAAAGATAGAATTATCTTTTTAGGTGACCAAATTCATAGCGCTTACGCTAACGTGATCATTGCTCAGCTTCTGTTTCTTGAGGCTGATAAGCCCGATGCAGACATTAGCCTTTACATAAATTCACCAGGTGGTGATGTAACCAGTGGATTGGCTCTTTACGATACAATTCAGTATATTAAGCCTGAAGTCCAGACCATTTGTATTGGTCAGGCAAGCAATGTTGCTGCACTTTTGTTAGCCGCTGGCTCAAAAGGAAAGAGAATTGCATTAAATAACTCAAGCATATTGCTACGTCAGCCTGTTGCAGGGATTGGTGGACAAGCTTCTGACATTGAGATCCAAACTAGACAAAGTGTGGACGTGAAAAACCGATTAAACGGTATTCTTGCTACTCACACAGGTCAAACAGTTGCCACTATTGCAAAAGATACAGAAAGAGATTTCTTTCTAAGTGCTGACAAGGCTAAAGATTATGGCATCATTGATATTACAATGGAAAAACGGCCTTAAAAAACTCTTGGGGAATTTAAATGTCTAAAGAACAAAACCTTAGGTGCTCCTTTTGCGGAAAAACGCAGGAAGAAGTTGAAAAAATCATAGCAGGGCCTACTGTATACATTTGTGACGAATGTATCGACCTATGCAATGATATTATCGACGAAGAGCGAGCCAAGGATACAGAAAGTACAGCCGATGAGCAGCTTTTAAAGCCTCACCAGGTGAAGCAGATCCTAGACCAATACGTGATTGGTCAAGATGACGCTAAAAAAACTCTTTCTGTTGCTGTGTACAATCACTACAAAAAGATGTTTGCCCCTAAAAAGGCAGGTGAAATTGAATTTTCTAAATCTAACGTCCTCTTAATTGGGCCTACTGGTACTGGTAAAACTTTACTAGCTCAGACTTTAGCTAAAGTTTTAAAGGTTCCTTTTGCCATGGCAGATGCAACCACTTTAACCGAAGCTGGTTACGTAGGTGAAGATGTAGAAAATATCGTTTTAAAGCTTTTGCAATCAGCGGATTACGATGTAGAGCAAGCCCAGAAGGGAATCATCTATATCGATGAAATTGATAAAATTACTAGAAAGAGCGAAAATGTTTCCATTACTCGTGACGTAAGTGGCGAAGGGGTTCAGCAAGCTCTACTTAAAATTATTGAAGGTACTCAGGCAAATATTCCTCCACAGGGCGGAAGAAAGCACCCACAACAAGAATTTTTGCAGGTAGATACCTCAAACATTCTTTTTATTTGTGGTGGGGCCTTTGTTGGTTTAGAAGAAGTGATTTCCAAACGCGTTGGGAAGAAATCCATGGGATTTGGTGCTAATCTGCAAAATACAGAAAACCAGTCTCCTTCTGAATTGTTTAAGCAAGTTGAAACAGAAGATTTATTGAAATTTGGGTTGATTCCTGAGTTCGTCGGTAGATTACCTGTATTAACCACCTTAAACGATCTTTCTGAAGACGACTTACTACGTATTATGAAAGAACCTAAAAATGCCATTGTGAAGCAATACACAGCGCTTTTAGAAATGGATAAGGTAAAAGTAACTTTCAAGGATGAGGCAACTCGTGCTATTGCAAAGCTCGCTATACAACGTAAGACAGGTGCACGTGGTTTGAGATCTATTATGGAAAAATCCATGAAAGAAATCATGTACAAGTTACCTTCTGAAGAAAATGCAGAAGAGATTATCATCTCTGAAGATACCATTTTTAAAGGTACCGAGCCTGTGATCTTGTACAAGCAAGGCACTGGTAAGAAGGATACAAAAGCTAGTTAATCTCTAGCTTATCAAAAATTAAAACCCGTTGTTAACTCTGTTAACAACGGGTTTTTTTTTGCCAAATTTCCAAAAATAACAATCTGTAGAATAATTTTTCAATATAGGTTATTCTTTTGCATTCAATTTGAATAAATATTTAGCGTAATGCTGCAAAGGAATAGATGACAGGAAAAATAGAAAAAATAAAAGCCATGCTTGAGGCGAATCCTGTCGGTTTAAGTCTGGTCAAGTTTTTACGGGTCATGCGTTTACTTGCCCAGAAGCTTAAAAAGAAGAATATCGCCAGCCTTTCTCAATCTTTGGCTTACACTTCTATTCTTTCTTTAGTTCCCATATTAGCTATTTTCTTTTCTATCTTAGGTACCATTACCCAAAATCTGGCGATCCAGGAAAATATAAAAGAGTTTATCTCGTTGTACCTCATCCCTGAATATGTAAATGGCGTCTTCTTGCAGCTACAAGAGCTTTCTAATAAAAGAATGGCCTTGGGCTTCATCGGTGGTCCGGCTCTCTTTTTAGCGGGCATTATGCTTTATGGAAAAGTGGATGCTTCCATCAATGAGATCTGGGATACCTCAGGGGAAAAACGTTGGTTTAAAAATTCCATGGCCTTTTTCATGACCCTATTTTTTGGGCCCATGTTACTGGTGTTAGTTTTTTCTATTCCCCCTTACTTGCAGACTCTGCCTTACTACAACGATGTAATCAATCACCCTTTAATTAAGGCCTTGATCACCCAATTGATCCCGGTTTTAGTTTCCCTGGTCGGTTTATTGGTGCTTTACTATTACATCCCAAATACGCAAGTTCGTTTTGCTTCTGCTGTTTGGGGGAGTTTGTTTGCCTCTGTAGTGATCCAAATATCTAACACAGCCTTAGGTTACTACTTTTTAAAGATCAATACCTTAGGTGTTATCTATGGCCCCTTGGTAACCTTTCCTATTGTTTTGCTTTGGATCTTTACCCTTTGGCTAGTGGTCTTATCAGGTGCGGCTATTGCCTTTATTCATCAGAACCATTCTGGTACTGAATTCAAATTCACAGAAAATCTTTACAATGATGAATCTACACTTTGCAACTCTGTGGAGGTTTTAACCTGCTTGGCTCAGAATTTTGAGTTAGGAGAAAAGGCATTAGATACGGAGCGATTGCAGTTTTTGCTTGGGATACATCAAAACAGACTGTCCTATATACTAAGACGTCTAACTGAAGGTGGATTTGTAGTCGAGTTGACCTTAGAGAGAGAAGATTCCACTGGCTTGCAAGCCTTTCAAATTGCGAAATCTGCCAAGTTAATCCCTCTAAGTGGCTTAGTGGAATTGTTTTTTGCAGAAAAGAAGCACAGCTTTTTTAATCCTGACCAAAGGGATTTGTTTAATAGACTCGCAGTTCACCCCATATTCTACGGGAAGAATAACAACTTGCACGACATCATTACCAACCCCAAAGTGCTCTTTTTAGATTCCATTTTGCCTAGCCCTGACCCAATCATTTAGGGCCAGTTCTAGTAAAACCTTAATTCCAGAATTTAGAGGTAATGGAGTTTTTGAAATGAAAGATCTCTAAATTCTCTATTGATTCTTTGATCAAGGGCTCTTGGTCTAGCATCTCATTATCAGCTACCAAATCTTTGACACGTCCTTTGGTTTCAGGCTTTCTAGGCTGAAACACGGTGCAGCAATCATCATAGGGCTGAATGGAAATTTGGTAAGTACCGATAGACTGCGAAAGCTTAATGATTTCTGCCTTTTCCATTCCAATCAAAGGCCGAATAACTGGCACAGTTGCAGCCTCTTCTGTGCAGGCAATATTTTCAATGGTCTGGCTTGCTACTTGGCCAACCGCCTCGCCTGTTACATAGGCCTTGACCTTATATTGATCTTTAATAGCCTCTGCGATTTTGTACATCATTCTTCTGTAAAGCAAGGTCCGATTGCGTTCGTTTGATTTCTGTTGGATTTCCTTTTGGATATGGGCAAAAGGGGCTACAATCAAAGTAGAATAGGGCTGATAGCGACTTAGCTTTTCTACTAGGTCGATGACCTTCTGTTTAGCCTCTTCCGTGGTGAAAGGGTAGCTTTGGAAGGTTAAAAAAACTGTCTTACAACCACGTTTCATCATCATCCAGCTAGAAACAGGGCTGTCAATACCGCCTGAAATTAGACTGATTACATTGGAGGCAGACCCCACTGGCAATCCACCTTGACCTTCGATTTTATCTAAAAATAAAATGGATTTTCCACCTTCCCAAACCTCAACACCTAACACCAATTCAGGCTTATTAAGGTCAACATTTAGTTGTGGAAAATGAGGTAAGACCTCAGCTCCAACTTCACGAGCAATTTCAAAGGATTTTAAAGGGTGCTTTTTGTCTGCCCTTCTGGCTTCCACCTTAAAGGTTGTAGGGCTTGCGTCTTCACCTAATTTTTCCTTTAGTAACTCTAATCCAACCTTACCCATTTCTTTGATATCATGGGTTGATTCTATTGTTAGGCTGAAATTTGCAATGCCTGGGATATGCTTTAAAACTTCGATAACCTTATTTTCTTCACCTTCATTTTCCACCACCATTCGGCCATAAAAGCGTATGACTTTAGAAGGGATATCAACGTGTTTTAGGTGTCTGCGAATATTTTCGGCTAACTGCTTTTCAAAATGAATACGATTTCCCCCTTTAAGGGCGATTTCTGCGTATCTTACAACAATTCTCATTGGGTTACCTTTGGTTTTAAACTAGATATTAAGTTCTTTGGTCCACAGAGCTCTTACATCCAGGTCATCTGTAATGGTCATAGCCTCACCGCTAAAGGGGTGGGTAAAGCTCATGGAGTGGCAATGTAGGGCCTGACGTTCCAACTTAACTTGAGGCAGAATGCGGCTTAAGTCTCTGTGGTCATACCAATCAAGATAAACTTCTTCGTCGGGATAGTATTTTTTGTCCCCAACAATAGAGTGGCCAATGGCAGACATGTGGGCACGCAGTTGGTTGGTTTTTCCTGTTACAGGCTCTAAGATCACAAGGCTGTAATCGCCGATTTTTTCGACACTCAAAAGCTCACTGTGGGTCTTCGGCTTGGCGGCTTCAAATAGGTATTTTCTGGTGTGAATTTTTGAGTCACGATTTTGCCCTAAGTTACCAACAATTGTCTGGGGTTCTGGGTGGCCAAAAACAAGCGCTAAATAGCGTTTTTCCATGGTTTTTTCGGCAAATAATGGCTGAAACGCTCGGTTGGCTTTTTTGCTTTTGCCAAAAAGTAACACTCCGCTAGTTTCAATGTCTAGGCGGTGCAAGGGGTTTAAAACTTCATTGCCAAATATTTCCTTGGCAGCAACTGCCAATGCATTAAAGTAAAAACGACCCGATGGGGTAACAGGTAAAAAGTTTGGCTTAGAGATGGCCAGTAATTCATCGTCTTCGTAAATTACCTTTAGCTTAGGAACAACTTCAATTTCATCACTACGCAAATGAATATAGTGAATTTCGTCACCTGTTTGTAGTTGGTAGTTAGCATCAACCTTAACACCGCCAATGGAAATTCGATTTTCCAAGGTGTCGGCAAGTTTAACAGGGTCTTTGATGTATCTATCAGAGATAAAGGACTGGAGGCTACGAGGCTCGTAATTATAGCGGTAGACGAAGGTTTGTGATTCAGGCTGCAAGGGAGCTTTTATGTAATGTAAACAAATTGTCCGAAAACAAAATACTAAAAGATAAACAGGTAAGCACAACCCTTAACAGAGCCATCTGTGCTTTGGTCTCTAGTGATTTTGGCTTCAGGGAAGAGTTTAATTAGAACTTTAATCTCACTATCGCAACAGAATTTATGTTCTGAGGCTATATTAAAAATTGCACAGTTAGAAACGCTCAGGCTAAATTTATTGTCAGCTAGCTTAGTGAGCTGGGGCATAGTCCCTTGAGTTTCAATTTCAGCAACATAAAGCTTAAGTTTTTCATCTGGAGTCTTTGCGCCTTTAAGTACATTGTTCAAGGCTTCTTCTAAACGTTCTTCTCGTTTTGCAATGACCTTCTGGAAGGTCTCACCGCCGTCTAAGGCTTTAATATCGCTAATTAAATCAAGGGCAAAGGTATCGTATGATTTAGGAAAGGAATTTTCGCCTTTGGGAGTCAGAGCAAATACCTGCAACGGACGGCCTAATTTTTGACGTACATTTTGTACCTCAATCAATTCTTCTTTTTCTAACTTGGTTAAATGCCCCCTTATGGCCATAGGTGTAATACCTATTTCCTGAGTTAGGGTTTTTACTGAGACAGAGCCTTCTTTTTTTATAAATTCTAAAACGCGGTCTCGGGTACTAGTGGTCTGATTCATGTCTTGCTCTTTACTTGCCAATCAATAGTTTGATCTTCATAATGATTACACTACTTTTTAATCTAAGTCGGTAAGTTAGCCTATTAAAATAGTAAAAAGTATATAAATCCATTTAAGCAGAGTGTTTTAAGATGCGCAAGGTTATTATTGGAGATATTCACGGTTGTATCACTGAATTTAAGCTCCTTTTAGAAAAAGTAGGTTTTCGCAGTGGCGTCGATAAACTCTTCCAAGTAGGTGATTTAATTAATAAAGGCCCAGACTCCCAAGCCTGTTTTAATCTATTTATGGAGTTAAAAGGCACAGCGGTCCTAGGGAACCATGAATATCATTTGATTCGTGACGCTAATGGAGCTGAGGTAAGTAAAAAATGGATTTCTCAGTTTAAACACCATTGGGGGGATTCCTTTGAGCCCTATTTAAAGACAATCCAAACATGGCCCTTTTTTCACAGAGAGGAAGAATTTTTAATGGTTCATGCTGGTTTAGTCCCTGATCTAACTCCTGAAGAAACAGATCCCTTTATTTTAACCAACATTCGAACTTGGGGCGGAAAATGGAATGGAAAGAAGGAAGAATTATGGAATAATTCGGATCCACCTTGGTTTGAATTGTACAAAAAAAAAGAAAAAATTATCTTTGGTCATTGGGCAGCTTTAGAAGGCATTAATAAAGAAAATGTGATAGGCCTTGATACAGGTTGTGTTTACGGCAAACGATTATCGGCATATATCCTTCCCGAAGGGGATATAGTTTCCGTTGATGCGAAAGAACCCTATTGTCTAATTACCTAATCCATGGTACCGATGACAGGCTTTAAAAAATAAAGCAGACATTTGAATTTAAGACAAAAAAAACTCATTTTTTTGTTATTAAAACATCCAGAGTCAACCCACAATTGGGAAAAGGCTTGGATAAAAGGAAGAAAACAGATGGCAAATGAATCACTTGAGGCAGTAGTAGAGCCGCAATTAGTACAGGGTTGGATCGATTCTATCGGAGGCGATCAATCAGCTACAGTACCATTATTGCAGGCTGTGCAGAATCAATATGGCTATTTACCTAGAAAGGCCATGGACATTATTATTGAAAACACTGAGGTAACTGGACGTCAACTTTATGGCGTGGCAACCTTTTACGCACAGTTTCGTATGAAACCCGTTGGGAGACACTTAATTAAGGTCTGCCACGGAACTGCTTGCCACGTAACAGGTGCAGATCGACTAAATACGTCATTACGTTTCCAATTAAATATGCACGATGACGCTGAAGACACTGCATCTACTGGTTCTTATACAATTCAAGATGTAGCCTGTGTAGGCTGCTGCTCACAAGCACCTTTGATTGTAATTGATGATACTATGCACGGAAATATAAACGGGGCTATGTCCCAAAAGGCATTAAGAAAGCATGCTCGCCAAGTCGGTGAAGAGCTAGCTAAGCCTGAAAAACAACTTAAATAGGAGCGTTGAATATGAACGCACAAGGCTTAGAAATTATTGTTGGAGAAGGAACTTGCGGAATAGCAGCAGGTTCAAAAGAGGTGATGGAGGCTTTTGCCGAAGCCATTCCTGGGGCCAATATCCGCAGCGTAAGTTGCTTAGGGATGTGCCACATGGAAGTTATCACTGAAATTAAAGATGCAAAAGGTGATTCTTATACCTATGGTAACGTAGACAAAAAGACCGTTGCCAAGATTGTTAAGTACCACACTGAAGATGGTGAGCTGCCAGAAGAAAATGTTATCTCATCGCCTACGGACAAGGAAAATGACAATGCAAGTTACATTAAAGGTCAAACACGAATTGCCCTTAGAAATGTAGGTGAACTTGACCCAACCTCCTTAGAGCAGGCCCAAGCTAGAGATGGTTATAAGGCAATTTCAAAAATTTTATCTACAGGCATGAGCCAAGATGACGTAATCAATGAAGTTAAGTCTTCAGGGGTTCGTGGTCGAGGTGGTGCAGGTGCTCCTGCTAGCATGAAGTGGACATTTGCAAAAAATGCCCCTGGTGCACAAAAATATTTGATTTTAAATGGTGATGAAGGTGATCCAGGTGCCTTTATGGATCGCTCTTTACTAGAGGGTGACCCACATAATGTGATTGAAGGGATGCTTGTTGCAGCCTATGCAATTGGCGCTACTAAGGGTTATGCCTATATTAGAGCAGAGTACCCTTTGGCACTGAAAAACTTTCAAACAGCCATTGACGATGCCATGGCCGCTAACCTTTTAGGTGATAATATCCTAGGTTCTGACATGTGTTTTCACATTAAGATTAAAGAGGGCGCTGGTGCTTTTGTTTGTGGTGAAGAAACAGCCCTAATGGCAAGTATTGAAGGGGAACGAGGTATGCCTCGTTTACGACCTCCATATCCTGCGATTAAAGGTCTATTTGATATGCCGACTAACGTGAACAACGTTGAGACCTTAAGTAACATCCCTTGGATTATCAACAACGGTGGTGCCGCTTATTCCGCTTACGGAACCGATGACTCTAAAGGAACCAAGGTGTTTGCTTTAGCTGGTACAATCAAACGTGGTGGACTAGTAGAAGTTCCTATGGGAACTACGATTCGCGAAGTTTTGTATGATATAGGCGGTGGTAGTTCTTCGAAATACCCAATTAAAGCCGTTCAGCTCGGTGGCCCCTCTGGTGGTGTTATCCCCGCTGAATTGTTTGATACTCCAATCGAGTATGCTGCAATCAACGCAACTGGCGCCATTATGGGCTCTGGTGGGATGATTGTAATGGACGAAAAAACTTGCATGGTCGATCTGGCTAAATTCTTTATGGAATTTAACCACCTCGAATCTTGTGGGAAATGTACCTTTTGCCGAATCGGAACCTTGCGAATCCAAGAGATTCTAGACCGGATTACAGAAGGTAAGGGGACTATGGAAGATATTGACACTCTTGATGTACTATCTAGACAGGTAATGACTTCTAGCCTTTGCGCCCTAGGCGGAACAGCACCAAACCCAGTTTTGACAACGCTGAAGTACTTTAAAGACGAGTATATAGCCCACATCAAAGACCAACGTTGCCCGGCTGCCGTTTGTAAAGCATTGATCACTCACGTAGTGATCCAAGCAGACTGTACTGGTTGCTCACTCTGTGATGTAGCTTGCCCGACCGATGCTATCACTGGTCAAAAGAAAGTTGAAGGAAGTTACTCCATTGACATGGATAAATGTATTAACTGCTCAATGTGCGTCGAGGTTTGTAAGCCTGACTGCATCTTAGTTGAATAATTAAAGGAAAGGGACGAACAATGAGCCAAGACGTAAATATTATTTTAAATGGGAAGGAAGTTAAAGTTTCCGCTGATATGACCATTAGGCAAGCAGCAGAAGCCAATGGCAACAAAATCCCAACATTTTGTTATGACGAACGCCTAAAGCCCTACACTAGTTGTTTTCTATGTGTAGTTGAAGTTGAAGGCGCTAGAGGAATGACTCCTGCCTGTAGCACGAAAGTTGCTGAAGGCATGAAGATCCAAACTGATTCCGACAAGGTACAAGCGACCAGAAAGATGAGCTTAGATTTAGTTCTAAGTGACCACGCTGGTGATTGTATTGCGCCCTGTGAATCAAAATGCCCTAGTAACGTGGATATCCAAGGATATATTGCCCATATTTCCAACGGGAATTATGCCGCAGCTACGAAGCTAATTAAAGAGCAGAACCCATTACCTGTTGTTTGTGGACGTATTTGCCCTCACCCTTGTGAGTCACAGTGTCGCAGAACTTTAGTGGATGGACAGGCTGTTGCCATTAATCCTCTGAAGCGTTTTGCCAGTGAGTACGAATTGGACCAAGGTGCTTATTTGCCACCAGTTGGCAAGGATACAGGCAAACGTGTTGCTATTGTTGGTGGTGGACCTGCTGGTCTAACCGCTGCATACAAGCTTCGCCAAACAGGTCACGCCGTTGATCTTTATGATATGATGCCGGAACTTGGTGGTATGACTCGCTATGGAATTCCTAGTTTCCGTCTACCTTGGGACAAGTTAGATAATGAGATCAAAGCCATTACTGACTTAGGTATGAATATCAAAATGAACAGCAAATTAGGCCGTGATTTTACCATTGAAAGCCTTAAGGCTGGTGGTGCCGATGCCGTTTTATTGGCCATTGGTGCCTTTAAGTCTAAAAAAATGTGGGTTGATAATGAAGACCTTCCCGGTGTTGTCGGTGGTGTTGATTTCTTAGGCGACGTTGTTTTAAAGCGTCACGAGAAAAAAGGCGAGACAGCTTGTGTGATCGGCGGTGGAGATACCGCTATGGATTGTGCTCGTGTTGCTGTCCGTGCAGGATACAAGACAACATTACTTTACCGCAGAACCCAAGAGGAAATGCCAGCTCTACAACATGAGCAGGACGAAACCATTGGTGAAGGCGTAGAGTTCAAAATTTTGACTGCTCCAACAGCTGTGATCGATAAAGATGGCCAGGCCGTTGGCTTAACTGTGATCACCATGGAATTGGGTGAGCCCGATGCCTCTGGTAGACGTCGCCCAGTGCCTGTTGAAGGCAGTGAGCAAGACCTTTCTTTTGATTTGATCATTTCTGCTATTGGGCAAGATCCTGATATGTCATGCATCGAAAATGAAAAAGAAAAGCCAGAAGTAACCAAGTGGAGCACTTTTGTTTACGATGAAAAAGTAAAAACCACCACTGTTAAGGGTGTTTTTGCTGCTGGTGACTGCGCTTTTGGCCCAGACACGGTGATTCGTGCTATTGGTGAAGGGAAGCATGCCGCTAAGGCCATTGACCTTTTCTTAATGGGTGCACCTATTGAAATTAAACGTCCTTACGAAATTAGCCGTGGTTGGTTAGCTGATTTGAAATCAGAAGACTTTTCACCTCGTTGGGAACACAAAAAACGTAGCCTTGAGACAACATTACCAGCCGATGTTCGCATGGCCAACGGTGGTTACGATCCAATTAATATTGGTTTTGATGAGGCGACTGCCCTTGCCGAATCCTCACGTTGTATTGAGTGTGGTTGTAATGCTCGGTTCTCTTGTGATTTACGTGATTACTCAACTGAGTATGATGCATCAGAGAAGACCTACGCAGGTCGTAAGCGAGATTATGCTGAAGACAAGCGTCATCCTTTGATCCAGATCGAAGCTGACAAGTGTATCACCTGTGGCTCTTGTGTAAGAGTTTGCGACGAGTTAAGAGGAATTTCTGCTCTAGCATTGGAAAATAGAGGTTTCTTTACTAAAATCGTCCCTGCCTTTGGTGACGCCTTGCAAGATGTTGGCTGCGACGCCTGTGGTATGTGCCACGATGTTTGCCCAACAGGCGCTATGGCATTAAACCTTGGCAAGGAATGCGGTCCTTGGAAAACTTCAAAAGCCATTACTACCTGTACAAGTTGTACCAAAGGTTGTGCCCTTAAAGTTCACTCCAAAGATGGCGTCTTTACCAAGATTGAATCTGTGGTGGAAGACTCTGTAAATAGCGGTGTTATTTGTCGGGATGGTAGATTCCAGTTTCAACTTCGAGATTCTATAACAGGTGAAGCCGCTGAAGCCGATTCTGCACAGGTTACGAAAGCTGCTGAGCTTTATAGTATATCAGCTAAGGTTTCTGTGGTTGTGTCTCCAAGTATGACTGTAGAAGAGCTTTATGCTGCATCTAAGATGGTTAAAGGTGGAAATCTTTACTACATGCCAGGTGATCCGAAAAAATCAAGCGACAAGCCATTTTCTAAAATTGAAGCTAGTGCCAATATTTCCTTAATGGAAAAACTTGGGGCTAAGCCTTTTGCAGGTGGTGGAGTGGATTTGATTGTTTCTCTTGGTTACGATATTGAAGCGACAAAAACAAAAACCATCTCCCTTACTGTTAATGCAGAAGGCAGTGCAGATGTTAACTTACCACTTTCTAGCAACTTGCGAAGAACAGGTAGCTTCCTAAATGACGGTGGTCAATTGGGTCGCTTGGAAAGTGATATTGTGGCAAATGGTTCTGGCCCTTTAAGCATGATGGCTGCCATCACTGGCAATTCATCACTCGGTGATTTGGACGCTATGCAAACTGAGTTAAGCTCCACTGTTAGTGAATTGAAAGATTCATTTACTAAGAAAGGGCGACTTAGTGATACAGGCCTAAGTCCGAAAATGGTTGATCTAGCTGATGACAGCTGGACTCTAGCCTTTTCTAATCTTATTTCTCAAAAGGGGCTGTAATGTCTAGTTCAGACTTTGATGCAATAATCGAGTATGCAATTACTTTAGAGCAAAGTTCTGCTGACAACTATAAAAAGTTGGCAGATCAGGTTACCTCTCCAGAAATCAAGAAGATTTTTGCAGAGTTAAGCGCCCAAGAAATTGGACACAAGAAAAAATTGGAATCTATAGGCCAAAAGGGACAACTTCCTGTAAAAAAGAAGATCCACCCTGATGATGATCTAAAGATCTCTGACTATATTGTGGAAATTGACGCTTCAAAGACCGATTTAAGCTATGCTGAAGCCCTTGCCTTAGGGATGAAGATGGAACAAGCGGCCTTAAAATTATATCAAGATTTAAGCACAAGGGTCGAAGACCCTGAGCTTATAGAGCTTTTTAATTTTTTAGCCTCAGAAGAAGCTAAACATAAAAACTCTTTTGAATTTGAATTTGACGACCTAATGGGCTAGTGTATCAGCCTATTCGTTTTTTTATAAGAGCCACAGCGAATCTATGGTTGTTCCATTGATTTTACGTGGCTCTTATTATATATTGACTTCAAACAAAAATTCTCCCAAGCCTAAATAAAAAGTCATCTATTATGCCAGCCAATCTGCAAGAAATTGACTTTTCTAAACATCTCTACCTTCGAAAAGCTGCCGATAAGTTTTATCGTGACCAGCTTGCCCAGAGTTTTAATTATCAGGAAAAAGGTCTTTTACAACTGGTTGAAGAATGCAAACCTATTAGCTTCACCAGTTTAAATATTTTTTTAAAAGATGAACACCGTGACTTGGTGGGACCTGAAAATTTCAAATTGATCAAACAGGTTTTAGAAGAAATGATTCGTAAACTGAATCATTTACTCCCCTTAAAGCGGTTTTTTATATTAGAAACGGTTAATCTATTCCAAAGCCCCATATCCTTAGGTAAGCTGATAGCCCCTTTGTTTTTGTTAGAAGGGAAAGACCAGCAAATTGCAGTTGCAAACTTCATTCGGCCTACCTTTTTAAGCATTCGAAAAAACATTGATGTTTTAACATCCAACGAAAAACTCTTTGACGCCGAAAACATTCAAGTGGAACGAGGTAGGCTCTTTGCTTTTGTCGATGAAATCGCAAAATTGTACCTTGAATTTTTTCAAAAAAAATATATAGCCAGTTTTGAAGGTTATGATTCACCAGTGGCTATCGTTATTGCCATTATCAAAAAGAATCCTATTTTTAATACTAAAACAGCCCATGATGACCCTAATCATATGATTGAGGACCCTGCTGCTTTAAGGTTACAATTACTAGAGTTTATCGCATTTTTTCAGTCTCATGAAACCCTATTTAACTATGCTTCTAAAAGAAATGCCTTTAATAAGCAGTTTTTGAAGAAGCTTACAAAACCAGGGAAGTTTGATAATATTCAGCCAATCGAAGTCAGCTTGATTTTAGCTGGTTCCTTGTTGCAAAACAAACAGTTAAGGCCTGATAAAGCTCTTATTGAAGCTATGGGGGATGAACAAGAATTTGACTTGCCTCATGTTTTAGAAAAGAGAAACAGGTTCTTTGACCAACTGAGCCCAACCCATCTTAATGGTGTTATCAAGGAAGTTGAAAATACCTTCAAAAAACTGGGTCATGAAGAAGTTGCAGAAGAGTTTAATGAAGTAGACTCCCTTTCGGCAGGAAGCCTGATAAAACGCACATGGAAGTCCTTTTTTAGTTTCGGTGAAAAATTAGTCGCCACAGCAACTGCTCCCTTTAAGATGCTATTTGCACTTTTAATGAGCTTTTTTAAATCGGAAGAAGAGAAAGAAGAAGTTGCTCCCCAAGTGACCGAAGGTGTGAGTACCGAAACTGTGGAACAAGATGCTGTAAGGCAGAGCTTTTTAGAAAAAGCCAATCCTTCTGTTTTAGTCTCAGCGCAAAAATATAACATGGTTTCCACGAGTCAGGTTTTGTTTCGTGGACCATTTTTTGGTGCCACTAAAAAGGATTATAGTTATAATCTCTTGCTTTTTAAACAGGATGAAAAACGCTTAGAGCAAGCGCTGGTAACATTCCAGTCGCTTTTTAAAAGTTTGCTGAACAGCGAACATATGAAGAGTTACTCTCACCCAGAAAAAAAGAGCCTAAAAGAGCATTATATTGCCTTTACCTTTGGCCCCTACCTCATATCCTTAGGCGATACCTTTGTTATGCCTAAGGTTGGTTTTGACCCTGCGAAAAGTAAACTATTCCCTTATATTTTACTCTTTAAAAAATCTACGGAAAAGGTTGAAGGTCGTGTTTTGAGTCGGACAGTTCTAAGTTCAGGTCAGAATTATGATGAGATGCCTGTAACATCTAAGAACATTCGTATTTTTTATGAGTCTCTTTACCACCTTCTCCATTTGCTACCAGAAAGCAGTTGGAACGCAGATGAAACTCAGAAACTATTGCACTTTCTGGTTCTTGAGTTGGAGCAAGCTTGGTCTGAAAACCCTAAGTTATTGTTCTTAAGCGCACCACCGAAGGGTTAATTCTGCCCCTAGGGGAGTGGGGTTTCCCTGTAGCCTGTTCGTCTCTTTAGGCGTTTTTTCAAGGTGGCAGCCTTTGTCTTTATTGCTGTTAAAGATCCATCCAATCTCTTTGAAGCCTTTCGTGCTAAAATTTTAGCCTTTTTTGTTTTTGCTTTCTTCTCGTTCAAATAAACCAATTTGTCTGTATTTATGTAGAGTTTTTGAGCCTTAAGGGCCTCTTGTCTCAATACTAAAACTTGGGTCCAGTCCTTGTGACTTAGGCTGAGACTGTTATAGAGGTTAGGATTCAAGTTTTTGTAGATCTCGTAGGCCCGCAAAGCCTCTTCCAATTGATGTAAGTTCTCTTGCACCTTAGATAAAAGGGCTACAAACTCATCCTTCCTATTTTCATTGATCTGGCCTTCCCTGTTGGCTTTAAGTAGGGAAATCGCCTGAATCAGCGGCTGGTAGGCCTTAATGCTTTCTTTTTCAATGGCAGAAGTGAATTTTTTAAAGGCTAACAGGATGCTTGCCTCCATTTGGATCAATTTGGTTTCTTGGTTGAGGCTCAGTTGCCTTGTCCCTGAAAGAGGGCTATTTGCGCTTAAGGGTTGGTTAGAAATATCTAACTTTTGGGCTGAAAGGGAGGGTGCAAGGTGGACTATGGAGAAAACCAAAAAAAGACTAGTGAAAAATAAAGATAAATTTTTAGGCTTATTTTGCTTCATACCATTGGTTTTTTTCTTTGATTAGCTCGATCAAGGCTTCCACAGCCAAGGATTCATCAATGCCACGCTTTACACGTGTCTGGCCAAAGTAAAGGTCAATTTTTCCTGGTCCACTGCCAACATATCCAAAGTGGGCATCGGCCATTTCCCCTGGCCCATTAACAATACAGCCCATTATGCCAATTTTTATTCCCTTCAAATGCAGGGTTTTAGCACGAATCATTTCTGTGGTTTTTTGCAAATCAAATAGAGTCCGCCCGCAGGAGGGGCAGGCAATATAGTCGGCCACATAGGATTTAACCCTTGCAGCTTGCAAGTATAGTTCTAGTATTGCCTTTTCTTGTTCCTTTAAGGAATTAGGGACTAAGATAAAGTCAAAGAAACCTTCTGTTAACATGCTAGAAAATTCGGTTTCAGCAAATAGATCCCCATGCAAAGCTGGAGCAATTAAACCGAAGGCAAAGTCCTTTGGATTGTCTCTAAAAAAGGCCCTTAAGGAATATAAACTTGGGTTCGAGTCAAGTACTAGGGTTTTCCCAGGTGAAGCTTTTATGGCGGTTTTTGGTAGCTCCTTGAGGATGGGAATGGACTCTCCGGCGATTCGAATTTGGTCTTGGTGTCTTTGAAAGGTAAAATCGGCGTCCTCAAGGGGTTCGTCTGATTCATAACCAACCAAAACAGGTGCCCCAGAGCAAATAGATCTGTCATTTAAGCTGTGATTTCCCAAAGTTGTAAGACTAGCGCCCAAAGGATGACTAAAGTCGCCACCTTGCAGGTCCAAACTAGATACCTGTGGTTTGTTTAAAGCCTTCACTATTTCTTGCGCAACAGGGATTTCCAGGTGGGAATCTTCAGCTAAAGAAACTCGAATGGTGTCCCCAATGCCATCACGAAGCAAGGTGCCGATTCCTACAAGGCTTTTTACCCGAGCAATTTTACCAGTTCCAGCTTCGGTAACCCCTAAATGCAAGGGGAATCTATGATTTGGGTCTTGCTTGGTCACCAGTAAGCGGTAAGCTTGGTTAACTATGATAGGGTTGGAGGATTTTAAAGAAATTATAATCTGGTCATAGTCCAATTGGCTGCAAAGCTCACAGGCTTCAATAGCAGACTCAACCATGCCTAAGGGGGAATCGCCAAATTGGAAAATCATTCTTTCTGACAGGGAACCCTGATTTACACCGATTCTTAAAGCTCTTTTGTATTTTTTTAAGTTCTTTATTAAGGGCTTTAAGGCTTCTAGTAGCTTTTCTCTTCCACCTTGAAAATCAGCAGGACTAAAGAGTTTCCCGCTACCCTTTGGCGTATCGACAAAGTTACCTGGATTGATGCGAACCTTATCAAATATTTCAGCTGCATCTATAGCTAATGAGGGGTTGAAATGTACATCCGCCACTAAAGGAATAGATAAACCTTCTTGGATCATCAGCTTTTTCAGGTGAAAAGAGGCTTCTAACTCTTTGTGAGTCGGGAGGCTTAAGCGAATGAGTTCGCAGTTTGCTTCAATGAGTTTTTTTATTTCCGTAATTGCCAGTTCTGGTTTGCTAGCTGGGTTGACCAGCATGGACTGAATCAGAATGGGGGAGTCGCCACCAACATTGAGGTGGGCAATTTGTACTCTTTTTGTAGGGTTACGAGAGTAGCTCGTGGGGTAGGGAATCTGTAGCATAGTAAATACTAAAACCTGAGAGATTAGCACTCAGGTTAAATTCATTGCCGAAGTGGTTATTCGTCGTCTTCTTTTACAACAGCTGCTTCATCAATTTGCTTTTCAATCTTTGGTTCTAGTAAACCCTGTGAAAATTCAATTTGTGCTTGTGCAGTTGGCTTTCTGTTAGACATCCCAGGTGCTAGGCATGTTTTACCTGCATAAAGATCTTTAGCTCTGTGAGCTAAAATATTGATCTTTTCAAATTGATTGATCGAAGGCTTCTCAAGGTACTCTTCAATAAAATTTAAGTAGTTCATGGGGTTCCTACATTGCGCTAAATAAACGTTCAGCCCTATCTAAATAGAGGCTTTTGGGAAATTGACTTTTTAGGTCGTTGATATGTTGTTTGGCTTCTGTGAATTTGGAAAGACCAAAGTAGGTCTCAGCAATTTCAATTAAAATCATGTCACTCGGTCTTTTCTTTAAAGCATTTTTAAGCAAAACAATTGCTTCTTCAGCTTTGTTTTGGTCACGCAAGATGTTGGCCAAAAATAAGTTTGCAACAGGAAATAAACCAGATTCAGGTTTGAGTTCAGCGATGATTTTGTTTAAATCAGCTTCTGCTTCAGTATACTTATTTGTAGCATAAAAAAGATTAGCACGGTCAAATAAGGCTATCTTTTCTTCAGGGGTGCCTTGTGTCTCAAGAATAAAATCATTTAACTCTGAGCCATGGTCTTCTAAAAACTTAAAACTGTTGCCACCTGAAGCCGCCATTTTTTGTTGGATAGCATAAAGGCCTTCTGCTCTTTTAACTTCAGCTCTTTTAATACCTTGGATAACCAGATAAACGGCTATGATGATAACAATTATGGCGATAGCTAGGTTAATAAATAGCTTTCTTTTTCTGTAGATAAAATCGGCAGCATGGAAGAAAAAATCGTCCATTGCGGGTTTTACAGGTTTTTCTTCAATTGGCAGTAGTTCTTCAGTCATTGTCACTTTTTTTAAATTAATAATAAATTTTGAAGCAAACGATAGAAAGGAGCAAGGAAAAAGTGATCTATTTTTCCTTTTACCCTTTAAATTAGTTATTTTATGAGCTTTTTTGGCCCAACTTCAATTAAAGATCAATTCGAATCAGTTTGGTTTGCTCTTTAATAAAAGACAATGCATCTATTTCCTTTAAAGCCTTAGACACATTTTCTTCTTTGGCTAGATGAGTAAAAATTACAACTGTTACAGCTTCTCCATTTTTACTGGAACGATCTTTTTGTTGCATGGCTTCAATAGAAATCCCATGGTTACCTAAAATTTTAGTAATTTCAGCCAATACACCCACTTGATCTGTAACAGCAAAGCGGAGGTAGTAAGGTGTCACGGTTTCTGAAATGGGCTGGATTTGCTGTAGTTTTAAGCTTTCCCACTCAGCAGAAAGAGGAGGTACAAGGTTACCTATACCCTCTTTCAGTTGTCTGGCGATAGCAATTACATCAGAAACAACAGCGGAAGCAGTGGGGTGAGACCCTGCTCCTGCGCCGTAAGATAGGGTTTCACCAACAAAATTACCCTTTAGTGCAACAGCATTAAAAGCGCCATTTACACCTGAAATAAGGCTTTCTTTGCTCACTAAACAGGGGTGAACACGACCTTGGAATTTCCCGTCTATGTTAACAGCCTTGCCTAAAAGCTTGATCACAAAGCCAAATTCATCGGCCACAGCGATATCAATGGATTCAATTTTTGTAATGCCTTCAGTATAAAGCTCTTTAAATTCAAAGCGGCCGTTAAAGGCAATCTTCATTAAAAGTAGGAGTTTATGGGCGGTGTCAATGCCTTCAATATCGTAGGTGGGGTCGGCCTCAGCAAATCCTGCATCTTGAGCTTCTTTAAGAGCAGTCCCGAAGTCTTTACCCGCTTTTGTCATCTGAGTTAAGATATAATTGGCTGTGCCATTGATGATCCCTGAGATCTCAGTGATGTCGTCACCTGAAAAACCTTCTTTAATATCTCTAATGATGGGAATACCACCGGCAACAGCAGCTTCAAATCCAAACAACCCCTTTGAATCATAGGCTGTTTTAAATATGTTATCTGCATTTTCAGCAATTAAGGCTTTGTTTGCCGAAACAACGGATTTCCCGTCCTTTAAGGCTTTAATTACGATAACCTCAGCTTCTTCAATGCCACCGATCAACTCTAAGACAATATCGATATCAGGGTCGTTTAAAATATGATCAGGATCACCACTTAAAGAAATACCATCTAGGCTGACAGCTCTTTCTTTATTGGGGTTCTTAGTTACGGCCTTGGTGATTTTTAAGTTTAAGCCTGTTCTTTGAGAAATGATTTCTGCGTTTTGTCTAAGCTGCTCGATCACACCTTGGCCCACAACACCAACCCCGAAAAGTCCAATATTGATTTGTTTTGCTTGGTTCATTAGTTCATTTCCTTTGAAATATCTGAATGTAAAAAGTTTTGTAAGAGTTGTAAAAAGTCAGAAGATTCTAAAATTCTTTGTTCATTAGCACTAATGTAAAAATAATCAATAATCTGCTGCCCAATGGTAGTAATAGTAATTTGGGCAGGATTAATTTTAAAATGCGCCAAAGCGCTCATCAGTTTAAAATAGCAAAATGAACTATCGAACAGAGAAACCTTCAATGCTCTTTGTTCTATTTTTACTCGTTCAAAGCCGTTATCTTGGGATTCTTTTACCAAGTAAGCCTTGTTCGGTTCAATAAAAAACCGCGTTTGCATGTTGGTCTTTTCTTGACTCTTTTTTGGTGATTTGTCCAGACTTGGTAACACCAATTGATCGATTCTATGTTCCAGCTCACTTATATCAACGGGGTTCGAGTTTTTCTTTTGGGAAAACTCTAAAAAGCCCACATAGCCCATTTTTCCGTCTAGATAGTGAACTTGGTTGATCTTACCTAATTCGATATTCATATCCAGTTGGCCCAATACAAAGGCAATTTTTGCGTGGATAAACAAATCTTTTGTGGAATAGAAAAAGAGGGTGTCATACTCGCCTTTTTGGCCTTTCAGCAGAGTAAACTGCATTTCCTTTTCTTTGTAGTTTTGCATCTCCACCACCTGTCTAGCTATAGCCATTGGGCTGGTAGAAAGTAGATACCTGTTTGGTGTGGCCTTAAAAAACCAGTCTAGAACAGGGCTCAATTCAGCAAGCAAGGCCTTTGCATCTTCAAAGGTCATGGTACTTTTTAAGGCCTGATGGAAGCTTTGTCTGTGTTTCTCTAACGATTTTTTATCCAGTTCGGAGAGAGCTAAAAAGTGAATGGCTCTGCCTAAAATTTGGGTTTTAGGTTCTAGCTTTTTAAAGGCTTCAGGATTGATGGTTTTTAAAGGTTCTAACAGAAACTCGTCCAGACTTTTTAAGATGCAGCTTTGCAAAATCAGCTCATAAAAAACAATGTCTTTAAGATCATCAACCTTCGAATCTAAAAATTCTTCTACAATGGTACTGAGAGGTTTTTCGCTCTTTCCTGTGCGGTATTCAATTAAAATATCCGTAGTTTTTTCAAAGAACTTTTCTAAATTTCCAGCCTTATCTCGCAAGTTGGCATTGACAGATTTAAAGTCCGATATATTAATTAGATAGAGCAGTATCATCTTTCTCGGGCTGCGGTCTGCTAATTCAAAAAACTTTACAATTCCTAGGTCCAAGTGGGTTTCTAGCTGACTAAACCTGACAACCGATTGGTGGTGGCGCACTAGCAAACGGATGGTGTTTAACACGTCGTCATTTTCATCCCATCCAAGGCGCATCAACATTTTCGTACAAAGACTTGGACCATGTTGTTCGTGGTCGACATATGGATTCGTCTTGCCAACATCATGGAAAAAGGTTGCGAATTTTAGGGCAAAAAGGTCGTCATTGTCTAAGAAGGTCCAGAGTTGGGCTTCGCTGGCTCTAAATCTTCTTGATTCTATTTGAGACTGTTTTAAGGCCAGAAGGCTATGTTCACAAAGAGGGTGATCGTGAACATTTAAGTTTCTAAGTAGAAACCTCATTTTATCTACTTCTGGCAGTAAAATTCCGAGCAAGCTTTTGTGTTCCCCTGAAAAACCTAAGGGCGTTGCAATTTCCAGCATTTGCTCAACGGCAGAAGCGGCATATTCAGAAGTAAAAAGGTGCTTGATAAACTGCTGAGCAGCCTTTTGGGGTAACTTCTTCCCCTTTGCTATTAACTTAGGAACATGGGCGCAAAAGGCGTCTAGGATTCTAGGATGAAGCAAGATTCCTTTTTTTGCCAAATACAAAAAGAGTTCAAAAATGGGAGTAAAGCTTTTAAAGATCTCTTTAATTTGAGCTTCAAAATCAACACCGTGAATATAACTGATATCCTGTGGCTCTTCAAAACCAGGTAAAGCAAAGTAGATAACTTGGTTACGGCCAAGATGCTTGATTACCCGAAAGGAAGTCAGTTCATCGTAACTGCGACGGTTTAAGAGGTTTTCTGTAATCTCTTCACTTAAAAGATTGATTTTTTTAATGGAAAAGAGTCTGTATCTGTCCATCTCGTCAATGGTTGTAAAACGAGAGCTCAGTTTCAAGAAGGCCATACTGACCGTATCTTGGAGGTAGTCTACAGTAATCATTTTGCCTAAATGCTGGCTGGGGAAATCAATTTTGTTTAGATCTGTTTGGTAGTATTCCCAAAGGCCGATAAAATTTCTAAGGTTATTGATGAACTCCAGAGCTCCAACGAGATTCTGTAGTTCTGTTTTGGAAATAAACCCCTCCTGTTGCAACAACTTGAGCAAGGTCTTAGAAGAAGCGGAAGAGGGCCTGTAAAAAATTAGCGCCAACCAAAGGCTATAGTTTAAATGGCGTAAGCCACCAAATCCTTCTTTAACATAAAAGGTTTCATTGCTACTGGGAGACAGCTCTTTTTGTTGCTTCACTAAAAAGCGTGACATCTTTTCAATGGGTAAAATCGAGTGAAACTCTAGCTTCAAGGCCTTGAGTTTAGACAAATCACCAATGAGCTTTCTACCCTCTAAAACAGAGGGCATAGCATGTAGGCTTTCCGTTTCTTTAAAGCGGCTTAGATCTTCGTTTAGCTCAAAGTACTGGCTAGCAAAATCTAGGGGAACAACTTGGAATAGCTCCTCTAACCGCTTAATCAGTTCTTGTAAGATCAAACATTCTAGCTCACTTAAAAGAGCGATATCTAAAACATAGCCAATGTCTATATCGCTAGAAAAGCTAAGCTCTCCACGGCCATAGCCGCCGCGTGCGAAAATGCAAAAGGGCAGGGATTTTTTGCAAATTTTAGGGTGTTTTTTTAAGGCTGGGGCCACCTGTTCAAATTTGCTTTTTTGAGCTTTCAGATCGGTGATTTCGACTTCTAGTTTTTGAAACTGGGTTTGATAATAACTATATTCCGCCTCGTCTAATTTTTCTTTCGATTGGTCAGAAGATTTTAAGAGAAAACCTAAGTCGTCAAAGGCCTTTTGTTTTAAAGGGAGATTTTTGCACAGATAATCTAGCTTTTGGTTCGTTTCTTTTTGTAAAGCTTGGGTTGCAGCCTCTTCTTCTTCTTTTACAAATTCCCAAGAAAACAAAATCCAAGCATCTAACCAACGGGCATAGTCCTCAAGCTCGATAAATGAGTTTTCAGAAAGTAAAACCTGTGCCGCCATCCCCTTACAAAAGGGGCCATAAAACTTGGTAAATACTTTTAAGTAGCACTCTTTCCTGAAAGCTAGATTTTCAAGGCTTGGGCTTTCGCAGCCTGATGTAGCCTCTTTAAAAAGCTTTTGTAATTCTTTGACTGTCGGTTTTGTAAAGGTCTGGTTCATTTTGTTTTTTCCTTTTATCTTCATGCTGGAATAAATCAAAGTCAAGTATCCGCTTTTCAAAGAGCTTAAACTTCTTTAAAAAGATAAGATTACCAACGTAAAAGGAAACCATGAGTAAAACCCTAATTTTTTCTGGTCTTGGCCTCAATTGTGAGAGAGAAACAGCTTATGCCTGTGAAGTTTCAGGCGCTGAACAAGTTGATATTGTTCATCTTTTAGATTTCTTAAAAGGTGAAACCCCTTTAAGTGACTATGATCTTGTTATCTTTATCGGTGGTTTTTTAGATGGAGACTACCTTGGTAGCGCTAGAGTTGGCGTAAATCGCTTTAAGTATGCAGCTGAATTTGATTTGAAAGCCGATTTAGAAGCCTACGTCGCTTCAGGCAAGTTGGTGTTAGGTATTTGCAATGGTTTTCAGTTTTTAGTAAAATTGGGATTACTTCCCTTTGATGACGAATGCATGGTCAGTCAGTCCGCATCTTTAACCCAAAATTCTAACGGACTTTTTGAAGACCGCTGGGTTAATCTTGCTGTAAACCCAAATAATCCAAGTCCCTTTTTAAAGGGTGTTGAGTCCTTATATCTACCCATTCGCCACGGTGAAGGTAAGATTGTTGTGAAGGATCAAAAGTCACAAGATCAAATTAAAGAGAAAAATCTTGCTGCTTTGTACTATGCTGACAAGGATGGAAACTCTACTGCAGAATACCCTGCAAACCCAAATGGGTCATGGGAAAATGTTGCAGGATTAAGCAACGAGGCTGGCAATGTATTTGGTTTGATGCCTCACCCCGAGGCCTATAATCATGTGACAAATCACCCCCATTGGTCCCGTAACCCAGAAGAGAATTCTGAGCCTTTAGGCCTGAAGATCTTTAAAAACGCCTACCAGTACCTCAGCCAAAAGGCATGATCTACTTTGACGCTGCTGCAACTGTGCCCCCTGATCAAAAACTCTGGGCGGCCCTTGCTAAACTGAACCTTGTACCCATTGGCAACCCTTCTAGCACCCATCCCATGGGTAAAAATGCTAAGGATGTAATCGAAGGGGTACGTAGCCAATTTTCCAATTATTTTTCTGTTCCCAAAGAAGCCATTCTTTTCTGTAGCGGTGGTACTGAATCCATTAATATGGCCATAAAGGGTGTTGTAACTGCCCCTAGTACCATTTTAATCTCTCCTTTAGAACATCCAGCCGTAACCAATGCTGCAAAGTCTCTTCAAGAGGCTGGGAGCAATGTGGAACTACTGAGCTTGACCCCTGAAGGTCAAATTGACTTACACGACTTAAAAGAAAGACTAAAATCCAAACCTAGGCTGGTGTCGATCCAAGCGCAGAATAGCGAAACAGGGGTTATTCAACAGGTGAATGACATTGGTCAGATGATCAAACAAGAATCGCCAAAAACGCTTTTTCATGTGGACGGAGTCCAAGCCTTTACCAAAATTCATTTAAACTTAAAGCACATCGATTTGCTTTCTTTAAGTGGTCATAAATTTAGAGCTCTATCTGGTGTCGGTCTTTTAGTTCTTGGTTCAAATCTAGCCTTAAAGGCCCTGCAAAATGGCGGTGGGCAAGAATTTGGGTTACGCAGCGGAACTGAGAATGTGAATGGGATTTTTTCTCTTGGTTTTGCTCTAAAAAATGCCCTAGCTAATCCCGCCGAACAAAAGGCGAAGGTAGAGGCCTATGTAAAAGAATTATTAGGTTACCTGCAAGGCCAACTGGACTGGGTAGAAGCCTATGAGCCTGACCATAAATCACCCTACGTGGTAAGTTTATGGCTCAAGGGTTTGCTTGGCGAAGTGGCTTTAAATCACTTGGGGCAGCAAGGCGTAATGGTGTCAACAGGCAGTGCCTGTAATGCCCGGACAAAAAAACTATCTTCTACATTAAAGGCTTTGGGTTTCAGTGACACTCGCATCAAAGAATCAATTCGCCTTTCTTTTCATCCTGAGTTTTTAGATACCAGCCCTGAAGTTGCTGGTAAAATCATGGTAGATACTCTGAGCGAACTCAAAGCTCTAATGTCTTAAGAAGCTACGCTGTCAGAAGCCAGTCTTAAGCCTACAACGCCTATAATAATAAGGGCGAGACTCCCGGCCTTGATCCAGTTCATAGATTCCTGATAGAAAAATACCCCGATGACTGTGATTATGGCCACGCCTAGGGCACTCCAAATCGCGTAAACTGTAGATATTTCCATTTCCTCTAGGGTCATGGAAAGAGCGTAGAATGTGCAAGAATAGGCTACGACAACAATTGAAGAAGGCAGCCACTTAGTAAAACCTTCCGCCTCTTTCAAAGCAGTGGTTCCAATGACTTCAGTGGTGATAGCAATGGTTAGCCAGATCCATGGGCTCATATTGTTCCTAGGTTAAGATTTACTATTTCTTTTTGTTTATAACATCAATCCCAGCCTGTCCGCTGCGAATTCCCCAATTTTCAGGTGCTACTTCATTTATAATCACTCTACTGGCCTCAGTACTATGGCCTAAATCGGATATGAGCTGGTTTACAGCTTGGTAGAAATTTCGTTTTTGGTCTAGAGTTCGCCCTGGAAAAAGAGTTACTTCAATTAAAATATAGGAGTTATCTAAGCTTAATGGAAGATAAAAGTCTTCTGGATGGTACTCTGTAATTCGAATGAGTCGATCATTTTTTGGGACTTCAAAGGACTGGACTAAGATATCCTGCAGCTTTGAGGCGAAAATTTTCTTAGTAAAGTTCTCCCAAGGTGGAGTGATGTGAACAGCAATACTGGGCATAGATTTCCAATGTTCTCGTAAATTAGTCAAAAAAAAAGCCCTGCTAGAGATAATTCAAATCTAACAGGGCTTAATATAGTTGCGGGTAAATTAGGTGGTAACCGAAAGGTTACATCATACCACCCATTCCGCCCATGCCACCCATTCCGCCCATAGGAGGAGCAGGCATGCCGCCACCATCTTCACTTGGAAGATCGCAGATACTGGCTTCTGTAGTGATCAATAGACCTGAAACACTTGCAGCATTCTGTAGGGCATTTCTTGTCACCTTAGTAGGATCAATGATACCAGCAGAAAACATGTCAGTGTAAACTTCGTTCTTAGCGTCAAACCCAATATTAACATCTGAGTCTTTGATCTTATTAACAATCACAGCACCTTCAAGGCCTGAATTTTTAACGATCTGACGTAATGGCTCTTCAAGTACTTTTAAAATGATGTTACCACCAATTTTTTGGTCACCTTCAAGCTTGTTCACAACGGCTTCAACTTGCGCCTGAATACGAATCAAAGCAGTTCCGCCACCAGGAACAATTCCTTCTTCAACAGCTGCACGAGTTGCATGCAATGCATCTTCAACACGAGCCTTCTTTTCTTTCATTTCGATTTCAGTTGCTGCACCAACGTTAATGATAGCTACACCACCAACCAACTTGGCTAGTCTTTCTTGTAACTTCTCTTTATCGTAATCGCTTGAGCTTTCTTCGATTTGAGTTCGAATCTGGTTAACACGTTGCTTGATAATATCAGAGCTTCCAGCACCATCAACGATGATACAGTTGTCTTTATCAATAACAATAGACTTAGCAGTTCCTAACTGAGCCATAGTAACGTCTTCCGCTTTCATTCCACGCTCTTCAGAGATCACTTCTCCGCCTGTAAGCATTGCAATATCTTCGAGCATTGCTTTTCTTCTGTCACCAAATCCTGGGGCTTTAACAGCACAGCAGTTTAGTGTTCCACGTAACTTGTTCACAACTAAAGTTGCAAGGGCTTCACCATCAACATCTTCAGCGATGATCAAGAAAGGACGGCCTTCTTTTGCGATGCCTTCAAGTACAGGAAGGATATCCTTCATGCTGCTTACTTTCTTTTCAATTAAGATAATGTAAGGGTCTTTAAGAACAGCTTCCATTCTATCTGGATCAGAAACAAAGTAAGGTGAAAGGTAACCACGGTCGAATTGCATACCTTCAACAACATCTAGAGTTGTCTCTAAACCTTTGGCTTCTTCAACAGTAATTACACCGTCTTTACCAACTTTATCCATAGCTTCAGCGATGATAGTACCGATAGTCTCATCATTGTTAGCTGAAATAGCACCAACCTGAGCAATTTCTTTGTTGTCGCTTACTTCTCTTGAAAGGTCATGTAATGCGTTAACAGCTGAGGTTACAGCGAAATCAATACCACGCTTCAAATCCATTGGATTTGCGCCTGCAGCAACATTTTTAACACCTTCACGGAAGATAGCTTGGGCAAGAACAGTTGCAGTAGTAGTACCATCACCAGCAGTATCACTGGTCTTACTGGCTACTTCTTTAACCATTTGAGCACCCATGTTCTCAATTTTGTCTTCTAATTCAACTTCTTTTGCTACAGAAACACCATCTTTAGTGATCACTGGAGCACCAAAAGATTTTTCAATTACTACGTTTCTGCCCTTTGGCCCTAAAGTAACCTTTACTACGTCAGCAAGTTTGTTGACGCCTGCAAGTAAAGCAGCTCGGTTAATTTCGCCAAAACTAATTTGTTTTGCCATTCTTTATCCTTGTTGTTTGTTTATTGTTTTATTTTTGAGGTATTAGCTTTGAATGATTCCTAAAATGTGCTCTTCGCGCATTAGGATGTACTCTAGGCCTTCGATTTTGATTTCATTTCCAGAATATTTTTCGAAAAGAACATGATCTCCAACTTTCACATCTAGAGCAATAATAGTTCCGTCTTCTCTTCTTTTACCGGCACCAACTGCAATCACTTCGCCTTCTTGAGGCTTTTCTTTTGCTGTGTCAGGGATGATAATGCCGCTGGCTGTTTTGGTTTCAGCTTCTTTGCGCTTTACGATTACACGATCGTGCAAAGGTTTGATATTCATTGTATTACCATGAAATAAGTTTTCGATTGGGGAGACTAAATCTCCCAGATTTCTCTGCTAGCACTCAAAGGTAGTGAGTGCTAACGTTGTATATTAACCAGCCCTAAAAGAAAGATCAAGCCCTAATAAAATATTAGCTTGAGAGGTGATGATTCGGCACTTAACAGACAAGGAGTGCATTTTACTGCACCTTGAAAAGCCAACAATCTAAGTAATTTTAAAAAGTAATCTAGCGAAATTCAAAAAAGTAACCTTAAGAGTAATTTGTTAAATAGGGAGGAAATAGGCTCTGAGGACTAAGTTTTTTTTGGGGGGCGAAGCTGACCAGCCCTGTGGGGAGGCTGGCCAGACAACCTTAAGCTATTACTAGCTTAAGGCCGATCGTACTTCTAGTAAAACCTTCTCTTGTGCTTAAGCCGACTCCAGTCAATAAACTCCTTGAGTTGCCTCAAGGGGGAGGGGATTGACATTAAATTAGAGCCGACTAAGCTTTTCTAAAGAGAAAAAAGTTTTCAAACAGGTTTATGCCTGTGGCTGGTCGCCCTCAATTAAGGTACTTCCTTCACCTGCATCCTCAAATCCTGAAAGCACACGAATTTGTTGGACTAGTTTATCTAATGTTTTAGGGTTGGCTGTTAAATACTCTTTGGATTTTTCACGTCCTTGGCCAATGCGCTCTTCCCCATAAGAATACCAACTTCCACTCTTTTTCACGATACCAGCATCCACCCCAACGTCTAAGAGACTACCCAGTTTAGAGATGCCTTCACCGAAGGAAATATCCAGTTCCACTACTTTAAAAGGCGGCGCTATTTTATTTTTTACTACCTTTACTCTAATACGTGCACCTGTAACTTCATCTCCATTTTTGATGTCAGAAGCCTTTCTGATATCTAGCCGAATTGAGGCATAGAATTTAAGGGCATTCCCACCAGATGTAGTTTCTGGATTCCCATAAACAACACCAATTTTCATACGTAACTGGTTAATAAAGATAATACTACAGTTTGATTTAGACAGTGTACCTGTAAGTTTTCTTAAAGCCTGACTCATCAGTCTTGCTTGCAGGCCCATATGGGAGTCACCCATTTCACCGTTGATTTCTGCACGAGGCACTAAAGCAGCCACAGAATCCACAACAATCAAATCAACGCCGCCACTACGAGCAAGAATATCTGTAATTTCTAAAGCTTGTTCACCATAATCTGGCTGAGAAACGAGTAAATCGTCTACATTAACACCTAGCCTACGGGCATAGGAGACATCTAGAGCGTGCTCTGCATCCACAAAAGCGGCCACACCACCTTGTTTTTGAACTTCAGCAATAGCATGAAGGGCAACGGTAGTTTTACCGGAGGACTCTCGTCCGTAAATTTCAATCACACGTCCTACTGGGAGACCACCTGTCCCCAAGGCCATATCTAAGCCTATAATTCCTGTAGAGGTTACAGGTACGTTGATTTGTGCGCCTGAATCCATGCGCATAATGGCACCCTTGCCAAATTGTTTGTCTATTTGAGAAAGGGCTCCCTCAATTGCTTTTGTTTTATCGTTATCCCACATTGTCATCTCCTTTTAATTGTCTGAACATGTGAAAAGTGTACAAATGTATTCTTTTTAGTGCAAGGAAAAAAATTACTTTTTTTAATAATTTATTTGATCCGATATAAAATAGGACTTGAGACACTTTTAATTCAATGATATATTGCTTTGAATTATAAATAATTAGTTGGAGAATTCATGAAAAAGACTTTGCTACTTTTGGCATTATTAATGATACCTAGCCTTTTATGGGCTAGTGGTGGTAGTACGGCTGATTTACAGTTTCCTTTAAGTCTAGAAGCTTATCACGACAGCCATATGGATACTGTATCCGAAAAGCTTTCGCACCGTATGGAAAGCGAGCCCTTGAACCTTTGGGCAAGTATCATCTTTGCCTGTGCTATTTTACATACCTTTTTTGCAGCAAAGTTAACATCTATTGCTCATCACTGGGCGGAAGAACATGAAAAAGAGATTGGCGATAACTCAATCATGCATCGTTATGATGGTGAATCTATTAAAGAAGTGAGTTTTAAAGCCGAGTTATTTCACTTCCTTGGGGAAGTGGAAGTGGTCTTTGGAATGTGGACCTTAGTTTTAATGGGTTTAATCGCTTCCAAATTTGGCTTTGGTGCCGCCGTATCCTATGTTGATTCAGTAAATTTCACTGAGCCCATGTTTATTGTGGTGATCATGACCCTGGCGGCAACTAGACCTATCATCGAACTTTCCAAGCAATTTCTTGGTATGATTGCGAAAATAGGGAAAAGTACACCTGCCGCTTGGTGGTTTACTATTTTAACTATTGCCCCAATACTGGGCTCTTTTATCACTGAGCCTGCTGCTATGACCATTGCAGCTTTGCTTTTGACCAAGCAATTCTACCATTTAAAGCCTACTAAGCGCTTTGCTTATGCTACCATCGGTTTACTCTTTGTGAACATTTCTGTTGGTGGAACCTTAACTCACTTCGCAGCGCCACCAGTATTGATGGTTGCTACCAAGTGGAATTGGGACATGATGTTTATGCTAACCCACTTCGGTTGGAAAGCTGTAGTTGGAATACTTCTTTCTAACACCCTTTACTTTTTTATCTTCAAAAAAGACTTTGCGCTGCTTGAGCAGCAGGCCCCTGTGGTGCAAGAAGCAGATAAAACTCGTCCTCTTTGGGATGATCGTACAGAACCTGTACCCCTTTGGATTACAGGTGCACATGTTACCTTTTTAGCATGGACCGTGTTAACGGCTCACCACCCTGTACTCTTTATCGGTGGATTCTTATTTGCTTTAGGCTTTTTACAGGCAACAGGGCATCACCAAAATCGTTTGGATTTAAAGCCTGCTCTTTTAGTTGGTTTTTTCCTTGCTGGCTTAGTTATCCACGGTGGCTTGCAAGCTTGGTGGATCGCCCCAATCTTAGGTAGTTTAGGTGAAGTTCCTCTAATGTTAGGCGCTACAGTTCTTACAGCCTTTAACGATAATGCTGCTGTAACCTACTTAGCTAGTTTAGTCCCTGGCTTCAGTGATGGCTTAAAATATGCTGTTGTTGCCGGTGCTGTAACAGGTGGTGGTTTGACAGTAATTGCAAACGCGCCGAACCCAGCTGGACAATCTATTTTGTCTCGCTACTTTGAAGGCGGTGTAAATCCACTTTTCTTAGCTTTATCAGCATTAGTACCGACCATTATTCTTGGTTTGTGCTTCATGATGTTATAAAGGACTACTTTGAGTTGACTTTTTACAAAGTCAGCTCAATTCCCCCTTAAAAACCGCCCTGGTTTTAAATAAGAATATTATTCACCCCCTTGCATCACTGCCTTTAAAAAAACCTATTCTACGGGCATATTGAAAGGCATTTCTTTTCTGCTATTTTCATTACAGCTTGCCTGAATGATCCCTGATATAATATTGCTAAAACTTGCAGGAGCTAATTGTTCCCATCCAAAATTACTAAAGAATACGAATTACCATGACCAACCCCTATTTAATTTCAGAATCCCTCATTGAAAAATACTCCAAAAGTGGCCCAAGATATACCTCTTATCCAACAGCACCCATTTGGGAGCCTGTTGATGTGGAAACCCAAAAATCTTGGTTTGAAGAAGTAAAGGATTCAAATAAACCTGTTTCTCTCTATTTCCATATCCCCTTTTGTAAAGAACGCTGCGCCTATTGTGGATGCAACACCATGATCACTCGGACCCAAGACAAGGTTACCGGTTATGTGGATTATGTGTTAAAAGAACTAGAATCTTTAAAAAACTATGGTTTACAGGGACGAACTTTACGGCAAATGCACTTTGGCGGCGGAACACCTACCTACTTACTCAATGAAGAATTCACTGCCATCATTGAAAAATGTAGAGAACTATTTGAGTTTGAAGCCGACGCTGAAATTGCTATCGAAGTTGATCCCAACTCTACTCGTGAAGGTCAATTAGAACATTTAAGTAGCCTAGGATTCAACCGAATTAGTTTGGGCGTGCAGGACTTTAATCCTGCAACCCAAGAAGCGGTAAACCGCATTCAAACTATTGAAATTACACAAGATCACTTAAAGAAGGCCAAGGAATTGGGTTTTAAGGGTGTCAATTTTGATCTAATTTACGGACTCCCCTTCCAAACCTTAGAATCTTTTACCAAAACGATTCAGCAAGTTATTGAGATGAGGCCCGACCGCTTAGCCCTTTATAATTTTGCCTATTTACCAGCTCAGATTCCCAATCAAAAAGTGATTAAAGAGGAAACTCTGCCAGATGAAAAGGTGAAAACAGCAATCTTTTTCAAAGCCATAGAACTTTTTACAGAAGCTGGATACGAATACATCGGCATGGATCATTTTGCCCTTGTAACCGATGAATTAACACAAGCCCAGCGTGGTAGAACCCTCTATAGAAACTTTATGGGCTATTCTCCAAAGTCAGGGGTGGATCTTTACGGTATTGGCGTAAGTTCAATTGGGGAAACAGATGAGTTTTTTGTTCAAAATGAAAAGGAACTTAACCTTTATATGCAAAAGGTTAACGTTAACGGGGTCACAGGTACAAAGGGTATTAAGCTAACCGAAGATGATAAAATTAGAAAATGGACAATTCTTAGACTCATGTGCCATTTTTACTTGAGCTTCGATGAATTTAAAAAAGAATTCGGCAAAGATTTCAAAGAATACTTTGCAGAAGAGTTAAAATCTTTACCTGATATGGAAGCGGATGGTCTTTTAAAGCAATTTGATGATCATATCGAGATTTTTAACCCTGGTAAATTACTGGTAAGAAATATCTGCATGGTATTTGATGCCTACTTAAAGGGGAAAAAAGCCCCAAAGGTGCAGTTTTCCAAAACTCTGTAAGCTTTTTTCCACTTAAAAAAAAACTACTATATGGCCCTTTTTAACTATCAAGCAATTGATGCAACAGGTAAAAACAAAAAGGGAAAAATTGATGCGGCCAACCTAAAGGCCGCAAAGCAAGCGTTGCAGGCGCAAGGCCTTATGATTACCGATCTCAAGGCTTCCTTTTCGAAAAATAACAAAAAAAACAACACCACTAAGTCCCCCTATAAGGGAAAGGTATCAAGCAAAGTAATAGCCAGCTTTACACGGCAATTCTCTGTTCTGCAGAAGGCTTCAGTACCCTATGACAGGACCTTAGAGATTCTAATCCAAGAGACCAAAGACCCTGAATTTTTACATGTTTTAAGTGAAATCAAATCTAAGATTGTAGAAGGTAGCCCCTTTGCCACTGCAATAGAGGGCTTCCCTGAACTCTTCCCTAAAATGTATGTCGCAATGGTTAAGGCTGGAGAATCTGGGGGAATGTTGCCTCAAGTCATGGAAAAACTGGGTGCCTTTTTAGAAGCCAGTCAAGAGCTGAAGGGAAAGCTACAGAACGCCCTCATTTACCCTATTGTAATGAGTTTTGTGGGTTTGGGTATAGTAGGCTTTATGTTGACCTTTATCTTGCCTAAAATCACGCCTATTTTCGCTCAATTTGATTTACAATTACCCTTGCCTACAAGAATCGTAATGGCCTTAAGCGATATTGTTTCGAGTTCCTGGTGGGTTTTAGCTATTTTGGGAGCTGCTGGCTATTTTCTTTTCCAAGTCTACAAAAAAACACCTGCTGGAGCCCTAAAGATCAATCAACTAGCCATCAAAACTCCTGTTTTGGGTGGTCTGTTGCTGAAGGTATACCATTTTAGATTTGCCCAAACAATGGGGGTGCTTCTCAGTAGCGGCGTAGCTGTAAAGCCCGCTTTGGATATAGTTTCCAAGGTCACAGGCAGCCCTGTATTCGAATTGGCCTTTGAACAGGTTCAGTTGGATGTCACAAAAAAAGGCTTAGACCTCTCTCAAGCCTTAAAAAAGACAGAGCTTTTTCCAGCCTCCTTAGTCCAAATGATTCGTATTGGCGAAGAAGGGGGGCTTTTGGAAGATATGTTAGAACAGATTTCTGTAGGCTTAGAAAAAGATGTAGCTCAAACAGTACAAAGCGCTGTTGCCCTACTTGAACCTGTGTTGATTGTAACTATGGCCGTTGCTGTAGGTTTTATAGCTATTTCTGTTATGTTGCCCATGTTTGAATTGAATCAGATGTTGTAGCCACGGATACTTTAACTTTTAAACCCAAAAAAGCCCTATTGCTAAGTTAATCTTATTAGCAATAGGGCTTTTTTTTGTACCTCTTTAGGTGTCAAACCCACTGATACCCAAGCCTAATGGATTTTACGTAGCAGGCTCTACAGGAGCTAGCGGCGCTGGCGTTGTTTTAGGCTGAGGTGTTGCCACAGGGATAACTGGATCGGACTCAACAGGTGTGATAGGGGCAACTCCAGAAGGAACAATGTCCTCTTCTGATTCAACGATTCTTACCTCTTGCATTGGATATTGTAAAAAATCCGTTTGTTCATAACGGTCAAGAGTACCAATGGCAAAGCGTAACCCTTGGAAATCCCGCGTTAGGGCTTTCTGGCTTTCAATCTCTTCATTTAAGGAAATGATATTTTGGTTCCTAAAATTCAAAGGTACATCCAGCATAATATCGCGTGTCACTGGGGTTGCTTCACGTAAGGCTACCAGAGCATCATGGTAGTCTTGAAAATCTTGTTTAGAGCGAGCCTTGTGTTCTCTCCAAGAAAGTTTGAAGAAGTCTACTTCTAAGTTTTTCAAGTTTTCTAAACTTGTTGAATAATGTTTAATAGAAACATTTTCATCTAGTAGCATTTCAGGAAATACCTCCAAACCCACTTCTAGATCTTTATTTTGTTTCTTTGTAAAGGCTATCAAATCCCACAATGCCTGTTGTACTTCTCTTGCTTTCCACTGGGCAATATCCAAGTACTCTTCACGGGTTAATATCCCAAATACACGGTCTTTACGGCGGTATGCAGAAAAGATTTCATCAAAGTGAATATCAATGCCTGTATCTTCACTGAACATATCTCGATTGTACTTTGAAAAGCCTTCATTTTTAGAATAGGTAAAATCTGACTTGAAGATAATCCCATCAATTTTGTTCTTTGCAAGATCCTTAACCAAATTATGGAGGTAGTTTTTACCTGCTGGATTAAAAAGGTCTAGCTTTTTGCCCATTTGAAGGTCATTGGTCAAAAAATTCCAAGATTCATCTAACATGTAGTTTTTCTGCAAAGAAAGCTCTGGAAACGTCCTCACAGGCATTGAAACATAAAGCTTGAGGTTATTTTTCTTGGCAGCCTTTGAAATCACATTGATTAGGTTTTCCACCACAGGGCCCCGAGTAGTCTCGAAGAAAAAGCCTTCCTTTTTGGTTCCCTTGGAAAATAGATAAAGCTTTTTGCCCCCAGCTTGAACCACTTCCATTTCAACTGAGCCAATGGCAATTTGCTTGAGTTTTTTGAAGATCTCAAAGAGGTCTTTTTCTGTTTTAGCGTCGACGTGCTTTAACTTTACAGAATTCCCTAGGAGTAAATATGCCTTTAATTTTTCATTATAAAAAAACTTTCTGCGATACTCTTCAATCTCAGGTCGCCGCAAACTACCAGGAAAGGAGACTCTAAAAAGTTTATATAGCCTCTCAAATTCTTGCTCGTCCCTTAAGGTAAAGGCTTCTTCTACGTATCTAAAATATTTCCCTTCTACTAAACTAGAGGTATTCTGGCCTCCCTGTGAACCAATGGATGGCGCATCGGCAAAGTTATAGTTTTGCCTTGGTGAGATCTTCTTTTGGCCGTCTGCCCAAAAGGTATCTGCCGCCATGGCTGAGGTGGCAAAGCCTATTAAAATAAGGCCTAATAGTGTTTTTTTAATGGATTTCATAATATTTTTAACTCTTGGTTTCCTCAGAAACTTGCGCTTTCACCCTATGGCTATGCATAAACTTTTCCAATTTCAATCTTCCTGCTTCAGAAAGTTCCAGTAGGGAAAGAACGACATAATAATACTTACTATCTTGTTCCACACTAAGTACCTTTCCTTTTACTCTTTCATCAACCTGTGCTTCTTTTAGTTTGAATAGAGCGTAACTACCAGGAACAACTTCATCAGGTAGTTTTTCACTGACCACTTTAATCTTGTTCGTGGAAATCTGTGAGATTGTTGATTGGCAGGCTTTTGTTGTGTATTTTGTTAAAAAGGGATCATCTGTATCTTCAGGTATCAAGTAGACAATTTTACTTTGGTAAGCGACCTTAACCTTGGACATAGGTCTGTCCTTTAAATCAATTAGTTCCGAGGTTTGACCTAAAATTACCGCAGGAACAGGTTTTTCCTTTTGCATTTGTAATGGCAATGTAAAGCCATACTCAGTATCGCCTAAACGGTAAATTTTAAAGGATACATCGGCAAATTTTGAAAGGTTTAAAAATTTGCCCTTCAATTTTGGAGGTTTAATCCAGAGTTGCTTTTCAGAAGAACGAATAACATGGGTTAAAAACGAGTGAGTTTCTCCCTTTACAGTCAAGTAGGCTCGTATTTTTTGCCCTTTTTCAATCATATTGGTGCCGAAAAAGGTCATTTTAGGATTAGAGAAAGTATAATCTAACTCTCTACGGATCTGGTGTAGACCTTGTAAAGCCTCGTGTTTTGGGTATTTGTTCTTAAATACAGATACTGACTTCTCAAAAAGGGAATTATCATTTAACAATTGATCAGGTTCTTGGTTACTTTCAGCAGCAAAAAGCTCTAAAGCCTGTGCAGTTGAGTCAGAAACCATCATGGAGTCCATCTTAGCTTCGGCTTTCTTTTTGTGGTATTCTCGTAAATCTCGCTGCAGAACGTATTTTGTAAAAAGCTTTCGAATGGCAAAGATCAACCATAAAAATACTAGTAAGCCTACAAAGGCTATAAGAGGGTAGTAGTCAAAGGTTTCCGCATGACCAAAAATACTGCCGTCAACCTCATAGTTTACGGCATAAACTTTAGAAATAAGTGTAAAGGGCAACATGGCAACTCTTTTTAATAAACGTGACAAGGATCTTGACTTATATCCTAACTGGGTTCAATTTTTAGTAACCTCTAAGCAATAATAACACCAAAAAAGGGATTTCTGGAAGTAGAATGAAAATAGGCATTTTTGGTGGGAGTTTTAACCCGGTTCACTGCGGGCATTTTGAGATTGTAAACTCATTATTGAAAGAAAAGATTGTCGATTCTGTTATCGTAGTTCCGGCCTTTCAAAATCCTTTAAAAGCGAAACAGCCAGAATTTGACTCCAAAGTTCGTGTGGCCATGCTGGAAGCAACCTTTTCCCCCTTAAAAAAGGTGAAGATTTCAACTTTTGAGTTGGATCAAGCGGATATTAGCTATAGCTACCGAACTATTGAATACTTCCATAGCCAGAATTTAAGTGATCAGTTATATTTAATCTTAGGTGAAGACAGTTATAGTTTTTTTCCCAAATGGAAAAATACAGAAGAAATACTAGATCTCGCTAAACTCATCATCATCCCTAGGAAGGGTGAAACAACCAGCTTAAGAGACACTGAGGTTGACGGAATAGAGTGGTTTGATGGAGAAGTACCAGAAGTAAGCTCTAGCTCTATTCGAGATTTAGACTTTACTACCTTAAAACAACAGGGATTAATTCCCCCAAAAGCCCTTGAGGCTTACTTAGAGACCAGTAAAACGATGCAGGACAGTAAAAAACTATTAGAAATTATTTTAGAATCCATTGATTCACTCAAGGCAGAAGAAGTTGATGTTATTGATCTATCTGGTCAAAGCTCTATTTGCGACTACTCAATTGTGGCCCAAGGAACCAGTACCTCTCACTTGAGTGGTATCGCCGATAAGGTGCATCTAGACTTAAAAGACTTAGGGATTTTACCCTTTGGTATTGAAGGACGAAATGAAGGCTCTTGGCTTTTAATGGACTACAATGATGTAATTTTACATCTTCTTTTACCAGAAAAACGAGAAGATATAAACTTTGATGAACTTTATGATGGTCTCCCCCGAGTAAAGTAAGTAGGTGTGTTAGATATGGAAGTCCGTTTTTTGTTTACAGGTAAAAGCAAAGACCCTTGGGTTGTGGAGGGTGTTAAGCATTACCAGAAAAGGATTAAGCCCTATGCTGACGTTTCAGAGGAAATAATTAAAGAAGCCAAAAATTTAAGCTCTAAAGAGATTAAAAGGGACGAAGCCAAAAGACAATTGGCTGCCATTAAAAAAAGTGACTTTGTAATTCTCTTAGATGATAAGGGAAAAAGTCAGTCTTCAGAAGGCTTTGCTAGTATTTTACTAAAGTGGCAAGAGCAAGGCTTTAGACAGTTTTCCTTTTTAATTGGCGGCGCTTATGGCGTAACAGAAGAAGTAAAGGCTGCCTGCAACTATTCTTTAAGCCTATCAGCCTTAACCTTTCCCCATCAATTGGTCAGGCTTTTGCTCGCCGAACAAACCTACCGTGCCTTTTCTATTTTAAATGGTGAAAAGTACCACCACCCCTAAATGCTCAATTCCTTTGCTCATTTCCTCATTGTAATTTAATATAGAGAAAACTTGCTCAACGGCCTATGAAACCATTTATTAATTACATTTTAGCTCTTTGTTTATTCTGGTCTACCCCCATATTCGCAGACCAAAAGGGTACTTTACTTCGAGTTGGCGCACCGGAATACTATCCTTTAAGTTTTCAAGGGGACGGAGATAAAGCCAAAGGCTTTTTTGTTGAGTACTTACAGTATTTAGGAGATAGGGAAGAATGGGAGTTGACCTTCGAATTTGGTGGTAGAGAAGAACTTTTAAACCGCTTAGAAAAAGGCCAGTTGGACTTGGTACTATCTGTTGACTACAAGCCAGAGTTTAAAGAAAGGTTCACCTTAACTCACGAGCGAATTGTTGCCGACTGGGGGCAAATCGTTTTACGTGAGGGTTTAAATTTAGATTCTATCTTAGACCTCGAAGGTAAAGTAATAGCCGTAAACAAAGAAGGCCCCTTTTATACAGAAATTTATCAATTCAGTGACAGTCTGAATCATAAACCCTCCATTCGTTATGCTGATTCCTATGAAGAGATCTTAGAGCTAGTTAAAAGCAAAGAGGTTGATGCAGGGCTGATTACTCGTGTCTTTGCCCAATCGCAACGTAAGCCCTTAGCTGCCGAGAGAAATGCTGTATCCTTGAGCCCCACAGGCGTCGGTTTTGCCTTTACTAAGGGCAAATTTGAAGCCATTCGCAAGGAAATTGACGAGCATTTACAAGAGGACAAGGTCGACCCCGATAGTATCTACCAAGTACTGTACAAAAAGTGGTTTCCCAAAAGAAAAGCCCCCTTAAACCCGCAAGTAGTAATGTATATTGTCGGTGGGTTAGCTTTTTTGATTCTTTTCTTTGTTTTAACCAGTGTTACTCTAAGGCGTCAGGTTGAACACCGCACCAAAAAGCTTAAAGAGGAAAACAAAGAACGCCTAAAGGCCGAATGGGCTTTGAAAACGGCTAAAGACGACCTTGAGATCAGGGTAGAGAAACGTACCCAAGAGCTGACCTATGCCAATGAAAAATTAACCGACGAAATGTCGGCCCGTTGGGAGGCTCAAATTAGCTTAAAGCAGGCTTTAACTGAACTTGAGGTTATTTTAGAGAATGCGCCGTTAGGTTTTATGTTAACGAAAGGGCGGACAGTCTACCGTTGCAACAGAGAGATTGAAAATATTTTCAGTACAACCAGGGACCATATCATAGGTACAGACGGTATATTGCCCTTTTTGCACCCAGAAGACCAAAAGGTCTATGAAGAGCAAATCTCCGCCTCAAACCTAGGGGAAGACCTTTTCGAAAGTGAAGCTCAGTTGGAGCAGGTAGGGGTAGACCATGAAAATATTTGGGCAAGAATAATCAAGGCCCCCATCAATAATACCGAAGGATTAAATCTTTGGATTATTGAAGACATCTCCATGCGAAAAAAAGCATTCCAGTCTATGATTAACAGCGAAAATAAGTTTCGCAATATGTTTAATCATCATGGCGCTATGATGATATTAGAAGACCCAGAGACCCGAAAAATTGTTGAGGCAAATCCCTCTGCTGTAGAGTTTATAGGGGAAACAGACGGTGAACAATTGATAGGTAGCCAACTGGAAGATTTTGTTGCTGAAAATGCTGGCCCTCTTTCTAAAAGGTGGGAAATCACCAACGAAATGGGTCAGAATTTCCGTTGTAAAAACTTTTCGCTCAAAAATAGCACTTCAGAAATTCGAGTTTTAGAGTGTCGCTCTGTTTCTTTCTTGTATGGGGATAAGATGATGATTTTTTCCATCCTCTTCAACATCACCAAAAGACACCTTTTTGAAAAAGAACTGATCGCTCTAAACCAAAAGTTAGAAGGAGTGGTTAAAATCGAAGTGGACGCTAGATTAGAACAGGAGAAACTCCTGATCCAACAGTCAAAAATGGCTGCTATGGGGGAAATGCTTTCTATGATAGCCCACCAGTGGAGGCAGCCTTTATCGACTGTCAGCACTCTATCAGGCAATATGAAGATCCAAATCGAATTGGAAAATTACGATATGGATGACTTTAGTAAAAGTTTAGATGAGATTAATGATCATGCTCAGTTTTTAAGCACCACCATCAACGATTTTAGAAACTTTTTTAATCCAAACAAAAAAGAACAACGAGTTAATATCAATAAAATGTTAACCCAAGTCTGCAACATGGTTGGTAAGTCCTATGAGTCTCACGCCATCGACTTGGTTAAGGTATTTGACTTTAAGGAGGAAATTGTTTCTTTTTCCACTGAAATAATGCAGGTTTGCTTAAATATTTTAATGAATGCACAAGATGTATTAGAAGAGCGTAAGGTTGATAATCCCCGTGTGACCATTGCCAGTATTGAAGAGGAATCAAGGGTGACAATCGAAGTGTTTGATAATGGCGGTGGAATTGAAGACCATGTTTTACCAAAGGTTTTTGAGCCCTACTTTACTACAAAACACAGTACCCGTGGAACAGGTTTGGGATTGTATATGTCTAAAACCATTATCGAGAAACACTGCCAAGGTAAGTTAGAAGTAAAAAATAGGGATGGAGGGGCTGTATTTTCCATTCATTTGCCTAAAAAAATAGATACACAGGAATTACAGAATGTCTGACACAGATTTAAAACAACTGATCCAAGACTGCAAAGGGTTTAATGTTCTCTATGTAGAAGATGATGAAGCTTTGCGAAATAGTACAGTAAAGCTTCTTTCTAGCTTTTTTGAAGAGATTGACGTCGCTGAAAACGGCCAGGTTGGCTTAGATTTTTACAAGACGAATAAATATAGTTTGGTAATTACTGATTTAAACATGCCTGAATTGCATGGAATGGACATGATCAGAAAGATCAAAGAAATCAGATCCAATCAGGTAATTCTTGTTACCTCAGCCCATGATGAATCAGGTTACTTGATTGATTTAATCGATCTGGGTGTAACGAACTTTATAGCCAAGCCATTAGATTTAAAAAAGTTTTTGTCTGCAATTGGTAAAACCGTTCATTTTTTAAGGCTTTTACGATTGGAAAAGGCGTACCGTGGTGAATTGGAAACTATGGTTACGGCCAAGACTTACGAGTTGCAACAGACCATGTCTTTTTTAAAAGAAACGAAAAAAGAACTGGTTGAACGGCTTTGTACCGCCGCTGAATATAAAGATACTGATACAGGTAAGCATATTATGCGGATCGGAATTTTTGCAAAACGTCTGGCAAAAGAACTGGGTCATGATCCTGAGTATTGCTCTTTAATCGGTTTCGCTGCTCCTTTGCATGATATTGGAAAGATCGGCGTTAAGGACTCTATTTTACATAAAGCAGATAAACTGACCCTAGAAGAATTTAATGTAATGAAGTCTCACTCACTCAAGGGCGCCCAGATTCTAGAAGGCAGTAAAGATGAATCGATTCTCATGGCAGAACGCATTGCTAGAAGTCACCATGAGCGATTTGATGGGACAGGGTATCCACAAGGATTAAAGGGAGAAGAAATCCCCTTAGAAGCTAGAATTACCAATATTTGTGACCAGTATGATGCTTTAAAGATGAAAAGGTCTTATAAGCCAGCCTTATCACATACTGAGGTAATGGAGATTTTAACTAAAGGAGACGGTAGAACAATGCCTGAGCATTTTGACAGTGAGGTTTTAACGGCTTTCATTGGCTGCGCCGAAGACATCCATCAGCTTTACCTTGCCAATGCGGATGAAGACTAATCCTTAGAGGCAGCCTTAGGAAGGGTAAAGAAAAAACAACTACCCTTTCCCAGTTCACTTTCAACGCCAATCATACCGCCTTGTAACTCAACCATTTCTTTACATAGTTGCAGGCCCAAACCTGTACCCTTTTCATTGTCAGTTCCTGGGGTACTCTGGGAAACGTCGATGCGAAATAATTTTTCAAGGGTTTCAGGCTTCATACCTACGCCTGAATCTGTAATCCGAATGAGTACATGGTCTGGCTGTTCGACCGCATCTATAATAATTTTGCCACTTTTGTGAGTAAACTTGATTCCATTGCTGATTAAGTTGTGGATAATACTTCCAGTCATTGAGGAGTCTGCAAAAACCATCAAATCATTAGGAATTGTATTTCTTAAGGTAATGGTTTTTTGGTTGGCAAAGGCTTTTAGAATGTCAACTCGGTCTTCTGCGAGTTCGGAAAGAGCAATTTTTTTAGCATGGGTTTCAACCTTGCCTTGCTGCATTCGTGACCAATCGAGTAAGTTTTCTAAAAGACTATAAAAGCGTTTTGAAGCTAGATAAATCTCGTTTATAGCTTGATTGGCTTCAGCTGGTGAAAAGCTGTTATCTTCATCAGAAAGTAGCTCTAAAAGCCCCATAATACCATTGAAGGGACTTTTTAAATCATGAGAAATAATAGAGAAAAATTTATCTTTATCCTTGTTTAATTGGGCTAGTTTTTCCTGGAATTGTTTTTCTTGCTTTTTGAGCTTAATCCCGTGGCAAAGCCGATGTAAGGTAGGGAGTAAAATCTTTAAATCTAAGGGTTTTGAAAGAAATGAATCGACACCAATATTGATTAATTCCATTAGGTAGCTGGCTTCATCGTGGGCGGATATAACCAAAATGGGCAATTCAAAGTCTACCTTTTTGATCTCACGACTCATTTCAATGCCATCCATATTTGGCATTCTTATGTCTGTAATAATCAGATCAAAATCCCGCTCCTGAGCCTTTTGTAGGCCTATAGCACCATCTTCTGCAAGTTCAATAGAGTCAAAGAAATTTGCCAGTAAATCGTGGGTGCTTTTTCGTAAAGCTGGGTCATCCTCAACATATAGAATGCTCAGGCCCTTGCTCCATTTTATAAGATCTTTTGCAGTTGTGGCCATAAGTTGCTTATTGCTCGATAGCTTCAATTTCTAAGACGAGAGTCACCTCGTCTCCAATAGACAAACCACCTGCATCAAGTTTTTTATTCCAAGTCATACCATAGTCCTTGCGGTTGATTGTCCCTGTTCCTTCAAAACCTAAGTGCAATTTACCTTTGTGGGCTTTTATCATACCATTAAAACTGCCCTTTAGGGTGATTTTCTTGGTTACACCCTTCATAGTGAGATTGCCTTGGATGGTAATATTATCGCCCTTTTGGCTTATTTTAGTCGACTTAAAGGTAAGATTTGGGTGTCTTTGAACATCAAAGAAATCAGGGCTTTTTAAATGTCCATCCCTTTTAGCGTGTCTTGTATCGACGGAATTGGCCTTAATTACGGCCTGAACAGATTTTAATTTTTTAGTTTTTGTATTAAACTCAAGCTTACCTGAATAATTGTTAAAATTTCCTCTAACCTTGGATACTACTAAGTGACTCACCTTAAACCCAATATTAGAGTGACTGGTGTCAATTTTAAAAGTAGTTGCTAAAGCAGCCTGAGGGCCCGATAATAGAAAGAAAGATAAACAAATAAGCGATAGTTTTAAATACATAGTTTCCTCTGAAATTTTCTTTTAAAAATATCTTTAAAAGTTAACAAAAAGAAAGCAAATGAGTCAATTTTAAATAAGAAATTTATGCCCTTGTCGAAAAAAAGAACCTTTCCTGTTTATGTTATGGGATTACCCGAACCTATTGGGCAACAACTCAAAAGCTTTGCCTCATTTTTAGGTTTATCATTAAAAGTTGTTGATGCAATTCCAGAAGCTTTTGATAAAGCACAAGAATGCTCTATTTTATTTTGGTATTTGCAAGGAGAAGAGATTGATTTTAAGGCAATTCAAAATCAGATTCAAAGTCTTTGTTCTAAAATGATTTTAATCCACCTGAGTGATGAGCAAAATAAAAAATTAATAAACCAGCTAAAGGCGATTGGATTTCACGATTCAAGAGAGCTAGACCTTAGTTTAGAATCTTTCGAAGGCTTAATTCAAAAGTGGAGTAAAACCCTAGATGAGTTATTTGGTCCTCCAAATATAGCCCAAAGTGAGATCTTAGACCGCGACCTATTAAAATCACGTTTAGAAATTGAGAAGGATCTATTAGAGCAACTAGTAGAAATTTACTTTCGTGAGTTTCCTATTTTGCTTTCCACCTTCCAGACTGCTGTAAAAGAGAAGACATATGACCAAATAGATGCGCTAGGTCATAGATTAAAGGGTATGGCGGCCAATCTAGGCGCAAAACGTATTAGCCAAATTGCAAATTCATTTGAAGAAACAGCCAGAAGAAACACTTGGGAAGAACTGCCTCACTTACTAGAAAGGTTAGAGATTCTAGGTAAAGAGACCGACCTAGAATACAGGGAACTCCTCAAAGACCCACGAAAATACCTTTTTAGAATATAGCGCAAAATAGAGATGAATTTATTTTCATCTTTCCTTCATTTAAAGCCCATAGGCATGAATTATAGTATTCATACCAGCTTGGAACTATCTCGAACTTGCCAACAGCAAAAAGAAAGTTGATACTCAAGAATTACTTTTACTTATTGAATTTAAAAGGATTAAATTGAAGCTCAAGACTGTAGTACTAATTACCACCGCATTATTATTTTTCCAAGGCAATCTTATTGCTAAAGCAAAAATGACCCCTGCGGCAAAAGCTTACCTAAATAAGTTGGCTAAAAAACAAAAAAAGACAGACCCTAACTTTGTTTGGTTTAGTGCCGAAGAGGGTAAAACACTCTATTTTAAAGAACATCTCCATAGTAAAAAAAATAAAGTCCGTAACTGTGCAACTTGCCACAAAGACAACCCAACCTTAGCCGCTGCTCACGCAGATACAGGCAAAAAGATTAAACCACTTGCACCTAGTGTGAACTCAAAACGTTTCACCAAGGAAAAAAAGATAAAAAAATGGTTTAAACGGAACTGTAAATGGGTACTTGAAAGACAATGCACAACAAAAGAACAGGGCGATTTTTTAGTATGGATGTTTACCTTATAATCTAAAGGATCTTATGAAACCTATCATTTATTTAATTGTTATTTCTTGGACTCTATTTGTCACAATTCCCTTAATTGCCGACGATGACGACAGATCAGAAGGATTTTTCTCTTTTTTTGATCGCGATCACGACAGAGATGAGCACAGTGAAAAAGATGGAAACAGGTTCTATAAAAGCTCTAAAAAAATTGGCGGAGTTACCAACGAACTTTATAAGGAAGAATGTGGCGCTTGCCACATGGCCTACCAACCAGAATTACTACCTGAAGAATCATGGGTAAAGGTGATGAAAGGCTTACACGAACACTTTGGTGATAATGCCGAACTGGAAAACAAAGAAGTAGAATCTTTACTCACTTACTTGAAAGAAAACTCAGCTGACAAATCTAAAGCTAAGGTTTCAAGAAAGCTCCTACGCCGCTATAATGGCAGTGCACCCCTTCGCATAAGCGAACTACCTTACTTTGTTCATGAACACGATGAAGTGGGTTCTAATGTACTAAAAAGACCAAAAATTAAATCTTGGGCAAACTGTGCAGCCTGCCATAGAATGGCTTTGCAGGGTGATTATTCTGAGCGAAACATAAAAATCCCTAGATAGTTAAAAGCATACAATGATTAAGAATACCAAGAAAAAACTCTCCCTGCTCTTTAGTTTAAGCGTAGTGGCTTTGGTTCTACTCATCTTGTTTGTTAGTTACATCTGGGTTCACCAGTCCATCCTCCAAGGGTTAGAAAATCACCTTAAAGAGGACGGTCGGAAAGAATTCTTTGAATACTACAATAGCATGGCCATCGAAGAGTTTGAAAAGACCGATGAAGACGAGGTATTGCAGTTTTTTAATCATGACCAAGACCTGATTGCCCAAAGCCACAATTCTATAAATTTTAATTTAGAAATAAACCAAAGACAGTTCCAGCTTGCCATAGGCGGAGAAGATTCCTTTGAAATTGCTCGTTATGAAGGGACCAGGCATTTAGTTTACTATTTTAAACTTTCTGAGCGACATGTTGGAAGAATCGCCGAGCCTACTTTAAGGCTGATAGAATACGAAGATATTTTCATTAAGATGGTTCTAATTAGTTTGCCAGGTGTAATTTTGGTCTCTTTAATTTTGAGTTATTGGTTGGTAAACTTAGCCATGAAGCCCATTACTCTGGCTTTTCGGTACCAAGAAACTTTTAGTAGTAATGTTACCCATGAACTCCATACCCCTCTGACCAGTTTAAAGGGGAATTTAGAGGTTGGTAAAAGAAAGCTAAGAACGCTAGAAGAGTACCAAGAAATTTTAGATTTAAGCTTAGGTGACACCAATAAAATTATTACCTTACTCAATGACTTGTATTTACTTGCAGGTTCAAACTTCAACCCTTTAGACCTTGAGAAAAAAAGTATAAATCTAAAGCTATTGGTTGAAGGCATTTTATCTGACAATCAAACGTTAATTAAGGAAAAAAACATAAGTCTCAATGTTGAAAACCTCCATGATATGGTTGGTGAATACGATGATAATTTAATTTCCAGAGCTGTAATAAATTTGATTGGCAATGCTGTAAAATACTGCTTAAGTGGAGGTGAAATTTCAATTTATTCCAGCCCAAACAAGCTAGAGAATGTGCTTATTATTGAAAATACTTCTCAGCCTTTGAGTAAATTGGAACTAAAACACATATACGACCCCTTTTTTAGAGCAAAAAATGGGAAATCTACGAATGTTATGGGTAAAGGATTAGGGCTAAATATTTGCAACTATATCGTTCACTCACACAAAGGTAAGTTGAAGGCCAGCATTAAGGAAGATAGTATCTTCGCAATGGAACTTACCTTACCGAAAAATTAGCCAAGCAAATGAAGATAAATTCATTTTCTTTTTTTAGTTAGTTTGTGTTAAATATAAGAAAAGAACAAATTTTTTTATTAGACCTCATGGAGTTTTCAAATGAGATTAAAGATTGTTAAATCAATATTAATGTTAGGCATCAGCCTTCTATTTACATCATCTACTTTATTCGCAGGCGAAATTAGGGCTCTTGGTGGTAGTATTATTTCTACTCAATCTATTCCTATGCTGGGATTTACAGGCATGGTCAGTCACCAGTCTGGTGAAGGCAGTGATTTAAGAAGAGAATTGTCTCTTTACTATCACCAAATGCAAGGTACCAAATCGATGAGCAAAAACGGAGCTTCTGGTGATGTTACCGTCGACTTCAAAGCTATTGAATTAGATTATTTTCTTATGCTCCCCGACTTTTTAGGCTTCACAGCTCTAGGCCCTGGTATTGGTTATGGTATTGCTGAAACAGTTGAAACCTCTACCTCCACCACGGACTTAAGTCCTTTTTTCACAGGTAATGATATTCACTACGGTGTTTTGCTTTTAAAAGGCCAAATGAATATCTTAAAATCCTTGACTTGTGAAGCAACCTTTAACAGCTTTGGTGGATTAATAGCTGGGGAGTTCTTATGCGGTTACAAATTCTAATTATTAGCCTACTTATCGGCATTCTCGGCTTTTATGGCTGTAAAGACTTAGGCAATAGCCACAACATCCTGACAAATCACAATGTTGATATGAAAGGTGTTATGCACGGTAAAAAGGTCTACAAAGGCGCTAAAAACTGTACAGCTTGCCACGGAACCAACTTAAACGGAAACGGTTATATCGTTGGTTGTTACAACTGTCACGATGCTCTTTGGGAAAAAACAGGCCATGATACAGCCAGAAGTGCAGGTGCCTACACAAATGTAATGCACAAATCTGGTGCAGTTCAGGCTGCAACCAATTGTATTGAATGCCATGCTTCTAGCTTAGGCGCTACAGATTTAACAGGTTCCTTATCAAGGCCATCTTGTTACGAGTGTCACACAGATAATTGGACAGCCTTATCGATACATACCGAAACTAAAGGTGGATACCTCCACGGTGTTGGTTCGAGTACTCCAACTACCAACTGCGCAACTTGCCACAACACGGATTCCGCTGTGAGTAATGGAAACGCACCTGGGTGCTATTCTTGCCACGGGGCTGTTTGGAACAAGGTAAACCACACTGATTTTAAAGATGGTGTTGGACACGGTATTGACAAGGATAACCCTACTGTCGATTGTGTTGCCTGCCACGGTGCTAACCTAACTGGCGGAACCATTGCCACTAGTTCATGTTATAAGTGTCATGGTGCTGAGTGGAACGACTAGCTCTAAAACTAAAATATTTTAGATTAGGGAGAAGGGCAACCCTTCTTCCTTTGCTTTTATTACTGCTGAACGGATGTTTCTTGCATATGGACGTCGTTGAAGCTCCGCCTTCAACTGCTAAAGCCGAATTGTGCAAGGAATGCCACGTCAATGAATACAAAGAATGGAAGAAAAGCCGCCATTCAAAATCCTATACTAGCGACTATTTCCGTAGACAAACAGACAACTACCAAGTTGAAAAATGTTTGACCTGCCACAGCGCTAACCCCATGTACAAGGCTGAAAAGCTAACTGTTAGAACTGAAAATGTAAAAGAAGGCGTCACTTGCGTCACTTGCCACTTAACCCCTGATAACAATATCGGAGGGCCTTTATTTGTGCTTCCAGCTCACTTTTCAGACATGATGGACCCCTACTATCGTGATGTTGAGCTTTGTGGAACCTGCCATAAAGAGCATCTAGATGAGTATAAAACGGTTAAAAAGTCTCTTTCTGCCCCCAAGCAAAAGGAACTGGATACCTGTCAAAATTGCCACATGCCAATGGAACACAGAAAATTGATTGTAGAAGGTGTTATGCAATACGCACACTGGGCGCAAGACACTAAGAAACATACCTTTGAGCATGCTGTTCCACCAAAATTAGAACAGGAATGGATCAACATCAAGCCCACTTTTAAAAACACCAAAAAGGGCTTCGCCATTTCAGTGGTCATGAATCATAAAATCCCTCATTCTTTGCCTTCTGGCCTTTTTGGTTTTAAAGCCATTGATTTGGTCATTTCTTTAAAAGACCACTCTGGGAAAACGGTAGATGAGCAGATCCAAACCTTTTACGTGGAAGAAGACCGTAATTTAGTTTATGGAAAAGACTTTAAAAAAACTTATACCTTCCCGACAAACAAAGAAGCTGAGTATGTTGAATTTAAAGTCAACCGCAGAAAAAACCGAGTGGACTTTGGCCGAGTCATCTTCAAACAAAGACACAGGATTTAGTATGCCCCCTAAAGGTTGGATAAAAAGATTTGAAAAAACGGAATATGTGCTCCACTGGGCCCATGCCGTCCCTTACCTTATTCTTTTGATAACAGGTCTATCTCTCGCTTGGGAAGGCTTTGAAGGGGAACAGCGCAACCCATTGGTTGGAACCTTCCACGAAATTGTTGGCGTCTTTTTGATTTTACTCCCCGTTATTACGACCTTAGCTGGCAATCACAGAGTCATTATTTTTAACGTGAAACAAATACTAAGTTTTACAGAAGATGATAAAATTTGGATCAAGGCCCAAAGAACAGGGGAGCATACTCCCCAGTGGAAATTTAACTTTGGTCAGAAGATGAACTCTATTGTGAGCATGCTTCTTTCCTTGTCACTCCAATTGACTGGAGTTTGGCTTTGGATTTCTCCACAAGGTTTATTACCTCGCTGGAGCCATATCATGTTGGGCTTTTTTGCTCTCTTTGCCCTTTCTGGGCACCTGTTTATGGCAACCCTTAACCCCAGTACCAAAAAAGGCCTTCCAGGTATCTTTAACGGTTGGGTACCAAGGGACTACATGGAAGAACATCACCACCATCAGCTCGATGAAATTGAGCGAGGGGAGGCCAATGACTAGAGTTCTATTTTCCTTGTTGCTATGTCTGTTTTTATCAACAACTGCCTTTGCAGACGATAAAAACCCAAACAAGCCCTTAATGGACAAATTTGGTGATATGCTTAGCCCTGGTGCTTTGGCAAAATCTCACAAATACCTTGAGACAACAACAGGTTGCGTGAAATGTCATGATTTGAATGCAGGAGTTACAGACGCAAATTGTCTAACTTGCCACAAGGAAGTTCAAAGTTCTCTAGATAAAAAGAAAGGCTATCACGGTTCGTTAAAGAAGCGTGGAACCTGTCAAAGTTGCCACAAAGACCATAAGGGTAGGGATTTTATCTCTTACGATGTGGAAGAGGATGTACACCATGAAAAATTTGGTTATCCGCTAAAAGGCGCACACAGGGAACTAAAGTGTACTAAGTGCCATAAATCAGAAAACATGACAAAAGCTGGTAGAGATCTAAAGATTGATGGAAAGTCTCGGACTTTTCAAACCTACCAAGGGTTAGTTGTTTCCTGTGATTCGTGCCACACAGTTCCCCATGGAAAACAGTTCGACGATCAATTTTGCAAGGATTGCCACTCAGAAAGATCATGGTCTGATGTTACCTTTGACCACAATAAAGACTCAGACTTCCCTATTAAAGGAAAACACAAGAATCTAACCTGTAAGGCTTGCCACTTTAAAAGTGAACTGAACCCCAAAGTTATCCCCTTTGTAAAGCTGCCAGGTCAGTGTTCTGAATGCCATGAGGATAGCCACGACAAAGCTAGAGCGGAGCGGTTTAAAAATTGTAACACCTGTCACCAAGCTACAGGTTGGAATAAGCTCAAATCAAACTTAAAAAAGAATAAAAAGTTTGACCATGAAAAGTCTGTATTCCCTTTAGGAAAACTGCATAAAAAAGTGGCCTGTGAAGACTGCCACCCCAATAAAAAATACAAGTTACCTAATAAGAGTACCTGTGAAACCTGTCATATTAAAATCCAGAAGATTATGAAGGGTGACTTTATTAATCATTTAGGTGAAAGAGCCGACCCAGACCCAATGTACCGCTCCATAAAGTGCGAAGGCTGCCATAGTGGTAAAGATCACAACCTAACCTTCAAGATGATTAGAAAACGTTGTGTAGACTGCCATGGCAAAGCTTTTGGCGATCTCTGGGACCACAGAGTTGAACGATTTGGAACTCGAAAGCGACAGAAGAACTCTAAGGCTAGGATTAAGCAGTTGCAAAAGAGTCATAGATTCGCAGACGAGTTGCCTAAGCAAAAGGGATCAAAATGAAACAGAAAAGATGGATAAAACTGTTTTTAAGCCTATGTTTTGTAGTCTTCGGATTCCCCTTGTTGACCTTTGCCACTGGGGACCGCGAGACTTACTATATACTACAAAAAGGCTTTATTTCTATTGAAGGGAAAACCAATTTTTTCGATTTTAAAGGCCGAGCCCGTAAACACGAAGGGAAGCTTGAAGAGGTTGACGATAAATACTCAGGAGCGATCAAACTTCAATTTACAGACCTTGATTTTAATCTAGTTGGGGTTGGGGCAGTTTTAGAGGATAAAGGCTACATCAACAGTAAGCAATATCCTGAAGTTAAGATTGTTTTAAAGGACTTTGTTCCCAGTGATAAACCGGCTAAAGTAAAAAGCTTAATCACCCTTAAAGGTGTGCAGAAGCCCATTATTGTGGATACAATTTTTAGTTATCTTTCCCCTGTGGTCAAAGTTGAGGGAGCCTTTGTAATCAAACAATCAGATTTTGGGATTGTTCCTTATAAAAAAGGATTTATGAAGACCTATGACAACCTCCATATCAACTTCAAAGTCTTTTTCTGCGAAGTTCATAAAAAGGGCGGTGATTACCATAAACAAGACAAGGATGTTTTTAAGAAGCTTTTGCAAGAAGAAAAGATTACCATTTTAAACAAGGCTGGGTTTTTTGGCTGTTCTGAATTAGAAAGTAACGGTCAATAGGCGACCCAAAAGGAGTAAGATGAGAATACTTGTAGCAGAGGACGAAAAAGGGGTATCAAGCTTTATCCAAAAGGGTTTGGAAGAAGAACAATATACCGTAGACTGCGTAGAAAATGGCGTTGATGCTTTAGAATATGCTACAGCTACAACTTACGATTTGATCATTACTGATGTGATGATGCCTAAAATGGATGGTTTAGAATTTTGCTCTAAACTTCGTGCCCAAGGGATTCATACACCAGTGTTAATGTTAACTGCAAAAATACAGGTCAAAGATAAAGTCAAAGGGTTAGATGCTGGTGCAGATGATTATTTAACAAAACCCTTTTCTTTTGATGAGTTTTTGGCTCGGGTCAGGGCATTGCTCAGGCGTAAGCAAGACGTTGTTATTGAGCTAAAAATTGGAGGACTAGAATTAAATACCCAGAGTCACAGGGTGTTTATCGCGGGCGACGAGTTAATTCTTAGACCTAAAGAATATGCTCTTTTAGAGTATTTGGTGAGAAACCAAGATTGCGTTGTTAGTAGAACGCAAATATTAGAAAACATTTGGGGTTATACCTTTGATCCCAATACCAATGTTGTAGATGTACATATCAAGTCAATTCGTAAAAAAATTGAAGAGATTACCATGGATGAATTTATTAGAACAGTTAGGGGTGTTGGATATATGGCAACCCTCAAAGAATCTTAGGAAAAACAATGAATGAACAATTTCAAACAAGTTTAAGGGCCTCAAAATGGGGCGTAGTTTTAATTTTATTAACCCTGATCTATGGTTATGGCTTAGGTGGGTATTTTGGGATCAAAGAAGGCGATATTAAGAGCCGTCTCCACATGAGTGCAATGGTTCATCTTGATGATTCCTATGGTGGGGATATGGTTAAATTAAAAAAGATCACCAAAAAATCATGGTCTTATATTAAGCGTGCCCACTTCCATGCCAATGGAATTGGTACTACTGCGGCCATATTAGCTCTATTTTTAATGTTTATTAAAACCAGTGAAAGAAAAAAACAAGTAGCTATCCTTCTGTTAGGTGCAGGCGGACTCGGGTATTCCATCTGCTGGCAACTGGCAGGTGAGTTAGCTCCGGCCCTAGGTTCTACTAGTTTAGCTAAAGCCCAATATGCTTTAATAGCCAGGCCTACAGCTGCAATGGCCCTGATCGGTGTTTTTTACTCTAGCTTCTTGATCATTCAAGCAGCCTTTTCCACAGGTGAAGAAAAAGACTAGGTCTGTCACATACAGACTAAGCAGTTCGATTTAAAAAAAGCCCAAAGGTATATTCTATATCTTTGGGCTTTTTTTTTGATACCTCAAATCCAAATCCACTACAAATGCTCCTTCGGTTACCATCCATCCTCTTGATTTGACACCAATTTTAAAGTTACTTCCCCAAGTTATGTTTTCAAAAAACAGTACTTATTTCTTACCAAACCCCAATATTTTACTAGTAGCTACTATCACTGAAGGATAAGTTCTTTAAAATATTCTATATTCTCTAATCTCGGTCAAAAAATATTTTATTGCATTATATATGGGTCTGCTGTCATTTTGATTCTAGCGCATTTAATTGTATTGAAATTTTATAGATAAATGTTAAGTTTTTGTAAACAATTACTTAATAATCCAAATTTACCTGTGATTTGCGCAGACTATTTCTGTTGGCTATTTTTACTCTGTCTCTAATTTCTAGTTGCGGAGACTCAGGCGCAGGCGCTGCGGCTGATGCAACTGAAACTACAGCTGAAACTACTACAACTACCGAAACAACTCCTAAATCTTCACTATCTGATATATCTGCTTTTAGTTTTACTACTACCAACAACAGCGGCCTCACGACAGATGTAACGGCTACAGTTTCAGGTACAACTATTACAGCTACAGTTCCCTTTGATACTGTGGTTACAGCCCTGATAGCCTCCTTTACAACGAGTGGACAATCGGTAGAAGTAGATACAACAACCCAAATAAGTGCATCTACGAGCAACGACTTTACCAGTGCCGTTATCTACAAAGTGACGGCAGAAGATGGCACTTCGACAAGTTATACTGTCACAGTTACAGTAGCTGATTCCACCGCAAATGCTATTACTGCCTTTAGTTTTATTGCTGCTGGGAATACAGCTCTTTCAAGTGATGTTACAGCAACTATATCTGGAACTTCCATTACTGCAACTGTGCCTACTGGAACCTCCGTCACGGCCTTAATTCCCAGTTTTTCAACCACTGGCAGCTTAGTTGCTGTTAGTTCTGTAAACCAGACTAGCGGCACAACGTCCAATGATTTTACCAATAGCGTTACCTATACTGTGACCTCAGCAGATGGTACAATTCAGAGTTAAACAGTAACAATTACAATAACCCTTTCTAGCACAAAAAACCTTACTGCCTTTAGTTTTTTGTCCGCTGGAAATGCTGCTCTCTCCAGTGATGTTACAGCTACAATATCTGGTACTACCATTACTGCAACCGTACCCTTTGGCACAGCTGTCACAGCCCTAATCTCTAGCTTTTCAACTTCTGGCAACTCTGTTGTTGTTAGTTCAGTAAGCCAAACCAGTGGCACAACGGAAAACGATTTCTCTAACAACGTTACTTATAGAGTTGTAGCAGCGGATGGCACGACTAAAGAATATATTGTTAGTATATCAGTGGCCTCAGGAACATCAAAGGATTTTACATCCTTTAGTTTTACTTCATCTGCCAACACTGGTCTTTCTACCAACTATACTGCCATTATTTCAGGCACAGCTATAGCGGTTTCTGTACCAACTAGTGCAGGTCTAAGTTCTTTAAAAGCTACTTTTACCACAGATGGTGCTTCTGTTGCTGTTGGTGGAACTTCACAAAGCACAGGTTCAACGGTCAATAATTTTACAAATGTAGTAACCTATACAGTAACTGCTTTAGACTCCTCTACCCAGAACTATACAGTAACTGTAACCGGCTTGGCAGGAACAAAAGCGATTTCAGCCTTTAGCTTTACTACGGCGAAAAATAGTGGTCTTGCCTCTAACGTTACAGCTAGTATTTCAGGAACAAATATTACTGCAACCTTTCCTTATGGGACGGGCGTAACGGCGCTGATTCCAACCTTTACAACTAATGGGGCTAGCGTATCTGTAAGCGGAGCAAATCAAACTAGCGGCACTACTACCAATAGTTATAGCAGCTCTGTAACCTACACAGTAACGGCTGAAGACGCTACAACTCAAAATTATAGTGTTACAGCTTCTATTACTGCAGCCGCTAGCTGGACACAACAGGCCTATATTAAAAAAGGAACATTCAATGCCCAGGACAGATTTGGAGAAGTTCTTTCCATTAACGGAGATACCTTAGCCGTTGCAACTTTTTGGGAAGATAACACTGCTACTACCATAACTAATGGAAGTGGAACAATCACATTTGAAGGCAATGTAGCAAGCACTGGTGCCGTTTATGTATATAAGCGAACAGGCACAACTTGGGCCCAAGAGGCATATATTAAGGGGAGTAGCATCGGAACCTATGACTTCTTCGGAAACTCCGTTTCTGTAAATGGGGATACTCTCGCAGTGGGCGCATACCAAGAAGATAGTAGCGCTACAACCATAACCAATGGAAGCGGGGCCATTATAGATGATAACGCCCTAAGTTCTTCAGGTGCTGTTTATGTATATAAACGAACAGGTTCAACTTGGGCACAGGAGGCCTACATTAAGGGAAGTGGCTTAAGTAGTTTTGATTATTTTGGTAATTCTGTATCTTTAAGCACGGATACTCTCGCTGTTGGAGTTCCATTAGAAGATAGTGGTGCTACCACAATCACCAATGGGAGTAGTGCTATATCTGATTCTGGTGGAGCAAATGGTAGCGGTGCTGTTTATGTGTATAAAAGAGGCGGTACTGCTTGGAACCAGGAAGCCTACATTAAACCGAGTGGTGGAAAATCAAGCGATCAATTTGGAACGTCTGTGTCTCTTCAATCTGATACTTTGGCCGTTGGTGTCCCCCTTGAAGACGCAGACCATACATACATTTACCATGGCACTGCCATATCGGGTTTAAGCTATAACTCAGCCTCCTCAGGCGCAGTGTATGTGTTTAAAAGAACAGGTTCCACATGGGCTCAAGAAGCCTATATTAAGGGGAATGGACTTGAAGCTGGTGATCTTTTTGGGCAATCAGTTTCCTTGTCTGTAGATACATTAGCTGTTGGGCTAGCAGAAGATTCAAGCACAACTACGATTTTTAATCAAAGTACCCTTGGCAGTCTAAACAACTCAGCTTTATTGTCTGGTGCCGTCTATATTTATAAACGAACCGGCTCAAATTGGGCTCAAGAGTCTTTTATTAAAGCGAGTCGTGTAAATGCAAATGATGGCTTTAGAACATCCATTTCTCTAGATACAGATACTTTAGCCGTTGGAGTACCTATGGACCTTGTGTCTTCAAGTTCAATTGTTTGGGGTACCGCCGCACCCACGACGGGTGCAGCATTCCCGGGTTGTGGTAGCGTTTATGTTTATAAGAGAACTAATTCTACTTGGGCTCAAGAGGCAGTTATTAAGGCTAGCGGAGGCAAGTCTACAGATAGTTTTGGTACATTTGTTTCTCTTAACACAGATACTTTAGCAGTAGGGACACTGAACAACGATTCCACCACCACTATAACAAACGGAAGCGGAACCATTACTCAAACCACAGGAAATGCTAATGCAAGTTTAAGCGGGGCTGTGCATATTTTCATCCGTCAATAATTACGGCTCAATTGACCAAGTCCCTTTTTCAAAGTTAGAGAGAGGGAGAATACTTTCCATAAAAAACAATGAACAACAAATTTTTAGTAGCAGTTAGTATTTTCTTGTGTGCTGGTATGGCCTTCTTGTTTACCGAGGTGCAAAGCTTGAAACAAGAGCGCAATAACCTTTCTAATCAAATTACTAACCAAAGGAACAACAATCAGACCCAAGGTGAACCTGAAAAAGATCCCTACCTCACAAGGCAGGTTAAAAATACCATTATGAAAAGGGCCAAGGCCTTACAGGCCTGTTACAAAAGTTTCTTACAGAACTCACCGAAGGTAACTTCTGGAATGGTAAAGCTCGATTGGCAAGTTATAGCAGATGGAAAGGTTACAGGTGCGGGCGTTGTACGTAACGACCTTCAAAACGAAAGTTTTGGGGACTGCATTGTTACGGAAATTGAATCCATTAAATTTCCACCTCCTCCAAGTGGAAGATCAAAGTATATTGAGCACTCTCTGCATTTCAAAGATGAAGCAGCTTTGGAGCAGGATAAGAAAGATAGAAAAGCTGGCCCCTTAGTTCAGTTAAAGAAATAGGAAGCTGAAGTAGAGAATTTGTTTAAAAAAGCCCAAAGGTATATTCTATATCTTTGGGCTTTTTTGGTTTTTATCATTGAATTTACCCTAATTCCCTAAAATCCTTTACCCATGTCCTATTTGTTAACTATAAATAGGTTTAATTTCCCTTGAGAAAGGTATTTTTCCCCTAACAGATACTAGTGACTGCCTAGGTAGAAAATAGGGATTAAAGAGGTCTTAGGAAGGTAGCTAAGGTAGTTTTAAAGGGAGACGGATATTCCGAAGCTCCCAAAGGGAGCTAACAAGGAAAATTTAAGAGGTAAGAAAACCGTGGTGTTCTTTGCTTGAAATATCAACCTTCACGGTAGACTCAGCCTTTGGTTTTTCGTTTTCTGTTTTTTCAGGGCTTGGAGCAGATGTAGCTGCTTGGGCCGTAACCTGTTGGGTTTCAGTCTGTGGGCTAGCAGCGGTAGTTGGTTGACCTGTAGTTGGTTGGGCTTTAAAAGCAGCACCAGAAATCACCTTATTGCGGCCTAACCTTTTAGCCGTAGCTGCAAGAAGGTCTTTATACTGGGTTGGAATGCGCTCTAACTCTTTAACAAGTGTAGCTAAAAGATCGACAGAGTCGGTCATCTCATTTTCATCAATGGATAAATAACCATCTTCAGGCAAGCTTTCTAGCTGCTTGGCCAGTTTCTTCTGGTAACCAGAAACAACATTCTTGGCCAGTTCTTTGCCTTCTCCAGCGGCAATGACTTCCATAACATACTTAACCAGAGTTTCTCTTTTAATCACATCAATGGATAGATAGCCTAAAAGTTTAGAAAAACTAGGGGCTAGGTTACCTGGAACCCATAAAACCATGCTCAGGTAATTTGAGGCCTCTAAATTTAGTACCTCAGGCACTTGCTCCAGATCGGTTTCACCGTGTACCGTCAAAACAAACTCATAGGCAATGAGTAAAAACTGACTAAACTTTAAATTGGTACCTAGGTTATAAGAAACACCTTGGGGCAAATGGTATTTTACTTTTATCGGTAAAAAACCAGGCTTTTGGGGGGCATAACCTGTTTCTTTGAGCATCTTTGAGACGGTCAAATACTTCTCAAGGTAAGAATCCCAACCTATGGCAATGCTATCGATCTCTAGTAAGAAACTGATAATTTTTTGGGAGGTCAATGAGTTGCTTTCATATCTGTAAAGGTCCCAGTGGCGCCCTAATAGTTCATATATGCTATTGGCAACGGCCTTTAAGGATTCTAAATCATTAAGATATGAAATTTTATATTCTTTGGACTGTAAAAACTGTTCCAGCTTAATGATTTCACTCAAAAAGCGTTTTTTAGTTTCTTCCAGTTGGAGACAGAAAGCCTCGTCAAACAACTTGGCCCTAACATCAGTTTGTAAAAACTGGTTTAGACCATCTTGCTCAAGATTGTCGCCAATATGAGTAAAGAGGTGGTTTGAGAGGTTTGCGTAAAAGGCAAAGTTCTCCTGCATTAGCTTAAAAAAGCTATCACAGACTGGTATGGTCTCGCTAAAATCTTTTCTTAGATCATGCAGCAGCACTTTGTTAATCCCCTATAGTGTTGTATTTCTGTCTTTATACTACTTAATTTACTCTTTCTGTACCAGCGAAAAAGTACTCAATTTCGATAGCAGCTGTCTCAGGGGCATCTGACCCGTGAACTGTGTTTTCGCCAATAGAAGCAGCAAAATCTTTTCTGATTGTGCCAGCGTCAGCTTCTGCTGGGTTAGTTGCACCCATAAGCTCTCTATTAGTTGCAATAGCATTTTCGCCTTCAAGAACAGTGATAACAACTGGCCCGCTTGCGATAAATTCAGTCAACTCACCGAAAAAAGGACGCTCAGAGTGAACAGCATAAAAGCCTTCTGCATCTTTAACGCTCAAGTGAACCATTTTCATAGCTTTAATGGTTAGGCCTGCTTTTTCAAAGCGGGCTAAAATGTTTCCAATTACATTTTGTTTAACGCCGTCAGGCTTAATGATTGATAATGTTTGTTCAACGCTCATGCATTCCTTTTTGATTTAAAAAATCTAAATTTTATTGTGGTAGGCCAAAAAACAAATAATTCTGTTCGTTTTTGTACCTCTAAAGATACTTCCATATCCCGCTTTTACGCTTTTTGGCAAGCTTTTGGGCGTCTAAAAAGTCTTTTTCAGGCTTTTTATTTCGACCTTCGAAAAAGTAAACACTCAAGCCTTGGTAAACCATCCAACGGTTAAAGTTTCTCATCCTTTGGCCCTTATCGGTTTGAATAATTTTAAAAACCTCTGCTAAGTACTTTTTGGGGGTTCTGCGATATTCAAAATTGATAATGACCCTAGCGCCGACCAATTCCTTTTCTAACACCTGCAAAGCAAAGGCTTTCCACTGGGCACGCTTTAAAGGACGTTGGGCCATAGAGCCAATTGGGTCTACGTATCTCAAGGAGAATTTTAGGTGTTTTGCTTTATCTTTTCGCCTGAGGCCAGTTACCTGTTCTGCAAGCATTTGGTAGGACCGACGGTCTTCAATAAAAACCCAAATGTCTTTTGCGCTAGGGTCAATGGCAACAACTTGGGCGGTAAATTGTTGGATTTTACCTTGAACAGGTAAGTTCAGGCCCAGTCCAGAGTGTCGGGTTGCTTTTTTTGAAGGCCTGACGAATTTATATCTGCCTGTTTTTTCGTTGTAGTAACCACCATCAGAATCAAGTTCTGGGCCACCACAGCCACCTAATAAACTAAGGGTTAAGAGCAATAAAACACCTGTTAGAGTAGATGCTCTAAAGTTGTAGCCCTTGGGTTTTTTACTAAAAAGAGTTGCTTTCACGACAAAAATTGGGGCATAATAGGTTAAACTATTAAAGGTCTTTGGAACCTTAATTTAGAATTAGATTAATTCATGAACAGAAAAAAATCCAGCTTTCTCCTAGCAATGCCCTCCATGCAAGACCCTCTTTTCATGAAGTCCGTGGTTTTGCTCACCAGTAACAATGAAGATGGCGCCTTAGGTTTTATTTTAAATGTTACCACAGGAGCTAAGCTGCAAGAGGCTTTAGACCTAATGGAATATCCAGTTGAGAATCCCCCTGACTTACCAATCTTACTCGGTGGCCCTGTCCAAACAGAATTTTTTTGGATGATTCATTCACCTAATAAAATTTACCCAACGACGATCACCATTGAAGAAAACTTTGCCATTTCAGGGGCCATGGAAATATTCCCTGATATTGGCAAGGCTAACTGCCCAGAAATTTACTTTGCAGGGGTTGGCTATGCAGGCTGGGAATCAAGCCAATTGGACCAAGAAATAAAAGAGGGTTCTTGGTGGCTCGATGGCATCGAACCAAACGAAATCTTCTCTATCTCCCCCCAAGAAAAATGGCATAAAGCCTTTAAGATATTGGGTATAGAGGCTGAAGAATTGATTGATAACACAGATACCAGCGAACCCCCGATCATCAACTAGTCCCTAAGCTTTTTTGATACCTACGATCAAATGACATCTTGAGTTAGCGGTCTTTAAAGATACCCCCTCTTTAATGACTTCTCCCTTCTCTAATAATTTTTTATAGTAATTAATGTTATGTCCAAATCTAAAGAATGAAATAGTATTTTCTAAAAACCCTAAATCAGGCCTTCCACAATAGGGAATTTTATTGGAGTCAAAAAAAATCTCTACACCAGCACGATCCTGATCATTTTCATCACCCCCAACAATAGAGTCAGAATTATTTGTTACACGAAAAAAACCATCTGGAAGTGAATTTTTTAAGTACTCATTAAACTCTTTATTTCCAGAAGGTGGCTGCCCATAGGTATATACGCCCCCTACTCTGGCTTGAAAAGTAGATTCGATATTTACTGTATAAATTGCAGCCAAAGCACCCCCTAAAGAGTGACCAGTAACCCATATTCTGTGGTTGCCTGTGATATGTTTTTTTGTGAGTCTTTTTAGGGGTTCTATTAAATATTGATACTGAGAGTTAAAACCAGCGTGTATACCACCATTCTTAGTAGCTTTATTCCAAATTTTAATATCTGTAAAAATGTCTTTTATGCCTTTGGTACCCCTGAAGGCAATAATAATATCTTTGTTGTTCATGAAAAAATAGGCTTGCCCCCCCCGAATCTGGGTCATCTATAAATTCAACGATCCAATCCTCTGGATATAATTTTTTTAAAGCAATTTTTACATCGGTTTTATTTTCATAGGACAAATTTGCAAACTGAACTAGTTGTTTATTATTTTCATAAGAGTAATCTCTGCTAATTGGGTCAAATCCATTAGACGTCGGATTTGTAGCTGTACAGCCCGAAAATAGAGAAACAAAGAGAAAAATAAGAAAGTAATAACGCATAAAATCCCTTCAAAAAATAGTTGAGAAACATTTACATTACGAACATACATTCACTAATATACAGTGTCAAATATTCTTTTTAATCGAATTTTAAAGCGGAAAAGACCCTTGAGGAACAAAAGCTTAATATTAAATCAAAGGCAAAAGCTGCTTATCTATGAGTTTGTTTGTGGCGAGGACTTCCTTCGGGTTAACGCAATTTACCCCTTTAAAGTCGGAAATAGAGCCTCCAGCTTCAAGGACGATAACAACGCCTGCTGCAATATCATACAAGTTTAACTCTTGTTCAAAAAAGGCTTCAACTTGCCCGTCTGCCAGCAAACAAAGGTCTAATGCAGCGGAACCAAAACGTCTTTGGCCTGCGGTTTCCAAAGCTACTCTATTGAATCTTTTAAGATTATTATCTTCTAAGCCAGCTCGTAAACAGGCGAAACCTGTAGAGACCATAGCCTCTGATATTTCGGCAATTTTCGATACAGATATCGGCTTGCCATTTTTAAAGGCCCCTGCGCCACGCTTTGCCTGGAATAAATCCCCAAGTGCAGGTGCCAAGACAAAACCCTCTGTAAGAAGGCCATCTTCCTCTAAAGCAAGGCTAATTCCCCAAAAATATTGGCCCCTCATAAAGGAATGGGTGCCATCGATAGGGTCGATGACCCATCTTTTCTTTTGGTTGCCTTCAATGCCCTCTTCTTCCCCAAAGAAACCCAACTCAGGAGCAAGCTCCTTTAGTTTTTTCTTTAAGAAGGACTCTACGGCTTGGTCGGCCTCAGTAACGAAGTCCTTAGGCCCTTTTAAGTCGATTTTTAAGTCTTGGAGGTGAGAAAAGTATTCTAGGGCGAGGTCCCCCGCCTCTTTTAGAATTGGGGGAATGATTTTTTGAAAGTCCACTTGTTTTAAATATCCTGAGCTAAAAGAGGTCTTCAAATTCAGGGAAAGAAGATGCAAAACCTTGGACCTGTCGTCCAATTTCAGCTACCTTATCTTCGTTTTCAATGTTGGTTAAAACATCATCAATGAAGCCTGCAATGGTTGCCATTTCAGCTTCTTTTAAGCCTCTAGAGGTTAAAGCAGGTGTTCCTAAGCGAATGCCACTGGTTACAAAGGGGCTGCGCTTTTCAAAGGGCACGGTGTTTTTGTTGGTAGTGATGTTTGCTAAGTCTAAAGCCAACTGGGCGGCCTTGCCTGTAATGTCTTTGTTGGTAAGGTCGATCAACATCAAGTGGTTATCTGTACCGCCTGAAGATAGGTGATAGCCCTTTTCCATCAACTGGGCTGCTAAGGCTTGCGCATTGGCAACAACTTGTTTTTGGTAAGTTACAAACTGAGGGGACAAAGCTTCTTTAAAAGCTACCGCCTTGGCTGCAATCACGTGGCAAAGTGGTCCACCTTGGATACCAGGGAAGATGCGACTGTTGATCATTTTTGCTTTTTCTTCTGTACATAAAATCATTCCGCCACGTGGGCCTCGCAAAGTCTTGTGGGTCGTTGTTGTTACGTAATCAGAATAGGGTACAGGGCTTTCATGTACACCAGCGGCAATTAGGCCCGCAATGTGAGCCATGTCTGTCATAACAGCGGCACCAACTTCGTCTGCAATTTCTTTAAAGGCTTTAAAGTCAATAGCTCTAGGGTAGGCAGAAGCACCAACAATGATCATCTTAGGCTTGTTTTTCTTGGCTAGATCACGCACTTGATCCATATCAATACGTTGGTTGTCTTCCCTTACGCCGTAAGATGTAATGTCAAACAATAGACCTGAAAAATTTACAGGAGACCCATGGGTTAGGTGTCCACCGTGGGAAAGATCCATTCCCATAACCTTATCACCAGCTTTCAATTCAGCTAGATAAACAGCCATGTTTGCCTGTGAACCTGAGTGAGGTTGAACATTTGCATGATCAGCACCAAAGATTTCTAAAGCACGATCAATAGCCAATTGCTCACTTAAATCAACATGTTCACAACCACCATAATAACGCTTTCCAGGGTAACCTTCGGCATATTTATTGGTAAGTACACTTCCAGTTGCCTCTAGCACGCGGGAAGAAACAATGTTTTCACTGGCAATCAATTCCAGCTTATCAAGTTGTCTGGTATGCTCAAGGTCAATTGCGTTTTGCAATTCTGGATCAAAGGCTTTAATATCTTTCATGGATTTCTAAGTGTTAGGGTGTCTAAAATGGCTTTTTTTACGGGAATTTTCCTGTTTGTTTATTTTTAACGTAGCTCCCTATATTTGGCAAGCAGACAAATAGAATAAGATGCAGGAATTCTAAAGGGTTGAATTTTTTTCCTTTTTAAATAAATTAGTCTTTAATTGGTTAAGCTCTTTACAATATTCCAATATAAATATATACAATAAACTAAATCTTTAGCCCAGATCCTTATGACCACTAATCAGCCATTAAAAACTGCAATTTTCTCTTTGTTTATGGGATTAATTGCCGTTTCTTTAATTTCAGCCTTCCTGTTAGATGAAGGGATATCTAACTTTTTTTACTTGTTACTCATACCTGTTGTTACAGTTATTCCTCTTTTTTTAGGTGGACTCCAGGGGGGTGACACAAAAGAGAGTCAATCTAAAGCTGTGAGTCAGCTATTTGAAGATTTTCAATCCAGTTGCATCATAGAAGAAAGCCTTCCCGCCTATCTAGAACCCTTGAAAGGCATAGGTAAACAACTCCACAGCGAGTTTGTTGCCGTTTCCAAGGCTAAAAATGCTATGGCCACGGCTTTAGAAGAAGGTGACTTAGTTGCCGCAAAGGATACCCCATTTGGGGCCCAGTTTGCAGGCTGCATTGGCGGATTGCAGAAGTTGATAGGTGACCTACTACATAACAACAGCGAAATGGCTGAATTCTATTCCATGTTTCAAGGGTCAAGTGAGCTTTTAAAAGGGGTTGCAGCAGAGCAGTCTGCTAATCTCACTAAGATGAACAGTAACTTTGAAAAGGTAATGTCGCAGCTAATGCAAAACATTGAAAACCTTTCGGCCGCAGTATCAGGGGCTAAAATTAGTTCTTCTCAGTTAAAGGGTGTTGGTAGCTCCATCGGTGATGCCATGTCTCAAATGGACCAAATCATTAAGTCAATTTCTGTGATCAATGAAATAGCAGAACAGACAAATTTACTATCTTTAAATGCCGCCATTGAAGCTGCAAAAGCAGGGGAGTATGGTAAGGGCTTTGCCGTGGTTGCCGATGAAGTTAGGGCTTTAGCAGGCAGGGCTGATACAGGTGCCAGAAAAATCCATGAGCTTTCCCAAGCAGGTCAGATCGTAGGCAAACAGGCGCAAGAACAACTTGAAGGCGTTGTTACTGACGCGATGAACTCAGCTACAAAATTGGAAGATGTTTATGAGGGCAGTGTAAAACAAACAAGGGAATTGCAGGATATTGCAGGGGAGATTCAATCTTTGACCCAAGCAATTGACGGCATTGAAACCGCAGCGAGCGACTTAGAAAATAATACTGATGATTTAGCAATGCAAATTGCTGAGGCAAGAGGCCAGTTACAGACCTATAAGTACTAGCTGGATGGGGAAACCCTATATTTTATTAGTGCCAGCCAAGCTGGCACTATTAAGCTTTAAGCTTCTTCAATCATATCTAAGCGGTCTTGGTGACGGCCACCTTCAAAAGCTGTAGTTAACCAAGTAGTAACAATCTTCAAAGCCAATTCTTCGCTCAATACCCGAGCACCTAAAACCAACATGTTAGAATCGTTGTGTTCCCTAGCCATTGAAGCTGTGGTTTCATCGTGGCACAAGGTCCCACGAACCCCTTTAAAGCGGTTAGCGGCAATGGACATCCCAATACCTGTACCACAGATCAAAATACCTCTTTTTGCGCTATTATCAGCTACTAGGCTGGCCACTCGTTTCCCAATTTGAGGGTAATGGACAGAAGATTCATCGTAGCAACCTTCATCTTGAGGCGAGAATCCTTTTTCCTTTAAAAGTTCAATAATTTTTGTTTTTAAAGCAAAGCCTGCATGGTCAGAGCCAATGGGTATAATTTCAGAAGTCATGGTAGTTTTTGGGAGTTAAAATTTTTAGATATCACTGGCGACATCGTAATTTAAATGGTATCCACTAAAGGATAATTTAGGCAAGTAGACCATTTATAAAAATGATACAATCCTCATTAAAATAGTTACTTAGCCAACACGAAAAAAATAAGGATTTTAAAAATGGCAAAATGCCCCAAGTGCAATGGCACTCAAATTGAGACCTTCCCTGAGGGTTGGTTTACTTTGGCTAAAAGGTGCGAACGCTGTTTCAAAAGCTGCCTCAAATGCGGTGGGGATGGAGTAATTTTCACAAAAGACGAAGCCGGGAGAGAATACCAAGAGGCCTGTAGTTGCAAGGAAATTGACTTCAAAATTCAGCTCTTTAGTCAGGCAGAAATTCCCGCTCAGTTCTTTGACTGCACTTTAAATAACTTCCAAACCCTAGGCAATGATTCCTTAGCTGAAGCCCTGCATATGGCCAAGGCGAGCCCGAAAAACTTCAGTAAAGGCCACTGGAAGGGTTTACTTTTTATGGGTGGCGTCGGTGTTGGGAAGACTCGATTGGTGTCTTCCCTACTAAGAGAATACACGCTAAATTACGGAATTAGTTGCCTTTTTAGAGAATTCACCGCTCTTTTAAGTGAAGTCAAAAGTGGCTATGATAAAGGTATTAGTGAAGCTCAGATTTTAGACCGTTTGTCCAAGGTGGAAATCCTTGTGATAGATGAACTAGGTAAGGGCAGAAAAAGTGATTGGGAGATCCAGATCTTAGACCAGATCATTTCTCTTAGGTACAATATGCAAAAAACTACCTATTTCACCACTAACTATACCAACAAAAAATCAACCAGTTACCAGGATGCCAGCCCCTTAAAAAGCGAAACTATTAAGGTGGAAACTCTTAAAGAACGAGTGATGGGTCGGGTTTATTCGAGATTACAGGAAATGAGTGATTTTGTTGTTATTGAAGCCAATGATTATCGGCAGGGGAATTAATAGGCGATTTTTTCGGCTCTAGTGACTAGCTTCCACGTTGGAACTTGCTGATATTAGATTCAAGTCGTTCTAGCATCTCATTTACTTCTTCTTTATTCATCAGAATGTTAGACCGATCAGGCATTACGGCAAAAACATACTTCATGTATTCAGGAAGAAGGTGCAAAAGCAGGTTGTTTTCAGGCTGTCTGATTTGTTTGGAGATGAAACTGTTCATCTGAGAGCCAGACATTTTTCTAAAGATTGGGGTGTAAAGGCCTACATCTTCTTCTAACTCGGCAGTTACATCCTTAGGATAAAAGGGCAGAAAAACAAAACGGCTACAGAATAACTTGGAAAAACCAAACATCATAGCTGCTGCCAAAAGAGATTCTAGAATACTTAAATCAACCAGTTGTAGGTAGGCTGCACCTATGCCCGTTATTCCAAACATAAAGCCCAGAATTTCCAAGGTAACTCGTACCTTTTCAACGGCTAAATATTTAAAGTTATAGCGTTTTTCAACCCAATACAAATATAGTCCATGGTTGTAAGGCTTGGCTGCTTGAATAACCTCTTCTGCACTGGCTTCACGTTCTTTTAGTTCTTTTTCTAGCTGCTTTTTCTTATCTAAAGCAAAGCGGTTCATGATATCTTGGATAACATAACGCCTTGTTGAGCGCATTCTATCGGCTAAAACCAAAATAAACTCGTTAGGGTTTTTCTGGTTTAAAGTATCGGAACGGAAATCACCGCGCATGGAGATGTAATCAACGACATCATCATATAGCTTTTTGGGGTTGAAATTCGTCTCATCTTCTTGCTTTTGGCCACGAGGTAGCTTCTTTTTCTTTTCTGCTTCTTCCTTTTTCTTAAGATCCCGGGTCATTTCGATGCGAATCATTTGGGTAAAAATTTCCGTGATTGAATCGTACAATTCACTTGAAATTTTCATCATCTGGATAAAGCATTCCCCGATAATTTTAGCGTAGTAAGAGAAGGTTTTCCCTGATTCTTCATCAGTCCAAAGTTCCTTGAAATTCCGTAAATGACCACTGGCACAAGATTGAACAACACTGGTTACGTATTCTTCGTATTCTCTGTGCTCATCTTGCCCCCAAATTAGAGACACCCAAACCTTAGCTGCGTAGCGTTGGGTTTCTTTGTTATCAAGGAGGATTTCTAAGGATTCAAGTAGGTGCCCGTGGATCTCAGGGTCTTTCATGTTACGGTAGACAAGGTCCGCCACTCTAGAGTTCGCCACATGATCATCCATCTCTCTTTCATTGATGGTAGTGATTCTAGTTGCAAGTCTTAGAGAGAAATCTTTCGGTAAAAGGCTTAGCTTCTTCTTCTTTTCAGCAGCTTTCTTTTTATCTGCGTCCTCTGCCGCCTTTTGTTCCGCCTTTTCTTCATCAGAAAGTTCTTCCCCCGCCGGCTCCTCTTCTTTAGGCGCAGATTCGTCTTCTATTGTTGAAGCGGTCTTTTTCTCTTCAGTTTCTACACTTGAGTCTTGGTTTTTTTCCATGTCTTTTGAAAAATTTTTTAGCTTGGAACCTGCTTGGGGCCTTTAATAGCCGTGAAACTAATCGATTCCTTTTTTTAGTTCTTACTATAAATGCAACCCTAATGCCCTATGGGTATTATGATAGAATTTTTTTACTAAAATTGCTTTAAAAACTGAACTGACGCTCTAAAATTTAGTTTTTTTAGTCTTATCTAGAAAAAGGCAAAAATCAGCTATTAAATTTTGAAGATTTTTGGTATGCTAACTGAAAACTAACTTTTAGATTTTAGGAAAAAAATGACTATTAAGATTGGAATCAACGGTTTTGGCCGTATTGGGCGTTTAGCTTTTCGTGTTATGGCATCAAGAAAAGACATTCAAGTTGTCGGAATTAATGACTTAATTGACATCGATTACATGGCCTATATGTTAAAATATGATTCTAGCCATGGAAGATTTGACGGTGAAGTAGAAGTGAAAGACGGCGCTTTGATTGTCAATGGCAATAAAATTCGTGTTTCAGCCGAGAGAGACCCTGCTAATTTAAAGTGGGACGAAGTTGGCGCTGATTATGTTTTAGAAGCAACAGGTCTTTTTACAACGACTGAAAAAGCAGGTCTGCACAAAAAAGCAGGTGCTAAATTTGTTATCATTTCTGCACCCTCTGCTGATGCACCAATGTTTGTTATGGGTGTAAACCAAGAAAAGTACGAAAAGGGAATGGATATTGTTTCCAATGCTTCTTGTACAACCAACTGTTTGGCACCTGTGGTCAAAGTTTTGCATGACAATTTTGGAATTGCAGAAGGCTTGATGACTACGGTTCACGCTACAACAGCTACACAAAAGACTGTCGATGGCCCTTCTATGAAAGATTGGAGAGGCGGTCGTGGTGCGGGCCAAAACATCATTCCTTCATCAACTGGTGCGGCGAAAGCTGTTGGGAAAGTTATTCCTGAAATGGCTGGGAAGCTTACAGGTATGTCTTTTAGAGTTCCGACTCCTAACGTGTCTGTCGTAGATTTGACCGTTAAGTTAGTGAAGCCTGCAACTTCTGCAGAGATAAACGCTAAGATGAAAGAAGCAAGTGAAGGTGCAATGAAAGGCATTTTAGGTTATACCGAAGATGCAGTTGTATCAAACGACTTTTTAACTGACTCACGAACATCAATTTTTGATGCAACTGCTGGAATTGCCTTAAACGACAGTTTCCACAAGATTGTGAGCTGGTATGATAATGAATGGGGATATTCAAACAAAGCTGTGGACTTGATCGAGTACGTTCATTCTAAGCAGTAAATCTCTTCAGGGAGGGGAATGGTTTTTCAAAGAAAAAGTCAAAGATTTGACCATGTTTATATTAGCTTGAAGTTTCAAAATCAAGCTGATTGGAATTGGGTAAAGGCTTATAACTGGAGTGAAGATGGATTTCATTTTTTATTTGACTCTCCAGTTTTAATTGGCGAAAAGTTTCAGTTTAAAAAGGGGTTAGAAGTCTTTAACGGGGAAACCGTTTGGACTCGAGACCAAATCAGTAACGAAGATCTCTTTTTTATGGGAATGAATCGTTTGCTGGCTAATAAATTTACTGAAAAATTTAAAACTTCACAGTTTGACTATGATTTTATAGACCTTCTGCGTGGCAACGATGTTGCTGCAAAGATGGACTATGCTCAAAAATTTCTAGGCTTTTTTGTTTCTAGGAACATGATGGTCGAAGAAATTGAAAAAAATAACTGGGCAGAACAGAGACAATTTGGTGTAAAGATTGATGATCCCAATTGGAAAAAGATCTTTGACCAGGTTGTAAATTACTCTGATACTGTTGTAAGTATTTCAAAGTCAATCGATAAAAAGCTGGAAGCCATTAAGGTAAACTAAAGGCTTTAAGGAAGAATCATTCCTATTCCCGTCAAAAAAAAGCCTCTTGTATCTTTGATACAAGAGGCTTTTTTCGTTTGTGCTCTTTTAATTCAGTGATTTTTATAAACTAAAGTCTTAAAGAGAAGGCTCTAATTCCCCTGAATCTGTAATAGTACGGTAGTAGCAACCAGACCGAGTCGCACCAGACTCATCCTTAGTGTGACATGCGCCCTTACCTTGGGGAGTCACCTTGTACAAAATTGAGTTCTGCTCGCAATTTACACGGGTTTCTTCTAGTTTTAAGGTATCACCACTGGTCATGCCTTTAATCCAAAGCTCATTGCGGCTTGTACTCCAAAAGACAGCGACTTTTCTTTTTAAAGCCTCGTCTAAAGCCTCTTTATTCACATAGCCTAAAATCAAAACCTCACCAGTTTTTGCATCTTGTGCAACAGCAGGAATGATATCTTGGCCACAGTTTGCGGCCTTGGCTAGCTTTGTAAAATCTAGGTCTAGCTTTTTTCCTTCCTCTATTTCTTTACTCATTTTAATCCTTTACTCATTAGGTTGTAGCTAAGTTAGCCTTAAACCATTTTTTCACTTAAATATTTTGAAAGTTGGTCGATAGCCACACGCTCTTGGTTCATGGTATCTCTTTCTCTGACAGTAACCATTTGGTCTTCTAACGAATCAAAGTCAACGGTAATGCAAAAGGGAGTGCCGATTTCATCTTGGCGACGATAGCGTTTCCCGATGGACTGGCTTTCGTCATAATCCACTGCAAAGTCGTTACAAATCGAGTCAAACACTTCATGGCCCTTTTCACTGAGTTTTTTAGACAGAGGCAGTACACAGGCCTTAAAAGGGGCTAACCTGTGATTTAGTCGTAACACAACCCGAGTGTCACCTTCAATCTCTTCTTCATGGTAAGCACTCACCAAGAAGGCAAGAAGCACACGATCTGCACCCAAACTAGGTTCAATTACATGGGGTATGTATTTTTCGTTCGTTGTAGGGTCAAGATAATGTAAATCCTTACCAGAGTGTGTCTGATGTTGGGTCAAATCAAAATCACCTCTGTGGGCGATTCCCCAAAGCTCACCCCAACCAAAGGGAAACAAAAACTCAATATCGCTGGTCGCTTTTGAATAGTGAGACAATTCATCTTCACCATGGTCACGGAGCCTTGTTAATTCCGAATTCAAACCATGAGTTTTCAGCCAGGATACGCAGAATTCTTTCCACATATCATGCTCTTTCAAGCTCTCATCAGGGTGGCAAAAGTATTCCATTTCCATCTGATCAAATTCTCTAGTCCTAAAGATGAAATTACCAGGGGTGATTTCATTTCTAAAGGCTTTACCAATTTGGGCAATTCCAAAGGGAACCTTTTTTCTTGAGGTAGTAGCGACATTTTTAAAGTTCACAAAAATCCCTTGAGCCGTTTCTGGCCTGAGGTATACCTCAGATGAACTATCATCAGTTACACCCATGTGGGTCTTGAACATCAGGTTGAATTGGCGAATATCAGTAAAGTTTTGAGCGCCACACTTAGGGCATTTGATATCCCATTTTGCTAATTCTTCAGGCAGTTGATCAATATCGTAGCCAAGACCATTTGGGTCATAATTTGGATTGTCTTGGGATTCTTTAAAAATCGCATCTTCAACCAACTTATCGGCTCTGTGGCGAGTCTTACACTCTTTACAGTCCATTAAGGGATCAGAAAAGCCACCAACATGGCCACTAGCTTCCCAAACTTTAGGGTTCATCATCAAAGCGCAGTCCATCCCGACCACATCAAATCTGTTTTGAACAAAAGATTTCCACCAAGATTGCTTGATGTTATTTTTTAGCTCCACGCCCAAAGGACCATAGTCCCATGAGTTTGCAAGGCCACCATAGATATCACTGCCAGGAAAAATAAAGCCTCTTCGTTTGGCCAGTGATATTAATTTTTCCATCGTTGCTGCACTAGACATGTATTTCCTTACATTTTGTTGATAGCTGTAATTCCAAGTATATTCAGCGCCTTACCTAAACCTTTTTGTACGGCCGAGGTTAACTGAATACGAAATTGCAGCTCTGGAGCTTCTGCATTTAAAACATGGAGCTCATTATAAAATTTATTAAAGACCTTGCAGAGTTCATAAGCCCAATTGCATAGAATGCTTGGGTTTCGTTCCATTGTTGCCGCTGTTAAAGCGTCATTGAGTCTACTCAAATGAAGCAACAAATGGTTCTCTACTTTGTAAATCGATTTTGGGTACTTAGTCAGGGGTTGAGCCAACAAAGATTGATCTTCTACCTTACTCAATAGACTGCTAATTCTAGCATATACATATTGCAGGTAAGGCCCTGTCTGGCCTTCGAAAGCCAAGGATTCCTTAGGGTTAAATTGAATCTCTTTCTGGGCTCCACTGCGTAGAATAAAAAACTTCAAGGCTGCCTGACCAATAGCCTCAGCCGTTGAAACCTTCAATTCTGCTTCACTATCTGAAAAGTTGGCTCGTTTGTTAATTTCTTCTAAGCTTAAGTCTTTAAGCTCTTCCATCAACTCATCAAGATCAACAACCGTACCTTCGCGAGATTTCATTTTACCTTCAGGCAAGGTGATCATTCCATAACTGATATGTTCACATTGCTTTGCCCAATCATAACCCAGTTTTTCTAAAGTTTTAAACAAAACTCGAAAGTGATTGTCTTGCTCGTTACCAACGACAAAAAGACAAGAATCCAAAGGGGCATGATCTGCAAATTTGGTGACAGTGGTATTTAAGTCTTGGGTAATATACATACTGGTGCCGTCACCACGGAGTAAGATCTTTTTTCCTAGTTTTTCAGCTTCAAGGTCAATGGAAATGGCTCCATTTTCTTCCTTTTGGCATAGACCGTCTCCAAAAGCCTTTAAAACTAATTCTTTCCCGCCAATGAAGGTTTGGGATTCATAATAATATTTATCGAAATTGGCGCCCATTCTGGTGTATGTTTTTTTAAACCCATCATAGACCCAATTGTTCATTTGTTCCCAAAGCTTTAAGGTCTCAGGATCACTGGCTTCCCACTTTTGTAAAAGTTCCCTTGCTTGGGACTCTAGGCTTTCATCTTTTTTTAACTCTTGGTCATATTTTACGTAATAGTTCCCAACGAGTTTATCGCCCTTGATCCCTTCACTTGTCGGGGTAGCACCTGCTCCCCACTTTTGGTAGGCCAGCATGGATTTACAGATGTGAATACCACGATCATTGACTAAATTTACTTTAGTCACGGAGTAGCCTTGGGTTTCAAACAAATTTGCTAAGGCCATACCTAGCAGGTTGTTTCTACCATGGCCAAGGTGTAGAGGCTTGTTGGTGTTGGGACTAGAGTACTCAAGCAATATTTTCTTGCCCTGACCGAAATCACTGTAGCCAAAATCTTCTTTCCCAGAAGCTGCAAAGATAGCCTTAGCCATGTTTTCAGATTCAAAGAAGAAGTTTACATAAGGCCCATTGGCCTCGATTTTTTCAAAGCAATCACAAGAGCCATAGGTATTGGCAAGTTCGGTAGCAATGACTTGAGGGGATTTTTTTAAAGCTTTAGCTAGCGGGAAACAAGCAAAGGCGATGTGGCCCATATTTGCATCTGCCGGTTGCTCTAACTTAAATAGCTTTTGATCAACAGGCTCGCCTGAGATTTGCTCCACCAGCACCGCCATACGGGTACTGATGATAGCTTTCGCTTTTTTAGAAAAATTTTCAGACATCTCTATCTATTAAATCGGTCTAAAAGCAATACCACAGGGCTTGCCACAAATACAGAAGAGTAAGTTCCCACTACCAAGCCTATCAACATAGCGAAACAGAAATCATGAATGATCTCGCCGCCAAGTAAAAAGAGGGCTAAAACCACGAGAAATGTGGTTACACTGGTTAGGATGGTTCTACTTAGACTCTCGTTGATACTTAAGTTGATAGTACTTTCTAAGTTGCTTTTGGGCATGCGAGCTACGTTTTCACGAATTCTATCAAAAACTACAATAGTATCATTTAAGGAATAACCGATGATGGTCAGCAGAGCTGCCACAATGGTTAAGGTAAAGTCCTTTTCCATTAAGATAAAAATACCCATTGTTACCAGTACATCGTGAAACAATGCAGCAACGGAAGCCAAAGCAAAATGGAACTTAAATCGAATACTAATATAAAGCAGAATACCAATCAAAGCGTACAATGCCGCTTCTAATGCTTTGGTTTTCAGCTCGGCTCCAACCTTGGGCCCTACAGTTTCAACTCTTCTGATCTCAGAAAAGTTTGCAAAGTTATCGGCCAAAATTTTACTTAAGCTAGATTGCAGGTTTAACCCCTTATCCACTAAAGCTTCTTGAGGCAAAGTGATTAAGATCTCGTTTTCAGTATCTTGGCCAAAGGTAGTAACCATAACCTGTTGCCCTAATGCGCTGCCTAAGGCACTTCTGACATCGCCCAAAGGCGGTTGCCCAGTAAACTTAGCCTGCACAATAGTACCACCTTTAAAGTCAATACCGTAATGGACACCACTGCTCATGAGGCCATAGCCACCAAGCGCAAAGAGAAACAGGGAAACAACAACAGCATATTTTCTTTTGCCCATGATCTTAAAATCAGGCGTTTTTTGGAAAAATTTCATTTAAATTGAAACCTCGTCTAGGTTTTGTCTTCTCAAGTAAACAACCTCGAAGAGGAAGCGACTAACAAAAATTGCGGTAAACATACTGGCTACAATACCAATAGAAAGAGTAACGGCGAAGCCCTTAATGGGGCCTGTACCGAATTGAAATAAGATAACAGCGGCCATGATAGTGGTAATATTTGCATCTAAAATGGTGACTGTCGCTTTTTGGAAACCTGTTTGGATAGACTTTCTTACTGCGTTTCCGCGAGTTAATTCTTCTCGGATACGCTCAAAAATCAACACGTTTGCATCTACAGCCATACCAATTGTCAGGATAATTCCAGCCATACCAGGTAAGGTGAGGGTTGCTTGGAAGTAAGCTAAGGCCGCTACAATTAAGAGCAGGTTAAAGATCAATGCAAAAACACTGAACATACCAGCTACACGGTAGTAGACCATCATAAAGAGCATAACAGCAGCAAAACCTAAACAGAGGCTGATTAGCGCCTGTCTAATTGAATCTTCACCTAAACTTGCGCCTACAGTTCGTTCTTCGTGAATGACGATAGGAGCAGGCAAGGCACCTGATCTAAGAACCAAAGCCAATTCACTTGCTTCTTCAGGGCTGAAGCTACCTGTAATCTGGGCTTCACCACCTGTGATAGGCTCATTGATTCTTGGTGCGGACTGGACCTTGTTATCTAAAACAATGGCCAATTTTTTACCAACTGCGTTTTTAGTGATTTCTGCAAAAAGGTCAGAACCGTCGTCATCAAAAGACATACTTACGTAAGCCTCGCCAGTTTGTAAAAAACCAACTCTAGCGTCACGGATCATGCTTCCCTGTAACAGTACCTTTTTATCTACAACCCAAGGTAATGTTCGAAGAATTTCTTTGGTAATGGGGTCTTTTACTTCTTCAAAAAGTAATTCCTGTTCCCTTGCAAGGGCTTCAGGGTTGGCACCATCAACAACAAGTTTAAAATTTAAAACAGCAACTTGACCAATAACACGTCTAGCCCTGTCTGGGTCTTTTAGGCCAGGTAACTGGATGATGATCGAGTCATTGCCACGCTTTTGAATGGATGGCTCTTTCACACCGAGTAAATCGATTCTATTTCTAATGGTTTCTAAAGCTTGGTCCAGAGCGTTATTCTTAATTCGAACCTCTTCTTCTGGTTTCAACAATAGAGTGTAACCAGAGTCTGATAACTTCACTTCAAAATCAGGCTCTAAAATTCTAGAATAGATTTCTTTGGTCAGATCAATATTTTCTCCAACTTCTAAGGTCAACTCAATGGTTTTCCCTGAAACCTGCACTAATTCATAGTTTACGTTTTCTTCGATCAGGCGGTCTTCTAAAGATTCTGACTGACGAATAAGATAAGCATCAACAACAGCGTCTACGTCTACACCGATATCTTGGTACATTCCACCTTGTAGATCCAAACCTAAGCTTACTATATTCTCTTCCACTTTAGGGCGTAAGATATAAGCAGACTCATCCGCTAGGTAGGTTAAGTCCATTTCGTCATTTAAAATTGACTTTAAAGGCTCAATTTTATCGGACACTCTACGGTTCTTTGCTAAGGTAAAACGAATGGACTCGCCATCGTTCCCCAACTCAACGTGCTTAATCTTGTTAGCTTGGCTGACCATGGAGTTTAACATTTCTGCGGTCTTACTCACAAAAACACTCTCTTCTTTGCCAGCTTTGATAACAAATTCACTGGTTTCTTCACCAGGTTTAGCATCATAGTCTTGGCTTAAAAGGGCCAAAGCGGGGTTTGCAAGGTTGATTTTCTCACCGGGAAGGTGAATCACTTGGATTTTATTCTCTTTAGCGTCAGCTAAAGCCAAACCAATGACCTTGATCTCGTTGATCTGTTTTTCGTACAGCTGCGCTTTGGAAAGCATTTGGCCTTGGAAGCTAGAAGCTTCACCTGGTTGTAATGCTACAAAGGTAGGGTAAGTATTATAGATGGCCAAAAGGAGGATTAGTAAAATCCCCAAGCCTTTAACAGGTGTGCTCATAGATTATTTATAGGTTGCTATTTGGTTTCTTTTTCTTTTTTGTCTTTCTTTTCTTTCTTCGGTGGTAACTTTACCATTTCATTTACTTGGGTCTTTAAAATCTTGACTACAGTTTTATCGGCAATTTCAACAAATAAAAAGTCTTCTGTTGCGTCTGGTCTTTGGTCGATTTTACCGAAAATGCCAGATCCTGTGATAATTTTATCACCTTTATTCAATTCTCCAAGCATAGCTGTATGCTGTTTGGCCTTTTGTTGTTGGGGCCTAATAACCAAAAAGAAAAAGATAAAAAAGATGATTCCGAACAAAATAACCTGCCCCATGATTCCAGGGTTTTCTTGGGTTTGCGGGGCCATCGCCATTAAATCTGAGATAAAAATAAACATGGGGTTTTTAAGTGGTTAAAATTATAAAAAGTTATTTATGCTGTGCGCTATAAGTAAACAGTATATTTAACGCTCACACGACTACTTGGTCAATGGTAATAATAGCCTATCACCGATAAAAATAAGCTCTCTTGACTCTTGAAGATAGCCTTTGTACTTTGGTTAGAACATTTCAAAACTCAAAGGGACAAGCAACTTGAAAATCGCTATCGCTGGAGCTGGCGAGGTTGGTTATCATTTAATTGAAAGCCTCTACCGCGACTACCCCCAAATTGCCGTTATAGACACGGACCATGACACCTTGCAAAGGCTAGAGAAAGCCTTTGGTATTAAGGTGTATCATGGGAATATTATTGATTCCTCCCTCCTTGCAAAAAATGGTTTAGCTGATTTCGATCTATTTTTAGCCATTACCAACTCCGATGAAACCAATATGATCGCTTGCCGCATGGCAAAGGATGCAGGCGTTAAAACCACCATTTGCAGGATCAGGCAAATCGAATTGGAAGGGGCTAAACGAGAAAACACCCTAGAGGCATTAGGGATAGATACTGTAATCAACCCCGTTACCCTAACGGCCCGTGAGCTCGCCCGCTTTGTTGAATATCCCAACGTTGTAGAACAGATTGATTATTTTGGAACAGCTGTGGAACTTAGAGGCTACAATGTAAGGTCTTTTTGTAATTATTTAAACCGGACCTGCGGGGAAATTTTTGAAGGACTCAACGAAAATGATGTTTGGTTGAGTTTTATTTTGCGCAATGGTCGCTCTATTGTTCCCACTAAAGAGACGGAAATTTTTGAAGGGGATCATTTATACTTTCTAACGCCTAGAAAAAAGATTGATTGGCTCAGGGCAAATCTAGGTTATAAGTCGGACAAACAAATCAAAAAACGTATTTTAATCAATGGTGGCGGGCATATAGGCTTCCATTTAGCAAAAAATTTAGAAGAGACTCAGTTTTTTGTGAAGATAATCGAACTGAATAAAGAGCGGGCCTTCCGCATCGCCGAGCAGTTGGAAAAATCTATGGTCTTGAACTTTGATGGGACCGACAAAAACGCTCTATTGAGCGAAGGCATCGAAGATACAGACATATTTTTATCCCTAACAGACAAAGAAGAATTGAACATTACAGCCTGTGCATTAGCTGGGAAATTGGGCGCAAAAACAACGCTGGCCCTTTTAAAACAGCCTGAACTCGTTAGAATCATTGAGCAATCGGCACCCATTGATAATGCGATCAGCCCCAGAATCATCACAGCTAGATACTTGAGTCGTTTTATTAAAGGCTCTGGCATGGGTTCCTATTTTTCTATTAGTAACCTAGAAATCGTTGAGTTTAAGGTAGACACAGATTCAGGCTGCTATAACAAACAAATCAAAAATTTAGACTGCCCAGAAGACGTTCGTGTCGCCATGGTTAAAAGGGGCGACCAAGTCTTTTTAGCCCACGGCGCAACAGTGCTAAAGAAGGATGATCGTATAATTTTAGTCTTGCACAACTGGGAAAAGGAATATGTCTCCAGGATGTTTAACGTTAAAGAATTAGGGGCTTAATGCAGTTTTTTTCTATCTTGAAGATATTAGGCGTCATCACTTTGGTGGTTGGGCTAGGCCAGTTGATTCCCATTGGGGTCTCTATGGCTAATGGGCAAAAAGACCTCTACTCTTTGTTTATTTCCTTTAGTATAGCCGTTGTTTTTGGTCTTTGTCTTTTGATGCTCCCTAAGTCAAACAGGCAGTTTAAAAATAAGGATGGATTCGCTCTTGTGGGCTTTGGCTGGCTCTTGGCTGGCTTTTTTGGAGCCTTACCTTATTGGATCTCAGGTGCTATCCCCAGCTTTACCGATGCCTATTTTGAATCAGTTTCAGGTTTCACCACTACAGGCTCTAGTATATTAACCAATATAGAAGGCCTCAGCCCCGAGTTACTCCTTTGGCGAAGCCTAACCCAGTGGTTTGGCGGCATGGGTATTATCGTTTTAACCTTGGCTATCATCCCCTACCTAAAAATTGGTGGTATGAGCATATTCCAAGCGGAAGTACCTGGCCCCTCTGCGGAAAAACTCACCCCTAGAATCCAAGATACAGCAAAGGTGCTCTGGTTCATCTACTTCATTTTTACCGTAGTCTTGACCCTTTTGCTGCATGTTACTGGGTTTGGTTGGCTAGACGCCTTAAACCATTCCTTTACTACCATGTCTACAGGTGGTTTTTCTACCAATAACGGCTCCCTAGGGGGCTTTCAAAATCCTGCGGCGGAATGGTTGATTACCTTTTTTATGGCCATCGCAGGGATGAACTTTGCTTTACATTACCGCTACCTCTTTAAAAAAGCGGGTTTAAAGAGCTACTTCACAGATTCGGAATGTCAGTTTTATTTGGCCATGATCGCAGCCAGTGCCGTGACTATCTTCGCTGTCATCGCCTTTAAACAAGGTCTATACGATATGGATACCCTCCGTGGAGTAATTTTTACCGTGGTCTCCATCATGACCACTACAGGTTTTGGCACGGCAGACTACGAGTTATGGCCGATGTATGGTCAGTTTTTGCTTTTACTCTTGATGATTGCAGGCGGTAGCGCTGGCAGTACAGCAGGCGGTGTGAAGACGGTGCGAATCATGTTGATTTTAAAGTACATGTACGCAGAGATGCAAAAACTCATTCATCCCAATTTAGTAAAAACCATTAAGATCCAACAGGTACAGGTGGAACCGCCTCTCTTAGCTTCTATCTTAAGCTTTGTGTTTATTTACTTAACTGTAATGATCTTCTCTATCATACTGGTAAGTTTCCAAGTGGATGACCTGCTCACGGCCATTTCTGCCGTAATTGCTTGCTTAGGCAATATCGGCCCTGGTTTGGGTTCAGTAGGCCCCACTGAAAACTTCGCCCACCTAGGCGATTTCACCAAGTGGGTTTTATCTTTAAATATGGTTATGGGCCGCTTAGAAATCTTAACTATTCTTTTGTTATTCTTACCTCAAACCTGGAAAAAAGGTTAATATGCTAAACTTTGAAGTTGTTGTAATTGGTGCAGGCCCCGCAGGCTATGTTGCTGCTATTGCTTTGGCCCAAGCGGGCAAATCTGTGGCCTTGGTTGATTCACGAGCTTCATTGGGTGGAACTTGCCTCAACGAGGGCTGTATCCCCTCAAAGGCTGTGTTAGAGTCTTCCAAGCACTTCTACAACATGCAAAATAAATTTAGCCTCCATGGTATTGAAGCTACTGGAACCTTGAACTTTTCCAAGTTGATGGAGCGTAAAAATTCTGTCGTTAAAACCAATGCTAAAGGCTTGGATTTTTTGATGAAAAAGTACAAGGTTGAGGTCTTTACAGGGGAAGCCAGCTTTATTGACTCAACTCAAATTCTAATCAAGGGCCAAGCCGAAGAGACACTCAAATTTGAGCAGGCTATTATAGCTACTGGCTCCGCCCCTACAGAGATCCCTTCCTTTGCCTTTGATGGTGATAAAATTCTAAGTTCTAAGGAACTACTGGAACTGACAGAAGCCCCCAATAAACTGTTAGTTTTAGGTGCAGGTGTAATCGGCCTAGAGCTTGGCAGCTTCTTGAACCGAGTTGGGTCGGATGTGGAAATTATCGAACTCAAAGAGAAGCTTTTACCTGAAATGGATGAGGAAATATCCAAGGATATTCTCCGTTGTTTAAAGAAACAAAAGATGAAATTCCATTTCAAATCTAAAGCGAGTAGCTGCAAGGTTACCGAAGCTGGCGTAGAGGTTGAAATCACCAACGACAAGGGCCAGGAAAAGACCCTAACAGGAGACAAACTACTGGTTTGTGTTGGCCGTAAACCCTTTACTGCAAACCTTGGCCTAGAAAATATTGGAATTACAACCGACCAATGGGGCTTTATTCCCGTTGGGGAAAGTTACCAAACAGACGCATCTAACATCTACGCTATTGGGGATGTGATCCAAGGAATGATGCTGGCCCACAAGGCCAGTGATGATGCAGCTCAGGTGGCTGAAATCATTTTAGGTAAACAAAAAACCAGAATCAAGAAACATGTGCCCTCGGTAGTTTACACAAGCCCCGAAGCTTCGGCAGTGGGTGCAAACGAGCAAGACTTAGTTGCGAATGCAATCGACTATAAAAAAGGTGTATTTCCTTTAAGACCCTTGGGTCGTGCCTTGGCAGCAGGGGAACTTGACGGCTTTGCTAAAATTTTAAGTGACCCTGAAACCAAACAAATTCTAGGCGTACACTTGGTAGGCGAACGGGCTACAGACTTAGTTTCCGAAGCTGTTTTAGCTATGGAAAACAATTTGACTTTAGAAGACCTGATCAAGGTCATTTACCCCCACCCCAGTTATTCTGAAACCATAAAAGAAGCTGCTTTAGCTTTGGTAGGTCACTCGCACCATTTGTAATATAAATGCATACAACTCCTAGGCCCAAGGCGACTTACTTAAATCGACCACATCACCAATAAACAAATAAGTTAATACCATGAAAGAAATATTAGAACAGTTCCCAGATGCTCAATTTATTGAAGTGGAAGACCATAGAATCCCTGTGAATCTTACCCCTGCCGCAGATTTAACCCAGCCCATTAAGGCCGCCTTTCCCTTTCCTAAGGGCGTAGTTGAAATGTCTGGTAAGGATGCCGCAACCTTTTTACAGGGCATGTGCACCCTAGACGTTCCCAAGTTAGAAGAGGGCCAAGGCCAACGTGGATTATTTGTGAATAAACTGGGAAAAATACTCTTTGAAGCCTTTTTGATTAAAAAAGGTGATTTAATCCAGCTCATTACAGACCCAAGTGAAGAAATACGATTGGCAAAGCATCTGGACTTTTTCGCCATTACCGAAGATGTTACCTTCTCGATCAAAACAGATTTAGAGTTTTATTACTTGATGGAAGAATCTAGCGAGACTCAGATCCCTACAGATTTAAGCCAAATTTGGTCCATAAAGAAAGATGAAGGCCAGATTAGAGTAGTTAGCTGTGTCACAGGCGGAAATGGATTTAACAGCCTTTTAGAGGCTGGTTTTCAAATGGTGGGCTTTGAGGCCTACGAGGAACTTCGCCCTGCCTTTGAATTATCTCGTGCAGGCATTGATTTTGATTCTGATCGTATCCCCCAAGAAGCTGCATTAGAAGACTGTGTCGCCTTTGATAAGGGGTGCTATTTGGGCCAAGAGCCGATCAGCCGTGTCGCTTTTCGTGGCCAAGAAAAACACAAACTTGTTTGTTTTAGAAGTTTGAACCCTGTACCTAGTGGCCTACCCATTATAGCTGGTGACGATGAAGTTGGTATTGTTACCAGTGGATCTTCAATTAAAGTAAGGGGTGGTTTTTATTCTCTCGGGTACTTAGAAGGCAAATGGATAGGAAATTCCAGCATCCCGCTCTACTGTACAACCTCTGAATTGTTAGTAGACCGAGAAAAAGATAAGGCCGAAGGCCAGTAGAAAAATTCAGGCTAAGGCTACTAGCTTAATAGGTGATCCATTAAATCGGCTTCAGTAAATAGACCCTTCTGGTCGATCACCCAACTGGCTGCAACTAAAGCACCTGTAGCAAAGCCTTCTCTGGTTCTGGCTGTGTGAGTCATCTCGATGGTATCAAAGGCGGAATCAAATTGCACTTGGTGCGTACCTGGAATGGACCCAACTCGGGTACTAGACAGGTGTAGTTCCTCATCTTCAGGCATTCGATCAAGCCTGCCTGTTTCCAATTTAGTTTTTCGGCCAATCTGCTCCAACAAAATATTACCTAAGGTGATAGCTGTTCCAGAGGGGCTATCCCGCTTTTTCTTGTGATGAAACTCATGGGCTGAAATGTCGTAATCATCAAAGCGATCGATAAAGCCCGCTGCTTCTTTGACCATACGGAAAAACAGGTTTACCCCAAGTGAAAAATTAGAGCTGTAAACCATGCCCACACCAGCTTCGGCGACCTTGGACCTAACCTCTTCAATATGGTCGTTCCAGCCAGTAGTTCCCATAACCAAGGGTTTATTTAGTGCTAAGACCTTAGAGATATTTTCCAAGGCAACGTCTGGCCGAGTGAAGCAAATAACAACATCAGCCTCCTTTACCGATTCAGCCGTAATCTCGGTAAAATCAGCCTCACCGTAGGGGTCGATTCTCGCTACAACTTGGTCTCCACGTTTTTTAGCACAGGCTTCAATCATCTGTCCCATTTGGCCGTAGCCAACTAATGCAACTTTCATAGTTAATTTTTTTTGTGTTTTGCTTTGAATTAGTGTCGTCGTTGTATTAAATAACAAGTCCTAGTACTTGAGCAAGGAATTTGAGAGTGGATGAGCAGGATAAGGATTTTGAAGATATGATGTGGGGGGTAAAACCCTTAAGCGATGGCCACAAAAAGGTTCAAAAGCCCAGAAAAGTCCGTTCATTACCGACGATCATTCAGGTTCACGACCATAATCCAACCTTTGACGACGACCCTCACCTCAGAGATGCGGTTAAGTTCATTGGCGCCCACCAGAAGACCCCCAAAAAACGGAAACTTAAGATCAATCGGCATCTACAACCAGATGCAACCCTAGATTTACATGGGTTTACCCTGGAGGAAGCTGAAAATAAGTGCCTTAGTTTTATTGCAGGTTCCATGAGCTTACGTCATCAATCTATATTGATCATCACAGGCAAGGGGCTCAATTCAGGCGCTGCTGGAGCAGTTTTAAAGGTAGGGATCTGGGATTTTCTAAGTTATGGCCTAGACCAAGCGCTAGATTTTAGACTGGCACCATTACATTTGGGCGGTGAAGGGGCAATTTTAATCCTTCTGTGAGAAGTAGAACTTTTGCCTGTGCTTTTTCTGTGTAAAAACTGTGCAAAACCTGTTGTAAACTTATAGGAAAATAAAATTAGCTTATCTTTTCAAGGGACAGGCTTTTTTATAGAAATTGATTAATTTAGTAGAAAGATATGTAATTTTAGCTAGTTAGCCGATTTGCGAAAAATCGGCCTAACAATTTGTTGGTAAAACAATTGACAAAGTTAATTGTTCTAAGGTTTTACACAGTTTTAAGATCTATAAAGTCAAAAGAAGACTTTAAACTACCAGTTTGCGTCTTGTATTTCTACAATTTCGTTGGCTTTAATCTTAAAAGAACCAGAGGTAACAGCTTTTTTAACAATGTAAGGGATATTAGAACCTGCTACCCAAGCACCGATGGTTCCGTCTTTGGATAAATAAACTTCTACTGACCCAGCATAGGAGTCTACAATGAACTCTCTATCACCAAAATTCCAAACGGGAACTTTACCCAGTTGGCGTTCTTTTGGCTTTTTAGATTCCTTTGCTTTGGTGATGGTGACATGTCTGTTGTCGCCTTCGCCATCAGAAGCAGTTTTAAAACCGAATTCTTCGGCTAATTTATGCACTAAACGGCGATTATACGAATTCATAGGGGGTAAGTGATGGGTAGTATCCTCCGCCTCTAAAAAAGCGGCAAATTCCGCTTCCGTATCTTCAATTAGTTTTTGATCCTTCTCATCCATATTAAATTCCTTAATTTATTTAGTTCTTTCTTTCTGATTTATTTCTTCTTCACACATTTGCCGATAGAGCCATCTTGACACTCAGAACCATCTATCCAGATAGCTCCTTCAAAATGGGTACCCTCAAGGATAGCGTCTTTTAAGTTGGCGCCCTTTAAAATTGCCTTGATCATGCTAGCATTTTTTAAATTAACACCTTCAAAGTTTGTTTCTGTAAGGTTGGCCCCATTCAAATGGGCATTTTCTAAATTCTGGCCTTTAAAATTGGCTTTAAAAAGGTTGCAATCGGGACATTCGTTTTTTGCCTTTAAGCGTTCTTGGTTGTTAAAGTAGCAAATATCAACAGAACCACGCTTGCAGCGTCTTCCGTCAACCCACATAGCACCAGAAAAATCAGTATTTTTGAAAATGGCACCTTCAAAGTTTACATTTCTCAGCATGGCTGTAGTTAAGTAAACGTCTGTTAAGTTAGCACCACTCAAGTCAGAATTGGTTAAATCAGTATTAAAGAGCATTGCACCAGTGAAGTTTGCACCCTTTAAGTTGGACTCTGAAAAGTTAGCCCCTAGAAGATTTGTCTTTGTGAAGTCTGCCCCAGGAAAGCTTGAGCCTCTGAAAAATGCATTGGTTAAATCACATTTTACACAGTTTTTTTCTTTGGTTAGTTTTTTAGCATCTTGGTTACAACCAGTTAAAATAACAGCAGCGAGGAACAGGTAAAAAAAAGACTTCATAGTACCAATAGATAAATAATTTTTTGGATATTTGGTTTGTTTTCTAGGTATAGGGCACCCTTTCGCCCTTGGCAAGTGAGATGATAGGATTCTATAAATTACTTTACTGAATTACAGAATTTTTTCATGCACCCCATAAAGCGTCGCCAATCCCTGAATCCCTAACAATAGACTTTTCTATGGCCCCTGTTAAAACTTCGGTGGAAGAAAATATAACCACCTTCTTTTTAGCTCGTGTTAAGGCTGTGTAGATCAATTCGTTGCTTAGAGCCTGACTTTGTCTGCTAGGAAGCAAGATTGCGACTTCGTTAAATTCAGAACCTTGGGACTTATGAATGGTCATGGCCCAAGTGGATTCATGTGCAGGTAGTAAAGCGGGGTTCAGGGCTTTGATGCTTTTTGCCTTACCTGTAAAGTTGGCCTCTAGGGTGAGATGTTCAAGGTTGGTGTTTCTGAAAATTACCCCAGTATCGCCATTGTAAAGTTCCTGATCATGGTTGTTTGCCGTTACCATGATGGGCCGCAAATGATACCAGTTCTTATTTGCATCAATTTTATTTTTTAAATTAAAGTACTGAGTCAGGGCTTCGTTTGCCCAGTTTGCCCCATAAAGCCCCTGTCTGTGTGCTGCGAGTAGGGTGAAATTCCCTTGGGCGGCCAAAGCCTCCTCTGGGGTTTTGGCTTTAAAAAAGGCCTCGTAGCCCCTTTGGCATTGGTCCATTAACTCTAAATTGTAGTCTGCTGTTGGGGTAACCAGTTGGATCTCTTCACTTGCAGCTATGATCCTCAGGGCTTCTTTGGCATTTTTACTCTTAATGGCCCCAGCTAGCTTGGCAATATCTTGCCCTTGAGCAAAGCGGAAGGACTTGGTTAAAGTTGTAATTTGATCATTAAAACCTACTAGGGCGCCCGATTTAGGCTCAGGTAAGCTGGCAAAATCTTGGTATTTTGTACTTTGTTCTAAAGAGTAACCGCTTGGCGTTTCTTGGTTGATCAAATCGCCAAACACAGCCCCAGCTTCCACACTGGCAAGTTGGTTAGGGTCGCCGAGCAGCAGGATTTTTGAATCTTGGGGCACAGCTTCTATGAGTTTTGTTAAGAGGGGTAAATCAATCATACTCGCCTCATCTACCAACACTAAGTCGGCGGTCAAGGGGTTAGATTTAGAGTGATGGAACTCTGTAGGCTCTTTGGGGTTGAATTTTAGGGCTCTGTGGATGGTGGAGGTCTCAACCTCTTTTAAAGGCTGTAACTCTGGTGATAATGGCAATTCACCAAGCTTTTCTTGGATGGCATCCATCAGGCGGCTTGCGGCTTTACCTGTGGGGGCCAAAAGTAAAAATCTAGGTTTTGCTTTTCCTTGGGCTAACGCCCAAGCATATGCCAGAGCTAAAACCTTAGCTACAGTGGTAGTTTTACCTGTCCCCGGGCCACCTGCGATTAATGAAACCCTGTGAAATAAGCCGTTGATAGCGGCTAATTTTTGCTCGTCTACCTCAGTAGAATCTTCAAAATATAGGGCCACTTGGGCCTTTACCCAGCTGGCATCTATGACTTCTAAACCTTTACGGGCTTTAATCTCGGCAACTAAACGCTGTTGGTAGTCGTAATAACGAGCCAAAAAGAGGCGGTTTTTTCCATCTAAAATAAGAGGGTGAGACATTGAGTCTAATTCTGTACCCACCAAGTCCGAGTCTTTTAAATGGCTCACCCATGTTTCTAACTGAGGAAACTCAATTTGTAGGCTCTGGTTATTTTCTTCGATATCTAAGGTTTCTAGACTATTCAAAGACAAACAGACATGGCCTTTCATGGTTGCCCTGTGGGTTAAAGCTAGAGCTAGCTCTACTAAATCATCTTTATTAGTTGAGTTTTGTGTCAGATAATTCCCGAAATAGTAATCCATAGAGTCAAGGTATTCAAGCTCATATAATCTTTTGGCAGTAATCATAGTTTCCCTTTCATCAAAAGATCCAATTCCATCACCAAGCCTTCAGTGGCGTCAGTAAAATAGACCCCTGTATTCTGACCTGGGTGCATTCCACGAAGATAGAGGTAAAAAGCCCCTCCCATGTGGGTACTAAAATGATAGTCAGGAATCTTAAGGCTCAAAAGGCGGTGTATAGCCAACTGGTAAAGAAGAAGTTGCAAGGGGTAGTGGTGCTCCATCATAGATTCAGCGATTTTTATCCTTGAGTAATCCTTAAATTGAACACCTAAGAAGTTGGTTTTGTAATCGGCAATGTAGTATTTCCCGCCCTGAACAAAGGTAAGATCAATAAAGCCCTTTAAAAAGCCCCTTAATTTCATAAAGTCTAATGTCTCTACTTGGGCAGCATAACCATTAAACTCGGCCCCTAGAGCCTCTTCATGGCGTGAAATAACCTCTGCTAATTTGTGAGGCGTGAGGCCTGCAACAATCGGAAAGATAAAGTCCAATTCTGCAAAGACCTTTTCAGCGGTTAGACTTTGCAGGCTAAAGGTGGCTTGGGCCGATTTTAAACTGGTGCCTAGAACGTCTGAAACGGCTTGCACCGCAGTGGGCAGAAGCTCTTCACCAAATTGGTATTTGGCGAGACTCTGTAATACAAGCTCTTCACTGGATTCGGCACTAAAGGAAGAAAATTCAATATTTTCAAAGAGTTCATGGAAGAAATTTCCAGCCTTGGCTCCCTTTGGGAAATCCTTTAATACAACTTCTGCCGTTTCTCCAATGGGAAAGGTCAGTAAGGTTTCAGGGTCTTCTTCTCTGTTTTCCCATAAAGCCTTGGCCGCATGGCCAGCGTTCCTTGTAAGGGCTGAAAAACTGGTGATCTTGTGGCTTTGGTCCAGTCTTGTGGTCAGCTCTAAAGCGGCAAACTTTTGCGTTTGGCTCTTTACAGGTTCCCAAGGGCTGAGTTCCAAGTTTTCTGAGATTTCTTTCAGCTCTATCAGGCCTTTGGACCCTTCACACAACCCAACAACAAGAGCTTTTAGGTCTTCTGAACCCATAGCCTTTAATGACTTTTGAAACTCACTAATTACCGTAAAGGGGCTGTTATCAAAGAATAAGAGATATGCTAGTGCAGACCTAAAATAGTGGCCAACAGGGCTTAAGAAGGTTATGAGCTGGTGTTTAGCACGGGTCAAAGCAACATAGAGAACTCTCAAGTCTTCTTGCAGACTTTCCTTATTCAACTCTTCTTTAAACTGCTCTAAAACCTCCATAGTAAGGGGAATAGTGATCTCCTCCTCGCCCTCTTGGTAGAAGGATTCCAAATGGCGAAGTTTATCGTCTTTAGCGAAACCCAAATAGGGGCAAATGACGACAGAAAACTCTAACCCTTTGGATTTATGGGCTGTTAAAATAGAAACCGCCGAGCCACCGACTACAGGTTGGGCCTCGTAGGCCTTTGGATCTTCTAATTTTTCCTGTTCCACCCAATGCAAAAGTTCAAAGGGGTTGAAGAGCTGAGCCTGTTCTTTTGTCGCCAAAAGAGTCAGGATTTGATTTAGGTAGCCCAGTTGTGTCTCGCCTCTTTTTTGGGCCAAGAGTTTAGGTTTACAATTTAACTCTTCCATCCACAGACGACAGGCCTTGTAAATGCCTTGGGACTCCCAAGTTTCGGACCAATACTGAAATTTTTCCATCCACAATCCAAGGGACTGTTGGTCGAAATTCAGCTCAAATATTTCTTGGGCAGTCAATCCCATCAGGCTTGTAGCAAGTGCGTTTTTGATATATTTTACATTATGGGGCTCTAGCATTGCCTTTAAAATTAACAGCAATTCTTCCGTTTCGCTGAGAAGCAATAGACTTTGGTCTGTCTGGGCTGAAACAGGGACTCCCCATTTTTCTAATTCTTGTCCTATTGCTAGCACCTGCTTGTTATTGCGGGTTAAAATGGCTATGTCTTTCGGTTCTATCTTGCCCCCAGAAGCTAACAATTCCAAAACTTCCGCAGCGATCAATCTAGGGATGGTATCATCACCATATGCCCCTTGGATCTGTTTGGAGTCTTTAGCATTCCCATGGGTAGGCTGGCTGGTTAGGGGCCAAAATAGCAACTTGCAGGAACAGGAGAATTTATCTTTTCTGTCTTCTCTAAATTTTAGAACTTTAGACTCTATTTCAGGGACTAAAAAGGGGTTTTCTGACCTTTGGTATAGGTAGTTTAGCGCTTCTACCAGACTGGGGTCGCTGCGGTAGTTCCTGTCTAAATGGGTTTTATTTAAAACATTGGCACTGGCCTTTAAATAGGCACCGATATCGGCCCCACGGAAGGAGTAGATCGATTGTTTAGGGTCGCCAATCATAAAGAGACGGCCTGTCCCAAAAATCGACTGGAATATAAAATACTGCCCCTTGTCCGTATCTTGAAATTCATCAATCAAGGCGGCATGATACCTTGTTTGCAAGATTGAAACTAAATTAGGCCCCTGAGGGCCTTGCAAGGCCGCTACAAAAAGACTTAAAATATCGTTAAAATCAACCTCTTCTCTCATTTCCTTTCGAAGCTTACTTTGGGCTTCTGTAAAGTCAACATAGCGACATAAAAGCCCATGTAGCCACTTTGTTAGAGCTTCTGTGATCTCTACAAACTGCTCTTCAAATTCGTCCATCTGGTACATTAACTCAGGTGGTTGGGGCATTTCCTTCTTGGACCATTCAAAATAGTTGGAGGCTTGAAAGTACTGGTACTCACTTGGGATCGAAGTTAGTGGCAAACCCCTTGAATTAAAAAAATCACCGACCATTGTCAAACGCTTTTCCATATAACGATCTTGGTACTTGCGGCCATCAGGTTTATTTTTAGTTAAAAATCCCTCCAACTCCTTAGACCCTTGGTTCCAACTGGCCTTCATTTTTTCAAAGGCTGCTGTATAGGCGCTCAAGTCGGGTGGAGTGGTATACTTGGTTTTGGGATAAAGCTTGCCATTAGGGTGATTTTCCCTGTGTTTATAAAGCTTTAAAAGATAGGAGGGGAGGAATTGCTTACCCCTTAAAAACTCCACATGGGCTCGACTGAGGCCATAAGTTTCCTTGGCCCAGAAGTCGGCAGTAATCTCTTGCACGATGGAGCTGGAGTCTGTGATCAACTGGATTCCTAAAGATAAACCCGTTTCAAAGGCGTTTTCCTTTAGGATCTTTAAACAAAAAGAATGAATGGTCTCAATGGAAGACTGTTCAAAGTTTTTAATCGCCTGTTCCAGCAACATCTTAGTTTCACTAGAAGTCTCTGTACTTTTAAACTTTTCCTTTAATTTCCGCCTGACCTTGTCTCTTAAATCCTGTGTGGAAGCCTCGGTAAAGGTAACAACCAAGATTTGTTCTAAGGGAATTTTTTCTTCAACCAGCAAGCGCACCACCAGTTCTGTCAAGCTGTAGGTTTTTCCTGTGCCTGCACTGGCCTCGATGAGGTTGGATTTATTTAGGTCGATATTGGCTATCAAATCACTCATAGTTTTACACAGCTCCCTAAAAGAGGTGTGAAGACGGCCAAGGCAAGCTCTTCAAATTTTGGGTTTTGAAAGAGGTTGATGTCCCCAAAAAACCGTTGGTAGTATAGATCCGATTGATGACTGTCACCTTTCCAAGTGCCAAAGGCTTTTTTAATGGCATCTTTTCTATCCCCCTTAGTAAGCATAGTCGACGCATATTGATAAGAAACCTCTACTATAAAGGGTTCTGAAAAGACCAAGAAGCTTTTGGACAGTTGGATCAACTTTTCTAACTCCCCTTTCGCTTCAATGGGCTCTGAGAATTGGTATTTTTCACAGACCTTCGTTCCATGCTTACAGATATAGGTGGACTTTAAGGCTACGCCTTTGGGCTTGAGGATGCATAAAACAAGATGTTTTACCCACGTTTCCAGTAAGGCCCTCGCCTTAAAAGCGGAGTAACTGGTTGTAAGCAGCCCCCCTTCAAAAAGTTGCTCTAGGCTTCCTTTTATCTGGGTGCCTGAAAGTTCTAGATCAAAGGCCACGTTTGGTTGGGCGCTATCTAGGGGGAAATCTGCCCGAATTTTTTCGGATAAGGGTTCTGTCTTCTTAGCAATTTCTTCTAGCGCCACCTCTCCCCATGATGCAGGGGGAAATTGGGCACTTTGAACCAGTTCCTCCCTTTTGAATTCCTTTCCCTTGGAAAATTGTCGCAGCATCTCGTCTCCAAGTTGCCACTTCTCCAAATCATCTAACTCTTGGGGTTCTCGGTCTTCAAGGGGTTTTTCTGTAAAGGCAAATTTTACCCCTAAGGTTCTCTGTAGCAAAGCCTGAGCAGGGTGAATAAGACAGGCAATAAGGTCTTTTAATTCCCAATCTACACCTTGCAATAGTTCGCCTTCGATGGATTCTGTTAAAAATGAATCTGAGGTTTTAGGGTACTGATTTAAGGCCTTTAAGGCTTCCAATTCACTTTTGGCAAAGCTTAGAGGTTGCTCTTCAGCGAAGTAAATGGGGTCGAAGGCACGTTCTGCATGAAAGAAGGTTAGGCCCGACTGGTAATTGCCTAGTCCAGGTTCTTCGGGCAATTCTTCCAGCCCAAAGGCCTCTTTAATATAGTCAATCAGCTCTGTGACCAAAGTAGAAGGGGGTTTGGTCTTATTGTCTTTGGCTCTTTTGTAGATATAACTGATTGCAAAGGCTTTTCTTGCCGAAAGCATGGACTCTAAAAACAAATAGCGATCGTCTTCAAGTAAAGACCTGTCACCAAGCTGGGGCCAAAGTTCCATCAAATTAAAACCACTGGGGCTAGACTGCCTTGGGAATTCCTTTTCGTTTAGGCCGATCAAATAGATAAGGTCAAAGGGAATGGACCTCATAGGCCGTAAACTGGCGCAGGTAACGCCATAAGCACCGTAGCTTTTCCCTGGGTTTTCCCCTTCCAACCGTTCTTTAACAAGAGCTATAAAACAATCCAGCGGGACTTGGATTTCATATTCGGAAATTTTAGCTTCTTCGGTAATCTTGTCAAAAAGGTTATAGAATTCAAATAAGTCGGCTTCATCTAGGTGTTTTTCTGAGACAAGACTTTCCATTGCCTCTCTGCTAAATACCTTCCATTCCCCTAAAGTTCGTGTCGGTTTTAAACCTTGGTAAACCAACTTAACTTTTTCAAAAAATGCAATCACCTTTCCTAAAGTCAAGGAACTGAGGCCCTCAAAAGCGCCTACTGGGTAGACTCCCTTGAAGGTTTCTGACTTTCCGCCTGCAAAGGCGAAACCCAAAATCAACCTTGAAAAGGCTTCAAAAAAGGAGTTGTGCCCCTCTTGAGGCAAGTCCAGTGAGGTTCTATCTTCTGGGTCTGTTGCCCACCTTGCCCCTGCTTTTTGTAGCCAGCCTGTAACTAGGCTCAAATCGTTACTGTCTAGACCTATGCTTTCCATCACCTCTTTTGTACCCAAGAGATTTAAAAAATTACTCAAGGTAAAGCGGCCCTTTTGAAAATCAACAAGATGAAAAAAGAGCTCAAAAACCTTATTTTCGGCGATGGGGGAAGAATCGGCAAAGGCAAAGGGAATCTTAGGTTCTTTGGTAAAGACTTCTTTGAAAATAGGCTCATAGACCGACATTTCTGGCGCCATGATCAAGATATTCTGTAACTCAATTTTCTCTTCTTGCAGGGCTGTCAGAATCTGATCCTTTAATACCTCAACTTCTCTAAAGGCATTGGGGCAGGCGTTGATCTTAAAGTTGGCTTTATATTGATCCAGTGACCTTGAGCCCTCTTCCGGCATTTCTAAATCAAAAATATCCCTTTGAATTTTTCCTAAAAGGCTTTTATCATCGGGTTCTACAAACAAATCAATATCACTCTCGTGGTAGTGAATTAGGCTTTCAATGTTTGCTTGGTAGGCCTTGCCCACATCGCCTAGGCTGGCTAGAAGTGGATTCCCTTGGTCAAAGTGGCTAGAATCTGAGCCTGAGTCTAAGTCCAAAAAATGTTCTTCTGTAATGTCTTTTTTTGCTTTTCGCAGGGCTTTAAAAATTTCCTTTTTCTTTTTAATGTCGGCCCAATATAGATTGGAAGGGCAGAGTTGGAAAAGGTTGACCTCTGTCACTTCGCCAATGGCTGCAAAAAATTCCAAATACAAGGGGGGCAAACTAGAAAGTCCAAAGATGGAAATTCGTTCAAATTTTTTGATTTGATTGGGATTCTTCTTTAACTCTTCGCCGAATATATCAGATAGTTGGGCTATATGCTTAAAGCCCTTTTTGGCTGAGATTTTCTGCCATAAGATCCCTTGCCAACGGTGCTCAGGGGGGATTTTAGAAAAATCACCTTGGTCCCACTGTAAGATCCAATCTCTACGAAAGACCAAGTATTGGTCGTAAAGGTTGGCTAACGCCAATGCAAAGCGCCACAAGCGGAGTTGGTTGCCTGAGACATAGTCTTTTATGCTTTCAAATTCAGGCTCATTTTTTAACTCTTCTAGTTCTTTTAAGATCTCAAAAAATAGATTTTCAGGGTCAAAGGCCTTGGCCTCTATGACCTGATCCCCCAATATCATCTGCATGAATTGAGTGATCACCTTTTTAGGAAATGGAAAGGACTGGCCCGACCAAATTCCAAGGCTCTTACTCAACTCCATCGTCAGCCAATCGGCCATGGGTTTATTTTGGACAATAATAAACTCAGGCGTCAAGGGCGTTGCTAAGGGTTGCACCACTAAAGATTGCAAGGCTTCAACTAATTTTTCAGAGTGATTACTCTTGTAAATATTAAAAGCCATAAGATAAAAAAGCAGTTGAGAGGGATGTAAAAAAAAAGAACCTTTTCCTTTTTACATATTTTCATCAACCTAAAACAAGACAAAAATAAAAAAGTGCTTGCAATTTAGAGGTATAACTAGACAGAATATGACTTTAAGAATTCAAAATGAAACTTTCATTTAGGGTTTTTTACTCATTTAAGACCACATTTTATGTTTAGTAGCTTCGCACCACCAAAAATTCAATCCTTAAGCCAGATCTTACCTTCTGAGCCGCTACTTTTAATGGGCGCAGGCCCTGTACCTATCCCTCACGCCGTGGCCCAAGCCAATAGCGTGGTGATCAACCATTTGGGTGACACCATGGGTAAGGTTGTTGATAATGTGAAGGCCTTAGCCCAGTATGCATTCCAGACCCGCAGCCCCTATGTTATGGGTGTTGCTGGCCCCTCTAGTGCCGCCATGGAAATGGGCATCACCAATCTTCTTTGGAAGGGAAAAAAGGCTTTAATCTTAGAAAATGGAACCTTTTCCAATCGTCTTGGCCAAATGGCAAGCGGTGTTGGTGCCGATATTACTCGTATTATCGCCAAAGAGCCTAGCCCACTTAAGATAGAAGAGATTAAAAAGGCCTTAGAAAGTGAAAAATACGATTTAGTGACCATGGTGCAGGGAGAAACCTCCTGTGGTGTTTATAACGCTCAAATGAAAGAAATCGCTCAGCTTTGTAAAGCTAACGGCGCTTTGGTGCTTGTTGACGCTGTTTGTACCCTTTCCACCATGCCCCTGAAAATGGATGAATGGGGTTTGGACGTTGTGATTACAGGTGGCCAAAAGGGTGTGAGTAGTATCCCTGGGGTAAGTTTAATTGCCTTCTCTAAAGATGCTTGGGATGTCATTGAAAAACGTGGAAAAACTGGCCCCCATTGGTGCTTGAGTGCCTTAGGCTCCTTTGAGTTTTGGGGCAAACATGACTATCACTACACAGCACCTGTGCCTGGTATATTAGCTATGCACGAGGCTCTTCGCTTGATCAGTGAAGAAACTCTGGCCCAGCGATTTATCCGTCACAAGCAGTCTAGTTTAGCCTTGCAGGTTGGCCTCGAACAAATGGGACTTGAGCTTTATGTACCTAAAGAATATCGGTTGAATTCTGTAGTTGCCATTAACATCCCAAAGGGAATCGATGGCTATCAAGTACGCAGCTATATGGCGCAGAAGTTTAATGTGGAAATTTCAGGTGCTTTTGGCTTGGATATTATCCGCATTGGGCAAATGGGTGAGCAGTGCCGCAGCCACAACCTCTTTAGAACCTTGCACGCTTTAGGTATGGCCTTTCGCAACGAGGGCTTTGCTGTGAATTTGAGTGCTGGCATGGCTGCCATGGAAGAATTTTTAGCTCGGGACTCAGACGAGATCATTCCACTTTAGGACTGACATCTAGGTAATGTACTGTGCATTGGCGGAAGCGCCCATAGCAACGAGGTTCTTTTTTTCTTTGTTCAGCTTTATAAAGCTTTGCCCCCAGTGGATAACCTTGTGGGCATACTGCATATCAAACCCTAGTTTGCCTGCAACATAAACAAAGTATTCCACTTCAGGGCTAGAAAGCTTATCATCTGTCAAGGCGGCCATTGCTAGGGACATCAATAGATTAGCGGCCATCTTTCGATCGCATTTTAAGATCTCTAAGGTAACTCTTTCTTTGGCTTTCACCTTCTCTACAACACGGCTCACCTGTTCAATATCATCTAAAAAAGCAATGGACTCCCTTAAAAGGGATAATTCTTCGCCCGTTACCAATCCATCAGAAACAATGATGCCTGCTAAGGCCTCGGCAGCCCAAATTTTGGCTTCTGAGGGGAGGTGAGAAATGAAATTAGCTGTCATATTACCCTAGTTAAAATTCTGTTTAATTTGGGCCAGTTTAAAGTATAGAGTTATTTTAGGCAAATAAACGATTAACAGCAGCATTTACTTGACGAAGCGTAAAAATATCGTAATATTGATTGTTTATTGATTCCTCCCCCAATTTATAGAAGGGAGGCTCTGATTAACACCCCGCTAACTGAAAAAATTTGCCTCAGGGGTCTCTGATTAAAGGACAGAAATGATTTACGGACTATTAGGAACAAAGCTGGGTATGACCCAAGTCTTTAGTGAAGATGGTGAGAGAATTCCAGTAACTGTGATCCAAGCAGGACCAGTATCTGTAATCCAAAAGAAAACACAAGAAACTGACGGCTACGACGCTGTTCAGGTCGGTTTTAAAGCTTATAACGAAGCAAAAGCCCGTAAGCAGACTAAAGCGAAGACTGGTCACTTTAAAGGCCAAGACGTTACTCGCTACATGAGAGAATTCAAAACTGACGATATTGCAGCTATTGAAGTTGGTCAGACTTTTGACGTTACTCTTTTCGAAAAAGGTCAAATCGTTGATGTTTCTGGAACAACTAAAGGTCGTGGTTTCGCTGGTGTTATGAAGCGTCACAACTTTGCTGGCGGCCCTGGTGCACACGGGCACAGATTTAATCGTGGTACTGGTTCTATTGGTCAGTCAGCTACTCCTTCTCGTGTTTTCAAGAACAAGAAAATGCCGGGTCAGTATGGTAACGTTGCTGATACAGTTCAAAACCTTGAAGTGATCGAAGTGGACACAGAATTAAACGTAATTCTTGTTCGTGGCTCAGTTCCCGGTGCTACAGGTAGACTTGTTGCAATTACAAAAGCTGCTAAAGAAAACAAATAAGCTACTTTAAAGTATAAATAAGTTTTCAAGATATTAAAAAAGCTGGGTTCGCCCAGCTTTTTTTTTGCCTAAAATTTGGAGTCTTAATATCTTAGATAAAACTGTGGTCTTGGGTGATGTTATTGGCCTGATCACTTCTGTCGTAAGCGATCAATTGCGCTGGGCTAGCGTGACCTGTTATCTTCATAATATCTGAATCCTGCACTCCCATTTCCTTCAGCCTTGTTACCAGTGTAACCCTTAAAACATGGGGAGTTACAGGGAATGGAACGCCTATATTTTCACCAGCTTTTATAAAATTTCGATCCAGCTGGAAGGCCAATACTGGCTTTCCATTTCGAGTAATAAAACACTGGCCGCTCCGCCCTTCACAGTAATCTTGCAGCTCTTGATTTAGCTCTAATGGGATGTGGATTAGGGTCTCTTTGAAGGCACCCTTTGTTTTTGACTGCCTAAAGCGGATCTGCCGCTTTTTAAAATCCATTGCCTCAATTTGCAGGCTTAAAACTTCGCCCTTTCTTTTTCCACCTTGCATAATTAGCTTGGCAATCAGGCCATCTCGTTGATTTAACTTAGTTATTTCGCTCAAAAAGGCCTTGGTTTCTACTTTAGTCAAGGGGTTAGTCTTTACTTTATCCCTTACTTTATAAAAGGTTTTATTGTTTCCTTCCTTACTAGCAACGGCTTTATGGATGATTCCTTTGGTCCTACGCTGTAAAAAGTTCGTAAAGGAAATGTAGGCTGCCGCCCTTGCTTGCTTAGTCGACTCTTCCCAGCCCTTAATGAGCTTAATCTCGTCTATTACCTCTTCATGGTTCACCAGTGCAAATGCTTGTAGATTCTCTTTAGAGCGAAAAAAGCCATTTTTTTCTAAACTTATAAATGCTGATTTGTAGCTTCTCGCTGTGTGGACATTTAGGGTTTCAAGCCAATATTCTAAGGCCTGGTTGGTCTCGACACTTACAAGCTCCTGCCAAATGGACTCTTTTTGATTCTGCTGGGTTTGAGCAAAGGATAAACTTGGGGTTTGGTGAATTTGGACTGTGGCTAAATTAGTCTCACTTTTCTTCTTAAATACCACATCCTCCGAATTTTTGACTTTTTCAGAATTAGAAGGGGTGATTTCTTCTTTACCTAGAATTTGCTCTGAATTTTCATTTTTGGCCGAATTTGGTGAATGAGCCTCTTTTTCGGAAATTCCTTCAGAATTTCCATTTTCATCAAAAACCAGATCAGAATTTTTTCTTTTCTCTGATTTTGCCTTTATTTCAGAAATTGCACTTTTACCCTGAATTGTAATTTTACCTTGGGTTTCTACATTTTCTTGGGTTTCACCTAAAATTCCATTTTTTCTAGAATTTTCACTTTTTACTGAATTTTTGCCGTCTTTTTTTTCCATTTTTCCTCCGTGGTGATAATTGAAGTTATACCCACAAAATATAGAATAGTGGAAAATTGATGTTTTTTGCAAGGCAATTTTTTAAGAAGCTTAGAAATCTTAAAATTTGGGAAATCTGCAAATTCACGGATTTTGAAAAATGGGTGGGGATTATTAGAAAATCATGAATCGGAAGATTCGAGTCTTCCAGTTTTAAGATTTTGAAAATCTACCAGAAATTGAAGTTGCAACAGGAGCGAAAATTGAGTGGTGACTCCGTTTTGGTATTTGTAAATTTAAGGGGAATTTTAAAACTGTTAACTCGGTTTTTCAAAATTTTGGATTTTGAAAAATGATGATGGATTTTATTCAAATATTGATCTTGAAGACTTTCCCCTTTACCAATTTTAGATCATTTTTTAGTAGCCTGGGCTATGATACTATAAAATATACACCTACAAACTCATGCTTCAAAACAGCCTTTAAACCGCTTTTTAATTAATTTCCAGCCCCTAGCATCTGTTCAATTTTGTATTTAATTTGCTCCGAATGATTCCTGCAGATAGTTGAGTAATAATTGATTTTTTTAAGGCCCGATTTGACTTTAATCCCCCACCTACAAAAGCAGGCCTTGCCCCTTTGGTGCAACTTTAGTATTATCAAACTGAGGTTAACAACCTCCCCATCCAATTGGGGGTGCCTTGGATTTCGACTGTGAGTCGGTGATGGTAAAATAGCAAGTTCTGGTTAATCGAAGGGCCAGATAAAAAATCGATTAATATATATTTGCAGAAAACGCAAACTACAACCTTAACGAAGTAGCAGTAGCTGCCTAGTTGAGGTTTCCGACCCCTGATTTAGGTTACGGGTTGGGCGGAGATTGGGGGGGATGACGAATTAACCTTCACTCTGTTATGTTTTTCGCCTACTTGGTAGCGAGTGCCTATGCGCTATCAGGGAATTCTACAAGGCTGGTTAGGTTTGAGTTCGTTCCATAACAATAACGCCTAATAAGACAATAGAAATGGAACTAAACTTGTAGAATGTTACTTGATCCCTTTCAGGACGCGGGTTCGATTCCCGCCACCTCCACCACGCTAAACAGCACCGCAGGGCGTAGCCCGAGGGCTGTGTGGGTATCAAAATAAAAGAGCGAATACTTGGAGCTCTTTTATTTTGCCAAAGTCTACCGAGCGTAGCGAGAACCTAACAGAAGTTATTTTAGATACCCTCTGTGTAGAAATTGACTACATCTAAAATATATTATATTCTTCAAATAATATTAATCAGACACTTATGCGATTAGGTGTCTCTATTGGTGTCTACGGTTATCTATTTTGGACTCAACTAAAAAGTCAAAACAAAATTATAGGGAATCATCTGAAGCCTTTGAAGGAATAGCTCGGACTGTTTTAGATTCCTTAGAACTCATCTCCAAAAGTGATATTATTAGAGTTTCCAAACTAACCCCCTTATTAGGCTCTATTTGTACAAATTCACTTGCACTTTCTATGTGTTCTCAGACAGGGATGCCTAATGAAGCTATTATGCTCGCAAGACCGTGCTTGGAAAAAGTAATTAATTACGCATATTTAATTCTTTGTGACGAAGAAGAATACCAGAGATTTTTTGAATATTCTTCGCAAAGGGCTGTTAGAGCTTTATCGAATGAAATAAATTCTGGTGAAAAATCAATTCAATTAAAATATTTAAAACAAGAAGAGGTAAATAAAAATGCCACTAGTATTTTGAAAAAATTTACTAAAAAAAATAACAAAGAAAATAGAAATTGGACAGGGTTAAGTCCAAACCAAAGAATTAGTTTTATATCTGAAAGACTGCCAATTAATCAAGAATTAGCAATGATGGTAAAACTGAAAATTTATGATAATTCGTCTGAAGCTTTACATGGCACATGGTTAGGTATAAATGCACATTGTGTTACCAATGGAACTCAAAATAAAGATGATTCAATAGAGTTAATTCAAAAAAAAATGATGGAAAGTCAAACAGGTTTATTTTGCACTCTTGGATTGATGAATTGTGATATTCTCTCAAAAATATTTTCTTTAGATAAAAAACCAAACTCTTTAATTATTAATAAGCTTAGTATTTTAAAAAAGAAATTAACAAAAATTCTGTTAGATGAAGTAGAGAGAAATACACCTGCTAAGGGACTTGGCTTTGAAATGACGCTTACAAAACCTTTAGAAAAACAATCAAATCAGGAACGAGAAGAAATATTTGGTGGTATAACTATAAAGATTAAAAATACAGATAATAAAACTCTTTAAATCCCCCAAACAACCCCCTTCAATTCTTCTTCAGTAACAAGAGTATACCTCGTAAAGGTACTCATAGTTGTATGCCCTGAAATAGCCATAATCGCAAAAGGATCATTCTTGGCAAGGGGTCGGATATTAACGGCCCAGAGTAGACCCAAGAAAGGTAAAGTCACCGAGCCCCGCTAGCCTTACGGCCTTAACATAGTCCTTTCTAATATTCCCAAAGTACCCCGCAATCGGCAACCCATTCTTCTTAAATACCTTGGTCGTGCCTATGCCCCTAGTGAGTGATTCTAGTTGTTTTTTGACTTAAGGGTGCAAGGGGATAGCTCGTTTTTTGTTGGTCTTGGTGTCTGAACCTTTAAGGCGAATGAAGCCTTCTTTTAGGTCGATCTTATCCCAAGTGAGGTTTTAAATTTTTGCCTGCCTCATGCCTTAATATAAGGCCATTGCTACAATCGGTTTAATGTAAGCGGGGCAAGCTTCCTACATCACAAAAGATTTTTGACATCTTTTGATGAAATGAAACTTTGTACTTCAATTTTGTTTTCCAATTCAAGAATATGGTTGGCAAAGCCAGAACCTGCTTCTGCATAAAAGTTATACACAGCCTGAACCCCTTCTAACCTTAAGGATACTGCATCTTCATCATACAAAACCGTCGCAGCAACAAGGCCCTTAAACCCAACAGCGGTAAGTTGCTTTGCTGCAAAAAGATTACCTGAATGGTGCGGCATAGTTAACATTACCATTTCTACATTATCATGTTCCAACTGACGCCATAGGTCTCTATCTGCGGCGTTCCCTTCAATCACGTTTCGGCCTTCTAGCCGTTGTGCATGAACTACAGCAGGGTCGGATTCTATCCCAATCACCGTTTCACCATGTCGGGCAACCAATTCTCGATATGCTCCTGAACCAATACGCCCCATACCAAAAACCAATATTTTGGCATGTCCAACATCAAGGGGTACGTCATCGGGGTGAGAAGTTGTAGTTTCAAAACCTTTTAAAAACGGCTCTAACCTGGCAAACAGTTCATTCGCATAGGTGCTCATCAAGGAGGCCCCTAAAAAAGATATGGCTAAAGCTAAGGCAATAATGATCAGCCAGTCACTATGCAACCAACCTTTTCCAACACCTGCAGCGGCAACAAAAAGGCCGAATTCGCTATAATTGGCGAGGCTGAGCGATGCCATAAATGACGAGCTAGAACGAAGTCCGAAACGAACCAGAATTAAAAAAAACAGGGCAATTTTAAAGGGAAGTATAGTAGCGAGTATAATCGCTGCCCCAAGGGATTCAAGGCTTAAGGTTCCAGACAAACCAATGCTAAGGAAAAAGCCAACCAGAAAAATATCTTTAAAATTTAAAATAGATTCGGCCAGTTCTTTTGCTTTGATGTGATCGGCAATCAAAGCTCCGAGAAAAATAGCTCCTAAATCAGCCTTAACCCCAACCATTGGAAAACCGCTATCTGCCAGCACCAGTGCCATGAATAAAGCAAAAAGTACGAGCAGTTCTCCATGACCACATCGGTCTAAAAGCTTCATGAATAGGGGCCTGAGTGGAAAGAGCCCTAAGAGTAGCAGCGCCCAGACTGAAGGCACCTTGCCCATCGTTGCTGCAAGAAACAAAACAGCAAATAGATCTTGCATGATTAAAATGCCGATGGCCTTGCGCCCATAAAATGAACGCATTTCACCCTTTTCTTCCAGCACCTTAACTGCAAATACAGTACTCGAAAAACTCAAGGCAAAGGCTACAATCATGGAGGTAGCGAAATCCATCCCTGTGAAAACAAGAAAGCCGATCACGCTGAAACCATACATTGCTGCACCCAAAACAGTGCTTGTAATCACCATGTGAAGTGTGGCCCCTGCCCAAACTTCAGGTTCAAGTAGCATTTTGATTCGTAGTTTTAAGCCGATCCCAAACAGCAGCAACATAACACCAATGTCTGCAATCCGATCTAAAACCGCACCACCTTCCACGCCTAGGGCGCTAAGCACAAAGCCAGCACCTAGGTAACCTACCATTGGCGGTAGCGAAAGTTGCTTGGCCCCCAAACCAAAAAATAGGGCAATGACAATCCAAATAGGGTCCATGATTTTTTAAGTGCTATTTATTTTCGGTGTTCTTCGCCCCAACTGAGAGACCAGTGAGGCGGACTTTAGTAAACTTCAATATTCTGCTGTGTAACACCCACGAAACGGGCAAATACAAATGTAGCATATCCAAGCGAAGCTAGAAAAACAATGGAAAACAAGTGACTTTTGAGATGGGATCAACCCGATTTAATAGAGTCCTTAACTAAAAATAAAAGGTCATTTCATTTTCAGAAATATTGAAGGTAATAACCAGCAACCTAATTAACAGGTTTATCGAGCCCCCTAAACAAAATTTATGAAAATCAATTATTAACTGATTTCTGTGTAGATTTCCGCACCCTAACCAAGTACCTGCTATTATAAGCTAATCCATACTTTTTGTGGCGGGTTCTATAAAAAACCTAAAACTAAATTCTTCTACCAACTTCTTAATATTTGAAATTGGTATATATTCGAGCTTCCCCTGGTTGACCGCTCGGTTCAAAATGGAATTCAAGCAACCAACCTCTTTATTACAGATCAGTAGAAGATGTAGTAGGGGCAGAAATTGAATCGCCATCAGAAAAGTTCAGTGCCCATAACTTATCGGCTCCATCAGCACCATTAACTCCATCATCACCATCTTTCATGGGTATGCTACCTGATCCACCAGCTGTTCCAGCGGTACCAGCGTTTGCAGATAGATTTACAGTACCAGAAAGAGACCTTACGGCAGAATCTGTTGTAGAAGTATACAATTGAATAGAGTAGGTTCTACTTCCAGCTGCGTACCCCGAAAAGGTGGTGCCAGAGGTCACAAAAGTATATTCGCTTGATGTACCTGGGCCAGCGCTTGCTGCAGCGTCAGAAATGGAACCATCCAATTGTTCAACACCATTATAGTAGTAAATACAACCTGTTTTACTTGATGAAAGAACAACACAGGCCCAATTTGCCTTTGTTCCCGAACCTGTATTCGCAGCTGTAAAAGAGCTATCCACTGTTAATTTTATAAATATGGCTCCATCTGCTCCCGTTGTACCATTATCTCCGTCTGCACCTTTACAACCAGCGATTGCAAGTGCCGCAAAAACAACAACCATGAATTTAAATTTATTAGTAATCATAATCTTCCTTTTTTTATAATTGGGATCAAATTAAATTTAAATTTAAATTTAAATTTAAATTTAGTAAGATCTTAACATAAAATGATCTCTGTTTCAAGGATAGACAATGGTCTATGCCTAATCATGAATATATTTACATTAAATTATAGATCTGCAAATTTAACTATTTCAAGTAGTTACTCTCTAAAAAACTTCCTTCAATTCTCCCTCAGTAACTTGGATTTTCTGCTAAAAGGTGCTTTTAGCCCTATGCCCTTAAATAGCCATAATGGCAAAAGGGTCATTTCACTCATTCCCAACGACCTACAACCACTCTTTAGCAAAAAGGTATTTCTTATTTCCCTGAAGTGCGGTATTTTAGGCCCTAGCTAAGCCTACGGAAGCAGTTTACTCTTGATGACATTAAAATCATCTAAAAGAAAGGTTACAGCAATAGCCTAAGAATCGTTTCAAAATAGCCGAATTTAAGGATTTACCCCTCAAACATGTACTAGGACAACAAAAAGAACTAGAATAGGATTCAATCTCGATTACAAGGTTAAACCATCATATACGACGTATATCTGGATTATTTGAATGATCTGTGAAGCTAAGGATCAAAGCTTTTTCCCTCGCAAGTAACTCAGCAGAAGAAGCAAAAGGAACCGCTAGAGAGGGTTTTACAGCTGAATAAGTTAACTCATTTTTTATCCAGTTACCTATCTAGCGAGCATTGAAAAATTAAAACATAAGTTAGCTTACTACTGGACAGTTAAAAATAATTTTAAATAGGTGATTTTAAGTGCAACAGAATTACGATGTAGTAGTCATGGGCGGTGGATTGGCAGGCTTAACACTGGCCATTCAATTGAAAAAGAATACCCCTAGTATTAACATTTTGGTCGTCGACAGATTAAAACACCCCCTGCCCGAAGCTGCTCATAAAGTAGGTGAATCCAGTGTTGAAATTGCCAGCCAGTATTTTGATGAATACCTGAAAATCAACCCCCTGCTAAAAAAAGAGCTGCCTAAATTGGGCTTACGATACTTTTTTCCTCAAGAGGAAAATAGAGATATTGCCCAAAGAGTTGAGCTTGGCCCCAGCGATTTTTTATTTGTTCGTAGCTACCAAATAGATCGAGGTCACTTTGAAAACGCCCTTATTAAAACCTGCATAGACCAAGGAATTGAGGTTGTAGACAATACAAAAGTGCTTGATTTTGAACTGGGTCACAAAGATCACAAGGTTCTCATAACTGAAAATGCAACAGAACAAAAGGTACATTGTAAGTATCTAGTGGACGCAAGCAGTAGGGTTAGTTTGTTGAAAAAAAAGCTCAAACTCCAGAAAAAAGTATCCCACAATATCAATTCAAGTTGGTTTAGAGTTAAATCAGAAATCAATATTAATGATTGGTCTAAAGATAGTGATTGGAAAAACCGCATTAAACACAGTCGCCGTTTGAGCACCAACCATTTGATGGGAAATGGCTATTGGGTGTGGATAATCCCCTTGGCAACTGGATCAACAAGCATAGGTATTGTAGCACAAGATGATATACATGCCTTTAGTGAATACAATACCTTTGAGAAAGCTCTTGTATGGTTGCAAAAACATGAGCCTCAATTGGCAGGCATTGTAAAAGAAAATCTTGATGATTTCCAAGATTTTTTAGGACTCAAGCATTTTAGTCATAGCTGCAAACAAATATTTTCTGATGATGGTTGGTTTATTACCGGTGAGGCTGGGATGTTCTTGGACCCTTTTTATTCCCCAGGTAGTGATTTTATTGCCATGAATAACACCTTTATCAACGAGATTATCACCAAAGATTTTGCAGGTAATAATACCTCTATGGAGGTAAGGGAGTTTGAACGCACCTTTAGAACCCTATTTTTAGCCTTTAGACCCATCTACGAGCAAGCCTACCCAATAATGGGTAATGCCAAGGTTATGAGCATCAAAGTAATGTGGGATTTCGTTATGTACTGGAGCGGAGTCGCCCTGTTATTTTGCCGAAAAAAGATGACAGATCTTGTTTTTATGAAGAGCGCTAATGAACACTTAGGGCAGTTTTATTTACTCAATGTAAATATGCAGGATCTATTTTTAAATTGGTCACAAAGTGATGCTAATTCCAAAAATAAATCAGGTTTGTTTTTGGATTATTCGAAAATTCCCTTTTTAAGAGACTTAAACGAGCAGCTATTGGTTGAGGTTAGTGATGGGGAACTATTAGAAAAGCTAGCCAAAAATGTAAGCTTTGCTAAAGAATTAGCTAGTGAAATTACAAAAAAGGCTATTAAATCAGATGCTAGTTTAATGCCTTTGTCTATTGAGGTTTATGATGACGACACTAGGCATTTGCAGCATCTTTGGGAGGTGTTCGAAGGTTAGACAGAAATCACTAGGTCCTATTTTAAGTATCCATATAGGTGTCTATAATCCCTCGTAATTCATCCCACCTAATATAAACTAAAACAATGTTAGCATCTGAAAATCTATTTGTTATCTACCTTTATAGCAGTTGAGCTACTTATAAGAGTAACCTCACTTTCCTATGCTTTCGCTTTTGGCAAGGTGAACCAAAACCGAGAACCCTCACCTAATTTAGAATCAACACCAATTTCGCCTCTATTCTTTTCTATAAATTCTGCACATAAGGTCAAACCGAAACCGCTACCTTGTTCTTCAGCTGTACCACGAGTGGAAGTAACCTTTTTTCCTGACTGGAATAAGTCAGAACATTTTTCTGTTGAAATACCTACCCCACTGTCAATAATTTCTACCATCACCTTTTCTTCGCTAGCAGTCACTGATAATAAAACCTTTCCTTCTTTTGGAGTAAATTTAAGCGCATTTGAAACCAAATTCCGCACTACTGTTTCTACAGTGCACTGGTCTGAAAAGACAAATAAATCTCCACAGGGTTCCAATTCAAGAGTAATTCGCTTCTGTTCAGCCTGAACGACTAGTGTATCTAGTGCATTTTTTATAACATCGCAAATGGAAAAATTTGAAAATGTCATATTCAAGGACCCCTGTTGACTCATGGCCCACTCCAACAATTGATTTAGTAAGTTGAAATGGTTTCTTGAGGAGGATTTGAGAGAGTTCCATAACTCTTGATCAATATCACTAGGCTCTTTTATCACGTCATTAAAAATAGTCGATAAACTGCCTGCAGGCCCCCGTAAATCATGAGCAATGACAGCAAAGAGCTTATCTTTGGTTTTATTGGCAATTTGGAGTTCCTTTGTTCTCTCTAAGACCTTCAACTCTAACTCTTGCTTATGTTCTTCCAGATCCTGATTCAAGTTTTTAATATTTAGAAATGCGTGATGTAAACGAGAGCTCATTTTATCAAAACTTTTTTCAAGAAATTGAATTTCATCATCACGGGGATGATTTAAACCTGCTCTAGTTGGCTCACTTTGACCGATTTCAATGATCGCTGCCGCCTTAGAAAGCTGCGCTAAAGGCTGCCTGATCAAAAGACGAGAAAAATAAAGGAAAATAATCCACATGGCTGCCACCTTAAGCCCTGCTGTAATAAATATGACAACGAGGCTGGCTTTTAGACGGTCAAAAACCAAGAATTCGCTGGAGTAGAAAATAACCTCGCCAATTTCGAAACCATCACGGGAAAGCTTTCTTTTGATTTCAATCAATGAGTCCAAAGGGTCCATCTTGGCTGGTTGAATGGAGAAATTAGCATCATCACTAAATTGAATTCCCTCTGCATAGCCAATCTTGGATTTTTCAAATACAACCTTCCCCCCCACCAACATGGGTTCCCCATCGGGCTGAAAAATTTGTATCCCCACAATGGATCTGTGTTTTAAAGTACCTTCTAGGTTGGCCCGTAGCCCTAAATAATCCAGTTCCCAAACGCCGTAATGAATTTGCTGTAGTTCACTTTCCATTATGACATTGATATCTTGAATTAAAAATTTCCGAATATCAGAATAACTAAACCAAATTTGCCCGACAGTGATCACGAAGGTAACCAAGATATAGACGGAAAAGGTTTTGAGCAGCAAAAAGGTGGCAGCCGACCGCTTTACTGGGATGAGGTCAGTTGACTGCCCAATTTTGTTCGTTCGGGTCAAGGAAGTTCCTGTAAGTTAATATTAAGGCGAAAGTCGAATTAATTCGTCCATGTCAAAGCGATAGTCTTTCAATTCTTTGTTATGATACTTAGAAAACTGTTTGAAATCGATTTGTTCCCATTTTTTTGAACTCAAATAGGGGGTAAATTGCTCAATATTTTCTTTGGTCATGGTGTTGAGCAAGGTCATACAATTTAACCCTTTGGAAGCAAAATCTTTGCCCTTGTAATAATCATTGAGCAGTACCATAACCCAGCCACCTTCCATAAAATGACCACCGAGCAAGATTTCTAAACGCCCTTCACGTATTTCTTTAAATAATGGAACTTCAAAATCCATCCCGCCAACTAAAACATCAATACCTGGTTTTTTCTTTGCATCGTCTAACCCCCATATCGCACCCATTGCCATGGCTGCGGAGGCTGTCCAAATCAGTTTTGTATCAGAATAACGTTTCATTAGGGCTTTGGTGCGTTTTTGTGCCAATCCCAGATCCCAATCTGACCACATCAATTGTTTCAAGATAACTTCAGGGTGTTCTGCCAATGCTCGTTTTAGCCCTTTGGACCGCAAACGGGAAGGGGAGGACTGGCGATCGCCTGAGTGGGCAATCATGCTGATTTTTCCATTTTTGTCGGCCAAGTTCTTTGCTTTAGCTCGTTTGATCAGCAGCTTGGCTAAGCGATAACCAGCTTCTTCGTCATCAGGTACCATATTCCCTAACCAATTAGAAAATTTGCCCCGTGGTTTCCCCACAAGGGGTTTCACTTCTTTGCGAATAGCGGAATTGAACAGATAGACATGAACCCCAGCCTTTTGCAGCTTTTCGAGCATGGGCAAAGTGATGGCAGGTGGCCTTGCACCCATTATCAAAAAATTAAGCTTTTTTGGGCTTTTGAGTTCTAGGTCGATCACAGCCATGAATTTAAATCGGCTGTCTGCTTTGTGTAGAGTCAAGTCGAGGTCGAAGTCGTCGGCTGCGGCCTTCATAAAGGCCCAAGTACGCCCCTCAAAACTGTTGGCAAAATTGGTTTGATTCCAAGTGACGAAGATACCCCGTTTTGCCGTTTTAGCCAGAAGCAGGTCTGGCATCAAACAGAAAAAGAGCAGTAATAGTACGCCTAATTTCTTCATTGAAGTAGCCTCTCTTGTTGCGGCGATTAAAGTGTAAACATCTTTACGTTCTACAGGGTTTTTAAAGCTTAAAATAAACGAAACACATGATCATTGTAAAGATCTTTGACCTAACAATAAATACTCTTTTTCGCTTCTTATCTAGATTTGCATCTCCCATGATGACGCAAATCTTAATAGAACAAGATAAAAAGTATTCCGCCATCGCCCTGATTGTACCAATTCTTATTTGAAATCATTGAGCAGATCATCTTTTTTTCAGCCATATCTGACTGAAAGCCCAGAAACAGATTCTTGATTAGGATCAGAAATTATGGATCGCCACAAAAGCCAGTTGACTATTGTCGCGGGTCTCATTCCCGTCAGTTTTATTGACCTCTTTGCTGGCCATCAGGAAGTACCAGGTGTCAAGGTGATCATACCGCCAACTGAGGTCCACCCTTTGGCGTTCATCTAGTTGAAACAGATCTTGTCTACTGCTTTTAGTGTCCGTAGCCTGCTGGCTGAAAACCAGAGTCATCCCTGAGGTATCGATGATCTTCCAATCAAAAATCAGCTGATTGGTTGCCCTGTCCCAAAGGTCTGTCTCGGTGTGACCCGAGCGGGTGGACCGCCGTTCCCCATTGAGGCTAACCTGAACCTGAGATATTTTTTTGCCCATACCCAAAGCTTGAACCTTGTCGCTCCGACCGTCATAGGTGCCACCTAGGCCATCTGGATTCGTTTCTGCGTTCACAGTATTGGTCATATGGATCAGCGCCAATTTAAAGATCAAACCGACAGGCTTACCCGACCAGTAAAGCCCTTGGGTTTCACGGATGTAGTCACCTTCATCAGCGTCTGTCTGCGTGGCTGCCCCCAGCAGGGCCTTCAAACCTAGTTTGCGGGCGCTAAGACGCAGAAAGTCGCTAGAGCCTATGGGTTCACCGACAAAGGGGCTGGCATCTACGTTGCGGTCTAAGTAGTGCTTGCCCACTTGAGCACTGCCAGGAAACATAACCCCCAGCTCAGCACCGTAAGCTTCATTCTCCAGTCCAATATTAAGCTCTTGGGCCTCCCAGTAGCCATCGCCACTAACTAGCACCTGCACAAGCCCCCTAGCGACTAGGTTGCCCAGTTTGGTCTCGTGCATGTTACGAAGGCCCAAAGCAGTAAGCATCTGAGTATTGTTTTGGCTCACTCCCCCTTGGATTTCTTGGTTGACCGCCACCATTGCCCCCACTTGTCCATTAAATTGGTTGCGTCTCTCTTGGGCTTGGATTTGGGCTGGCAAAGCCAGTACTAATAGCAAGACAAATAAATTTGTGATCTTGTAAATTTTGGGATATTTTTGCGGAGTAATGGGTTCAATAATCCATTTTATGAGCATGCCTAGCCTTGATAATTTAGTAGAGATTAATAAATTCTTCGAAGTATTGTAAGTTTGCGAGATGAAGTAAAGATATAATTAAAAATATATTCAGAACGTCTGTTTTGGTCCAAATATCTCAGTTTGTAGTTCTGAGGTTCTACCGATTTGGTGGTGTCCTTATTCAGTAATTAAAAGACACTTCAAGAGGTAAATCATAATCCATCCCCAGAAGGTGAAATTTTGGTGTCCATACAGGTGTCTATGAACTAGATTGGTAGCGTTTTTAACCTTAAACTAGAGCCAGTAGGTTGCAGAAAAATTTAACTCAATAATGTTGTCATTGATTAGGTTAGAATCAATAAAGTTGTCAGTTTTACTTCTTACTTCTGAGAATTTTAACTTTCCCTCTTGGTCTCCTAAATAGTCTTTAATGTGACTCTGGATAATCTGACTGGAGCCTAGAGGGTCAATTTCAATAAGTGATGGTGTATTTGCCAGCAGTGCAAGGGGGGAGTGTATTCAAGGCCCATAGCCTTTTGATTTACTAAGTAGTTTAAGAACAGGTCGTTTCAACAGTTGCTAAACTTCAGCCTTCAGCCATGCAAAGGGAGGCGGACTTGAAAGGTGGTGCCCTGATCAAGCTGGCTTTCCACCTTGAGGGTGCCCTCGTTCTTTTTCACAAACTCATCGACCAAGAGCAACCCGAAACCAAAGCCAGTTTCCGCTTCCGTCCCTTCGGTATTGAACTTATTTACGCCTAGTTTAAAGAGTTTTGAGAGTACATCATCTGTCATCCCAACCCCTTGGTCCTTAACTTCGATCACCCCTGTGGCGTCTTCTTTAAAGCCACTGATGAAAATTTTCTTCCCTCTTGGGGTGAACTTGATGGCGTTAGAAATCAGGTTTCTCAAAATTGTTTGGACCATTTTCACGTCCCCTTCCAAAGCTAAACCTGATGTGGAGCTGATCACGAGTTCAATTCCCTTTTGCCTAGCTCCCTCAAGCGCCAAGTTCTTGGCTTCCATAAGCAGGCTTTGCAAATCAATTTTCTCAGGCCTAGCTTGCAACTCCCCTTGCTGAGATTGGGACCAAGTCAAAAGGTTTTCTAGCAACTGGTATACCTGTGCAGCAGATTTGGCGCAGGTCTTAAGGATAACAGGGTCAAAAGAAATTTCTTCCTTTTGGGTAGAGGTCAAAAGAGTGCTCAAAGCGCCAATGGGGCCTCGTAAATCATGGGCGAGGATTGAGAAAAATCGATCTTTCGCTAGGTTCGCATTCTCTAGCTCAAGTTGACTCACCTGCAATTTCTTTGCAGCATTACGAAGTTTGTCTTCAATGGTTTTACGTGTGCTCAAGTCGTAGAACTGAATCAGGAGGTGATCTTTACCATTCAACAATGTCGGAATAATTTTATAGTCTATCCATACCGATTTCCCGAAAGCCGAATCCACATGCATTTCACGACTCTGGGGTACATGATCCTGCAAGGCTACCAAACAGTCGGCGAGCAGGCTGGAAACCTTCCAGGCCTCGATCTTGTGGAAGTTCTCTGAGAGAAGTTTTTCCCTCGTTGTACCGACCAGTTCCCCATAGGCATCGTTAGCAAGTACACATTGTCCATCCTCTGTATAAACGCCCACAGGGACAGCCGAACTTAGCAGAATTGTTTCGTTAAAAGCCACTGCATCAGCAAGATTTTGCGTGCGTTCCGCTACCGTTTCTTCCAGGGCTAAGTTTACCTCTTCAAGTTCACTTCGAGCTGTGAATAAACGTTCCTGCATTTTTCCCATGGCCCCTAAGAGGCGGCCCAACTCATCTTGGTGGGGATAATCTAATGGCGTCGGTTCCTTTGATTCGGCGGCAAATTCCACTCGAGAAACAATACCCGTCAAATAGGAAATGGGTTCAGACAAGCTTTTGGTGATGACCAGGTAGAAAATTAGCCAAAGGCCCGCTGTTTTAATGATGGAATTGATTAAGATGACTATAAAGCTATACTTTACCCTTTCAATGGCGATAGAGCGATTGCTGTATAGGGTCAATGTCCCCAATTCACGCATACCCTCAAGGCCTTGCCGCTGCAAATGGGAAATATGAAATTGAGTGTGGGCTAGAAAGCTGTTGGTAACAGCGGTCTCAGTAGAAGGAACTTCGCCAATAGCCGCAAATACTTCCCCGTTATTTGATGTAATTTTTACACCTGTGACGATGGAGGATTGGGCTATGCCATTTGCAATGATTACCAACTGTTCCCGATCCATTTCCCACATGGCCATAGCTACGCCACCGTTAAAGGATTGCCCTAGTGAGCTCAAGTCCTCAGAGATGGTATTTTGAACAGAGGAGTACTCAAGTGTTAGCTGTACGACGGTTACGCCAATAGCGAGGAGAACATAACCACCAAAAACCAACCTGAACAATCGACCGGTTAAGGATTGCCAGAAATTTATATTAAAGCTCAAAGTTTAAAAATCTGCCATTCTAGTTGCATCATCTTCTGACAGGTAAGTTGCGTAAATTCGTTTAAAGGTTCCATCATTTTTCATCTCTTTCACCAGAGCTTGCCATTTGAGGGCTTCAGCTTCAGAAAAGCGTTTTTTGGTCAAAACCAAACAACCTAAAATCCCTTCATCATTTGGCGCCCAATCCTGTACGACAAATTTATTTTCTATATTCAGATCCTTTAAAAATTTTCGGTATACTGAGGGCGGAGCAAGGATGGCGTCAACACGCCCTAGTTTTAGTTTATTAAAAAGAATATCGATATTGGCGCTTTCCTGCACACGATGCTCACTTTTCATGCGGTCAAGCCATTTCTCATGTTCGGCGCCATGTTTGAAGCTCCGAACCGTACCAAATTGCAATTTTTTCCGATTCAGAAAACTCTCTGATCCCTGCAAACTAGCTCCGACATCCTTTCGAATTACAGCATAGTTTTTTATTCGATTATAGGGAATAAACCAACTAATCTGGAGGCGTTCTTTATTTGCGATGCCATCATGAGTCATATCCAAATAACCTGTGGATAAATCATTCCAAGTGCGTGCTCTTGGCATCAACTGGGTTTTAAATTTGCAGCCAGTACGCTTGATCAGTTCGTCGATAACGTCTTGGCCTATGCCTTGGCCTTTACCATCCTTTTCAAAATAGAGTAAACCAAACTTAAAAAAGGCGAGGCGTATTGGTTTGCTTCCACAATCTATCGGCGCTGCCATTGCCATGTTGCTGAACAATCCCAAACCTAAAATAAACAGGAATTTTTTAATAAACATGGTTGATGTCGCCTTGTAAATTGGCATATTTACTCGCTAAAATACTGCCTGTCATGGGAGTCTTTCGGTGGATCAGGCTCTTTACTGGTAAGGGAAGCAGCTAAAAGGGTACCAAAACAAAATTATAGCCCAGTGATTAATGTTCAGTCAATTAGGCGAGTGAATTTTTCAGTTGAATCTTATGTCCTAGAGGGGATGGGCGACATTGAGGCTTTAGTCGAGGTAAAACCAACGTGATGCAGAATTTAGGTTGCGACACTAGCCATGGACAAATTAGTAGCCTCAACGGCGCAATTGGCCCTTTTGGAAACGTTTTGGGTTGATTTTCTGGTCGAATAGGATTTCTGTGACTTTGTACTCTGTGCCTCCGCCATCTTTTAAAACATCTTTAAATCTCATGTGGCTGGGGTACCACCCCTTTTTGGTCTTCATTACCCCTAGGGTTTCAAAACGTTTTAAAAGCTTACCACTCTTGGCATAGAGTTCTTGCCTTAAGGCAACAAAGCGCCCTTTATCAATCCAGATCATCACCTTTTTGTAGGCCACATCTGGAACCTTAGCGATCAGTTTGATCTTATAGCTTGTGCGACCTAGTATCACTTCTTCGCCCTCTAAGGTAGCGTTGTAAGACTCTTCTAAGGTTCCCTTTTCCATCATATCCTCATAACTCAAATCACTACCCATGACAGACTTCCTAAGCATGTGGCCTGAAATGCTGACGATACGGTCGGCTTTAGGATAATAAATCCAGAGTTTATCCCCAACTTTGAGCATTTTTGTGCCTCTTTCCCTTGCAGGGGCCAAGTATTGGGTGAAGGATTTCTCGTCTCCTAGAATCCAGCTTTTAGAAGATATTTCTCTCGTTGCCCGCCTGCCGTGGATGATCATAACTGAGGTGATCACTTGGTTTTTGGCATTTTGCGATTGGTCCATTTTTCTGACAATTTCCATAGCCGTAGGCTCCGCAAATGCGGGGCTTGCAAAGGTAAGGAGACCCAAAAAGAAGATGATTTTTTTCATTGTATTATTACAGTTCAAGTTCCACAAAAAGGCGGGAGGTGTCTCGCCTGAAGATTCCCAACCCCGAAACCAAGGCCCCAAAAAGAGGGGCTAAGATTCCAGGGATAATTCCAGAAATATAGGTGGTATTGGTGATTTGCGCTCGGATTCGATCTTCAAAAACCAAGGCCATTTGTCCCGTCATCATCTCTGTTATATCAAAGCCAATCTCTTGTAAAAAATAGGCAGGGATTAAGCCTAGGCCCGTGCCTAATATGGTCCCAACGATTCCCACAAAGATGCTTTCAACGATCAGAGTAGCATAAACATGGGGTTTGGTTTCACCCATAGCTAAACGGATTCCCATTTCAGAATACCTACGGAGGCCACTCATGAGGCCTGTGTTCCAAAGGACTGTACCCATAATAAATATAAAAATAACAAAGACATAGGTCATCATGTTCGAGTACACACTCATGATGTCTTCTAAGCCATTTTGTTCTTCCACCATGCGCATGAAGGGGGAAAATTCATCTTTTGGATCGGAGTAGCTTTGATTGAATTGGGCTACCAAGTCTTTTGGTTGGTGGTATTGGTAGAGGCCATTTTTATAAAATCCAAAGATATCTGTTGCTCCGCCTTCTAGGGCTAAAAACTCTTGGGCGCCAGTTATATCCATAATAATGGAAGTGCGGTCTAAGGCGATGATACCAAAACGGATGGTCCCTACAACTACGTAGTTGTCTACCGCCATACCGCCGTTGATATCTCCGCCAATTAGGGTAATGCTATCACCTAGTTTTAAACCAATATTTTCTTTGAAGATTTGCGCAATTAAGACTTCATTTTTGGCAGTTGGTAAACGGCCATCGATCAAAGATTTTGCCAAATTTAAGGTTTCAATTTCATTGCGTTCTGTGGTGAGGTCTACCGCTGTGATCATTGAAGTACTTTGGAATTTAGTCTCACCCGTTTCATCAGGAAAATCTAACAAAGCGCCAAAGTAAATACGTTCATGAAAGGTCATGTCTGGGGCAATTCTTTCTAAGTTTTTGATCAACTGGCCGTTGTTGATCAGAGCCAAATCAGCTGCTCCCTGTAGGTTTTCTTGCACCATGGCCCGAGTTTGAATTTTAACATGGCCTGTATTAAATTTTGCTGTGGTTCGGTAAAGACCACCGATGGCCCCTGTGATATAGGCGTGCATCAAAACACAAATAGCCACGCCTAAGGTAATCACCATTATGGGAAAGATGCTTCTTGCCCTGTCACGGAGTAGGCCGCGGATTAGAAAATCAATCATGCAACCCTCCCACGTAATGCAACTGCAGGTGTCATCTTAGTGATCACCTTGGTGGGCCAGAAGCTAACAAAAATCACCATTAGGTTTACGGTTAAAATGGCTGTTAGAACCTTGGCAAAGGTAAATATGGGATAGAATCTATCCCCAAAGGCCATGCCAAATTGCTCGCCACTCACTCCACCGAAGGAAAGGCCATTGACGGCGGTCCAGTAAAAAAGTGGGCCTGCCCATAGGGCTGTCAGTACCGTAGCAAAGACTCCATGCATAGCCCCTTCCAGCACAAACATAAAGACTACTTTATTATTACTCATCCCCAAGGCCATGAAGGTGCCGATTTCTTTTTTCCGCCTGAAAACAGCTAGAGCTTGCGTATCAAAAATTGCGATTAACCCTAAGAAGAGCAACAATCCATAAAAGATACTTTGGCCTATGGTTTTCGACTTTACCATCTCCAAGGTGTCTTTCATCAGGTAGTTAAAATCCCGAAAGACCCAACCCTTTGGACTGGATTGGACTTGGGTACCCTGTTTTACCCAGACGGTAGTGGCGTGATTTTGAGTCTCATTCATTTGGTTTACAACTTGGTGACTCAAGTAGATTTGGCCTTGGTCCATGACAGGGGCTGCGGTCTTTAAGATCCCCACAATTTCAGCGTCCAGGGCGTTAAAGGCCCCCTGTTGACTGCGCCATCTCACAGTTAGAAGGTCTCCCTTAGTTACCCCTAGGTTTTTGGCAAAATTCTTACCGACCATCACAGAGAGTTGATCATCCCCATTGGTTTTACTCAAAGAGCTAAAATCCAAAGACAAACAGCTCTGGTTGGGGTTAATACCCTTGATGAGTACATTTTTAAAACGACCATTAGGGTAGATGGCGCCAGGAATAATCAACAATGGGCAAGCCTCACCGCTGTCTATTTTTGTTTGTATTTCAGGAGGTATGGGGCCTTTGGCATCTTCTAGGGTCATGGGGTCAAAGGGGTCGTAGAGCTCATTCCAATAGCTACCCCCTGCAATCTCTTCATTGGTTCTGATGGTGCTCATTTCGTCGAGCATCCCAGCCATTAAGGATTGCATAAAGAGCATAGCAGCCAAGGTTAAGGAGAGGATAAAGGCATTTAACCAAGTCCTTAAACCTGCTGCAAAGAGGTTTTTAATGGCGATGTTAAAGGTCATGCTTCACCCCCTTCGCCTTGGGTTCTATCTTGGGTTATTTGACCATCTTCGAGGGTAATCACCCTGCGGAGGTATTCAATCACCTTTTGATCGTGGGTGGAAAAGAGAAAAGTGGTGTTAGTTTCCCTGTTGATATCTGCCATTGTAGCTAGAATGTTGTGGCTATTTTCACTATCAAGGTTTGCTGTGGGCTCATCTGCTAAAATGAGCTTCGGTCGTTTTACCATAGCTCTGGCGATGGCGACTCGTTGGCATTGCCCACCAGAAAGCTTACCTGGTCTGCTATGAATTTTATCTGTGAGACCGACCCACTCCAAAGCCTCCATTATGGCCTTTTTCTTTTTGTCTGAACTCCAGCCCAATAGGGTCAAGGGCAATTCAACATTTTCGTAAACAGAGTAGACATTTAACAGATTAAAGGTTTGGAAGATAAACCCAAAGTTATGAAGACGTAAATCCGCCGCCTCGGTGGCTGTTATTTTCGAAGAAGCTTTCCCCTCGACATAAACTTCCCCGTTGGAAGGCTGGTCTAAAGCACCAATGATGTTAAGGAGGGTTGTTTTTCCCGAACCTGAGGGGCCAACCAAACCTGTAAATTCCCCCTTTTGAATTTCCAAGGAGACATTTTTTAAGGCATAAAAATCTTCCCCCCCAATGGGAAAAATTTTATCTAGCTTTTGCAAACGAATAATTTCACTCATGACGTCCTTAATGATTGTATTGCACTGTTAGACCCATTGCCAGCACGCTGGGCAAGGTTTCACTGGTCTGTTGGCTAAAGTTGATGCTCCATAGTAGATCATCATAGGTCCTTTGCCAGTCAAGCCTAAGCATATCACTTTCGCCTAAATGATTGGTTAGAGCAGTAAAGGTATAGCTATCCAAAAGGCCTTGCCCAACCTGAGCCATAAATAGGCTGTTCTGGCTCGTTGTACTTTGTTCCTCGTTATTGGTTGCAGCATCACCCCAGTTCTTTTCTAAGAGTAATAAAACTCCTGAAAAGATATCAAGGGTGTAGTCAAGGCCTAGGGTCCCCAGTCTTTCTTGGCTAATAATGCCTTCCCTTTGGAGGGAAAAGCCTTCAAACCACAACCCATTATACATAAAATCCATCTTAAAATCTAACCCTAATCGAGCTTCTTTTCGGCTTTGGTTGCTGTCATCTATAACGTATCTTTGATGGGCGGTAATAGCCCATTCTGAATCCCGAATGGAAATTTGGGCTCGGCCACCAAATTCAAATCTATCTGTGTCTGAGGCTAAAGAGGTAAGGGAAAAAAGCTCTTCATTGCCATAAAGCCCCCAAAGCCAACCTGTACTGTTGTCTGAACTGGAAAAGCGTAAGAGGATTGATTTTACACCTTTAGTAAAGGAGGTTGGATCCAAAGGATTTTTGGTATCGAACCACTGCAAGGACCGCAAATAAACGGCAGGCCCAAAGGTCAACTCTTGCAACCCTATTTTGATCTCTAAAGTATCATTGTAAATCCGCCCCCAAGCCCGAAAAATTTCTGCATCTTCGGTAGCTTCTACCTCAGGTGCATCTAAACTAAAAAGGTAGGCCGCTAGAGCAAGATCAAAAGTCCAGTCCTGGGTTAAGGTCTCTTTGTATTTAACCTCAGGTAAGTATCTGACAGACCACAGCCCCTCTTCTTGGTCTTGGATTTGGGTTGCCATGGCCGCAAATTCGCCTCGGTAGTCAAACTTTTGGTCAAGGTCTTGGCCAAGAGCAAGATTCAGGTTGCAGCTTAAAAAAATGAGAAAAAAAAGTAATGTTAACTGGGTTCTATGCGTGTTCATGATCCTATTAAAATTAGAACAGTTGCTTCATTAAAAATAATATTTTCTTTAAGACTAGTATACCGATATTTTTGAATTTTGCACCCCAAAGAAAAGATGAATTGTCCTTTCAATAAGAAAAAATTTAGGTCATTAAAAGAATCTTGACCCAGAGCATTTGTAACAAGAGATGTTTTTAGCAAACAAGCTTGCCGCTTGTTATTATTGTTCTTGCATTGGGTTTAGGTATTCCAGTATAATTTAACTGGCCTGTTTAGGATAGACTTAAGGAAATTTGAAATTTATCGCTTGGAATCTTAGAAAGAGTTAAATTACAAAACAGGGTAAATGTACCAATTTACACAGCTGCAAAAGGTATCTTGTGAAAACAATTTTGTTTCTCCTTTCACTAGTGTCTCTACTATTTTTAAGTACCTGCGCCGAAAACAAAAAAACCTCAATTGCACCAACCGAATCTATGGTTATCTTGGCTTTCGGACAATCCAATTCGGCCAATCATGGGGACCCAACCGCTAGATACCAAGCTCTTGAACAGGTTTTAGAATTTCACGAAGGAAAATACATCACAGCTGCGGACCCTATGAAAGGTGCTTCAGGAGAGGGGTCTAGTGTTTGGCCAAGGTTAGGTGACTTACTGATACAGCAAGGGGTAACCAAGGAAGTTGTATTCATCGCAATCGGAATCGGTGGTACAACAGCCCAACAATGGACAACCCAAGGTCTATCGGGGCAGATCAAACTAGAACAAACCCTAGACCTCATTCAGGAAAACTCTATTAATGTTACTCATATTTTATTTCATCAAGGCGAGTCAGACGCCATCAACAAAACTCCAAAAAGTACTTACAAAAAACAAATTAAAATCTTGGTGAATTACCTTAACTCTAGGCAGATAAAGGCACCTTTTTATCTTTCCATCGCTTCACAGGGTTGTGGCTCCGACTCGACTTATTTAGAAATCCAAGAGGGGCAAAAAGAACTCATTTCCCAAGAAGAAAACATTTGGGCTGGCCCCAATACCGATCAATATATTACTTCGCAATATCGCTTTGATGGCTGCCATTTTAGTGCCCAAGGTCTTGACCAATTTGCAAGTGACTGGCTATCTATCCTGAAGTAGTAACCAATAGATTTGCAAATGATCATTCTTAGCATTAGAAGACCCCTTGCCTTTTTGATTCATCCCCTGAACAATGTCTGAGTCCATGTTAAAGACAGTTCATGGCACAAAAAAACCCTTTACTTACTCCATAAACACTCTCCAACTATGACAGAGACACAATCGAATAACCCCTTGCATAGCGTTACTCTAAAGCAGATTTTAGATAGTCTGGTTGAGCATTATGGTTGGAGTAAACTGGCCAAACGCATAGAGATCCGTTGCTTCATGTTCGAACCCACTGTGAATTCCAGCTTAAAATTTCTGCGTAAGAACCCTTGGGCAAGGAAAAAAGTCGAGGAATTGTATATTGCGACTCAAAAGAGCGAGCAGCCCTAATAATCTATGTGTATCTATTCTCTCTACGGGCCCCCCTAATAAACCATGTTGCATGAAACCTTAAAAAAATACTTTGGATACGAATCCTTCCGAGGGGAACAGGAACAAATTATTAGAGACCTCATCGACGGCAAAGATGTGGTGGCTACCATGCCCACAGGTGGGGGTAAGTCCATTTGTTATCAATTGCCTGCACTGGTAAAACAGGGCTTAAGTGTTGTGATTTCCCCTTTGATTTCATTAATGGAAAACCAAGTTAGTGAACTTACCTTACTTGGAATTCCTAGCGCTGCTTTAAATTCAACTCGAGAGGCTGGGGAGATCTCTTACATTAAAAGGGAACTGGTCAGCGGAAGGTTACGGGTTCTTTATTTATCCCCAGAGCGTTTTGCAGCACCTGACCTTCAAAGTTTACTCGCTCAAACAAACCTTGTTTTATTTGCTGTTGATGAAGCCCATTGCCTGTCACAATGGGGGCATGATTTTAGAAAAGAGTACCTACAACTTTCACAGATTAAATTTGATTTTCCGAACATCCCCTTGATCGCCCTAACGGCTACGGCAACTTTAAGGACAAAACAAGATATTGGCGGAATCTTGAATATGCAAAAGTATAATCTTTATTCTCAATCGGTAGAAAGAAAGAATATCTTTTATAAAATGGCCCCAAAAACCGAGATTAAAGACCAGCTTGCCCAAGTTTTAGAGACCCACAATAAGCAGTGCGGTATCGTCTACTGCCCTACCATCAAGGAGGTTGAATCCTTAGAGGAACATTTTAGGAAGGAAGGCTATAACGTTCTTAAGTACCACGGCAAAATGGGCGTGGCCCAAAAAACAGCCAATTTAAATCGTTTTGAAAATGAAGACGATCTGATTGTTTTTGCAACTATTGCTTTTGGTATGGGGATCAACAAGCCCAATGTTCGGTTTGTTTGCCACAACGGAATGCCTAAAACCATTGAAAGCTTTTACCAAGAAAGCGGGCGCGGTGGTAGGGATGGAGAGGATTCCTACTCTTATCTTTTTTATGGAAAAAAAGAGATGCTTTTGTACCGCAGGTTCATTAATGACTCGCAAATGCCGGAAGCCCTAAAACAAGATGGAGAAAAAAAGCTAAATCAAATGATTAGCCTTTGCCAAACAACCAACTGCAAAACAGAGCTGGTTCTTGATTATTTTGGTGAAGATAAAATTGAAAACTGCGGACACTGCGATTCTTGCACAGGGGAATTCCACTTTATCGATGTAACCATACCTGCGCAAAAATTACTAAGCTGCATTTACCGCGTAAGTGAAAAATTCGGAATCACCCATATCGTTGATATCCTCCAAGGGAGCAATGCGCAAAAGATCAAAAATTTCAATCATGATCAATTAAAGGTGCATGGTCTTGGCAAAGACATTAATCGCAACGATTGGGAGGCGATCAAAGATACGCTTCTTTGCAGTGAGATGATTCTAGTTGGCGAATACAACGCCTTAAAGCTAACGGCTAAATCAAAAAAAGTTTTAACTGGTGGCCAAAAAGTACTGCTCAAAAGTAGGCAAGCCAAGCTAGGCAAACCAGAAGCTTCAGCGCCTAAAAAACAGAAGTCATCACAGACAAAAACCACGAGTCAAAATCCTCTTTTTCTAGCTCTGAAAGAATACCGATCTGAAAAGTCAAAAGATTTGAAAGTCCCACCCTATGTTGTCGCTTCCGACAAAACACTCTTAGAAATTTCTGAAGTCAAACCGACCAACAAGGCAGAAATGTTAACCATTACGGGAATAGGCGAGAAAAAGTATGATTCTTTTGGTCGGGATTTTATGGAGGTTGTTGCGGCCCAAGGATATAACTCTTAAGGCTCCGAAATTCTCCCTTTGAGAGGTTCTTGCTACTAAAAGCCTCCTAAGGCAGAGTAGATAGATAAGGCATAAAATGCTGAGACTTGGTATGGATTCCCCTTGATTTTTTCCTTTAAGCGCTATTTTAAGCTTCTTAAATTGGACTCCCTTTCCCTTTTCTTTAATTGAACTTTGCAGCTCGTTTGATCCACTTGTTCAAGTTTTTTTCCTTTAGATTGAGTGGTTTTCCTGGGTGGATGATCGTTGCCGAACACTTTTCAGCGGCCTTAACTATATCGGCAAAGGTGCCCGCTTTTGGGTCTAAGACAATAGCTTGTTTTTCGCCATTATAGGCAAAGATTCTAGGGTTGATTCCTGTGCACTCGTCGCAGGCAGTGCAAAGTGCCGATTCTATCCAGACCTCTTCTGCTGTTTCTGCTGTTTCTGCTGTTTCTGCTGTTTCTGCTGTTTCTGCAGGTTTTGAGCTGGGTTGGGCTGTAGCTGTGTCTGGGGTTGTAGCCTCTGTAACCTCTTCTGTCTTAAGGTTGATTTGATTGCCCTTAACTTCTATTTCAGTAAGGCCCAAGAGCTTAGCCGAAAGATTTTCCATCGCCTGTTCCACAGCCTTTTGGCTTTCTATTTTTATTCTCTCGGTAATTTCTAAGTTACCTGCCGACTCAGATTCCCCGCTAGGCCCTTGGCCCCCTGCCATCAGTTGCAAGTCAGACCATTGTTGCAGGCTTGCAATCAGTTGCTCTTGGATAATGTGAGATAGAGCCCATTTTTTACCCTCCATTTCAATGTAAGCTATTTCATCTGAATCTTTTGTTGATTCTAGCCAGTCTAAAAGTGGGATTCCGCCTTGGTTCACTTCCTTAAAAAAAGTGGGTGAAGTAGCCAGTAAATAATGGGCTAAGGTTGCATTGTCTGAGATTAGCCCTTGGTCTGGCTCTGGGTTTAAACTGAGATCCAAGGTAGAGGCCCATGTCAATCCCATTTCAGGGTCGTTTATCAGAGCAGGGAAGGCTCTGGTTTGCAGGGCTAATTCACCCAGTTCTGTTGTTTCGGCGTTATAAATGGAGATGAGGGCGGGCCTTGGGCTGGCTAGGGCTCTATCAATTTCTGATGTAAACGCAGACAAAGAGTCCTGAATTTGCAATGTGTAATAGTTACGAAAAAAAAGCCCAAAAAAGCCCAGATCAAGGTGGTTGTTTAAAAAGAGCGCCCTCCCTATTTCTTCTTTTGGTTGCTGGATTTGATCCATCACCACAATAATCTTAAATTCCCTGTTTTGGTTCATGATCAAGCTTAAATTTGCCAAGATCTCAGGCTCCAATTTTTTAATATGGAGGTAGATAATAACAGGGGGAATGAGGGCAAAATCATGATTATTGAGTTCTTGCCAAATCTTAGGGGTAAAGCCTTTGTCTATTATAGAAAGGCCCTTAAGGCCCAATTGATAATGATGATCGTAGGCCTCAAAGAGTTTATTGGTGTCTTCCAGTTGCTCTAAGATTAAAGGCTCACTGGCGGCCTTTAAAACCTCCTCAAACTGTGGTTTTGCATCTTGGTTTTTAGCTCCAGAAGGCAAAATTATTTTATTTAAAACCTCGTTGTTAATTTGCTCTGAGGCAAAGTCTAAGCCCGCTCCCACATTTAATGCAGCATTTAATTTTTGGGCAAATTTACTCTGCTGCCAGTCTTTTTTTATTTTATTTAAAAGGTCCTCTTTCATAGCGCTAGCTTCCAAAGGGTTCTAGTTTTTTTAATAAGAGCTCTGCCTTTTCTGTTGGGCTTAAAACAGGCAGGGAGCCAAGACGAATTTCATCATAGGTCGGCAGGGAGCTATCCTCAAAAATTAACCCTAGGGGGCTCGGTGCATCAGGTACATCTGGGTCCGATTTTTGATTTGCTAACTTTTGCGCCGCCTTAAAATTGGTATGGTCGTGTGGGATTTGACCTGCTAATTTTTCTATGGAAGCATCCACAGGGATACCCGAGTCACCAGTAATAAATTGAAAGAGTTCCCTCTCTTTTCCGCCATCGCCAAAGGCTTGGGGCGAAAACATAGGGCAACGCTGCAAAACTCGGATAAAACTCAAACCTTGGTGACCAAACCCACGCTCAATGGTTGCAGACAAATGAGCAGGCATCCAGGTTGCTGTCTGGGCAACAAAACTCACACCTGTGGCACCCATGATTAGTTTTATAGGGTCCAAGGGTTGTAAATAGGGGCCTTTTGGGGTGGTTCTGGTTGCTGTGCCCAAGGGTGTAGTCGGTGAAGTTTGTTTTTTTGTCAGGCCATAAATTTCATTATCAAAGACTAAAACCAAAAGGTTGGGGTTGTATCTTAAAGCGTGAATCCAGTGACCTAAGCCGATAGAAAAACAGTCGCCATCCCCCATAATTGTCACGACCTTCAAATTAGGATTGGCGAGATTCACCCCCATGGAAATGGGCAGTGCACGGCCATGAATACCATGAAACCCAAAGGTTTTTAAGTAGTAGGGGAAACGGCTAGAACAACCTATTCCAGAAACACAAACCAACTCATTGGCGGGGATTTTCTCCTTGGCCAAGGTTTTTTCTAAAGCCGTCAAAATAGCGTAGTCGCCGCAGCCCTTGCACCACCTAGGTTGCTCGCCAACATAATCCTCAAAGGTGAAGGTTTCATCTTCGGGGCAACTACCTTTTGTGAATTGATCCAAATGTAGACCTTTCATTTTTCCTCCCCCTTTTCTAGGTTTCGCTTTATCTCTGTGAGGATTTCTTTAGGCATCAAGGCCCTACCCCAGACTCTTGCAAAACTTTCAATGGGCAGCAAGCAGTGACCTCGAAGCAGGGTTGCCAATTGGCCAAGCCTTGGGGCGTCGGCGGTGAATTCATCATCTGGTAGATCCTGAAAATTAATTTCTACCGTCATTACCTTGGTAAATTTAGAAAAGATCTCAGTTAAATTTGGAGGTAAGGGGTTTAAAAAGGTCAGGTGGGTGCAGGATACTTTTAGACCCAGTTCACCAGCCTCCAACACAGCCTCTTCAATGGCACCCTTGGTGGAACCCCAACCCACAAGCAACAGGTCACCCTCTTCTGGCCCAACCAAAACAGGCGGTTTCAAGCTCTTTCTCAAGGTTGCCAGTTTATGGCTGCGCATTTGGTGGGTTTTTTCGTTTGAGGCTTTATCATACCGCACTAGGCCTTGTGGGGAATGGTTCAGGCTACTGGTCATCCCCACCTCAGGTGAGACCCCAGGTATTAGCCGAGGGGCAATACCTGTGACCTGATTCCAGTGGTAGGGCAGATTTTCTGAATCCTCTGCGTGGGCTTGGGTGGAGTCAATAGTGGAAATACTTGGCCTGGGGAACAACTGCACCCCTGTGGCAAGGTTGGAGTCACTGAGAACAATCACCAACATCCGCAAATTTTCCGCAATCAAGCGGGCCGTTTTCATCAAGTTAAAGCATTCCGCAATGCTACTGGCGGCAATCACAACCTTTGGGGCGTCCCCTGGGGTTGCGTAGATCGAGCTGAGCAAATCGCCCTGTTCAATCTTGGTTGGTAAACCCGTGCTAGGGCCACCTCGCTGCACATCGATGATCACCAAAGGCGTTTCTGTCATTACAGCCAACCCCATAAACTCGGTTTTTAAAGCCATGCCGGGGCCACTGGTTACGGTAAAGGAGGCTTTTCCGCCATAGTTACCACCAAGGGCAACACCAATGGCTGCTATTTCGTCCTCTGCTTGGTGCACCATGCCCCCAAAATCCTCAAAATGTTCAGCTAAGGTGTGGGAGACAGAACTGGCAGGCGTGATGGGGTACATGGAACAAAGCTCGTAGCCTGCGGCAATAGCGCCAAAGGCAAAGGCTTGGTTGCCATTCATAGAAATCATAGGTGCTTTGTGCGGGTGGGCTGGGATGATGAAACTAAAATCCAAATGGCCACTGGCCCAATCATATCCCCCTTGGATTAGATTTTTATTGGCTTTTAGAATATCTGGGGCCTTACCTTTAAAGGTTTCGGCCATCACCTCCTGCATAATATCTAAGTCTCGTTGGTAGATAAAAGCCAAGGCGCCGAGGACAAACATATTTTTGCCCTTAGCCGTATCCTCTTCAATTTTTTCAACCTCATCACTTAAGGGAAGTTCATAGATCTGAGCGCCGTGTGCTTTTAAATCATCCAAAATCTTATGGTACTGGGTCACAATTTCAGGATTTTCATCACTAGCCCAGTGGTTATCAATCAAGACAATTACATCTTCAGCCAAGGAATCGGCTTCAATGCGTGCGAGCAGGGACATTTCATTAAAAACAAAAATCAGATTGGTAAGGTTGCCTGCGTTCGTTACAAGGTCTTCACCAAGGCGAATACGAATGCCAGAAGAGCCACGGGTGGTGTGGGGAGGCGGTTGGATCTCAGAGGGAATGATCTCTACAGTCCAAAGGTAGTTTCCCATTTTAGCTGTGGTCTGGGCGAAGATATTACCCGCTTTTTGGGCCCCTTCACCAGCATCACTGACAATTTCTAAGATATGTTGACTGACTGTTTCGGTCTTCATTCATCCTCCTCGCCTTGTTTACATATAGCTGATTTCGAACATCTTTTGCAATCTATCTTCTGGGCTTTACGGGCCTCGAAGTAAGAATATAAAAAGATAAGTAAAAGTAACATTATAAAAGTGACTAGAAATTCCATTTAGCCCCCCATACCAGCAAAACCCATGAAACCCATGGATAAAATGCCTGCCACAAAAAGGGTTAAGGCCGTGCCTTGAGTTAGGTTAGGTACCTTTGCCAGTTCCAACCTTTCACGGAGTCCCGCCATAATGAGTAAAGCTAAGGTGAAACCCAAGCCAGCCCCAAGGGCAAAAAATAGGCCTTGAACAGGGTTATAGGCTCTGGAAGTTTGGAAAAGGGCAACGCCTAAAATGGCGCAGTTCGTGGTGATCAGGGGTAAGAAAATACCTAAACTTTCAAAGAGAGCCTCGCTATATTTTTTTATGATCATTTCCACCAATTGGACCAGTGATGCAATGACTAAAATATAAGATATGAGCTGTAAAAAGAGGGCATCTAACGCAACCAACATAAAATGAATCCCCGAGGCGGCAAAGGAACTAATGACCATCACAAAGGTCACTGCCATTCCCATTTTAAGGGCTGTGTTGAGCTTTCCTGAAACACCCAAAAAAGGGCAAATGCCTAAAAAATAGCTAAGAACAAAGTTGTTGATTAAGAGGCTGCTCAAAAAGATAAAGCCTAAGCTATCTGTGTTCATGGGGCCCCCCTATTTAATTTCCCATAGGCCATCAAGAGGATTGCTAGCACGAAAAAACCACCGCTTGGTAAAATAAGCACTGTCCAAGTTTGGTAATTTGGTCCAAAGAGGCTGACCCCATAAAAAGACCCTGCACCAATGACTTCTCTAATGCTGCCCATCAAAAAAATCGCAAAGGTAAAACCAAACCCACGGCCTAGTGCGTGAAAGAGCGAAGGTAGGAGTCTGTTTTTAGAAGAAAAGGATTCCGCCTGACCTAAGATAATGCAATTGACTACGATCAAAGAGGTAAAGGCGCCTAAATTTCTATGTACTTCTAAACTGATCGCCTGCATTGCGTACTCTGCAATAGTTACAAAGGTGGCGATGATTAAGATATAGCAACCGATCCGCACCTCTTTTGGAATCAGATTTTTTAGCAAAGAGACCAAGCTTGCGGAACTAACCAACACAAAGATGGTGGCCATCCCCATGAACAACGCATTTTTAACAGAATTAGAAACGGCCAACAAAGGACACATGCCAAGGAGTTGCACAAAGACGGGGTTTTCTTTCCAAAGACCTTTGATCATAAGGTCTAGATTTGTGTCCTTATTCTTTAGGTTATTTTCCATCTTCGCTCTCCAGTGCAGAGTGTAACTTTGGGAAAAAATGAGAGCCACCTTGGTTTAAAATCCGCACCACAGCTCGACTGCTAATGGTTGCCCCTGTAATGGAGTCAATGTTCCAAGGCTCTTTGGCCTTTCCTCTAGGTGTTAGGCTTAGTGGTTGGTTGATGTTTACTGGCAGGCCTTGAAACTGGGATAGAAAGCCCAAGTCTGTAATGATTTTATCGCCAAGCCCCGGGGTTTCTTTACTTTCTAAAACCTTAATTCCTAGAATTTGTTTACTTTTTGGGTCGTAGGCAAATAGAATTTTGATCAATTCTTGGTAGCCTTGGGCCTGGGCTTGAAAGAGGTAGCTGGTGGGGTTGTTATCTTTATCCAATGCAGCAAAACAATCAGGCTGGCTTTGCTCCGTTGGCACTAGTTTCCCCCCAACAATTTGGTAGGCCACAAGGGCTTTGGTGTCAGGTAAAACCTCAAAAATGGCCTCTTTTAGGTACTGGGCTCGGTTTTCCTCGATAATGGGTTTAGTGAAGTTTACAACGCTTTGGAGCAAGACTGCGGAAAGAAAAGCCAGACTGGTCAAAGAAAGGATGAGTTTTAAACTAGGGGTTGGCTTAGTTGTCATCTGGCCCCCCTTCCTGTTCCAAATACTTTAGGTTCTGAAACAATGTGAATCAAGGGTGTAACGGCGTTGCCCAGTAAAATTGCAAAGGCCACCCCTTCGGGCATGCCGCCCCAAATGCGAATGATCACAATCAAAAAAGCGATTAAACCACCATAAGCCCAAACCCCTAGGTGTGTCACAGGACTGGAAACCATGTCCGTTGCCATAAACCAAGCTCCCAACATAAAGCCCCCGGTGGTGATTACAAACAGTGGTTGTGGGCCGAGGCCTAATAGAAATAGAGGATATGAAAATACGAGGGTAAAGGTAAGAATGCTAATGGGAATTCTAAGATCGAGGTAGTTTTTCAGGCCGAGCAATCCACCTAAAATCAAAATCAACAGGGGCGAAACTTCACCTAAGGAACCCGATTCCATGTCGTAAATAAAATTGACCCAAGGCGTGGCAACCCCCTCAAATTTAAATAGCCCCAAGGGCGTTGCGCCTGCTAACCCATCCAGCTCAGTGGGGCGCATGAAAATTCCTGTGAGGTTCGAGGGGTAAAGGCTAGCAAATCGATTTGAGTCCCAAGGGGCCGACCACGTTGTCATGGGGGCCGTAAAGCTAATTTGCAGAAACACCCGCCCTACAATAGCTGGGTTAAAAGGGTTATGGCCCAAACCACCAAAGATGTGCTTGCCCAAGGTCATGGCAATCACAGAGCCCAAGGCCGCCATCCACAAAGGCAAAGAAGGGGGTAGAGTTAAGCCCAAAAGGAGGCCTGTAATGAGGGCCGAGTAATCATGAAAGACCCCCAAAGACTTCTGGTTTTTAAGCTTTAAAACGATCTGGTCTAGGCTCAAGCAGACCAGCATGGTTACAGCGACCAGTACTAAGGAACTAAGCCCGTACTTATAGATGGAAAGGCCCCATATGGGCAGGATAAAATAAAAGACCCCTGACATAATGTCACAGGTTCCCACCTGTTTTTTAATCTGAGGGCTAGGCTCCACAATCGTTGTAAGGGGTATTTTCATGAGGCCTTCAAGGGATGAATTTTTTTGTTTCTCACCAAAAATTTTGATGCTTTAAAAGCTTGGGTTAAGGGAATTTTCGAGGGGCAAACCCAGGAGCAGCTTCCACATTCAAAGCAATCGAAAAGGTGGTAGTCCTGAACTAGGCTTTCCAGCCTCCTATTTTCAGCAAGCAGACCCATTTTTGCAGGGTTTAAGTAGAGGGGGCAAGCCTTCACACATTCCCCACAACTGATGCAGTCCATCACTATTTCAGGTTTTGCGTGCTCGGCCTTAGATACAATAATCCCTGTCACCCCCTTGGTGGTTGAAGTACTCAACGAAACCACAGGCTTGCCCATCATGGGGCCACCGAAAATCACCTTGGGGCTTTGGCAGTTCAGACCGACTGTTTCTAAAATAAATTCGATGGGCGTACCTATGGGGATAAGGTAGTTGCCAGGGCTAGAAACCCCATTACCCGAAATGGAGACCACTCTTTCGATAATTCCTTGGCCCAAGGGCAACAGGTGACCCAACTCATACAAAGTAGTTACGTTGGCAACCATTATTTTTAAATCGGCAGGCAAGCCACCTGAGGGAACCTCAAACCCCAGTAAAGCCTTGATCAAAACCTTTTCTGCCCCTTGGGGATACTTGGCCTTTAAAACTTGGATTTCTATCTTGTCGCCTTCGCCCAAATGACTTCGCAGCAGGCGGGCTGCATCCATTTTATTTTCTTCAATAGCGACTATGGTTTTTTTAATGTCTAAGGCTTTTTGTAAGATCCTGATGCCTACTAATATTTCTTTTGGGTGTTCTAACATCACTCTGTGATCGGCGGTAAGGTAGGGCTCGCATTCACAACCGTTGATCAATAAAGTGTCGACTTTTTTATCAAGGGAGGTTTTTAGTTTAATATGTGTTGGAAATGCAGCCCCACCAAGGCCCACCATGCCAATTTTCTTTACTTCTTCGATAATCGCTAGGGGATTTAGTAAAAATGGATTACAAGGCGATTGTGCCTCTGTGATTTGGTTGGAGGCTGGGTAAGGTTGGATCAGAATAGAAGGTTGCATCATCCCATTTAAATCCAAACTTTGCCCCACTTGGACGACTTTGCCTGTTACAGGGGCATGGAGCGGAGATGAAAAGTCCCCATCAGCCTCGGCCACTTTTTGGCCCCTTTTAACTTCCTCACCCTTTTGTACAATAGCGATGGAAGGTTTTCCGATCTGTTGGTTTAAAAGCAGGCTATAAAAAGGAGCAAAGTCAAAGCGCTTGATCTTTAAAAACTGGGTTTGTTCCTTACATTCTTGAGGGTGAATTCCATGGGGAAAGCTTTTCATTGCTCCCCCTTGGCAAGATTCAAAAGGTTGGCTTTTAGGGACTCTGCCAATGTACTTTGGATTTTCTTGGTCATGGCTTCTAAGTCGACCTCTTCTTTATTTAAGCCACCAAGAGATTGCAATATCCGCCAGAAGTTTCGCCTATCTTTCGCCGATTCAATGATCTCAGGGCTGACAGAAAACTTCTGCCAGTTTTCCCCCGTTTTCACCCAAATAAAGGGGGTGACTTCCTCTTTTTCTTCTAGGTCGAGGTCCAAGTACTGGGCCACTTCTACCGCTTCTTCTTCACTTTCTTCTAATGGGTGAAAATGCTTTTTAAAGCGGCCTTCTGTTGCTGCGAAATCAGCAAAGGTAAAGGTGACCTCTTTTGTTTCGCCTTCTTGCGTAATTTCAAGGCTTCGCCAGTCCTTTTCTTGGTCTGTATTGCCTGAAAGGTCGAGGCAGTCTTCAGGACAATCACCTAAATCAGGGTCGTAAGAAAAGTAGGGGTAGGCCCTAGATTCCAAAGCGAGCTTCGCTTGTTTTGTGGAAGCATCATCTGCAATGCCATGCTCTGGTTGGCAGGAGGAGTAAAGGTTAAAAACAGCCGGTCTACGGGACTTTAACCCTCGGATCACTCCTTCGATTAAGTGGCTGGTACTGGCAAGGCCAGATTGTAAAAAGAAACTGGTTCTGTGGGCCAAGGCAATGAGGCCGATTTCTTTGCGAGCTTCAACCTTACCATGTTGCTCTGGGCCATAGGTGGCCATGTCTGCTTCTTGGGCCATAAAGCTGGAGGTGCAAGCTTGGCCGCCTGTGTTAGAGTAACTTTGGGTGTCTAAAATCACTACCTTAATGGGTTTGCCTGACATCATTAAGCGTGAAAGATTCTGAAAACCAATGTCGTACATAGCGCCATCACCGCCAAGGGTAACAACTGGCGGGCAGAGGTCATATTCTTCGCCCGTAAAGGCCTCCCAGTTAAAATAGGTTAGGTCTTGCGCTTTAAGCCTGCCCAATAGAATTTTAGCTCTTCTGACCGATTTAAAATTTTCAGCCATCTTGGCCATGTGGCCTTCAAAAACCCCTAGGGCAATGGAGGGGGCATCTTGGAAAAGATGATTTACCCACGGGAAAGGGTAGGGGTTGATGGGGTAGGTGGAACCCCAAACAGAGCTGCAACCAGTGGAATTAATCTGGCCCATTTGGGCGCGGCCTCGGCCTGTGGGGCCACTCAAATAAAGATCTTTTAAGGATTCTAATTCCTTGATAGCTACAACCTTTTGTTCCAAAAGTTCGCCATCTAGTGCCTGATCTAGATTTAGATCATTGGCGATTTCCTTTAAATTAACCTGCTCCTGTTGGTGTAAAAATCCATCCAGTTTTTTTAGGTCAATCGCTTGGGGGGTTAAGCTCGATTGTAGGTCTGCCTTTAGGTCTGCAATTAAACCTGTTATTTCGACCACAAAGGCCTCAACCCTTGGGGCCATGAGGGCTGTTAAGGTAGAGATAAAAAGATGGGTAACGGTTTTTTCTCCACAGCCCAAACAGGCTCCATCGCCACCCAGCATGGCAAAGTAGGTTTTTTTGTCTAAAAGCAAACCCTCTAGGGCGCCGATGCCCTCTTCTAGATCGGTGATTCTTCTGTATTCAGGCTTGGTGGTGGGGAGTTTTTGCCAGAAATTCCAAGTTTGATGGAGTTCTTTCACGGAATCTTGGCTTTGGGGCAGGGCAACCAAGGCCTCATCATTACAGACTTGGATGCACTCCATGCAGCCCTTACAATTTTCAGGGTGCACGGTGATATTGAGCAAGCCCCCTGGTTTCTTTTCCCTTGTTTCAAATTTTTGAAAATAGGGCTGAGTGATGGCAGCCTCATAAGGTTTTAGATAGTCTTGCAGCATGCTAAGCTCTGCAAGATAGGTTTCTTTTTCCACTCCTTTTGGTGGCGGTATGCTTTCAGATGCCTCTTTAAATGTATTGCTTAAGGCAGTCGTAAAATTTTGGTTTGCAGTTAATTTTTGTCTAAGTAGAGGTTCCAATTTTCTGGTGACACTTGCCAAAGACTCTGTTTGCGGTAAATACCTCAGAGCCGTAGCAAAGAGGTCAGCCACAGGGGTAACCAAGGCGGGCAGAGCAGAATCAGGGCAGGCAACCCAACATTTGCCACAACCTGTGCATTTGTCGGCAATCCATTTTGGGTGTTCTAGCCGAATTTCTGTAAGGTCGCGAAAGACCCCACTCATGGCGGGGATTACCCCAAGAGCAGCAAAGGGGTCAGCAAGCAGGTTGGCCGTTTTCCCCGCTTTATAGTGCACCCCTGTTTGCTCCCAAAACTTATGGAGATCAGCAATTGAGTTTTTGCCCTTAGGCAGGGTTTTCAGCAGTTCTGGTAGGGGCAATTCTTTAGCTTCATAGGCTAATTTTTCCTCTATTACACCATAGTCAATGGCCATAGTTTCACTGAGTCCACGTTTCACCACTTTTAAATTGTCCTCTACTACTTTAACGCCTTGGGAGCCAAATTTAGATTTAAGCTGCGCCTCAATTTTTACTAATATTTCTTCGGCTGTGTGGTTTGAACGGTTGCCCAACGGGGAGGCGAAGAAAAAGGCCCCTTGGAAGGCGTTGCCTTGCATCCTTAAAACCAGTTCTGGGCTAGAGGTTTCCTCTTGAGCGATCTTCATTCCATCTAGGGCAAAAAGTTGGATCTTTTTATTAACGATCTCCTTTTGGTATCTTTGGGGGATCTGTTCCCAGACTTTTTCAGGATTGCCCTCGGTAGATTGAAAAATGACTTTTCCTCCATTTTTCAGGCCTGCCAAAGGGTTGGCATGTTCAAAAAGGTTCGGGTCGGGGCTTAAGAGCAGGTCGACATAGAAAAACTCACAGTTAATTTTTATCGGTTCTGGGGCAACACTCAAAAAGAAGGTCGTCGGTTGTCCCTTTTTTTCCGAGCCATATTTAGGGTTGGCCTTAACATAGTAGCCTAATATGTCGGCTAGAATCAGGGTTAGGTTTTTGCCCACAGCAATGCCACCCCATCCTCCGATAGAGTGGATACGCACAGTTAGGCTCCCCTTGGGCATGAGGTTTGGGTTTTCACTACCATGAATAGAAAGCCTCTTTACTTCTGGGTAAGCTTCATTAATCTGATCTAAGTGGATTTCATCTTTTGGCGAAAGGGGCGTTTCTCTAGAAAAATCGATGGAAAGGTAGAAGAATCGAGGGCCATTTTGAATCATGTTTTCCACAGCGCCAATCAAGGCCTCAGGCTGTAGGTCTCTTGAACCGAGACCATAACAGGCAGAAAATAACTTTGGCGATGACTTCAATTTTGCATAGCCTAAATGGGGCAAGGTTCCATCAGTGTAATTCTCTAAAGACTTGGAAACCACTGCCCTGACTTCTTTCATGATCGGTAAATCCTCGGCTAAGGGTTGGTCTACCCGCTCTAAAACAGCGACCCCCTTTTTCCCAGCCAGTAGTTTACTTAAAAGCGCACCTGGGAAGGGGCGGAACATGGTCATATTAATCACCCCGACCTTAATTTTTTTCTTAGACCTAAAAAAATCTGCCACAGCTTCGGCGTTGGGGATCATACTCCCTTGGCCCAAAATTACATAGTCAGCATCTTCAAGTTTATATGTCTCTAGGGGTGCATAGCTTCGCCCTGTGAGTTCATAGAACTTTGTAAATAGGCCATCGGCAAGCCTTGGGATCTCACTAAAAAAATAGGGCCTCTGGGCTGCTACAGACTGCATGTAAGATTCCTGATTTTGAACAGGGCCTACAAGGAGGGAGTTATCCACATCCCAGACGGTGGGGATGCGGCGGCGAGTTTTCCCAAATAGAAGCTCTTGGGCCTTTGTTGGTGAAGCAATAATATCATTGGGCAGGCCTAAAAACTCTTGGATAAACTCCCGCTCTGGTAGCCGTAACGACTCCATCAGGTGGGTTGTTAAAAACCCATCTTGGGCAATGATGCCGGGTGTTAAGCTTAATTCTGCTAAGGCGTGGGCTAAAATATTCAGGTCTGCTACCTGTTGGGCATTTTTTGCAAAGAACTGGAAAAAACCCGTGTCATCGATAGCATGGTAGTCGTCGTGACCTGCATGAACATTTAAGCTGGCTTTGGTCATAGCCCTACAGCCCATATTTAAAACGTAGGTTAGGCGCTTGCCCACTGCGGCGTAAAGAGATTCATGCATATAGGCAATGCCTTGGCCTGAGGAGAAATTGGCAGAGCGGAGACCTGTCATGGAAAGGCCCGCTGTAACGGCTGCCGCAGCATGTTCGCCTTCTGGTTCAATAAAGATTAGGGGTCGGCCTGAGATATTAAGATGGCCGTCGGTCATAGACTTTTCCCAATATTCGCCCATTTGACTGGAAGGTGTTATTGGGTAGGCACCAGCGGCATCGGTGGACTCTTTTTCTACTAAAATCGTAGCAGAATTACCGTCTAGAATTTTGGGGATTCCAGGGTATTTGGGTGTCTTTTTCATCTACTGACCTCCAAGGCTTGATGATTTATAACTTTTTTAGCTTGGGTTCCTTTTTTTAGATTCCCGCCTGCCTCCCAAATGCCAATGGCCCCAGTGGGGCAACGGTCGATGGTGATAATGCTATCGGTAAATTTTTGTTCTAGACTAAGTTCAATGGAAGCCAAAAAATTATGAATGGATATTTGGGAATTGGGAGCATCGGCGGCGCAAAGCCCACATCCCGTGCAGGCAACCATGCAGTCGGCTTCTGCCTCTTCGCCTTCGTTTAAATTTTTACATGCAACAAAGAGGGGTTTGGACAGAGAAACCAAACTGAAAAGATGCTTCGGGCAGGCATCAACGCAGTCACCGCAGGCAGTACATTTTTCAGGGGTCACAAAAGGCAAACCCATATCGTCCATTTCAATTGCCCCAAAAGAGCACAGCACAGCGCAGTCTCCCAGCCCTAAACAACCCCATGGGCAAGCCTTGCCTCCACCTGCGACCAAATTGGCACTGGTGCAACTTCCAAAGCCCTTATATTCTATCCGTTGCAAGGCTACGTTTCTGCCCCCTTGGCAGGCAATGCGGGCAACTTTTAAATCCCGCTCGCCAAGTTCAACCTGCAACAGCCCAGCAATGGCTTGGGCATTTTGTGGACTCGACTGGGTGCAAATTTCTGGCTGGGTTTCTTTAGATATTAATTTTTTAGCAAATTGGTTGCAGCTTGGATTGCCGCAGGCACCGCAGTTGCTTTGTGGCAGCAACTCATAGACTTCTAAAAGTTTAGGGTCAGCTGCAACAAAGAAAAAACGCTGCGCCAAGGATAAACAAAGGGAAAGGACTAAGCCCAATCCACCTAAAAACAGAAGAGGAGAATATTGTACCAACATGACATTCAATCCCTTACAAAGATTAAATCTTAGATTAGGTAAACTATATCAAAAAAAGAATAGAAGGTACAGTATTCTAATAAAAGCCTCTAAGGTTAAAGTAAACCCGAGGTTGAAGCACTAGTAAGGTAGGGATTTTAGAAGGTAGGATTCATACAAAGAGGCTTAGGTTTAAAAAAGGTCTGCTAACTCAAGGAATAGCAGCCTTATTTTGCCTTTGATTTCATTTTTTTTATTGTCCATTTCTGGTTGCAATAGGTTAAAATTAAACCTTAAATTTTTGAATCATTGAGTTGAGCAACTCCACAACTCTGCTCAGTTCCCCAGCTTGAATATTAACTTCAGTGCTACCTGTTGCCGTTTCATGGGCTGCGGTTGCAACTTGTGAGGCCCTGTCTGAGATGGCTTTTGTCCCTGCTGTTAAATGAGCAATATTGCTGGAAACTTCACCAGAGACACTTGCCATTTCAGAAGCCCTTTTTGTTACTTCATTCGATGTACTGGCCATTTCATTGATCATTTTTGTAATTTCTTGGGAAGCTAAGGCCATTTCATTTACCATTGTGGATACCTGATCAACTGAAACAGTATTTTTTTCCACGTTGGTTACCACATTTTTGGAGTTCTTCGCCTGTTCTTCGGCCAAATTGTTGATACTTTTCGAAGCAGAATTAACCTCATCAATAACCCTATTGATTTGAGCTAAAACCTCAATGGATTCGCTTGACTTCTTTTGAATCCCTGAGATTTTTTTAAAGATGTTCTCAGCTGCTTGGGTAGATTTTGTGGCTAGTTCCTTAACCTCTCCTGCTACAACAGCAAATCCCTTTCCAGCTTGGCCCGCAGAGGCCGACTCAATGGTGGCATTTAAGGCCAGCATGTTGGTTTGGGAAGCAATGGTTTTTATCAAGCCTGTAACTTGGTCGATTTCATTTGCCGAATCGCCTAACTCAGCCAAAACCTTAGAACCCTTTTCAGAAAGGCTTTTGGCCTGATTTGATATTTGAGTCACATTGGTCGCCTCTTCAAATACCTGTTCAAAGGATAAAGACATTTCTTTCACTTCAACATTTACTTGTTCCATGTTAGAAGACATGTCGGTTGCCGTACCTGCAATGCTGGAAATATTGCTATCCATTTGCGTGGAAGCCGAGGCAATGGATTCTATACTTACATTCATTTCTGTTGCAGCAGAGGCAACTGAGTCAACATTTGCCGCCATTTCCGTAGAGGCAGAAGCAATGGTTTCAAAATTTTGAGACATTTCATTGCTTGATGCAGAAATTGAATCTGTCTGCGAACTCATCTCAACTGTCGCACTGGACATGTTACTGGAGACCGAAGAAAGCTTACCTGAACTATCAGATAAGGAGTTGGATTGCTCTTGAATCTGAGACAAGGTTTCCCGTAAATCAAAGGCAAACTGTTTTAGTGCCTTTGACATCTCTCCAATTTCATCATTGGCTTCATCATTAATATCAACAGTTAAATCCCCTTTGGTGAGGGCATTAATTTTAACTACCGTTTCATTGAGTGGGTGAGTAATACTTTTAGTAATAAAAAAGGCTATTAGTAAAATGACAATGGAGCTAATTACAGCTGTAACAGTAATCATTTTTTTAGCCGTTGATGTTGTAGAGGAAGAGCGTTTTTCCATCAATACTTTTTCATCGGCTACCATGGCGTCTAAAAGCCCACGAATTTGGTCCATCACCACCTTTCCCTTATCACTTAAAACTACAGCCAAGGCGGCGTCAAATCCCTCTACCCTTCTAAGCTCAATTGTCTCTGCAAGCTCGTCAAATTTTGCTTTGATTAAAGGCCTGATTTTCTTGATTCTTTCTTGTTGTACCGAGTTATCAGAAGTCAGTTTTTGCAGTTTATCTAAGGACTTTATCGCATCAATTTTCCCTGTATAATAGGGCGCTAAATAGGATTTTTTCCCCGTAACCAGGTAACCTCGTTGGCCTGTTTCTGTGTCTTTTAATTGGGATAGTACCTGCTCTAAAACGATTAAAACCTCATAGGTGTGAGACACCCACTTGGTATTGGTCGCAAGTTTATCGGCACTAGAAAGAGAGGAAACAGTGATCAGTAGCATTGCTGCAATTGAAAGAAAAAACCCGGATATGATCTTAATTTTAATCGTCATGATCTTACTCATTAAAAGAGTGTTATTATGGTCTAGTAACTCAGCCTTAGACGGGAATAGAGCTGCAATTTCATATTCTCATGTTAATATAATGAATTCTTCTAAAATTTTCAATCCAAAGCTAAAATTTTTCTCTAGTTTTTAGTTTTTCAAAACCGTAATAGGTAAAAGCTGTCTAATATTGCCTTCTTGTACTAGAGCCCAAGCGAATTAATTTGATCAAAGATCTTTTATTAGTTAGACTAATAAATAAAAACGCAGCCTATAAAAAGTCGCTAATAATGAAAACTCTCTTATACCTTGTCGCAGCCCTTTTTTTCATCCAATTCTCTGTAATGGCAATGGAACCCCTACGAGTAGGGACAAACCTTTGGCCTGGTTATGAGCCTATTCACTTAGCAAAAGAGCTAAAATTTTGGGATGAAGGCAAAGAGATCCGCACCATTGAATACCCTTCTGCTGGTGAGGTAATTCGTGCCTTTCGGAATGGGACTTTAGATGTCGCAGCCTTAACCTTAGATGAAGTATTCCTGCTACGTCAGGCCAAATTTCCTGTTAAAGTTATCCTAATTTTAGACATTTCTAACGGTGGAGATGTGATTATTGCTGATAAAAAATACCCCTCTATGAAGCAACTCAAAGGCAAAAGGATCGGCGTTGAAGCTGGTGCATTAGGGGCTTTTGTAATCAGTAGAGCTTTGCAGCTTAACGGTATGAAGCTGAGTGACATTCACCCCGTTCCCATGCCTGTCAACATCCATGAAAGACACTTTAAAAAGGGCAAAGTAGATGCTGTGGTGACCTTTGAGCCCATTCGCACGAAGTTACTGGACTATGGTGCTATTGAAGTCTTTACCTCTCGTGAGATCCCAGGGGAAATTGTCGATGTTCTGGTTGCCCACGAATCTGCAATAGAAAAGAATAAGGATGCTATAGCCAAGCTTGTGGCAGGATGGTTTCAGGCGGTAGACTATCTTGATCAAAATCCAAATAAAGCAGCCTCTATTATTTCAAAGAGATTAAAAATTCCAGCAAAGGAAGTCTTGGCCAGTTACCAAGGTCTAAAGTTAGGCCGAAAAGCCGAAAACCTGCAATTTCTTACAGGCAAACCCCCTAAACTAGAAAAGACTCTTTTGAAGTTAAAAGAAGCCTTAGTGGGGCATAAACTTGTACCTGCAAATATAAAAACAGACCATTTAATATCAGATCAATTTATAAAACAACGTTAAATAAAAACCACTTTGAAGCTCAAAACACAAATTCCTCTAATTGCAGCAGGATTCATTCTTCTTTTTTCGCTGGTCGTTTTGCTGATCAGCCAAACTTTTATAAAAGATGAAGTTCGCCGACAACAAACTGTAAACCTAAAACACAAGCTCCATGGCCTGCAAACATCAACAGAGCTTTTTTTAAGTCTAGACCGAGTTGACGGTGTAGAACAGTTTTTTTCTGCAATGGCTTCTGATTCGGATCACGAAATTACCTTACTCACAGATTCACAAGGTATCGTTATAGCATCAACTGACTACTCCCTAGTCGGCGAAAGCTACCTCAATTCCCCTTATCAAATTAATGCCAGTACCCTTGAAGAGGTAGCCACTAGTAGAGGGCTTTTGGTGGAAATCATAAATGGCAAAAAAATTGCTGGTTATGCTTCGGTTTGCGGGGTATCACCTGTATTTAGTTTACGCCCACAGACCTGTGGCTTTCTCTTTCACCGGGGCCATTTGGAAATTCATTATGCGGAGAAAAGCAAAATGTTATTTAGCCAAGCCATTGGCATGGTTGTTGGAGGGGTGCTTTGTGGTCTGTTGTTTTGGTTATTTATCAACAAGAGGATTACAGATCGGTTGGACTACCTAGAGTATAAAATGAATAAGTTTGCCAACGGCGAACGGAGTATAACCTGTAAAAGTGCAGGAAATGATGAGATTGGAGCCTTTGCAAATGGCCTAAATCGCCTTTTCCAGAAGGTAACAGAAGATGAAAATGATCTAGCCCAAGCAAAAGCCCTGCGCTCAGCCATCCTGGACAATGCTACTGTAGCCATCATCTCCACTGATACTAAAGGAGTGATCACCAGTTTTAACCGTACCGCTCAATGGATGCTGGGCTATAGTAAAGAAAAAGTTGAAAATAAAGAAACACCTGCGTTATTTCATGATCCAAAAGAAGTATTGCAAGCTGCATCAAATCTCAGTGAAGAATTCCAAGAGCCCATTGAGCCGGGTTTTGAAGTCTTCGTTCACCGTGTTAAAGCAGGGGCCAATTTCGACGAGCAGGAATGGACATACATTTCAAATGTAGGCACTCGCATCCCTGTGAGACTCACTGTCAGTGCTATTTACTCAGAAGACCTTTCTATCGTTGGCTATCTTGGTTTTGCAGAGGATATTACCCTTAAAAAACAACATGAAGAATCACTGTTGCTTGCAGAAAAGGTGTTTCGAAATGCAGGTGAAGCTATCATTGTAACCGATGAAAACTCTGTGATTATAGATGTTAATCCTGCATATTGCGAGATCAGTGGTTTTGCCTATGATGAAGTTATTGGGCAAGACCCCGGCATAAGTAGCTCAGGGAGACATGATAAAGCCTTTTATACAGCCATGTGGAAAGAGGTTTTAGATACTGGCCTCTGGAGTGGAGAAGTTTGGGACCGAAGAAAAAATGGAGAGGTTTACCCCAAACATCTCACCATCACAGCTGTTAAAAATGATGATGGAAGAGTTCTAAATTATGTTGGTACCTTTAAAGACGTAACGGCCCAAAAGGAATTGGAAGATAAGTTAGAAAACTTAGCCTATTTCGACCCTTTAACAAAGTTACCAAATAGAGCACTATTTAGAGATAGATTAGAGCAAGAACTGAAACTGGCCAAACGACACAAAAAAGTTAGCGCTTTAATGTTTATCGATTTAGACAGGTTTAAGATTGTAAATGATACCCTAGGCCATGAAGCAGGCGATCGGTTACTGATTGAAGTTGGGGAGCGCTTATGTAAAAGCGTTAGAGATTCAGATACTGTTTCCCGCCTTGGAGGCGACGAGTTCACTGTGATCTTAACTGACATTACCGACCAGGCCTATGTGGGAACCATTGCAAATCAGATCATCGAAAGCTTACAGAAGGCCGTATTAATTGATGATAAAGAGGCTTATGTTGGCGCCAGTATCGGCATCAGTCTTTTTCCCGCTGATGGCGCTGATTCGGTTCAACTCATCAAAAATGCAGACACTGCCATGTACCGTGCTAAAGACGCTGGCCGTGGTAATTTTAAATTTTTCTCTCAGGATATTGAAGAAATCAATCTACGTAGATCGCAGATTGAAAACCATCTGCGGCACGCTGTTGAAAACAAGGAACTTCAACTCTACTACCAGCCCAAATATAGCTTTGCTGACAATAAAGTCACTGGCTATGAGGCTTTGGTTCGGTGGAATAGCAAAGAACTGGGTTTTATTATGCCCGACAGATTCATTCCCTTGGCCGAAGAAAATGGATTGATTTTAGAAATTGGGGAGTGGGTACTCCTTGAAGCCTGTAGCCAGATGAGAGAATGGATTGACCAAGGTCTTCAAGCTGCCATTGTTGCTGTAAATTTATCGCCAAAACAATTTCGTGACCCTGACCTGATATCAAAAATCCAAAGGTGTTTAGAAGAAAGAAATCTTTCACCGAACCATTTGGAGTTAGAAATAACCGAAACAGCAATGATGGATAATGCAGAGGAGTCTGTGCGGATTATTGAGCAAATTTCAGCCCTAGGTGTTAAAATCGCCATGGACGACTTTGGTACTGGCTATTCTTCCTTGGCCTACCTGCAAAAATTTCCCTTTGATACTCTAAAAATCGACCTTAGTTTCATTAAAGCCTTGGAAAACGACCCTAGTGCTGAGGTAATCGTAAAAACCATTTTAAAGCTAGCTGAGGGCCTAGGCATTTCTACCGTTGCTGAAGGGGTTGAAACTGATAAGCAACAGAAGTTTTTGCGGGCACTCAATTGTGATATTGCACAAGGGTACTTCTATGGCAAACCAATGCCAGCAAGTGAGGTACTGATTGAGTAATCACTTACCTTCTTAAATTATCAAACCGAGAGAAGAAAATAACTTAAAAAGCAAAAGAGCCTATTGTCACAACTCTTGAACCAACCAAAAATCGGGTCTAATCCTACCTAAAACCAAATTTGCAGGAAGTTGGTTATTAGCTAAGGGGTTCCTTCAAACTGGGAATGATATAATAACCTAGGCCCGCATTTTCAGAGGTAATAACATAAATTTTTCTTATATTACCTAGGCAATATATCTTATGTATTGTATTTTACAAATTCTCTAATATTCTGCCGAAGATGCTTCAGTTAATAGTTTGAGGCTATTTCTTTTTTATCTATTACTAGACTTCAATCCTTAAATATGTTTTAATATGGTAAAAAAAAATTACATATTGAGGGAATAAAATGACAGTTAAGAATTGGATTATATTAGTAATAGCTTCCGTTATTTTTAGTAGCTGTGGTTCCGATGATGAGGGGCAAGTTGTAGCTACCGCTACATCTACAAGCACAGCTCCCTCGGTTAGTTCCACAACACCAGCAGACGCAGCGACAGCAGTCTCCGTTGACACCACTTTGGCGGTCACCTTCGACAAGGCAATGGACGCTACCACGTTATCCACCAATAGCGGGGCTACTACCTGCACTGGCACAATTCAACTCTCTTCCGATGAATTTACTACCTGTATAGCCTTAGGTTCCACCGTTGCCGCCAGCACTGACAAGCTAACTTTCACCGCAACCCCATCAGCCAGTTTATCGGCAACGACCACCTATAAGATCAAGGTCACTACCGATGCGAAAGGCTCAGATGGAGAGGTCTTAACTGCGGCTATGACTCAAACTACTGGTTTCACTACGGGCGCAGCAACGACTACGACTACTACCACCACTACAACGACTACGACTACAGTAACCTATAAGGCCCTCGATTTTGATGGAAGTACGGAATATATCAAAAACGCGACAGCGACCACACTTGGCCTAGCCAACACTTACTCGATTGCTCTCTGGGTGAAGATGGCCTCGGCCCCAGGCGCTTTGAGCTATCTTATGTGCAACTCTGGTGGATCTGAAATGGGCTCCGTGTGTATTGCCCTAACTTCTGGGTCCTTGATGGTAGTCTATCTTTATGATCAATTTTCAGGCGGTACTTTCAAACAATATACCTCCACTAACAGCCTATCGACCAATACAGCCCACCACGTCGCCATGACTTGGAACGGCACAAACCTGTATCTCTATATCGATGGTGCCCTAGAAACGATCACCAACGGTCAAGGTGACCCAAGTATTACTGCCCAGACCGACGCCAGTGAGCAGGTGTTTGTCGGTGCCGACTTTTATGGAGGCAATCTCTTTACAGGTACCATCCAATCCTTAGCCATGTGGAGTTCCGTATTGACTGCTTCCGAAATCACTGAAGCCTACGCTTCGGGTACACCTAGCCTATCTTTGACAAGCGACTCTGGTAATTATGCAAGCTCGACTAACCTCCAGCATTGGTGGCAATTGGGAGCCAACTCCGCCGTAGCTAACGACTCCGCCAGCGGCAGCCCCTTTGCTCTCGACTCTGGTGTCGGTATCACTACCGCCGACATCGTAGACTTCTAGCTCCCCCAAAAAAAATAACTTCGAACCTCCCTAATTCATGCATTTAGGTGGGTTCGAACCTGTTTAGCTTGGAGATGCAGGGCCAGTTCTGTTTTTTCTGAGCTACAATAAAAATGGAATCCTCAGGTTCAAATTCTTCGTATACTACTTGTTCCAGAAGGTTAAATTTGTTGCCTATTAAGCCTAGTAGCCTATTTTTGTCATGATAGATTGCCCGCATATCACCGTCATCAAATATTGAATCTCCAATCCAAAAGGAATGAATGATGATCCCTTTACTAGTCAAGATTTCAAATTGCCGAGTAAGAGCCTTTTCAATCTGGTCTAATTCAAAATGTTGATAGACCTTGCAGGAGTAAATAGCATCGTATTTCTCCCTTGTTGCAAGGGTTATAGCGTCGAGAATTGTAAAGTCCCCCTTTGGAAAACGAATCTTTGCCTTTTTAACAAATTCCTTTGAATAGTCACTGCCTGAGGTTTTATATATTTCAGATAACCACGCAAAGTCATTTCCTGGCCCCATACCAATTTCCAGAAGTCTAGACCCCTTCATTAAGTGGCTTAAAATTAGACTTTTAAATTTTGAGTTGTCATAACCTTCGCACATTTTAATGTAGTCTTCCACGCCAGTCTCAGTTTCATAGACTTTCATTTAACAATAACTCCAAAATTTGGTTTTACGGTAGGTTGACTATTCCAGTTTTTGCTAAAAACTTCAAATTCCTGCTCCGCTTTTGTAAAGTCATCCCCCTTTTTTAAACTAGTGGATGGCCATTCTTTGAAGGCCAAAGATTAAATAAGGAGCCAAACCGCAATTTCAGCTAAAACCGCTATGGTCTGGGTGGCAACCTAAATAAATTCTTTCCTCCTTAATCTTAAGTCAATTTCAAACATTGATTTGCCCACTTAAAACAGGTATAGCTTTTAACGTACTCTATTTACACGGCTAAATAGTTTCATGAACTCTTGAAACTTTAGAAGATGAGCAATAGTGCAAAAGATATGATTCCACCTAAGACCTTGGAGAAAGTGTGACCCATACAGTTTTATCAGAAAGCCAACTGGAATCAATAAATGAGTTGATTTCTGATTTAGTTATTTGTAAAGAATCTGTTGATTTTGACAGAATCATTGAAAACCTCAAAAAACTGATTCAATTTCGATTTTGGGCTTTAGTCATTGTTCGGCTCAATGAAGATGGGTCTATGGCAGATGACAACCATTTTTTACTCAATTACCCCGATAGATTTATGGAGGCCTACACAGAAAGCCGCTTTGAATTGATCGATTTTGTGATGATTACCAACTTTGAACCGACTAATTTTGGCCCCTTCCAACACTGGGCTGAAACTTACGAAAATGTAGAATTAAATAAAGAGAATATTGACTCCAAACTTTATCACAAGCACCATCAATTTTTAGAATTTGTCGGTCAGTGGGGAATCTTGCAAGATGGTTACTCTATCGGCAAACGCAGTCAGCGTGGTACAGAGACTTGGGGAAGCATTTTTAGTATTGCTGATGATCTTAGTGACAGAAAAGAAGCCCAAGAAATACTGACAAGACTAAAACCCTATTTGCACGTTGCAGCCTTAAAGCTATTCTTACCCTAGTTCAGCTTCGGAAAAAGGCCCTCTAGGCGGCAATAGAAATTGATATTTTAAATGATTTAAGAAGATAGCTCGGCCAGTTTTGAAACTTTGCCGAACTACCGAGATTTAAATTGGAACCCCCGTTAAAAAAGGGGGCCTTAAAGAAACTACTGCTTCGTAAAGGTATTTTGACCAACGGAATCGTTGATTGTGGTTGGTACCGTAGTGGAGAAGCTACTGACCTTCGTACTATTTATATATTGTGAATTGGAAATTTTATAAAGGTCTTCCCCTACATCTCCTGCACTAACTATAAAGTTGCCAGCAGCTGCACCTGAAGATATTCCAGTTACGTCCTTAGTGACTGAGTCAGCCCAGTCAGTAAATCCAAAGAAACTTCCTCCATTGAAGACGCTTACCGTACCACCATATATCGTAAATTCAAATTTAGTGACAGTAAAGGTGAGTCTTCGTGCGTCTGTTACGGACGTACTCAACGCGCCTATTACCCAGTTTGCAGACATTACTAATTTTTGTCCCACAGTTGTACAGGTAGACTCGTAGTATATATTCTGAGTCCATACCGCTGAACTGTCAGCATTTAAAACTAAGGTGTCTATCAAGTAATCACTTGTACTATCAGGGTCTTGTGTACAGGTATTTTTCCAAGTTCCCACAAAGCTAATGGCTGTTATTGCGCCTTGGGTACCACTGGTCAATCCTGTTGAACTGGCAGTTACTGTATCAGTTCCGTTTGTTTTACTTCCGTAGTAAAGATCGACTGAACTTGCACCTACTGCAATGGTAGCTGTGGTAACTAAAGTAGAGCAGGCAGAATCAGAATAAAAACTTCCGTTGGTAGCAACTAATGCTAAATCAATTGCCGTAGTGGCGCTAAAGGCTGCGTTAGCTGCTGTTTGGGCTTGCACTGTGACTAATGCACAACTGGACTCTGTCAAATTTGCATGGGCAGTGTTGGTAAATTCTAATTTTGTGGGCGTAGGAGCTGCGATAACTTCCTCTTCTTCGTTTTTGCAGCTTCCCAGTGCCAAAGTAAAACCAATGGCTAGCAATAAAATTTTTCTTTTCCTATTCATATTAAATTCTCCCTCATCAATTAAAAAAATTCTTTGGCTCCAAAATACTCCATTTAAGGCATTTTTTCAACCAATTAACCCTAGTCGAATAGACGAATAGCCGCATAGGTGTAAAATTTAAAGGACATAAAACAATAAATAGAAGTCAATTTTGGCTAAAATGCAACGGAAAGGGGGAAGGTTTTAAAACCCTTTAAGGAAGATCTATGGCAGATTTAGCCCAAATTATAGAGACTGCCAGCCTAATAGAAACTAAGCGGCATTTTCTGGGTCCAGTAAATAATTTATTTTTTTAATCAATTGGTAGTAAGACACTGGTTTTGCAAAAAAGAAATTAGCACCAGCAACGCCTGCGAGGTCACGAATAGAAAGATATTTTGTTTCTGGTTCGGAACTCATTGCAATAATTGGCGTTTGTATATTCTTCGCACGGATGGCCCTGATCACGTCCAAACCATCTAAATCACCCATAAAAATATCTGTGAGAATCAAGTCTACAGGGTACAATTCCACATGCATAATGGCTGGAATAGCTGCTAAAAAAGGCAATACCTCAAACCCATATTTTTCTAATTCCAACTGCATGAGTTTTGAAGAGACTGGCTCATCTTCAATCAATACAATTTTTACCGTTCCAGAATCACTCATATTTTTCATTTACTGTTAGCTTATTTTAGAAAAATTAATTTCAATATTACTTACAAAGATCATAACACATTTTTATGATTATATTACTTAGTTAATTGCTTTTTCCCAAACTGCAACAGAAGCGGCAACTAGACAACGTTTAAATCAATTTAATTGCATCTTGAGGCAATTATCCCTGCTTAAGTCATTGTCCACGCTATGTAAGGTTTTTACTCTTTCAAGGACTACCAAACAAGGCCAAATTAGCTGGCAACCTGTTGGGAGTTGCAAAATCTGGGGTCGCCTAAAAGGCTGAGGCATCCGTCTGTGCAGATTATCTACTAGACGGCATTTGAAGGGATTGCTAATTTATAGGGATAACTCTTTACACTAACAGCCTATTTTATCCATTCTCCAAGACCATATGCTAGCCTTCCTCCTTTGCGGTAAAAAATAGTGCAAATCAACCTACAACCATTTTATTATCTCTCGCTGCGGTTTAAAGACCCAGATTTTGAAAGTAGGTATCAAGAAAATATAGATTTACCCCAAAGATTCCAAATGAGGTTTGCTGTTTTTTTGGCAGGCTTTTTATATGCGCTTTATGCATTTATAGATATCTACTCTGTTCCTTTAGAAAACAGATCTACAAGTAGTTTAATTCATCTTTTTCACTGTGTTTTATTCTGGTTGATGGCCTTTTCTTCTATAAAGCTAAATACCAAGAGATTTCACTTTGGAATCGTTACGGTAGCCTTCATTGTAGCCTCAATAAACTACCTCTATCTGACTATCTTCCTCGGAGTCTACCTCTTGGTTGGAGAAGTCTACTTAATGATCACTTGGCTATGGTTGGTTTCAGGTTTTTCATTTTATCAGGCTGTTAAAGCAAATTTAACTCTGTTTTTTTCTTTAAATTTAGCATTTATTTGGTACAGTTCCCTGCCCTTTGACCGACTTATAGTCCATGAATTCTATATTGTAGGGAGTATGATCATGGGGGCCTTAACAGCCTACATATTAGAATACTATAAAAGAGTTGGCTTCATCAGCTTCGAAGAGGCTACAAAATCCCAAAAGTTGGCAGAAAAGGCAGACCAATCAAAATCAGATTTCTTGGCTAATATGAGCCATGAAATCCGCACGCCCATGAATGCAATCATTGGCTTAACAGATTTAGCCTTACAAACCGACCTTAGCGAAAAACAAGAAGACTACCTGCAAAAGGTTGGCAATGCTGGCAACTCGTTGCTTGGCATTATCAATGATATTTTAGACATTTCAAAAATTGAAGCTGGAATGTTGAAACTGGAAAAGATTCCCGTAAATCTTAAAGACCTTTTAACAAATGTCGAGATTTTGGTTGAAATCCCTGTGAAAGAAAAGGGTCTCAGGCTGAAAACTTTTCTCGGTCCCGATATACCAGTCAACTTGATTGGCGACCCTTTACGCTTACAGCAGGTGCTACTGAATCTAACAAACAATGCGGTTAAGTTTACTGAGAGTGGTCATATTTTAATCAAGGTAAAGCTCATTTCTACCTTGAAGGGAGTTGCAAGGGTTGAGTTTAGCGTTACTGATTCAGGCATTGGCTTGAGTAAAGACCAACAAGAAGGGCTTTTTAGTTCTTTTAGCCAAGCTGATAGCTCTACAAGTCGCAGGTATGGCGGTACTGGTTTGGGACTTTCCATTTGTAAAAATTTAGTTGGAATGATGCTCGGTGAAATTTCTGTTGAGTCCGAAGTGGGAAAGGGCAGCAGTTTTAGCTTTACCCTGCCCTTTGCACTAAATTCTGAGTCTCAGATAGGCAGTGTTATGGTTACAAATTCAAATGTAATTCACAATAAAGACCAGCAACAGCAAGCAAAAGAAAAACTATTAAACTTAAAAGATAGTAAGATTTTACTGGTCGACGACAATAAAATTAACCAACAAATTGCCTCAGAGCTACTTTCCCAAGTGGGTTTTGATGTTACCCTTGCAAATGATGGAGTAGAGGCTGTTTTTTCTGTGCAAACACACCATTATGACCTTGTTCTAATGGATATTCAAATGCCCATAATGGATGGCTTTGAAGCGACAAGAAAAATTAGGAATTTACCTGAATATAAAGATCTACCCATTATTGCAATGACTGCAAATGTGATGGTTGAAGATATTGAAGAATGCTACCAAGCTGGGATGAACGGTCATATTCCAAAACCCATTAGGCCAACGCAGCTATACCAAAAACTAGAGGAATATTTCCAAAAAATTAACCTTCAGGCGCCTAAAAAAGACAAGCCTAATCTTGATCCAAGTGAAGACATTATCCAGAGATTAACGGTGGGAGGCATTGACGCCGCCATGGGTATCGAAAGAACAGGTGGCGACGAGGAGCTTTATTTTAATCTACTCAAAACCTACCCCGGAAATTACAAAAATACCCTTGCTACCCTAAAAGAGTCTCTTTCCAAAGCTGATCTTAAAGACTCCATATTTCAAATTCACAGTCTGGCAGGGGTTTCAGGAAATCTAGGGATAGATAAGGTTTATCAATTGGCCGCAGCTCTGGAAGAAAAAATTCGAACTGAGGATAATAACATCAACCTTGAGTTAGCCGAATTAGAAATGGAGCAGGCTAAATGCTTTACGCTGATTTTAAGCATACTTAAATAAGATAATGCCCTTAAACAATGCCTGAAAACAGGCCTTAATTAGCTTTTTATTGGCAACCTGATACCTAAACCTAGAGGAAAGAGAAAAGACCCTTAAAAGGAAGAGCCTTCCCCTTTTAAAAACTCGATCTCTTTCAAAGTCGATTCTCTACCTAAAATTTTGTTTCTGTGCGGGTATCTACCAAATTGCTCAATGATATTTTTATGCTTTATCTCAAAGTCCAAATTATTCTCTAATCCTGGTTCTGAGAATAACTTTACCGCTTCTTCGTGAACAATTAAAGATTCACTGTGCATAAAGGGCATGTATAGAAAGGCTTTTTGTGTCAAAGACAAGTGGTTTAAACCCGCATTAATACTGGCTTCTTGGGAAAGGGCCAAGGCCAAAGGGTCATATTCAAATGCATTGGGTAGGTCTCGGAAGATATTCCTAGAGAATTGATCTAGTACAATGATTTCTGCCAACCGACCTTCCATTGTCTGTCTCCAGCCAAAAAGTTCGCCTTTAGTGGCTTTATGGTAGGTTTCTAAAAATTGATCGGATATTTTTTTATCTAAAGCGTCATCTTTTGCAAACCATTCTTTTGGTGTTAACTCTGAAAACCAAAAATCTAAGACTTTATCTTTCATATTTGTTCCTTAAATGTAATTTGAGTCTAAAAATAGCTGTCGCTTAAAACTCAATGTTAACTGCGAGGTGAGCAAAATTTGTAGTGTAAGCGTAGTCTCCTTGGTTATAATTTGGACCTGAACCATAGGCTGTAACAGACCAACCTTGGCCCTGGTAACCTAAAGAAATAACCCCGCCTAAGCCCAGACCAGAAAAATTAAACGAATGCTTCTCACAATTTGTTTTAATCTCTTCATCCGTTGTGGAAGCCCCGCAGGTGGTAGCACTCTCCATTTCATTTAGGTAGATGTCTCCAGATGCGGCCGAATACCCAGCCCCAAGGCCTAGGCCAAAAAAGAAGAAGTCTTTTTGGTCCTTGTTGGTGGTTACCAAAAAACTGGGGGTAAGTGAGATACCACTAGCCTTAACGCTAGTACCAAGGTCGCTGACGCGTCTGGTACTATTGCCACTTTCATCTGTATCTACAATTTCTTGGGCGCTAGCTTCAATTTCACCATAACTAATATCCCAAAAAAAGACCCAGTTCCCCCAAAACTTCTGTAGCTCTGTTTTATAGCCCAGATTAGGCCCCAATGCCGTCTCGCTGGCCAGCAACCCTGAGGCCGCCACCTCCCCTGTTTTTTTAACCATAAAAGAATCTTCATTTTTTGACAGACCTAAGTAAAATTCCCCTGCCACAAGTGGGGAAAAGGAAGACAGAAAAAAGACTAGGGAAGATAAGGCGAAAACCTTAAAAGGAAAAATTGAGGAACAAAATTGCTTTGTTATCCAAGGCATCAGAGGAGCTTTATAATTGGTGGGTTTTTAATTAGTAAATTTGAAATTTGTAAACTTCTTAAGTTTCATGCAATAGCGAATATCCTACGAGTTTAGTTGGTTTGCCTGCAAAGCGCAAAGGGCGCCTACAAACAAAATAGTCTTGTTACTAAAATAAATCTGAAATCTAAATTAGATAGATCGATCTGGAACTCCATCGCCCCTAGAGCGTTAAAAAAACAAGATGGCCTACCAAGTTAGTGATATTTCCTATTCTTTCAAAAACTCAAAATTCCTCAAAAATGCAAGGGAGAAAAAGGCTAAAGGTGGCACCTTGTCCAAGCTTGCTCTCTACCTTGATCTCGCCACCTAACAACTGGGCCATTAAGCTACTTAGGGCCAAACCCATACCCAGACCTGGCTCTGCCCTAGTCATTGAGTCATCTGCCATGGTAAAAGGCTCCATCAAATAAGCTAAACTTTGCTCATCTAAACCGCAGCCTGTGTCTAAAACCCCGAATTGAATGATGTTTAACCCTTCAGATATTAGCTCCCTTTCAACGAATACTTCAACACGCCCTTCCTTAGTAAATTTAATAGCATTATTGATAAAATGTAAAAGAACCTGAGAGATATAATGGCGAAAACCTTTTATTTTTTCAGGAAGTACATCTCTAATTTGATAATCCAACTTTAAGCCCTTCTTATTGGCCGCTGCACCGCATTGGGCCACCAACTCGCTCAATAAGAATTCAATAGAAAATTCTTCTTTCCCACTTAAAGGCATGGAAGTTTGCAGATCTATGTATTCCAAAAGATCATTGATCAACTCCAATAAGTGGCGGCTAGATGTTGATACTGGCTCGAGGTAATCCTCTTGGGTTTCGTCCAGTTCTGTCATACTAAGTAAGTCCGAAAAACCTAAAATGGCATTTAGAGGGGTCCTTAATTCATGTGAGACATTTTGTAAAAATCTGGTTTTTGCAGAAATAGCCCGATCTGTTCTGGCGTTAGAGATATGAAGGTTTTGCTCTAGGAGAAAAGTAGAAGTTACATCCTGCAGACTGACTATATATCTCACTCCGTCCGTCTCTGGTTGCCCAATAAAATGCAATACTCTCTGTGTTCCGTCGGGGCAAAGGATCTTTATATCTGTTTGAAAGGTAAGCATCTCTGTCATGACCTGCATCAATTTGGGCTCTAATTCTACCCGTTGCGTCAGATCAACCTGATCAAAAAAGTCTGATAGCTGCGGACTCTTTCCCAATGGTTCGAGGCCTAGTAAATCTGAATAATTCTTAGAGCAATTATGCATACCTTCTGGAAGGCTCCACTCAAAACTCGCTAATTGAGCAATTTTCTGGGCCCGGTTGAGGCTGTTTTCACTTTTTTTAAGTTCTTTAGTGATCTCTGCACGCTCTAGGTAGACATCATCAAGATCGAGTTTAATGAGTTTTATTGCCTCAAATATCTTCTGTAGTTCATGTCCTTGGGGAACATCTGGAAAAGCCTGCTCTGAATAACTTTCCCAGTCGATTTGGCCTAGAAAAGATAATATTGCATCAGCAGGCTCTTTTGCCTCATGTTCACTCTGCCTATCCCAGCCAGAAGCCGTCTGTTGTCTGTAAGAGCGTTCCAGACGATGTGAGATAATGATTCTAAGCGAATCACCTAGATCATCTGCAATGCCTATAGGAAAGGATATTAAAGGCTTCACCATATTGATGGCAGCGCCCAAAAGAGGATCAACCCCATAAAAAATGTAGAACTCAAAGGGGTACTTCTGGTAGAATTGAAGAGTTCTTTCCTTGTAAGCCGCCCTTGCGCCACGGGTTCCCCCTAAATCACTCAGACCAGCCACCCCGCCAATAAAATAGTAACTTTGGTTCTCTAAACCCGCTTCTTTGAGCACCTTTTCCTGTAAGTTAAAAACAGGGTCAATATGCTCCTCTTTTAAAAATCCTTCTGTTTGACTATGGATAATATTATTGCCAATTACTTCATAGCATAGGGAGAATCCATCTAATTCTATCGTCCAAGACTCTTCCCTATGACAAGGTGTAATTTTCCCTTGCATGCTATTTCTTAAACGGCCTAACCGAGTAAGTATGGGCTGTAAGGCTCGATCAAAATTGTTGGTGATTTCTAATTTCTGCTTAGTCCTTCCAAGAGTTTGTAACCCCATAAAAAATAGCCTTTTTACAAGATTAGGCGCTACCAAATGGGTTGCATGCAGAAGCTCCTTAGCTGGTATCCCGTAGTTCCATATCTGATAGAGCGACCTAAAAGAGAGGCAAGAGGCATCTAAAATTTCATAAAGTGGACCTTTAAAAGAATCTTGAGCCAAAATACTCCTTTTCTTTGCCTCAAGAGCGTGGAATTCATCCTGTCCAAAGTCACCGAGTAGGCGAGTAGTCAAAATATTCCCTCCAATTTGACTGAAGGTGACATAACTCTTTTCCAAAGCAATATGCCCGCACCAATGAGGATTGGTTAAAATCGAATAATCCACCCTAACTAATATCTCCTCATCAGGGTGACCCGTCCATGAGGGTTGAGTGCGAAGGCTTGCAAGGGGTTGCACTTGATTCGGATTAGCAAGGGCCAGGATCTCTAATGCTAAAATAATTGCATTATTATAGTCTTCAACTAGGTATAAGTTCTTGCCTAGGCTATGGATTCTTTTTGCCAATTTGATGCTCAACTTTTGAAAGGAAGAGGCGTTGCAAAAAATCATTGCTTTAAATTGAAAATTCTTTTTATTCTGTTCGGTAAAATATCGCCTCGCCTCGACACTGTAATTGGTAACGCCAGAGTAATCGATTATATGCACCAAGTCCTGCTGCTCCCCTTTTCTTTCCCTTAGTAAACGCTGTACTAAGGAAATCAAATTCCGGGCTTCATTCAGTCCAAGATTTCCAGTTGGTTGGGCGAGGAGGATATTACCATTAACCCAAGCAAGAGAGCTTGTAAAATTCTTATCTGGACTGCTGAAAACCCAATCTTTTTTCCGTACAATTTGTAAACCTGTGACGGGGCAAATAATTTGATTACTTGGACTTTGAGAGATCGACATATTAATTTGACGCTTTTAAGTTTACTTGGATAATTAGCTGCTACATTCACAATAGGATTGAATCCATAAATATGTTTGCCGCAGCGCACTAAAGTTAAAAGATGATAGCTTAAATATTCACATATATCAAATCTATTGAAGAAGATCTTAACTAAGAAGGTAAATCTTTATACAAAGGCTCCCTGTCTCTAAAGATAGCCCTACTATTGCACGGGCAATCTCCAAAGCCACAGTATAAGGCTGCACACAAGAATTTAGCAGGTTAAAGCTTAAAGATAGGTTTGGATCACTGACTGAGCGGCACGAAGACCGTCGATTCCAGCGCTGACGATGCCCCCTGCGTAGCCTGCGCCTTCGCCTGAAGGGAAGATTCCGTCCACATCTAAAGAATGCCCGTCCTTGCCCCGTGTCATGCGGATGGGGCTAGAGCTGCGGGTTTCTGGGCCATAAAGCACAACTTCTTTAGGGTTAGAACCAGGTAGTTTTTTTAACATTAGCGGTATGGCGTGGGCCAAGGTCTCACAGATGTTTTTTGGGAGAATCTGCCAGAGGTCGGTTGGGATGGCTCTTTCAGCCGAGCGTTCTGAGGGCAAATCAACAGAGACTTTTTTCTTTAAAAAATCACTCAAACGACTGGCAGGAATAGAGTAGTCCGACCCACCTGCAATAAAGGCTTTGGTTTCAATCTCTTCTTGGAACTTATAACCGTCTAAAATGGCTGGTTCTTCCTCGTTGGTTACAGGGATATCTTCTGGGGCAACAGGTACGATAAAGGCGGCGTTGCCACATTTTAGATCTCGCTTAGATAGACTCATACCATTGGTGGTGAGCTTGCCTGTGGAACTTGCACAAGAAATCACCATACCACCGGGGCACATACAAAAGCTGTAGCAGGCCCGAAAGTCTTTCTCTTTTTTTGCAGTCAAGCGGAAGCTCGCTACGCCTAAGGCGGAGTGCCCAGCCCAGTTTTTGTATTGAGCACGGTCAATTACCTTTTGGGGTAACTCTAAGCGAACGCCAATGGCAAAGGATTTAGCCTCTAAGGTCACAGGGCTATAGGCTAGCATCTTATAGACATCTCTTGCACTGTGTCCTGTAGCTAATATACATGCATCTGTGGCCACTTTCTCGCCTGCAATGGTAACAGATTTAAGTTTCGAATCTACGACTTCGATACTGTCTAATCGGCTTAAAAAGCGTACCTCTCCACCAAGAGCAATGATCTTCTCTCGCAAACGAGGGACAATAATAGCCAGTTGGTCACTGCCCAAATGAGGACTGTGATCAATTAAAATATCCTCAGGTGCACCACAGGAAACCAGTGTTTCCAAAAAGCGTTTTAAGCGAGGACTATCTTTACTACGAGAGGTGAGTTTTCCGTCGGAATAAAGGCCTGCGCCACCCTCACCATAAAGGGTATTGGATTCTTCATCTAAAATTCCCTTTTGCCAGAATTCCTGCACCTTTATTTTTCTTTCCTCTACAGCGTCGCCTCGCTCTACCAGCAGAGGTTTCAGCCCTGCATCAGCAAGGGCAAAAGCTGCCATCAAACCTGCTGGCCCAGCACCAACAACAACAGGCCGAGGGCGACCTTGGTTGTCGGTTATTTTAATGATTTGGGCAGGCTTAGACTTTTCTTCGTCCACAGGTTCTACAAGGTGGCGATTGCTTTTGTTTAGGGCTTCCTCCTCCAGAACAAAGCTTAAGGAAAAGATAAAATGTGGTGGTTTGCCCGAGGCACGAGCGTCAATAGAACGACTCAAGGCTTTGATTTCACTCAAAGCTGTCTGATTGCAACTCAGTTTTAAGGCTAAAGCTGTGGCTAGGTCGGCTTCTTGGTATTCCAAGGGCATTTGGAGTTGGTGCAATAAATAGCGCATAGGACCTTAAAAAGATTGATATAGCCCAATGATTCAACCTTTTATCCCCCCTGTCAAAGGCTTTGGGTTTGGTAGCCAAACTTGTTTGCTTGAATTTAATATTGGTTCTTTTTAGGATTGAGTTGCAAAGGGTAGGTTGGATTTATCAAATCTACTCAAATGCAAATAATATTTACACAATTTCATTTTGAGTTTACCCTAGTTTGGACGCTCTTGGTACTTGCCACTTTTACAGGTTTCACTTAGGGCCTAAGATTACTATTTGGCCATTTTATATTTTAAATTAGGGAACTTTTATGGGTGATCTTTCGTTAAGTGAATTAGAAGAAATTAGTTTTTATAACTTCTCTAATGCTATCACCGCCTGCTACTTTACCGATAAAAATTTTGTTTTAAGAAAGGTTAACTCTGTCTTTAGGTCCTTTTTTCCAGAAGGCGAGAACCTAATAGGCAAAGACTTTTGCCAAGTTTTAGACAAGATCGGTATGCCGAAAGAAACCATCACCGAGTATAAAAGACAAATTTTGGCAAAGGGGAAGGTTAATATTGGCGATTTTCAAGTAACCCAAGAGGATAAAACCCGCTATTTTTCGCTTTTTTCCACTCGAACCACCTTTCCCTCACTAGAGCTTTTAAATGGAGTTCAGGGGCAGTTTATCGACCGTACCAAAGAGGTACTAGTCAAGCTGCAACAAGAACGATTAGCCGATCAAATTCGCCATGACATGAAAACCCGAATTAGCGTGATCAAAACCTCCTGCGCCAATCTTTTGATCAAACAAGAGCTTTTAGGTTTAAGTGCCCCCGAAGCACCACCTGAAATCAATAGTTACTTGGAAGAAGTAACAGACTCTTTAAATTTGATGAACCAAAGTTCTGATTTTCTAAGCGACATGGTTTCTGAAATCCTAGATGTTTCAAAGTTACAAAACGGGAATTTGACTCTACATAAGGTTCACTTAGACATAAAATCTATGGTTGAAGAGATTACTAGCGCCCTACAACCCTCCCAAGAAACCCATAAAATCAAGCTTACGTTACAGGTGCCTAGTTTGCAGATCTTTGCAGATAAGCTGCAACTCTCTAGGATGCTGGAAAATCTATACTCCAACGCCTTAAAGTATGCTAAAAACGAGGTTACAATTACAGCTACTAAAGAAGGGGAGGATATTCTGATTGCTTTTAAAGATGATGGCACAGGTCTACTAAAAGAAAATCTGACCTTGATTTTCAACCCCTTTTACCAAGTGGCAGGGGAGGAAAAAGCAGGGAGTACTGGCTTAGGCTTAGATTCGGTGAAAAACCTCGCCATGCTTCACCAAGGTGAGTGTTGGGCAGAATCAGAAGGCACGGGTAAAGGCAGTTGCTTCTACCTAAAACTCCCCCAAAAATCCTGAGAAAATTAGCTCTTTTAGCCTGCTAACATCAAACCTCTGAACCTCTGTTAATATGGGTGGGTAGCATTAAGATTCACCGAGGCTAGCTTCAATCGGCTATTTTCATTCCGATAATCTCACTCAAATTAACTGCCAAATACCAGCTAGGCTAGACTCGGTGGCTTTAAAGAAGATGGTCATAACGCCAATACCATTACATTTTTTTAGGCTTGAGGCCTCCCCCTTCTGCATGCTCCACGATTAAAAACTCAGCCAAAGACAACAGTCTAAAAATATTTCCTCTTTATATTTCAGAATCTTACTAATTCTCCTATTGACTGACCGACGGTCAGTCGGTATATCTAAAACCATAGAGACAGAAGGTTTAAGAAATCGGAATCACAGTGCATTAAAACTTGATTCAAACCTAAAGTCTAAATCTGTTGGATGGGCCAACAGAAAAGCTTACCTGAGCAGAAAAGAGGACAAAATGAACGTTGCAAACTACGCAAAACCCTACCAGTTTTACTTTTTATCTACCCTTATCCCATGGTCCTTTTGGTTCATGGCAGCCTACTTGAGTCACCTCTCCCCGAGCAATCAAGTTCTAGAAAACTTGGGCGGCTTTTTGGGGTTGGCGGGCTTAGTTAGCCCCATGATCATTGCCTATATTATGATGAGGAGGGACCCAAAACTAAGGGGTGATATTTACAACAGGATCTTCACCTTTAAAGACATCAAACCTACCTACATTTTAATAACGTTATTTCTTATGCTTGGTAGTATCCTCACAGCCCAAGCTATATCTTTAAGCCTTGGCCACAGCACCAGCCAATTTTCATTTGCTAATGCTGCCTCCTTTAGCTTTGGTCTTTTTCCAGCTTGGTTTTTGCTAATTTTGGCACCACTTTTTGAAGAGTTAGCCTGGCATTCTTATGGAACAGATTGCCTTCGTGCCCGTTTTAACCTCTTTATAACGTCGGTTATCTTTGGAGTATTTTGGGTCTTGTGGCATTTTCCCCTTGGGTTCATAAAGGGTTACTACCATAGTAATCTTGCAGAAACAGGGTTGCTATACTCTATAAATTTTGCAGTTAGCCTCTTTCCATTCGTAATTTTAATGAACTGGCTTTACTACAAAACCGGTAGAAATATGCTGGTTGCCATTGTTTTCCACATTTCAGCAGGTATTTCCAATGAAATGTTCCAAACCCACCCAGATAGCAAGGTGATACAAACAGTGCTTCTGGTTATTTTATCGGGCTACCTCCTTTATAAAGACAGGGAATTCTTTTTTAGCCGTCAAGGTTAACTAGCTTGAGACTAACAAGGGGTTAGCCTTTACAGAGAAGAGCCCAGACTTTTATAGTAAAGACTTGCCCACACCTAGGAGATTTAAGAAATGACACGAGTTGTAAAGGACCCAGTTACCCGAAAAAAAGAGATTATAGAGGTCGCTGAGAAGCTTTTTGTAGAAGTCGGCTATGATAAAACCTCAGTGGAGGCCATCATTTTAAGGGCTGGAATCGCCAAGGGTACCTTTTATCACTATTTCAAATCCAAAAAGGAACTTCTGGCAAATATCGTAGAGCAGTTGGGTCTGGAGATGCAAAGCTTTTATACTTCTGTTCTGGTGACGGAAGACTTAAGCGCGATTGAGAAACTAAAACTGATGCTAAGGGGGCCTGAGAAAAATTCAATTAGCAGCAGGCCTGTTATGGAGGTCCTCCATAAAGTTGAGAATAGAATGCTCCAAGAGCAGTTGAATGTTCAGGCCATACAAATAATAGCCCCTCTTCTGGGGAAAGCTGTGGAGCAAGGAAACAAAGAGGGAGTATTTCAGGCAAAAAACCCCGAAGAAATCGCTCAGATACTGATTGCCAGTTCTCAGTTTTTACTCGATAGCGGTCTTTTTAACTGGGAACCAGAGAAACAACTAAAGTTACTGCAAACCTTGCAGTCAATTTTCGAATTGGTTGTGGGGGTCAAACCTGGGGAGTTGGATTTTCTATCCCAACCGTAATTCGATACAAAGATCATTTCTAAAGGAGCAGCAATTCTAAAATTGAAGGGACAATTGAGTTTTACCAGAGAACTCTGGTCTAAAATGCCCCTATTGATGGTTTATTGCCTTTTGAATCGCCTTCCTTAGAAGTGTCTGCCTCGCAAATAGAAACACTCTTTAGAAGCCATTTTAGTGCTATAAGTTTTTAGGCAAAGGTCATGGTAAAATAGCAAACTTGAAGGTTGAGCAAAACTTTTAGGATTATAGGGAAGGTTTCTTTGATTGGCAGTTTTTAGGTAAAGACTTAAGATATTTTTATTAAACCGATATAAAGTGATATGGGTTTCAAGTCAGGGGCTTTTTACCAAATAAATCGCCTTAAATAAAAAAGGTCTAAAATGAATCTATATTGGAAGCTCTTAGGTTTAATCCTTGCTCGGGCGTTGTGGCCTAAGTCCCAAGAATTTACCGACCCCTGTGTTTCTAATTTTCGAGTTGGATTTTGGGATTTGGATCTAAACTTCCATATGAACAATGGCAGATTTCTTTCTGTAATGGACTTGGGCAGATTGGATATGCTGATGCGCACAGGCAACCTAGTAAAGCTTTTTAAAGAGGGATTCTACCCTGTGATCCTATCTGAATCCATCATCTTTAAAAAATCCCTAAGCTATTTTAACAGATACCAACTCCACACAGCCGTTGAAAGTTGGGACAGAGATTTTTTCTACATCTCCCAGAAATTTGTGAAAAATGAAGAAATTAGCGCTTCGGCCAACGTGCGAGCCTGTTTTAAAAAACGAGGCCGCAAGGGAATAGTACCTGTTACCGAGATCTTTTCCTTTTTAGGTGAGCCCCACGAGGAACAAAACCTAGGGCCAATTGTGCAAAAGCAAATTGAGTTGGATAATCTTCTTTTACCTAGAAAATAGCCAGCTTAACCCATAACTCTTCAGGTCTGATTCATAAAAATACAAATCAAAAGATTCGCCAAATACCCATTATTGCCTTTACCGCAGACGCTATGCATGGCGACCAAGAAAAATGCCTTGCCAGGGGTATGGAGGACTATCTTTCCAAACCCTTTTTAACGGAAAACCTGCTAGAAAAGATTTCCCATTGGCTAGGTTGAGTTTTTAGCCAATTTGACTTGAGGCTTTTTCAACCTTCTAAATCTTGCTTTTCTTGTTCCATTTGTTGCAACATTTTCTCGTGTTTCTTGTAGGTGTAGCCTTCATCTTCCCAAGTTAAAAACTTCTTACCAATCACTGCCGATGTGTTTAAAATTGTGATCAAGGCATTTTCGTCCAGTTCATAAATCAACTCTTTTAAACGGCCTGCCTCGGTTACGTTAATCACAGTGTAAACCACTTCCTTTTTTTCTTGGTCATAGCTACCTGAGGCGTGCAAAAAGGTGACTCCACGGTCTAACCTCTTGGAGATCTCAGCGGCGATCAGGCGAGGTGCATCTGTGATAATCATCACTGCGCTGCGCTGTGAAAACCCACTAATCACCTTTTCTGCCATCCAACTGCTAGAAAAGATAAAAACAGCGGAGTAAAAGGTGGTCATGAGGCTATTAAAAAAGAAGGCAAAGGTCAAAACGCCCAAATTTACTGTATTGTAGGTAACACTTAAGGGGATAGTGTAAAGCTTCCTAAAGTAGGCAGATAAAATATCCAAGCCCCCACCTGAGCCACCAAAGCGAAAGTAAAAGCCCAACCCCACACCAAAGCTACAGCCACTGATGATCGCAGCTACAAAAGGATCGGGAACATCAAAGCGAACCCCTTTTGTGAGGTGAAGCATCACCGAGGCCATGGTCATCCCTGAGATGGAATGAACAACAAAACTCAAATTGAGTTTTCTCCAAGCGAGGATAAAGAGGGGGATGTTTAAGAGAAAGTAAATTGCCCCAAGATCGAGGTTATCAAATAGATAATAAACCCCAATGGAAATGCCTGAGAGACCACCTGTAAAAAACCCATGAGGCACTACCAGACCGTTGATCACAGAGGTGTTTAAGGTAACACCGAGCAGCATAGTCACTTGCGTACGCCAAAACCTGTACCCCTTAATATTGTCTTTTAACTCCTGCCACTGGCGATTTTTAGAAAAGCCAAAAAGCTTGGGTAATTTGGATTTTTCAGGCTGTTTTTTCAAGGTAGATTACTCTGTCGGTTTTTGATTGGCAAAATGTTGCTGTAAGGCAAAGATTAATTTTTGCTTTTGTAAGGGTTTGTTCAAATATCCATCAAATCTACAATCTTGCGCCACAGACTCTAACTCTGCTTTGCTGTAGGATGTTAAGGCGAACACCAAAGGTTTAGGCTCCATAAAAGACCGAATGGCCTTAGTTGCATCCACTCCGTTCATAATTGGCATGTCTATATCCATCAAGATCAAATCAAATGGTTTTTCTTTCGCCATTTCCACAGCTACCTTACCGTTATTAGCCGTTTCATAGGTCAGGGTGATCGCTTCCAACACAGAAGAACTACTTTCTAAATGCAGGCTACTGTCATCAACCAATAGGACTTTCATGCTGGTTAACTGGATCATTACTTGGAGCTGCTCAGATTTTGGAATTGACCCAGCCTCATCACCGATGGGCAAGGTAAACCAAAAGGTACTGCCTTCACCGAGTTTACTGGAAACCCCAATTTGGCCCTTGTGCTTTGCTACAAATTCGGCGCAAAGGATCAAGCCTAAACCTGTTCCCGACTCACTGTTGGTTCCAAGTTTAGAATAGACCTTTTGGCCCAGCCGAAAAAGACTTTCTTGGCCCTTTTGATCCATTCCAATACCCGAATCTATCACTTGGATTTTAATTTGATTTTCCGCCTTTTCTGCAACAATTGTAATGGTGCCCCCTTGCCCCGTAAACTTGATTGCATTATTTACAAAGTTTCGGATGATGGTGGTCAGCATTTCCCGATCGGCAGATACAAAAAGATCGTCAGGAACTTGATTGATTAACTGGATTCCCTTTTGTTGCATGGCACCAGAGTAGGGGTCTGCTGTTTCATGAATCAATCCTTGGAGTTTATAATCAAGGGGATGAAATTCAATTTCCTCTCGTTGGCTACGGGACCAAGCTAGAAGATTCTCTAGCATCTGGTAGGTTCCCTTTGCCGAATCTCTCAAAATTTTGAACAGATCACTGTCAATATCATTTGGTTTTACCGCCATATCATTCAAAATCATGGAAATACTCCCAATGGGGCCTCGCAAATCATGGCTGATGATGGAAAAGAACTTATCTTTGGTGTCGTTGGCCAATTGTAATTCTTGGGTTCTCTCGGTAACTTTTTGAGAAAGCTCTTTGGTATGCCTTGTTGATTCTTCCAGTAGGTTTTCTTGGGCCATGGCCTTTTCTTGACGCAGAAGAGCCATACGGTCAGAAAGAGCAACAGACATTAAAATAGCTTCAGCGACCCAACCAAATTGCATCACGTAGGATGTGAAAAAATTTGTTGGTACTAGTCCATTTCCCTTTAAGGCGTAGATAAGCCCCCCAAAAATAAAAGGGGTCCAAGCTAAGGCCAGATATTTAGCGGTTCGCTGTTTTATAAACAGGCTTTTCACTAAGCCCGCGAAGATAAATAACATGGTAATAAAAACTGTTATGGCCGCCGCTTGCGCAGCGGCATTAATGGGTAAGAGTACAGAAAGTATCGTCATGCTAAAGGAAAACCACATTAATAGACGCAGTACCCTATCTAACTTGGGTTGCACAATATCCCATCCCAGATATGTACTGGTAAATAGGGCAGCAAATCCACCAGTTGTAAATATAGTCACAGCCATTGCGTAGTTCGCCACAAGTGGTGATTCAGGCCAAAGATATAAAATCCCTGTTCCATTAAAGACAAAATGCATCATGAGGGAAGAAAAATGATAACCTACGTAGCTAAAAAAAGTCGCTTCTCTGATCCCTAAATAGAGAACAAAGTTATAGCAAATCAAGCCAAAGATAATTCCATAACTTATTCCCAAAAATAAGCTTCTCTGGTCGCTGAAGGCTTTATACTCCCCTTTGGAATAGAGGTTAATCGGGGCTGCCATGTAGCCACTTTGGAAGTGAAAATAAATTATAGCTTCGCTGTTTGCTTTAATTTCAATAGAAAATACATTGTTGATATCGGCAATGGATCTTTTAGATATCGGAACGTTATCACCGCCTGGCTCTTTGGTGAAACTGCCATCAGCTTGAGGTATATAAACCTCAAAAAAATCAACGGCAGGCTCTTGGTGTTCTAATATTAATTCTTTTACACTGTTAGATTTATTGGCCACCCTAAAGCGCAACCAGTGAAAATTATTAGTAAAGCCAGGTGACGGTACCAAAGGACCGTTAGCATGAAATTGATTTTCTAGCTTACCAGACCTTATAGTTTCAAAATCGATCTTGTGGCTTGGGTCATTAAGTATATCCAGATAAGGAGTCACCTGCGCCGAAGCAAAATCTTCGTTTATAACTAAGGTAGGAGCGGCAACTAGTGGCTCACCGAACCCCAAAAGGAAAAGAAAAAAAGAAAGTAATAGAGCTAGTTTCATGGAGCTAAAGAGACTGCAATTTTGGCAAGGAAGGTATTTTCAAAAAAATGAAAATCTACTTTTATTGATTTTAGCCAAGGGGGAAGTCAATCTACTTACTACACAAGGCTTATAGAAAGTAATTTAGTCTTTTTTACCATTTATGCCAAGAACAGATAAGCTGGGAGAGATTTTAAAAAACTTAAAGTTTCCTATTGTACCCATGAGGCTTAAGAAACAAAGAGTAGGGGCTGGACTAGAAAAATCTATTCCTCACTCAAACGACCTGTCTCAAGTATGGGGGAAGCATCAATATTTTCGGCTTCCATTAAGGCTACAATGCGCTCAAGGGCAAAACCAATGGAAGATTGCTCTGTCTCAGGGAGGTTTTGCAAGGCGCTAACCAGTTTGTCTTGTAAGGGAGAGGGAGCCCGAGAAAGCACTTCGCTACCATGTTCACTTAAAGCGATAACTTGGGCCCTTCGGTCGGTAGTACTTCGTTCTCTCATGATCAAGCCCTTCGCTTGCAGACGGTCTAAAATTCCCACAAGGGTACTCGCACTAATGAAGATTTTCTCGGCCAAGGATTTTTGTCCAACAGGTTGCATCTCTTCTATAGCGAGCAAACAAACGAGTTGAGGCGAAGTTAAACTTACTTCCATAGATAAACGTTTAGAATGCTGATCTACAGCCCGAATGATGCGGCGTAGCGATTGCAAAATTTGCAGATCCAATCTTTTATTTGGTGGGTCTTGGGTTTTATCCTGATTCACGAGGCTCCTTTTTGTAACCTTTATTTATGATAATCTAGTAATAATTGCAAGATTCATTTGTAATGGTTTTAGCTCAATTGATTTGACAACGAACTATTCAACATATAAAATAATAAGACCTATAACTCATTCCATTAAAATGAATCATGAACAGCACAGTTAACGACGAAGACTCAAGGCTTATGGCCTCTCTCCCCGATTGGCGAGAAGAGGCCCTACACAATATTTCTACTGTACAAAAACTCAAAGAGTACATTTCCCTCAGCCCTGAGGAAGAACAAGATTTAGAAGCTATTATTAAGCTTCATCCCATGAATATCCCCCGTTACTACATGGGGTTGATCGATAATGAGGACCCTAAAGACCCAATCCGCAAGCTGGCCATCCCCTCAAAAGAAGAATTGGTTATTGCAGGTGCCATGGGCGAAACTACGGGTGACCCTTACGGCGATGACAAACACAGCAAGGGTCATGGTATCCTTCATAAATACAGTTACTCTGCTCTAGTTGTAGCCACTGAATATTGCGCCATGTACTGCCGCCATTGCTTTAGAAAAAGCCTAGTAGGCCTAGAAAATGACAAGGTTGCAGATTCATTTATTGAAGCTGCCAAGTACATTAGAGAACACAAAGAAATTACCAATGTAATTATCTCTGGTGGTGACCCTATGATGCTACCTACCAAGGTCTTAAAAAGAATCCTTGAGTCACTAGAGGACATAGAACACCTTAATTTTGTGCGTATTGCTACTCGTGCCCCTGTAACCAATCCTAGCAGATTTTTTGACACTGAGCTGATTGAATTATTAAAAGACTTTAATAAAAAGAAAACTCTCTACGTTCCCACTCACTTTAATCACGTCAAAGAAATCACAGAGCATTCTACCAAAGCTGTGTCTATGATTCGCTCGGCAGGCATTACAGTTAACAATCAGGCTGTATTGTTAAAGGGTGTCAACGACTCAGCAGACGCCATTGAAGATCTAATGAATGGACTACTTCGCATTGGAGTAAGCCCCTATTACCTCTACCAGTGCATGCCTGTTGCGAGAGTTAGAAACCACTTTCAGATTCCTATGAAAGACGCCGTTGATATAGTTGATGAAGCGAAACGTAGACTCGATGGCTACGGAAAACGCTTTAAGTTCATCATGGGCCACGATAGCGGAAAGATCGAAATCATTGGAAGGATCGAAGACAAACTTGTCTTAAAGCAGATCCACTCCAGGCAAGAAACCCCAGAAGAGGCTTCAAAGGTCTTTTTAAGGCAACTTGACGACCACGGTGGGTGGTTGGATGATTTTCCTGAAGTAACTATCTAAAAGTACTCTCCAAACAAAAAAACCGCTTAGGGCTTGCCCTTAAGCGGTTTTTTTTGCCTAGAATTTCTAATCTAATAGAAACATAGTCTTCCCCAGCTTCTGACATAGATCAAAAGCAAGCCAAAAATCGCCTTCACGACGATATTCTATGTTTCTGGCCTAAGGGTAGGAGTTTGAATTAAATCCTAAATGTAGGGCTCTATAGCGTCGTTTGCTTTAATTAAAAAGGACTGGTCTTGAAGCCAGTCCTTTTAAAAAACTAAAGTAAACTAACTTTCCACTTACAAATCTTGAAGGACTGTAGCGCTAGGAGAAGTATCGGCAGTTATTCTTGCCAATGCTGCTTGCGCCGCTTCGTTTGCAGGGTCTAACACTAAAAGGTCGTTAAAGGCCTTTTTTGCTAACTCAGTATCACCTACATACATTAACGATAAACCCAATTGCTTGAGAAAACGAGTATCTGTAGGAAACAAGGCTAGCATTTTATAATTGACCGTTACGGCCAATTCCCCTTTTTGTTGCTTCAGTAGGGATTGAGTTAAAGCCAAGTTGGCCTGATAATTATAATAGTCTTTTTTTATAATTACTAAAGCAACTTGTTCAATCTCAGCCCAGCGCCCTTGCGCGAGCAACATTTTGGCATAAACCAATCTATTTTCAATCGCCGAAGGGAAAGTGACAAAAGATTTTTTAAAATGAAACTCTGCATTGGCAAAGGCTCCCTTATTAAAAAAGAGCCAACCTAAGCGGTAATTTAAGGTATATCCGTCTGGATATTTTTCATACAAAGGCATTAAGGCCTTTACAGCCCTGTCCCAATCACCTCTCAATTCAGCCGAATAGGAGGATTCATAGGCCAACTCCGTTGGCCCAGCGAAACCCACTGAGGTCAGTTGTAATACAAAAAGAAGGACAATAAATGCTTTCATTTACTCTAGAATGTATGCTTAAATTTCAATGTTAATGCATTGGCAACTGCGTCTGCACTCGTTTCTTCATAAGTTCTTGTTGCATAGCTTAGGAAATAATGAGTTTGGTAGCTATAGTAAAATGCACCAGATAGCTTTGCTCCTGACTTGTAAACGGAAGAACTGTTGTATAGTGTAAAGCCACTGTCTCTAACAGCAAAAGCCTCTTTACCAGCATAAATGTCAAGGTTAGTTGACCAACGCATTCGGTAAACGCCTAAACCAAAAGTGGCTGAGGTGTAGCTTGTTTCGCTCCCAAGTGGGGCAGCACTAAGGTTGATGATGTTAGCTTCTGCGTTCAACACATACTTACCGTAATCAAAGGGAACGGCAATTTTAGGAGTGATCTGAGTAACAGATAGCCCGGTTCCCGTTAAAGAGTATGCAGAATCATAAACAGCATAATCGCCATAGGTAGTACTGTAGACATCTAAGTCAGCAGCAAAAGAGCCATACTTACTGTAAGTAGTACCAACAGACATAGCACGTCCACCAGTAGTATTTGCATCATCGCCAGTTACTCCGTGAGTTCCGAAACGATACTTTGAAGTATAGCTTGAATAATAGGTGTAAACTAAAGCGTTGTTTTGTTGCGCTGTTGCTGTCCCAGTCAAACTGGTAAAGGATGTACTTTCAAGTGCAAAGTCCAACGAATGTGATAAACCCATTCCCCAAAATCCGTAAATACCAGAAATAGAACCTGTGTCTTTAGTTGTAGAATCAACATACGTTAATTGCGCCGTATAGGGCATTAGGGTAATACTTTGTGCCGCTTGCAGGCTAGCTGGCTGAAGCCATGATAGACTTAAAACGCCTAAGAATAGAGTAAAAATTTGTTTAAACATAGGAAACTTTATCATTTGGGGTCTTGTATTAAAAATGATCAAATAAAAACAAGGTGGGACCACCTTGAATAGATATACAATTTACTCTATACACTGCGATTATTGCAAGCATTTTAAGCTATATAGTTTAATTATATTACTCCGATTTACTTTCCAGTAACTCAAGCTGAATATTTCCCGCCTGAATGAAGGAAAAACCTAGCTGGTCGTCCAATATAACTTGCGTTGTAATCTTCTGCTTTGTCGCACCTGCCACCACTTCCCCGTTAATTTTTTTAGGGCCAGAAAATCTATACTGCCCCTTAACTTGGGCCAGCGGGCCAAAAAACGAACTAGCAAAGAGCAGCAATCCCTTTAAGGGTTGAGAGAAAAAAGCTTCTAAGCTTAAATAATCTTCAAAGGTAATTTGCTCATCTTCAACCAAAGGCATCCTTGGTAAAGCTTGATAGAGTGCTTTTAAATAAGGGTCTGTGCCCTCTACTGAGTAAACAAAAAAGCAATTTTGGAGCTTTCCAAAATAAAGCTTCCCAAGCTCAGACACAAGGCAAGAACTCCCTTCAGGTGTCATTTCAACCTTCCAAGTTATAACTTCAGATTTGCCTCGGTTGCTTGCTTGATAGCGAAAGATTCTATCTAGTGAAAATGCGGTGCTACGCTCTAGTGAACTACTTTTTCGCGTCGGTTCAATTAAGTCACCCTGTTGCGGGCGGCCCTGATGAAAGAACTTACCTTCACAGCGGTAGTTGCCTAAACAAAAAGGCAAGGTTGGCGTTGCTAAAGTCTCTTCTTTTTGAACCTGAACATGGATATGGGGCTGAGGGGAATATCCTGAATTGCCACACTGGCCAATCACATGGCCTGCCAATACCCAGTCGCCTTCGGCGACCTTAAGTGAATTTTCCATTAAATGGCTGATCTCAACAAAAAAACCTTCTTCTGTTTTGATGATCAAATGGTTGCCCCAGTTCCCTGGTGGCTCTGGTGCGCCAATTTCGCAATCGGGCCTAGAGTCCTCAGCTACAATCACTCTCCCTGTTACAGGGGATAAAACGATTTTTTTAAAGGCATAGTAATCAGTTAAGTTATCCCCAGAGCCTTTATAATTCTTTCCTTTAGAGTCGGTCACCACAAAATCAAAGGCGTGGGCCCAAATACCCTGGTGGGTCCAACTGCCATCGAAGCCTTGCCAAACCTGCCAAGTCCCAGAGAAGGGCAACTCGATCATCGGGCCAAACTGGGGAAAGCGGCGCTTTCGGGTCAAGTGAAAATCTAAGGTCCGCTCAGGGGTTTCTTTAACGTAGAGGGGGATCAAGGGGTATTCTAACAAAGTTAAAATATACAAAAATAAAAGGGTAACCAAGACAAAAGGCAAAGGAAAGGCAGGCACCCCAAAACTGGCCCAAATCAAACCTACAGCATCAACAAAAAGCGTAGACACAGACACAGCCAACAGAGCCATTAAATAGCTCGCCCTAGAGGGAATCAAATAGACGCCGCCTACGGCCATGGCAATTAAAATAAAGTTAAAATGATTATAGTCAGAAAAGGACTGGACCATGGAGCCAGTCATTAGGCCTGTAATGATGCTGCCACTGTAATAACCTAAGACACTCAAAAAAACTAAAATTCGAGAAACGATTAAAATCGTTACGGCTAGAACCATCCCCACAACAACATGAGGCATAAATAAAATGGCCCCAAAACTTTTAAAATAGCCCGACACCCAAAAGGGTAGATTCATCTCAAAAACGGGCATTGCCGTTGGGTACAAATAACCTACAAACAGACCAGAGTAGCGCCTAGAGGCTAAAAATACGATAGAGCCTGTAATCACAAAAGGAAGGCTTAAAATGGGTAGGCGTAGATAATAGGCAAAAAAATGGTTTACAGCGATGGTAACGGCAAAGGTAACCACAGCGGCAATGAGGGCAAAAAATAAGCTCAAAGGCCCCAACTGAAAGACACTGCCAATGGCAAAGCCTACTAGAAGGGGGTTGTAGGTAAAAAAACCTGAGCCTAAAAAACTCTTTTCTAAACCAATAGCACGAGCAAAAAGGTAACTGGCTAAGACAGATACCAACCCCGTAAGGGCCATATTGGGGTTGAAAAAACTTAATGCTAAAAAAACCACCCCTACCCAGGGGCGAGAAATAAAAAAGACCTCTCCATAGCTATTACTAATAGCGTTTAAATAGTCTTTCATTTTAGCTTTAAACGACTTGGCAAGACTTCTCTTAATTTAATATCACTGAGGTCTTCTCTTTCATGGATAAGTTCCGCATCACCTTGGGGAGTGATCAAAACCGAGGCAGGTCGGTACTCGATAAACTGCATAGATTGGGTATGATTATAGGCGCCTACAGGAGAAATGATCAAACGTGAACCCCTCTCTAGGCGAGGCAACATGCTAGACTCATCAAGAACATCTAAATTCATGCAAAGGGGGCCGTAGACAACGCTAGGCTCGTTAATGCCTTCTGTCTCACGATCTAACTCAATGTTATGGCGGAACCAAAAGGTGGTGTATAAAATATTCACCCCTGCATCGACAATATAAGCACGCCTGCCATCAGGTAACCGCTTTGTAGAGGTAATGGTGGAGATTAAATAACCTGCATCATCTATCAATGCCCTGCCTGTTTCTAATATTAGCTTAGGGAAGTGGCCTGGGCGCAGCGCAGCCAGTAGGGATTCACATATAACCTCTGCGTAAGCATCCAAGGGTTGCACACCCAGTTCAGGAGGTAAGTAAACACCCTTTAACCTTCCACCTGATGGGAAACCGCCACCGATATCATAGTATTCAATTTCAAAACCAAATTCTTTTTCTAAACGATAGCCAAATGCAACCATTTTAGTAATCTGAATTCCATAGGCTTGTGGATCAATCACATAGGTACCAATATGGGCATGAAGCCCACGAATGCGTAATTTTCCGCCAGCTTGAACCCGCTTTACCGCTTCTTCGGCAATGCCCTTATCCAAATCAAATCCAAACTTAGACCATTGGGGCTGAATCCCACAGTCGAGGCTGAGTCTAAGGGCAATAGGGATGATCTCCCCTCGCTCTTCGGCAATTTTTTCTAAGTCATAGATCTCATCAAAATGATCAACCTGAATCATGGCTCCTTCTTCCACAGCTCGTCTGAGGTCGTCCATTCGTTTCAAGGGGCCATTAAAGATAATTTTATGGCCCGGTACACCTAGATCCCTTGCCTTTTCATATTCAAAAGCCGACACAACCTCGGCCAAAGAACCTTCATTATGCATGATAGAGCAAATGGCTGGCAAATAGTTGGTTTTATAAGACCAACCAAATTGCACATTGGGGTAGCGAGTTGAAAAGCTAGAATTAAGCTGTTGCACCCTCTCGGTGATCTCAGATTCAGAGTATACAAACAGGGGAGAGCCGTACTCAGAAACTAAATCATCTACAGAGGCACCAGCAATTTCTTTTCGTACCCTTTTCAAATAAAAAGGCTTTGCCCCAAATTTGTTCATACTTCCCGTTTTTAAACGGACAATAGTAGGTGCTTCGTATTTCTGTTTCATCCTTCCCCTTGAGTAGAAATGGCCGATAAAGTGTCCATTCCTGTTATTATTTCTTCTACATATCGAATATACATTTTTCCCGCTTCAAAGGTTTTAGCTTCAAGCAGAGGCATGCCAATCTGGCTGCGAATCAGGTTGGCCGCTAAGTTCACCCCTAAGGCTGCACCAAAATAGGACCAAGCTGGAAAACGAGGATTGATTTCAATCAGGTAAATATCTTCCCCATCGACTAGGCACTCTAGTTCAAAGGGGCCGAGCCATTTTGTTTGGGCGACAAACTCTTCACCTGCTTTCAATAGGATCGGTTGACGGATGCTGACTCCAGTCCAGATTTTACCCTGTTCTGTAGTAGCCATTTTTTTAATGGCAACCAAGCCTAAAGATTCCCCTTCTCCGTTTCCCACTCCAGCTAAATTGATCTCTGTGCCCTTTTTAAAGGCCTGCACTAAAATAGGGTAACCCCATTCAGCGACAATGGAATAAAATGCAGATTGAGCTTCTGCCAGATTTGTGCAGTAGATAGCTTTATAGTAGATTCCCTTTACCATAAGAGGGAATTTAAGCGTCTTTGTAGCCTCGACCAGTTCTTTTTCACTGGTCACTCTAATTGTTTCTGGAAGTTGTAAACCTAATGCCTCGGCCAAGGGGCCTAGCTGCTCTTTGCTCCGTTGGTCAAATTGCTCTTTTGAAGGCAATAAAACCCCCACTCCTAGCGCCTTTAATTCTTCGGCACAGGCTATGTACAGTGGTAATTCTGCGTCAAGATTTGGTAAGATAAAATCGAGTCCATAAGACTCTTTAATATAGGCAACACGTTCTAAAAAAGCCTGCTTCCCTGCGGAGGGATAGGGCATTACAAAGGAGTGATCAAACCATTTTTTTAGGTAAACTCCCGATTCCATCCCATCATAAACAAGGCCGATAATGTCTAAATCTAGACCTTTATCTTCTCTTAAAGCCTTGGCAATCCCAATCCCTGGGGCTGGGTTATCAATTGAACTTAGGCCCGAAAGGGCTACAAATATTTTTCCCATCTATTTATATCAACTGATTGAGCTTTAATTGAGCCGTAAACTCAGCGTAGTCACGCTCCGCCTGTTCTTGATCAACATCATACTCTTCTGTGATCATCTGGATAATTTCTGTGGCAGAGCGCTCTTCCTGCATGGCGCGCACAACAAAAGCAGCGGTGCCATTGGTAGTGAAACTTTCCCCACTTGTAGGGTCAAATAAAAAGCCTTCCCCGTTGATTGCCAACTGTTTAATTCTGTAGCTCATGTTATTGTCATATTAGTTTCAGGTTTTCTAAAAAGCTTCTAAAGCTCTGTTTAGATGTTACTTTAGGGTATTTTGATAATACTTGTCCAGCTTATTGAATATATATATAATCTAAAATGTATAAAATCGAAATATACTAGGTAAAATGCCTAGGTAGCATAATGAGTTGCCCTTAATTGTTTCTTCGGTAGTAGCAGCCTAAAACCTGAAAACTAAAGCCTGACCTAATCCAATTTAATCCCAAAAAAAAAAGCGGGCAAAGCCCGCTTTCTTAAAACTAAAAAATTAAAACTAAAAATAACTTCTTACTTAGGCGCAGTAGGCTCCGTCGGTAGAGTAAAGTTGAAGTTTGTCATCAACTCTAAGTTGTTTGTTACAGTTCCCGTGGTTGGAGGCGAGTCTGTACCATACCGACTTGCGCCAGTGCCAGCCCAGTCGCAATCTTTCGCAGGTGCAAAGGTAATTTTATCCGTGCCGGAAGGCTTCCAGATTCCCGTGGTCAAGTCCAAAGCCATTTGCTGTTTTTGAACCAAAGCCCATGAGGCATCGGTTTTACGGCTTGAGCCCGAATTACCTGGCCCAGCCCAGTTACAGATCATACCTTGGATCTTCAATTTTGGGGCGGCATTGCTTGCATTTTCTGCAAAACCGAAATAGGCATCGCCGCTTAAGGCTGTGCCTGTTTTTGTGGTAGTTACATTAAAATTTCTTGTATAACCATCACCAGAACCTGCTTGCCAAGCATAGGCTAGCTTAGAATTGCCATCATCTTTCACAGTGGCAAGGGCAATGTTTAAATTACCAGTCCAACCTGTGGTTCCGCCAGCATTTGCGGCATTTACTTCGCCTGTAGTCGAGTTAAACATGTTAGCTGAGGTTGTACCTCCATCAAATTCAGCTGAAATCATTTTATAGGTGATTTCTGTAGCGGAACGAACATAGACCACACTCAAAGCATTCGCCGTTGTGGTTACAGCGTAGTTTGGTGGCGCTATTTCAGGCGTAACCGTAGCAACTATATTGCCTGCCTTCGGCGGTGCAGGTGGTGCTTGCACCGTGCCACCCTTGCCAGTTTTTACAACAGTAATAATACCTTGGTAAGTTGCATTGGTATCGTCTAGGGGTACATGCTTTAAAGAAACGGAAATGGTTTCACTCTCAGATCTCCCAGGTGGAGTAACGGAAAAGGTAATATTAGAGGTATAGCTTGCCTTACCTTCTGCTGTGTCGGCCGAGCGAGTCAACTTGGCAGCCGAGACTGTCATCCCGCCTTTAGAAGCAACATCAGCATCTGCGGTCATGGTCGAAGCCATGTCAACTTCCTCGCCAATAGCTGGTAATTCCTTTCCCTCTTGTTTGGCAATACAAAGCATTGCAGCTGTGGCCCCAAGAGCCATATCGATTCTTTGAGCAGCATCAGAAACCAGTTGATTGAGTTTTGCTGCGGCGCAAGCTTGGCCCGTTGTGCCCTCTGTGGAGGTCCAAAGTCCCAAGTCACCACTGGGTAATTGGCCATCTGTTGTCCCGCCTGTTGAGTCGGGATGGTCTATATAGTTCACACTTGGACCATAACATGTTGGGCTGTTTGGAGGGCTGCCAATATTTTGCATCACGGCGTAACAACCTGTTTTATCTTTGGCATCCATAACACCTTTCATGCGCTCTTTTTTTGCGTCATGATCTTGCTTCCCACCGCCATCACCAATAGCATAGCTTATATTTGCACTCGATGCTGCCGTTGTTTCTGTGCTGGAAGAAATTGCCAAGTCGGCTGGTAGAGTTTGGCTTGTAACTGCGGCAGAAGCTGCACTGATTGTTGTACTCGTTGCTTCAACCGAACTGCTAGTTGAATTCTTTTTACATCCGAAGCTGACTAATCCAGCTAAAAACAGTACTAATACCAACTTAAAAATCCTCATACAACTCCATTTTATTAAATGTTGACTACGTAATTATCTATCTTACAAATTCTATTCTGATTCATAATTTAGGTGTAAATATACACCAGTAGGTTTTAATTTAGCAACAGACAAGTTAATATCGGGACAAAGCAACGTTCAATCTATGGCTGCTTTTTGTAGCTTGAGTGGCTCCTATATTGGGATTACCTCTGTCCCGCCCTATTTTTAATTCTCTTAAAGCTAGCATCAGTCAAACAAAAAATAATTTATTATTGACAAGCCTTTTCATAGCACCGAAAATATACAAAAATAAAATACTTCGATACCACTACATTAAACCACTTTTTCTTTTGGTAAGATTAAGTCTGAAGGATAACCTATGAAATTAAAACAACTGATCAGCTTGCCTATTGTGGCTGTAGCTATCTTCTCTTTAGTGGCTTGTAAAAAATCAGATAATGGTTCGCTTGCTACAGCGGCAACAGATAGCACCACCTCAACTTCAACCTACACTGCCCAAAATGTACCCTCAAAGTCTAAAGTGGCAACACCTGATACACTAAACAGCACAACATCATCAAGGGTTGCATCTGTTTCAGGCAATCAAGCGGGGAACCTGAGCCATGTGCAAAGAGTTGCAAATACAGCCAGCAAAAACGCGAGTGGCATGGGTGAGAACGACGCTATGGGCTTAATGTTTGCTAAAATCGTTGTACAAAAAATGAAAAGAGTGATCCAAAATGTTGACTTGAACATGATGTTTGTTGATGCCTCTATTACTGATGGCAGCCTTACACAGGGCTCCTCTGCCGCTGTTGGCTGCCTAGAGGCAGGTGTTGTAAAATTCAAAATTACCGAAGGCATGGTCAAAAAGATGACCGAAGGGATGCAGGAATTTGGTATGACCGAAGCGGAAGCAACGGCTGAATTAGTTGAGTTACAGGGCATGATTGGAACGGAAATAAGCGGTCCTCCAATCCACTACTTTGCAAATGCGCTCAATGGCGTCGCTGGTAAAGCCGTTAAGATTGGCCAAATGAGTGAGGATGGAACCAGTACATCTTCTTGCGCATCTGGAACAGTGGACACTCCTTCTGAGACAATCAAGTGGTCCGACGATAAAAACTTCCTTGATTACAAAGCAAAGATGGACTTTGGAACGGAAAAAATGTCTGTCGTCGCTACCTATGACGGTGTGAATGCAATCAGTGCCTTTGAGGAAAAATATGCCTCTACTACTTTTGGAAGTGGAACCTTTAAAGCTAAGTTCCGTGAATGTGAAGGAACAACTACAAACTGTGTCGATTTCAATGTGTTTTTAGACCAGAATGATTCTTCAGGTCAGTTCAAAATGAAAATTGAAGGGCGTACCGACAATGAAGGTGGCTTTTCTACAGGTAAAATGTCCATGACAATGGCGGGGGTCACCAGTGAATTCTATATGAAAGAATATTGGGATGGCAACGGAACATTATCTGCTTTAGCCTTCTCTGATGACGGAAGTACTTGGCACTCTGTAGCTGGCATGGAACCCGCTGCTGACAACGCCTATGAATCTGGCGCTCAAGACACAACCCCTGGTGGCGCAACATTAACTTTCGCTTACAGTACCACCTTAACAACCGATGCTGACTATTTGGTTTTTGAAGGTGGAGAAACAGAACTAAAACCAGAAGAAGCTATTGGCTTTATCGCTGTTAATGGTGGAGCTATTATTATCCAAGACTTCTTTATTCCACCTTCAAATGGTGCTCAAGGTGATATTTACGAAATCACAGGTTTTAACACGGCTACAGGGGAGCAAACCATCTCCACAACCAAAGCTTCTACTGTAACAGTTACTTTCTAACTGTTACCTTCGATTCTTAGACTTAAAGCCCAGCAGATTTTATCTGTTGGGCTTTTTTTGGGCTCTTAGGTTGACCTTGATTCAAGCGCCTTTAGTGGGTGATATGAACCACCTCATACAACCCCTCGATCCCCTTTAATGTCGCCTGAATGGGCTTGATATTCCAACCCTCCTTTTTAACCTCTGTTGCAACCCCAGCCTCACTATAAAGATCATTAGAAAGCATAATATCCCCACCGCCAGAAAGCCCTTGAACCCTGGCAGCAATGTTTACGGTACGGCCAAAATAGTCGAGACGGTCATTGGAGGTTACTGCGATACAAGCGGTATAGAGTCTTCGATATGAGAGGTAATTTTTTGGCAAATAGCAGAAGAAACTCCTAATTTTTCAAGTTCTGCAATTTTGCTCTCTAGAAGTTCCGTCATTAAATTCTCCTGTTCCATTAAAATTTATTATAAAAATAGTCCAATGCAGGTCACTCGTCTATATTTTTATTTTGAACCTTAAACCTTGGGGCAGCGAGCCAATCAATCAATTTTAGAAGTTAAGACAGGATTGCTAAAGTTGTCTATTTTCCCTAAAGTATATTTTTCTAATGCATTTACTCTTGTTTACCCCTATAATGAACTCATTAAAAACCTAAGATTTAGGTTCTAAATTTCATTATTTGACTGGCGGTTAATGCATAGCTAGGGCTAATCTAAAAACTAGATTAACCTTGCCAAGGCAAAGGTAGTTTCTACCCTTGTAAAGATTATAAAAAAACACCTCAGTGTAAATAGGTTTAAACATAAGGATTCCCAATGGTCGAAAAAGTAGACGTTCTATTCCAGCAGTCAGGAGGGAAGATTTTAACTTTCATCTTAGGCGGTAGAGAATACGGATTGCCAATCATCGAAGCTCGTGAAGTTGTTGGGAATATGGAAACAGAACCCATCCCACAAACACCAGAGTTCATGTTAGGTGTGATCAACTTGCGTGGTGTAATTATCCCTGTAATTGATCTCAGAATCAAACTGGGAATGGTACCTGAAGAATCAGACAGCGAAACCTGTATTTTGATTACAAAAATCCGTGAACGAGTGACAGGTTTTGTCATCGATTCTTTGGTTGGCGTTTGCAACATTGAACCGGAACAATTTGAAACCAATCTAGATATGGGCTCAAATATTCATACTGAATTTATCACAGGTTTGGTCAAACAAGAAAACCGAGTGATTATCATTTTAGATATGGAACAGGTTTTAAAAAATGAAGAGTTGATTTCTATTGAACAGGATCTGGCCCAGACTACAGCAAACCCTTAGACTAAACTTCTAAAGTTTTGGGTCTTTGGTTACCCTGTTATTGCTTCAAAAATATCAAATTTCCTGTGGCCTACTCAGTTAGGCCCCTTGAGCGCCTTTCCCGCAATTCCCTACACGTGATATTGAGACCTTGCATAAAACTCCTTTTAAGGGCTTTTTAAGCTGGGACAATTAGAAGATCTAGAGGGCTTTGAAAATAAAACTTCCATTCTTGTATGGCCTAGGTTAAATTCAAAAGCACACTCTAATTTTCGATTCGATGCAATTAATAAGCTTACGATTTAAATTCCTACTTTTTATTACACTATTTTTTATAGTGTCTATGATCGGCGCTTACGGCTCACTTCACAATTTGTTCCAACAAAATTTGATTTCCCAAGGGGAACGGCTGGCAGAAAAGCAAGTTCTCTATGATCTTTCTCGCAGCATACGCCCACTAGAAAGAGAACTCATTTTAGCCCAGAAACTATCCACTTCGCCTGTAATTCAAAACTGGGCACAAGATGCGACCAATCTCAAAAAAAAGGAACAGGCAATTACAGAATTAGAAAGCTTTCGCTTGGCATTTGCCGACAAAAGTTACTTTTTAGGCCTGAAGTCTACTGGAAATTACTACTACAATAACAGGGAAAATCAATATGCTGGTGACCAACTTCGTTACCAGTTAAAAAAGGACAACCGACAAAACAGTTGGTTTTTTAAAACCCTAGAGCAACCTAAAAACTGTTTGCTCAATGTAGATTACGACGAAGAATTGGATACAACTAAAATTTGGATCAATTGCCTTGTCCGTGTCGACGATGAAGCCGTTGCCGTTGTTGGCTCAGGTGTCGACCTGAGTTCTTATATCAATGATGTTATCCGCAACAGACCCTTTGGCATCACCAATCTTTTTGTTGATACCACAGGTGCAATTCAGGCCTACCCAGAAAAGAGCTTAATCGACTTTCGTTCCATTTCTAAATCTGTGGACCAGCGAAAACGTGTTTTTAACCTCATTGACCAAGCTGACCAAAAAACAAACCTTGAAGAGACCTTTAAAAACCTTTTAAATAAAGACCACAAGGTTGCAACTCTCCCCTTAACCATTAAAGGCATTGATTATATTGCAGGGGTTACCTTTGACAGGGATATTGGCTGGTTTTTAATCACCCTCATTGAGATCGATTCCCTTAGCACTTTCAAAGAAACCAATTTTACAATTTTCCTCTTTGCTATCTTCTTAGGTTTGTTTCTTACCCTATCTTGGTTGCTTTTAAAATTTACGATTTTAGACCGAGTTATTAGGTTAGACCGCTTGGCTAAGCAGGCTGCCAAAGGCGATTACAATATTCCCCTGCACGATCATGGCAGGGATGAGATTGGCAGGCTCGCTTCTGAATTCCACTTAATGGGTCTAGAGATTAACCAGCATACAGGCAAGCTGCAAAGCGCCGTGGAAAAGAGTACGGAAGAACTTCGATTGGAATTTGAACAGCATAAAAAGACGGCCAAAAAAATTGAAGAGAATGAATACAGATACCGCCAAATGTTTGAGGGAAACTCAGCGATCAAACTGCTCATCGACCCTGAAGATGGGAGAATTGTCGATGCAAACTCTGCTGCCAGTGAGTTTTACGGCTACCCTTTAGAGACACTCTTGGGGATGAAAATTGATAATATAAATATCCTAGACAGTGACTCCATTAAAGAGGAAATAGAAAAGGCAAAGGCCCAAGCGAGGAAGTACTTTTTATTCCAGCATAAGCTGAGTTCAGGGGAAATTAGGGATGTAGAGGTCTACACAGGGCCAATTATAAACCAAGACAAAACCTATCTCTATTCCATTGTTTTTGACATTACCGAGCGAAACCGAGCTCAGAAAAAATTAAGGGCATCCATTGATTTTGCAGAAGCAGCAAATCAGGCAAAATCAGAGTTTTTAGCCAACATGAGCCATGAGATCCGCACCCCCATGAATGTTATTTTAGGCCTGACAAAGGTGGTGCTCGATTCTCCATTAGAGGCAGACGATAAAGAAAATTTAGAGATTGTGGTCAGTGCGGGCGACTCGCTTTTAAATATCCTAAACGATATTTTAGACCTATCAAAAATTGAATCAGGAAAGCTGGATATTGTTGCCGTTCCCTTTGATTTAAAGATAGAGCTAGATTCAATTTTTGAATCTTTTGATACCAAAGCTACGGAAAAAGGCCTGAATCTGACCCTAGAAATAGCCGCCAACAGCCCCAACATTCTCCAGTGCGATAGCCTCAGGTTGCGACAGATCCTTGTTAATTTAATTGCAAACGCAATCAAATTTACCAAGATCGGACAGGTGAAACTTAACGTAGAAGCCAGTAAATCAAAAGAAGGAGTAAATCAGATCCAATTTGCTATTTCAGATACTGGAATTGGTATCGACTCAGATAAACAAGAACATATCTTCGAATCCTTTACCCAAGCCGACTCCACAACCACTCGCCATTTTGGTGGTACGGGGCTGGGTTTAAGCATCTGTAAAAAACTGGTGGACCTCATGGGCGGCGAGCTTTGGTTAACCAGTGTCAAGGGCGAAGGTAGCACCTTTTTCTTTACTCTTCCGGCCAGCAGCCCAGTGACAAAGAATTAGTTAATTGATCCGACCTTTAAGTTAATTTCTTCTCTCGGTTCAATGGACTTCCCCAACTAAGGACTTCAGAGCTCAAAATTCACATTTGAACTGGTTCTAAGCAATAAGATTGCTCAAACCCCTAGATTATGACACAAAAAGGTAATAATTTCAAAATGAGAGTTAGTAGATCATGCCTTTAGCCTTGATTGCCTTTTTATGGGGTTCCTTTAGTGCCGTCAGCCTACCCCTTGGCGCAAGCTTGGGGTTAGCCTTAAAACCTGGGAAACGGGTTACCAGTACCTTGATGGCCTTTGGCGCTGGGGCATTGTTGTTTGCTTTGACAATCGAGCTTTTTGGCGCAGCCTTGCACCACGCAAAGGAACATGGTCGTGGCCTCGTGGTTGTAACCATGATTGGCGCTGTGATCGGAGGCTTGCTCTTTGACCTTTTAAACCAAGCCTTGAACAATCGAGGGGCCTTTTTAAGGGGAATTTCTAACACCAAGTCGCATGTTATGCGGATCAAGCGTGGCCGCATCAATCTTTTGATGAGCCAGCTCAGCAAAATTGAACTCTTACAAAATTTACCACCAGAAGAGATAGCCCAACTGGCAACCTTGATTCGCCCAGATAACCACCGAGCAGGCGAGGTTATTTTTAACGAGGGAGATGTTGGTACGGCGTTCTATTTTATCCAACAGGGTAAAGTTGCCCTAACCCACAACAACCATGGGGAAGAAGAGACCCTATTGGAACTGGGTGATGGCCACACTTTTGGGGAAATTGCACTCTTAACCCATGGGCTTAGAAAGGCTACGGTTGTCACTTTAGAAGATTCCAGTCTCTACAAACTAACCAACCATGATTTTGAGTTTTTAATTTCTCACTCGCCTAAATTGCAACTGGCCATAAACAACCTTGGGCAGCAACGCATCCACCATCTTGCAGAAAAATCTAAAGGTGACGTAGACGACGATTGGTTGGCTTCAAGCACAGAAATTTTAGACCGACTTCCCATCAGCATCAGTGACCAAGAAATAAACAGAGTCGTTAAAGACCCCGCCCAAAATGGTGCATTTTTTGCGATCTGGCTGGGAATTTTACTCGATGGTATCCCTGAATCTTTAGTGATCGGTATGCTGGCTGCCAGCGACTCAGGCATGAGCTTAGCCTTCATTGCTGGGGTATTTATGGCCAATTTACCTGAGGCTATGTCCAGTGCCGTGGGCATGAGGCGTTCAGGGATGAGCAAAACAAAAATTGTGGCCCTTTGGGGCAGCCTGACCATTATGACAGGCGTTGGCGCCGCCATTGGCGTCTATCTTTTCCCACCCCATGCTACTGGCGCCGTTGCCTTTTGGGTTGCAGGGATTGAAGGCCTCGCCGCTGGTGCAATGTTAACCATGATTGCCGAGACCATGTTGCCTGAAGCCTTTGAACAGGGCGGGAGCATTATAGGCTTTGCAACCTTGGCTGGGTTTTTAGCTTCTTTATCTATAAAAATTATCTAGGCAGTGACGAGGCTAATTAAAGTCTTTTCTGGAAAAAGCTGAGGAGACTTATTTCGATTTTGATCTGATGACTAGCCCCAGCCCTAGAAACAGGATTCTTACACTATGAAACATCAACTAGAAATTTTCCCTGAAGATATCTTGGTCGTAGTAACTTACAAGGTTTCCTTCTAAAATATTTTTATAGTGATCTGTTATTACAGCATTTACTTCAACTTCTAAAAATCGGACATACCCAATCCTAACTTGTCTGTATCTCCATTTCCAAGTTCTTGAAATTTGGCACGTTTCTAGCTTTTTGCAGGTTGTGGAAAACTGTAAATCTTGAAATTTGTAAAGATGATCCTTAAAAAAGAAATTCGAAAAGTCATTGATCCTGGAAAAACCCTAAGTTCTAAAATCTTTGGTGTTTTAATCCAGCTTTTAGTAGTTGCCTCTGTAGTAGAGGTGGGCTTTGAAACCTGGCCTGAGTACTCCCCTGTGGAGCCAAAATGGTTGTTTCGATTTGAGGCTGTTTCCGTTGCTATCTTTACTTTAGAGTATCTATTACGAATTTGGGTTTCTGAGAATCGCTTAAAATTTATTACAAGTATCTATGGCTTAGTTGACCTGCTTGCCATTATCCCCTTTTATTTGAGTATTGGCGTCGATTTGCGTACCATGAGGGGCATCAGGTTGATTCGTTTGATTAGGCTTTTCAAACTTCTACGCTACCGTAAGGCCATCCGCCTATATATTCAAGCTGTGAGCATGAAGGGAAGGGTGTTGTTTTTTGTCTTTTTGCCTATATTAATTGCCATTTCTACCATTGGAATCTACCTCATTGAAGGCGGGCCAGATAGCCCCTACAACAGCTTATTTAGTAGCCTCTGGTGGACAGTAGTAACCTTTACCACAGTTGGCTATGGGGATATGGCACCCTCATCGGTTCAAGGGCGAAGCTTTGGCCTCTTTGTTGTGGCCTTAGGTGTTTTGATCAATTCGATTATCATTTCTTCTGTGTCCACTTGGTTTTTCTCACTCCGTTCCTCTAGAGAAAAGGGCCTAAAGTCCGTTAGAGCAACAGGCCATGTGTTGATCTGTTCTGATAACCCCACCTTCATTCGAGCGCTACTAGAAGAACACCAAGATTTTATCGAAGAAGAAAAGGTTGTCTTGATTTCGCCTTTAAGCATCAATCCATTAGAGGGTACAAATTTCTCAAAGGTGCCTTGGATTCATGGCGACGCCTATTTACTAGGTGTATTAAAAAAGGCCAATGCAAAATCGGCAGTATTAGCCTATGTTGACTTCAGTGATGAATCCGACTCGGTGATGACTGTAATGCAGTTAGAGGTGATCAGCCCAGGCATTAAAACTATGGCGCAATACTTGATTCATGAATACCAAGCTCACTTGCAAAGCGTGGGTTGCGACTATGCTTTAAAGAAGTACGATCTTTATGTACCCCTTATGATTCATGCCTGTAAGTCTGCTGGTATGCCTGTCTGGATTCGTGAATTGATCATGAGATTTGAGTCCCCTACCATTGAAAACAGAGTTCTCCCTGCAAGTATAGACGACATCAGTTGGCTCGAATATACCCTACAGGTAAAGGCCCAAAAGGGAGAAATGCCCTTAGGTTATATTGATAACCTAGGCAAAATGCACCTTAACCCACCTCATGATTGTGTCCCCGGCCCTGGGGCTCAAATTCTAGCTGTGGTGCCTCCCTTCCCAGAAAATAAGGGAGACATGGAAGAGGATGGCATCGAAATTATCGGGTTACAAGAAATTTCAGAGGAGGGGCATATTTTAATCGCTTCCGATGACGCCCCCTTTATCAGTCGGATTCTAGATGAAATTCAACAAGCACATATCAAGGGCGACATTGTAATTTTGAGTAATTTGGCACCCTTTCCAGATAAAGTTATGGAAAAGGGCATTGAGTGGGTGCAAGTTTCCTCTCACTCTGACTACTCTGCCCGATTAGGAAGGGCAGAAAGGGCCAAGATCGCCTTTATTGACTACATGAGAGACTCACACACCCTAATGGCTGTTTTGCGTTTTGAAGGCCTTACAAATGGTAGTATATTTTCTGTTGCCAGCTACAGAGAACCCTTCTTTGACCAAAGACTCATTGGTGTTGGTTGCGATTTTTGTGTTAATGTCGACGAACTCATTGCGCCAGCCTTAAGCCAACATGCACTACATGTCGGGGTAGGCCAGTTGCTAGAAAGAGTTGTGGCACACACACCGAACGGCGAAAACTTAAACATGTGGCCTGTAACCAAAATTTGGGGCGACGCTAGCTGGCTGGATACCATTGTCCTTTGTCGGGAAGAAACAGGCCGTTTGCCTGTAGGCCTTGTTAGAAATGAAACAAACAAGCTTTATGTGAACCCCCATTCTGATTTTAAGGTTCAAGTTGGCGATGACTTGGTAGTAATCGACCCTGAGCTCTTTTGCCACATTTAGCTTGCAGCCCTTACAAATCCCTTTAAAAACAAATAACTAACATTCTGTTGTTTTTGGTTTGCACCTCAGTCATACTAACCTAACAAAATAACTTAGCTTTAAGAGGCTTGTTTTTGCCTCCCAGTTACCCAAATCTGGGATTCACAAGGCTTTGAACCTAAACCGTTCTAAAAAAAGGCAACAAAGGAACAGGAATGGAAAACAAATATTATGTCTTTTTGATGGACCCCTTTGAAAGTCTCAATTTTGAAACTGAGACTTCTCTCCTGTTAATTGAGCAATTACAGCTTCATGGTCGGAAATCCATCTGGGTAGAACCTAAGGATTTGGTTTTACAACACAATCAATTGGAGGTGTATGGCCAAGAGGTTCTCTCGGTTCACCCCTTTTCTTTAGGGGAAAAAAAGCTCTATACTCCCGACTCCTTTGCCGCTTTTATCAACCGAAAAGACCCTCCCTTTGATCTGCAATTTTTACAGATGACCTTGCTCCTAGATTTTTTGCCCCCCTCCCTTTTACAGGTGAATCCGCCGCAAGCTTTGCAAAAATTTAATGAAAAGCTCTTTGGTTTACTATGGCCGAAGCTGAGCCCCCCAAGCATTACCTCACAAAACCTCGACCATTTGAGTGCCTTTGTTTTGGAGCATGGGAGTGTCATCGTTAAGCCTCTAGATGAGTGTTCTGGCCGTGGAATCACAAAAATCCAGACAAAAGATAATAATTGGAAAGAAGAATTAAATGAGTTGCTTAGCCAAGGAAACCAGCAGAAATGGTTGACCTTGCAGGCCTTTTTAGAAGATGTTTCCTTAGGCGACAAACGGATCTATTTGGCAGATGGTGAACCGATCGGCTGGGTGAACCGTTTGCCCAAAGAAGGCTCTTATTTAGCTAATATCCACCAAGGTGCGACCTGTGAGCCCTTTGATCTGACGCCTAGAGATTTTGAGATCATTGAAGCGATCAAACCAACTTTACTCAAAGAGAAAATCCTCTTTGTTGGCTTGGATGTGATCGGCGGATTTATTACAGAAATCAACATCACTAGCCCCTCTGCCATTCGGCAAATCAACGAAGTGATGGGCAAGCGTTGTGAGGTGGAAATGGTTGAGTTGTTGATTAAAAAGGCGGAAAGACCTTAATTCGTGGCTCTAAGGTCTAGATTTAGAGTTGATTTGTAAAAGAGATGGTCTACTAGTCCCACTTTTTCCCATGACAGGTGTAACAAGAAGGTGCAGAGCCGCCTTTTAAATCATCACCGTGGCAAGATTCGCAAGCACCAACAGGGTTTTCTAAACTAGGATGATGCATATAGCCACTTTTACTTTTAGTATGGCTTGCAGGCGGGCTGTAGGTAGAGTTAACGTTATCATCGTCATCAGACTCATCTTTACAGGAGGTGAGACTCAACAGAAGAATAAGAATCAAAAAAGCTAATCGTAATTTCTTACTGTTTATCTGCATCAATATTGTCCAAGATTTTTGCTGTAAAAGTAGCTATTTGCTTGTTAGTGACTCATTTATAGCAAATTGCAGCTTTAAAATGAACTGAAAATGAAGATAATATTACTTTTTTTTAACCAAGCAGGAGATAGATTTACTCTACCTCGCAGTCTCTAACTATTTTCGCTGTTTCTATTAAGCGCTCACCGGCACGGTGCCAGAGAATCCCATCTTCCCAGATTTCCAATCCTTTTTTTAAAGATTCATGGGAAAGCTCGCAAACACCAGCCAACTGGTTCACAAAAACCTTTTCTCGCTCTTCATTTTGACTATTGGTTACAAAGTGATTGATCACCTCTAAAAAGACCCTCAATTTTAAGGTCTCATCTAAATTATTGGGATGGTAAAGCCTTGGCTTTTCTTTATATTTTAGAAAGGTCATCAATTTCATGGTTTCTTGTTTGTCTTGAACAAAACCAATGACCATTTTAAATAGTGTCATTTCTTCTTTATCTATCACCCCATCAATGACGATAGTATGGACTAATATCTGGGCATACCAAAACTTTTGAGCTTGATCCATTAGATTGACAGGCACAGCGAGATTACTTAATTTTTCCGTCTCCTCGCCCTCTTTCTTATTACTTTTTTCATTGCTCTCAATCAGGGCCAACTTACTGTACTTCCAAGCTAGGCCTTCTTCGCACCAAATAACTATCTTATGATAATAGTCATTTGAAAAGCCAAAAGCTTCGCTCACTTGGGCCAAAAAATCTCGTTCTTGTTCGGCGAAATCAAAGTCAGAAATCAACACAGAAACCAGTTCCGTATAGATCCAAGCCAGTTCGCTATCACCAAAATTCGTTGGTTCTTGCAGCTTTAAACCTCCCGATTTTAAGGCTTCGAGAAGGCGCTTTTTGTCGTTTAAGTCCTTCACAAAAGCGAAGTACTTCACCAGAAAATTCATTTCTGTTACTGTGATTTCATTGTCTGCCTTCACGGCTAAAATCAGTAATTCTACGAACCAGATGACTTTTTCTTGGCTCCAATTATAAATCGGAATTTGCATAGTTCCCCCCAATGCGTTGATTTAACCCAGACTGTTGGCTCCCCCTCTCTTTCCAGCCAGTAGCGATAATAGAATACAAAAGAGAGGAGTACAAGTTAGCACACCAATTACCATGTGCAACATCGCAAAAAATACCTAGTACCAAAATTAAATGACCCTTTTATTAATTTTCTATTTGGTGTAATTTTAACATAAGTCTTCAGAATTTCAGTCTGAAAAACGAGAGAAAAACACCCCTAGCAGGACTCAATTGATACTTACTCTTTGCGGCAGCCTTAGCCAAAACTCAACCAATCAAAAACTACTGAGCAAGGTCTCTCAACTCTTGCCCCTTGAGCAATGTCAGGCTGTTGATTTGGATCATTTGCCCTTCTTCAATCCCGATTTAGCGGGATCTAGACTTAGGCCCCCAGATGTTTTAAAGTTAGATGAGGCTGTGACCCAAGCGGAGGCTATCATTATCTCGACCCCTGAATATGCTTCTGAAATTCCAGGTGCATTAAAAAATGCACTGGACTGGATGGTTTCCACCACTTTGCTTGAAAAAAAGCCTGTCCTTATTTTTTCTACCTCAGCCTCACAAAGCGGCAAGGCCCAAGCAGCTTTAAAGGTTGTTTTGGAAATGGTAGACGCTAATGTAATTAGCGGGCCTGATTTTCATAGAAATCAACTTACTGATTTGGGCTATAGTAAGAACCCTAGCGCCGACCCTACTTCCCCATATAAAATTGCCCTACCTACAATCGCTAAAATAAAAAATGCCTTACAGCCCTTAGGCGAAGCAATCGCCTTGAGAAGGATCCAAGCCCTTGGTTACAGCGCATAAATCCCCTATGATACGATTTTCTTTTGGCATTTTGAAGGTTGGTTTCCTCTGCTTAATGCTGCTTTCTGGCTGCAAAAAGAGCGAAGGTCTGATTCAAGCTGCAAGCAGGGCAACTTTACTTTCAGACCGCTTTACCGAGGCAAACCCCAGTCTTTGGCAGGCCTCAGATGGCTGGGCCAACGGTAGCCCCTTTTGGGTGGGCTGGAGAGGTGACCACCTTAGCTATTCGGCAGACCATTTAAAGATTAGCTTAGATGATAATCTCTGCCCTGATTCCTGTTCAACCCAAGACTACGCCGCTGGAGAGTTACAATCTTTGGAAAAATTTGGATTTGCCACCTTTGAGGTCACTTTAAAAGCGGTGAAAGCAGACGGTGTAGTTACAGCCTTTTTCCTTTATACAGGTCCTTCAGAAGGGACCATTCACGATGAAATTGATATTGAATTTTTAGGTAAGAACACCACCCAAGTCCAGCTTAACTACTTCGTTAACGGTGTAGGGGGCCACGAAAAGGTGATTGATTTGGGCTTTGATGCTTCTGTAGCCTTTCATAGCTACAAAATTGAGCGGACATCAGCCAAAATCACATGGTATGTAGATGGAGTGGAGAGGCATAGTGTAACGGCTACCACAGCGAACCCCTTGCCCCAGAGCGACCTAAAAGTGATATTAAATCTCTGGGCTGGCACAGGGGTAGATAGCTGGCTCAATGCCTTTGTTTACGTCAACCCACTAGAAGCTCAGTTCCAGTCGGTTAAGGTGTACCAGTAGCTTAAAACTAGTCGATCGTAGTCACGAGATCTTTCATGGCTCGCCTAACTTTAGTTAGCTTTACCAGCCAATCCTTACCTTCGTCTCGGTAGCCGATCGGTAAAATTACGCAACTGCCTAAGTTTTTGGCCTTTAAGTCTAAAATTTCATCTAGGCCTTTCGGGTCAAATCCCTCGATAGGGGTACAATCAACCCCTTCGTCTGCGGCAGCTAGCATAGCAAAAGAAAATGCAATGTAGGCCTGTTTTGCAGCATGCTCAAAGTTCACTTCCTTGTCCCGAGGTGGGTAGGTTTTTAGTAACATCTTCCTGTAGTTTTCCCAGCCTTCTGACTTTATCCCTCTTATCTCATTGGTCAGATCAAACATCATATTGATTCTGTCTTCGGTATAGGTGTCCCAAGCTGCAAATACAAGCAGGTGGGAGCAATCGGCAACAACAGATTGATTCCAAGAAACGGCTTTGATTTTTTCTTTTAATTCTTGATTTTTGATCACAAAAACTTCAAAGGGTTGCAACCCGCTGGATGTAGGTGCAAGTCTTATGGCCTCTAAAATCCTCTCCACCTTTTCTTCAGCTACAACCTCGCCATTCATAGCCTTGGCAGCATAGCGCCACTTTAAAATTTTCTGTAAATCCATCTTTTAAACCTTTATTAGTTAATATTTATAGACCAGTTTATATAACTAATCTCAAATATCATAGGAAAAAATAATAAGAACAAATATTGAGTGAATTTTCATACTAAAAAAATTGGAGTAGACGTAAAAAGTACCAAGGAAGGTTTCATCTATTTTCGCCCTAAACCTAGGAGGTTGTTTTTTTGATTCCTTCCTTTTAAAATATGTGAGATACTATATATAGTTTCTAGGGGCTCGCCTAGAGAAGATAATTAGCTATATACCCACTAGAACTAAGCTCACTCAATTCAAACTTGCTTGACTTTATGATAAAACAGCAACATTCAATCGCCTTAAAGTCTCCCCAACAGGGTCTAAACCACTGGTTTAGCCTTATGCTAGAGCTTTTTCTGGGGATTGCTCTAGTCTTTGCTGCTGGCCCAAAAACAACCTTTGCAGAAGATAACAATGCAAGCCTGGTTTTAAGCAGTAGTAGCTCTACCTACTACTATCACGCCATTATTTCCTACACAGACACAGTAGAAAAGCTTTATCAGGCGCCCATCCCCTTTGTGCAAGAAGACCTTACCATTGGCTTTATATCACCAAGCTTAGAGGCGTCGGTTTTTTATTTGAACCTTGGGGTTTATTTTCATTCTTTAAGGCAGACAGAACAAAGGGACTGCACCGACGTTACAAATTGGGATAGCTGCCCTAGCTCTAGTTTAACGGAAGCAGCCTATATGCAGGTGCGGGAAATTTCCCCAAGCATAGGCTTAAATTTTGACTGGTTAAAGCTGGAAGCAGCCTATGTATCCTCTAAAATGACAGGTTCTTTTTTCTTCTCCCAAAGGCATTTTGACTTGAGCAGTGTCAGCAATTACCTTACAGGCTCGGTGATTACAGAATTTCATGTTTTAGATAGCCTGAAATTTGGCCTAAGCTATGTGGCAACCCGAGACCTTGACTCTAGTGAAGACGCCAGTGGCGAAGTTCTACGGCCCCACTTAGAATATAACCAGATCAATGGCTTTTTAAAATTCGTTTTTTAAAGACAAAAGTTAAATCTCCTAGCCCCTAGCCATTGCAAAAAAGACCTTAGACCTATAAATTAAAGAAAGCTCACGCTCCTTTAATTATCATAGAAAAATCTAATGTCTAAAATCCTTTATATTTCAGCGACCCAAGCCAAAAGTGGCAAATCCCTCATCGCCTTGGGTGTGATGGAAATTTTAGTTAGAAATTTGGGCAAAGTGGGCTTCTTTAAGCCCATCATCCACAAGCATGCAGGCAAGGTAGATAAAGATATTAAGCTGATTGTCGAATATTTTGACTTAGATGCAACCCCTGAAGAGTGCTACGCTCTAGACGCCGATGAGGCCGCTAATTTAATAGCTTTAGGAAACCATGAAGAGGTTGTAAATAGAGTTTTGAAACACTATGCAGCCATGCAAAATGACTATGATTTTATTTTGTGTTTGGGCTCTGACTTTGAAGGGATTACCTCTTCTGTAGAGTTTGATGTCAATGCTGAAATCGCCAAGAATCTAAACGCCCCTACATTACTGGTTTCCAGTGCCAAAAATAAGGATTGCGAGACTGTCTATACCGATGTGAATCTTTCTGTAGAGTCTTACAAAGAAAGAGGGGCCGAGGTGATTGGGATTATTTTAAATCACTGTGATTTAGAGGGCCATGACCAATGTATTTCAGAGCTCCACGCCAAACTAGGCGACCTTTTAGAGTTTATATTTGCCCTACCTATGACACCTGAATTGAGCAGACCTAACATGAGTGAGGTTGCAGAAAACCTAGGTGCTAAGGTTTTATTTGGTGCCGACCAATTGGGTAGGCAAGTGGAGCATTTCGATGTTGCCGCCATGCAGCTGCGTAACTTTTTACCTCGGTTGCAAGAAAACTCCTTGGTCATTTCTCCAGGTGACAGGTTAGATATCATTTTAGGTTGCCTTGCTTCCTGCCGCTCCCATTCTATGCCCCACCCCACAGGCTTACTCCTTACAGGTGGCCTTGAGCCCGACCCAGTTTTGAGCCAGTTGGTGGAAGGCATCGACCATCTGATTCCCATTTTATCTGTTCCCATGGCGACCTACGAGGCGGCAACGGCAATTGAACAGATCCACACGGAAATCAAACCAGATAATCCCCAAAAGATCGCCCAAGCATTGGGGCTTTTTGAGCGCCACGTGGACATTCACTCTTTGAAAAAACGCATCATTGCCTTTACCTCACAAACGACAACGCCAAAAATGTTTGAGTTTGGCTTGATCAAACGTGCCTCTGCCGACCCACAACATATCGTATTGCCAGAAGGGGAGGACGAACGAATTTTAAAGGCTGCGGAAATTCTACACCAAAGAAAAGTAGCTACATTCACGCTTCTGGGGGACCCAGAAAAGGTTGCCGCTAAAATCCAAAAACTGGGTCTGCAATTAAAAGATGTGAAGATCGTCCAGCCCGAGCAATCAGAGTATTTTCAAGAATACGCCGAGGCTTTAGTGGAAATCCGCAAAAAGAAAGGCGTCACTTTGGAGCAGGCAAAGGATTCCTTAAGCGATGTCAGTTATTTTGGCACCATGATGGTGCATTTTGGTCACGCCGACGGCATGGTCTCAGGCGCTGTACACTCAACAGGCCATACCATTCGCCCGAGCTTACAGGTCATTAAAACCAAGCCCCATTGTTCCATTGTCTCTTCTGTCTTTCTCATGTGCTTGGCCGACAGAGTGTTAGTCTATGGCGATTGTGCCGTAAACCCCAACCCCGACCCCCAGCAATTAGCTGAAATTGCAGTTTCCAGCGCCGAGACGGCAAGGGCCTTTGGCATTGAGCCTCGCGTTGCCATGCTCAGTTATTCAACAGGCACAAGTGGGCAGGGCGCCGATGTAGATAAGGTTCGTGAAGCGACAGAAATAGCCAAAAAATTGGCGCCTGATCTACTCATCGAAGGGCCAATCCAGTATGATGCTGCCGTGGATGCCAATGTAGGTAAGAGTAAAATGCCAGGGTCACAGGTTGCTGGCCGAGCCACAGTTTTTATTTTCCCCGATTTAAACACAGGCAACAATACTTACAAGGCGGTACAACGCTCCGCCTCAGCCGTGGCCATTGGGCCCGTTTTACAGGGGTTAAATAAGCCTGTGAATGACTTGAGTCGAGGTTGTTTGGTTGCCGATATCGTCAATACCATTGCCATCACAGCCATCCAAGCCCAAATGGGGAAATCTTGAAAATATTAGTACTCAACGCAGGTTCAAGCTCTTTAAAGTATCAGGTTTTTGAAGATGAAACCATGCTTGCCCATGGCCTAGTGGAACAAATCGGCGAGCCTCAGGGGGATCTGATTTATCAATACCCCTTTAAAAAAATTAACATCAAGATCAAAGAGGAAATCAAAACCCATCGGGAGGGTTTAGAGCAGGTTTTGGCTTTGCTCTTGGACCCAGAAAAAGGTCTTTTGTCTGATCCTTCTGAAATCAAAGCTGTTGGCCACAGGGTTGTCCATGGAGGCACTCAGTTTGCCAAACCTACAATCATTGATTCACAGGCCTTAGAGGCCATAAAAAACTGTGTACCCTTGGCGCCACTCCATAACCCAGCCAATATTTTAGGGATTGAAACGGCAATGGAGGTTTTTAAAAGTGCCAAACAGATTGCTGTTTTTGACACGGCCTTTCACCAGACCTTGCCTGAGGAAGCCTATCTTTACGCTCTGGACCCCAAATTTTTTACAGACTACGGCGTTCGCCGCTATGGCTTTCATGGCACTAGCCACAAGTATGTTGCTCATCTAGGTGCAGATCACTTAAATAAGCCCCTAGAGCAATGTAATTTTATCACCTTGCACCTTGGCAATGGGGCCAGCGCCTGCGCTATTAAAAATGGAGTTTCTGTAGATACTTCTATGGGACTCACGCCGCTAGAAGGTTTGATTATGGGCACTCGCTCAGGCGACCTTGACCCAGCTATTTTGGGTTTTTTGGTGGAGCACACAGGTAAAACCTTGGCCGAAGTTGAGAAAATTTTAAACAAAAGCTCAGGCCTGAAGGGCCTAACGGGCAAGGTGGATTTTAGAGAAATCTGTGAAGATTACCAATCGGGTGCCCCTAAGGCCCAAACCCAAGCCAAGTTAGCCTTAAGTCTGACGGCCTACCGCATTAAGAAGTATATTGGTGCCTATTTAGCAATCACAGGCCCACTGGATGCCCTAATTTTTACGGCAGGCATTGGTGAGCATTCCTCCCTTTTACGGTCTATGGTCTGTAGTGGATTAGAACATTTAGGTTTAGAGCTGGATAGCGTTAGGAACGCCAAGCCTACAGGCTTTGAAGTCAGCGGGGAAACTTCAAAAGTTAAAATTTTGGTGATCCCCACCAATGAAGAGTTACAAATTGTCCGAGAATCCTTAAGCCTTGTTAATAGAAAATAACTTATGAAATCAATAGCAATACTCCTTTCTCCCCGTGCAAAAAGCGCCTACTTTAACGACTATCTTGAGGTTGCTAAAGCTGAGTTAGCTTGGGTTTTAGGCTCTGAGGACTTCTCTCACCATTCCATTGGCGAGATGGATTTTTTTCATCTTGAAACAGATGAGGGAAAAATCAACAAACTGGCCCGAATGTCGGTGGTCTATGGGATTTTTGAAAGGCTGGAAGGCTCGTTAGTTCCACTGGAAATAGGTTCCAACTTTGCCCTCCATGAAGACTTTATTTACGGCTCAAAATTTAAAGGCAAGACTAACGAGACCTTAACTCAGCTCTTATTAAATATAGGGCTCGCATCCATCAAATATAAAAGTTTAAAGGAAGTAAAGCTGCTGGACCCCATGTGCGGCAAGGGAACAACCTTGCTTTGGGCCTTAAATTTTGGCTGCCAAGCAACGGGGATTGAGCAAGACGAAATGGTAATCCCAGAAGTTAAGCAAATCATAAAAAAATGGACTAAAATCCACGGACAAAAACACCAACTGAAAGAAGGTTCTATCGCGGCCAAGGCCGCCAAGAAGGGCAATGAGAAATTTTTAGACTTTTCCGTTAACAATACCAATCTCAGGGTGATCTGTGGCGATTCCACTGAGGCCACCCGACTGTTAAAGAAAGAGAAATTCAACCTTCTTATTACAGACCTTCCTTATGGTATCCAGCACTTTACCACAGCAAAGACACGCAACCCAATCGAGGTTTTAAAGGCCTGCGCAGCGGAGTGGACGGCGAGCCTCAAGCCAAATGGCGTTATGGTATTGAGCTTTAATAACTATCTTCCCAAACGTGCCGACTTGATAGAGGCCTTTAGCGGACAAGGTTTAGAAGTTCTAAATTTCACCGCTCCCCACAGGATGAGTGAATCCATTGTGCGGGATATTTTAGTGATGCAAAAAACCGATAAATAGAAACAAAAACCTACACTTCAACTCAAACAAAAGAGAAACATGTCTTCAAAAACCCAAGTAACCATCTGGCATAACCCAAAATGCAGTAAATCCCGCCAAACCCTAGAATTATTGATTGAAAAGGGCTTTGAGCCTGAGATTTTTGAATATTTAAAAGAACCCATTACTGAAGAAATGTTAAAGTCTGTCTGGGGCCTTTTGGGTAAACCTTGCAGAGAAGTTATGAGAACCAAAGAGGAGGTCTACAAAGAGTTGGACTTGGGAAACTCAAATAATACTGCCGCTGACTTGATCCAAGCTGCTATTCAAAACCCTAAAATCATTGAGCGGCCCATTGTTATAGCCAATGGTAAGGCTGCCATTGGCAGACCACCTGAGTCTGTTTTAGATATTTTTTAGTCCTATAATAAACCTCTCCCATTGAAGTTGCCCCCTTAAAACTTTGAAAACGTGGGGGGCAGCTGTCCCTTAGTTGCCCTCCCGCTGAAAATAATTCCTCTCTAAAAGATAAATTCCATTAAATTTTAACGCTATCTTTGGAATATGAAATAAAAGTGTAAAAAAATGTAATTTCAAATGGCAAAATACCCTAGTCGATAGCAAACAACTCCAAATGCAATCATTTAGTCTATAAAAACAATGGATAAAGAAAATCTATAAAATAAGAAATTCCATGTTTTCCAAACTAACTCCTTAAAATTGGACTCCCCTCCTTCATAATTAGGGTAACTACCCTATTTGCAACTGCCTAAATATCTTTCTATTCTTAGATAATAAGAAAGTAATTAATAGCCAAATAAAACTGAATCCATTTATTTCAATATATTAAAATTATTCCTTGGAGGGAGCAATATGGACGATAAAATGGAAAAACTAATTAAGTTAAGAGAATTCATTGATCAGTGTAAAAAGAGCCCTGATTCTTTAGATTGCCTACTGGAATTTGAATCCCAGAAGGGCGAAAGAATTGTAGACCTTCCCGTTGATGAAATTGAAAAAATTGCAGCCAGTTGCAACGCCTGTATGCACCATAAAGACGTCCCTTGCCCACAAAGCGCTTAGGGTAATATTTCCTTTCCAGCATGAGGGTAGTAAAGTTAAAAGCTACCCTGAATGCGACAGCTAACTTAACCAGACCCCACCTTTTATACCCAAGCATTCGCTTGGCATTTCTATAAGACTGCGCCTGCAAGCCATTTTTGGCTTCGCGAGTAGAGACAATATCCACTTAATCTTGCTCTTTAAATTTGAATTTGGTCTTCAAATTACCCATTTTACCTCAAAATTAATTTCATATATTTTGATTTTAAGTAAAATTTCGACAATAATCAAAACTATATCTGCTCATCTCTTCATATGAGCTTGTATATTCAACATACTGAAAATACGAATCTATTATACCATGTTCTCTCAGAATACCAAGCAAAACCTTACCTTTACAAATTAAATCCACTTGACAACGACCCTGAAACAGTTGTTAAATCATTCATATGAACAGCTGTTAATATGTTTAAGCAGCATATCAAACAAGCTTAAGCCAAATCCTCTGATCTATCCCTAGATGTTTCAGATTAGGCAGAGCTATTAGTTGGTTCCAAACCAGCAAACTTCAAGGATTAAGGAATTATGAATATTAACCATAACTACCCCAACTTAAAAATCGGCCTCTTGGTCTTGTTGGCTTGCACCTTTTTTGGGGCCCATGGCTTTGCTTTAGAAAAGGTAAAGATCATTATCAAAGACCATAAATTTCAACCTGAAATAGTGAAGGTTCCAGCAGGGGTAAAGATCCTGCTTCTTGTGGAAAACCAAGATGAAACGGTGGAAGAATTTGAATCCTTTTCTTTAAATAGAGAAAAAATTGTAAGGGGTGGCAAAACTATAAAGGTGTTTCTACCTCCCCTAAGCCCCGGTGAATACGACTTCTTTGGGGAATTTCACATGGAAACGGCAAAGGGAAAGGTGGTAGCAGAATGAACACAGGAATTTTTCTCGTAACCTTCCGTGAATCCCTAGAAGCGGCAATGGTGATTGGCATCGTATTTACCCTGCTGAACGAACGGGCAGAAACTAGGGCCAAAGTTTACGTAATTTTTGGGCTCATTGCAGGCTTACTAGGTAGCCTGATCTTTGCCGCCGTTTCAGAACAGATTTATGATCTTTTCGACGGCATGGGCCAAGAGGTCTTTAATGCTTTGATTTTATTTTTTGCAGCAAGCCTCATTACCACCTTCATTTTCTGGGTCAGTAGTAGAGCTAAACAAATATCTACTGAAATAAGACAAAAGATAGATCAGTCCCTTTCTAGTGGGCAACTGGCTGGCATCTTCTTTTTAGTTTTCTTCTCAGTTTTAAGGGAGGGAATCGAATTGGTTTTCTTTTTAGGCGGGCTTTTTGTGCAAAACAACTCGGCAATTTCTACAGCCTCCGCCTTTGGCTCAGGTTTACTGGGAATGGTTTCAGCCAGTCTTTTGGTATTGGTGCTCTTTAAAAAGTTTGCCCAAGTTAACATTAAACTATTTTTTCAAGCTACTACCTTGCTGTTGCTCTTTGTAGCCGCTGGCATGCTGGCCTCCTCAGCTGGCGTCTTGATCAGCATCGACATGCTTCCAGCCCTTGGCTATGAAGCTTGGAACAGCGAATGGTTACTTTCGGAACGGTCAACAGTGGGAGGGCTATTCTCCGTATTTTTTGGCTACAATTCAAACCCTACTCTAATGGAAATTATGATTTACTTTTCTTATCTTCTATTCATTGCGCTTTATCTATTTTTAAAGGGGAAAGCCCAAGTTAGCTCAAAGGCTAAACTGGCTCAAGTTCTTACCTTAACCTTTGCTCTGTCCCTGTTCACCTCGCCTCAGTTGAGTGCGAAAAAGGTGTATAGCCCTCTCGTGGAAGAGGGTGAAATTGCAGTTGAGTACTACCATGATCACATCGTGAAGTCGGACGCTGTAACGACGCAGCAACAATTTGAGATGGAGTATTCCTTTTCCCCAATGCACCAAGTCGGTTTGTATCTAGGGATGTTTGAAACCTCAGAAACCAAAAACTTTGAGTACCAAAAATCAAAACTAAGACTCTTGAAGCAGTATTTCGAACAGGGTGAATTACCTATAGATATAGGCACTTACATCGAATACCAACGCTACAATAGGAATCTTAACAAAGATGATCTTTTTGAATTTAAATTGCTCTTAGAGAAATCCTTTTCTAACCTAGTCATCACTTGGAACCCTACTTTTGTAAGTAAAATTGCCTCCAGTGACAGAGAGACCGAAGTGGAAAACGCTGCAAGGTTGCTATACCGTGTAAAAAGGAACTTCTCGCCTGCCATTGAATATTACAATTCCTTGGGCAACTGGGGAGACTTAAACAGTTACCAAAACCAAAGTCACATCATTGGGCCTGTGATCTTCCAGAAATATGGAACCATCAAATGGGAACTGGGTATTCTCTTTGGGATGACTGATGCTTCAGAGGACTATAGAGCCAAACTGGTGTTTGAAAAGGAGTTTTATTAACCCAAAACGAAAAGGTCAGGAAGGCCCAAACTTTGACAAGCAAAGAGCCATTTGATACAAACTAAAAGAAATTTTGATCCCAAACGAAGCCTTTGTAACCATTAGTTTATGCCAGAAACACCAGAAGATAATTTTGTAAATCTCAGCTCTGTAAAAAAGGCCTTCAAGACCATACCAGAAGAGAGAGAACTCATTGAGCTTTCTGAAACCTTCAAGGCGCTCAGCGACCCTACAAGACTAAAAATCATTTGCGCTCTGTTAAAAACGGAGCTTTGTGTTGGCGATATCGCCCTGATGCTTAAGATTAGTGATTCTCTGGTTTCACACCAGTTACGGATCTTACGAAACCTGAAATTAGTGATCTTTAGAAAGGTGGGCAAGGCTTCGTATTACTCTTTAGACGACGAACATATCAATCGCCTGATAAAAGAAGGGCTGCTTCACGTCCGTGACATCGATTAAGGCCCTTGGGCCAGAACCCCCTTTGAAACAATCCTTTTACAGCCTTAGCCTAGAAGATTTAAGCCAACTTTTACAAGATCAGGCATTAAACCCATCGGCAGCTTCGGTCATTTACAACCACCACTATAAAAAGAAACTCACGGGGCACGATTTCCCTAAAGTTTCTAAGGCTACAATTACATATTTACAAGCTCATCTAGATTTTTCCTTAAGCCCTATTTCTCTGGCTAAAGAGTCTCAAGATGGAACTGTGAAGTTTTTATTTAAGTTGGAAGATGGCTTGGAAGTGGAATCGGTATTGATTCCCTTTCATGGCAAATATTCTCTGTGCATCTCGACCCAAGTGGGATGTGCAATGAATTGTTCCTTTTGTTTTACTGGCACCGAAGGCTTAAGTCGCAACTTACGCACCTCTGAAATTATATCTCAGTTCCTAGGGGCTTGGGAGTGGCTACTGGCTAATAGAAAGGATGGTTTAAAGATCCTAAACCTTGTTTTTATGGGCCAAGGCGAGCCTCTACACAACTTCGATCCTGTTAAAAAGGCCTGTGAAATATTCCTCTCCCAGTCAGGCTGCTCCATTGGCTCCCAAAAGATAACCCTTTCCACAGCAGGCTATTTGCCGGGTCTAAAGCGGTGGGTCAAAGAGATGCCCCCTGTGAATTTGGCCCTCTCGCTCCATTCTACTCACCCCCAAGTACGCAGTGAGTTGATCCCCATGAACAAAAAATACCCCTTGGACCAAGTGCTAGCGGCGATTGATGATATCCCCTTACAAAAAAAGCAGTTTGTAACTTACGAATATTTGCTGATTGCAGGTTTGAATGATTCAGCGGAAGAAGCCCACAGCCTAGGGGCCTTGCTAACAGGAAAAGAGGCCTATATTAACCTCATCCCTTTTAATTCTTTCCCAAACTCCAACTACCAAGCCCCCACTTTGGCGGTGATTGAGGCCTTTAAAAAGGTGCTCGATGGCTACAAGGTGCCGACCTTGATCAGGAAGGCCAAGGGGGAGGATGTCCTTGCCGCCTGTGGTCAGCTGGCTTCCAATTCCTAGCCCAAGACAGGTAATAAAACAGTCTAGTTGCGTTTGCCAGCCCCTCGACTGCGTTCTGTTGGCGCTCTATTATTGGCATTTGCCCTCTGTTTTTTATGATGAAAGGCGAGATCTTCTAACTGGATTAAACCTGAATCAGCAAGGGAATTAAAGCGCAAGAAAGGATTGATTTTTTCCGACTCCCCCTTTTGGTTCACCACTGAGATCTCACTGGGGAATCTATTGTGGTTCTTTAATATTTTAATATATTCTGGGCCTTTTTTGTCAATTTCACGAACCAGTTCCCCGCTCATTAATTTTAAAACCTGAATTTTCTCAATGATCCAAATGATCTTGCGAAAGGGGTCTACCGCCGCTTGGGAGTTGATCTCAATATTGCTGGCAAACTTATCAATGGTTTTTGTGCAATAGTTATAGAGGTTCTCCACTAGCTTTACTTGTTCCTTACGCTCTTTAGCATCTCGCATTAAATCTGTTGAGCATACTTGCACATCGAAGATGTCATCTTTAGGCGTCCCCAATTGAAATTGGCGAATCGCACCTGAGGAGGCAATGGCAAGCTTAAACTCTGTCTCTAAGGTGGTGGCGACAATGCGTCTGCCCATCAATTGAACTTGGATATTCTGGGCTGTAAAAAACAGGTCGGCAATCCTTATTGCATGGGCCTTAAGACTTGGTATTCTAGCCAGTAAAATAGCATGTTTCATCACCATATTTAACAAGTCATTAGGCTTCATGCCCTTAACAAAGTAGTTACTGGCTTCGGGGGTACTTTCTGCGACAGAACCACTCTTTTTTAGACCGGCAATGGCATTTTTAATATCCACTGTGCGGGGACCAGCCATGATACTTAAGCGAAATTTTGGGTCTCTTAAGTTTTGCGTTAGCTTTTTAAAATCCTTTAAGTAATTGCCCAAGGTCAAAAGGTAATTGACCAACTTTAAAACCTTCCAAAGTTCCGTTTTTAATTTTTCTAACTCCGTACCTTCGGCATATTTAATTTGGTAGATCTCATAGATCAATCTCGCTTTAAGACTATGCAAATAGCGGATATAGGTATCTGTCAGCCAGTGAAGGTTAAACTGGTTTAGACCTGCCTCTTTGTTTAAAGCCATTTCAAAGGCTTGCAGAGACTCCTTAAACTTGGCAAGTTTTTGGGAGTTGTGGCTTCGGTCTGTGGCGCTAAATCTTGGCTGCCCCTGTTTTACAATATACTGGTTCTTTTTCGGCAGAAGGCTGCGAAAGAGATCTTCCCCCTCATGATTCACTGAAATCACCAGGGCTTTAAGCAGGGAAAATAGGCCATCTAGCGAATCAACCTCGTATTGGTAGGGAAATTCTTTTTTAAAGTTTTTCGCTTCCAGTGGACTGTAAACGGACTTGTCATAAACTTTAGTTGCTGCATTTAAACTCAAGAGGACATGGACCAAGTTGCTCATTTTCGAACGCAAATTGCTTACGGCTTGGTTGTCTTCTGGGGTTTCTAAGGTGAAAAAAGACCAAAAGCCACTACCAGCCCGTGATTCAATGTTTTTAAGCAGCTTCCCACCTCTTAAAAAAGCCTTTTCTAGCTTTGCTGGGTGATGGTCTTGCAACAAGGCCATAAGCTCTTGTTTAGAACTACCACTTTGAGCAGATTTACCATTGTAGATATTAAGCTGTTTTTGTAAGCCTTCAAAACCAAGTGGGCTTTCCCTTAGGCTACCTGTAGGCAGCTCATTAGGCCCAGCCACCTTATTGGGCAAGTGTAACACATTTGCCAGTAACCAAGAGACATCTGCGGCGGGCAAGGGGGCCTCGTCAGCTTCATAACGAACCAGTTTTTCTAAAAGGTGCTGGCGTTTTTCCTGCCGTTCTTGGCGGTCTTCCTGAGAATCTTTGGCATATTTACCAGTGCCTGGGGTTACTTTTAGGTTTTCTAAATTTTTAGGATCTTCTTCAGTCATAGTAAAGCTTTCGTAGTTTGAATCCTCTCCCACATCAAACTTGGGACAAATTCTTCCCTAACTATACTGGAAAGGGCGATATTTGAGCAATGTCTATTTCAACCTACAAAGATCAAGGATTTTAGCATCAGAGGTAAAATAATTAATGCTTAGTTCTCATAAATTTAGTATTATAATTTCAAAGACTAAATGAGGAAAAAATGAAAATTGGAATCCCAAAAGAAACAAAAACAGGCGAAGCCCGAGTGGCCTTAACTCCAGAAGACTGTAAATTTTTGGTCCAAGCTGGGCAGCAGCTTTATTTAGAATCCAACGCAGGCCTTTTGTCAGGCTTTTTAAATGAAGACTACGAAAAATCTGGCGTGAATATTGTTGCAGATGCCACAGCTCTGTATGGTTCCGCTCAGTTGATTGTAAAGGTTAAGGAGCCACAGCAAGGGGATTTGGCCCTACTCACCGCTGGTCACCATCTATTTTGCTACCTCCACCTTGCAGGCGGGCCCGACCTGACATTGCAAATGCAAGCTTTGAAGCTTACCGCTACTGCCTTTGAGACGGTTCGCATCGGCAACAGCACCCCTCTGCTTGCTCCTATGAGCGCCATTGCAGGCAGGCTTTCTGTGCTTTGGGGAAGTAATTTTCTGCACAGTTCCAAAGGGGGCAAGGGTGTGCTGCTTGGAGGGACCAATCACCATAACCAAGGTGAAGTTTTGGTGTTTGGCGGTGGTGTCGCAGGCCGTGAAGCGGCTGGGTTGGCCTCTTCTATGGGCGCAAAGGTTACCCTTTTAGACGTTAATCCTTTGGTTTTAGACTCCATTACTGACCTCCTGCCAGAGGTGCACACAGAAATTTCTGAGGCGAATATCATAGCTAAACTGCTGCCTAACATGGATTTGGTAGTGGGGGCCGTGTACCAAATCGGGAAAAAGGCACCGTCGGTTTTAAGTGAAGCCCAGATCGAACTCTTGTCCAAAGGCTCAGTAGTCGTAGATATCGCCATCGACCAAGGGGGTTGTTTTGCCACCTCCAAGCCCTGCACCCAATCGGAGCCTTATTTTAGCCATAAAGGCATCATCCATTCTGCCGTAACCAACATGCCTGCGGCAGTGCCTCGCTCGGCCTCCATTGCCCTGTCCAAAGCCATTTGCCCCTATGTTTTGGAGTTGGCCCAAGGCAATATTAGTCCAGAATTACAGGGGGGGCTTAATTTGAAAGCTGGTGAGCTGGTTATCGATCTCTAGTCAACTGTCTTGAAGACTGGGCTCTAGCCAACTAAATAAGGACGAGGCTTTAGTGAATTGCCTCTTTAAAATTGGCTTTTCTAGTTTGAATGGGTCAATATACAAAGGAAAACTAGTTTAGTTACCCAAACCCAAACATAAAAGTTCCCATGAAACTATTAGCCTTTGGCGCAAGTACCAGTAGTCAATCGATCAACAAGGCCCTTGCCACCTGTGCAGGAGGCATGGTCTTGGGTGCGACAGTAGAAGTTTTAGACCTAAACGACTTTGAAATGCCTCTATATAACGCCGATCGGGAGAAGGAATTGGGACCACAGCCACTGGCACAAGCTTTTTTGGCTAAAATCGCCGCTAGCGACGCTCTAATCATTTCTTTTACCGAACACAACGGTGGATATACCGCAGCCTATAAAAACCTATTTGACTGGTGTTCTAGGATTGAAAAAGGGGTATTTCAAAATAAACCTTGCCTCTTTCTTTCCACTTCGCCTGGGGCTGGTGGGGCTAGTTCGGTTTTGGCCCAAGCTTTAGGCTCGGCGAAGTTTTTTAGTGCCGATGTAAAAGGAAGCCTTTCTTTTCCAAGCTTTAACGACAACTTTAACCTTGAAACAGGCTCTATTACCAACCCGGAACTCAAGGCAAAATTACTCATGGAACTTGGCAATCTGTTGTAGGTAATATATTATAATTACAGGTTTGCTTTAATTTTAAAAATAGCTATTTGTGAAAGATAATTCCCAAAGTCCCCAAAGGTATTGATGTAAATAATTTTACATAATTGTTCTTCTAAGCTAGAATATAAAGAACTTACGACAGTTAGATAAATACAGGTAACTTTGATGTAATTGGGAGAGGGACATGCAAAGGCGAAGATATTTTAAGGGGAAACTCTTTGTAGCAATGCTACTCGCATTACTACTGGTTTCAAGCTGCAAGGATAGCGAGGGGACAATTACCTTAGTTTTAAACGTCAATAATACCTTCTCAGAATCCTCGACAGACACAGATAATCCCATTATCAACTGGTCTTGCGTGGTACTCTCCTCTGCTAAAACAGCCTGCATTTACTACTATAACGGCGATCTGCAAACCAGATCGAACTTTACCACCGCCGCTTGGGCCTTCGCCCCAGGAACTACCTTTACCTATGATTATGTGAGCCCAGGCGCTACCTACATGAGCATTGCCAGTGGCGACAAGGAATTTACGAGCTTCCACAAACAAGGCTCGGTTTCAGAAACATTATCTGGCACCATCAATCTTATGGAAGACATGAGTCGAGCAAATCTGAGCCCTAATAGTTGGCTTGACACAGACGACCGCACTTGGACCATTACCCTCTACCCTGCAAAAACCCCTGATAGCTCCCATGATTAACCGCTGGATATAGATCCACAAATAACTGTAATTAAACAATATCTTCTATTTTAACAGGCAATGGAATTTTAAGGGTTTTGCAAAGGTTCAATTAGTGGCAGACTAGCAACCCAAGCAAGGGACAAGAACAAGCTTAAGCCCATGCACAAAGCTTACACGCCCTGCGAAATCAAACCAAGTCAATGCCAGCACCGAAAAAAACCTTTAAAAAACCACCACAGAAGCACCAACCAAGGGGCCTTTCTGTGATTTATGAAGACCACGACCTGATTGTGGTAGATAAGGTTGCAGGCCTGCTCACAGTGAGCACCGAGAAGATAAAAGACAACACGGCCCACTATCACCTCAATGATTACGTAAAAAAGGGCAACCCAAAATCTAAGGCTGAGGTGCATATTGTTCACCGTTTAGACCGTGATACCTCAGGTGTACTGGTTTTTAGCAAGTCAAAACAGGCTAAGAATTTCCTACAAGACAACTGGCAAGAATTTAGCAAAACCTACTACGCTGTTGTTCACGGGACTCTCTTTAAAAAACAAGGTGAGATCGTAACCATACTGGCTGAAAATTCAGCCCACAAGGTTTACTCCATTAATGACCCGGAACAGGGAAAGCTTTCCAAAACAGGATACAAGGTAATTAAAGAAAGTAAAAATTTCAGTTTAGTAGAGATTGATTTGATCACAGGGCGCAAGAATCAAATTCGAGCTCATATGTCTGAAATGGGCCACCCTGTTGCAGGCGACCGAGTCTACGGAGACAAGGTCCGTGCAGCCAAACGATTGATGCTCCATGCTGCATCTTTAACCTTGATTCATCCCCATACTAAAGAAAAGATGACCTTTCAGGCTAAAATACCTGACTATTTTAAGTCCCTTGTAAGCGGAAAAATCAAGCCTCTAGATTATAAAAAAGATGCGCCTGAAAAGGGCACAAGAGAGACTACTAAAAACGAAAAATCTAACTTTAAAAAACCCAAACTTTAAAAAATTAGCTAGGACAACCATGACCAATAATGATGTATTAAGAAATGTACGCTACACCTTTGATTTAGATGATTCTAAAGTGATTTCTATCTTCGGTTTAGGTGGCTTGGAAGTCACACGTACCCAAATTAGTGACTGGCTAAAAAAGGATGAACATGAAGACTTTAAAGAATGCATCGATGTAGAGCTAGCAAGCTTTCTCAATGGTTTCATCGTGGAAAAACGTGGTAAAAAAGATGGCCCCCAGCCAGCGCCAGAAGAAAAGCTAACCAACAACATCGTTTTCAGAAAGCTTAAAATCGCCTTGAACCTACAGGCTGAAGACATCCTAGCTATCATGAAAATAGCTGATTTGCGCATTAGCAAACATGAATTGAGCGCCTTTTTTAGAAAGCCCGACCACAAGCATTACAGAAAGTGCCAAGACCAAATTTTACGTAACTTTATCAAGGGGATGCAATTCAAATATCGCCCTAAAGAAGAAGAAACTAAGGATGCCCCTGAAGGGTAATGGAGTCTTGGAGTTCCCCCCCTGCCCCAATTGCAGGGGGTGCTTAAGCCTAAAGTAATTCAGCCCCCAACTAACCTCAAGACTAATATTAACCTGAGGCTCCCCCTTTTAGACCCGCTACCTTAGCCACCACGGCTCCAATTTTACAAAATAACCTTACCTCCTGCCCCCTTTCTACCTTAAAAAAATGCGATTATTTCGCACCCTAAGTAATAAATATTACCATACACAAACTCCCCAGCAAACAACGCAAATAAGCGAAAAAGTCATTTTCTAAACGCTTAAATTTTAGCCAAATACCGCCCTAGATCCATCTAAAATGTAGCAATTTTAAAAAAGTCATTTAGACAAATCACCAAGATCAGGATAAAGACTAGAGATAACTTTTATAAATACAAAGCCTGACTTAAATAATGAAATTTGAAGACCTAAATAAGTTTGATTACATCTCCACCCAACCGCTAATTGCTGGTTTTGACGAGATCCAACAGCTCTTTTTAAGCTACTGCCTCGGCAACCACATCGCCCTTTCAGGCCCGCCTGGCGTAGGGAAGACTACCTTTGTAGAGGACTTTGCAGATAAGGTCGGCTTAAAAATGGTCAGCCGAGTAATGGGGCCAAAGGTCAACGAAGCCATATTGATCAGCTACCCCGACCTAGTGGCAGAAGGTGGAAACACTGTAACCGTCACTCGCCCAGGTTTACTAGCAAAGGCTTTGCAGGAAAATGCTCTCTACTTTGCTGACGAGATCGACCGCTTGAGTGAAGACAACCAAAAGCTACACAACTCAGCCTTTGATAATCGGCGTTCCGTGACCTTAAGAGACGGCTCTGTGATCAAGGGAGGAGATGATTTTTTTGGAGTTGTCGCCTACAACCCCACCGAGGGAATGAAAAACGATTTGGAAAGCGCTCTTGCCGACCGCTTTGTTCACCTTAATTTTGAATATTTCCTGCCCCAAATCGAGGCCATGGTTTCCTTGCAGAAGGCCAATATAGAAGCAGGCCAGCCTGAAGGCTGCGAAGTTACTTGGAAGGCCATTCGCTTTGTGAAGGGTGCAAAAAAGCAATGTTCCTTTTTTGATGTTCACACCAACCCGAAAACAGGTGGTGTGGTTCTAATCGACCCCTATAAAAAGAAAACTCACGACCTTTCAAATGCTAAGGCCAGTGCCGAAAAAAACAGCCTTTTTGTCTACCAATGTTTGCGGCCTGTGGCAAAAAAGCATGACTTTATTTCTGCCAAAAACTTCACTATCCAAGAGCTAGGATTGAAGATTTCAGAGCTCTGCGCCGATGTGAGAAACCTATCTTTGTATGGAATGCAGAAATTAGATGGCGACATCCTTTCTCAATTTAAAAATAACGACCTTGATACCAACCTCACCACTGTAAAGCTGCATATGCCCTCCTCTCGCATCCAGCAAGCGGCATTATCACAGTACAATTATCTTACTCAAACATTGGATGTTCCAGCCTCGCAGGCACAGGAATATGCCTTTTTAATGGTCATCAATCAGGCTGCATATGGTAAATTTGGGCTTCGAAAATCAGGCGCCGCTACCAACAGACAATTGCTGCTAACTTTAGCTGGCGCCAAGGGTTTACTCCCTATGAGGCGTCAAAAATTACTGGCAAAATCGGCCAAGCCAACGGCAAAACCTAAGGCTGGCCTCTTCGGACGTTAAAGATGGTCAGTTTACCCAATCCATTTAACCAAACAAAATCTGGCGAGCCCTTGCGGCGCAAACAGGCAGAGCTACGCATCAAGGGGCTGAAGCCCAAGGTGCAGGCCCACGCAATGGGGCCAATTTTAGCCAGCAAAATTGATTGGAAGGAGCTAAAAGACAGACTGGTAAGAGAAGAGGATTTCACCGCCGCTGTGTTCGCTGAAATGGAAGAGCGAAAATTTTATAACCCCCTACTGCTTTACTTTCTTCAAAGCGAACACCGTTGGATTTTCGACCATTACGGGCGGGCAAGTTATTCTAAAATCATTGTGGTCGGCGCCTGCGACTGCTTGCAATCAGATGGTTTAACAGGGCTACACCAGTGGCTGGAAATTTGTTATGATGACAAATTTAAAAAGATGATTGAGTTCCAATCAGGGAATTTGGGCATGGGTTTTTACCATTGCCGCAACTTCTTCCAAGCCCTGTTTAAAGAGCTCTACCGTGAAATTGGAGACATTTACTGGATCAAGGAATTTATCCACCTCTTTTTGTCCCAAGAGGGTTACCAAGTCCTAGTGGAAGGCTGTTACATTGATATTGCAGACCGAGAAAAAAACCAACAGGTTCTCCTACTGCAATTGGCCGAATATGGAAAGCGACGTGAGTTTTTACAACCTGTGTTTGCAGGCTTAAAGCTTTTGAGTTCCGAGCCCTTGGCCCCCTTCGCCAATTCAAAGGACTTGGACTACCCCAGAATTGCCGCTATTTTAGCCGAGCAAGTGCGAAGAGGCAAAAGCACCAACAGCATTATAGATGGCTTAAAAAAGCTCCACCCAACTTTAGCCCTTTTAAGCGACCCAAAGAAGTTAGTAGAGATGTTAGAACTGGGTTTAAGCCTGTCTGACTATGAAGCCCTACCTGGTCAAATTGCAGAGCTAAAAGGCTACTACAAAACAAAAACCAGATACTTAGCCAAGGAATTCATCCATGGGTTGCTGATCAACAATCCCCAATCAGAAACCCCTGAAGGCCTAAGCAGATGGATTTTAGCTGGGAAATTGGCGCTAGAACACTGGAAAGGGAAACTAACAGAAAACAAAACGACCAAAATCCAAGCTGGGCAGCTGCTCAAACGGTTAGCTGAAGACAAAGAAAAAATCGTCTACCGCTTTTTAGGCGAGATTGAGCGCCAACCAGAATACCAACAATCTAGACTCTTTTCCCTAATGATCAAGGCAGTCAGTGGTTGGGGTGCATTTGGGGTTTTGACCCACCTTTTAAAATTGCTGGAATCTGGTGGTTTTAATTTGGCAGATAAACTCCCCCAGCGGCTTCATAGCGAGGATTTAGAGGAACGAATGGAGTTGTTTTTTAGCCTCTGTCTGAGTCTCTGGTTAAATTCCCTGTTACAAAACCATGAGCTGGAACCAGAACGCTATGTCCCCCTGATCAATCGAGGCCTAAATCAGTGCCAAGAAAGTGAAACAAGGCATCTATTTTTTGAATCCTTGCAACAGGCATTGGCTGAAAATGTAGACCTTGAAGAGTGGCTTTTTTACCTACTCGATAAAAGCCGCACCGAAGCGGGTTTACTGGATGCTTTAAAATTAGAGAACTTTACAAGGCTTGATTTTGCCGAGGTGCAACCCCTGTTGCAGCAATATATGGCAGCCCTTGTGGGCAGGCTGCCCCTTTACCAAACCAAAGGTTTTACCCCCTACACCGATGGTTTTAATGTCTTTTTGCCGCCCTTTGAAAATAGATATAGCGATTCAAAAATCGACCTGCATGAAAACAGAAATGCCACCTTGTACCTCGCTAATCTGTTCCATGAAGTCTGTTATCATATCTTAGCTGGAAGTTTTATTTGCGACATGAAACCGACCCTAGAGGCCTTAGAAAATAGGAATCTTGGCCATATGGTTTTAAATATTTTAGAAGACTACCGTGGGCGGGAACACTTTAAGGCCCAAGAGAAAAACGAGCCTTGGCTAGAACTGGTGGAACAGGACGAGTTTTTACTCATTGAGCGGGGCGGTTGGCCAGTAAACTGGAAGATGCAATTTGTTTCTATGCTTACGGCCAAGGGCATCCACACCAAAAGCCCAGGCGACTTAAACCCTAGATTCCTCGCCCGTGAACAGGATCTTTTGGCTCGGCCGATTATCTTGTTTTCCCCAACAAAATTAAAGATCATCCACACCACCTTGGGCAAGGCCTTTGATCTGATTTTAAAGTCCATCGAATCGGTGAAGGGTAAGACTGTCGCCCACAGTCTGCTGCTAACGCCCAAGCTCTACCAAATCATTTCCCAGATTTTAGGGGAAGACTACAGCCCCGAAGCGGGAGACACCAAAAGCACCAACGGCGTAAACCCCGATAGTATGTTGGTCTATTTGATCGACACGGGTCAATCAACAGACAAGGCAAAAAGGCCCAAGGGATTCCATTTTGACTTTTTACCCACCTCAGGTGTGGATGTGGACTTAAAAGCGACTCCTGACGCAAATGGAGTGGTTCAGTGGGGTTATTTGGCGCCAAAAAACCAGACAAGGGAAGAGCGGGAGCAACAACTGAAAGATAATGCGAAAAATCTGCAAGGCTTCCAAGGGCAAAGTAACGTGCCCCAAGCCATTTTAGTTTGGCAGCAAAATCAAAAAAAGGACGGCCTAGGTGTGAGTGAAGGCCCGCAAAGCAATATGCCCACAGCAGGCGCTCCTTCCTTTTTAGGCCCGACTGTATTAGCGCAAAGTTACTATGAAGGCCAGTTTGATAGTAAACTGAGGCGGGAAATCAAAGACAAACAAAAGGTGGAGTTCATCACCTTGACCCAAAGAAGTCAGGAATTCGAATTATTAAAGCGACTCTTTCGCCCTGTATTTGATGCCATGGAAGAGGCGATTGAAGAATTGAAGCTCGACCGCAGAATGTTAGAGATCGAATCGCCTGACCCCGGTGAATTGATCATGGAAAACCTCATTGAAGGGATCATTGACCCTTCAAGCCTGCCCTTTATCGATCTTTACGAAGGCTCAAGCGAAAGCAGTGAGCATGATATCCCCTTGCTTGAAGTAAAGATCTTGGTGGATCTGAGTGGTTCTACCAGCTACACCCTTACAAAATCGGGTATGGTTGTGTTAGATGTGGAGAAGATCTGTGCCTCTGTGCTCTTTGAGGCCTTTAAAAGTCTAGGCTCCACTGTGGACCTCTACTTTTTTTACACCGCTGAAGTATCTATGCAAGCGGACTTTGACCCGAAAAGCAAAAACCCCTTAACAGAAACCACCACAAAACTCTTCCACTGCCCCGACCTAGACTGCATGGGTGAAGCCCAATCCAACTGGAGCAACCGAGACGGCGTGGCCATAAGGGCTATCACCAAAAAGTTCACCTCAGAGGACCATAAACTCTTAGTTATCATCACCGATGGCGAACCTGTCTACCCCCACAACAGCAACGAAGAGGCCCTAGGCGACACCATGCACGCCATGTATGCGGCTGGCCAAAAGGGCATCACCATCAGATATCTTAACATCGGCGGCATTTCCAAGACAGTACTGGATGGATTCTCCGAAGTGACCAAAAACCCCATGGTCTTCACCGACCCCAATGAAATGATCAACTACGCCCCCACCTTCGTCACAGATCTAATCGAAGAACTTCAGGGGAAATCGGGGTAGGTTTCCTTGGTGTTTGAAGAAGCGATTAAGATCCTTTACAATTCAAATGGTTTTGAAATGAAAAATGAAGAAACCACCTCATCACCTATATCAAAACGAATTCCCCCTTGGAGTTGCTTACTTTTGTTACTAAAAATATATATGGGGATCGATGCACCATTCGTAGATTTTTGCACGTCTTCACCATCGTCATTTTTGACAGTTGTAAGTTTAGTAAAAATCTCTAAAGAGTAAGCATAATCGTCATTTTTTCCAAAATATTCCCGATGTTTGACCGCCAAAGTTACTGAGCTAGATAGTTTAGGAGCTCCAATAATTAGATCTGAGCATTCACTAGATTGATTTATTTGTGTATCTTGATACTCATAGGGCTGGCAAAGGTATTTTTTAGCTCCAGCTTTATAGCCTTCATACTTTATGGCTGTGATTTCAGTACGCTTAAATTCATTGGTGAGCCACCCATATCCTAATGAAAAGGATTTGGTTGTTTGGGCTTCCTCTTTATTTTCTAGTGTATCTGCCAATGAGTATTTATATCTATTTGGGCTAATCGACCCTTCAAATCTAAGGTAAGAAATTGTTCCCTTATAATGTTTTAAAATCTCCGTTTCAAATTCACGTGTTTCAGGGTTTCCGCACATTAATTCAAAGGGTCTATAGGTAGGATCTTTATGATTACAAGCTCTCTCTGCTGATTCGTTTTCGCTTCCCTTAAAGCTTAGAGCTCTCAAACCTGCTGTGACAGTAACTTTGCAGTCTTCATATTCTTTTACTGCCTTTGCTTGGCAAAATTTGATCGACTGGGTACGAAGAGCATCTGCGTCCCCATCAAATCCCGAGTCTAGTAATTACTGCTCTTTTTTAATTTTGCATTTGTGCATAGTTGCTTAGAGAATTTGAAAATTGATATTACTTCGACTTTCGCATATGGGTTGTACTGAACTTACTCCTGCCATAAATTTTTTCTCGTAATCTAAAAACTGTAGAAACCCTATCGTATAGACAGTCCCATTTTTATTCATACCATTGGAGCCTCCGAAATCACCAGATCCCGTTGATTTACTTATAGGCCCTTTTGCATTTATATAAATACGATTTTCGCCTAGACTTTTGCTTATTGTTAAAGAGCCGAGGGCATCGGTCGCGTTGGCCTCAAATTCAAATTTAGATTCTGTATCCGTCGCTTCAGATACCTTTTTCCCCAAGATGCTAACGTTTGAAGATTCTATTTGCGCCATAGAAGAATTTGCACAAAAAACTAATATAGAGCCTAATATTATTGATGATTTTAAATTCATTGTTTAGCCTTTTTTAGGTTACTGGAATCATGATAACGTTGGAAACATGGTGGTTGGAGATTTTAACAGTAAATTTTACAGGCCAAGCTAAGCCTTCAACTTCTATTGTAAGTTTTGCTCCGTTCCTTCCACGAATGTAATAAGCAAGTCCATATGTAGAACCTCGCTCTAATTCTTTTGTGATTTCGATCTCATCACCGTTGAAATTAGCCTCAAGGTTTATAAATTGATCATCTGCAGTATCAGGGGTATAGTAGTTTTTGACATAAGTTAGAATAGGTTCCTGAATATCACCTTCTTTCTTAAGCTTTAGTTTAACTTCAGTTGTAGCCATTTTTAACCTTTAAATGAGTTTCCATTCACCCCCACAAATAAAAAAAAATAGTTATAGTTTTGTGAATTTTACTACATAATACACAAAAATATTATTAGTGCAAATAAGTTTCCACTAATAACCTAGAGATTTTGAAGAAAGCTTAGGGAACGACTTTATAATGGGAGGGTCTTTGGAACCAAAAGGTGAGGTGACCCAGAGGAATAAAATTTAGGACATACTAAGGCCTTAAACCCAATGTGGGCAAACAGGCACTTAGGAAGTTATTTACTGTAGAGTAACAGAAGAAGGACTTTCAAAATCTATGACACCTTGGAAGATGTCGGGGGAGCCGATCATATCGGCCAAGGTATAGCTATCTAAAACCTTAAAAAACGCTTGATTAGCCTCAGTGAAAACATGCTTTAACTTACATTGTGGCGAAATGTTACACTTATTGGCTTGGATAAAACACTCAGCCAACTCGTTATCCTCATTTGTTACTCGTAAGACATCGCCAATAACAATTTCCTTTGGGTCTTTTTCTAGCCAAACGCCACCGTTTTTCCCTCGTAAGGTTCCAACATACCCAACCTGATGCAGTTGCTGCACTACTTTCATAAGATGGTTTTGCGAGATCTCAAATATTTGAGCCATTTCTTTGATGGTAGAGAAGTCTACACCTTTACCGCCAAGATACATCAACACGCGCAAAGAATAATCAGTTTGTTTTTTTAGTCGCATCGCTGAGGTAAGTTATGATTGCATGAATATATTACTTTTTGAATGTACTCTTTTTTTTGTACCAAAGCAATGGATTTTTCCTGTGAACTTTAAAAGTAGTATTTTAAATATTGCTTTAAACTGTAATCTAGATTATAAAAGGTGCAAATCAATTACTTCTTTAAGGTGATCACTGGTTGAGCAGCCAATTACCACCCTTTAGGACGACAAGACCTACTCCTGGAGCCGCTTTTTTGTTTTAAAATCGGCCCCTCAAATATGCTCTACTCTTTTGAACAGGTAATATGGCTTTTAATGCTGGAATATTGACCCTTGTGGGCACCTTGATCATTTTTGCGATCACCAATTGGTTGATCCGCTCAACTGCGACACCTGCCTCGGCAGAATCTGTCGCCCCCAAAATCTACGGTATGCGTGCAAAGTATTTTGTATTTATTGTCGTTGTTGCATTGGGAACACTTTTTGTTTCTCTTCAAGGCTTGCCTTACACCCCTCCTAATGGAGCTACTCCAGACTATACTGTTTCTGTTGCTGGCAAAATGTGGTCTTGGGAAATTACAGGAATTCAAAATAACATGGATAACAGTGCCGCCACGGGAATTCCCGCTGGAAAGCTAATTGAGTTTGCTGTTAGCACTGACAATGTAAATCATGGGATTGGAATCTATAATGAAGCTGGGGAAATTTTAACCCAGACCCAAGCAATGCCTGGGTATCCTGCCAGTATCTATTATGAATTTGATCAAGCTGGAACCTACCACATCGTTTGTATGGAATTTTGTGGTGCAGGGCATCAGATTATGAATTCTAAACTCATTGTCCATTAACAATCCACCATTATTGAAAGAGATAAAAAATGACTAACAATAACTTAGCGGCCAAACGAACGGCCATTGTTTACGCCATTACAGGACTTGCTGTCTTCCTGATTTTGGTACTTGTAGGTTTGGGCATGCGCCTCAGCCAATCGGGTATGGTTCCATTACCACCTGATTTTTTCTACGCTTTTATGACGCTACACGGATTAGGAATGGTCGGTGTTCTTTATGTCGGTGCCTATGTCGGTGCTTGGTATTTAACGGCGCAGCACGCCAGCCCCAGTTTAGGACTTTTTAAATTTAATTATGTTCTAACCTTGATCGGTGTTGTTCTTTTAATCGCCGCTACCTTGATTGGTCGATTTGGACCCGGTTGGTATGTACTTTACCCTCTACCCTTTCTAGGTGGTTACCCACAATGGGCCATTGGAACTGCTGTTATTTCTTTAATGGTACTTGGTGTTTCTTGGCTTTTAGGCCAGTTAGACATTATCAGAGCAATCTCTAGCCGCTACGGCTTTGGAACTGCAATGGGTTGGGGTTACATTAAAGGCGAAGAACCAAAAGAAGACTTACCACCAATGATGACCATCTTAATGGTTGCCATGCTTGCAGGTGCTTTAACAACTGTAGTTGGTGCCGCCATGCTAGTTCTTTACTTGGCACAGTGGATTAACCCATCTTTAACATTTGACGCTCTTCTTATGAAGAACATGGTGTTCCTATTTGGTCACACCTTAGTAAACATCACTCTATATTTTGGTGTTGCTGCTGTTTACGAGATGCTTCCTATCTTTACAGGTCGCCCTTGGAAAATGAATAAAATTGTTGCCATCTCTTGGAACATTGCATTCTTTTTAGTTCTAATTGCTTACTTCCATCACCTTTATTATGACTTTGGTCAGCCAATTTGGGTTCAATACCTTGCGCAATTCGCTTCTTACGGAAGTGCGATTCCAGCAACTGTAGTTACTGTATTTGGTGTTTTCATGCAGATTTACAGATCAGACATGAAATGGTCTTTTGTGCCTTTGGCTTTTGTACTTGGTATCATGGGTTGGATCATCGGTGGTTTTGCTGCTGTAGTGGATTCTACCATCCGTTTAAACCTATACCTACACAATACTACCTGGGTTCCAGGTCACTTCCACACTTACTTCCTTTTAGGCGTAGTCTTCTTCTTCATTGGAGTTGTTTATTTCTTAATGGGACCAGAAGAAGATGGAATGGCTAAAAAAGGCCTTTGGGCTATCGTGATCGGTGGTTATGGATTTGTTGGTGCCTTCTTTGTTGGCGGCATGAATGCAGTTCCACGTAGAATGTCAAACTATGACAGCCTACCTGTGGAATCCGTATCGGCCATTGGCCAAGCTACTGCAACAGCTAGTGTTGGCTTCATTCTTTTAATCGCAGTTGGTGCATTGATGTATTACTTCTCTGTATTCTCAGGCGTGAAAAAAGCATGGTCAGAAGGCTAATGAATTACCTTAAGGCAGCCTTGCCCAGCTTGGTTGCCTTAGGGATTATTTGGAGTCTGTTTAATTGGTGGACTCTTGGGTTTCAAGCCTTCACCAGTTATGCCTATGTTAGGGAGTCTGCGGCTCCCTTTCCTCAATCCCCACCTAAATTAAATCTTATTAGCCAGTCAGGAATCCCTATCCAGTTGAATCAACTGCAAGGTAAATTCTATTTGATGACCTTCGGCTTTCTTGATTGCACAGGTACATGCCCACTCTCTATGGCCGATTTCAACGAAATCAACCGAGTCTTAGAAGAAAAAGGCATTAAGGATCTCGCCTTACTCACCATTACCCTCGACCCAATTCGAGACCAGCAAAAACACCTAAATTCCGTTTGGACTAGCTTTGGTAGCCCTGAAAACTGGGTTCTTGCTCGGCCTGAAGTGGTTGACCTTGCCTCCTACTGGGGGAAGTTGCAAAAAATGGGTATGTGGGTGGATCAAGATAAAATGGGAACACCGATCCACGACGACCGCAGTTTTTTAATCAACCGCCAAGGTAATATCATCGCTTCTTTTGCAGGGGTGCCGCCCGTAGCCACGTTAATTACCCAAATGAGCAAAGAGTAATATGCTGTTAAAATTCTTCTGGGGGATTTTTTTAGTCTTGGTGATCTTGCCCCCCCTAGACACCTATTTTGATGATTCCATGACTCGCTTGATGCTAGTCCAAACCCCAATATTAGTGATCTTAGGGGCCTTAGTGCCAAGCCTATTCAACCTAAAGAGAAAACTCACAGCCCCTTGGGGCTTGAGCCTGCTTTTTATCGCTCTAGCTATGGTCATGTTTTGGATGACACCACGCTCCCTAGATCTGGCAGTGGTAGAGGATCAAATTGATGCTTTCATGCACTTGACTCTGTTACTGAGTGGGTTTTTGCTCAGGCTTTCTCTATCTAGTTTACCCCTACTGATTCAGATGGCCACAGGCATCTATGTTACCTCCATGGCTGGCTCTTTTGGGGTAATTTTAAGCCAAACCACAGCTAGAATCTGCGCTAGATTTGATATTTTTGCGCAACAAGAAACAGGGGTGGCCCTTCTCTGGGCAACCATTACATTTTTGATTCTTCATGTCGCTTGGAGCATGAAAAATCTAGTTCAAATGGGGCCCAAGGACCAAGATAAAGAACCCTTAATTAACAAAATAAAAGCTCTGTAGGCTTTTACAACTATTTAGTGAGATAAAAAATGAAGTATTTTTCAAAGATGAAAGGGGAAGGCCGTAGCGCACCGAGAATTACCTTAGTAGAAGTACTCTGGTCTTGGTTCGGCAGTTTTTTAGGCATTGCCGCCGTGGCAGGCCTCCATAAGCATTGGGCGCAGCCACAAGACTTGGTGATGATCATTGGTAGTTTTGGAGCGTCGGCCGTGTTGATCTACGGGGCAAAGAAAGCCCCCTTATCCCAGCCAAGAAATTTGATTGGTGGCCACGTTTTATCGGCCATTGTAGGCGTTGCCTGCTTCCAGTATTTTGGTACTATGCCCATTTTGGCCAGTGCACTGGCTGTGTCTTTAGCCATTGCTTTAATGCAACTGACTAAAACCCTGCACCCTCCCGGTGGCGCAACGGCATTAATAGCTGTGATTGGTTCTGACTCCATTCACAACCTTGGCTATTACTACGCAATCGTACCTGCCTTGAGTGGTGCTGTGGTCATGCTCATTGTAGCCTTACTCGTCAATAACCTCGCACCTTCTAGAAGCTACCCCAAATATTGGTGGTAGTCCCCATCTAGAACTAAAGCAGATCACCAACCTAGCTAGGATTACCAACATGGTATTTCCTAGCTTGCGGCCTCTTCTGTCTTACCTTCCACCTGATCTGCACTCAGTTCATCCTCATCAGGTTTTAGGGCAAAATGGGCGACCAGTTTAGAGAGGTCTTCGGAGCTTTGTTTTATCCCAGATTAGTCTTCACTTTACTTATCATCCCACTCCGCAAATAATGCTTGTAGTTTTTCTGCTCTCGAAGAACAGTGATCCGTGGAGTCACAAAATTTTACGCTCATTTGCATTTCTTCCAGTTTTACTTTTAATATTTGAATAAATTTTGGTGCAGTTTCAGTTTCCTCTTTCATCCCTGAGTAAACTTCTCCATCAAGCTCAAAATCATCTGGCAGTTTAAACTCATCATATAACTGCCAATCTATTTCATTTGCTAAAGCCTCTATCTTTACCTTTGTTTTTGAAAGATCTATGCTTCTGATTTTTTTCTTCTGTAGGTTTAAGAACTCTTTTATTTCTGTATTGAGAGGTAATTTTTCTTTCCGATAGTAAAATAGGCGATCAAAGGCAAGCATATAGGCTTCATCACGGTTAAAAAGACTTTGTTCCCTATAGTGTTCGTCTCTAGGGATACTTTTAACATCAAAACACTCAAGTAAGCTTTGATTTAAATGCTTCATTGCATCCTCATAGGCCCCAATAGCCTGTTTTTCACTATATCCTGTCTGTTCATGTTTAGAATACTTCATAAAAGAGTCTCCAAGTGTTTTGTGACATATCCAGTTCTGGATTTCACTGGAGGTTTTCATACGATTTTTACCAGATTTCTTTTGTGCAAAGCGTAATAAGTTTCTAATAACCCGTGTTATTTCACCTTCCTCAGTATTTTTGCAGATACTATCGTAAAATAGGCCCAATCGGCCAGAAGGTTCCATGGCAAAATAAGAATAAAAGACTTTATCGGATCCTCTAAGGCATAGTGCGAGCAATTGTTCTGTAAAAAATTGAACATGATAAATTGACCAAATGACGTTTTTGTTTTTAATAAATGAATCAGTACGGCCCAATAATGTTTTTTTATTCTCAAGGAAGGGATATATTTCATTCTGATCTTCACCATTTTGGCTTTCGTTAGGTATATTTTCCCCAAATGAAATTGCAACCGAACCTAAATCTAATCGTTCTTTTTTTAAAAAGAATTCAATTTCTTTGATGATTTTTTCAGTTAAAAAAGAAAATATTTCTTCTAACTCATTGATCGCAGCACCAATCTTTTTTGCCCGTTTCTTACGCGCCCTTTCTTCATGGTCCGTATTGGATTTTCGAGATGGACCTAAGAAGGATAAAAAATGCCAAGCAATTAACAAAATAAACTTGTAATGTAGCTTCATGGAAATAACATTATGTTTTTTTATAGAAAACAAAGAATAACTATCTTCAAAACAAGAAAAAAGTGACCGAATTAGGTTTTTACTCTCAGGATCAAAAACTTCACCAGTTGCTTTTCCTTCACGTACTTTAATGAGTTGAATTTGTAGAAGACGCAAGCCGATTTCACCGAATTTTCTAGGGTTTTCATGCTTATCAACGAGTAGCATAGCTTTCTTCAGTTGATCACAGGCAAGTTTTTTTTCATTTAAGCTAATATAACAGCAGGCTAAGGCTTCTCGTGTAGAGATAATCAAAGTGCTTGGTGTTATATTAGACTCTTCATGACGGGTAATTCCATTTTTGCTTAGCAATAATTGAAGCCAGCTAATGGCCTCCCCAATTTTGCAGTTTTTAAAATAGTAATTGGAAAGTAATAAGACCTGACTGGCAATTTTATGAATTTGAGCCCGATGAAAAGACCAAATTACGGCTTGTAGAAAACAATACTCAGCAGATTTATTACGGCACATTTTCCAATGCATATAACCAAGATTGGATATACCATCGATCGACTCCTCAGCAATTTTAAAAAATTTATTCAAACCTGCGTAAAGATGAGGCCCGTTACTATTAGTGTCTGTCTCCTTCGGGCTACCTTCTTCCTCAGAATTAGAGACATTTAAATTTTCCCCGTCAGGCGCTTGAAAATTGAGATACTTTTTATTTTGCTTTTCACTTTGATAGATAACAAAAACTGCTGATTTGAAAAAAGTCGCAGCTTTACGTAGTCTTCGTTTTTGTTCAAAAATATAGCCAACATCAATATAGCACTCGGCCATCATTCGGGTTAATAGACGGATGTTTCCTATGTTAATTTTTGATTCAGTACGCCCTGCCCTTTCTATTTCAATTAAACCTAAACGGACAGCCTTTTTAAAGTATTCTATCGCTTTAAAATCATCGCCAAGCATAACATAAAGCCGCCCTAACCAAAATTGAATCCGAATTGAGTGCACCCGTTGGGTTTCACTTTGCTTATCTACTAATTCATCCAAATTTTTATAGTACTGGAGAATTTCAGAAAAATCTTGTTTTTGAAGCTTGAATGCAACTGCCTCGTGTTGGTCGTGATGGCAAAGGTATTCGATTGTAGCTTTGATGTGTTTTTGAAAAGTGTGTTGGGACTTGCGCCCAAAAGCTTGCTCCACCCACCAGGAATCAAATAGCCGTACAACAAGCTCATGGTAATGTTCATGGTTAAAAATTACATCCTGATCTACTGTGATGGTAATCATCTTTAAATCAAAGTAGTTATAACCTGTCTTGTAAAATTTCAACACAGCTTCTGAGAGAGCCATCATTTTGAGAATGTCATCATTCCCTAAATGGTCCGTTTTCACCATGAGATATAGCTCCTTTACCATTCCAGAATAGAACTTAAAGGTTTTTACATTTTGGTTGGTAAATAGCAGTTCTTCTGTATCGTCTTCGCCTGGCTTGAGAAAATACTCTTTATTTTCTTCTTCGCTTGGCTTGATAAAATACTCTAATTCATGAATGAGTTTCCGAGGCACACCTTTGCTCTTCCAAAGGAGATACCGAAGAAAACCTCTTATAATATCACCATCTTGAGGCAATGAAAATAAACTGCACCAAGGGTTTGTTATTTGTTCAGGCACCCCCTTTGGTTTTATTTCTACTCTATGAGGCCAGAGATAGCTTACTACCTTAGAAACCCAATTTGCTTTAATCTCACTCTGTGTTGCGCCTTGCAAAACAGGAGCTGTGCTATCGATGCCCTTTATCGGAATTTCTGTATTGGTATTTCTCTGGAGATTTTTACCTAGAAAAATACTCCAAGGAAGAAAAACCTCCTCTTCTTCTTGTTTATGATAACAGTCATTTGTATCTCTAGGGATCGAGTATTTACAAACACACTTGTTTAGATCAGGGTCAAACTGCCCTTTTATGAACTGGTTAATCGTTGGGGGGCTATAAACTTGATAGGGGCAGTATTTAGCCCTTAGGTAATCATCAACGATTTTATTGATCGTATGAATCGGATCCTTTTCCTCTAATTCAGAGCGGTTACCGTGGGTAACCTTACTTCCTTCTAAAAATGGCTCAATTTCGACTATATGGTCAAATATACTGGAGTAAACCGAAATACCTCTGGTCTTATCTATTAACCAACGGTGGAAAGTTTCTCTGCCTGCTACGAAGAAAAAGGTGGCACCAGAATCCATTAACAACACTTTTAACTTGCCAACAAGTTGTTCAAAAGCAGTATTTTTTTCCTTTTCTTCTGGTTCTTGGAAGGCCTTAACCTTGTCAATTTCGTCAAAAGAAATAATCAAGCGGCATTTTGCGTTACCTTTACTAATTTCATTTATTAAGTCTTTAACATGTTTAGCCAGTTGAGCAACGATTTCTGCATCAGTGAGGTCAAAAATATCTATTGTTTCTCCATCCTCATTAATAAAGCTACCCTTGAAGCCCATATAGTCAGCCGCTAATGATTGCTTAAGGCTTTTATTTTTTTTAGTATGGCTTATGAGTTGTTGTTGCAGGTTCCTGAGGTCACTAATAATAAATCTAACCTGCTCACTATCCTTTCTCTCTAACCAAAATTTATCATTTGCCTCAGACCATTTTATGAGTTTGGAAATTAATAGCTTTGCAAATTCAGCAACGGTCGGGATATTCGAAAGACTTATGGGAATATTTTTCACTTCAATTGCGTTGCCACTTCTGCCTCTATTGATTCTTTTTTCATACTCATTTAGATTATAAAGCATGCAAGAAGTTTTTCCAACTCCTCGGTAACCCGTTAAAACTATAGAACCTTTCTTATTCCTCATTAACCATGAAAGCACCTGTTTATCCGAGTCTCTAACTTGATACCAAATCGGTGTTTTCCATTCACTAGAAGAGATATGAGGATCTAGGGATGGTTTACCTAGTTTTATACTAAGATATTTTCCTTGCATGGCAATTCCATATTAGAATGATTGACCCTATATAAAATTCAACTTTAAAATTATATTTAGTTTAAATAAATCTAAGCTGAGCTGACTTCAAAGAGAGGTGAGAATAACATACAACTTAAACACTTAAAATGTAAAGAATATTATTATTCATTATATAACATCAAGATCTACAAGAACATGAATTGAATAAAAAGACAGAAGAAAGCTCCAAGACGATCTAGCTGTAAACGTAGAAATAAAATATTACGGGGGATACTAAGGGAAATAACCTGAAAAGAATGACTGCAACTGCAGAGGTAGCTCTTCAGTCATTCTCTACTACAGTAAAACAAAAATACTTACTGACTCATAAACAATTACTTAACAGCAGATTTTTCTTCGGCCTGATCTTCACTAAGATCATCCTCATCAGGTTTAAGGGCAAAATGGGCGACCAGCTTAGAGAGGTCTTCGGCTAGGTTTGCTAGTTCTTCTGAGCTTTGTTTTACGCCGCCAATTCCAGCAGTTGTCATCAAGGAGGAAGTGGCTATTTGGCCCGCTTTGGTTAAAACGGTATCAGAGCTCAGTTTAATTTTACTGGTATCGCCTGCCACACCCTTGGCCACATCGGCCATTTCACCGATCATTCTAGCCATTTCATTTACGGCAGTCTCGGTTTTATCCATGCTCGTGGCAATGGCCGTTGAAGCTGTAATTTGCTCCTTCACCATTTCGTTAATTTCTGTGGAAGCTTGGGTAACATCTAGGGTTACAGCTCCCATTTTATTGATGGTTTCTATGGAAAAACCCGTTTGCTCTTGGATCCCTTGGATTTTGGTGGCTATACTTTCGGCCGCACCTGCCGATTGCTTGGCAAGACCTTTAATCTCATTGGCAACCACAGCAAAACCCTTGCCCGCTTCGCCTGCCGAGGCGGCTTCAATATTAGCGTTTAGGGCTAGCAAATTGGTTTGCTGAGCTATCACCTTAATTAGGCGGGTTACATCGCCAATTTCATTGGCTGAAATACCGAGATCCCCCATTACTTTATTGGCAGACTCCGACATAGCACTGGCCTTACGGGCCACAGTGGTTGCCTTGTTCGCCTGCAGGGAAACTTCTGCAATGGCATCGGACATCTTTTTAATTGTATCCTTAACAGAGCCTACATTTTGCCCCACCTGCACCGATGATTCTGAGATAGAGCCGATGTTAACACTCATTTCTTCGGTAGAAGCAACAACAGATTCGATACTTTGGCCCATAGAACGGCTAGAGTCTGAGATGGAATTGGCCTTTTCACTGGTTTCAACGGCCGTATAGTTCATCTGGGCGGCAAAGGCTTGTAACTTTTGAGAGGAAAGCTCAATAACAGAGGAGTTACTCATAATTTGCCCAATTAAATGATTGAGATCTGTAATCATTTTTTGGAAAGCCTTTCCTAAGCTATCCTCTTCTGAGGCCAGAATTACGGTCAAATTTAAGTTACCTTCTGAGATCTCTTGGGCCAGTTTCACTCTGCGGTGCAGGACCTCAGACATGTTAAGCAAGCTGCAATAAAGCCCATGGGCCAATTCACAGTCATCACTGGCAAAGTTTAAGTCTCCCAGAGCAATTTTTTCGGTGATCTCAGCCATATCGTCAGGCTCACCGCCCAAAGGTTTGGTAATAGACCGACTAATTAGATAACCAGTGCCCCTGTGAGTAAAATAGAAAGACCAATCAAAAGACCAATCTGCTCTACAAACTCATGAACCATATTTACGATTTCATCTGAGATAGTCACAGACTGGGTTACCTGTTCTTTAACAAAGGGAACCAATAGCTTCTGCAACTTTAAAGATACATCATCAAACTCACCCATGGTTTTATTGCCGCCCTTTGCGCCTTCTTTAATATAGGCTTTAGCCATAACCTGGCCTGTCTTGTAAAAGGCAGTAACTGCCGCCTTCAATGAAGCCAATTCATTTAGGCCCTTTGTATTGCCTTCTAATTTGTAGAGTTCCTCAAAGGTGGAAAGGTTTTTCATAAATCCCTCGTAATTGGCTTTCGCTTCATCAAAACCATCATCTAGGCCATCAAGCCCACGAGTGGCAGAAATATCAGTCAACCACTGTTGAATCTGGATGACCTGAGAGGTCATATCCTTTACAAGTAAGGCATTGCTTTGGTTTACCTTGGATTGAACCATTTTATGTAAGATCTCTCTACTAATGGATGAAGACCAAAACCCAATAACAACCATAATGGATATGGGGATCAAATAGCTCAAACTTAACTTTACCCAAACTTTTAGTTTCATAATATTCCAACGGTGATTCAAAATGATGAAAAGGGTTTAATTTAGCAAAAAGAATATAACCTTAAAACCCACAAAGGCTAAGTTTTATTTGGTATTTCTTATAATCTTTCCACTATGCAATTTAACCTACAGGAAAAGAACCAAAGAATCAAAATGCTAGTGGGGAAAAGTAAAAGAGGAAAGCTGCTTTGGGGCAAAGCAGCTTTTTCAGGCCTAGGTTTAAGTGGCTATAAGCTTGAAGCAGATTTAAAGCTGCAAGACTTTAGGGGAGGTTGAACAGTGGAACCAACACCTGTAAGGGTGTAGTCGGCAGTTTTGGTGTAAACCCAAGCTAAGTTCGCTTTATCACGACCTGATATAGTCACGCCCATTTCATAGGGGTACATCACATCGGCAGTATCGTAAGAATGGGACCAAAGGCCCAAAGCATGCCCAAATTCGTGGTTTGCCGTGGTGTAAACGGTATCGGTACTAATGGCGCCAGAACTTACATTGGTAGCCATTTTTATATAGCCATTGGAGGATGCATAACCCAAAATTGAGCCATCGCCTAAGATAGCACTCCAGCTAACAATAATGTCAGCCGTGCCCGAAGTAACGACCTCATAGCTAATACCCGCACCAACCAAAGTGGTATCCCAATCGGTTAGACCTTTTAAAAATGCAACTCTGTGGGCTGAACTGTAGCCTGTAGTGGTAACATCGCTGTCAGCAGGCAGCAGGATTGTTATCCTTTTTCCGCTAGGCCAACGATAAATACTTGACCCCACAGAATAATAGTCATTTACAGTCCCTGTAGAGGCATTGTCAGAGGTGGGATCTGGTGCATCGGCGCAACCGAAAAAGCTGAAACTAGTTAGAATGACTAGCATTAAAGTAAGAGCTTTCATTTAAAACCTGTAAGTAAAATTGAATAGAAGAACCAAGCCAGTTAAATCAATATCTGTAGCCACGGCTACACCATTGTCTTGTGAGACGGCAGGACGCAAATCATCTGCGGGGATGGCAATGGTCCCCTTATCATATCTAAAACCAAAATCACCTGAAATTCCTTCGCCAAAAACTCGATATAACGCTTGAGCCATATAGTGGCTGCCAGCGATTTCAGAATCGGCACTGCCGCTATTGGTACTTAAGTTACTGGTGGTAACAACTGAGGCATTATAACCGATCATGCTTCTTTTTAAAGTATCTTTACCGTAACCTATGGAAAATTCCCAATCGGAACTGGGTTCAAACACATAACCTAATAGCTGGGTGGTTATGCCTATGCTGTAGCTTGAGGCTGTACCATTTAAGTCGGTATAGCTCGGGCTTGCAGACAAAGTTGATTGCTCTAAGAGCCAATTGCCGCCCAAAAAGGGAAAGCCTACAGACACCACCGCCCCTGTTAAATTCAGGGTTTCTGTGCCATATCTATATTTTAAGAACTCACCATAACCGGAGTCCGTTGCTAGGTGTTTTGTTCCGAGGCCAGCACGTACAAAAGCACCCTCTGCAAAAACAGGGGTCGCAAATATCATACTGATGCAGCTCAAGACGATAGATAGTTTTTTCATAGTTTTTTCTTTTTTCTACACGGGCCCCTAACAGGGCTTATTTATGGATAGGGGATTTAAATGCAGGAAACATTCCTTGAAAATTCCTTTTCGCTAAAGGGACCTGCTAAAAAAAATTCACTTTACGTGAAAAAAAACACATACTGCCAATTTAAAATGTAGTATATTTTACTTACCTATGGCATAAGTAGAATAATGGAAATAGAGAATTAATTTTATGAAATCACTGCTTAAAAGAAAAACTAAAGAAGAGCGTTTAAAACACAAGCTTGCCAAGGCTGAAGCAAAGGCAAAGAAGAAACGCTATAAAAAAATGAACGTTCGTAAAGACCAAGAGGCTTTTTTAGAAAAAAAGCCCGAAGGTTTTAATAAGGACTTTGTTTTTGGGCAATCTAAACTTCGGGATGTCGCCACAGAGAAGGCCCTCGTTGAAGCTACCATTGTTTTGATTCCTAAAATTGACTCCTATTGGAAGGTTAGCAATCTTTTTGCTAAGAAAAAGAAAATGAAGGTGAATCTCAAGGGTGATATTTCTGATAAGAAGTTAGACCAACTTAGACTCACAGCCTTTAAAACACCTGGCTCCACTAAAATGGACATCCAGAAGATGCTTACCATCCACCCTCGGTCACGAGATTTGTACATGCTCAGTGCCATCTGCACGAACAAGATGCTGCAAAATACCCGTGGAGATAATAAAGATATTGTCGATGGTTTAAAGCTTGGCGTTATTGACGCCGCTACTGCTGTGGTGAGTGATGGTCTCTCTCTTTATAACCTGCAACATTTTTTCGAGATCTACTTTCGCTATCTTGAGAAACTAAAACGGCTGCAAGTATCCGTTTATTCGACGGTCAACAGCGATGGCCCCTATGCAGCTTTACGGATGAATCTAAGTTACGCCATGCAAATCAATGATCTTCTTTTTGAAAAAAAGGAAGGCTGCGCTAACATGCTAGCTTTTATCAGTAAAAACTTTAACAAATCTTCCCAAATGCATACCCGTTTTGATTTACTATCGATCAAACGAGCTGTGGAATACATTAAAGCAGGCCTGCCCACAAAAAATATGGAGCATGGAACGGCTGACGAAATGGTAAATATGACCATGGGAATATTGCAGACTCTAGTGAAGGTTCCTATTTTAGAACCCTTTGTAGACCAAGCGATAAAATATCTGGGGAGCACAACGCCTGCTATGAGATTAAAGATTGTTGGCGTTCATTCCTCTAGGCTGCTCTTTGAATTTCGTTTAGCTGTTATTTTAAGGGAAGTGGATACCATGAAAAAGCTAGGCTACAGGGTATTTAAACTCAACTTAGCCATGATTAAGTCGGTTAAAAAGCGTTCCATTCGTCACCAATCGGAATTTGCACCCTACCAAAACCTGATCAATGCCATTGAATTCTCAGCCAATGTCTTAGAAAAAAACACCCTGATCGAAATGTGTGAAACGGCAATAAAATGGTTGAGTAACGTTGGTGCTTTGGATACATCTAAAGAATATAAGTATGTAAAAATTGCAGAAGAAGCCATTTTACGGTTTGATGCCATGATGCACAGTGATGTTGGCGCTGGTGGTAGCTCTTCTCATGATGATGAGGAAGAAGATGAAGGCGAAGATTTACCAGTCCAACTCAAAAGCTAGTTTCACTAAACTTAAAGGGTTTTTAACGAGCTACCTAGCCAAAAGCTACCATCCTGTAGCTTAAATTAGCGTAATCAAAGCCTGCAATAGGTGAGGTCGCTTCCGACTCCCAACCTGCACCAGCAGCGATTATGAGCGGTAAAAAGTGTTCATCTGTAGGGTGATTTTTTTTATAACTGGGGGAACTTGTTTCAAAGCTCAGTAAAGCTTGGCTATCCTTATTTTTTATCACTTCAACAATCCAGTCATCAAAAGCTTTAGCCTCTGGGCTAGGCTCACCTCCCCTCATATCTAGCATTCTTAAATTATGAGTGGCAGAACCAGAACCAATGATCATCACACCTTCGTTCCTTAATGGTGCCAAGGCTTGACCCAAGTCAAAGAGACCCGATGCATCCAATGTCTTTGGCATAGAGATCTGCAATAGAGGCACATCTGCCTCAGGCCACATGTGAACCAGCGGCACCCAAACCCCGTGATCAAGCCCTCGGGTTGTTTTTGCAAGGTCTAACCCTAGTAACTCACCTACCCTAGTGCCTAATTCTTTTGTGCCTGGCGCTGGATATTGAAATTGGTAGAGTTCTTCTGGAAAGCCACCAAAGTCGTAAATCAGTTTGTTATGGGTTCCCTCTTCGCCTAGAACAATTTCTGGGGTTTCCCAATGGGCACTGAACACTAATATAGCTTTCGGCTTGGGTAAGGCCTTACCCCACTGGCCAAGAATCTTTTTTTTGGTAGGGTCTGTAAGCCAAAGAGGCGCACCGTGAGTAAGAAATAATACTGGTAACATTTGACTCATTGCTCAACCCCTTGAAGTTTCCTTTTAATTTACTCCTTGGAATATACAAATGCAAAGACCAAAAGGTTTTTTTAAACTAGCCTGACGACTAAAAATTCCTTCACCCAGTTATTCTGACTTTTCAGAGAGAAGTAACTTACATGAGCCATTACATATGAAAAATCTTTTAGATAATTGCTAAATCTGGACCTTTGCCCTAGAATCCTAAATAAAACAATTTAACAACTTTGCAAAAGTCAAACATGCCGCAACTCCAGACAATTCGCGCAACCAGTGGTTGGGTTCTTATTTCAATTTTTTTCCTCCACCTGTTGGGTCACGCTGGGGGGATCTTTGGATTAGAGGGTATAGAGGTTGCAGCGGCACCGTTTGAAATGATTGTGGAATCCAAGTATACTAGTTGGATTTTTGGCCTAGCCCTCGTGACTCATTTCTTTTGTGCAGCCGAGGCTATATTAAAGCGCTACTCCTTTAGAAGTCTGACCAAATACCAAAAATGGCAGTATTTTAGTGGCCTTTTGATTCCCTTTTTCCTCATCGGTCATTTAACCACTTTTGTCTTAAGCGACAAGTTACTTGGCATTCATGTCGGTTACAAACTCACTTTATTAGACTTAATGACTAGTGGGGGCAACAAAATAATGATGACTGTGATGTTCTCCTTAGTAGTGGTTCATGCGGGCTTAGGTGTTTGGTTTTATTTGCAGTCAAAAGAGTGGTTTATAGGTTATAAAAATGTACTGTTAGTGTTATTGGTTCTCTTTCCTGTCTTAGCTTATGTAGGCATAGTCTCTGCTCAGCATGAAGTTGCTTTAAAGGCAGAAATACAACCTGAATGGGCTGTAGAAGTTCGTGCAGAGGCGGCTCAAGCACCAACATGGGAAAATGATAGAATCAACTGGGCAAGTAAGGGCGCTAGTATCTATTTAACAATTATCTTCTTAATTTTTGCAACCAGATGGGCCATTGCCAACAGTGAAGATAGCAGACAAATCAAAATAAGTTACCCCGATGGTCAGGTTGTTCCAGTTGCCGCAGGTTCGACTCTTTTGCAAGCTAGTAACTTTGCCCATATTCCCCATGCCCAGCTTTGCCAAGGCCATGGTAGATGTTCCACCTGTAGGGTTTACGTTTCTGAAGGTGGCGATCTTTTAGAACCTATGAGCGACAAAGAAAGAGAAATTTTAAAGCGCTTTAAAAGCAATACCAACGTACGCCTAGCCTGCCAAGCCAGGGCTACCTGCGACACCCAAGTGGACCTTTTAATTTCCCCTGAAATCGCTTCTGTGCAGGGTGTGGGCAAAGCCCATAAGTTTATCAGTGAAGAAAAAGAAGTTGTTATTTTGTTTTCCGACATCCGTGGGTTCACTCAGTTTTCAGAACACCGTTTGCCCTATGATGTGGTTTTTATTCTCAATCGCTACTTCCAAATGGTAGGCACGGTGATTGAAAAGAATGGTGGCTACCTAGACAAATTTATCGGTGATGGCACTATGGCCATTTTTGGGCTGAGCAAGGGCGCTGAAGTTGCCACAAAGCAGGCCTTACAGGCTGCAAAAGAAATGGATGCCGCCTTGGAGAAATTGAATAGTGAGCTGACTAGCGACCTTTCGGAACCTTTAAAAATTGGCATAGGCCTCCATTTTGGAAAGGCTATTGTAGGCGAGATGGGTTATAAAACAGCCCTTTCCCAAACGGCCATTGGCGACACGGTAAACACTTCTAGTAGACTAGAGTCCTTAACCAAAGGTGCTGGTGCCTTTTTGATTTGTTCTGACCCAGTCATAACCCATTCAGGGATTGATACTTCTAAGGCGACCTCTGGAGAGGTTACCGTCCGAGGGAAAACAGATGCCCTTAAGGTTTGGTACTTTAAAAGTGCCGACGACATTCCAGAGCCATTGGCTACGGAAACTAAAGCTTGAATCAACGTAGGACTAACCACTTTAGGCTCAATGTACATCACACCTAGACCAGGATTGCAATGGTCCTTCTAGGTGCAGAACAGACCAAAAAGAAACAGCAAAAAACCGCAGAACCCTCCAAAAATTTCATTTGATTCCCCTGCGACTTAAGCCCTTAGCGTCTCTTAACCCCGCATTGGTGTGCCTTTAGTCTCCCACCGCAATCAGAGGATTAGATTTACCTTAGTAGCCTCCCCAAGTTAGCTGTGCCCAAAGACAAATACTTTTGCTTGCAAAAGGTCTACTGCATAGACTCTAAAAATTTAATATTGAAATATAGAAATGAGAAATCAACGGCGAAACCATTTACTGTCCTTAAGCCCTTTATGGCTTACATGTAAAAGAGGATACGAGACATGCAACGCCTCATTGGAGGCGTTGCATGTACAGGAGGTTGGCTAGTAAAACTAGGAATCTAGTCAGCTAAGGTAAAGCGACTGACAACTTCATTTAAGCTCTTAGCGACAGAGGCAAGTTGCCCCGCCTTTTGATTGACCTGAGTACTGCCTTGGGCCGTTTGGTTACTTACCGCTGCAATTTGACCAATGTTATTAGAAACCTCAGCGGAACCAGTAGCCAGCTCTAACGCACTAGATGCAACACTGGTAGAAGTAAAGGACATTTCACTAATGAGATTTGCTACTTCTTCAACAGCGCCACCAGCTTCTTTCGTGTTGGTTAACACTTGCTCCGAAGCGGAAATTTGCTGTTGGGTCATATCATTGATTTCACTAGAAAAGTTGCTAATTTTAATGATAACATCCACAACTTGATTGATATTTTCAATGGAATCCGTTGTTTGACCCTGAACTCCATTAATTTTTAAAGCAATCTGTTCGGCAGCTTGCGCACTCTGTTTTGCCAGTTCTTTAATTTCGTTGGCCACAACGGCAAAACCCTTACCAGCTTCACCAGCACTGGCAGCTTCAATATTTGCGTTCAAGGCTAAGAGGTTGGTTTGTTCTGCAATCTGCTTGATTAAGCCTGTAACTGTGCCAATTTCATCGGCAGAGGTTCCAAGAATATTCATGGATTCTGTCGTTTTACCAGAAATTTCTTTCGCTTGGTTGGAAATTTCCATTGCGCTATTGGCTTTGGCTGCCACTTGATTCACACGGTCTGAAACCTGAACCATCGTGTCTAAAACATCGCTCATGTTGCTAGACATCTCAGTAGCTGTTGCCGACACAGTTGCAATGTTTTGGCTCATTTCTTCAGCAGAAGAGGCCACGGTTGAAATGTTTTGGTTAATTTCTTCCGAAGAGGATGCAATTGCACCTGCTTGGGAGCTCATTTCAGTAATGGCACTGGTCATTTGACTAGAGATACTAGAAAGCTCAGAAGAAGACTCGGTTAGAATAGAAGCATTGTCTTTGATCTCTTTGATCACGCCACTCAAACTGGTTTGGATCGTTTGGAATGCTTTTCCCAGTTGGTCGCTGTCAGAAGCAAGTTCGATCTTCCCTGAAAAATCACCCTTTGCATACTGACCTGCAATATCAACTCTTGTTTTTAGGTTGATGGCCATATTTAACATGGCTAGATTTAAGCCTGAAGCATGTGCAGCCCCATGAGTATCTATACTTAAGTCACCACCAGCAATTTTATTGGCCAATTCCTCCATATCCTCAGGCTCGCCGCCTAAAGGTTTCGTGATGGAACGAATCAAAAAGAGGCTCATAAAAACAGCAATTGCAGTGGCAAAAGCCAGTAGTAATTTAGTGTTAAGGGAAATTTCATCACTGGTTGCATTTGCTTTTTTAAGAAACTTCTTGGCCATATTGGCTGCAAAATCTCCTAGTTTTTTAATACTGCTATTGATCAAGGCCACATGTTTTGCGCCCTTTTCTTTGGTAATGGCTCCAGCCTTTTCTCTTTCTCCTGCGGCCATTAAGGTAATTACTTCATCCCTGATGGGTTTCCACTCTTTAAAGCTATTGAAGCCTGCATCAACCATGGCCTTATCGCCTAAAAATCTGTCATAAACAATGTCAAATTGTTTGTATACGTCTTTTTCGTAAGCATCCACCTTGGCAATGGCTGCATTCATTTGGTCTTTATTTTTTGCCAAGGCTACATCTTTCATACTTCGGTGCATGCCTAAAATATCCTTTTCAATGGTAATAACAGAGTTACTAACAGTGAAGGGGTGGCGATACATCTTTGTGGTAAGCCCAGAAAGGATTTCCAGATTTTTCAGGCCATAAAATCCTGTTATTAAGAGTATAACCGTTAGAATTCCAAAGGTTAATGCTAGTTTTATGCTGACTTTCATAAGTTTTATCCTTTCGATCTAATGGCTGTACCCAAAGATATAGCTTTAAAAATTAATGATGCTACCTCATTCGATTTTAGGGTATCCAGTACTATTAAACAAGACTTTTATTTTACCGAACCTTTTGAAATAGCGGCCTCATGAAGCAGTCCTTTTCCTTAAGTCTTCTATACCCTAGTTATTAGGCTGGAATGCTCTTTTCAGTTCCGATAGGAATATTTGTTTAAATCGCTTTATAATTTATTCTTTTAATACCTTTAAATCAAAGGTGCTGTTTTTATAAGAGGAATATCCACCTTCAGAGGTTTTTATACTAAAAGAGGCCACAGAGTACCAACTAAGATCATTAATAGACCTGAGGGTGGGATTCAAACCTTTTTTGGCTTCTCTTGTTTATTCTTAGGCTTCATCTCATTCAGCATTAATGTAAAAACTCAGTTAAGCGAACTGTTTAGAATCTATAATGGGCTGAATTTGTACTTTTCGGTCAGAGTAAGGCATCTTGACCAAAAATCTAGGCTATCTTGTTTATCAGTGTTGTGTGAGCGGTACTTATCAGATAAGTTACAGTAAGTAAGCAAGCAACAATTCTCGGGTTTTTTAAAGGAAATCGATAAATTTAAAAAACGCTGCAATCTGATTGTATATTAATGAAAAAGACCTTTTTTAGTGTAAAATTTACATTTGTCTGTCTCGTCGCTTTGAGCTCTATCCTTTTAGGCTCTAGGGTCATGGCTCAAGAGGCACCCTCTATTTTACCAGAACCCCCTGTAAGCTCCGCCAGTGAGTTTGACTATCCTCCCTTTTCTGTTGTGACCGAAGAAGGGAAAGCCGATGGCTTTTCCGTTGAATTGCTACGAGCGGCACTCAAGGCCATGAAGAAAGATGTGACTTTCAAGGTTGGCCAGTGGAGTGAAATCAAACAAGAACTTGCCGATGGGAAAATTGAGGTTTTGCCTCTGGTCGGTAGAACGCCTGAGCGAGAAGATATTTATGATTTTAGTATCTCCTATTTATCCATGCATGGGGCGATTTTTGTCCGAGACAATGAAAGTTCAATAAAAGGCGTAAAGGATTTAAAAAACAAAGAGGTTTTGGTGATGGAAGGGGATAATGCCTATGAGTATTTGTCTTCTCATAAGGTTTCCAACCACATAAAACCTGTCGCTTCCTTTAAAATTGCCTTTGAGCTTTTGGCCTCTGGGAAATATGACGCTGTAGTAGCTCAAAAACTATTGGGCCTGCAACTGATCAAAAGCCTGGAAATTAGCAATGTAAAGACAGTCGGCCCGCCACTAGATGCCTTTGTGCAGTCCTTTTGCTTTGCCGTTCCGGAAGGGGAGAAACATCTTTTAGCTACATTGAATGAGGGACTAGCTATTGTTATTGCCAATGGAACCCATGAAAAACTGAAACAAAAGTGGTTTGGCCCACTGATGGAAAAAGAATCCCCTGCAAAGCTTATATTGCAGGCTTTAACCATTATTTTAGTCACGGTTTTAATTACAGGCTTTATTGCCTTTGTTTGGCAGAATTCCCTTCGCAAACAAGTCCAAGAAAAAACCAAAGAAATTCTAGCTGTCACCAAGTTACAGCAAACCTTTTTCGACCTTGCCGACGATGCGATCTACCTCATTGATGTGGAAAGTAGGACCCTGATTGATGTTAACGCCAGTGCTATTAAAAGACTAGGTTACAGCAAGGAAGAATTGATCGGCAAACCCCTTTCAGATATCAATGGAGAATTGAGTAAGGAAGCTGTTGCTGAAAAATTGAAGGTCCAAGCCCAGACAGGCGCCATAACGTTTGAGACCATTCATAAAACAAAATCAGGGCATTTGATACCTGTAGAAATCGCCAACAGCCTCTTTGAATTGAACGGAAAAAAAGTTTTATTATCTTTTGCCCGTGATATTACTGCCAGAAAAGAATTTGAAAATGAACTTAAAAAAGCAAAGAGTGACGCGGAAGAAGCAAACTATGCCAAGTCTGTTTTCTTAGCCAATATGAGCCATGAGATTCGTACCCCACTCAATGCAGTGATTGGCTTCACACAGATTATGATGGAAGAAGCGACCAAGCCACAAGATAAGGAATTTTTAGACATTATCTATAATGGGGGGCAGAGCCTTCTAAAACTAATCACAGATATTTTAGATTTCTCCAAAATTGAATCGGGGAAAATTGAGGCCGTTCCTTTCCCCCATAACCTCAAGGATCTTTTTATTGAGCTAAGCATCCTCTTTGCAAATGAACTCCAAAAGAAGGGGCTCTCTGTTCGAATTATACCTGCTCCTGAAGACTTACCGCTAATCATATTAGACCATAGTATATTGCAGCAAATCTTAAATAACTTGATTAACAATGCCATCAAATTTACCCCAGAGGGTGAGGTTAAAGTTGAGTTAGAATATAACTTTGTAAATGCTGAGAAAAGGGCTGTAGACTTAACCTTTAAAGTCTCAGATACAGGGATAGGAATTGATGAAAAGAACAAAAATCTAATTTTTCAAGCCTTTGAACAGATCAAAGGAAAAAATTCAACTTTCACAGGTACGGGGTTGGGGCTAGCCATTAGTAAAAAATTGGCCTTGGCACTGGGTGGCGAAATCACCTTTACCAGTAATGAACCTAGGGGCAGTGTCTTTTTTCTATCTCTTAAAAATGTCTCAACAGCAGACATTGCAGAGGGTCACCTGTTAAAAACAAGCGAAGGCTAGAACAGCCTATAGGCTTAAGACTAGACCTTCGAGAAAGTCTAAATGAGTCAATCGAGCCATTTAGGCATCATTTTGAGCTAACCCTGTAGAGATAAAAAAAAGTTAGCTTCGACTTGGAAACCTGGTAGCGCCAAAGCCCTTAGTCGATCTCGATGCGATTGCGCCCATTTTCTTTGGCCTTGTACAGTTGCTTATCTGCATCACTGATCATTTCATCAAGATCCTTAAGCTGGGTAGAAATTCCAATACTAATAGAAATTTCCATCTTGATCTCGTTATATTCAAGAACCAGTTCCGTAACCTCTTGGCAGATCTTAGTAAAAAAGGTTGTTGCTGCTTCCACAGTTATATTTGAGGCAACCAAGCAAAATTCCTCCCCGCCAAATCTTGCGGCAACATCAGTTCCCCTGACTCTGTCCCTTAAAAAGGCACCTAGTTCTTTTAAGATGTAATCACCTGCATCGTGTCCATAGGTATCATTTACCTTTTTGAAGAGGTCAACATCGACCATAGCAACGGCTGTAGGTAGATTATTCCTCTTACAAGTCGCAAGCACGGTTTCACCAAGGTTAATCAATTGCCTTCGGTTAGGCAGACCCGTTAAAAAGTCAATGGTCGCCGCCTCTTCTGCTGTAACCATCTTATTAAAATGAATGGTGTTGGCTAGGGCTAAGGAGATTTTTTTAGAAAAGACATCAAGCAAGAAGAGGTCTTCCTTTTCCAACTTTTTAACACCATGCATCAAGGCTACAGAAGCCCGATCTTGCTTTGTATCAAGATACAAAACAGCATAACCATTTTCAAAGATATTTTTCTTTTCTTCAATGGCCTTGCGGGCCATAGCAATCATTTCTTTATGGGGGCAAGTTTCATCACCCAAGCAATCTAGACAACTGGCGTAAGCACCTGAGCCAGCTAAAATATGTAGGTCAGTACAGGCAGCATTAGTAAGCTTGGGTCGTTCTGTCTCCTGTCCTTCTTGAAGGCACAAAATCCCATCGGGACTACTGCCTAAAAAGGCACCGATTTGGGTTAGGACCCCAAAGGCAAAGTTGTTTAGAGACTCTACATCAAAAAGTTGGTCGGTACTGGCTAAAATCCGCTCTAAGCCGATGCGAGTTTTCTCTAAGGACCGAATGGACTCATAAGCCCGAAGTGCAGCAATCACAGTGGTAAATAGTTTCTCTGAGGTCAGTTCACTCTTGGCTTTATAGTCGTTAATATCATAGTCAACAATCACACTTTTTTCAGGTGCTTGACCAGGTTGGCCTGTACGAAGAATAATTCGTACCGCCTTATTACGCATTTCATTTCGCACAAATTCAACAAATTCTAGACCTGCATTGTCTGTTTCCATCACCACGTCTAATAAAATAATAGCAAAGCCTTCTTGGGTGGATAGAATTTCACCTGCTTCATCACCTGAGTAGGCATGGACAAACTCAATTGCTCGGTTATTGAAGACGACATTTTCTAAAACTAATTTGGTTACGGAGTGAACTTCAGGTTCATCATCCACCACTAGAATCCTCCAAGGTTTCAAATTTCCTGCACTTTGGTTCTCTTTTGCCCCTTTGACAGAAGCTTTTAGATTTAGAGGTTTCTTTTCCATTATTATTTTATCTTGATTAATTAGATTGGTTTTTTAAAGTATTTGTAAGTCGTTTTTTTGTCTAAAATTTTGCGGAATGTTGATGGCGAAAATAGTACCTTCACCAAGCTTGCTCACAAAGGTAATGTCCCCACCCAGGTTGTGGACGACAATTTTTTTCACAATGCTCATCCCTAGCCCACTTCCACCTGCTTCCCTTCGGGTAGTAAAAAAGGGATCAAAAATCTTCTTTTGGTTCTCAGGGTCAATGCCCTTGCCATTGTCTTTAATTTCAATAGAAACCATATCTGTGCCTGTCATCATTTTAGCTGAAATATCCAAAATCCCCTCTTGGCCTGGGTCAAAGGCGTGGATAGTGGCATTGATGATCAAATTGGAGATGCATTGGAACAGAGCGCCTGGGTAGGTTTCCATTACTAGGCTTTTATCTATATTGACCTCAACGGCTATTTTACTCTTTTTGATGATGGAATTTAAGCTAATTAGGATTTCATCAATATAACTTTTCAGTTCAAACTGGCGTAGTTCGCCTCCAGACTGGTCTACGGCTACCTGTTTAAAACTTTGGATTTGCTTTGCTGCACGTTCTAAGTTGGAGTTGATCAATCTTGTCGCTTCATCGGACTTAGAAAAGTAGGCTTCCAACTCGTCGCCAGACAAATCACCCTCATGATAAGCCTTTTCGCTTCGTAAGGTTTCAGAGCGCAGGTGAGTCGAGGCCGAGAGGCAGATTCCAATAGGGGTATTTATTTCATGGGCAACACCTGCAACCAGTTGACCTGTTGCAGCTTGTTTTTCAGATTCCACAAGGGAGTCTGTAGTATCTTTGAGCAGGGTCATTGCATGCTCAACTTCTTTTTTGGCAGAAATTAAATTTTGATTGGCAATCTCTTGCTGGGTAACATCTCTAATGGCTGCAATTGCGATTTTTTCGCCTTTGATTTCCATTGCACTCAAAGATATTTCCACTGGGAACTCGTTGCCTTTTTTATTGAGTGCCGCAAGCCTTCTCCCAGAACCCATTGGCCTAGCCTTGGGGTTGTCGTGGTAGCCCTCTCTTTTTTCACTGTGCCCTGGTCTGTGCTGGCTCGGAACGAGATCTTCAATCTTCAGGCCAGAAAACTCTGTTTTGCTGTATCCCAGTAGCTTTTCAGCCATTGCATTACTTCTTAGGATTTCTCCCTTAGGATTGGCGCAAAGTATGGCATCAGGTGCCGTTTCAAATAGCGTATCGGCCCACTGTTGCGACTCTACAGCGGCTTCTTTGGTCACATTTAAACGCCTAAGGATAATAATAATGGCGATGACTAAGAGGATCAAAGGGAATTGAGCGAGCTGACCAATTTTTAGAAACTCGTGGGCCATAATGATTTTGGCGTTCGCTTGGGATTTTATTTGAATTGACCTTTCTAAGGACCTTGTAGTCAATAGTTTCATGGCTGCAAAGGCAGGATCATCTTCAACATAAACCAACTTGTCTATTGCTGGAATGGAAGCTTTTTTTGCATGTAAGAGGGTAACTAGAGCCGTTTTTGCTTGGTATTCATCAATAGTTTTTTCAATAGTAGCAAGGGCAGCCAATTCATCCTTACTCTTGATGTATATTTTTAGTTCTTTAATTGAAACGGCCAGATCTTTTGTACTGACCACAAAGCGTTCTAAGTACTTAGCATCCCCACGGAGAACATAGTTTTTAAAATGATGGATGATACCACCATAACCAAAGTAACCTTTGAGTAAAAATAGGTTTTCAATAACCTTACTTTCTTCGCCAATATAAACGGTCCACTCGGCATTTACATCAGTATACCTTCTTTCTACTTCGCTAGAAAACCCATTGAGTAGGACTAAAGACGCAATGGTTGCTAGAATTAAGAGGATTTCTGTGAGTTTTATTTTTTTTAAACTTAGCATCTTAGGGGTAAAAACCTGTTTAAACCTGATCAATCAACAACTTTAGTATTTTGAATTTTACTTAAAATAGACCCTTAATTAAGCATGGCTTACTAAAACCTGCAAATATCAATTAGTGAATACTTCTTGAAGTTTTAAATCAAAAAAGGAGTTTTATAAAGATTCATTTTTCTATTATAAGGCCTCCTATGAAACATCTAGGGGCTTTGTAAGAACAACCTGACATGTTCAAGGGGAGAAGAAAACAGAAAAAATAATTACTACCATAAAAACTAGGTTAAGGACCCTAGCCCTTTACATACAAGCTTTTTAAAGCCCATTAACTTGCTAATTTTTAAGTTAAGGAGCGATAGGCAAAATAGTGATTAGCCAAAAAAGTCACCGAGACCGCCAGCACCCTTGCGTAAAGCCGATATATGGTGGGTTCCAGGGCGAAAACTTGTGCCTGGTGTACAAAGACCCTTGCCTTCTAAAAACATTTTTTTCTCATTTTCTGCCAAGAGATCGGAGCTCCCCTTTTGAAAATCGCTAACAATCTCGTTATGGTTTTCTTCGCAGTCGTTGAGATAACCCATTATCGTTTGGTGAAACAAAGCTTGGTTGCGCAATTCTGTTTTTAAAATAACACCTAAAATTCCGCCAATTCGCTTGGTCTTTTCAGAAAGATTATGGTTTTCATCTCCCGTTAGAAATACAATGGGGAAGGCCTGATTTAAGACAAAAAAGATCTGGCTCATAGCCAAGCCATCTAGGTTAGGCATGTGTAAATCGGTTAAAATCAAATCTGGCTGGATCAAAAGGGCTTTAATAATCCCATCTAAACCATCTTTTGCAGAGAAGAGAGCATAACTATCTAGCTGGTCTAACGACATCATACAGGCCTTTTTTACCCATGCAGAGTCATCAATAATTAGGATCCTCTTTTTTTCTTCATTGCTACTCAGGTCGGCCCACTCACGTTGGCGGATCATATACTTAAGGTTACCGACAGGCTTAGGGGGTTCGCTGAGCTTTTCATTAACCAAGGGTAATAACCGACTTTCCACCTGTTCCAAGACTAGAAAACCGTGGTTTCCTGACAGGTCATTGAGGCGTTTTTGATCTTTTATGCTGGTAGAGGTAAAGATAATAGGTGTTTGAATCTGGAATAACTCCATGATTTCAGCCATGGCAATGCCATTAAAATTGGGCATTTTCATGATGCTAACAACCAAAACAGGCTGGTGGCGTAAAATCAAACGAAGGCCTTCAATACAGTCGCCTGCTTCAACAATTTGGCACCCAAGTGTTGATAAAATTTTAATAGCCTCTTCATCCTGCTGGATGGCAACAATCGTTTTAGTTTCCATAATGACCTTTTATAACCCCTTTTCCATATCGCCAGATTCTTTAATCTTATTCAGATCTACATCTTTGTAGCGTTTTTTAATTTCTGCTTTCTTTTTGGGGTCCATATCCAACTGGCTTTTGATGGCCTGAATAAATTCCGCACCCTTTTTGGTAACGTCTTGCTTGTGGAAAAAATGGGTAACGCCCTCTAATGCTTTGGCTTGCCTGATGATCCTTGTATCTTCAGACGCGCTGAGGAACATAATCGGGAAGGGATGACCTAAAATATAGAGGATCTGCGCCAAGCGAATCCCACTGACAAAGGGCATTTCAATATCGCTAATGATCAAATCAGGTTTGATCATCATGGCTTTCAGCAAGCCTTCTCTACCATCGGCAGCATCATAGACTTCAAAAAGTTTGAGTTTTTCTAATTGGCGAACCATAACGGTACGCATGGAATTTGCGTCATCAACAACCAAGACCCTTTTTCGCTCTCTTTTCCCTAGTAGATGCAAAAATTCACGGTGACTCAAGTCATATTTGAAATCGTTGTAATGACGATTCCCACTTTCTTCTATCAGGTTCTGCCCGATATCCATCAGGTCTGCTTTGATTTTACTCTTGTGGATGGCAGCCGCAACAAAGGGTAGTTTTACAGCCTTTTGTAAGGCCGTTTCATCGGCTGTAATGAAAATAGCAGGTATTTCCAAGCCGATCATACCTAAAATCTTCATCATGGTTGCCCCATTGAGTACGGGCATTTCCAGATCTACAGTCATAAAGGTAGGGCTGTGATTTACACACTGGCGGATCCCTTCAATTCCATTTTCGGCAAAGATAATTTCGTAATTTAAAGGCTCAAAGATCTTGGCTATGATATTACGAAAGGTTGCACTGTCGTCTATAATTAATATTTTTTCCATCAGGGCTGACTTGAAAGCATATTTTTGATTAAATCCATTATCGTTAAAGGATAATACCTAATTTAACTGTTATGATCAAGATTTTATGGCCTTGATCCAATTCGGTTAATTTCTATTTATAACAAATCTCTCTAGCTACGTCCTGCAAGAAAAAGTAATCTCTGGGTTTCACGCCTATATCCACCGTTAAGAGTAAGGGGTTGTGGGAATTCTTACCTCTTTTGAATTTTTTAGTTTCAATATTCCCCCAAATTACCTAACATTTAAAGCTAAACAAACTCAATTGCCATGCAACCAATATATTCGGCCTTCCTTTTTTTATCTAAAGCCTTTTGCAGGCCATGGCTCGCTCTAATATCGGGGTTTGTTCTTTTGGCATCCTTTGCCCCTCAGGCCCAAGCTATTGAGCTTTACCGCTTTTTAAACGACGATTGTCAGGGTGAAACTGGCTTGATTATCGGGGTGGGGCCAAGCAAGATTAAGCTCATTACTTTGGAGGGGAAATTTAAAGAAATCCCAAAAGCCGACCTCCAACATATTTTGGTCTACTACGCCCTTGAGAATCCCATTGGCCAAGTCGATTTTACCGACCAGAGTAAAGCCCTGCCTATGGATGTCTATACTAAAAGTTTAGATGCCCCTAGTTTTACAGGTTGGGCCGTTAGTTTTATTGAAGAGCAGGTGGTTTTTTTCACCACAGAAGGCAGCCTCTCTTTAGTAGCCATTGATAAAATCCAACAGATTAAAGTCGTTGAAGCTGTGCCCACTCGGCAAACTCTTGGTAATTTTAAAGCTCGGAAATTTGTACTGGTGCAAGGCTTCCCTGGTTGTTCCGCTGAAAAGGCGGGGCCTGACGACCTTAGGCCTCTTCGTATATTGGGCGACCAGATCCAAATCAATAAATTCCTCAAGGGGTTTGAAGAGGGGTTCAAAGACCTAAACCGTTTTCAAACAAGAACCCAGTTCTACGCAAAACCTTACCTCTTTGCTAAAGAAACAAGGCTGGGGTTGCCCTTGACCACCAAAAATGTAAACTCCGAGCTACCTAGTTTATTTCCCTTTTATTTCCAGTGGTCGTCAGGCAGGCCTTACAGCCACCAAGCAGTTACTGCCATAGGGACCAAATCAAATTCAAATTTGCCTCTCTTTGAGCCAACCTTTTCTATCCAAGCTGATTTTAAGTCACACTTTTTTAATGCCAGCTATGTGGGGAACCCTTGGGCCATGGCGGCAGGCTCTGGTTTTTTAACGGAAAACCGCTACATATTTACCGACTACTACAACAAAATAGCAAACCAACCTGTAGCCCTCATCCCCCATTTTAACTACATGGCCTTAAGTGGTGTTGACTACGGCCCCTACTCGATTTCAGGTGGGGTCTATTACCCCATTTACGCGCTTCATGGCGGTGGGATTTTTAGAGAGATTGTCTCGAACCGAGCCTCGCCCATTGTCCGCTTTATCTATAATCGAGGAACCAATAAATTTAAGGTGATCTATTCCAGCTTTTCAAATAGTGGCGATACCCCTAAAAAAGAACAAATGCGGCTTTTCCCCAGTAGTGAACTCAGCTCAGGGGGCATTGCCTCAGGCGCAGAAAGTATCCTTCGAGCTAAATTAAGCAGTTACAGCCTCAAGGTAAACTACCTCAGATTCGGCCTTGAAAACCAGTGGAATGACGAGGTCACTTGGGGGCTAGAAGGACTCTTGATTCTTGGGGATTACTCAGAAAACTATAATGGCCAAGCCCAATCATTACTAACAAACCAAAAATCTGCCTCAGGTTTTCTTTCCCAAAGATTTGGTAGCTATGTTCGCCTACAGGGCCAATTGAACCTCTACTCTAGAGACTACAACTTTGATTTTAGCAACTATGCTAGCAGTTACCAAAATAACGAATATTCACTAATGGGGAGCATTGAATTTTTCTTTTAGACTCCTCATTATAGCCAGCTTGATCTTTGGGCTCTTTTTTACTCCTGTGGCCCAAGCGATGAACTTAACTGCTGTTTACTACGCAAGTTGCAAACGGGAATTGGGTGTGATTGTTGATGTGGATAGCGAAAAGGTGACCCTGCTCACCTTAGAGGGTAAATTTGTCAGCCACTCTAGGTTTGAAATTTTATACCTAGCCTACTATCCTGTGGGGAAGCTGCCCCTTTTTGAGATTCACCCCAGTAAAGAATTGCCGCCAACCAGCATTATTACGACCTATGGCCGCACAACAGCGGAATTGGTTACAGGTTGGCCCATTGATTTTAGTGAAGACCAGATCTCGTTTTTAACCCTTGTTGGTGAAAATCAAGTCATTGATAAGTCGGCCATCTGGGATTTAGAAAAACTAGAAGATGAGAAGTATCATAAAATTTCTGAGAAAAACCCTCAAAAACTCAACCTCATCCACCCTTACCCCTTTGCCTACTGTAAAGCCGATTCCAAGGGAGCTGAAATCGCGCCCCAGCAGATTTTAGGTGACCCCTTTTTAATCAAAAAAGAGCTAGACCGACTTGGGGAGAACTTTAAAGAAGTTAAGGGCTACTACCGTGACAAGCGTTTCTACGCTGTGCCTCAGCTTTATACCAATCGAAATAGCCTCGGCCTTTGGGCCACCATGGGCAACAGGTACGGCACTAGTCAAAGCAGATCCAACAACTTTGCCCCTGTATTTATTTCCGAATTAACAGAAGGCCCCTTTAGCTTCCAACGTGTATTGGTTACAGGCGCTGGCCGCATGGGCTATAGCTTACATGAAGAACCGCAAAACCAGTTTTACTACTCTATGAAGGCTGATTATGTGCATTTTTCTGTTATGTACGACCTAGACCGCTTATTACTGGGCGAAGAACGCTACAAATGGCAAACCGACGACCTTACAACCCATGACGACCGAATCAACGAGTTGCAGCATATTGCAGGGGGATTTGATTTTGGGTCTTGGTCTTTTGAGTTTGGCTGGGCACCTGTTCAATACGCAGTGCAGGTTGAAGAAACCTTTTTTCGCAGCAGGGTTGATCTCAACAGAAACCTAATCAAATACCAAAACCAAAACATAAAAGTTGAGTTTTACTATGGTCATTTTGTAGATGGAAAGGCCTCAGATATTGTCATTCGAGATAGCGATTCCCCAGAACAGGTGGCAGAAAAGGAACGTTTGCTGGCAGAACTGGCGGCAGAAGCCGATTATTTAGGGGAATTGCGTTTCTACCGTTTGAATCTATACCTCTGGCCTGAGCACTTTTTAAACCCTGAAATCAACTTAATCCACCGTCAATTGACTTTAGAGCGGCAAGCAGACAGCACCTACCTTACCAACATCGACCCTGAGATTCGCTACTTTGGTAAAAACTCCATTGTCTCACTTTCCTTAAGCTACCAAGCGGCAGATGATATTATGCTAAAAGGGTTTGGGTCATGGGAGCAATCTCAAAAAGACTGGGGTGAAACCTCTTTAACTATGAGCGAGACCAGCAATTATTTTAAATTGGGCACCCGAGTATCTTTAAGCTTCTAGCGCCAGACTTAAAACTCAGAGGCTACAGAGCCGCTAGAGATAGGGACAAAATGCCCGCCAACGGCGTCTTCGAAGATATCCACTGTAAAGCCGCCAAAAATAGACCCGTCACTGGCCCCAAAGTAAGAGCCTGCCCCAATGGGGGTCTCGTCCCTAGAGTCGTAAAAAACAGAGTAAATAGTAAAGTCCCCTCCAGAATGGGCATAACCACCTTGACCAACGCCGCTTTTTGACGTTTTTAATAGATACTGGGTCGTCGCTGAACTTGGCATTTGGGCCGTGGTTAACTGGCTACAAACCCCATAGGTTTGGATGTAGTAATATCCCTTCGAATCCACAGTCATAGGCAAGGGAATTGCTGCTTGGGAGTGACCTGTGCCACAATATTTATAAGTGGCCACATGGCTGCCTGAAGAGGTAAAGGTAGCATTAAAGGTTTCCCCTGCCGTGACAGAGGTACTGTTCATGGTGCCTGAAACCCCTACCTGCCCCAAAATATTGATGTTACCTGAAGAATCATCATTATAAATCACATTCACTTGGGTTTCGTTGCCGCTGGTGCCAAATTGTTCGCCACCAAGTAGACTGCCGTCTGAGGTTTTGATTTTAACATAAACAGCGTCAGTACCGCCTTCATTGGTACTTTTAAAATCACCACTCGTATAGCCTGCCACTAGTAAATAGCCCGAAGTGGTCATTACTGCAGCCGTAGCTATGTCAGAGGCACTTGAGCCACCTTGGTAGGTCCATTGCTTTGTTAAGGTAGAACTGTACTTGACCACAAAAAAGTCTTCACTTCCTTGGTTGCTTCCCCCTAAGTCCCCCGTCGTTTGCCCTACAGCGTAAATATTACCACTGGTATCTTTAAGCAAAGCCTTAATGGACTCATTTCCACCATCACTACTGTTAATTTCAACTTCTTTAATAAAGGAACTAGAGCAACTGCTGGAAAGGGAACTATTATAAAACATGGCCAACTTAGAAACAGTATCTGAGCCATTGGAGTAGGAATAACCTATGTAAATATAACTGCCACTGACAACCAAAGAGTTACCGTAAGTAACATCGTGGTAGCTGGAGCCAAGTTGCATCTGGCAAACCACTTTTTCATTTTTATCTAACTTAACTAAAATGATGTCGTCTTTAGAGGAATCGGTATCGCCAGGGGCTGTAGAGCCACCGACATTATTAAAAAGGTTGCCTGCCGTGTGGCCCAAAAGGTAGTAGTTCCCACTGGAATCACGCTGCACAGCTGTAAATCGATCAACGCCTGCCCCACCATTAAAATAGGTTAACACCGAGGTGCCTGAAGTGGTGGTACTGGCGGAAGTTGCAGCATCTGTGTCATCAATGGCCAGATTTTCATAAGGGGATTCCTCAAGACTCACACAACTCACTGTGAGGATAGTGGCGGCAATTAAGGTAATTATTTTTTTCATTAGAACCTCCAGTTGAGATTCACTTGGGGGCGACCAGCATAGTTCATTGGCAGAATCTGAATCTTTGGGCTATAGGGGCTCTTTACAGCAACGCTTTTTGACGGCCTCATAAAAATCTGGCGGTAAGCTTCAACACTAAACAATACTGCTGAAACCCCATTACTTGTGGTTACAATGGCTCTCTCTGTTGCCATATCTTCTTGGGTTTGTTTGTAAGAATTAGCGTAGGATGCTTTTTCCCTTGTCGAGTTGGAACTAGCGTAGAGTTCCGAGTAGTTTTTAGCCTCGTCCGCTTTTTCATCATAGCGATCTTTTGCAGCTACCCCATTGGCATAGCTTGCGTAGATTCCAGCGACTAAAACAAAGTCCCAAAAGGGGTTTAATTTTTCCTTATTCACTTTGTAAGTTTTGACTCGTCTCGCCTGTTGCCTAGAGCGTTTTTTAAAGCTCCCCTCTTTTAAACTCAAGCTTTTAGTTCGTTTTGGCTCTACTGTAACATGGTCAATATTAGAACTGGCAGACTTGGTTTCTACGTAGATTTTTACGGTTTTATTGGCTGGGATTGCAAAGGATTTAATGGCCTTCCCTTCCATATTCCCAATCAACTTGCCATCTGCGAAGACATCACCTTCAGTCAAAGAGGGTGGCACCTTCACCAATACCTTGCCTGGTATGGCCAATAAGGAAAAGGAGAGAGTCCCCATTTCCACAGCATTGATGTCGATTTCTTCTTTAAAATCCAACATATTTTTTTTTACTAATCTGAGGCTGTGTTTCCCAAAGGTTGGCCTCCAGCTATAAGGTGTTGTGGCTATTTTTTTGCCTGTCATTAGCGCCTTACCGTCAAAATAGATCTGGGCGCCTTTAGGGTCGCTGGCGAGAATTAACTTAGCCCGCAATTTTGGCAATTGGATCAATTTTGGTTTTAGTTCTTGGCCCTTTTCTAAGTTAAACACAGTGGTATAGTCGGTAAATCCATCGGCTACAATGGTAACATCTACTGGCTCACCTGCCTTTACATTGACTTCAATTGGGGTGTTGCCAATGGAGTTTCCGTTCAAAAAGACTTGCCCCGTGGGGCTGGACTTTAAAAATAGCTTCCCTTGGCCCTCTGCCAGCCCTGAGTCTGTGCCTGAAATCATTTGGCTTAAAATCTTTCGGGCCATCGAAATATTACAGTTTTCGCAAGGCTGGTTTTTCAAGGATGCTTGGCCAAAGTCGTCTACTCTTTTGGTAGTAATATCCCAGTATTTACCATCAACGATAATCTTAAATTGATAAGAAAAGGCAACGCCTAGGAGGCTATTGATTTTTTTGATACAGGCATCTTCGGTGCAACTATCAGAAGCTAAAGAATCCCTTGCAGCCTCAATGGCTGCCGCCATTTCCTGTTTGGTTTTCAAGCGGTACTTACCTGCTACTTGCCCCTCTACGTGGCTTTGCAAAATCGCCTTTCGAGAGCTATTATCATAATTGATAAACTCAATGGGATAAACGACGGCAGTTTGGGCGTAGGTCTCCCCTGTTAAGACGGTGCTTAAAAATAGACCAAAAATAAAAGAGAGAATTCCTTTCATAGGACCATAGGGAAATTAAAAATCACTTAACTCAACACAGCATTGGGTAGAATTTAGTTTAGGTAGATCCTATTTTTGTAATTTGTCTGGTAGCGAATTTTTTTATTTTTTATGGTCAAGACTTCAGCATAACGCTTCTTCGAAGGGCTTAAATGGACAACCTTATCTAGTTTCCCATTGGCATAGACACTAACATAAATTTCATCATTCAAACTGGGTGACCCTGAATAGTTGTGAATGGTTAGCCTGTAGGTCTCGGCTGCCTTAACTTTAAACAAAGTAATGGTTTCGGGGCCAGTGCCTCTTTTCTCATCACGGTCAAGCTTGCCAAAATTGGCGATATTCCTCTTATTTCTATAGGAGATATGGAACCTGTTGCTTTGCAGGTGTAAATCTAAATCGTTGGGCTTTTTGCCCCACTGCAACACAAAGCGTACAGAATCAATGGGGATCACTTTGGTAACTAAAAATCTCTTTTGCTTGAGGCTACCTAAAACCACTTCCACAGGTTGCTTGTAAAAAACATAACCTTCTTTCTTGATTTGAATCACGCCCCTTTTTTCGGTAACTTCGCCAATAGTATCTGCCGAAAAGGAAGCTTCTCCCCTTAAGTCAGTGGTGAATTTTTTGCCAAAGAGTTTGATCTCAGCTTCTGTCACAGGCTTGCAAGAAACGGCGTCTCTAATGGAGACCACCATTTTGTTTTCCATTTCAGAAAAAAGATCTACTTCGCCCCTTTCAGCCTCATTCCAACAGCCAGCCTGAGCTGCTGTCCCTAGGACTAAAAATAGGCTGGTTATGAGCCAACTTTTTAAAGGTGATCTTGAATAAGATGTATCATTAAAAGATGTATCATTAAAAGATGATTCATTAAAAGATGAAGATTTCATAACTTTTACCTTCTTAGTTGTTGGTATTTTTCAAATTCAGATAGTTCACTGCTACCATAATCCCCAAAGGCCTTTTCTTCTTCGGCTGCAAAGCGCTCAAAGGCAGTTGGCTTGTAAACCTTTCCTGATTTTTCCACAGTTTTAAACTTTTCTACTGGCCTAACGTTGGATACGGGTAAGGGTCTTTCAGGGGATTTAACCGAGGCAACTTCTAAGGTCGCCTGTTTTAGTTTTTCCACCCTTGGTTTTTGCGCCCTTGCCCTTTCAATTTCTTGGATGTTCGGTCTGGCTGCCAGTTGGTCGCCTTTGTTGAGTTCGGCCTCACCGGGCAAACGGCCTAAAACCTTTTTCAGCCAATCTGTTGCCGTAGTCGACATAACAGCGAAGTTTAAGCCTGTTAGAGCCAAGCCCCCTGCATTTTTGCGAATGATAAAGGTGTTGATTCCTATTATGTTCCCCGCTCCATCGAGCAAAGGGCCCCCCGAATTACCAGGGTTTAAAGAGGTTTCCGTCTGGTATACTCCCCAGCCCTTAACATCGCCATAGTCTAAAAAACGAGCGCTGAGCCTGCCTGTAGTTAAGCTCCATAGAGCACCGCCACTGGGGTGACCAATGGCAATGGTGGGTTCACCAATGCCTACATTTTTCAAGTTACTCAAGGGTAGAGTCGGTAGATCATCAGGAGGGTCGATCATCTGCAATATAGCTAGGTCGTAAGTGGGGTTGGTCGCAATCACCTTCACTTGGAACCCCTGTTGTAAGTCGGTTTTATTGTTTCCTGTTAGTTTTGCAGGCTTTAAAAAAACAAATTGCTGGTCCCAGAGTTTCCCACCGTTAGAAATTACATGGGTATTGGTGAGAATCAAACCTGATTTCTCAATGATGGAACCTGTTCCTGTAGAGCCAATCTTGCCATCTGTACCATAAACCATCACCACAGCAGGGGCTGTTTTTTGGTAGATTTCTTTATAATTTATATCTTTTGCCAATGCCCCTGAAGCTAAAAATAAGCTGCAAAAGCCAAGGCACAAAAGTTTTGGGAAGTTGGTCTTCATGCATTACACCGACGGAGTTATATTAAGTTAATTACTGGTATTTAAAGCTTAGAACAGGAACTCAGCCCCATTTGAGTAAACTCAAACAGGGCTAAAGTAACTATTGTTTTGCCAACTCTTTAGCCAACTCACTTTGAGCACGAGCAGCTTTAAACTCTTGGTATAAAACTTCTTGGTCTTTAGGGTCTACTTTAGCGCCACTGGACTTTAAAATTTCTTCAAAGAATTTTTGCTGCTTAGACAGAGTAACCATTACACATAATTTTTTAGTGTCATCAATGATCACAGGCTTAACCTTAACGGCCTTAGTGCCTCGTAAATAGGCTTGGGAAACCTGCTTAGATGCAGCTGTGAAACTTCCACCGACAGCAACTTTGCCCGCTGTTTTAATCTTTTCTTGGTAGGTCTTATCTAAGGCGGAAGCCTTAATGCCGATTTGGCGAACAATCTCGGTTCTAGCTAAAGCCGTGGCTTCAGCTCGATCTACTGAAAAGTCACCTGACCAGTTTACACATTCTGTGGCAGCGATGCCATCTTCTACCGTTGGTAGTAACACCCATTCAGGGATGTCCATATCACCAAAACCACCCTTGTCTGAATCTGGCTGATCACTAGAACAGGATGCTAGGGCTACAAAAGAAAGTAAGATCAAAGCTAGTTTAAATAATCGTTTCATATTTTCCTCATTGTAAATGATTACGTTTAAATTTATGGGTTATGTTCAACAACCCATGCGTTTACACGACTCCTACCCCTTCCCAAATCTTGGAAATAAAGCCCCATAAGGTCAGCCTTTAAATTTAGGTTGGCCCGGGTACGAAGGTCGCGGTAAAAAAAACTCCCATTTGAGTTTTGGTTTAACTTAAAACTACTGGTAATTTCCAGTTTTTTAGATAGGGCAAGGTTTCCCACTGCCTTCTCTATTGCTAATTTTATTTGGTCAGACAAACTACCTGAACTGACCCTTTCAGAAGAACCTACTGCGCCCAAAAGGCCACCTAGGTTTGGATTTTCCATCCAGCGGCTTGGTGGCAAACTGGGTTTTGGTTTCAAGTCTTCTGTTGTTACCCTTAAAAAAAGTTCTGATCCCCTTACACAAGAATCAGTGACTAAAAACCTTAGAGAATTTAACTTTTCAGATCCATTTTTTGTTACCCTCTGGTCTCGAAACCGAAAGTTATAAACCCCCAGACTATTTACTCTGGTGGAAAATTCTTCTTCAACATCTACATGAACCCCATAGATATAACTCGTTTGACTCAAGGCGTTGCTCATAGCCATTTTATACTGGGCAGCTTTACTGGTTGCCCTTCCGCTGATTCCTAAAAACCCAGCCTTATCTTGTGTCATGGGGTTACATAACCAGCTAGGGTTGCATTTTTTTGGCTCACATTCCCTAGAGCAGGTCGCCTCAAGTTCAGTTACACTGGGGCTTTTGTCCCCTTGGATAAGATATACGTAAATCGTTCCCTTTTTACTTATCTCGCCTGCCAATTTAAATTGCTGCCCACCAATTTGAAAGAGGTCTTTTCCCTCTTTAATCTCCCCTGTTAAGGCTGCAAGGTCCAATTTTACTTTATAGTATTCACCTAAACTTTTTAAAGCTGACATAATTGCGGCCAGCTTTCCCCCAGCACCACTGGCACTTGCATCTCTGGCTAGGCCCACAACCCCGATTCTAGCCCCCACAACAGGTTGGTAAACCCAACAGGGAAGTTCTCCTGTCTTTACATCCTTCGCCCCTAATATTATGGGGTAAAAGACCAAGATCAAAGCAATTAAGATTGTACGTTTGACTCTCATAGCTTCCATTATGACTCAGTCCTTGGGCGATTTGGGTAAGGTCTAAAGTTTACTTTCGGCGAAGTTACATTTTTCACTTTTTTCTTTAAGTCTAGAAGTAGGTAGATTACTAGGCTCAATTGCATTATATTAAGCCCGAAAGCTTTAACTTTATATTTGGCCTGTAAGTAATTTTTAGTTTTTTTCCGAAGGTAATTGCTATAAGCCTAATATAAGTTCGTTTATTTTAAGGCGAGACTACTTTTTAAGTCTAGGACTATTAACTTTTTTTATAAAAACCATGCGACTCTATCCCTTCTTATTTCTCTGTATTTTTCTCAGCTTCTACAGCCCTATGCTTGCAACAGCAGAAGAGGAATATAACAAATTTATCGTCTCCCCTTTGATGATGGGAATGGATAGGGCCAAGCCCATTGCCACCTCTTTGGCCGTGGTTCATGGCCAAGATGCCAAGCCTGAAAAAACGCGAATCCAAGTGATTAAAAGTGCTGATTTTGAATCCCTGCAGGAATACTCAAAAACCAGCCCTGAGTTTAGTTTGAGTCGCTCTGTAGGTTGGATTAAGGTGGATGATAAAAACTTCTGCACAGGTTTTTTGGTCGGGGCAGATTTAATGCTCACAAGCCTGCACTGTATTTCAGGTGATCCAGATAAAATCCGCACCAGCAGGTTTAAAATCTATTTTGAATATTTAAAACCGAAAAAAACAGGCCCCATTTCCAGCACGGTAAAGTCGGTTGTGGCGATCAATAAAGAGCTAGATTTTATTCTGCTCAAATTACATGTTCCCTTAGGCGAAGAATTTGGATGGTTACAGCTTAATAACACCCCCTTAAAAGGCCGTACAGAAAAGGTTATGGTAATCCAACACCCCAAAGGCAGAGCTAAAGAACTGGTGAAAAAAAATAGCCATGTGGTGCGAAGTTACCCCCAAGTGATTCATTACACCTCAGACACTGAAGTGGGTTCTTCTGGTGCTCCAGTGTTTTTACAAGGGGAAAATGTCGTTATTGCCTTGCATCATGCTTCAGGATTTGGTGTAAATGAGGGTATCGCAGCCAATAAAATATTGTCTTTTATCAAACCTCATTTAAAACGCTAGATTTTTTGACTCAAAACCAACCAAAAGAACTTCTCTTTGAAAACTTTGACTTTATAGAATCTCAGTGCGCCTTGGCGACCTTAAAGCTCTTTCGTACCAACAAGGAAGTGGCGGCAGACCACAATAAAGACGACCTTTTTCTGCTGGTGATTGAGCAACTGAGCGCAGACAATTACGAGGTTTTAAGCCGTTACCCCGACCCAAACAGGGTAAGAGGGTTTTTAAAGGTCTTTATTCATAGAAAGGCCATTGATTTTCAAAGGAAAAAACTAGGCCGCAGCGAGATCACCAAGGTGATCGAAGAAATTGGCCCCCCTGCAAAAAAGGTTTTTAGCTACTACATCAAGCAACCCATGCCCATTGAAGATGTGACAGAAATCATCAACCGAGATGAAGACACAAACTACAGCGAAGCCCATATTTTAGAGATTGGCGCAAAGTTAAAAGAAGCCGCCGAAAAAATGCAGTTAAAATCTGCCGCCAGAGAAAAAACTGTGGAAATGGACGCTAGTTTTTATGAACCTACAGCCCAAAAGCCCACACCTCTTGGGGCCGCAACAGGCAAACAAGATCAGCGAAATATAAAAGCTCTGCTAGCCAGCCTCAACCCCGTGGAAACCCATGCAATTTCCCTCAGGTTTATCGATGAGATGAAACCAAAGGAAATGGCTCAGGTCTTAAATATGACGGAAAAGGCAGTTTCTAATCTGATCTATCGGGCTTTGAGCAAATGCAAACTCCAGGCTTTGGAAAAGGGCTTTTCTTTAGGTGATTTTTTATCGCAGCCTTAAAAGCAGCAAGTTTGTGCAGATAAAAAGTAAAATGGTAAAAAGACACGTACTACATGATTGAGACTTTAAACTAAAAACTAACAGATAAACTAATCGTGAAAACTCAAGACGAAAAATTAGGAAAACGTTTAGCCCAAGGGCTGGAACAGGGGATAGGGGCGGATAAATATAGAGACCTTTGCCCAGACGACGCAACCTTTTTTGAATTTACCGAGGCCACACTTCCTGCACCCCAAATGGAAGAATGCCAACTGCACTTGGCCCAGTGCATTGATTGCAGGGAGGCTTACAGCCTGATAAAAATGCCAGATTCGGAAACAACCCTAGATACCAGTGATACGCCAAAATTTTGGACAAAATCTTGGAAACAAATGGCAGCCATTGCAGCGGCCTTGATCCTCTTTGCTCCAAGCCTATACGAGTCAATTAATCCCAGCCAGTTACTTAGCCCAGAACAACCTTTAGTTTTAGAAACCATGGCAGAGCCATCTACCCACGATTTCTACGCTATCATTTACCTCGATGCCCCAATGAGGGTAGCCACGATCAAAAGCCTCGATTCAGGCAAAATTAGCCCTGAATTAAAGGCCGCAATCACCTTGGCCGAGCCTGCTTTAAAGGACATGAAGATTACAAAATGGGCGCTGCCTGCCCAGTCCAAAGAAATTGCAGCTCCTAAGTACTTGGAGGTTTATGTTACTGCTGGTTCACTGAGGTTAGTTGTTGCGCCTTAACGTTGCTCCTTAACGTTACTGTGGATTAGTTGTTGCTCCTTAAAGGCCCTGTAACTTTACTCAGACTTGAGTCAGCCCTCCCCACTAATTGTTTGTTCCGCATTTGAAAAACTAAAAAATTTCAATCCCTTGACCAAATAGGTCAAGAATAGCATATGATTGGGCAAAACTCCCCTACATTGATGATTGCAGATTAATAAGGATTAAAATGAAGATACCCGAGGTAATATTAGTAGAAGTCGAACATGCACCAGGAATGCTTGCTAAGGTTTTAGCTGTTGTAGGCGAGGTTGGCCTGACCATAGAAGGTTTGGTGATGAAAACCAGAACCCAAGATAAAACTGTCTGGGAACTGACCATCGAACTAAATGAAGATGAAAACCTACACTTAACAGAAAAGATTTCAGCCTTACCCTTTGCTGAAGTCATAGGCTATTCCGATCGTGTATTTGAACTCCACCGAGGTGGCAAAATCGAAATGCACTCAAAACGAAAAACCAGATCCATGCAGACGCTGCGAGACATTTACACCCCAGGTGTTGCTCGTGTTTGCCTTGCCATCGAGAAAAAACCCCAGTTGGCCGTTGATTTTACAGGCATCACTAACACAGTGGCAATTGTAACAAACGGAACGGCAATCTTAGGCCTCGGTGACATTGGCCCTGTGGCAGGCATGCCCGTCATGGAAGGTAAGGCGGCATTGTTTAACCAATTGGCTGGCCTTTCTGGCGTACCAATTTTAATAGATTCCAAGGATACCGAAGAAATCATCCGCACAGTAAAGGCAATTGCCCCCACCTTTGGCTCCATCCAATTGGAAGATATTGCAGCTCCAGAATGTTTTGAAATTGAGCGACGTTTGCAAGAAGAGTTGGATATTCCAGTTTTGCACGATGACCAGCATGGTACGGCAGTAGTGGTTTTAGCGGCGATGCTCAGCGGCGCTAGACACGTAAAACGAGATATTAAAGACTGCGTGATCGGCCAAATCGGCCTTGGTGCCGCAGGCATTGGCATCACCAGCCTACTCATTGAATATGGTGCAAAAAAAGTTTACGGTGCCGATCTGAACGAAGAGGCCATCAAACAACTGGAAGCCAAAGGCGGCCACAGAGCAAGCCTACCAGAGTTAATGGAAAAATGTGATGTTGTGGTAGCCACCACAGGTGTGAAGGGTCTGATCAAGCCAGAATGGGTGCGCAAGGGCCAAATGATCTTTGCTTTAAGTAACCCAGAACCCGAGATAGAGCCGAAACTGGCACTAGAGAAAGGCGCAGCCTTTGCCGCAGACGGTAAAAACGTAAACAACGTCCAAGCCTTTCCTGGTCTTTTTAGGGGCGCTGTAAATTCAGGAGCAAAACGCTTCACTAACCAAATGCTTTTTGCAGCGGCAGAAGAAATTTCGAAAAATACAGCACCGAGCCAACTGGTTCCCGATCCCTTAGACGCCGAAATTCATGTAAAAATAGCCAGTGCTGTTTACCATGCCGCTAAGAACTCTGGCGCTTTGGAATAGTTTGCAAGGCGTTAAACCCTTATAAATCTAAATAGAAGCAGGTTCCTTTACCAAGTTCCGATTCAATCTTAATAGTACCACCGTGGGCTTGCATAATCTCTTTGCAGATAGGCAGGCCTACTCCAGACCCCTTTTCTCCTTCTGTGCCTAGGGTAGAAGTTAAAACCTCATCGTCAAAGATAAATTTTACTTGCTCAGGCGTCATTCCCACACCAAAGTCTTGAACAAAGAAGCTCCCTTTACCATTACCTTGGCCCACGACAATGGTCCCCCCTCTGTGGCTAAACTTGATGCTATTGGTCAGTAGGTTTTGGAATACTTGGGCAATCAAAACAGGATCGGCATAGATACTGGATCTTTCAAGTAAGATAACTTCAATGCTAATCTCTTTCGCAAGGGTTAAACCTGCCAATTGTTCTTTCAAACCTTCGATCATTGGAAACAACTGCACCCAACTACTTTGAAGATTAAAGGTAGTATCTTCCTTGCCTTTGAGCTTTAATATTTCATCCACCAAACCCAAACCTTGCTCCAAAGCTTTGTCTGCTGTGGTCAGCAACTGGCCCACATCTTCACTCAAGGGCGTTTCTGCAGGGGTTTGAGCTAGAGCAAGGAGGCTTCTAGCTCCGCCAACAGGGCCTTTTAGATCATGCGCCAAAAGAGACAATAACTTATTTTTAAGCTCATTGGCCTTTTCTGCTCTTTCACGGGCAAAAAAGAGGTCTTTTTCTTTCAATTTCATCTCGGTTATCTCTATGGCCGACCCGAGAAATAAACTGCCACCATCCTTGTCTATTTTTTGTGCCCGACTCAAAAGGTAAATGGGTGTTTTATCTTTTGGGTAAAGCAGATATTCCACCTGAGTAAATGCGTCTTCTTCTTTTGGTTCAAAGAGCTGAGCGACCAATTTTTGATCACCGAGAGAAACCATTTTTAAAAACTCCTCCCTTTTAACTGTAACAGAATCTTCATAACCCAAAAGGCCTGCAAAATTTTGGCTTAAACTCAGAGTTTCTGTGTCGGGGTCAAAGGTCCAGCTGCCAAAATTTGCAATATCCTGGGCATCTTTCATATAGGCGTGGGCAACCTGCAAATCAAGATAGGAATTTTGGAGCTCTTTGGTGCGGGTTTTTATTGTTTCTTCGAGGTCCTGCTGGTGAAGTTCTAAATCATTCCTAGAAGACCTTAAGGCTGTAACCATTTGGTTAAACCTCTGGCCCAACAGGCCAAATTCGTCCCCTGAATTTATCTCTGTTTGGACATTCAAATCACCTTGGGCGACCAAGTCTGTCTTTGAGATCAACTGCCTGACAGGGCCAATGATAAAATAGGTATAAAGGCCCGTTAAAGCGAGTAAAATAACAAAGGCTGCGGCAAAAAGAATCAAAAACCTTTGGTTTATGCGCCTCGTAGCCTCGACCATTTTAGTGGTTGGAAAAGCGACTAATATAGACCCTTCTACCCCAGGGCGCATCAGGCTAAGAGGGTAACCTGCAACAAAGTACTCACGGTTACCAATGTAGGCCCTTTCAAAATTAATCGTTTGTTGGAGTAAAAATTGATACCTTAAATAGTCAAGGGGTAGGTTTTCAAACTGGTAGCCACCAAAGTCCGTAGCCGCCATAACGGCTCTTCTACGAATCAAAGCCAAGTCTTCGCTTCTGCCTCCTTTAAGGTTTTTCAAATAGCTTTCATTCAGCTCAAACCCAAGTAACACAGCCCCATCAAGCTTGGTCGCAGGGGAGACGGCAAAAAGAAAAAATCGATTAAACTGACTGTGAATGAATGCAGAAGATTCCCCTGTCTTCAAAGCTTTGCGAATTACCCCCCACTCACTTAAATCATCGCCAACCTGCAAAAAATCATCTGTGGCAATTTCTACATGATAACTATGGTCAACAAAGAGGATAACGTCGGCCCCAGAATCGACCAAGATTTTCTTCGCCTCCAGTGCCCTATTTTTTTTATTCTTATATTTCGCCTCAGACATCTCTTTGGCGATGCGCCTTGACCAAAGAATAGACTGTTGGCCGATTTCGCCAAGACTCGACTCTACATCGGCAAAACGATCATGAAATTGCTCATGGAGCACGCCTAAAAACTCCTGTTCTGCCAATTGCCGAGTTACCCAGTAGCTGGAGACCACAGCCAAAGCCATCAAGAGGCTAGACACAGCAATCAAGCGAAAGGCAAAACGCCGCCAAACAGGAAGGGCATTCACGGGGCAACCCTAGGGGCTAAGTCCTTTTTTTTAACAGGATAGTGGTTTCTATAGGCCTTTTTTGCCCAGTTTAAGTCTTTATCTGCGTGGCATCCGCTATTTTGGCAAGAATTAGGTTGGCCCACTATTGCTTCTTCTGGGGCGATGACCTTAAAAGCATGACTCCGCAAGGTATAATGCCCGCCTGTAGTTACCACTCTAGGCATATGACAGTCGGCGCAAGTTACCGCGGAGGCGGGGCAGGGGTAGTGAGCCTTGCCACTTTCAAGGGTTTTTTTAGACATGCTATCGATGTGGCAACCAGCGCAATTTGCTGTGCCCACAGCGGGTCCCTTTTCCCTTTGGTCAAAACCATGAGGGTCGTGGCAAACGGCACAGCTTACCCCTTCCTCTGCTGTTTTTAAGTTGGGTTTTTGCCCTTCTTTGGCCAAAATAAAATCTCCAGAATGGCAGGCTAAACAATTGTCTGTCTTTTTCCCTCGAGATTCATCGTACTTTTCATGCATTAACTTTAAAGAATTATAATGCTTTGAGTTTTGCCAGTCCGCATATTCTTGGTGTCGGTTTTTCGAAATTCCGTTACCCCACCAATACTTACCTTTTTTATCATTTTTAGGGGTCAAGGGGGAAAAGGCTTTGGACAAATCATCACCAGGTTTAAAATTAACAGGGAAGTTAAACCTTCCTTTGGTTCCATCTGCCGCTCTATTGCTCCCTCTGTTGTGGCATTGCCCGCAAACACTGGCTTTGCGACTAACTAAAATATCTTTACTTCCTGTTTTTGCCTCGTGGCAAAGGCCACAGGTACTGTCGTGGTTAATTTTTTGGTTTTGAACGTGAGCAGATGCTGGGCCGTGGCAAGCCTCGCAGCCAATTCCATATTCGGAAAATTCAGAAGTTTCTGCATTGAAGCCTGTGGTATGGCAGCCGTTACACTTATTGGACATGGTAATCTCTTTCCAGTTATCCACCTTATAAGGCACCCACATTTGGGCTGTAATCATCCATTTTGCAGTAAAGGGGTAGTATTCTCCATCAATTTTTCTAACGTAAACCTGCTCCCATTTGTTCCCTACAACATATTCAATATCTTCTTTTTTAAAGGTAACCACAGGGTTTGGTTTAGAGAAGTCTCCTTGGATATGATTTGCCCCCTCTACTGGGCGAAACATTTTAGGATGCAGGGTTTTATTCCAAGATTCATAGTGCTTACTATGGCAAGATTCACAAGTTGCAGAGGTGACATAGGTTACCTCTCTTGTAACATTTTTATGGAGATAACCAACCCAAATGAGGCACAGGGCAACAAGGGCAAGACTGAAGAAGACTTTTTTATTCATATTATAGGCTGTATTAATTTTCCCCTTGAATTTAGCACAGAAATATTTAATCACCTAGAGGAATCAAAAGATTACACAATGATTTTTTAAATTTTTGTCTAGTTAATAGGCACTTTTTGAATTTTTTTAAAGTTTCAAGGAGAAAAATTTAAAGCTTTTTCCTTACAAAGAAGCCTACTATATATATAAGCTCAAAGGTGTCAAAAATTCACGCTACCTTTTGAAATGAATATCTGCCATAATCAAAAAAAAGGTAAAAATTCTACTAATATAGCTGCCTAAACTATGCCTAACATTAAAAAATACCAATTTGGTAAAAAAGACCTCCAAAATGGCTTTCGGGTTCATTTGGTGTCCCAAGTGTTTTGGCTTTTTGTGATTTGCATTTCTTTGACTTTTGTAGTTTTCAGTCAGATTAAAAACACCAATGAGATGGCTATTGATAGCGCCAATGCAAATTTAAACAAAGACTTAGCATTGCGCATTTGGGCCAGCAAACACGGGGGCATCTATGTGCCTGTAAATGAAAGGACCCCAGCTAACGTTCATTTATCCCATATGCCAGAGCGAGATATTGAAACTCCTTCAGGCAAAAAGCTCACCTTAATGAACCCTGCCTATATGATTCGGCAAATTCACGAAGAGGGTGTTGAGCTATATGGTGTTAAAGGCTCCTTGACCAGCCTCAAGCTTTTAAACAAAAACAACAAACCCAACGACTGGGAACAGAATGCCCTTTTATCCTTTGAAAAGGGGGAAACTCAGGCTTTAAAGTTTACCACCGACAAAAATGGCCCCCATTTGCGGCTCATGAAACCTCTATACATTAAAAAGGCCTGTTTAAAGTGTCATGGCCACCAAAACTATAAAGTGGGCGAAATTCGTGGCGGACTGGGCGTAACCTTAAAAATGCAACCCTATATTGAACGGCGAAATTCCAACATTACTGCCGTTGCGTGGGGCCACTTGGCCATTTGGACTCTAGGGACTTCCTTTTTATTTTTTACTTGGAAGAGTCGCCGAACCAGAAACATCGCACTCATTGAAAGTCATGAAGCTTTGCAAGCAAGTCAGGAGCAGTTGACTGAGGCGAAAGAGCAGGCAGAATCGGCGAACATGGCTAAGAGTCGTTTTTTAGCCAACATGAGCCATGAAATCAGAACACCCATGAATGCGGTATTGGGGTTTTCTGAGCTATTAGCAGGGGAAATTACAGACCCACGTCAATCTTCATATCTTGATATCATAACCAAGGCAGGCCACAACCTTGTCGATTTAATCGATGATATTTTAGTCATTTCAAAGATTGAAGCGGGGCAAATGGAACTGGCGCCCAAGGCCACCAACTTAAGGAAAATTGCCGATGAGATGTGTCAGATTTTTAAACTTGAAGCGGAAAAAAAGGGCCTTAAACTCAAAGTAAACTACTTCCCTGCAATCCCGCAGTTACTCCATTTAGATGGTCTGCGCATCAACCAAGTTCTGTTGAATCTACTCGGCAATGCCATTAAATTCACTGACACAGGTTTTGTAGCTTTAAATATCAAGATCCTCTCTAAAGACAAAAATAAAGTTAATGTACGTTTTGAGGTAGAGGACTCAGGTATTGGAATTCCAGAATCCCAGCAGGGCCGCATCTTTGGGACATTTGTGCAAAAAGAAAATCAAGATGAAACCCTTTACGCTGGAACAGGCTTAGGCCTTTCCATTGCCAATAAATTCCTCTCATTAATGGGCACAGAATTAGACCTCGTCTCTAAAGAAGGCGAAGGGGCCAAATTTGGCTTCATATTAAAGGACGTAGCAACCTCAGAAGGCTCGGAAATGACAGAAGAGGCTCCTGAGATCCCAACAGAAAAGGATTTTTCTGGCGTGAAAATTCTTATCGTCGACGATATTGAGGTCAATCGATTGGTGATCAAAGCTGGTTTAAGAAAATCTAAAGCTTCTTTTTTAGATGCTGAAAATGGGAAAGAAGCCGTTGAAATTGCATTGGCTGAACTTCCTGATCTAATATTGATGGATCTAAAAATGCCTATCATGAATGGTTACGAGGCCAATGAGATCTTAAAAAATAACGCTAAAACTAGTGGAATTCCCATTATTGCTGTAACTGCCGCTGTTTTATTTGATGGCGATGGTGGCTATTCAATTAAAGACTTTACCAATGTAATCACCAAACCCTTTAAATTTTCCCAGCTCTTTGAAATGATGCATAGTGTTTTAAATAAAACAGATTAATCATAGCTGAATCCCTTAAGGCCATTCTTTTACCTGTCTTTAGATTGAAATTAATTGCTTGACTAAATTTTAAGAAGGATACAGGATACTTGTTTCCCCTATTTCCCCAAGTAAATGACTATGTCTACCCCTACACCTACCCCCGTTACCTTTGATTCCTTCGGCCTTTCTAAACCCATCTTAGATGGTGTGAAAGACGCAGGTTTTAAAATCCCTAGCCCGATTCAAGAAAAGGCTATTCCTCTTGTTTTAGAAGGAAGAGACCTTATCGCTCAGGCGCAAACAGGTACAGGTAAGACAGCAGCTTTTGGCCTTCCAGGCATGAGCAAAATGGAAAAAAGAGGGGAAGTTTCAATCCTAATCATCACACCTACCAGAGAATTATGCTCACAGGTTTCCGATGAAATGTTTAAGCTTGGAAAATTTGCCAACATTAAGACCGTAGCCGTTTACGGTGGTCAGCCAATTGGTAGACAACAAGAATTAGTAAACCGAGGCGCAGAGGTTTTGGTTGCAACTCCAGGCCGCCTACTTGACCATTTAAAAAGCAAAAGATTTAAGAAATTTGCCCCAACATTGGTAGTGCTTGATGAAGCCGATGAAATGTTGGATATGGGTTTTTTAGAAGATATTGAGGCTATTTTTAAATACCTCCCTGAAGAACGACAGACGGTTTTATTTTCTGCAACCATGCCACCGAAGATTAAAAAACTTGGGCAGAAGATCTTAAACAACCCTGCTGAAGCCACTTGTACCGCTGGTCAAACTACATCGAAAGATATTGAACAAAGATACTATGTAGTGTCTGAAAAGGATCGAACCCAAGCGATGGTTCGCTTGATGGAAACTGAAGATCCTGAAAAAACCATTATTTTTTGTAGAACAAAAAGAGAAACAGATGCCTTGGCTACAAGCTTAATCTCTCTTGGGTTCATTGCAAAAGCCATTCACGGTGATTTAGACCAAAAACAAAGAGAAGTGGCAATAAAAAGCTTCAAGGCTGGCCAGATTGATATTATGGTTGCCACAGATGTTGCTGCTCGTGGCCTTGATGTTTCTGATGTTACCCATGTATTCAACTACCACCTTCCCTTTGATGCTGAATCTTATGTACACAGGATTGGTAGAACAGGTAGAGCTGGTAAAAAGGGTATTGCCATTACCCTAGTTAGCCCCTTTGAGTACAAGTCCATATTGCGAATTAGTGATGTAACAGGTTCTGAGATTTCCCCAACCAACGTTCCGACATTGCAGGAAATTGAACTGGTTCAAGACGACAAACTCATTAAGCAGTTAATCGCTCAGCCACAAAAGCAAGGGGCAATTCGTATCATCAAGGCATTGACAGACAAGATGGAATTGCAAGATTTAGCTTGTCAGGCCTTATCTATGTTGATTGACAAGACTGGTTTTTCTGGCCCCAACCAAATCGGACTAGACCAAGAGCAAATTTCCAAATTGAGCAAAAGCGGCGGCGGCTATAAAGGCAAAGGTGGCGGCGGTGGTCGAGGTGGATACCAAGGCAAACGACGTTCTGGCGGCGGTGGCGGCGGTGGAAATTCTGGCGGTGGTCAAAGAAGAAGATCTGGCGGCGGAAGCGGCGGCGGCTATAAAGGCAAAAGCGGTGGTGGCGGAGCCCCTAAGCGCAAGTAAGCTAATTACATTAGTAAATTAAACTAAAAAGGCCCAATATAGTTAAAATAGCTATATTGGGCCTTTTTTTTCGCTCTTTATCCCGCACTAGACATTGCTGACAACAGGAAACTTCAATTCAAACTCAAAACAGCTCCCTTGGCCCAGTTGGCTAGTCAATTTAATCTCCCCGCCAAGAAGCTGGATCAAACGTTTAGAAATAGTCAGGCCCAAGCCTGTTCCGTCATACTTTCTAGTCGTAGAACCATCCGCCTGAGTAAAGACCTCAAAAATTTTCTCCTGTGAGGCCTGTTCAATGCCTATGCCTGTGTCCATTAGGGAAAATCGTACTACTTCTGACTTTGGTTTGCCTGAAACCTTAGAAATTTCCAGAGTAACAGAACCTGTATTGGTGAATTTAACACCATTGCCCATGAGGTTACTTAAAACCTGCTCTAAGGTCACAACATCGCCCATGAGAAATTGAGAAAGCTTTGGGTCGATTTCAACGTGCAAAGCCAAACCCTTTTTCATCGCTGCACTTTCAAAGAGGTCTTTCATTTTCTCAGCTAAATGCCGAGGCGCAAAGGTCACCTTATTGGAGTGGAATTTTTCAGCATTGATGCGAGACAAATTTAACATGTCATGGAATATTTCCAATAAACTATTGCCAGAACGGAGAATCAAATCAACCAATTCTCCTTTTTCAGGGTCATCTTTCACTTCCTCTGCCAAGAGTTGAGCTACGCCAATTACGCCATTGAGCGGCGTTCGCAACTCGTGACTCATAACGGCTAAAAATCGAGTTTTTGCATGGCCTGCCGACTTTGCGAGGGCAATGGCTTCAATCAAATTGCTTTCGCTTTTCGCTAAATCCTCTAGGTTTTTCTTTTGCGCAGTTATATCTTCAACGGTTAATATCAAATAGGCTGGATCACCATCATATTTCACCGAAAGAGACATGGAAACACTGGCCCAAACAACAGAACCATCGCTGCTTAGGAAGCGTTGCTCCTTGTGGATTTTTTTGCGTTTTTTAGTCAGTAGATCACTAAACCATTTCTTTTGTTTTTCTTGGCCTTCAAGATGCAAAAAATGAGTGAAGTCAATGCCAACCATTTCCGATTCCTTAACCCCAAGGATCTGGCAAAGGTGGGGGTTGCTCTGGATAATTTTACCTGTCGGGTCGACATGAGCAATGCCAATGGCAGCCAGTGAAAAGGTTTCTTGGTATTTCTCTTCTGCCGCCCTTTTGGCAGAAACATCATGGATAATCGAATAAAGTAGCACTTTGTTTCCAGACTTAAAGGGGCCTGAGTAAACTTCTACAGCCTTAACCTCACCAGTGGCAACCTTATGCATAAAGTTAAAATAAAGCCGTTTTTCCCGAACGGCCAGATCCATCTCTTTTTGAACCTGCTTTACGCTCATTTGATTGATGTCTGTAATATTCATGGAGCAGAGTTCCGACTTTGGAAAGCCATAAAACTGTAGCGCCGCCTGATTGGCATCCATAATTTGACCGCCTGAAGGGTCAATCACCAACTTGACCGCCAAGTTTGACTCAAACATTTGGCGATATTGCGCCTCCTTTTCTCGCAACTGCGCTTGGGCCTCTTTTCTTTCCGTTATATCAATCCCACTACTTAAAGAACCTGTGGTAAAACCTTCCTCATCGGTTAAGATCACGTTGCCCCATTCAATAATGCGGATCTCACCATTTTTGGTTAAAACTGCATTTTCAAATTCGGAAATGTGTTCTGCTTCTTGGCTTAAGACTTTTTGATTGTAACTCTTTACCTCGCTACGCATTTCAATGGGTAGAAAGTTATCAAACCAGTTTTTCCCTACAATTTCATGTTCTGGGTAACCTAAAATCTCACAACCGATCTGGTTGATCATTTGCACAATACCATCAACGCCAACAACAATAATGATCACTCTGGTAATATCTAAGTAACGCTGTGCCTTTGCCTGTTCTTGGATGAGCTCTTTCTTTTCGCTTACATCTTCCCCGTAGATGTATACCCCTTGCCCACAGGCTGTAGGCTGCAATTTTAGGTTATAACATCTGCCTGCAAGTTTTTCTTCCAGATAAACCAAGGTGCCCAGCTTGAAGGCTCTTTCTAGGGTATCTTTAAAGGGGAAGTAAGCTTGCTCTGAATCTTCTTGGGTCCAAGAGGCGCAAATATTTCTGGCCGCTTTGTTGGCAAAACGAACAAGGCCAGAGGGGTCGACTAAGATGATGGGACTGGGGTTATTGCTAGGAAAATTGTAGATGAGCTTGTCCCAAGAATCATTTTTAAAAAATTCGTTGGGAGCCTGATATTTTTTTGATCGCAGCCTTCTTAGAGGCATTCCTATTTGGCTGCGAAATTTATCCTGTTGGTCTTTCATTTTTCTAGAAAATTTATTAAAAATAACACATGAACTTTGACTCTAAGCCTTTTTTAAGCCTAAGGGCAAGTCTTTTTAAAAATTCAAAATAGTGAATAATGCTCTCTGAAATGAAATTGACCGTTAACTTTTAAACCGAGAAAGCCGCAAAGAGTTAGTAACTACGCTGACAGAGCTCAGGGCCATAGCCATGGCGGCAAACATGGGGTTTAGGGTCCAGCCAAAATAAAGGTAAAAAGCACCTGCCGCTAAAGGAATCCCGAGAACATTGTAACCAAAGGCCCAAAAGAGGTTTTGCTTGATATTGCGCAAGGTAGCTCGGCTGAGTTTTAAGCCCCGAAGCACAGCCTCCAAACTGGACTCAGGTAAGATAATTTGGGCCGACTCCATAGACACTTCTGTACCTGCGCCCATAGCTATGCCAATATTTGCCTGGGTTAAAGCAGGGGCATCGTTAATTCCATCACCCACCATAGCGACTATATGCCCCTTTTTTTGTAAGTCTTGGATCAATTTCAGCTTTTCTGCCGGGCTCACTTCGGAAACCACCTCTTCAATGCCAACTTTGCTAGCAATGATTTCTGCCACTTCTTTTCTGTCGCCAGTTAACATATAGGGGGTAATTCCTTGGGATTTTAGCCGTTCAATCACCTTGGCAGCCTCAGGCCTAGCTTCATCGGCTAAAGCCAGATAACCTTGGATTTTGCCCTCGTTAGCAAGGTAGACTAGAGTATTGCCGTTCAAAGCCAATCCATTGGCCTTGTCGTCTGCCTTCAATTCAATGCCAATTTCTGCCATCAACTTTGGGTTGCCTAGATGCCACTGGGCTAAATTTAAGGTGGCTTTTAAGCCTCTACCGCTTAAAATTTCAGTATCTTCAGGCTTGGTAAGATCCAGTTTCTTTGCATTGGCTGCCGCAATAATTGCAACACTAAAGATATGTTCCGACCCACTTTCTAAGGATGCTGCAATTTGTAATAAACTTGATTCATCTAGCTTATCAGCGCCGCCACCTAAAGGCACCACTTCCGTTAAACTGGGCTGGCCTTTGGTTAAGGTGCCTGTCTTATCAAATACAATGGTGTCAATTTTACAAAAGCCTTCTAGGGCTTCTCCGTTTTTAATCAATACCCCAAGCTTTGCCCCTCTAGAGGTCCCTACCAAAATGGCTGTTGGGGTGGCTAAGCCTAATGCGCATGGGCAAGCGATGACCATCACTGCCACAAAAATCTTAATCGAAAATACCGCACCCATGCCGCCAAATAGATACCAAAAAGAACCAGCGGCAAGAGCGATGAGCATCACGGCAGGCACAAAGTAACCGGCAATCAAATCGGCAAGCTTGGCAATGGGAGCCTTAGAATTTTGAGCCTCTTCCACCAGAGAAATCATTTTAGAAAGGGTTGAATTTTGGCCCACCTTGGTAGCTTGGATCTCAATGTACCCCTCACTAAGGATACAACCACCAATCACGCTTGCCCCAGCCTCTTTAAAGACAGGTACACTTTCCCCTGTCATCATAGATTCGTTGCTGCTGCCTTGGCCCTTTAATATTAGGCCATCAGTAGGGATGACCTCCCCTGATTTCACCACTAAAACATCCCCTTCGATCACCTCTTCTATAGCAATGAAGCTATCTTCTTCCCCGTTAAGCAACCTTGCTTGGTCACTTTGTAAAGCTACCAACTCCCGAATGGCGCCGAATGACTTTTCTTTACTTATGCTTTCTAAAAGCCTGCCAAAAAGAATCAAGGTTACAATCACCGCAGCCGTTTCAAAGTAAAGCTGGTGAACCAAATGCAACTGGCCTTGGGAAATTAAAATACTGTGGTAGAGACTAAAGCCATAGGCGCTTAAGGTTCCCACAGCAATGAGGCTATCCATATTGGGGCCGCCCTTGAGCAGCAAGGGCACGCCGACGAGGTAAAACCTGTAGCCAATGGACATAATTAACAGCGCCAAGACCCCTTGGAGCAATGCCAATAATAGAGGGTTACTGGCAGCATTTAAAACAGGGACACTAGGCAAACCCACCATTTCGCCCATTGCCAAATAGATTAAAGGAAGGGTTAAAGAAAAGGCTACCACAACTTTTTTCTTTAAGGCCTGATGTGCAGCCTCAAATTCTGGTAGGGCGTGACTTGAACCTGTGGAACTTTCACCAACAGCAGTCAGCGGGTAGCCTGCTGATTTGGCTTTGCTCAGTAATTGATCTAGATCCAGTTGGTCGGGGTCAAAGTCTAGGGTGACCCTCTTGGTCATTATATTGATGGAAAAACGCTCCAAACCCATCGTGCCTTCTAAGGCATCGTTAAGGCGTTTCTGGCAGGAAGCACAACTCAAATCACTGGCCAAAAAGCTTTGTCTTTGGTTTTGGGTGAGCAATCTGTTGTTGTATCCTGCCGCTTTAATGACCCCTGTAATTTCCTCAGGCCCAGTGACTTGGGCGTCAAATTTCACCCTCATTTTTTTGGTTGTAAGGTTAACTTCCGCCTTCTCAACTCCAGCGATTTTGTGTGCCGCCTTTTCAACTTTACCAACGCAAGAAGCGCAACCCATGCCTTCGACTACAAAGGTTAATTCTGTCATTTCCATCTTGATTCCTATCTTTTAGTTTCTAGCTTAGAGCGCTTTTGCGATCAGCTTCATCACTTCATCTAATTTTTCTTTCACCACCAAATCATCACCAGACATTGCCGCATCCTTTAAACAATGCTGAATGTGATTTTCTAATATGGAAGCTTCTACCTTATGTATCGCTTGGGTGGCAGCTTTGGTTTGGGTTAGAATATCAATGCAATAGCGACGATCTTCCACCATTTTTTTAATACCTGTCAGTTGCCCTATAATCCGATTTAACCTTACCAGTTGGTCACTGTGGCTTGGGTGAGCCTGTAGGTTGTCGCCTGCAGGCTCCCCTTTCTTTTTTTGGTTCATGTGGTCTCCTATTGAACATACTATACCCCAGTAGGGTATATTAATCTATAAAAAAGACTACAAAGATAAAAGCTTTTCTCGTTTAATATTGGGGGGGAATGAGCTGGGGCCTTAAAAATAAGGCCTAGACCTTAGGATTCTTTTGTATTTAAGAAGCCAGAAACCTTTTCTTGGAAAAGGTTGATGTTGATGGGCTTAGAAAGATAGTCGTTCATGCCAACTTCAAAGCATCTGGTGCGGTCTGCTTCAAAGGATTTAGCAGACATGGCTAAAATGGGGGTATCTTGATTGGCCCCCTCTTTACGGATCAAAGTCGTAGCTTCAAAACCTTCCATTACAGGCATGAGTAGATCCATGATAATTAAATCATATTTTCGTTCCCCAGCCATTTGCACGGCAATCTGGCCATTTTCGGCAATCTGAATTTCAGCTTGCAAGGACTTGAGTCCAGCACGTGCCACCTGTCGATTTACAGGGTCATCTTCCACCAAGAGAATGCACTTGCCAGAAAAGTTCTGTGTAAGGGTATCCTCGACGACTAACTTTTTAATGTGCGGGGTAAGGATAACCTCTTTGGAGGTAGGCTCCAGTTTATCAAAGGTCAAAAGGATCGTAAAAACACTGCCTTTTCCCTCTTCACTGGTCACAGAAATGCTACCACCTAAGACTTCAGCAACATTTTTAACAATGGATAGACCTAAGCCTGTGCCTCTAAATTTTCTGGTGCTAGAGTTGTCTACTTGATGAAAGGAGTCAAAAAGGAAGGGGAGGGAATCTTCTGGGATTCCAATCCCTGTGTCCTTAACATCAAAGCGGATTTGTTGGCAGGCACCCTCATCCAGCTCTACAGAAACCCTCACTTCTATTGCGCCTGATTCGGTAAACTTAATGGCGTTGCCAATTAGGTTTGAGAAAATCTGACCGAGCAGGGTATAGTCGCCTAAAAGCTCACTATTTACGTCCGTATCAACACGGTAAGATAATTGGATATTTTTAGCCAAAGCAGAGCCGCTAAAAAGGCGCATGTTTTCGGCAATGACAGCCTCTAGGTTTACAAACTCTTTTTTGACAACTAACTTCCCCGCTTCGATTTTAGAAAAATCGAGAATATTGGAAAGGAGATTCACTAATGCTTGGCCAGAATCTAAAATCACATCACAGTAGTAATGTTGCTCTTCTGTTGTTAACTGGGTCTTTAAAAGCTGCGCCATACCCAAAACACCGTTCATAGGGGTTCTAAGTTCATGGCTCATAACGGCTAAAAAATTACTCTTGGTTTCGTCTGCCTTTACTGCCAATTCCCGTGCCTCTATCAACTCTTTTTCTTTATCTTTAAGCTCGGTGATATTTCTGGCATTTCCTTCTAAACAAAAGGGCTGGCCCGTTGCATCGACACGGATATAAGAATTGGTAGAAACCCAAATCAGGCCGCCATCTTTGCGCCTCATAGAAACTTGCACGTGGGTTGCTCTACCGCCACCAGCTACGATAGCTTCTGTAATTAAGGCCCTTTGGGCAGGGTCGGTATAAAAACTTTCCATGGGCTTGCCGACCATTTCATCAGTGGTATAGCCGATGGATTCCAAACAAGAAGGAGAGATCATGGTTATGATACCTTCCATATTCACACGGTAAAAAACGTCAGGTAGGTTGTTGATGATGCTATCAATATCCAGCTCTGCTTGCTCGGCTTTTTTATATGAACTTAAGTCCTTATAGGCCCCATAAGCCAGCTGTTCGCCTTCATGCTCATAAACACCGATATTAACCTGACCATGTACAATCTCACCATTTTTTCTGGTCAAGGCTAATTCGTAAATCGAAGGTTCTTCTACTCCATCCAACCTGTTTTGGGATCTTTTTTCTAACTTAGCTAGATCTTCTTTTAAAAAGAAATTCATAACATTCAAGCCAATCAACTCAGACAGTTCATAGCCTAAAAGGTCTGCAAGCCAGCTATTAGCATAATAAATTTCATTCTCTTTGAGGATAAACACACCCTCGTTGAGTTTTTCAAAAATCTGTTTGTGCAGGTCAAAGGGGATTTCCATTAGCAGGCTTGGTCTTTATATCCGTTTCAAAAGTAAATGTGTCATTCTATTTACTAAATAGACGATTATCAAGGGAAATTTTAATGAATGTTTGACAAAACTAGCAGGTCTCTTTAATTTACTTAAATAAACTAAACCTTATAATTACTTTAACAAGGAAGAAGATGAACGTAGATCAGCACCTAAAAGTTGCCCAGTGGCACATTGACCAAGCTCGTATGCATGCAACTGAAGATGGATACAAATGTGGTTGCCCTTTAAATGACCATGACGAAAAGGCCATTAAGGAAATCGAAGCAAAGCTTGAAAAAGCGTAAGTAATTTTTTACTTTGGCCTAACCTTTCTGGTTAGGCCCCCCTCTCTCCCCCCCATATTACAACTCCAGAACACAGCTCTAAAATACAACTCCAGTTGGTGGACTAGTAAATTCAACTCTACAGTTTATCAGCATTTTTAAAATCTCCCTTTTGGCGGTGCCTAGAGTTACGACTGGCAAGCTTTACTTGTGAACCTGCAACTGCTATTTACTAAATACTAAAATAACGGGGCTGAGGTTTTACTACCTACCCATTTAAGCTATCTGACCCAAGTCAATCTAGCTTAGAAAACAGATCCTTCTGTAAAAAATTGCACTGCCCTTTAAAACTATAATAGTATGCGACAAGATAATAGTAACATGCAGATCTCTAGCCCCTCCTATTCAAAGTTATTCTGGGCCTTTTGGGCAACCTTTGGCCTTTGGTTCTCTGGGATCTTCGGCACAACCCTCTACGCCTTTCCTGCCCTATACCTTTTTTACCTTCTAGCGATGGTTCTATATAGGGGGCAAGGGGTCGCACTTTGGGTGCATTTGCATGAGTGGGCAAAAGTGAATTTGGACTCAGTTCCAAAAAAATGGGTTCTGATCTTTGTGGCTGCCCAAGCGGCTATTTGGTGTCTCTTATTTACCTTCAAATATTACTCTTTCCAGCTCCATAGTTGGGACGCTGGTATTCACGCTAATATTATCTTTAATTTTGCATTCAATCAGGCCTATTCCTCTTATTTAAATGTCCATCCCTTTGGCGATCACTTTACGCCTATCCTTTGGCCTATCTCGCTGCTTTATAAGATTCAACCGAGCATACTTTGGGTAATGGCGATCAAAGCCTTTAGTTTTGCTTGGACAGGTTATTTGTTTTTTCCTCTCGCTCAAAAGAACTTTTCTAAAAGCTACCAAGGGAATTTGGTTGGGTTGTTGGCAATGGCTTGGTGGTTCTTTTTTTATAAACCAGCGGTCCACAGTTTTGCCTTCGAATTCCAAGCCTCTAGTCTCGCCGCTCCTTTTATTTTACTCGCCTTTATCTCGTTGCAAGCCAAATCATGGCTGAAGTTTTGGCTCTTTATGTTTTTAATGCTTACGACAAAAGAACACTTGGGCGCTGTTTGGATCGGATTTGGTGTTTATCTAATCCTACAGGGGAAGGAAGGCTGGAAACTGGGAATTCTGTTGGTGCTCGGTGGGACAGCTGCAATCTATGGGATTATGTTTCAATTGATGCCCTATTTTAGAGATTATAAAGACTCTTGGAGTGGCATTGAAAGAATCGCCCCCTTTACAGATCTAGGCCTGAAAGCGAAGTATATCTGGCTGTTATTATACCCTTTGGCCTTTGTTCCCGTGGTATTTTGGAAGCAGGGAATCATTGCTGGGCCAGCCATTGGCGTCAATCTAATTTCAGGAATGATTGCCATGTACTCACTGCGTTACCATCATAACGATGTGATTTCGCCCCTCTTGTTCATTGCTACTATTTTAGCCCTGTCAAAGTTAAACATTTCGGAAAAACAGCAATCAATCTTGCAAAAGCGGCAGTTCCAATGGCTGCTATTACTATTTGCTGCCTACTGGTTAGGCGCTTGGCCCTACAGCAGTCTGCGACTTGCATGGAAGGCAGTACCTGAGCCTTGGCACTGGGAGCTTCGCCAAGATGTGGCCAAGCTAGATAAAATGAGTGAAGGCAAGCGTTTGATTGTTTCAGAGGTTTTAGGCCCCCAAATAGAACGTTTAAAAATCGAGGCTCTCTCGCCGCCTGTTGGCACCATAGATTGCGCACCTAGCTATCGCCACATTCGGTTAAGGGCATTTCCCCAGCCTGATTATATTGCCCTAACGCCCAAGTTGCATGATTACTTAATTGATCTAAAATCTTGCCAAAAGACCTTTGACAATAGTGAGGAGTTTACTGCTCTTGCAGGTTTTAAGTGGTTGAAGGTCTACCAGCCTATAAAAAAGTAAATTTGAGGCAAGTGTTAGATTCCTAAGAGCGTTCAATGATCTCTTTGATCATTTCTTTCGGTTTCAAATGCCGTAAGTCCAATATCAACAGACCCTCAAATAAAATAACATTCACAAGTCCCGCCGCGGCAGGCCAGAAAAGTAAGGCGATCCAGCTAAAATTTACTTCAAGCAATCTTTGGCCGTAGTATAAAACGGCCATTGATGGCAGAGATTTAATGAGAACTTTAAAGCTTGAGCAAAGTAGCTTATATATATTTATGCCTGTAAGCTTGTAGGTTTTATAAACTAAGTAGACTGGCGATAAGATCCCCGTTGCCAATAAGGTGGCGAAAAGCACCCCTGTAACGCCCCAAAACTTCATAAAAACAATCACTAAGCCGATATTGACTAAAGACTCAAAAACGATGATTTGGTTGGCTCTTTTTATGTCCTTGGTGGCAAATACCGTTTGGTAAAAGATGGATGTGCTGGACTCTTTTAAACAGAACAGCGCCGCAAGTAAGGTAAAGTTATGGCCAGCAAATTTATCAGCCCCAACCCACTGAGCAACAAAGACCTCGTTTAAAAAGTAAATGACAAAAGAAAGCAACAGGCCAAATCGCAAGCTAAAGCGAAATAGCTTGCCAATCACCTCGTCCATCCTAGCCTTTTCCCCCTCAGCCAAAAGCCTAGAAAAAGAGGGATAGCCAGAGGCTACAATGCGAGGAACAATGGTTTTGGTGAAATTTGTAAGCTTTATGGTCAAGCTATAGATTACCACTTGCACCGTGCCCAGCCCCCAAGCGACTAATATAACGTTAATATTACCGTAAAGGTGTAAACTCAGTTTGCTGGTAAAGGTTTGGAAGGAGAAACTCAAAGATTCTTTCAAGGAATCTAAACTCAGATGTTTAGGCTTTAGACTCCTAAAAAACAAACCTCCAACGAGAAAAAACTCTAAGCTGGCGACGAGGGCAAAGGTCGTCAAATGACCAAAACCAAAAGAAAGCAAACCAAAGCCAAACTTTAAATAAACCCAAGGCAAAACTAAAAAGCCAACTGTGGTAAGCAAAGAGAAAGAATTAGCCAAGGCCATGCGGTTTTGCCCAATAACAATACAGCTTAACAAGTGACGATAGGACTTTAAAACAGCCCACATGGCAACCACTGAAATCAACCCACTAAAGTGAGTAAAGCGAATTTTTTCTATGACCCCAGGAATGGTAAAAAGGCTTAGTGCTGCAATGGAAATGGTCAAAACAACCCAAGTTGTTATGGTAGCTGCCGCATTGGCAACTGCTTTTTCTTGGGCCTCTGGGGCTTCTAAATTACCTGAAACCCGCTGGATTAAATAAAGCTCCATGCTCGCCCAAAAAAGGCCTGCAAAGTTGGCAATTTCGAGCAAGGTTGTCCAATATCCAAACTGGTCTACCGTGATGTAGCTGAGGTAGACAGGCACCATAACAAAGCTCAACACCGCTGTAATGGGCATTCCTAAAACATCAACGACGACACCTAAAAAAAAGGATTTTTGTTGGTTTGCCACGCTATTTTTTCCCTTCACAAAGTTGGATCTGCTCGATTAGAGTCTCCATCCTGTGAAATAGTGTATGGCCCCCTCGGTAAACGGCATCAAAGCCATGTTTGATCATTACTTCTCGCTCCTTTGGGGCATGGAGATAATGTTTAAAAGCTTCTAAATACTCACTGGGGCTATCAACGGCTGCCACATGGCTGGGGTCGGGAAAGACCTCACCTAAGGCCTTTGGTTTGTCTAAAAGTTGAAAATTACCAGCGGCGGCCAAACTATAGACTCGCTCGTTGGTTTCGCAAGATCGGTCTACCTGTTCTTGGAGGTGCAAATTTAAAGAGATCTTTGCACTGGAATAAAAACCACTGTGATATTTTCCCTCTAAGGATAAGGGGATGTCATTGCCCCAACCTGGCCCCACTAAAACCCCAGAGTAACCTTTAAAAATACCTTTAAAATACCTTGCCATCCTCGGAGCCTTGTCTGGGTTGCTTGAGCCTAAAAAATTCCAATCAAAGGTCTTTTCACAGGGAATATAGTAGTCTTTGATGGGGTTGGCCCCAAAGGGAATGGATAAAACCTTATAATCTGCTGTTAGATGGGGAAAGATTCGCTGTACATAGTCACGGGAACGAAATGAAAAAAAGAAATCGATCTTGCGGGATTTTGCTAGGGCAAGGCGTTTTTCGTTGCTGTAGTTATCTGTCGATTCCGATTCATCATGAGCGAGCAAAGCAATTTGTAGGTCTGCCTTTTCTCTGTAGTCTTTTAAGGTTGCCCAATCGGCAGAATTTAAAAAGAGTTGGTGGTCTACACTTACAAATAAATCGGGGGAAAATTCTGATAATTTCTCGCTTAAACTCTCTTCAAATTCTACGGCCTCAGCGCCCACGCCCATATAGTTTAAGCTGGCCATCCAATTTAGATAAACCGACCTCATGCCTGTAGCGTAAATGCTTGGCAGATGAAAAAGTACTTTTAAGTTTTTAGCCTTATGGGCATCTTTAAAGGACTCTAAGCATTCGTTTCGAAGGGGGTTTAAGTAGTGTGAAAGTTCATCTTCTGGTGACTTTTGCTTAGAGCCAGAAGCCAAAGAGTTCACTAATTTTTGACTATTTTCTTTGGTTGCTCGGCCCAAACTTCCCCTTAAACCCAGTATCATCACCTTATTGGGGATACGTTTGAATTTGCTATAAAGGGTGATCAATCTTGACATGGTAAAGAAAAAAGCTATATTTTCAAGGTGTGAAGGAATAGAATAGACAGGCTTTGCCTTTCCTCTTCCTTTTAATTTTTTATAGATTTATTTTAGATGTCAAGCAATGAACAAATCCCCTTTGACGCTGGTTTTTTAGCCAACTTTGCTGATTGGAGCCCTGAAATGGCGGAAAAATTGGCAGCAGAAGAGTCTGTAGAGTTAGGTGAGCAGTCTTGGATAGCCATCCATTTTTTGCGGGAATACTACTTAGAGAACCAAGGCCCACCGATCAATCGGATTCTTTTTGACCGATTTGGGAAGCTGGTGGAACTGGATAAAAAAGAAGCTCGGGTGTTATTCTACCAGCTCTTTCCAAATGGGCCTACTGCCCAAGCTGCCCGAATTGCAGGTCTACCCAAGCCCGCTCGTTGCTGTATCTAAGAGGAAAGCTCAGCTGAGTGAACCAACTCCATGAGTTTTTTTAGAGAAAGCAAAGACTTGCCCTCATCGTTTCGAGGCACCAATTCCCCATAATGTTGATCAAAGACCTGTTCCTTAGCCTTTAAAAGCGCAGATTGGTGAAAGAAGGCTTTTATTTCATCAACAGAAAAATCCAGACGTTTCGCCTCACTTGCGTAAAAAGCATGGTAGTCTTCCTTAGTTTCAAATGGGCCTACCCACTTTAATTCTAAAGCTTTTAAGCGAATATTTGTGATAGTCAGCTTTTCGGCCAACTCTAAATATTCAGCCTTATGCTGGTCCAACCAATCTTTGGGGAGTTGTTCTTTAAGTATTTTCATGGTTCCAAACAGTAAAGGATATCATAGTTTATTCAGAAAAACTAATATACTAACCTTTACTCAGGCCTGCAAGGGGTAAAAATTTATTCATAGGTCACAAGATGAGCCAAATAACCTTTTGAATCTAGCAAATAAAGGCTCTTAGGCGCTGCTGCCTCTTGGGGTTGGCTAAGATTTTCAATCGCAAAGGCTGCGGCATATGAGCTTTTTGCAATTGCCAGATTCATAGCGCCCCCTTGGGCCGTGATGGCAATGGCATTTTCTTCAACTGTAACGGTCACCTTAGTGAGTTTAGCGCTAGAGCTGGGTATTTGGTGAGCTAAAGAAGTTAGGCTCAGTTGCTCAAAACTTCCATTTAAAATCTCTTCACTTTGGACCTGTGTAACATTAAACACCTCTTTGTGATCCAATCTTTCGGCGTCCAGTAAAAGTAAAATATCACCGAGGGGCAAACCAAATTTCAGCTCAAGATTTTCAATGGGCAGACCTTCTTTTAGCGCCGCAATCACCTGTTGGGGCATGGCGTTGAGGCCTGTGCTTAAGGATATACCTGCTTCTTCACCCTCTAGAGTGTTGCCCTTAAAGTCGTATTTATTGCTATAACCCCTTGGAGTTACAAGCAAATCATCAACAAGTTGGGTGGATTTATTGCCGATAATCACAGTGGTGAGCATGCCAATATCCTGTTTATCCAAGTCTTTAAGTTGGGCAAAAACAATCTTTTCTTTTTTACGGTAGGCCGATTTTACAAGGGCTACAGGTGTCTCAGGGGATTTGTATTTGAGCAGAATTCGAGTGGCCTCTTCTATCTGGCCTGTTCTACGGCTTGATTTGGGGTTATACAGAGCGATGACAAAATCCGCCTTCCCGGCGGCATCCAAACGGCCTGCAATCACCTTCCAAGGTGTTAAAAGATCAGAGAGGGAAATGGAGCAAAAATCATGGGTCAAGGGAGCGCCAACCAAAGATGCAGAGGCGCTTAAGGCCGTAACACCGGGGCAAACTTCTACGGTCACTTTGCTTTTACTGGTCCAACCCTGTTCAAAAAGATACTCATACATTGGCCCAGCCATGCCGTAGATGCCAATATCACCAGAAGAAATCAGGGCTACAGTTTTGCCTTCTCTGGCTTTAGCGTAGGCTAATTCACAACGGTCGATCTCTTCGGTCATGCCCTTTTTGATCACTTCTTTGCCTTCTAGCAAATCTTCAACCAGCTTCACATAAGTGGAATAGCCAATCACTACATCTGCTTCAGCAATGGCTTCTTTGGCTCTAAATGTCATTTGGTCGGCGGAACCTGGCCCAAAACCTACTAATATTATCTTGCTCATATTTTTACTCTAATTTTTTGCTCTATCTTAACGATTTTTAAGTTTTTAGGGTGTAACTATTTTAAGCACAGACACTGTGGCATTTTTTGTATCCTGCCCCTTGTGCTTTAACTTCTCTAGTACTAATTGATCTTTTACCAGATCTGCCTGGCTTCTATTTTTTTGTAACGACTGCCCTAAAAGGACTGCCGCAGCCTCGGAAACCGAGGGCGTACCCATATATTTTAAAACTACTGCCGATGGATTGGGAACCTCTACCTTGGCTAATTCTTCGGCAGTATAAAAAGTTAGGCCCAAATCAAATGAGGTAGCCAAGGCTACCAAAGCAACTTCATCGGATTTTTTATCGATGGTGGCGAGGCCTACAACATCCGACTTGGACAATTTTAAAGATTCCAAAGCCAATTCCACAGCTTTTGATATGGTTTCTAAGCTCGTATTTCTGTCGCAACCAAGGCCTAAAACTACCTGCATCACTAAACCAACGGTGGTCTGTAAACCACCAGTCTTTCTTTCAGTTCGTCCCACAAGTCACTGGGGACTTCTCGATTTGTGATCCACAACAAGGCTTTAAACTGACTAAGATCAACCTCTTCAAAGCTTGTGAAAAGGGTGATATTTTCAGGAATGGCCGTGGTTCGAGTCCACCAATCCTTAGACCCGCATTCTTGTACCAGTGCAATTTTTTCTTGGTTTACCACATCTGCCGCAACCCTAACTAAATTCACTTTAGGGGCAATGACTTCCCAGCCCAACTCCCGGCCTAGAATATCAACGGCTATGGTCTTACCAACTTCAGAGGCTGTGGTAAACACCACCTGAGCCTTTAATTTTTCGGCAATTTCTTCGGCAAAGGCATTGGCTCCACCTTGGTGGCCTGAAAGTACGGGGATTACAAAGTCACCGACATCATCAATCACCACAACACCGGGGTCTGTCTCTTTAGATGTTAAATGGGGAGCAATCAGCCGCACCACAGCACCGATAGAAACGACAAAAACCAATTGGTCGTAGGCTGCAAACACGTCGCCGACGGCTTTTTTTACGGTACCTTCAATGGCCGAACAATTGGGCTGATTTGGGCAATATTCCATCACCTTTGCCATGAGTTTAAAATCAGCTTCAGGGAATTGTGGCGCAAGGCCATTGCAAAGCTGGGCGCCTGATTTGGTGATGGCAACAAAAACCACCTTTTGCTTATTCATAGTTTCCCCCTACTTATCTGACTGGAATAGTTATTCATTAGATGCTACTTTTTTACAACCTCGAATCATTTCGCCTTTAATTCGCATCGGATTTTTTACAATCATCAAGGAAAGGTAATTTACCTTTTCGCCCTTTAGGCTGGCTACATCGGTAATGACACGCTCTTCTGCGGCACCTACCTTTTCAATGAAAGAAGAATATTGCAGGAGGTCTAAAGATTCTAAAAGATTGATAATATCATCAAGTAGAGGCTTCACCTTGATTAGAACCAAGCAATCAAATTCAGAAATCAGCTGTTCAATTACAGCGACCCCATAGCCTGCGGGAATCACCGCTAAGGCGTCGCCTTCTAAAGCTAAGGGTTCATTTAGTAAGGCCGCACTGGCGTTAAAGGAGGTCACGCCTGCAATGGTTACAATTTCAACGTCAGACTCTAGCCCTGTAACCGTGCGGGCAAGGTGGGCAAAAGTGGAGTAGGTTGAAGCGTCGCCTTCGACCAAAAAGTAAACATCCCTGCCCTCTTTTAAGGTAGGTATCAATTCTGTCGCTGCCTGTAACCAAGCTTGAGCCAATTTTTCTTGGTCTCGGGTCATGGGGAAAACCAAGGCCATTGCGTCTTTTGGTGTCTGCAAACCTGCCCCTTGGGCAATGGTTAAGGCGTAGCTTTCGGCGCCTCTTTTTTTAATGGGATAGGTCCATAGACCCCTACCTTTTAAGGTTTTATATGCCTTTAAGGTCAGTAACTCTGGGTCACCTGGGCCTAAGGATACACCTATTAATTTTCCCCAGTTAGTCATTATTGGTTTCCCTGGATACTTCTGTATTTTGGTCGGCATTTTTTTCAGCCCACACCAACCAAACAGGTTGCAGGGATTCAAAACGATTCATATTTAAAATGGGTTTACTTCGGGCCACCTGTATCTGGGTCATTCCCCAATTTTCTGTCAGTGTAGCCAAGGTCAACTGGGCTGTGGTCAAGTTTTCTAAAGTCACAAAGGCTGCAACCAAGCGGCCTGAGCTTTGGAGTCGGGCAAAAGAATATTCAATGATTTCCTTTAAATTTCCCCCTGACCCGCCAATAAAAACAGCGTTCGGTTTGCCCCAATTTTCTAATCCCTCAGGCGCTTTTCCCAACTGAGGTGAATAGTTAAAAAGACCAAAGTTCTTTTTATTTGCACAGACATTGGCAAAATCCTTTTCATTTTTTTCACAGGACCAAACGTGGCCCTTCCCACAAAGGCTCGCAGCCTCAAGGCCTACGGAACCCGAACCTGCACCAATATCCCAAACATAAGAATCAGTTTTTAAACTCATCAAACCTAAGGCGACAGACCTCACTTCCTTTTTGGTGATCAGTCCCTTATCGGGCTTCCTTAAAGCAAAATCCTCTTCGGCACGGCCAAAAAGCACCTTATTTTGTGGGGCCTTGACCCTTCTCATGATCACAAAATTTGGGTCTTCAAAGGTGGTCTCAGTTATCTCGGCGGGCTTCTGGTTTTTAAAAATCTGCTCACTTTCCCGACCTAAATGGACACAAATATCCAATTCAAATTCATCGGCTATTTTTTCGATTACCAACATGCGGGCTATCTTGTCAGGCCCGTTGCCAACAGCGGTAAAAACGCCCCATGGCCCCTGTTGTTCAAGGCTTTGCCTTAGCTTGTACATTCCATGATCAGGGTCTGTGTTACCTTGGTCCTTTTGGTCCGTACTAGGCCACTCTGCAACTTGGGCCGAATGGATGGACTCTATAGTCATCCCGTCCCACCGTTGCCCAAGCTTTGCTGCGGCAAGTTGTAGGGCCGAAAAATTGGGGTGGATGATGATCCTTTCTTCCCCTATTTTTTTAACTAAATAGGCACCAACACCGTGGCAAAGGGGGTCGCCTGTGGCTAAAACCACTACCTTTTGATCCTCTTCTAAAGCCTCTAGTACCTTCGCTGGCGTGGCGGCAAGGTTTCCAGAAATGGAAAAGGTTTCGCAGGAGGCAGCTCGCAAACCTACCGTAAAATCTAACTGGTGGGGGCTGCCAATGATTAAATCAGCTTCTGAGATGATCTTGGTAGTTTTTTCGTTTAAGCTTTTTTGCCCACTTTCCAAGATCCCAACAATTTGGCAAATATTTACATTCATAATATTTTAGGCTCCATTAGCTTTTAGCCTCCAGCAATTTATTCCCTGTAAAATCACAGAGCATGATTTGGAATTCTAAGTCGTACTTTGCTCGCAAGGTCGCTAGAGTTTCCTTGAGCAAGCCCTCGTAAAAGGCCATTTCCAAGCCCTCTTCCTTTAGGCGTTCACTGGCAAATCTTGCAGTTTGGGCAGCTTCAATTTCTAAGCAGACCTCAGGGCTGGCCCCAACTTGTTTGGCCAAACCACTTAAAAAGGTCATGTCCACTTGGGCACGTTTGGCGTGGGTATTTTTTAGGCCTTGGGCAATTTTTGTCAATTTGCCGACCATTACACCGAGCAAGACCTTAGGAATTTTTTCATGGACTGCTTGGTCTAATGCCGTGTGTACAAAGTCACCCATTTGCACAAAAACCGAAGATGGTAGCTCTGGAAACTGAGCCATCATAAACTTCTCTGTACGCCCGCCAGTAGTCAGTACAACTGTATCTGATTTTTGCACGGCCGCAACTTCAACCCCTTGGATAACGCAAGCCTTAAAGGCCAAAGTGGAGTAGGGGCGGACAATGCCAGTGGTGCCTAAAATGGAGATGCCTCCCACAATTCCCAAGCGGTCATTGAGGGTTTTTTTGGCCATGACTTCGCCATTAGGAACTGAGATACAAACATCTAATCCCTTTGTTTTTAGGAGTTCTGACCCAATGGACTGTAAATTATCTGCAATATTTTTTCTGGGAACAGGGTTGATAGCAGGCCCACCAACATCAAGACCTAACCCCTTTAAGGTTACCCTGCCAACGCCTTGCCCACCAGTAAAACTCACCACCCCTGCATCTTCTGTGGGGGTTAAAGTTACTGTGATCTCGGCTTTATCAGTCACATCAGGGTCGTCGCCTGAGTTTTTTATCACTACGGCTGTAGCAGTACCATCCTTGACTTCACCCTTGGCAACTTGAAAAGTCACCAGATCCCCTTGGGGAATTTGGCATTCAATGGTCCCCGGGATTTCACCTGTCAAAATTGCGACCAGAGCAGCCTTGGCTGCTGCTGCCGAACAGGCACCAGTGCTAAAGCCTGTGGCCAGACCTTTTTGCAGTGGTAATTTCATTTCTAAGACTCCGCCCTTTGGGCTAATGTCATGAGTGCATGGATCGCAGAAACCACCAAGGGACTGCCCCCTTTACGGCCTGAAATAACGATCCAAGGGGTATCTTTTAAGTCCTGCACCATTTCCTTTGATTCTGCGGCAGAAACAAATCCAACAGGCATGCCCACGATCAAAGCTGGCTTGGCATTTTCTTCTTTTACTAAGCGAATCAACTCGATTAAAGCTGTAGGTGCGTTGCCAATGCCCACAATTGCGCCATCTAAAAGGCCCAACCTGTGCGCCTTGCGCATAGCCTGTACAGCACGAGTGCTATTGACTTTTTTCGCCTCTTCGATGACATCATCATCAGAAATATACTGGGTCGCAGACATTCCAAAATGCTTCATGCGCACCTTAGAAAGGCCCACACAAATCATTTCCACATCTGTAATAATCTGGGCTCCGCTTGTAACAGCTTTTACCCCAGCAGTAGCGGCGTCAGGGTGGAATTTCACTAGCCCGTTAAAGTCAAAGTCGGCACTGGCGTGAATGAGCCTGCGAACCACTTCCCACTGTTCGGTGGTGTAATTGTGGCTTCCTGCTTCACGGTCTACAATGGCAAAGGAATCCTCTTCAATCTGCCTGCCCGCTTGGGTTATCTGTTCTGTTACTTTGCTAGTGGTCATTTTTAATTAGTGCTGGTGGTGATCGTGGTGATGTGCGGCCTCGGCTTCTTTTCTATAGTTACAACCGTCGCATTCCATCATTTCAGGTTTGTCCCCAGTTGCTTGGGCAATTCGTTCCGCTACAAGTTCAAAAATCTCTTTTTCAAAACCAAAATAGTCGCCTAAGCCAAAGGCAATATTAGGGTAGGTAACATTCAAACGGTCTACTTGGGCGTCAATCCGCTCCATTAAGCGGCCATTAAACAGGTAGTAGGGCAAGACAATGACTTGGGTCATACCCAGTGCCACTTGGGCCTTTACGGCTGATTCTAACCGAGGAAAGGTAATGCCTGTAAAGGCAATATCCACTTGGTCAAAATCACTTTCTTCAAACAACCAGCGAGCCATTTTTGCCACTTCTCCATTGGCGATTCTGTCAGAAGACCCACGGCCTAAAAGAATAACCCCTGTTGATTTTGGGTCAGGCATACTCAAAGCTTGAGAAACTTGGTCCAATTGTCTCTTTAAGACATCTAAAACCTTATCCACAGCACCAATGTGCTTAGCCAGTATAAACTCAACCTTGGGAAATTCTGCCCTCACCTCTGCAATTGCTTGCGGAATTTCCATTTTAACATGACCTGCTGCATTTAAAATCAAGGGTACCACAGTAACCTTGTCCACCTGAGCAGCTGCCTTTTTTAGTCCATCTTTTAGTAAAACCTCAGCAAATTCGATGTAACAAAGCTCAACTGGAAGTTTTGTGTGAGCCTCTTTAAATTCATCTACAAACTGGGCAATCTCGTCATTCCCACCTGGCCCACGGGAGCCGTGACCTACGATTAGTATTACTTCTTTCATTTTATTTTTGCTTTAGGTTTCGCTATTTTTTGTTTTCTACTCTGCTTTTCTGAACTTGTGCCCAAAGTCTTTAGCGTATAATTTTGATTTGGTTAGCTTATCCCAGTTTTTTGCCCCTAAAGTTGGGCTGACAATTATCATAGCTTGGGCTTTGATCTGATGCTTTTTAATATCTTCGCTCAAGTCTGCCAAATTGGTCTGTAAGATATACTCATCTGGCCAGCTTGCACGTTTTACCACTGTCACAGGACTAGATTCGGCCCAGCCAGCTTTAACAAAGGCATCTGTGATTTTTTCCGTCAAGGTAACAGACAAGAAGATGCAACAGGTGCAGTGATGCTTTGCGAGCTCTTCGATGGATTCGCCGTCAGGCATGGGGGTTCGCCCTTCCACTCTGGTTAAAATAACCGTCTGGGTAACTTCTGGGAGGGTGAGGGTTTCTTGTGCCGCCGCGGCAGAGGCCATGGCAGAGGAAACACCAGGAACCACAGCAATTTCTATATTTTGATCCAGTAGTGGGCGAGCCATTTCCACCAAGGCCCCATAAAGAGAGGGGTCCCCAGTTTGCAAACGGATCACAGTTTGGTGTTTTTGGGCACGGCTTAAAAGCCAATCATTGATTTCTTCTAAGGTCATGCCTTTGGAATCAGCAACTTCGGCCTCTTTGGGCGCCCATTTTAATACGGCTTCTGAAACAAGGGAACCTGCATATAAAATTGCCCCTGCTTCGTTTAAAAGCCTCATACCCTTTACTGTTATTAATTCAGCGTCTCCAGGGCCAGCGCCTACAAACCAGACCTTGCCCATAACTAAATTAAGCCAGTTTTAACTGCTTCGTTGCAGTCAAAGTACCAACCCAGCTTTGCGAATCAAATCTTTTTACTAAAGTTAAGATAGCTAAGGTAAAGATAGGCTCAACAAAAACTACAGGTAAGTAAGAGGTAGCAAATGCTCCCCAAGCGGCCAATGTAGTAACGCCTGAACCTACAAGCCAGAATCCAACCATTAAAGTAACGCCGCTGTAGAACATGGCGTCTAGCTTAAGAAGAGTCTTCAAGTTTAATTTTTGACCAGCAGCGATTTTTTTGCCAAATGTATAGTGAACTGCCATTAAGGGTAAAACCAAAGATAAAGAGTTTACTGCCAAATGAGCTAAATCAGTAGGAGCAAAAACCAACCCTTGGAAAAGTAGACCGATCATAAAGCCAAATACTGTAGGGTAAAAACCAAAGGCCATGTAAACGGCCATTGCGCCAATAAAGTGAATTTCAGAAGGCCCAACAGGCAAATGAAAAATCTGCATAAAGAGACTAAAAAACAAGCCTACTAAGACAGTTTTAATGATCATAGCTGGCTTTAAAATTACTTCTTTTGCATAAGTTGCAGCAACGGCAACTACGGCTACGTTGGCAAGTAATACTTTCGTTTGACTGATAAATCCTGGTTCAATATGCATTTTTTTACCTTAAGTTAAAATTCGATTCCTTTAGCCGCCTTGATGCCCGATTTGTAAGCATGTTTTTTCAAAGTCATTTCCGTCACAGTATCTGCAGCTTCAATAACTTCGGGACTAGGGTTTCTGCCAGAGAGGATCAAGTGAACCTCTGGCGGTTTGATTTCTTTAATAAATTTAACAACTTGCTCCCCTGAGAGCCAACCGTATCCCATACAATAATTGATCTCGTCTAAAAATACTAGGTCATAATCCCCGCTAACAATCTTTTTTTGCGCAAATTCCCACACCTCTTCTGCCGTCTTTTTATCTTGCTCTGGGTTCTTTGTGTCCCAAGTAAATCCGTCGCCTAGACTATGCCATTCGATGTTATCAAAAGCTTCGGCAGCCTTCTCTTCACCTGTGGCCCATTTACCCTTAATAAACTGAATGACCAACACACGTTTCCCCCAGCCAGCGGAACGGAAAACCATACCAAAACCTGCGGTACTTTTGCCCTTACCGTCACCACAGGTGACCAAGACCACGCCTTTTTTCTGTTTCGACTCTTTCTTTTTTGTGTCTTTAAGAGATTCCAAAGATCCTCCCGATTTTTTGAGGGTTTGAAGGGAAATACCAATGAACATAGGAGGCGGTAAGCTTTTTATAGCTCTCCCCTTGGTCGCCACGGGTTAAGGTGAAGGCTGGAGATTCAGACTCTTTTGGGCTTTTAACAGAGTGATGAAACTCATGGCCTCTGAGCTGATTTTTAGCGCCCACCGCTGATTCATCAGTTCGGTAGCCTAAAGAAGCCAGTTTTTTCTGCATGGTGAAGTTTGCTCCTAAGACCCCAGCCATGGGGAAGCTCTCGCCTTCTAAATCGGTTAAAGTCTGGCCTAAAACCATCATACCACCGCATTCGGCTAGAGCATGGCCGCCGCCTTCGATAAAGGCTTTGATCGAATCCAAACTTTTAGATTCTGAAATTTCCTTTGCCCACAATTCAGGGTAACCCCCTGCTAGCCAAAGGCCTTGGGCCTGTTTAGGAATTTCTTCGCCCTTTAAAATGGAGAAATAGCTTATTTTTGCACCTTGGGACTCTAACCAATCAAGGTTGGATTGGTAGATAAAACTTAAGGCTTGGTCTTTGGTTACTGCCAGTTCAAAACCTGTAAAAAGCTGGTCTTTTGGGGCAGTAGCTTGTTTTTTCTCAGTCCCAGCAAAGGCATCTAAAAAGCCCTCTTCTACCTTTAAAAATGGGGAAAAATCAGGTAATTCTAAGTTGGGCTCAACCAGCCCCAAGTGCCGTTCAGGTAGGTTTGGTGCATCTTTTTTTAGGCTGGCAACCAGTGCCGGTAACTTGTGGTCAGCCAGTAAATCTTGCAATAATTGTTTATGGTGATCGCTGCCCACTTGATTGGCTAAGATGCCTGAAATGGTTACCCCAAGGGCATTTTCTGCTTCTTGGACAAAGCCCCGAACTAAGGGCACAATGGAGCCTGCCATGCCTTTAACATTAACACAGAGCAAGACATTTGCCCCTGTAACCCTCGCTAAGTCAATACTTGACCCTGGCCCACCTACGCCACTGCGACCATCAAAAAGGCCCATTACCCCTTCAATTAAAGCAAACTCAGATTGGCATTTTGTGGTTAAAACTTCTTTACAATCCAGCTCGCCCATCATCTGACTGTCTAAATTGTAGCTCACTTTTTTGGTGATCGCCCTATGCCAGAGTGGGTCGAGATAATCAGGCCCAGCCTTAAAGGCTTGGACTGTTTTATTTTGGGATTGTAGCCACTGCAACAAAGCTAAAGTAAAGGTGGTTTTTCCGCAGCCAGACTGGGTACCGCCGATAAGAGCATGGGAAAAACTAGAATTCATTGCTAAAAAAAAGAGGTCTTTATGTAAAGATAAAATATTTGGCTTGACTGATCAAACCTTGGGATTATCCTAACCTTTCATGGAAAAAAAGCATATGGCAAAAACGATCTCAATTTTTGGAACTGGCTCTGACGTAGGTAAAAGCCTGCTCACCGCTGGTATTTTACGTCTTTTAGTGCAAAAGGGTTACGCAGCTGCCCCCTTTAAAGCCCAAAATATGTCTAACAACAGCTTTGTCACCAAAGAGGGGCTGGAAATGGGCCGTGCACAAGTGAACCAAGCCTTTGCCGCCAAATTAGAACCCCATGTTTTAATGAATCCTGTGTTGCTAAAACCCTCTTCCGATCAATCTTCCCAAGTGGTTTTAATGGGTTTACCCCAAGCCAATTTGAAAGCGAGAGACTTTTTAACCCACAAGTTGAAAATGAAGGAAACGGCTCTGACCGCCTTTAGTCAGCTTGCAGAAAAATTTGCATACTTGGTCATTGAGGGGGCAGGTAGTTTAGCCGAAGTGAATTTGCGGGAACGAGATATTGCCAACATGGGCCTTGCTCAAGAAATACAAAGCCCTGTGATCATGGTGGCCGATATCGACCGAGGTGGGGTTTTTGCCCAAATTGTGGGGTCTTTAGAGGTCTTATCCCCAGCAGATAGAGCCCTAATTAAGGGCGTAATCATCAACCGTTTTCGTGGCGATGTTTCCCTATTTGAAAGTGGGAAAAAGTGGCTGGAAGAAAAAACAGGCCTGCCAATTTTAGGGATCATCCCCTTTTTTCATGGTTTGAAAATTCCTGAGGAAGATTCAGTAGCCTTGGAAACTATAACCGATTTACCTCTCAGCAGAAAAATCAAAGAAACCGATAAAAAACAAGTAGCTATCATAAAGTTTCCGAGGCTATCAAATTTCAATGACTTTGAGCCTCTCCTCTACCACGACCAGATCGATTGCCACTATTTAGAAGAGGTAAGAGACCTCAGCCCCTACGACCTATTAATCCTGCCTGGCAGTAAATCCACCATTAGTGATTTGAACTGGCTCAAGGAGACAGGTTGGGAAGGGGAGATTCAGTCTTTTCACAGGTCCCAAAAAACCATCTTAGGGGTCTGCGGAGGCTTCCAAATGCTAGGTCTAAGTGTAGCTGACCCTTTAAAACTAGAGTCTAACACAATCCAAACTACGGGGTTAGGCCTGCTACCCATGAGTACAGAAATAAAAGAGAACAAGACTCTGGCCCAAGTGAGCGGAAAATCTACCCTCTACAAAACTGAGATCTCAGGCTATGAGATCCACCAAGGAACGAGTAATTTTACTGGGGAAATTACCCCCTTCTGCAAAATATCGGGGAAGCCTGAAGGCATTTATAATATCGACAAAAAAATTATAGGTACCTACTTGCATGGTATATTTTCAGAGCCTGAGTTTTTAGATCAGTTCCTTAAAGTTGAGCTAGGCATCGCCCCCAAAGAGACCAAAGAAGAAGACCCTTACGACAAACTCGCAAGAGAACTCTCGCCTCATTTGGACCTAGAAAAACTCATTGCTATTTTAGAGGCTGGAGTATGAATCCACAGGGACACAAACATGGCGGAGGGGCAGCAGCAGCATTTGCAAGCTTTGGCATTGAGCCTAGGCCCTATTTGGACTTTAGCGTCAACATCAACCCCCTTGGGCCTCCACCAGAATTGCTCAAGGCTTGGGGGGCAGTGGCAGGCGAGCTGCACAAATACCCTTCAACAAACGGCGAGGGTTTGATCCAACTTTATGAAGAAAAATTTGGCCTAGAAAGAGGCAATATCCTCCCCTTAAATGGCTCAGTTGAGGGATTATATTTACTGCCTCAATTTTTAAAATTACAACGTGTTCTGGTTCCAGAGCCTGCATTTTTTGATTACCGAGCCTCAGTGGAACTGGCTGGAGGCAAGGTCGTTTCTTTGCCTACCTTTTTGGATGCAGGTCTTGAGATTTCTCAACTGCGAAACTCCCTAAAAAGTGTAGACGGCGTGTTTTTAGGCCTTCCACAGAACCCTACTGGTGGGGAGTTAGATGCAAAAGAACTCTTAAAATTGGTAGTTGAATTCCCAGAAGTGAGTTTTTTGATCGATTTGGCATTCTTCCAATTTTTGCCTAATCCCGAAGAGCTAAACCTCATGCCCTTAGTGAAAAGCCTGCCCAACCTTTGGATATTTCACTCCTTAACTAAAATTTACGCCATTCCAGCTCTTAGGGTAGGAGCCTTAATTGGGCCAGAATTATTAATTAAAAAATTATCTGCAACCTTGCCCCCTTGGCGAATTAATAATATTGTCGAGCCTCTTCTGGCGACCTTAAAAAACACCGAAGACTACGAGGAAAAGACAAGGGCCTTAATCGAAACCGAGCAGCTTCGAATTCGGGAAAAGTTACAGGGGCAACAGAAAATCAAACTTTACCCCTCAAGGGCAAATTTCATTTTAGCAGAATACAAAGGTAACGTTGATTTTGATGAATTTTTAAAGTCTGCCTTGGGGGTCGGAATATTTTTACGAGACGCCAGAAACTTCAATTGGCTCAAGGGAAACTTTTTCCGCTTTGCTATCTTAAAAAAACCAGAAAATGACCAGCTTTTGGCCTTTTTGCAGGAAATATGACTTTAGAAAGCCTTTTCCCATTTTTCTCACTCACTAGCATTACCCTTCTCGTGGTAATGATACTAGATCGGTTTTTGGGCGACCCAGTTTACCCCCTTCATCCTGTGCGATTAATGGGCCTATTATCTGTAAAACTAGAAAGTAAAATCAGGTCTATAACGAGCAACGATGGCCTTGCAGGCCTAATTCATTTTTTATTGATGTTGTTTCTTGCAGCCTTAGGCCCTAGTTTCCTCGTAGAAAAAATCACAGGACTGCATTTTTTGGCTGGAACCCTAACAGAATTATTTTTGGTTTTTCACCTCATCGCATTTGGTGATTTAGTAAAACATGCAAAAGATGTTTTTTCAGCAGGCGACATTTCCACCATGCGAGAAAAAACCGCCTGGCTTGTAAGTCGTGATCTAAAAAATGCCAACCAACAGGATTGCACCAGAGCAACTATAGAATCTTTGGCTGAAAATTTGGTAGATGGGTTTTTTACCCCACTGCTCGCTTACCTCATCTTTGGGCTGGAAGGCCTTTTGATTTTTAAAGTTATCAGCACTCTAGACAGCATGGTTGGTTATAAAAATGAAAAATACCTCAATTTTGGCTTTTGGGCGGCAAAATCAGACGATATCCTAAATTACATTCCAGCACGGATCTTTATTCTTATTTTAAGCCTCAGCGCTGTGATGACGCCGGGGACCTCGGCGAAAAGATCCTTGCAGGTGGCACTTAAAGACCATCAATTCCACGCATCGCCAAATTCAGGTTGGCCAGAGGCCGCCGTTGCTGGTGCTTTAGGGGTTAGCCTTGGTGGGCCAGTAACTCGGTTTGGGAAGGTGATGGATGAGCCTTGGATTGGGGCAAGCTTGGCCCAAGAGCTAGAGGAACAGCATCAGACGTTACTAATACGCCTTTGCAATGGCTTCTGGCTGGTCTGCTTTTTTAGCGTCGCCTTGTTTAGCCTAGCTACTTTGCCTCATCTTTCTTTTTAGGCGTAGGCTTCTTACGCATGGCAATATCAAATCTGGGGTCATAGACAAAGGTGGTGTCCACCGTGTTAAAGCTACCAAATTGAGACTCACCGCCAAAAACATAGATCTTATCATTGAAGGTCACCATAGAGTGGATGTCCAAAGCAAAGGGGAGTGGGTTTTTAGTTACCCAAGTATTCCTTTTAGGGTCGTAGACTTCTGCGGCAGGCTCACCAGCCCCTTCAGTCATACCGTGGCCACCAACAACATAGATTTTTTCGTCTAGCACAGCGCTGTCTAGGTAGTATCTACCTGTAGGCATTGGTAAACCTTGGCTCCATTTGCCCGAATCAATATCAAAGATTTCCACCAGTTCTTCGGTACCCTTACCGCCAATGAGGTAGATTTTATTTTTGACTATCTGAGCCGTATGCCTGTACCTACCTGTTGGCATGTCCTCGGCTTTACTCCACTTGTTACTTTGCGGATCGTAGATTTCAAAGGCCTTTTCGCCCTTAACACCACCTAAAACATAGATATTGCCCCTGTGGGCCACAGCTGTGGCATTATACCTTGGAGTGGGCATAGGTGCGCCTTCACGCCATTTGCCTGTGCTGGGATTTAGTATTTCTACAGAATCTGTCGCAATTCCTTTAGCACTGGTGTTGCCACCAAAGATAAAGATCTTATTGTTCATTTCGTAAGAAGCATGGTGGTTTCGAGCAATTTTCATGGGCTCGATTTCCTTCCATGTATCCATGTCTATATCGTAAACATAGGTATTATTTAAAAACTCACCATTCCAGCCACCAGCCAAGTAGACTTTATTTCGAATCCTCTGGGTAATGTGCCCACCAACATGGGTTGGAATTTTAGCGATATTTTCAAAGGGGGAAGCTACATGAACAACATGGTCTTTTGAGGCCTCTAACTCACCATCAGATACGGTCATACGGAATTTATAGTCTCCCGTCACGTCAGGGGTAAAGTAAAATTCTCGTTTTTCGGCAGGAGGTAGAGTTAAATTGCTTTTATCAGGTCTGGAAATTAAGTCCCAGGTGATTGAAGTAATACCCTTTAAAGGGTCGTCGCCTTCATCAATATCAGGATCGTAGCTGTAGGTTCCATCAAGAAGGGTCAAGCGTTTGGGGTTGGAAAACTGTTCTGGGCCAGCACTGGGGATGGGTCTTCTATTGGAGGGGTCAAGCTTTACTATCTTTTCGGCAAAGCCATCTTCTTCTAAAAAAATCTTGGTTTTTTTATCTAAAAAGCCTTCTTTTTCTACCTTAACAAAATAGTTACCACTCTTAAGAATGATCTCAATCTCACCTGTGGCATCTTTGAGCGGGACTGCATAGCCTTGCTCGTTGGTTACCCACTTGGTTTCGTCTTTGGTGCCCTCTGAGATGATGGTAACTTTAGAGCCAGGTACAGGGTAGCCTGCATCCAGGACGTTGACCACCAAGGTAGACTTATCAAACACCTTCGCAACATCCACAGGGATCAGGGGAGAGGTAGTGATGCTTACTGCCATGATGGCAAAAACTTGCATGTTACTTCTAGATATCGCCATAAGGACTAATCAGCTTCGTTGATTAACTTATAAATCATTGCAGTCTTTTTTCTCGAAAGTCGAGCGCTTGACCATATTTTCAGAAGTTTTAAAATCAGGCTCATCCTTAAAGGATGCCGTTTCGATACCTGCCTTTTTCAAGCCAATGATAACCTTTTCCCAGACATCTGCCAAGGCCTGCCTTCTTATTCCATAGTCTGGAATGTTATAGACACAAAGGTATCTTGCTGACCACCAAGTATAGTCGTCAAATCTTACTAGCGGAGCTGGGTCTTCCAGCACACTTTCACAGGAGGTCATGGCCTTCAGCAAGATTTTAGAAGCTGTTTTATAGTCTGCACTCTTAAAAAGGTTAACCTCAAAGATCTCTTCAATAATCGGATTAGGATGACTGAAGTTCTGGAAGTTACTTTCAGAAATCGTATTGTTAGGAATATTGATCAAACTTCCGTCTCTGGTTCTAATACGTACGGTTCTCCAGTTGATTTCTACCACTTTCCCTTCTTCAATTTCACCAATTTGCACCCAGTCGCCCATGCGGATGGATTTTTCAACATTGAGCACCAACCCAGCAAACATGTTCGAAATGTTCATCTGGATGGCCATACCAATGATCATCACAAAGATACCAGAAGTACCTAGAATACTGGCTGCTGTTTGGTCGTAGACAAAAGCCAAGATCCCAAAAAGCATTAACGCAAATACCGTTGTAGAGAAAAATCCCTTAGCGAACTTAGGGATGTGTCGGCCTGATTCCATTTCGATTTTCTTCCACAAGAACTGGTTCACAGCACGGATAAAAATCATGGTTGGCACAACCCACCACATAATATTAAAAATATGGTTCGCAGCTTGGTAAAGCTCTACTTCTGCAATCTGGAAGTAGTAGTCAGAAACCACAACTTCAGCATTATAAAGCAAGAAGAGAAGGGTTAAGCTCTTGGCAAGATAAGACCAAATTCCAGGTTCAAAGTTTTCAACCTCTTCTTCTTTATCATATTCATAATTATAGAAGAATTCTTTTTTAGGTTTGGTTTTTTTGCTGTTTTGCTGTTTTTCCCACTGCTTCTTTTTCAAACGGTTCATAGTTGGGAACAACCAGAACTGTAAAGCGTAGCGGTTTTCTAAGGCAAACAAAAAGAGCAGACTCAAGGGGATTAACACCAAAGCAACCTTAGGGGTAATGGCACCACGAATTAACGAGGAGTCGGCCTCTAGGGTATAGGCAGAATAGAAACTAGAAAAGGGGACCTTTTTGCTGGTTTCATGGATATACTTTAAGTTACCTTGAATAGGTTTCTCAAATACTGTCTGGCTTGACCAATGTTCAACTGGGCTCCAGCCAGTGATTCGTTTCATTTCGATTCTAGCATTTCGATCGGGAACATAAGACTTTAAATTACCACCGATAATATCAGGGACAAAAATCAAGTTGGAACGACTTAGATCTCTGTGAGCAAAGCAAATACCAATGTTGTGAAGATCAGGTGAAAGCAACTCAGTAAAGTCAGCCTTAAACTTGCCCTTCACCTCATATTTTCTATACATTAGGTTGCCGTAAGCGACTTCTTCTTTTGGCATACGCAGCTTAATCGGGGCGGCGCTGTTACAAAATTCGATGTCTCGAACATCAATACCACGCTGATAGCGAAACCACAGATCAAATTCTAGATCGTAGGTCATCTCATCATGCTTCATGCCACTGATTTTGGTAACTTCAACACCTGTGTAAACAATGTAGGTACGGTGGTAAAGATTATCATTCACATTGATCATCAGGCCTTCTTTCAGCCTTTCATCTAACCCTGAAATCCTTCTGGGGTCACCAGCGGTATTCATTTGTAACGGCGCTGAAACCAAAGAATTCTGTCGGTACTGGCCAATAGAAAGAGGCTTTTCCATACTTCGATTTTCATTGAAGTAGTTTAGCCCTGTCACGCCTCGAAAGGCCTGGTTCATTTGGCTAAAAATAGAAAGCTGATCTCGAAGCAACCTTCTTTTGGTCTTCAGGTCGTCTTTATTGGTTCCAAGCTTTGCCAGTTTTGCCGCATTGGCAAACATCATAACAGCATCATAAGCGTAGGCTGCACGCCAATCTGGGTCTTGCCCATACTTTAGTTTGTACTTTGCGGCAAAATCCTGTGCCATTCTACTGGCGCTATCGTAAAGCAAAGGAGCGGCTACAAAAACACCGTCAGAGTAGTAACCTGGGTGCTGGTTTTCTTTAGGTAGATCTTTAAAAGAATCAACAAAGGACTTCTGAGCCATGGCGTCAGGCAGAATAATATCCCCTTCAAAACCTTCATCTTTCAGTCTACGAATAATCTGAGTAACTTCTAGGGTATGGCCCGGAATAAAGAGTAAACCTGATTTTGAAAGGGCGGAGAGGTCTTCTGAGACGGTAGCTAGATCCTTTTGTAAGTCCGCTGGATCGGTTGAATATTGCTTTGAGGCAACAATTTCCATTCCGAGCAACCGAGCCTGCTCTAAAAACTTTTCGCCTAAAAACTGACCATAGGGTTTGTTTTCATAATAAACAGCGACAGATTCTTTACTGAGCATGCTTTTAGAATACTGGGCAATAAACTTACCTTGGTATGCATCGTCAAAAACGGTTCTGAAAGACCAAGGGTTATCTTTGGTTACTTCTGTGTTCGTCGAGGTTGGTGTAATGGCTGGAATCTCAGCCTTTTTATAAACGGCACCAGCGGCAAGGGATACAGAACTAAAGTTGTGACCAATAACACCTATAATATTAGCATCACCAGCAATGGTTTCGGCAATGGCTTTTACTTCTTTGGCGTTATTTTTATCATCATAGGGATGAAGCGTGATTTGTAACCCAGATTGACCAGAGGTTTGGTTAAAATCATCAACAAAGATCTGCGCCGCCCTCATAAAGGTCTGGCCAGCAGCCTTTTCGCCTTCCATTGGCCCTGCCACAGCAAAGTGTAGGGGGATGATCTCTTTTAGAGGAGTGTCGTCTTTTTCTGCAAAAAGACTTTCGCCAATGTTTGGATTTAAATAGTAGGTTCCGCCAACACCTGTGAGTAGGAGTAAGGATAGGAATGGTATAATGATCGAACTTTTGAGCTTCATTTATGTCTAGGTAAAGAAATTTGCTTTGATTACGATCAAATAAATTGTTTTAAAGAGTAGCGATGAAAAAAAAAGTCCTTGTTTTTCAACCAGAAAGAAACTCTTTCAAGGTCTTTTTTTTGTTTTAAAGCCAAGATACACAATAAATTCTATTTATTCAATCTGTTATTCTCTCTTAAAATATTAGATTTTTTTTTGTATCAAATGCAAAAAAAGGGCCAGCTCCAAATGTACAAATTGGAACTGGCCCTTTTTAAAAATGCTAGAAAATAAAAGGCTTCCCCTTTCCCATAAGGACTGGGGAAATACTTTTTTTACTATTTAAATATACTCTAGATTAAAACTTAACAGTTAGACCAACACCAGCAAAGGTAGCTGTTGTAGTTTTTTCTGTGTCCGTAGTATCAAAAGTTGCCGTTGTAGATGCCTTAGAAGCGTAAGCTACCTTAAAAGAAGCGTTCTTTTCCAAAGGAATAGAGTAAACTAAGTCCATGTGACTCGTTGTTGTCTTATCAGCATTGGTTGTATCTTTCGCATTTGTTTCAGTCGCTACAGTTACAGTCAACTTGTCAGCGCCAATTTTAGCACCAACCTGTAAGGCTGTATCTGTGTAGACTTTGTTGTATGCTTTAGTTGCACTTGTACCTGCGTCAGCATCAGCTGCTACAGCACCAGTTCCAACTGATTTCCCAGCAGTATCTACAGACACACTAAAAGCACCTGCGCTATACTTAGCACCAAAGTTGGAGCCAGTAGAAGCAACTGCTGTTCCACCTGTGTGGTCATCTGCTGAGGCTGTTGTAGAGGCTACACGATACTTGATCGGGCCTAGTTTACCCTTAGCCCCCACTTGAGTAGTGGAACCCTCGGTTTTACCAATGAGGTCCTTTTCGTAGACTACAAAATCGAGGTTATGGTCACCCGCTTTATAAGTGAGTTTCATGCCTTCACCTTCTAGCTTGTTGGTTAAGCCTTTATAAAAGTTAGCATCTGTTGCAGTTGTTCCTGTTCCTGCTGCGACAGCAAAGTTAACAGAAGACTTTTGCTTGAAAGTACCCAGTCCAAAAGTCAGGCCACTTGGCATTGAATAAACAATATTTCTCATGGTAGTGGGTGTAGCGCTTCCAGCTCTGGATTCTATTTCCATGTAACCAGTTACGGCCCCACTGGTAATTTTAGTAGACAAATTTGCTTCGTTAAACTCTGTCATGTAGCCTGAAGTACCTTCAACACCACTGTTAACCTGACCAAAGTAGGAACGTAAATTCAAACCCATCTTTAGTTTATAGGCTGGCGCTTTTGTTTCCATTGGCATCGCCATTTCTTCAGCAAGCAAAGGACTAGCGGCCATACTTAAAAGACTGCTGATCAATGTTGCTTTTAAAATACCTTTTTTCATGTTTCCCTTATGTTTATCGATTTAAGTCCAGCTTTTACAAGTCTTGTAAAACCACAGTCTAAATCACAATGATGAAAAATGTTTCCCCATTATTGGAAAAGCATTCAAGGTTTGTTTTTATCCCTACAATCTAAACTGACCTTACTAGTTAGTCAAATATACAGACACTTTAATTCGTCTTTCTGTAAGGCAATCTACCTTATTTTTTAGGGGAAAATAAGTCACAGTTTTTAAGAGAATTCAAGTTTTCTGAAATAGTTCCGAAAAGAAACTAGGAGGTTGTATATGCCCAGTTTTTTAAAAATTGTTTATTTTCTTTTTATTGTTGGTTATTTTATCTATGTTCCCTTGCAGGCGCAAGCGCAGGATGTAGTGGAAGCCCAGGCGAATGCCATTGCCAGTGAAGTTGAAGGTACAATTTCTGATGCCATTAGTATTTTTGGGGGCAAAAACTCATTTGGGTGCGATTTAAACTACCTTGGAAGCTACGACGATGTGGATATCGCCTACAACCAAACCAAAGGAAATGTAGCAGGTGATGTTATTGGCATCGACGGCACGGCGAAAGGTTCTTGTTTCTTTGAGATTATTGGAAATAAAAAAGAAGGAGGGGTGCAACGATTTCGCTATGAAAGCAGGTTTGGCGACCTCGACCCTACTAAAGTTTCCATTGTAAATCCCTTAGACTCACGAGGTGACCCCAAAACCAAACTGGAAGATAAAAAAGCTTCCATCCAGAAACTATCCTCTGACATCGCCCCCTTTTATCAAATGCCAAATCTTGTTTTATGGCTAAGGGAAGAGTTTTACTCCAGCGAGATCTACATTAAAAGCACCCACACCTCAGACCTTTTATTTTACTCTTACGATAATTCTGTAGCCGCAACCACACTAAGCCCCGACAGTCGCCACTGGGTAGAGATCCATTTAGAAGAGGTTTTGATTTCTTACGATACCAGCTTCCCCTTGACCAACAAACCCATGCGCCTTTCCTATTTTGATTTGGTTTACCAAAAACCCGTGTTGATCCCCAATGTCAGCACAGCAGATCGACCTTACGACCTTTACCAACCCAAGTTTATCGCCTCAGGTTACCAAATCGATCTTAAAGATGTCCCCATGCCTTTTTTCCCTGAGTTGACCCTAGACCTAAGTTATGGATTCTCCCAAAGCGGCACCATGAGCATCAACGCCTCTGCCGATTCTTTAGTGGCCAACGAAGTTGATATTTCCCTAACCAAAGTGGGCGTGGGCCTAGATTGGCAACTGACCTCTCAATTTCATGTCGCCTACCGAGGCGATTACATGTGGATCTACCTACAAGATACCAGTTTAAACGATCCCTTAATTAGCTTAGACGCTATCAATCATCTCGCCTTTGTTTGGAAATATTAATTTTTAAAATCCCCTTAAAAATCTAATATCCAATATTTGTCAACTCCCACAAATAGATGTAGCCTGTTTTAACCTTCTTCCCTTTGGCTAGGCTATGATTTCGATTCCCTATTGGTCCTTTATTTTATTGCTTTTAGGCTCGGCCTACGCCGTCACTCGCACATTATTTCTGCCGAGCCTCCGCTGGTTCTTTCGCAGGAAAGTCAACCTACTGGTTGACCAGCTTAATAATAGTTTAGATATCCAACTTCAGCCTTTTAAGATGACCAAACGCCAGGCCTTGATCGATCGCTTGGTCAATGACCCCTTAATTTTCGAAGCCGCTGAAAGCTACATGGAAGAGGCAGAAGTCTCCCTGACCCAAGCAAAGATCATGGTCTTAGAGTATGCCCGTGAGATTGTGCCCTCCTTTAATGCCTACTTTTACTTTAAGGTGGGCAACTGGTTGGCCAGAAAAACCTCACAACTCTTATATAGAGTCAGATTGGGTTTTATGGATGAGGAAACACTACGAGCCATTGACCCAAAATCATCCATTGTTTTTGTTTTAAACCACAGAAGCAACATGGACTATGTCTTAGTCAGCTACTTTGTATCCACCAAAACAGCCATAAGCTACGCTGTTGGCGAGTGGGCCAAGGTTTGGCCTTTGCAGAGTCTAATCCAGTCTTTAGGTGCCTATTTTGTGCGCAGAAAATCCAGCAATAGTTTGTATAGAAAGGTATTAGAGCGCTATGTGCAGATGGCAACCAGTGGCGGGGTAACCCAAGCGATTTTTCTAGAAGGAAAACTCACCACCACAGGCAAACTCCAAGAACCGAGGCTAGGGCTGTTAGACTATATTTTAAGAAGTTACGACCCGAAATCCCAACGAGACATTACCTTTATTCCTGTGGGTATCAATTACGACAGAACCCTTGAAGACCGCTCTCTAATCAAAACTAAGGGCAAAGGGGGCCTAAAGGCTGCGGGGCTGATTCGGTCGATTTGGATCACCTTGAGCTTTGGCTTTAAAATGGCCTTTTACAAGACCATTGGCCGCTGGTACCGTTTTGGATATGCCTGTGTTAATTTTGGTACACCTCTTTCTACAAAGGAATATCTCGCCAAAATGGCGCCTGACTACGTGGATTTGAGTAAGCCAGAACGCTTTGGCGTGGTGGAAACTTTTGCTTTAAACTTAATAGGAAAGATTGGCGAGGTGGTTCCCGCTCTATCTGTAGCCATATTATCACAGGTTTTTTTACAAACAGGAGGCGAGCAACAAAGCCATTCCCAAATTGAAAAGAACTTTTTTAGCCTCGTCACTCAATTGCAGGCCCAAGGGGTTCATGTTTACATTCCCAGAGGCAACATTGACTACACCTTTGCTGTAGGTTTGCGCATGCTAATTTTACGGGGTTTGGTTACCCAAGATGGCGACATGCTCCAAGCCAATGTTGAGGAAACGGGGCTTTTCCAATACTACGCTAATTCCATAGAACATTTCAATGCAACCAAAAAATAAAATGAGGACAGAACTAAAAGATTGGAAACAGGAACACCTGATTTGGTATATTGAGTTGATTGTTCACGCTATGGACGCCGACGACGATATTACCTCTGCCGAAATGGAGATCCTAGCTAAGGCCTGTAGACACCTAAAAAGTAAGCCTGAGCGGGAGAGGATTGTAAAGCTACTAGAAAGCGAAAAACCCCCTGTTGGCATTCCACCAGAAGAACTTTCCCCTGAAGATTTAAGCTGGGTATTCACCCAAATTGTCGCCGTATTTATTGCTGATTTTGACTTTTCAAAAGAAGAGGATGAATTTTTGTCTCACCTCTCTTGGCTTTTTAACTTTTCAGACGACTACTTTGCCCAGCTTTTAGACTGGTGCAATCAAGGTTTCGCTTGGAAAAAAAGCCTCTTAGAAATATTTAAAGAAGAACAACGATCAGATGACTTCGCCCCTGAATTCATTGTGCCCTTGCACCAGTTTAACGCGGAACAAACCATGTGGTATGCTGAGATGATTGTCTCGGCAATCGTAGTAGATGATGTGATTACCGACGATGAATTAGAGCTATTTAAAATGGTGATTTCTTTTGTCCGCAACAGGGAAAATAACCAAACCTTGCTGGCCGCCCTGCGGAGCCGCCAAATGCCCAAAATGCACCCACCAACTGGCATTGAGACCGCCACCTTAAAGCGTGTATTGATAGAGATCATCAATCACTTTATCTTTAATAACGAACAGGGGGTCGAAGAAGAAGTTTTTGTAAAGCAATTGGTAGAGGCTACCGAGCTCAGCCCTGAAACCTTAGCTTTGAGCATGCAATGGTGGCGTGCAGGTGTTGCATGGCTAAACCACGCAAACCAACTGATTGGAAAAGTTTCTTAAAGCTTAGATCCTTGGATTGGAAAAGAATAAGAAGGAAAAAAAGACTTAGGAAGCCAGTTCCACCACTCTTACAAATTGATGGTCCACAATCATCTCGCCTTTTTCTGCGTCCTCGATATGCCAAATTTTTAAGTCTTGGTCACACCAACCGACAGCTTTTTTTGTGGGGTTAGAGCGAAACTCTAATTTAAATAGGTCAAATCCTTCTGGTGCTTTCATATTTTACATCCTTGTAGTCAATTTTTACACAGTTATGACTATAATAGATGCTAATCTTGTACCAAAAAAACTCATTTGCTAATGCGCAATTGCCAAGGCTGGCTACAGAGGCGTGACTAAAGAGGGGACAGGGTAAAAATAAAGCCATTAGCCTGTAGAAATCCCGCTAGAAGCTGGTAGTACCTAGGTTATTTACCCTAGTCGCAATCTGCCTAATGGTTGGGTTTTAACCCCAGAGTTCGGGAGAAATCTGGCCCCCCATGCAAACTACCAAGGGTAGTAAAACCAGATAATAGGCACAGTTCCATCGGAACCAGTAGCAATATCAATACGGTAAACAAAACCAGACCCAGTTACCATTCTCAAACCTGCACCAGCACTGGATCTGTTTTCATTCCCTAATTCTGCCTCTGTTTCCGCTACAGAACCAGTCTCGTAGAAAAAGGCAGCCTGCACCCCTGTCCTTGTGTCCGACCAGATCCAGTAGTTTAAAGGAGTAAATTCTTCCGTTAAGTTGATTCTAAGTTCCGTTGAGTAATATTGGGTGTGGCCCCCTGAAAATCGGCCTGAACCATAACTACGCAACTGATTTAATCCGCCTAAGCTGGCAGAGGTCCCGTTTCTGTTCTGGTTTGTAAATTGAGTAACAAGGTCGTCTTGGGTCCCTTCACAAACGGTATCTCCTGTTTCACAAGTGAGGCCTAAAATTTGGAGCAAAGATTCACGGTCGGTAACGCCTTCATCAGTTACAATAGCGTCCGACCTAAAGCCATGAAAGGCCCAAGTAGAAAGGTCGCCAATGGGAATATAAAATTCTACCGTCTTATTTAACTGGTAAAAATCAGGGGAGTAGGCGTCGGTTCTTGGGTTGGAATACTTGTCCACCTTAAAGCGAATTCCCTTGCGGGCGTCTTGCCTATCATCGGTAAAGTCTAGTGTAACACCTTGAATTGTGCCCTCGTTTGTTTGCTTGTAAGGTTCGGCAAGATCGGCAATCAAGTTACCTTTGGAATCACGAATCTTAGAGACAGTTAAACTCTGCTTTAGCTTAAACTGGTAGAGCTCCAAGCGCCTTTCCCAAAGGGTAAGGTTGATCTGGTAATCCATTGAGTCCAACTCGGTTACTTCAATAAAGGTAAAGTCATCCTTTTCTGAATCCATTCCCCTTGTTGAGTAATTTTGGATGGAGATGGTGTCTAACTGTTGTTTTTGCGCACTGACATAAATGAAGTTCGGAATAATAAATAGATCAGAAATCACCCCAACAGACCCACTCACATCGCCTGTTATCTGGACGGCAGTGACATCAGCCTTGGTCCCAAACATATTGGAAGCCGAACCCATAAACATAAGACCGCTACCTATGCCTGGATATTCATAGGGAAAGGGAACGAGGTAGTAGGCGGGCTCGCCTGGGAATTGCTCTTTCCTTCGGTCTGGAACCAAAGCAAAGGCCGTTTGTACTAGGAATTCAAATAGTACAAGAAATAGGATTAATTTTTTCATAACTTGGCCAAGATTATAGATTACTAAGATATAAACTTTTTCAGGTTTGGTAATCAATCAACCAAAATCCCGTCGTAAATATATAGTTGACTAAAAAAATATAGCTGTCTATACTTTTTTTTATGAAAGATTCAAATTTAACAAAATTTATCGCCTTACCTCAAAGGCAGAAAAAATTTGCAAAAACAAAATTAGCCCTATTAAAGGCCTTTACAAGGGAGTTATCCAGTAAGGATTTTTCTTCCATTGTAATCAAAGACCTTTGTCTGGCAGCAGAGGTATCTGAGCCAACCTTTTATAACTATTTTACGTCAAAATCGCACATTTTGCTTTATTACATCCAGATTTGGTCTGTGGAGATGGGGATTCTAGCCCCAGAGTTCGAAGCTAGCCAAGGCAGCAATTTGCAGGTGATCAAGGGAATCTTTACTAAAAGCTATGAAGGAATGGCCCAAAAACCCCATTTAACCCAAGCGATTTTATCGGACCCAATCTCATTTGGTGCAAATGCTGACCCTCACAAGATTACCGATGCCGAGAAATGGCTCTATTTCCCAGAGAATAAAGGCGTAGAGACTATTGAAGCCATGGGCCTAACAGGCCTTTTGCCTCCCTTGATAAAAAAGGCAGTGGACAGAGGAGAACTACCAAAAGACACAGACCAAAACCTTCTCTTCCTACTCCTATCATCCCTATTCTTCGGCACAGCCCTAATCCTAATCCAAAACAACCCCGCCTCCATGCCAGACCTGATCGCCTCAGAGTTGGATTATCTCTTTGCTCGGATTGGGGTGTAGTTTTAGCGAATTTTAAAGCTTTTTTAGCTCCAGTAGTCTTTCAACTAATTTATAAACGGTGGAATAAGGATTTTTCAAGTGATTGCCACAGCTAGAAATCTTCTTTGCTCTTGAAATCGCTTTGGCTTGTCCTTTTTTTGTCAGTTCATAAATATTTTCAAGATTCTTTTTATAGGGCATCTTCATTTCTTGAGTTAAAAGAGCTTCGAAAGCATCCCTTGGGATGAACTTTTCTATTTCCCTAAAATGAAGCAACAGCCACAGCTCAAAGGCTTCATTAGAAAAGGCAACTTTAATCCCGTTGCCATAGGCTAAATTCATTGCGTCTTTAATATCTTTTTCCTTAAAGTCATCACGGTCAAAGACAGTCCAACACTCACTATATTTGGCTTTATTAAACTCATATACTGCCTTTTTTGCCAGTTTTACAGGGTGTTTTCCTGTACCGAAAACTTTTAGGTCAATGTGCTTTTCGGCCTTGAGCCCATTAAAATAATGGACTTCCGTTGCTTCACCTTCACAGACAATCAATAGTTTTTTCTGTTTTCTGGACCCGCCCTGTCTAGCCATCTTGCTCGCTCAAAAAGAATTCTAACTTTTCAATAGAGGGGGAGGGCACAGCGCCAAACTTTCCTAAAAGGTAAGCCCTGCCATAGGCTGAGTCTTTTTTAACCCCTTGGACGTCGTGAAGAGAGAAGACCTCAGTTGCGCCATATTGGTTTTTTTCAACGAACCAAATTTGATCACGCCTAAATAATTTTGAGGTTAAGGTTGTGGGGTCGTGAGTGGTGAAAATCAATTGAGCATTCTTTTTATTGATCTTCTGGGAGTGAAATAATTCCACCACAAATTCTAGTAATAAGGGGTGCAAACTGGAATCCAGCTCGTCCACAACAAAAACACCCCCTTGTTGAGTTACAAACAAAATTTGACCAATCAAGGAGTAGAGTTTTTTTGTACCATCAGATTCACTTTCAAATGGAAAAGCTTCTGTTCCTATCTCCTTACCTGAGGAGCTAAATTTTTTATGTTGGAACTGGACACCCTCGTCAGCAAAAATTTCTTTCTCAAGGTATTCTATCGCTTCTTTAGGAACTTGTTCCCCTATAGAAGCAAGCACTTCTGTTTTTATTCTGTTTACCGATTCTTCATCAAACTGAATCCCTGCTACATCGATGCCTGCTGCTTGCATCAGTTCTAAGGCGAGAGTACAGGCACTAGGACTTTGCATCAGCAACTTTGAGGTTAAATAGTGATCCTCTTTTTGCACAGAACCCTGTGACATCAATATGCTTGTAAACCAGCTAAGAATTTTGTTAGAAAGTTCCCCGTTAAACTGAGCTACCACAGCTAAAAAGAGAGCATTTTCTCGGACTGCATCTTTTGGAATAACCTCACCTTCTGTAAAGGCACTTTTTACATCAATTTTCTGGTTTTCACGAACAAACAGGGGGGTTCTTCGCTCAACCTTTTGGGTTAACCACTCCTTTACAATCTCTTTTGAGGTAAGGGAAACACCATATTCATAGAGTACATCGTCCAGATAAAAGACCATTTCAAAGGTGGTAGGTTGACCACTACTGGTTTCATTGAGTAGGAATGGTAAAGCATGGGGAAGTCGATCCCCTTTTTTAAGCTGGGAAAAGGAATTTACCGCAAGCGATTGAAAAGCATTTAAGGCCGAAAATAAACTAGATTTTCCACTGGCATTTGGCCCAAAAAGAACCCCGCTTTTTAATACTTCATGGTGTTTGGCCTGAATGACATTGCAACTCAATTCATTTTTACTTGGTCCAGCGCTGAGGTCTAATTCAACTCTTTTATCAATGGAGAGAAAATTTTCTACAGCAAAGCTTACTAACATAATTTTTTATTTTGTAGTTTTGTTTAAAAAAGGCAAATCATACCAATAAGAAACTTAATATACGTACATAAAATTGTCAAATCGACTTATTTTGGCAAATTTAAGGTTTTATTTACTTGCAGCCGAACTATGCTAAATCAATGCCCTTAGCTTTTATTTTTCCTATTATATAAAATTCAACGACCCCCAAAAATTTACAAAAAAGCCTTCTAGTGTTATAGATCATCTATAAAACCACTAATGAATAAGCCAATTATGAAATCTATTTTTTGCCACAAAAAAGGCTGCAAGCATGTTGCAGACGAGTTACTTTTAGAAAAAGAGGTTCAGGGGATGAAGTTTCATCTCTATTTTAAGATCTCGCTCATAGCCTACCTGCTTATTTCTGATCATTTTATAGCTGCTGGGGGGCATCTATATAAAATGCATATGCTCACGCTCTATCTTGCATTTTTAGTCATAGATTTTTTATTGCTCCACAGGCTCAAGCATAAAAAAAGCCTCAAGCTAACTGCCGTTACTTGCCTGGCAATGGATACGGCATTGATTATCATCTTACCCTTTTTGTGGTATCTCCCGGCGCAGGTCCAAGGGGCTTCTAGCGTCTTTTTACTAAAAACCTCCATGCCGCTGGTCGCTCTTGGCTTTATCGCCATCAACGCCATGGCCGTGCGGCCACAGTACCCAGCTATCATGTCGGTAAATGCTACCTTGGTTTCAGCTTTTTTATATTACTACGTGGCAAGCGACCCTAATGTTGTATTTTCAACCAACCTTGTAGACACCTACCTCGGTGATTCCCAAAGTACTATACTATATATTATCAATTCTTTGTCCTTTTTACTTTTTGGGGCGGGCCTAAGCTTCCTCACTTGGAATTTTAGAAAGACCATTAAAGAGGTGGTGAATCTTGAAAAGGCCAACACCCAAATGGGCAGATACTTCTCCCCACAGGTAGCCAGCAGGATAGCCCAAGCGGAAAATGATTTTTTACAACCAGGGGGAAAGAAGCAACATGTGGCTGTGATGTTTATGGACATTCGAAATTTTACAAAAATGAGCGAGGAGCTAACCCCCTTGGAAGTCACTCAGTTTCTTTCGGACTACCACAACCGAATTGTGAAAATCATTTTTCAATATGGCGGGACGCTAGACAAATTTATGGGCGACGGAATTATGGCCACCTTCGGCACTCCTGAAACTGGCGTTGACGACCTTGCTCGTGCCTTAGAGGCTGGCGTTGCCATTAAGCATGCCATGGTAAAGTTGAATTTAGAACGAACAGAAAAGGGCCTGCCCATTATTGGCCAAGGGATCGGCCTCCACTTTGGTGAAGTAATCGCCGGTAACATTGGCACGGAAGACCGTTTGGAATACACCGTGATTGGCGACACAGTAAATATTGCCAGCAGGTTAGAAAGTGCCTGTAAGGAAACAGGTGCCAATTTCATTATCTCGCAAATTGTAAAAAACCAATTGCAAGACCGACATCCAACTTTGGCTTTGGGCCCCATAAAAATGAAAGGAAAAAAAGACCCTATGGAATTATTTTCAGTCCAAACGGAAAATTGATTAAACGAAAAATTTGCATCTTCATTCTGTTAATTTCAGGCGGTCACTTTAAGGATTTCAAATAAATTTATTGTCTTTGCATGAGGCTCCCGCTACTCTGAAACCTATTAATGAGATGTCATTGCAATTTCATAGTATTTCAGTGCCATTTTTTGATATTTATTGCAGTAAATGATAGTTTTTACTGCTAATTTTGCAGTAATCAGTAACTTTCCCAAACAAAAAAATACATGAGTTCCATCAACAAAAGATTTTTTTATCTCTTCCCTCTTTTAGCCGTATTTTTTACTGGAGTGCAGACAAACTTTTTGCCTGATTTGCTCCATATCAACGGGCCACAGGCAATTGCCTTATGTATTTTAATTGTCGCTGGAACTCTGTGGGTTACCGAGTGGACACCTTTATATATAACCTCTTTTGTCATTTTGTTTTTACAGGTTACTTGGCTCTTGCCGACATTGCACGAAGTTGTCTCCAAGGCCCACAGACAGGCCTACTACAACCCTTTTTTCTCAGATATTATCCTACTATTTTTAGGGGGATTTGTCTTGGCTTCGTCACTCCACAAGTACGCTCTTGACGCAAGAATTGCCAACTGGTTACTCAAGCGAACTGGCAGCAAACCTTCCATGATAATGGCAGGTATGATGGTCATCTGCGCCGTTTTATCCATGTGGATGAGCAACACGGCAACCACAGCAATGATGTTTGCAATCTTACTCCCACTATTAGATAAAATCCCCGATGGAAACCCATTTTCAAAGGCTTTAGCTCTGTGCATCCCCTTTTCTTGTAACTTGGGCGGCATTGGTACACCGATCGGCACGCCACCTAATGCTATAGCCATGAACTACTTAGCGGGAATTGGTCAGCCTATCGGATTTGGTGAATGGATGATGGCGACCTTCCCCTTTTTGATCTTCTTTTTAATCGCCTTATGGTTTGTTTTACTTAAGGTTTACCCACCGGGCGACTTAAAATTAGAGATCCCCCATACAGAAAATCTTCCACTTGGGCCGAAGCATTATTTTATCATTTTCACCTTTTTATTAACCATCCTAGGCTGGCTCACAACAGACCTCCATGGTTACTCTATCGGCACTGCCAGCCTGCTTCCAGTGTTACTTATCTTCGGTGCGGGCCTCTTAAAAGCCCAAGATTTTAAGCAATTACCTTGGGACGTTTTGTTTATGGTTGGCGGCGGTATTTGCTTAGGTGTTGGGATTAAAGAAAGCGGCCTGACTAGTCAAATCGTAAACCTAGTGCCTGTAGGGGCGCAGATGATTACTATCATCATTACCTTTGCTTTTCTAGCGAGTTTAATGACTACCTTCATGTCGAACACAGCAACAGCTAACTTACTGATTCCTTTAGCAGTATCTATTGAGGGGCCCGTTAGTTTGATTGTTTTATCCATTGCTTTATGTTGCTCAACAGCCATGGCACTACCTGTATCCACCCCGCCAAACGCTATCGCCTTTGGTAGTGGTATTTTAGAAACTAGAGATATGATCAAGCCTGGGGTAATTATGACCCTAATCGCCTTGGTTAGTTTGCTCGTATTTGGCTCAATTTATTGGCCTTTATCCCTCGGAGTATAAATAATGGAAGCACATGTTCAGACCTGTCAAAAGTGCCAATGCACAAACTTAAAAAACACCCTTTGGCGTGAGCAAGGTGAGCCTGACAAGGTCTTTGTTGAATGCAACGACTGTGGTGAGCTAGTTGCCCGCTACATCATTGCTCAAGGCGGTTATTACCACCATTTACGTGGGTTTTCTTCTTTTATCCGTGGCCTTTCACGTTCAGGGGAAATGATGAGTGGCACAAATCTCCAAAAAGATTTTGAAAATATCCAAAAAGATGCTCTCTCAAATTTTGAAAAAGCTAAGGAAGTGCTTAAAATTGAAGGCCATAAGGTTTAAAACCTAGCCATTACTTTTTTAGCTATAAGCCCTGAGTATAGCCCCTTAGAGTGATTTGATTCGATGTTTTTTGCTGAGCTTTTGCCTAAAAAAGCAAAAAAAATACATACAGCCCTTGCAAAATATTCAGAGTTCCGTATATACTAATATACAAAAAAGCGCCTTGGTTATAATAACAAAGGCTTAATGACTTTAACGACAACCTTTTTTAGAAAAGAATCATGGCCATTGTCTCAAAAAAAATTACCCGTGCTGTCCGAGCTCAAACTCCAGGTACAGGCAAAAAAAAACAAAGCAGCCTTTTACCACAGTACAACGAGAAGACTCCTCCCTGTCAAAATGCTTGCCCAAGTAGTGAGGACATCCGTGGATTCTTAACTACCATTGCTCAAGCAGACGAGTTTAACCAAACACCACAAGCGGCAACACAAAAGGCTTGGGAAAAGTTAACTGAAAAGAATCCTATCCCAGCCGTTATGGGCCGTGTTTGCCCTCACCCTTGTGAGACCATGTGTAACCGCAGCCAGAAGGATGAATCAGTAAACATCAACCGTGTAGAAATGGCCATTGGTGACTTTGGTTTAGAGAATTCCCTACCCTTAATTAAACTTACAGAAGAAAAATCTGGTAAAAATGTTGCCATCATTGGCTCTGGTCCTGCTGGTATTTCAGCAGCTTATCAGCTTGCTATTCGTGGTCACCAAGTTACTGTTTACGACGATAAAGCCGAGCCAGGCGGAATGCTTCGCTACGGAATCCCAGCCTACAGACTTCCCCGTGAAGTTCTAGCCGCTGAATTACAGAAGATCTGGGACTTAGGTGTTACTTTAAAGTCCAACACAAGAGTAGGTAAGGACATCAGCCTAGATGATCTTAAAAAGAACAATGATGCCGTATTTATGGCCATTGGTGCTCAGACTGGTAGGAAGTTACCAATAGATGGCAGCGATGCTTCTAACGTAACTACAGGCGCTGAATTTTTACTTGATCACAACTTAGAAAAAGTTACCTCTTTAAGCGGTAAAGTACTGGTGATTGGTGGTGGTGATGTAGCTTATGATGCTGCTAGAACTTCACTACGGCTTGGCGCAAGCGAAGTGATCATGGCTTGTAGAGAAACTAAAGAATTAATGCCTGCTACACTTGATGAGATCCATCACGGTGAAGAAGAAGGTATTGTTTTAAAAGATGGTTATACTCCAAAATCAATGAAACAAAGCGGTGACAAGGTTACCTCTGTTGAGTTTCTAAAAGTTGAAGTTGGCGAAAAGAACGAGTCAGGCTGGCATGAATTTACTGAAATCGCAGGCTCTGAGCTTTCAATTGATGTTGATTTTGTGATCACAGCAATTAGTCAGGCACCTGACTTTACAGGGCTTGAAGAATTGAAGAATGAAAAAGGCTGGACAACAGCAAACGGCCAGTACGGCAGAGTCTCAGACGACAGTAACGTTTGGGCAGGTGGTGATATCACTCGTGGCCTAGGCCTTGTAACCGAAGCCATTGGCGACGGTCGTATCTCAGCAGAAGCCATTGATGCTTTCATTATGGGCAACGAATACAAGCCGGCACCAATGCCGAACGTAGTTTCTTACAAGACCATGAAGCTTGAGTTTTACCCAGAAGCCCCAAGAAACAGCACTGTTGATGTAGCTGTTAGCGAGCGTGTTAAAAACTTCGCTAAAACAGTACTAGGCTTTGATGCAACAACACTGCTTTACGAAGCGACTCGTTGTATGAGTTGTGGCGGTTGTTTTGATTGCGATACTTGCTGGAGTTACTGTGGTGATTCTGCAATCAACAAGCTTTCTAAAGGCGAACATTACTCCTTCAACCTTGACAAGTGTATCGGATGCTCAAAATGTGCTGAAGAATGCCCTTGTACAATGATCGACATGGTTTAATGGCTGGTAAAATTCTAAATTACGAAGACCTAGTCAACGAGTTATTACCTCTTGTAAAAGAGGTAATGCCTTGGGAAGTTGAAGATGCCTTAAAGGGTGAATTCGATGGGCTAGTTTTAGATATTAGAGAACCAAACGAAACGGACGTAGTCCAGATCAAAAACAGTGTCTGTGTGCCCCGTGGCGTACTAGAAGCTGCTGGCTGCGAAGGTTACGACGAGACAAACCAAGCTCTATTAGACGCCAGAGACAAGCAAATAATAGTAGTTTGCAGATCAGGAAAACGCAGCATCTTCGCCGCCCATACCTTAAACCGTATGGGATACGAAAAAGCTGTTAGCCTAAAGACTGGTATCCGCGGCGTTGCCGATGCCTTCTACCCTCTTTACAGAAATGACGAAGAAGTAGACGAGGATGAAGTTGAAGCCTTTTTTTATCCAGATGCTTAAACGAAGTTTTTGGGATATGGCAGGACAGGGCCGCAGGCCCCTTTAGTGGCGTCAGCCTACCAAAATATTTTAAAGAAGCGCCGCAGGCTCCAGAGCTTTGAAGGCGAAGAGGAACCCTATCATAATAGGTCGCTCAGCCTTAGGAACACCCCTAAAACCAAAATAATTTTAGTTAATTAAAATGAAAAGCCCTTGTTTCTACACAGAAACAAGGGTTTTTTTAATTTAATCAAATTTATTTGCAGTGTTTTTCAAATCTTCAGTTATCTTTTCATCCAATCCAATTAAAAACTCAGGTATTTTTCCCCTTATATCTTCAATAAATATCTCTTGGCTCTCATTACCTTTTACAAAAAATCTCCCTCTTTCTTTTGGGTGGAACAGTAAATCTACGACTCTGTTTTCTTTTTTAATCCCCTTACTATTTAACTGACTCTTACCAAAAGGATGTTCAAAGTTATTCCTATGCTTGTTGATATTATTAAACCATTTTTTATTAGAATTTATAAAGTTGATTGTTTCAACAAGCTCTGTAAAAAGTTCAGATTGTTTTATCTGATAAGCATAAGTCCATAAGTTTTTAATGCAGGTCAAAAACAACTGGATTTCAATGATTCTTTGATAAGTATGAATGTGGAACAGAGGGTCAAGAGGATCTAAATCCGACTCCTTCATTAATTCATGCTCCATAGGTGTGTATATTCTTTTTAATTGAATTGCGGCGCCATTACCATACGACCAAATCTTATTATAGTATTGGGAGAGCTCTATCCAATTTTCAATTTTCCCCATAAAGGAGTTTGGAGCAGTATGAGTTGGTATTAAATTACTATACATATTCACTTTGCTTTTAGGTTACCAATTCGCTGACTATTTGTCTCACCAACACAGCAGCAATAAAAGAAACTATAAACCTTGCCAATGAGGAAGACACCTAAATTTACATAGCCCTAAAGACACTGCCTTCTCATGTGCAGCGAACAAAAAATCTGGCAAGATTCAATGGCCTTATAACAGGATTCATCCAGTGATTCTTTGTGGTCGAAAGCAATATCTCCACTTTCAAAAAGCACTGGTTCATAGCCCATTCCACCGATAAAGGATTTAATAGATTCCCTAATATGCTTTAGATCGTAATATGTGGAACTAACAAAGATTCTAGGTTTGGCCATGGTTCAGAAGGGGATTGGGCTGCATTGTGGGTTATGTAACCTGATATTACTTTTAATATCAATCATCAGATCAAATATAATATGCAAATATTTTATGTATTGTCAATATCAAATAAGGTAGGCCTTAGCCGCAGGCATAGCCCACAACGCAAAAAGGCCGCTGTGATAACACTCACAGCGGCCCTTTCAAAGTTAAAGCAAACTAGTAATATAAACCTAAAACGTGACGAATGTCACCCGCCGAAAGTTTGGGGCAGTAGATGGCGGGCCCGTGGTAATTTTTAGAGTTTTCCTAGCGGGTTGCTTGCCTTAAGACAAGCTCAAACCTTCGGCACCAAGGCTTGCCTGCGGCGCTTTCTCTAAAATATTTCGGTAGCCTACGGCACTAAAGGGGCCTTCGGCCCTAGACCTAATAAACCAACTAACTGGTATGCAGAGACCAAAAAAACCTCACCAAAATCCCCGAGAAGTAAACCGTAAACGTGACGAACGTCACCCGCCGATTTCTTTCATTATCATGGCGGAGCCTTTGAAGAATTCGGGTTGTTTTTCGGCCATTGCTCGGGCTAAGATACCCTTTAATTCCTTGCTCGACTCTGATTTTTTAAGGCCTAGTAGGGGCAACAAACTAAAGTATTTCTCACTGCTTAGGCAACCAGCTAGCTCGCCCTTCGGTGAAAGTCTTAAGCGGCCGCAATCGTGGCAGAAGGGTTGGGACTCATTGGCGATAACTCCAAATCTGGCAGAGCCTGTTCCCAAACGGCCTAAGCCCACTGCCGTAAAAGGTTGCGAGGTGCTACCACAGCTTCTTGGGAGCTTTTCCACTGGCCATTTTTGGGCGATAATTTCTGTAATTTCATCCATAGAAACAAATAGGGATTTAAACTTATTCATTTCTCTCATGTGGCCCATTCTCATGAGCTCGATGAAGCGTAACTCCACGCCTCTTTTGGCGCAAAATTCCAAAACTTCTAAGATCTCATCATCATTTATTCCACGTTGGGGAATCATGTTGATTTTTAACTGAAACCCACGCTTTAGGGCCTGTTCAATGCCTTCTAAAGTCTGATCTAACTTACCACGAACGGTTATGGCCTTGAAAACTTCGACTTTAAGGCTATCTAAACTAACATTAATTTTCTTGATCCCTGCCGCTTCTAAAACATCTAACTTTGTCGCCAATAACTGACCATTGGTGGTCAAGGTTAGAGAGGGCAATTGCACCCCATTCAAGGCCTTAACAAAGCGTTCTAGTTTATTACCTAGTAGCGGCTCACCGCCAGTAATACGGATTTTTTTTAAGCTCAATTCATCGTTTAAAAGCAAAACCATTTCAGCCAGTTTTTCAGGCTGCAAGGCTTTCTCAGCTGCGCCTAGATCCGCAGGACTCGTATCTGCAGGAACACAGTAGGTGCAAGCGAGGTCGCAGGCAGATCCAAGGCTGACTCTGAGGCTATCAAATTGTTTTTCAGCTGGATATTTTTGTTCTGTTAGCTTTTTAAACTCGGCGTTCATAGCTGCCTCCAAAACATAAAGTTTACGCATGTGCCTGTTTCCAGCTCAAATACATCGCCAGGAACTTGGAACATGCCTTGGGCTTGGGCGAGATTTGAAAAATCACCACTACCACGAAGGGGTACAGGGTAAAGCTTAGAGTCTTTAATTAGAGCGGGAACAAATTGCTCACGGTCGGTTTTCTTTTTAAAGCACTCCCCGATTTCTAACTGAACCCAGTTTGGCTTGGGGCTTTTGTGGCCTAAAATCGAAAGCAGCAAAGGCTCAACAAAAAGCTTCGCTCCCGCTTGGGCAGAAACAGGGTTACCTGGGAGGCCAAAAATATAACAGCCATCGGACTTCCCAAACCAGATGGGCTTGCCAGGCTTGATTTTAGCTTTGTGGAAGATCTCTTCCACCTTCAAGGAGCGCAATAGAGGCGGAATCAAATCCTTTTCCCCCATACTCACACCGCCACTCAATAACAAAATATCGGCAGCAAGGCCTTCAGTGATGATATCAGTCAAACTTGCCTCATCGTCTATAGCCCGACCAAGAAAAACAACCTGAGCGCCCATAGAGGAGGCCCAAGCGACCAAGGCTGGACCATTTGCATCACGAATTTGCCAAGGCTTTGGTGTATCGGCAGGATCAACTACCTCTGTCCCTGTAGACATAACAGCAATTTTAACTTTTTTAGAAACTTGCAGGGAGGTTTTACCAACAGAGGCAGCAAAGGCAATTACAGAAGGCGTTACAAAGCAACCTTTTTGAATCTTTACGTCTCCAGCCTTAGCGTCTTCCCCCTGAGGGGCTATAGCCAGACCTGATTTAACAGAATCATTGTTAAAGGAAACCTGTGTCCCCGATTTACTGGAATTTTCTACCATAATAACAGCGTCCATCCCTTCAGGAATAGGTGCGCCAGTCATCACAGGAATTGCTTGGTTGGAGCTAGAGGGTTTTGTTGGTTGGTCGCCTGCCATTTGCGCAGGTAGCAAATCAAACATTTGCCCTGACTTTTGGTAGTCCGCTGAATTAACGGCATAGCCATCCATGCAAACACGGTCAAAGGGGGGGAAATCTCGATCGGCGACAAGGTCTTCCTGTAAAATACGGCCTAGCGAATCCGCTAGAGGTACTTCCACACAGGGCATAGGCGCAGTATGTGACAAGACCAAGTCTAAGGCTTGGGTATAAGTAAGCATGTAACTCCTTTTCAAATTCGGAAGGCTAAAGCGTTTCCACTTAAACCCTATCGCCCTAAAACCTTAGCTTGCGCCTTAGGCTTTTCGGATCGGAGTAGTTTAGTAAAGTTTAGAATAGCTTAAAACTACCTAAAATACAAGTTTCTCGGTGAACTCACCGAGCTGTTCTAGGGTAGCGCATTCTATCATTTGGTCACAAAAAGGTTTATAATCCTTTGAAACGTTAGATGCACTATACCAAAATTTTTCTTCTTCTGGATTTAGCCAATAGGTCTTTGCCGCTCGCTCACTTAAGGTTTTAAAACCTTCGATTTGCGGTTGGTTAAAATTATTTTGACCATCGCCCATAATAATTAAGGTAGTATCTGGGGTCACGGACGACCCATATTCTTTTAAAAATGAGTTAAAGCTTGCCCCGTAATTACTTGGCTGACCCATACGGATTTTATGCGATTCAATAGCCTTGATCATTGCCTTTTCCAAAGGCCATGATTCAAAAAAACTAGTTATTTCGTAAGCCTGCCTAATAAAAACAAAGCTTCTAATCTTGCTAAAACGAGACTGCAACAAGTAAAGCAGCAAAATCATAAACTGGGCAGCATAGGAAACCGAAGAGGAAACATCGCAAATAGCAATGATCTTACCTTTGGTTTTTTTATGCTGTTTCCACTTTAGCTTAAAGGGTACACCGCCAAAAGCCGCGGACTGACGAACCATCGTTTTAATATCCAGCTTTCCCTTGGCAGATCTTTTTTGTTTGTTAGCCAACTTGTTTTTTAGCTTCATCGCTAAAATATTTACCTCTTCCTTAACCTTACTAATATCTGCTTCTCTAAGCTGAGCAAAATTAATGGTAGAAATGGTATTTTCCTTTTCCCAAGGGAGCAACTTATTACGCCCTGTGGGCTTATTATCCAAGAGTTGAGCCGCATCTTCTAAGTGCTTTCTGATAATCTCAGCGAGTTTGTCTCTTTTTTGCTGGGGCATATGGAAAGAGCGAGCGGCAAAGTCCTCCGCCAAGTCCACCATCATCTTTAACTGTCTTTTAAAGCTATTTTTTTTGCTTTCGCCCTTACCCTTTTTGTGCTCTTCGGTGTCATGAGTTAACAGGGATTCTTCTGCTTCAACAAGAAGCTGAAAGGTCCCCCTAGTGTTACCCTCAAGCACACCAACAATTACAGCATCAAAATTATGCTCACTCTTTTTTACATGATCAAAAAAATCTTTTAAGTTTGCCTTGAAAAATTGATCTTCTTTTTCAAGTTGTAGATCTGATTGGGCTAGAAAATAATCTGCGTAAGCCTGCTCAAAGGTCTCCATATCTAGGGGATGCTGAACCAGATTGGCCCTTAGAGCCGTCTTAAATTCTTCTGGGTCTAAGATATCCACCCATTTTAGAGCTTCCAAAGCGCCATTTAGGGAATTTGGTGTTACCATCAACCCCCTCAGCTTTAGCAAATTGCAAAATTCTCTAACTTGATTGACCATGGTTTTTATGAATCCTTTAAGACTTCTTCCATCTGGCTATTTACCTGCTCAACATCAGCTTGGTACTTGCAAATTACACCAAGAGTCTGAGTTAACGACTCATGGTCAATATCACTTATTTGCAGACTAACAAGGGCCTTAGCCCAGTCCAAAGTTTCAGCAATAGAAGGCTTTTTCTTAATATCTAAGGTTCTAATGTTATGAATAGCATCTACCATAGAACTAACTAATTTCTCGTCCAAATCAGGAAAGCGACTGATTACAATACGCTCTTCTAACTCGTTACTTGGAAAATCTATATAAAGATGCAAGCAACGGCGTTTAAGAGCATCGCTTAAATCCCTAGAGTTATTAGATGTAAGAAAAACCAAAGGAATACTTGTAGCTTCAATCTTACCTAATTCAGGAATTGTAATTTCAAAGGAACTTAGAATTTCTAGTAAATAGGCTTCAAATTCTGGGTCGGATTTATCAATTTCATCAATAAGTAATATGTTGGGTCTTCCCAAAGTGATAGACTGTAACAGTGGCCGAGGAAGCAGAAAATGCTTTGAAAAGAATGCATCTTCTTGCTTAGCAAGCTCCTCAATAGATTCCTTTAAGTTACTAGCATCAGATACAAGCTCGCCAATTTTTTCTTTTAGCATTTGTGTATAGAGCAACTGCTTTGCATATTCCCACTCGTAGATGGCTTTGGATTCATCTAGGCCTTCGTAACATTGTAAGTGAATCAAATCCACTTCCAAAGCCTTAGATAAGGCTTTTGCGAGCTCGGTTTTGCCTACGCCTGCAGGCCCCTCAACCAAGATTGGCTTTTGCATTTTCATGCCTAAAAAGACAGAAGTTGCAATGTCTTTTGAAGCTACATAGCCTTGGGTGGCTAACTTTTCTACAACTTCATTGGCGTGGTCTACCATGGATTTCATTTTAGTCCTTTGTGAAAATCAAAAGATTGGCCATTACCTTGCCGTTTTCAACTTTACTTTTGTAGGTATGAATAGCTCTGGTACCCTTTTCTGTGCATTCGCCACTTACAGCGTCAAATACCCATTGGTGAGCCTTACAGGTAAGATTTCCATCAACATTTTCGCAAGGAAGCTTTTTACCAAGATGTGGGCAACGACGATCAAACACGGTTACGCCTTCGCCTTGCCTGACGACTAACATTTCTAGCCCTTCAATTTCAAATTCTGTAATTTGCCCATCTTCTAAAACACTCATGTCACAAACTTCATACCACTCATAAGGCTTTTTTAAGTTTTCAGGTTTAAAATCTTCTAAGTTCAATTCTTGAACTACATCAAGTGCATCTAAAACCTTTGGTAAGCCTGCTGCAGGAAAGGACATTAAAATAGCATCAATAATTTCGTTTGCATTGGCTCCAGCCCGCATAGCATGAGGCAAGTATTGCTTTAGGCCTGCTGTGGTTCCCGTTGCAACTTTAGTAACAACTGAAATTAAAAACCTTGTTTTATCATCTAAGTGTTGGCCTGATTGTTTTAAAAATTCAAAATAGGCTGTTGCAGCTTCTGGCCTTATATCAGCAAGGTACTTTAAACGTTTTGACATCTTGACTCTTCTAAATTTAGGTTAATACAAATATTCATATAATCATAATTGCTCATTCTAAGTTGATATTCGTCAAGATTGCAAGTAAAAGCTAATTTTTTACACTTTTTATCTTAATTAGTATCCACCCGTAAAAAAAAGAAGAAAGCTTTTTGAATAGAAGAAGCTAAACCTCTCTTCTAGAATTGTTTCAAGCCGATTAATCGCCACGTGAGCTTAAACATTTTGACTTCTTAACTCTTCTGGTTTAGCTTAATCCATATATTCATATAACTGCAGTTCTTATTCAAGGTTGATAATAGTAAAGATAGCAAGTAAAAGCTAATTTTCTACACTTTACTTAGCTAACTTAATATCCACCTGAAAAATGAGGAAAAAGACCCCATGGAATTTTTACCCCTCTTTTTGGACCTTAAAGCCAAACCAGTTCTACTGGTAGGGTCTGATACTGGTTCACACAACAAACTTAGTCTTTTAATTCGCTCCTTTGCCAAAGTTACAGTTGTAGCAAAACAAATAAGCGGTGAATTTAAAACCCTAGTTGAAGAAAACCAAATTGACTTTCAACAACGTGAGTTTCAGGATTCCGACCTAGAAGGGAAGCATTTAGTTGTAGTTGCTTCTGAGAATTTAGAACTCTGCGACCGAATATTTAAGTTGTCTTCAGCTAAATCAATGCTAGTAAATGTAATAGATAAACCTGATTACTGCAATTTTATATTCCCTAGCATCATCGATCGTGACCCCTTAATTATTGCAGTCTCCAGCAGTGGACAATGCCCAAGATTAAGCCGATTAGTTAGAGCGAAACTTGAAACTTTATTCCCCCAGTCCTACTCTAGACTTGCAAAATTAATGGGTGAAGTTCGCTCCACAACGAAAACAACGATCGACCAATACCCTAGTAGAAAAATGTTTTGGGATAAAATCTTCGCCAGCCCTATTATTGAAATGTTTCTAGGGGGCAAAGAGGAAGACGCAAAAAACGCCTTGATCCGGGAAATGAACGAGCCCAAAGAAAATTTAAAAGATTACGGTCAGGTCTGCCTTGTAGGCGCTGGGCCGGGCGACCCTGACCTATTAACTCTGCGAGCTTTAAGACTCATTCAAAATGCAGATGTTTTAGTCTATGATCGCTTAGTTAATCCTGCAATCTTGGATTTTGCAAGGCGTGAAGTTGAGAAGATTTATGTTGGTAAAAAGTCCAGTTTTCACGTGGTTCCGCAAGAGGGGATCAATCAGATCTTAGTCGATGAAGCTAGTAAGGGGAAATTGGTCGTTCGCCTAAAAGGGGGTGACCCTTTTATATTTGGCCGTGGTGGAGAGGAAATTGAGACTATTTTATCTTCCAACATAGACTTTCAAGTTGTACCTGGCATAACAGCCGCCGCTGGTTGCGGTGCCTATGCTGGCATTCCATTGACCCACAGAGATCATGCCCAATCAGTAAGGTTCATCACAGGTCATTTAAAGGGCGAAGAGTTGAGCCTGGATTTTGAATCTATGACTGCGCCGAACCAAACTCTGGTATTTTATATGGGTGTATCCACAGCCCCAATTATAGCGAAAGAGCTTATGAAACGCGGTGTTAACGGCAATATGCCTGCAGCATTTGTGGAAAAGGGCACTATGCCCGATCAAAGGGTCATAACCGCGACCCTTGAAACCTTAGAAGAAACCATGATCAAAGAAGATGTGCAGGCACCTGCACTTTTGATCATCGGTTCCGTTGTATCCTTACGGGCTAAATTAAAATGGTTTAACCCAAAGAATTAACCTTTCAAACATTGGATTAGATTGAAAAAACTTAACGCTACGGCATTGGTGTTGATGGTCCCCCTCAACGCTTATGCTGCCCCTGAACTTGACCCTTCCATCCCTTGGTGGGGTTGGGTTATCTTACTTTTTACAGCTACCTTCTTAATTGGAATTTTCGGTGTTATGGCTGGCATCGGCGGTGGAGTACTTTTTGTACCCCTCGTTTCCAGTTTTTTCCCCTTTCACATTGACTTTGTTCGTGGTGCTGGCCTTTTTATTGCTTTAGGCAGTAGTCTTGCCGCAGCCCCTTCTTTGTTAAAGTCAAACCTAGCAAGTCTAAGACTGGCTTTACCTGTGGCACTGATTGCCTCGGGATTTTCAATAGTAGGTGCCATCGTGGGGCTTTGGCTTTCAGCTCTTAACCCGGCTTATATTCAAGGTAGTTTAGGTGTTTTAATTTTGATGATTGTAGTAGTTATGATCATGAGCAAGTCCGCTGCGGTACCAACGGTTAAACCTGGAAATCGTTTAACTGAGATCCTAAAGCTTCATGGAAATTACATCGAACAAACAGATGGATCTAAAGTCGACTGGCAAGTTCACAATACTGGGGTAGGTTTTGTAGCCTTTATCGCAGTAGGCTTTTTAGCGGGTCTTTTTGGCCTTGGCGCTGGTTGGGCTAATGTACCTGTGCTAAACTTGATCATGGGTGCACCTCTCAAGGTGGCTGTGGCTACTAGCAGTTTCTCTCTATCGATTACAGACACAACTGCTGCCTGGATCTACTTAAACAAAGGCGCAGTTCTGCCTATTGTAGTTATCCCTAGTATGATTGGGATAATGTTAGGAGCAAAAATTGGAGCGAAAATTCTCCCTTTTGTGAAGCCTGCTCTAATTAGAAGAATGGTGATCGGTGTTTTACTTCTTGCTGGCGTGCGCAGCATAATGAAAGCTTTTGGAATATAGGAGACAAAAATGAACAAAGAAAATTTTGACAATCTGCCACAACAGGCAGCCTATGCTAGTTTACTACAAGTTTTAGTAAATACATCCCTAGTGATGATTATAATCTCTTTTATCATCTATCTGGCTGGCATTTTAGACCCTCTAATCGCAATTTCTGATCTTCCACAATACTGGTCATTGCCTTTGCATGAATTTATTGCAGAGACAAATTCCCCTACTGGCTGGAATTGGACGTCATACCTTAGTAAGGGCGATTATCTAAACTTTTTAGGGATAGCATTTATGGGTGCTACCTCAGGCATTTGTTACCTAGTGATGGTTTTTTCATTTTTTAAAGAAAAAAATAACATCGCTTTGACTGTAGCTATCATAGAACTCTTTTTAATTCTATTAGCCGCTTCAAATATCCTTGCCGTTGGCGGCCACTAGGCACCAAACATATAGGTATCGCAACTGAAACTAGTGTTTCATTTTAGCGGGACTCATACCTAATCTTTCCCTAGCTCCCTGCAACTGTTTGGAGTTAGGGTAAGGAAACAGGTTTTTTTGTGCATGGAAATTTAAATCAGGCATTTCTTTTAAATTTTCCATGACCATTTCAATTACTATTTCCTCTTTGAGTTTTTGAAACTCTTCAAGCCCAATTTGCCCAAATTGCTCCACTGCCTCTAGATCACTCAAGTCTTCTAATCTGTTTTCATTTTCGACGAACCAAGCTTTTAACTTCTCTTTCATAATGATTTATAGTAAAATGTTTGTAATTATAAGTTTCCTTTTATCAAGTACTTATAAAATATTCCGAACATGGTAAAAAAACAACGTAAAAAGGTTTGACATCGCAATGTTCAAAGTGCAATTATGCGCCATATATGTTTTTTAGCATATCTATATATTCTTTTAACTTCATATTATAAAAGGGGCAATGAAATTTGCAATTTTATTAAAAGAAGGACCTTATAATCACGAAGCAGCTGACACGGCGTATCACTTTGCAAAAGCTGTGATGGAAAAGGGCCACACCTTAACTTCTGTATTCTTATACAATGACGGGGTCATTAACGTCACTAAACTTATGGACCCACCTCAAGATGACCGACATATAGCTAATCGTTGGTCCGAACTTGGCGCAAAAGGGGTTAGAATTTTATCCTGTATCGCAGCAAGTAAACGAAGAGGAATAGAGGATAGCCTTTTGACAGACCATTCTGAAATTACAGGGCTCGGCGAATTAACAGATATCGCCATTGATGTTGACCGTTTAGTTACCTTTGGAGCTTAAGTAAAGATGGATGAAAACGTAAAAAAAATGATGCATATCGTTAGAACCGCACCTCACGGTACAATCTATACCTACGAAGGTTTAGAAATGGTTTTGATTATGGCAGCTTACGACCAAGAAATTAGCATGGCCTTTATTGGCGATGGTGTTTTTTCATTAAAGAAAGACCAAGATACTACTGAGCTTGAAATAAAAGGCTTCATGAAAACTCTTGGTGTATTAGAAGATTATGACGTAGAAGACATCTATGTTGATAGACAGTCCTTAGAAGATCGTGGACTTACAGTAGATGATCTTTTTATTCCTGTTCAGGTTCTTGAAGCAAATGCCATTGGCAAGCTGATGGGTGAACAAGATGTTCTAATTCAACATTAACTATAAGGTCAAACTATGTTACATACAATTAACAAAAGTCCTTTTTCAGCAGACAGTTTCGAAACTTGCCTGAACTATGCGCAAGAAGGCGACCCAATTTTACTCATTGAAGATGGTGTATATGCTGCACAATGTTCAAGTAAAGTTGCAAAACTACTAGCCCAACAATCAGCTACCAACGACTTTTACGCTTTAAGTTCCGACTTAAAGGCAAGGGGAATTACTAAGCTGTGTGATCAGATCAAAGTGATTGATTATGCTGGATTCGTAGAACTTGCAGAAAAGCATCAAGTCAATTCTTGGCTTTAATTTAGATACTAACCGTTTTTTTAGGGAGAAACGATGTCTGGACAAAAAAAAGTTGCACTTATCGCAACGCAAGGAACCCTGGATTGGGCATACCCACCTTTAATATTAGGTAGTGCGGCCGCAGCCATGGATATGGAAGTTAAGATTTTTTATACCTTTTATGGTCTTGATGTTTTAAGATCAGACTATGAGGGTAGAATTGCCCCCCAAACAAATCCAGCTATGCCTATGAAGATGCCTTTTGGACCCAAGTGGTTTCAAAACATCAACTGGCCAATGCCAAATGCTTTGATGGGAAACGTGCCAGGCTTTGAGTCATTCTCAACAAGCTTGATGAAGAAAACGTTTAAAAATAAAGGCGTTGCATCAGTTACGGAACTTCGTGACCTTTGCCTTGATATTGGAGTTGATATGGTTGCCTGTACCATGACCATGGATGTATTCGGTTATGAAAAAGAAGACTTTGTTGACGGAATAAATTATGCTGGAGCTGCGAACTTTTTAGACTTCGCTGCTGATTCAGACATCCAACTTTTCACCTAAATCTTTAACTAAAGGAATTACACATGAATGATATTAATGTAGACCTAGAACTAGACTGTAAAGGCCTTAGCTGCCCGCTACCAGTTTTAAAAACAAAAAAAGCCGTTGACGGATTATCTTCTGGTCAAGTCCTTAGAATGGTTTGCACCGACAAGGGATCCATCAAGGATATGCCTAGCTGGAGTGAACGCACAGGGAATCCAATTTTAAAATCTGAAGAAGATGGTGACGTTTTCACTTATTGGATTCAACGTAAATAAACCACCCTATATTTCTGCCCTCCCAAAAAACAGGGGAAGGCAGAAATCCAAACCAATTTTTTATATAAAAAACTTAAGGCTTTAGCTGCTTTAAGAATCTAAATCCTTTGGGATCAATAAGAGGAAACAATGAATTACGGCTTTGTCATTGACAACCGAAAGTGTATTGGCTGTCATGCTTGTTCAACTGCATGCAAAAGTGAAAACCAAGTCCCCCTAGGGGTTTTTCGTACTTGGGTAAAATATACAGAAGTAGGTAATTACCCCAACGTAAGAAGAAACTTTCAAGTTAATCGCTGTAATCAGTGTGCCAATCCACCTTGTGTTGATATCTGCCCTGTATCAGCAATGACCCAAAGAGATGATGGAATCGTTGGTTACAATTCTGACCAATGTATTGGTTGCAAGTCCTGTATGCAGGCCTGCCCTTATAACTCTATCTATATCGACCCTGAAACTGGAACTGCTCAGAAATGTCACTTTTGTGCCCACCGTGTCGACCGCGGAATGGAGCCAGCCTGTGCTGTTATTTGTCCTACCCACGCAATCATTGCAGGGGATATTGATGACCCAGATTCAGAAATTAGCCACACCATTGCTCAAAACAATGTGACTGTCAGAAAACCAGAACAGGGAACATCACCCAAAGTATTCTATATCGATGGTCATCAAGCTGCTTTGACACCTACCGTAACTATGGGGCAATCAAAGCAATTTTTATGGGCTGATGTGAGCGAGAAAAATATGACCCAGCATGAAGAGGAAAACCCAACTTTATACATGGGTGATGGCTCTCAAATGTGCCAAACAACTTACAACACAAGGCATAACGTGCCTTGGCATTGGCAAGTACCAGCTTATTTAGTAACCAAAGGCATTGCCTCAGGTATCTTTATGTTAATGGCTATGGCCTTTATTTACGGAATGGCAAACCTAGACGCACTGACAAACATCATCGCTGGTGGATTTGTTGTAGCCTTTACACTACTAACAACTGTCTTCCTGGTTTGGGATTTAGAAAAACCCGAACGATTCTTGCGGGTAGTATTCCAACCGCAATGGAAATCCTGGCTTGTCCGTGGTGCTTACATCCTTATTTCCTTTAGTACCTTGACTGGTGCTTGGTGGGCTGCGGAATATGCAGTCTTTTTAGGCTTCATTGACATGGACTTAGGCTTAATTCGTGAGATCGCTTTTATAGGCGGCTTCCCACTGGCAATTGGTGCAGCTATTTATACAGCTTACCTATTTGCACAGGCAGAAGGTAGAGACTTTTGGCAAAGCCCATTGTTACCCTTCCATTTCTTTACCCAAGCTATTATGGCAGGAAGTGCAACCTTAACTATTTTGGGTCAGTATGCGCCAATAGAGCCTGAGTTTACACAAATGGCTTTCCATGCATTTAGCATATCACTCGTTGTTAATTTACTCATGATCTTACTTGGTGAGTTCGGAGTAAATCATGCTTCTGATACCGCAAAAGCAGCTGCTCACTCGATTACCCACGGGAAGTATAAGAATTTATTTTGGGCTGGCGCTATCTTAGTTGGTAACGTTGCTCCAATTATTTTAATTGGCTTAAAACTACCTTCTCTTGGGGCACTGCTTGCTCTAATTGGTCTTTATATTTATGAGCATATCTTTGTGATGGCTCCTCAACATATCCCTAACAGTTAAAAACACCATGAACAAGAAACACGATAATAAAGCTCCAGCTCATGCTTACGGTGTTCCCTCTTTTGTGGACACTGATAAAAAACCTTTAGAGTTAAATCATATTCGCCATGGTGATGGTCGAATGACTAGCCACCCCCCTTGTGAACATTGGGACGACTGGACTGAATGGGACGCTAAATCTTGGCCAAAGCAAGTTGCAAAAAACTACCAGCTTGTACCTACAGTTTGTTTTAACTGTGAGTCTGCCTGTGGTTTGCTTGCCTACGTAGACAAGCAAAATTTTGAGATTAGAAAGTTTGAAGGTAACCCCGTGCACCCCGGTTCACGTGGCCGTAACTGCGCAAAAGGGCCTGCTACGCACAACCAAATATATGATCCAGAACGCATCATGCACCCTTTAAAAAGAGTGGGTAAACGTGGTGAAGGTAAATGGAAAAGAATCACTTGGGATGAGGCCTTGGCTGAAATCGGTGAAAAAATGGCTGCCAGTCGCAAAAAAAGAAAAGATGGCATTTGCTATCATGTAGGTCGACCAGGCGAAGATCACTACACCAACCGAGTCATTAAAGCTTGGGGTACGGACTCACATAATAGTCATACAAATATTTGCTCCGCTGCTGCTCGTTCTGGTTATTTCCAATGGTCTGGCTTTGACCGACCTAGCCCTGATTACTCAAATGCGAAAACAATTTTATTGATTTCTTCTCACCTAGAGACAGGTCACTATTTCAACCCTCATGCTCAGCGTATTATTGAAGCTAAGATGAAAGGTGCCAAGTTGATCACAGTTGATCCACGTCTTTCCAACACAGCTTCCAAATCAGATATTTGGGCACCTGTTTGGCCAGGTAGTGAACCGACAATGATTCTTTCTATTGCAAACTATTTGCTAGAAAATGATCTTTACGACAAAGATTTTGTACGTAGCTGGGTGAACTGGGCCGATACTTTGAAGGAATTCTCAACTAGTGAAGAGTTAGCAAATACTCCAGCGCTGAAAGAGTTACAACAAGCTGTCCAAGCAGACGTAAAATTATTAGAAGACTTTGACACTTTTGATAAGTTTTTAAAGGCTACTTATGCACCTTTTGATTTCGATATGGCTGCTAAAGAATGCCAGGTAGACAGAAAAATCCTAGAAAATATGGCTTTGGCCGTAGCAGAATGCGAAGGTAAGCTCTCAACTCACGTTTGGCGTGCAGCCTCTATGGCTCACCTTGGTGGTTGGCAAGTAGCCAGAACATTGTTCTTCTTAAACGTTCTGACTGGTTCTATTGGAAACAATGGTGGAGTTAGTGGTAATAGTTGGAATAAGTTTGTACCAAAACCTTTTGACGAGCCCCCACACACAGATGCTTGGAATGAATTGCATATGCCACATGAATGGCCTCTGTCTTTTTATGAGATGAGCTTTTTACTTCCTCATTTTTTAGAAGAGGGAAGAGGCGAGATCGATGTCTACTTCACTCGTGTCTACAACCCACTTTGGATTAACCCAGACGGGTTTATGTGGATGAAGGCATTGCAAGATGAAGAAAAAATGAAATGTCACGTTGCCTTGACTCCAACTTGGAACGAATCAGCATGGTACGCTGATTATATTCTTCCAATGGGTCATGCAGGGGAACGACATGACTTGATGTCCCAAGAAACTCACCGAGGACAGTGGATTGCGTTTAGACAACCTGTTCGTCGAGTTGCAATGGAAAAGGCTGGTATTGACATTAAGTACACTTACGAGTCTAACCCAGGTGAAGTTTGGGAAGAAGCAGAATTCTGGACTGAACTCTCTGTAAAAATGGATGAGGACGGTAGTTTAGGAATTAAAAAACACTTTATGAGTCCTTACCGTGAAGGCGAGACAATTACGCAAAACGAGTACTGGCGATGGATTTTTGAAAATTCGGTTCCTGGCTTGCCTGAAACTGCGAAAGCAGAAGGCTTGACTCCTCTAGAGTATATGAGAAGATATGCTGTCTACGAAGTGAAGAAAGACATCACTCAACCCTTCGCTGCAGACTTAGTTGGAAAATACAACGCAGACTCAACTGGCAGAGCCATTGATGAAAAAGGAGCTGTAGCTGGTAATATGGTTGACGGCGTAGCTAAAGTTGGTTTTGGTACTCCTTCAAAAAAGTTAGAATTCTTCAGTGCTACTATGAAAAATTGGGGTTGGCATGAAAAGGAATACACTATTCCTTGGCAGCTAGAGTCCCACGTACATCAAAGCCACATTGACAGAGAAAAGGGGGAGATGATTCTTCTACCTAATTTCCGTCTACCTACTTTGATTCACACCAGAAGTGCAAACTGCAAGTGGTTATATGAAATTAGTCACAACAACCCACTTTGGATTCACCCAAGTGACGCAAAAAGAATCGGCGTTGCTGCAGGTGACTTGGTGAGAGTTGAAACCGAGATTGGTTACTTTGTAGATAAGGCATTTGTAACTGAAGGCATTAAGCCAGGAGTTGTAGCCTGTTCTCACCACCTCGGTCGTTGGAAAACCAGTGGAACTGCTGCAACTGGCCAAGGTATTGGGTCAGGTATGGCTTCAGTGGTTGATATTGAGGAAAAAGATACTGGTGAGTGTACCTTGAAAATCAAAAAGATGGGTGGACCCTGGAAATCTTGGGACCCTGACACTAGTCGTGTTTGGTGGGAAGATGTTGGTGTAAACCAAAATTTAACTCACGCAGCTCAGCCTGATCCTGTCAGCGGCGCCCATTGCTGGCACCAGAAAGCACTTAATGTTAAAAAAGCGGAGGCCCGTGATTCCTATGGAGATGTTTGGGTTGACACCAACAAGTCTATGGAAGTATATCAGAAATGGGTTGATAAAACTCGTTCTGCTATCGATCACAGCCCCGATGGCACTAGAAGGCCTATGTGGTATAATAGACCATTAAAGCCTACTAAAGAAGGATATAAACTTCCAGAAAAGCCATTTGGTCGCAAATAATATGTTGCAAGAACTTTGCATTATTGCAGAACTCCTAGAGGGTCGAATTCCTGAAAAATTTGACTCCTCTCCTCTCAAAGACTCTTGGAATCAAAAATACCAAGAGTTTGATGACCCAAGAGATGAATTTGGTGCAGACCATTATCAAGCTCTTGGTCTTGAAGTTTCCCCCTATGCCTCAGTTTATTTCGATGAACTGGGTCAAATGGGAGGTGAGGCTTTTGAGCAAGTTAACGACGCCTACCGAGTTGGCCACTGGTATCCAAAGGGTACGCCTGACCATATCTCTACTGAATTAATTTACTTAGCCACATTATTGAAAGAGGGCAGAAAGGCTGAAGCAGGTCAATTTCTATCTTCTCAAATTTTAACTTGGCTCCCCATATTCTGTATCGCTTTAAAACAGACTGAAAACTTCTTTTTTAGCCAACTAGCTACATATGTGCTGGAACTAGCTCAAAAGCTTTTTAAAGAGCTTAATGCAGAGCTATTTCCCCCTGAACTACCGAAGTTAGAGCAAGAAATTTTAGACAATCCTGAAACAGGATTAAAGGATATTGCAAAGTATCTCTTAACCCCTGGTTTATGCGGCTTTTATTTGACACAGTTTCGCTTAAAAAAACTGGCTAGTCAGCTTGAGGTTCCTTTTGGATTTGGAACTAGGTCACAAATACTACCTAGTTTAATTTTCTCTTCAATTGATTATAGTAAAGCCAAGGCCTTACTTGGAGGGTTGCAAGAAATTGCCAAAGAATGGAGCAACGAACTTGAAGCCTTAAAACTACCTTCTACTCAAACTTGGATTACTCAAGTTGAAGTTACTAGCGGGCTACTGGAAAGAATGCAGTCAGAAATTCAATAACTACATAGTTATTCTATTTTATTACAATATTTAGTCTGAAAAAGGCTAAAAAAAAGAGGCTTTCGCCTCTTTTTTATCTCTTAATTCACTTCCAAATTTTTAAGATTACACCAAATTAGTCTGATTCTTTCTCAGAAGATTTTTTCCTATTGCTTTCCACAAAAAATTTGAAAGGCACCCTTTAAGTGCATGAGCTAGGCGTTGTGAGATTAGAGTAGCATTAAAAAGGGAAAATTGAGCTCATCTAAAATAGCTTTAGCCGCCTTCTCCTGCTCCATTTTTTTCCAATCTTGCCAGAGGAAATAGACAGTACAGAATATGCCCAAACCAGCCCCCCAAATACTTAATTGGAAAAATATTGATATGGTTGCAATGATTGAAAATAAAGAGTTTCCCTCAAATCCCTGACTAAAGAAATAAAAAACAATTAGTATATCAGCGAGAATAATACCTTCAATATATATACAGTTTTTCAGTACAGTCTTTAAATTTCCCTTTACATGTAAACTCTTATATTGTTGTCGATAAAAAATTATTACTGCAGCCACCACTTGAGCCAGCAAAGGTAGACTTAAATATATTAAAATCGCAGCCAGAAAACTTCCAAAACCCGGATCTTCATCTGTCAATACGCCCCAGAACAACCAAAGAATCGGTAAAATGCTGGCAACTAGCACGGTAAATATACGAAGTTTTGGTACTTTAAACTTCATAGGTCTTCCCTTGAGATTTGTTTAATATGTTATTTGAGTTATTAACCTATTTATAGGTGAAACCACAAATATTTACAAGATCAGCAATTCTTAGATAGGTAGGACGACGGTAAAGTGCTTATTTGCGAGCAGGTTTCAGGCAAAAAAAAAGAGGCTTTCGCCTCTTTTTTTTGTTCAAATATAAAAGTCTCACTAGGGATAATCTAGCCCTTCTCTTTTTCTTGTCTTTTCTTTTCCACTGAAAATTTCAACATTTCCTGTGCGTAGTTATTCATCTGCCTTGCATCTTTTACTTCTAAAGTTTTCTTCAACTCTAGAATAAACTCAGGCTTGTAGTTGTCCAGTTTAAAATTCAGGTCTTCAAGGGGTGTATCAAACACAGGGGCACCTACGAGAGGCTCTTCTGGGTCCAAGTCACCGTTGAAAACTTGTCTGAAATAATACTGGATCACAAAGTCAATTTCCCCAATCATTTCCTCACTGAAGTTATCAGGGTAAGGGGTATGATCAAAGGCTAACTCTCTGGTTTGTTCATTCACCATTTTGGCCATAAACTGCACGTTTTCAGCGAAGTTGATGGCTAGGTGTACTTCTTTTTGGCTAAAGTCCATAATTTTCTATTATCCTATTCGTGTACTTTTTTAGCGTCAATTGCACTCTTAAATAACACGGACATAATAAAAATACCAGTGGCCCAGATGCCCACAACAATTGATATTTCTACACCTGTTACTTGGTATTCTATCACTTCTTCAAAAGCGTTAGGAACAAATCCACCGATAATCAGACCGATGCCCTTATCAATCCAAAGAGAAACAAATATACCGATACAGGCAATAGCTAATAGCGTCTCATTGTCACGTGTCTTAGGATATAAGAACAAGCCGATAGCACCGAGGCCTAAAAATGTGGAAGTCCACATAAAAGGAACCATCGCCGTCTTGCCGTCTAAACCGAAGTAGAGGTATTCCAATGCATGCATGTGGCTTGGAATGTTACTATAATAGGCTGTAAAGAACTCTAAACCGATAAAAAAGAAGTTTGCAATGGAACCGTAGGTCACAATGGTAATCAACTTGTTAAAGGCCTCTTTACCAGCATCAAAGTCTGCTAATTTTTTAACTAGCAACGCCAGTAAAATTAACAATGCAGGGCCAGCTGCAAAAGCAGAGGCTAAGAACCTAGGTGCCAAGATAGCTGTTAGCCAAAGGTGGCGACCAGGTAAACCTGCAAATAAAAATGCCGTTACTGTGTGGATAGAGAAGGCCCAAGGAATGGAAAGTAGAATAAAAGGCTTAATCCACTTAGGCGGAGGTACCTGCTGCTTTTCCGCCTTGAGAACAACGCGGCCACAAAGGGTATTTAAAATTAAGTAACCGTTTAGCACCAACATATCCCAAAATAGCATGGAATGGGGGGTAGGGTAGAGCATCACATTTAAGATTCTTGAAGGCTTACCTAAGTCGACAAAAATAAACAAAATACACATTACTACTGCCGAAACTGCCAAGAACTCACCGAGCACAACAATCTTAGCAAAGGCTTTAAAATCGTGGAGGTAGTAAGGTAAAACCAACATTACAGCAGAAGCTGCAACACCGACCATGAAGGTAAACTGAGCAACATAAATACCCCAAGAGATATCTCTACTCATGCCTGTAATACCTAAGCCGTATTCTAATTGCTGTGAGTAACCGAAGCCACCGACAACCATGAGAGAGCCCAAAAGTGCGAGCCACGTCATGTAGGCTTTAGAGCCTGTTAATCCTTTTTCAATCATTGTAATTATACCACGTAAAAGACGCTAGGCTTAGTACCTAGTCCAGGTTTTCGTTGGATCGTTTTGGTCGTTTCTAAAATCTTTCGAATTTCAGATTCTGGATCGTTTAAATCGCCAAAGGTTAAGGCCCCCTCTTTACAGGTTGTAACACAGGCTGGCTTTTCGCCCCTGTCTACACGTTCTGCACAAAGGTTACACTTTTCTACGACACCTCTCTCACGAGTTGGGAACCCTTTAGATATTTCTTTAAGGCCATCACGTGGCTCAATCCAGTTAAAGGACCGCGAACCATAAGGGCAGCCAGCCATACAAAAGCGGCAACCAATACAACGGTGGAAATCCATCTGGACGATACCATCTTTACGCTTAAAAGTAGCATTGGTCGGGCAGACTTGCACACAAGGAGGCTCTTCACAATGGTTACACATGGTTAAAAAGGGCTTTTTCTTTAAATCTTTGGCCACAAACTGGTGAGACTTATCAGTAAAAACCTTTTCATATTCTGCTTTCCAGATCCACTTTAGCTCGTCTTTCGGATTTCCGTGGTCTGGCACGTTATGGGTTGTGTGGCAGATGTCTTCGCAATCGGTGCATTCATCTTTACACTTGCTCATATCTATCACCATCCCTAGTCGAGGCTGGTCTGATGGGGTTTCAGCATGTGGGGAGCTTGCCTCAGCAGTAGAAGTCAAAAGCTCAGTTGTTGCCGCAACAGCGCCAGTTGTAACTACAGCGGCAGCGCCTATAAGGCCTGCCTGCTTGATAAATTCTCGTCGTTCCTTTTTCATTCTTCCACCGCCTCAGGGTCTACGTGGCAGCCAAAGCAATTGAGCTTCACAGAAGCATAGGTATGACAGCTATCACAGAATTCTTTTTTATTTGAGTGACAATCCAAGCAAGTATTACTCAGACTTTTATTAAAAACCTTCCCAGAAGTTGAGGTATATTCACGATCTTGTTCACGAACCACAGAATGACGCCAGTCATCTAGCAACTTCATGTGATTTGCTCGCATCCATTCTGCAGATTCTACACACTGCACATCACCTGCTACGATTACTTTAGGAGTTGCCTTTTGCGGTACACCGCCATTCCAAAAAGGAAAGGTAATCAGAGCAATAAAGATAATTAGAGCTGGGATTACAACTGTTTTATTATAAATCATTCGTCGTCCTCCACCCCTGCAAGAGGTTCTTCTCGTAAGTCTTCATCACGCTCTTTCTCACCTTCCATAATTAGGGCATTGCCTACCAATTCATGGAGACCTGAAACTTGAACACCTGGCACCCAATATTTCATGGCAGCCGATAGAGTAACTCGATCAATGGCACAAACAGCGGTCAATGTATTCACCCCGTGCTTTTTGGCAACATGATCAACGGCACTAGCACGTGCAAAGCCGCCTCTCATTCTAACATCCATATACTCTTCCGTGTTCAAACCAGAACCAGAGCCACAGCAAAATGTCAGTTCCTTAATGGTTTTTTCTGGCATTTCGTGAAAATTATTTAAAACACTTTGTAATATGTACCTTGGTTCTTCAAGCATTCCCATACCTCGAGCGGTATTACAGGAATCGTGAAAAGTAACATTAAAGTGATCATTCCGACTTGGATCAAGGTTTAATTTTCCATGCTTGATAAGATCAGCCGTAAATTCTGCTATGTGGACCATCTTAGTTGACTTTGCATTTTCAAATACTGTCCCTGTAATCGGAGAGACTGGTACATCTAGAAAAGGGGCAGGGCCATTCATCGTATCCATGTATTGATGAACAACTCGCCACATATGGCCACACTCACCACCAATAATAAACTTCACCCCAAGGCGTTCAGCCTCATGATACATCTTGGCATTGAGTTTTTTCATCACTTCATTACCTGTGAAGAGACCAAAGTTTCCGCCTTCACTTGCATAGGTCGAAAAGGTATAATCCAAGCCAATGTGCTCAAAAAGCAGCATATAACCCATCATAGTGTAGATACCAGGCTCAGCAAAAGCATCTCCAGATGGAGTGATGAATAAAACTTCTGCCCCTTTGCGGTTAAAGCTAGGCTCAATAGTGATTCCTGTAATGTCTTCAATATCATCACACAAAGACTCAACAACCTGCACAAAGGTATGGGGTTCAATTCCTAAGTGATTTCCTGTTCTGTTACAGTCACTTGCTGGTTTTAAAATCCAATTTAGATTCACACCAATCAAGTTCAGTATCTCTCTGGCCATCATAGTAATTTCGGCAGTATCAATACCATAAGGGCAGAAGACACTACAGCGTCTACATTCTGTACATTGGTAAAAATAAGAATACCATTCCTTGATTACATCTTCTGTTAGCTCACGACCGCCAACCATCTTCTTCATGATCTTGCCAGCTAAGGTAAAATCTCCTCGATAAACCGACCTCATTAATTCTGCACGCATTACAGGCATGTTTTTAGCGTCACCTGTTCCTAAGAAAAAGTGGCATTTATCGGCACATGCACCACAGCGAACACAAGTATCCATGAATAGTTTGAAAGCTCGGTTTTTACCTAGTCTTTCCTTGATTCCTTCATGAACAATTTCTTTAAAGTTTTCTGGGAGATCCCAGTCTTCATCAATGGGGCTCCACTTTCTTCCGTGAGGTAAACCTAGAGACTCTACAACGTCAGGAGTAGGTGGGTAACACCAGTTTCCGTCTTTAAACTGGGGAACCGTCTCCATCCAGTTTTCTTTACCCTTTAAGTCTTTAGTTAGATAGTCAGCGCCCATCTCGGCGGCCATTTCTTTAGGCTTAGGAGCATACTTACTCATCTTTTTTCTCCTTTACTGGCTCTGTTTTCTTTTGTGGTTCAATCTCTAAAGGTAACCCTGCAGCTTTCATTTTATCACGATAATCATCTTCGTATTCCATGTAAGTTCGAATTTTCATCTTAGGGTTCCAAGGGTTTATATGCCTCACTTCTCTAGTGTTGTTTTTCATGTTTCTAGTTGGGCTAAAAAAGATCCCACCTGCATGCATCAACTTTGAAAAGGGGAAATACATGGCAAAAATAGAAACTAAAAATATATGTACGTAGAAAATCGGGCCCACTATAATAGAGCTATCAGGCGAAAAATGCGTTACTGACTGGATCAGATTTTTTACACCAACAATATCTACTTTAGTCATATAGCGCATGTTAATGCCGCTAATAGAAATGGCGAGAATCATAAAAAGAGGAAAGTAATCCTGAAGCAAAGACATAAACTTAACTTTAGGGTCTAAAAGCCTACGAGCCAAAAGGAAACCGACTGCGGCCAAGATTAGTAAATCAGTTACAAATAGGCCTGGCAGAGTTACATCATGAACAGGGCTGTGGACTATGATCTCAAAGAATCCGTCAACAGCTTCGATCGCTGTAACAAAACCTGGAACGGGATCAACGAAAAATCTATAGTGTCTAAGGAGAATAATAAGCATTGACCAATGGAACACCATACCGCCAAGCCAAAGTAGCTTGTCTGAGGTATAAGTTAATCTTGGGCCTTCTGACATATGGGCTTTAGATCCGCGAAATAAAGAGCGGAAAAATAAGACTTCCAAAGCCATACGAAGAACAACTCCCATGGTATTGTGAGGAGCTTCTAGGTTATTGGCAGGAATCCAGTCTAAGGACTTGGCCTGACCTGCTGTTGTAACAATAGAAAAGGGAACAGGTGATTTTGCCCAATCTAATATTTTATAACAAAAGCCCAGTAGGAATACCGTAAAGGCAAAATAGGGAATCCAGATACCAAAAAGGCTATGAAGGCCAAAAGTACTAGTTCCAATGTGTGCTACTTGAGCGAGAAACCCTACTAAAATAAGGGGTACGATGACTTTCAAGCTTCTCCTTCGATGATAGGTGGATGTTGGCTATTTAGGAGTTTGATCAAAGAATAGGTTTTTCTCTCCATTTCTTCGACTTTTAATGTTGCGATCAATTCTCGTGATGCCACTAAGTGGTCAATACCAAATTTAATCAAGCGATCAAAATAGTTAGCAAGGCTACTATCGATCTCTGTAATTCCAGCAGATTCCAATTCTTTGGTAATAACTTTTTTCAAAATAAATAAAAAATTAAGAGCGCTAGAGGGGGTTCCTTCTTGAACAGCAGTAAAACGAATTACTTGCTCTAAGATAGGGTCAACTTTATCTTTGCCTGCTTTTTCAAGCACACAATCTAAAAGACTTTCAAAGCTTTCAGAAAACCGTGAGCCCATTGGGTTTAAGTATTCCGCTTTGTTTCTTTTTAAAATTTTCTTGGATTCTTCTCCGTAGAGAGAAAAAACCTGAGACCGCCACTCTGTGACAATCTCAGTTTTTTTTGATTCCAGATGAGTTTGAGAATTCATTAGGAACAAGAACATCCTGTCCCGCAAGAGCTAGAACCAGGAGTTGAACTACAGCTAGCCGCATCTCTCGTTTCTTTTGCATCTTGGGGGTTAAAGAAAATAAACTGATCTGAACCACCGTCAAGTGGCCCAAAATCAATCACGGTTTTGTCTATATTCACATCAGTTTCAGAATCAACTATAAAATCAACACCTAAAAGATTGTATTGAGTATCACTCTTTTTCGCTATGTCAAATCCCATATTGTATTCAATACCAACGACTGGATCACGACGAGCGGTAAGTCTTAATGCAAGACCTTCTTCATTCATGCCTGACTTTGCTGCTGAAAACTGCTCTGCAGCTTTTTCAGTAATTGTAAACATATCTAATACCTTTTTATGACTTAGCTGAGCCTTCCTCGTGAGGAATTTCCAACCAAGTTCCGTTAAAATAAGTGTAAACCAACTTTTCACCATCAACTAAGATCCGAATCGCGTCTTTACAGTCTCTTTTACTAACATCTTCACCAAATTGCTTAATCATAGCTTTGGATAAGTCGCCGGGCTTATATCTTTTTTTCCCGGCAGCTTCTACAACCATTGCGAGCATTGCGTCCGCGATTGTTTGTGTTTCAACTGCCATTTTGTTCTCCTAGAACCGTAAGTGCATAGATGCGTTAAAGCTTTTTGTAGCCAGTTTGTAATCGTCAATATGGTACTTAGTAAACTCAAAGCCTGTAAGCTTAAAGAAACGAGCCCAACCAATACGATCAATCATATCAGCCATTCTCTCCCAAGGTTTACCATGTTCTTTATAAACATCAACGATAGTACGTACAGCTTCAACAACTTCAGGCCAGCGAGGTGGATTGTTAGGAATCCAAGGCACTACCATCTTTGTAAACTGAGGAACACTACGAGCATTAGCACATTTACCACCAACCCAAATTGAAAGGCCATCATTTAAGGCATCCGCAATAGGTAACTTAGGGCAAGCTGTGTAACAAGCGCCGCAATACATACACTGTGACTCATTAATTTTTAACGTCTTTTGTCCGTCTTCAGTGATATCCGCACGAATCGCCCCTGTAGGACAGGCTGCAATTGTTGTTGGAACTTCACAGAAGTTAGTAAGGGCTTCAGAGTCCACCTTTGGTGGACGTCTGTGAATACCTAAAATAGCAATATCAGAAGCGTGTACAGCGCCACACATGTTTAGACAACATGCAACAGCTAGCTTTAAACGTCCTGGGACACCATGAGAAACAAAATCATCATACAAGTCATCCATAACTGATTTTACCAGTCCACTGGCATCAGTTGCCGAAGTATGACAATGCACCCAACCTTGTGTGTGAATAATGTTAGAAATTGAGTTTGCAGTTCCCCCAACAGGCCAACCAGCAGCTTCGATCTCTTTGATCATCGGCTCGATGTTTTCTTCTGTTGCAGTTAACATCTCAATGTTACTTCTTGAAGTAAAACGTAAAAATCCTTCACAGTACTTGTCTGCCATATCGCAGAAGAATCTGATTGATTTTACGCTTAAAAGTCTTGGGCTACCAACTCTTATAGTAAATAGCTTATCCCCTGAGTGACCAACGTGTACAGTTACACCAGGCTTTAACACCTCATGATACTTCCACTTACCGTAGTTGGCATGGACAACAGGCGGTAAAAATTTCTTATAATCGGGACATCCGATATCTGTTTTTCTAGCGTTCATTTTTTCCTTAAACCTATGGTTCCGTTAATCTTCTTCTTCTAGGTATTCATCATAGAATACATAGGGGTTTTCTCTAGGGTGGCAAACCATCTGAACATCAGGCTCGATTCCAACTTGCTCTAGGAATTCACCTTTACCCATTCTTTCTACTAATTCGCCAATTCTTTCTTTGTTCTCGCCGTGGTCATCCCAAACGTCCCAAACTCTTTCTAGAACATCTTTGATTTCCTCATAGCCTTCTTCGATTTCCATAAAAGGAATCAAAACTGAACTAAATAATGCACCCTGTACAATTGGCGCTTTAGAACCCAACAGGATCGTTGCACCACGCACGTTTCCAGGAGCTAAGCCCTTTGGGAATGCGTTGATACACTGCATACAGCGAACACAGTTTTCATTGTCTATGGTTACGTTTTCACCATCCCACTCGATAGCACGAGTCGGGCAAAGCATAACAGCACTTCTTAAAATATCCTTACCTTCTGCATGATATTTTCTCATTTCTTCTTGGTCGATGACGATATCATCTTTCCAAGTTCCAATGATAGAAAAATCAGACCTAGCAATTGCAGATACACAATCGTTAGGACATCCAGAAACTTTAATTTTAAATTTGTAAGGGAAGGCAGGGCGATGGATTTCATCTTGGTAGAAGTGAGTCAACTCATGACATACGTCTAAACAATCAAACATTGCCCATTCGCATCTTGCAGGTCCAACGCAGCAAGAAGGTGTTCGTAATGCAGAACCAGAACCACCTAAATCCCAGCCTTTTTCAGTTAATGCTGAAAAGATTGGCTCTAGTTCATCAGTAGTAGTTCCAAGAAGAATAATGTCACCAGTAGAACCATGCATATTGGTTAAACCAGAACCGTATTTTTCAAAAATATCACATAGATCACGAAGAGCTTCGGAACTATAAAACCAACCTGCAGGCTGGTTAACTCTAACAGTGTGAAAGTGCGCCGCACCTGGAAACTGTTCAGGCGAATCAGAATAACGACCGATGATACCACCGCCGTAGCCCTTAACACCTACAATACCACCATGCTTCCAGTGGGTTTTTTTGTCTCTGTATGACTGCTCAAGTTGCCTTAGTACATCACGTACCATGGGCTTCGTGTCAGCCATGTCTTTCATCTCTTTGATAAAGCTGGGCCACTTGCCCTTTAAAAGCTCATCTAAGAGAGGAGTTTCACTTTCTGCCATCATTTCTCCTTAATTCTTGTGATCTATTTGTTATTTAAAAAATTAGTTACACGCAGCCAGTTGGCTTTGGTAATCCTGCTACCTTACAAGCTTGCTTGGCTGGTCCGCTTGGAAACAACTCATATAGCATTTTTGATCCAGCTCTTTTATCAATGTCATAAAGCTTAGCAATTTCTTTGGCTAAAATCTTGATCATTGGAGCAATTTGGTACTCTTCGTAATAAGAACGTAAAAACTTTACAAGTTCCCAATGTTTGTCTGTCATTTCGACGTCTTCAGTCTCAGCTAGAGCTGATGCAATTTCTTCGGTCCACTGATTTCGATCAATCAAATAACCGTCATCATCCAATTCGATTGTTACTCCGTTTACTTCCATACTCATGGCTACTCATTAAAAAGGGGTTAGAAAAAAGATTCAACAACTTGAATTCATTTTTTGGCATATTCTAATATATCTATATAAAAATGCAATAGTTTTTTTAAAAAAAAATTCATCTTAAAAAAAAAGCTTTTAAATTCTCACAAAGAAACATTTAAAAAATTGCTGTGTAAGCTTATCATTGTGAATTTCAGGATGCAAAGGATTTAAAATCAGAGTTTTCATGGCAGGTTAGTCAAGTTAAGGTTTCCCCAATATAAAACATGGATTCAAAGGGAATGATAAAAAATTGACAATCCTATAATAATTCCTATAGATTTTCTCCATAGCTTTACCAGCGACTATTTTACAACAACAAATAATTGCTACCACAAAAAAAACTGGTTCTTTTTTTCCTTTTTTAAGTCTATTATTTATTACCAATAGCATAGAGAAGAAAAAGAAAGACTAGCATATCACTATCCACTCCTTTGCATTGAGAATTTCATGAATCAATTTAAAATCAGAACAAAAACCTTGATAGGTTTTTTTGTCGTAATCGCATTATTTGTGATGAGCGTCACCATTTCATTCCAGACCGTAGAAAAATTATCAGAAAGCTCAGATCAATTGGAAATCAGATACCAACAGCTACGGGAAATGGACAATCTACGATATATCCTCACCAATGTTACTCTTTTATTTATGGATATCATCATTGATCAAGAAGAAGGAAAGGTTTCAGAAGAAAGATTGGCAGAGCTTGCAACTTTTGAAAAATTAATGGTGAGTAACAGTAAAACTCTCTTAGAAGCTGCTGATACGGATCTGGAAAGAGAAAATTTAAACTTAGTCATCAAAAGCATTTTAAAGGAAATTGAAATAGGCAAAACCATTTTAATCCCTGCTGTTATGAACCGCACAATGACTGAGGCGATTACCATGAAACTAGATGATGATATTGACAGCCTAGGCGATGAAGCAGAAAAGGCAATCGGCATTACTATAAAAAGCATCCAGACGGAAGTAGTAGAAGCAAAACAGAACACCGAACAAACTAAAGCTGATGCAGAAAGGAAATTACTGATCACTTTAATATTTGGTACATTGTTAGGCATTGCATCGGCGCTGGTGCTCACTGCTCAAATTGTGAATACTCTTGGAGGGGAACCTCATGAAATGGCTACATTAGCAGAAGAAATTGCTTTAGGGGATTTAAGGAAACGCAACTCTAATAACCCAAAAGGTCTTTTTGCCAACATGCTTGAGATGTCCAGTAAAATAAACAACATAATGTCTCAACTCATTGGCCAATCAAAAAGCCTAGATCATGCGTCGAATGAACTATCTACTGTCTCCCAGCAGATGAGTGGATCCTCTGAACAGGTAAGCGTTCAAGCAGGAGTTATAGCTGCGGCGTCTGAGGAAATTGGAGCCAATTTAGACTCTGTGGCTACAGCCATTGTGCAAGTCAGTGCTAATGTGAGCACCGTTTCAAGGAATACTGAGGTAATGACATCAAACATTGGCTCAGTATCTAGCGCCGCCACAGAAATGTCTTCAAATCTTGAATCAATTGAATCTTCAGTGGAAAAGATCACCCAAGACAGTACAAATGTCGCCCATATGGCCTCTGAGGCCTTTAAAATCGCTAGCGAGGCAGGAAAGCTTTCAAACAGCGTGAATGACGCTATGCAAACTCTTAGCACTAGTGCTGTAGAAATCGGCGACGTAACTGGAATGATCAAAGTCATTGCGGAGCAAACCAACTTACTGGCTTTAAATGCCAATATTGAGGCCGCAAGTGCTGGCGAAGCGGGCAAAGGTTTCGCTGTAGTTGCAAACGAAATAAAAGAACTTGCTAAACAAAGCGCAGGAGCCGCCGAAAACATTTCTAGTAAAATTGCGGGCACTCAGGAACACACTCAAAAGGCTGTTTCCTCTATTACTAAAATGACTGGCATCATTGATCAAATTGGTGATTCATCGCAAAAGATAGACACTATTACTCAGGAGCAAGCTATATCTTCTAAAAACATTTTAGGAAATGTCAAAGAGTCTGTTGTTGCCGTTGGTGAGGTTGCCCATCTCGTATCTGAGATGTCAGGTGCAGCTGCCCAAGTTTCAAACAACATTTCTGAGCTTGATATAGCCATTGGTGGGGTTGCAAAAAATGCCGAAGAACTTAAAGAAGCCTCTTCCGAAGTATTTAGCAATATAAGCAACATTGCTGTAGCTACCAAGGAGACTGCCGCAGGAAGCGCCCTTGTAAATCGCAAAGCCTCTGAATTTGCAGATCTTTCGAAGTCTCTGAGCGAGATTACCAACCGATTTACCTTGAATTAATACTACTTAATTTAGCATATTATTTAAGTTAAACCTCTAAGCCAATGATTGACAAATCATCTCGTTGGCTTTCATCTCCTATATATTCAAAAAATTCATTTAATAAGACCTGGTGCAAATAAGAAAGAGTCTCACCATTATTCCCTTCCAAAATAGCGTTGAGCCTTTTTTTCCCAAAGGGAAAACCTCTTTCGCCACCTGCCTGCTCTGTGATTCCATCTGAAAAGAGGTAAAATCTATCTCCTGTTGAATAGGGAATAATGCTATTAGTGAATTCAAAACCTCGATCGCACCGCCTATATCCAACGGCTTGCCGGTCACCAGGCAGAATATTCATCTGCCCTTTTTGGGTAAACAATAGAGGAAAACGAGCACCAGCAAAAGTTAATTCTTTGAGTTCAAAATCGAACCAACACACACCCCCCTCTAATCCGTCATCAGACTCCACAAAAGTTGCTTTGTGATCCTGTTTTAACGCTGTTTTGATATAATTATTCAACTCACATAATATCAATGCCGGGTTGTTTTGATATCCAATGCTAATCGCATGGGAAAATCCAGACTTTGCTATCATTGTCATCATTGCTCCGGAAACCCCATGTCCCGTACAATCGAAAAGCGCAATAAGGCACCCATTTTCAAATTTTTCCATTAAGTAGATATCTCCACCTACTTGCTCTTTAGGCTTCCAGAGAACAAAGAAATCTGAAAAAGTCTGTTTCATCAGGGTTTTACTAGGGAGCAGAGCGCTCTGGATGCCCTTTGCATATTCAAAGCTGTCTTTTATACTTATCAGGGCATCATTTAGGTTTTTTGTTCTTTCATTTACCTGAGTAGCTAAGGTCTCGTTATATCTCCCCAGCTGAATGTAGGCGACCTCTCTTTCTTTCTTCATTATATTAATCCGCTCAGCAAGTGCAGTTGCCAACAATACCACTTCGATCACCGTTCCTAGTTGCATGCCGTAGCGGACAAAAAAAGTAGGCTGTAAAATCCCTATTGCTTTTAGGCAGTATATGAAAATGCCTATTAAGAAAAAGCTCCAACCAGCAATAAAAAGTCTGGCCGGGTAATAGCCTTGAAAAAACCGATAGACAGCGGTGGCGAAAACTACGCCGGCCGCAGGCGCCGCAGTTAAAACAGCCCAAGTAATAGAAATTTTAAAGAAACCAAACAAACCTAAAAGAGAACTTAATAGGGCCGAAATCATTAAGATCTGTATTGTTTTATATAGTTTAGGTAACTTAGCTTTGGTGTCTAAAAAATCAGAGGTAAAGAAACCAATGAATATTACATTGAAACCGATAAAAACCGGCCTACTGTTCTTTGCCCAAACAGGAAAATCTGGCCATAAATATTCAAATCCATAGCCTGTTAAAGTCAAAGTAAAGGCTGTGAAACTTAGAATATAGGCGACATAATACAGATAGACTCTTTCGCGAATTAAGTAGAAGAGGATTAAGTTGTAAACCATCATCACAGACATTAAACCAAAATAGGCCCCATTGATCAATTGCAAATTATGATCGACATGGTAAAAGTCTTCTACCTCCCAAAGGTAGATTGGGGCTTCCAGGGTATCTCTACCTTCAATACTTATAAAGAATTTGTGCTTTTTATCTTCCCTATTGGGAAAAGGGAAAACAAAATGCTTATTTAAAAAGGCCCGTTGAGTAAAGGGGTGAAAATCGCCAGTTTCAAAGCTGGAAAATTCGTGATCGCCGGATTGATGATAATAATTAAGATGATCAATAAGTGGGTAAGCAAACTCTAACAACCAGGATTCCCCATAGGCTTTGTTAAGATCTACTTCGAAATACAACCAAATCCGAGCCTCTGAAAACCCAAAATTAGGGATTTCTTTTTTTGAAATCTCAAATTTACCTTGTGCTTGCAGAGCTTGGATTTCCTTAAAATTTATATTTTTTTCTTTATCTACAAAGAAGCTTGTGTTTAGCCCTATAGCTTGCCTTGAGCCATTGCCTTGGACTTTTAGCTCTTGGCCAAATGAACTTGTAAGGAAGACCAAATAATAAAAAATAAAAAATAAGATAACTTTGTTTTTCAAGGCCTACCTGACTTTAAAGATGATTCATTCAATTTTTTAATATCAATAGAGATAACAGAGCTAATTTACCTAAAAGAGCGTGTATCCAGCAATTTTGAATTAGATATTAGATGTTTGAGCTCTATAGGGCAAAGATTTTTTTTGTTAAAAAAACTAGGGCCAAAAGAACTACTAAGGCTAGTAAATTTTGCATTGCCCGCTTAGAAAATTTTACGGACCCAAAATAGGACCCTAAAAACCCTCCCATAATGACTGCAATTAGCATTGGATAGTAATCAAATAATTCAATAGAATGATACTGTATCCTGGCGCTAAGGCCCGCAACAGAATTCAGACAAATAAAAGCTGCTCCACTCGCAGCAGCTTCTTTTTCATTGCCTAAACCAAAGACAATAATCAAAGGCACCAAGTAAATCCCACCGCCAATGCCAGCAACCCCAGATACGAAACCTAATACAACCCCGATAAACAGGGAAAGAGTAACCCTAGACACACAAGATAACGTAAAAAGGATCTTAGCATTTTTAAAAAACACTAATCGAATAAAAACAAAAAAAAGAGTTACAAAAAGAATTGGGTAAAAGGTAGATTTTTCTATTTCTAATGATCCGCCCAGATAGGAACAAGGGATGGATGTAATCAAAAAAGGCAAGATCAAAGATAAACGGCCGTGTCTATTTTTAAAATAGTTATAGCAGCCTATACTAGATACCAAGACATTTAAAGATAATGAAACTAAGGGGATCGCTAAATAGTTAAATCCCAAAATTGCCATTATTGAAGTATAGGAGGAACCACCACCAAGACCCACAGAAGAGTAGGCAAAGGCTACTAAGAAAAAAATAACCGCAGCAGTTAAAACAATGGGGTCTAATGATTCAAAATTGAGCGGAGTGATCATTTTCGTTGTTCTGATATGTTCATATTATGCTAAATCTATATGTAGATTAAAGCTATCCGTCAAACAAGCACCTGGCCTTTAGGCCTTGAAAAAACCTTTATGATTAGTTTTTTCCATTGATCTGAATTTCAGATTCTCATAACCTTGTAAAAAATTCATCAACCTCCAAAAGTTAAAAAATGGGCATTGCAGCAGATATCATCATCATCGTCATTGCAGCTATGGCTGGGGCCTTAATAGCCCAGAAACTCAAACAACCTTTAATATTAGGTTATATAGTCGCTGGGGTTTTTTTAAGCGCCTTCAACGCAATCCACGATACACATGAAATTGAATTATTAGCTGAAATTGGTGTTGCTTTATTGCTTTTTGCACTGGGTTTGGAATTTTCTTTTGGTGAACTCAAACCGGTCAAGTCTGTAGCTTTAATTGGAGCGCCTATACAGATTATTCTGACTATTGCCTTTGGTTTTGGGGTGGGCAAATTTTTAGGTTATGATAACATAACTGCCGTTTGGTTTGGCGGGCTCATTTCTCTTTCCAGCACCATGGTTATCTTAAAAACCTTGATCAACCAAGGTTGGATGGGGACCCTTTCAAGTCGGGTAATGATAGGTATGCTAATCATCCAAGATCTAGCAGTTGTACCTTTAATGATCATCTTGCCCCAGTTGAGTGACCCTCAATCTGGATTACCTGCCTTAGGTTGGGCCGCTGTTAAGTCCGCGATCTTTTTATTGGTTATGGTGTTTCTTGGAACCCGCTTTTTCCCTAAATTATTATTTTATATATCCTCCTGGAATTCTAGAGAGTTATTCTTGTTAACAATAATGGCCTTAGGCTTAGGCGTGGGCTACGCAACACACCTATTTGGCCTTTCCTTCGCCTTTGGAGCTTTCGTTGCCGGAATGGTTATTAGTGAGTCTGAATATGCTCACCAAGCGTTAAGTGACATTATTCCCCTACGTGATCTTTTTGGATTACTTTTTTTTACATCCGTTGGCATGCTACTTAAGCCTAATTTTCTATTAGAAAACTGGGTTCTAATATTGTGGGTAGTCACGGTAGTTTCATTGGGCAAGGGGTTAATCTTCTTTTTTGTAACCCGATTTTTTGGCTATGGAAAAGTTATCCCGATAGCAGTTGGGCTAGGGCTTTTTCAAGTAGGGGAGTTCGCATTTGTATTGGCTAGAGTCGGGCTAGAGTCAAAAGCTATTTCCTATGAAATGTACTCTCTTGTACTTTCCATTGCTATAGTGTCTATGCTCCTTACCCCACCAATGTCTGGCCTTACTAAGCACCTGTACACTTTAAAAAAGCGTTTTCAAAAAGAAAACCCTATTTTGGAAATCAATTTCCCTAAATCTGGGCTTAGTGAACACGTTATCATTGCAGGAGGTGGGACAGTTGGTTTTCATGTAGCCCAGCTTTTACAACAGTTAACTGTTCCTTTTGTAATTATTGAACTAAATCAACAACGAATAAAGAAATGCCAAGACGCTAATTTCCCTGTGATCTATGGTGCCGCTGGGCAATCTGTGGTTTTAGGAGCAGCCAAAGTCAAAAAAGCAAAGATGATTTTGGTCACCATGCCCAATATTTTACTTACTAAAGCTGTTGTTATGCATGCTAAACAGGCTGGTTCATCCGCCCAGGTAATAGTGCAAGCTGAAAATTATGATGAAATGGAAAAACTTTATTCTGAAGGGGTAAGTATGGTGGTTCAGCCTGCCTTAGAAGCCGGCTTGGAGATTTCAAGACAAGCTTTGTTGCACCTTGAGTTCCCCACTTCAACCATCCAAAATGCAGTGGACGAGTTGAGACATAGCCACTATGAACCGGCGTTAAATAGCTCACCCCATTACTCAAAAATGCTGAGGTTAAAAAATGCCAACAGCTTTTTATCTCTCACTTGGTATGGACTAAATCCTGACAGCCCTCTGGTGGGCAAGCATTTAGGTGAATTATTTATTCGTTCCACTACTGGAGTTTCTGTTGTCGGGGTCTTTACTGAGGATGAATTTATTTCAAATCCTGATCCAGGCCAAATCATTTCTCAAAATACAATGATCGCTATCATTGGCTCCCCAAGCCAAAAAGAAGCCTTTCAAGATTTTGCAGACGCTGAAATTATATAGATTTTTATTATCCTTCTAAATAATTTTTAGATTGAAGCTACAGGCTAATTCATATATATTCCTAAAAAATCAATAGAGGAAAACAATGAAAACTGAAAAAGATCAAACAAACGTATTCACTCGTCGCGGCTTTGTTACTGCTGCTGTAGGAACAGCTGTGGTAGCTGGTGCAGCACCTTTAATGGCAAAATCAATGGATCACAGCCATATGGACCACGGTGGAATGCATAAGAACTCAAAATTAAGTGCCGCCGCTGCAGACTGTGTAGTCAAGGGAACAGAGTGCGTTGACCACTGCATCCTGCTTCTAAAAGATAAAGATTTAAGTTTGGTGAAATGCTTAGAAACGGCGCAAGACGCTGTTGACGCCTGCCAACTTTTAATGAAGTTCTCCGCTGGAGACAATAAGCATCTCAGTGCTTTAGCTAAAGTTTGCATCAAGGTTTGTGAAGACTGTGCGAAAGAATGTAAGAAGCACATCAAGAAACATGCAAACTGCAAAGCCTGTTATGATTCTTGCAAAGCATGTATCAAAGAGTGCAAGAAAGTAGCATAAAAAGGCACTTCTTTAGCACCAAATTGACTAGAAGCCCTAAAATGTAAAAATTTAGGGCTTTTTCTTACCTTTTCATCTCCCCTTTATACTTTTCTACCTTAGTCCTTGACCTTTGAATTTAGTTTTGCAAAACTACCCTTTTTTATTGGCTTAAACCCAGTATTCTCTTAACCACTTATTTAACCTTTTATTCATGTCTACACCTAATTATTCCATTCAGTTTTCTGACGAAGAATTTGACTTTGACGGTCAAATTGCAGCAACTCTTGAAAACCTTAACGAGCAAGAAATTGTTCAAGGTAAAGTTACAAAAATTACAAAAGACTTTGTTACCATTGATTTTGGTTACAAGTCAGAAGGTCAAGTGCCTACCCAAGAATTTCATAACCTAACTGGTGAACTTACAGTAGCTATTGGTGATGAAACAGACATCTACATCGAACATTTCGAAGACGAGTCTGGTCAAGTAATCGTTTCTAAAGAAAAAGCGATTAAACTTCGTGTTTGGGAAGATGTTGGAACGATCTTCGAACAAGATGGAACAGTTTCTGGTGTTATTACCGCAAGAATTAAAGGTGGCTTAAGTGTTGATATCGGCATTAAAGCTTTCTTACCTGGTTCACAGGTTGATTTAAGACCTGTTAGAAACCTAGACAAGCTTATCGGCGAGCGTTTTGACTTTAAGATTTTAAAGTACAACCCAAAGAGAGGCAACATTGTTCTAAGTAGAAGAGCAATCCTAGAAGTAGATAGAGCAGAACAACGCAAGAAGACTCTAACTCAACTAGAAGAAGGTTCATTGATTAACGGTCACGTTAAAAACATCACTGACTACGGTATCTTTGTTGACCTAGGTGGCGTAGATGGGTTGTTACACATTACTGACATGACTTGGGGCAGAATTGTTCACCCATCTGAAATGTATGCTATCGGTGATGAAATCGAAGTTATGGTTCTTAAGTTTGATGCTGAAGATGAGAAAGTTTCTCTTGGCCTCAAGCAGAAGCAAACTAACCCTTGGAACAACGTAATTGACAAGTACCCAATGGGTACAGAAGTTACAGGTAAAGTTGTTAGTTTAACTAACTACGGTGCCTTTATTGAAATTGAAGAAGGTGTTGAAGGTTTAATTCACGTAAGTGAAATGAGCTGGACTAAAAAAGTACGTCAGCCATCAAGTGTTGTTGCTTTAGGTGATGAAGTTCAAGCTATTATCAAAGAGATTGATACTGAGCAGCGAAGAATTTCTCTTTCTATGAAAGAAGCCATGAACAACCCTTGGAAAGAAATTGCAGACACTAAGCCTTCTGGCACAATCGTAATGGGTAAGATTAGAAACATTACTGATTTTGGTATCTTTGTTGGATTGGATGAAGGAATTGATGGACTTGTACATATCTCTGATATGTCTTGGTCACAACGACAGAAAAACCCTAACGATTACTACTCAAAAGGTGATGAGATCGAAGTGAAGATCTTAAACGTAGACGTTGATAACCAGAGACTATCTCTTGGAATCAAGCAAATTGAATCTGATCCTTGGGAAACCTTAGAAGGTCAAATCAACGAAGACGATCTAGTTATCGGTAAAGTTGTTCATGTTGCTGATTTTGGTGTTTTTGTTGAAGTGAAGCCAGGTGTTGAAGGCCTAGTTCATGTCAGCGAAATTGATACTGAAGTTTCTAAGAAAAGCTTAAGTAAGTTTTACCCAATCGACAGCGAAGTTCAAGCTAAGGTAATCAACCTTAACATGAGCGAGCGTCGTCTTGGTCTTAGTGTAACAGGTACTATTGATGAGTCTGGTGAAATCCAGCCTCTTGCTGAAAACATGGAAGTCTTAAAAGGTGACGGACAGGCAACGGGTACTAAGGAAGAAGAAGAAAAAGAAGCTATGCGCATCAAAGAAGAAGTGCAAATGCTTGAAGAAGCTTCTAACAACGAAGACTAATTTTCGTTAGTAAATAATCAAAGGGCAGGTGAGTATTACTTATCTGCCTTTTTTTTTGAGCAATTTTAATTCAGACTACAATCCCTTTCCAGGCTATAAGTCAAAGATGAATTCAAACCCCCACACTAGAGAAGACCCCAATCGCAATCAATTGATCTTCAAACTAGTCCTAATTTCTTTAAGCCTACATCTTTGCCTATTTCTCTTTTATTCCTTCCCTCAAAAACACAATAAACCGACCATAAAATCCATTTCAGTTGAGTTATCCAAGGCCTCGATACAACTAAAATCTAACTTGCCATCTAAGTCGCAAGCCAGTCAAAGCTCTAAAAGAAAAGTACAGCTGCAAAAACGGGATGTTTTCCCAAAATCACAGCCACAAGCAGCCCCAAGTCAAGAAGAAAATTTTGAACCGTTAAACCACTGGGAAGCAGCAGAGATGCCCTTGCTGAAAGATTTACCGAGCAAAGCCAACAAAGCCGCAGCATCACCTAGTAAAAACAGCGCAAAACAGGCCTTAGAGCCAGCCCAAGAAGCCATTAGCTCGCAAGTCCCAATCACAGAAAAAGAGGCCGTCACCAGCAATACAGCTGCTATTATTGAAGGGGATTTACAGGGAAGAGAATTGATTTATCAGCCCATAACCCCGCCTTTAGATTTAAGCCATGATGTAACTATAACTCTTCAGTTTAGCGTTACAGCAAGTGGTCGAGTGACCAATATATTTCCCTTAGTAAAGGGAGACCAAGAATTAGAGCAAATTGCGATCAAACTCTTAAGCCAATATCGTTTTGAAGCGGCTCAAAGTGGAAGCCCCGATCAAACAGGATTAATTCACTTTACCCTGAACCGTCATCCATAGCTTTCTTCAATTCGGTTTTAATATTTTGCAACCGTGTTGAAGCTGATTCTAGGTTGAACTCATTAATTTCTTCCAGTAAGAGGTCTAAAAATCCCCGTTCAAAGGAGCCAATTAACTGCCCTTGAAACTCTTGGAGCAATTTCTCAGCTTCCAGCCCCTCCCCCTTATTTAAAACCTCTATAATCTTATTTAAGATGTCGAGCACTTCCGCATTTGACACCTCCTTTATTTCTGCTGGAGCAATCTCAGTGCTATGAGTTTCCAGTAAATTCTTTACAGAATTAGCGCAGACATTAAAACTTTCTTTTAAATAATCAAATGCTTCGATCACCTCCTGTTCTTTTTCTTTAACTGCAGACTTTTCCAGTTTTTTGGCCGCCTCAAATAACTCAGTGGCATTCATATTACCAGCAGCGCCCTTAAACAGATGGGCCATCTGCTTGATAGCAGAATAGTCCAATCGTGCAACGTGGGCTTCTAAGTCTTCTATTTTTTCTGAAAATCTACGTACAAAGTTTTTCAATGCTCCTAGATAAACAACTTCACCGCCCCATCGTTGAACCCCAAGCTCCAAATTCACACCAGGCACTGACTTAGGTAGCTGGATTTTCTGGCCCTTCTCTTTGTTCTTGCCCTTTGCCTTTTTACTCAACCGAAAGCTTAAATATTTTTCAAAAAGATGAAAGAGCTTGTCAAAATCCAAGGGTTTTTCAACAAATTCTACAATTCCAACTGCTGTTGCTTCTTTAGAAAATCCACTGGTATCAGCAGCTGTAATAGAAAAGATAGGGATGCCGCCGCTGAGATCCTCATCTTGGATCTTCTTAGCTAGTTCCATTCCGGAGTAATCGGGAAGATTGTAATCTAGTAGCATCAAGTCATAGGCATTTTCCCTTAATTGGCTCAAAGCTTCTTCTCCCGTACCACAGATCTGAAAAGAAACTTCTTGGCTTGAAAGGCGTGATTCAAGTATTTCCTGTGTCACTAAATCATCTTCAACAATAATAATTCTTGGCAGCATGGGTAGTGATTTGGGCAAAATCGAATCAGCCTCACTTTGGGCTCTTTTTGCTAAAGCAAAATCAACCAACATGTTTTTTAATTCAGATCGCTTGACTGGCTTAAATAGGTAATGTTTAAGAGAGTGCTTTTCCATATCGCTTAAATGACTGGGCGAGAGATAAGAAAATAGCAGTACTACAGGTACTCCCTTGAAATCGGGCCTCTCTCTAAGCTTAGTAATAAGCTCAAGGCTATTGAACTCAGGCAGACTAGCGTCGAGTATCACAGCATCAACGGCCTTCCCCTTTACAAGTTCTAAGGCTTCCTCATTGGTACTGGCAGACAAAACCTTGCAACCCCAATTGAGCAAGACATTGGAAATGGCCCTTGCCGATTCAACATGAGCTTCAACCAGTAAAATTGTTTCGACTCCAATATTCTGAAGGGAACTGTGCCTTTGAAAATCATCTAAGGCACCTGATTTCAGAGTCAAACTAATAAAAAAGGTTGTACCCTGCCCCAAGGCGCTTTCTAACCATATTTTTCCCCCCATCAATTCTACTAAATCCTTGGAGATGGTTGTTCCAAGACCTGTACCGCCGTATTTACGACTCGTTGAAGAGTCAGACTGCACAAAAGAATCAAAGATATAACCTACACGATCAGGTGGAATCCCAATCCCTGTATCTTGAATATGAAACAGTAATGAGTACTGATCATCAACTTGATCTTCTAAAGTTACTATCAAGTTTACGGCTCCCGTTTCGGTAAATTTAATGGCATTACCAAGGATATTCATTAGTACTTGGCGAATTCGATTGGGATCACCCATTAAAATAGAGGGAATTTTCGGGTCAATGTCCAAGGCAATTTGCAGGTCTTTCTTTTGCGCCTCTGGGTAAAACTGCTCTGTTACCTCCTCAGCGAGGGGCACAAGATCAAAATCAATGGTTTCAATTGTAAGCTTACCAGCTTCCATCTTGGAAAGGTCTAATATATCATTGATCAACTTCAATAAAGCTATGCCACCAGCATTTGCAGCTTGAATATAACGCTTTTGGTTGGGCTTTAAATCCGTTCCTAAGGCAAGACCTGTCATACCAATAATAGAGTTCATCGGTGTACGGATCTCATGGCTGACATTGGCTAAAAAGGCACTTTTAAGTTGCTCTGCACTTTGGGCCTTTTCTTTCGCCCCAATCAAAGCAGCTTGGATTTCTTTTTCCTGCGATATATCTCTTAAGACTGCTGTATACAGGGTTTGTTCCTTCTGGATAATTTCAGATATGGATAGATATAAGGGGAAGGTGTCACCATTTAAATGCTTTCCAATAACTTCAGTGAGCTGAGTTCTATTTTTTTCACCACGTTTTTCTAGGACTGTGGCCCAGGCAGAATCATCCTCTTCACTCAATAATACCTGAAAGGGCTTGCCTACTAAAAACTGCATGGTATACCCAAAGGTATCTTCAACCGAGGGGTTAATGTTTTGAATTTTTCCCTCTTCGTTTAAGATAACAATCCCTTCAACTACCGTATTAAAAACTGCCTGCAAGCGACCATAACTACCTAATAAACTATCTCGCATCCTATTAAATGCAGCCGTCAACTCCCCTACTTCACCAGTAGTATTTTCAGGTATATCTATTTTCAAATCACCTTCAGAAAACCTTCCTGCCGCTTGGGTAAGGGCTTGAATGGGTGCAGCCAACTTTTCTGCATTTCTTTTTGAAAGAATATAGGCCGCAACAATCATTACGATAATCAACACAAAGGTCATACCTATAGAAGCATAGCCAATAAAAATTGTTGTTTCTGCATCTTCCTTCAACTCTTCTGATTGAATATTCTCTAATTCATCTAAGATTTCATAAATATCGTAAAGTATCGGTGGAGTTTCAACATTAAGCAAAAATTTGCTTTCGTTCCATTTAGGGCTATCTCTGAATTTAATAACCTCATCTGCACTTACGATAAATACTTGTAAATCAGATTCAATGGCAGCTACTATTTTCTTTTGCTTTAAATTTAAACGGAGTTTTTTGATTTTCCCTAAGTATTTTTCCCCGTTGGCATAAGTACTTTGAAAATAGCCTTTTCTTTCCGAAGTTTGATTATCAAGGTAACTATTTAAAATATTCAAACTTAAGTTTAAATTATGCCAAAAACTCCTTACATAGTGTTCTGTATCCGCATTAAGCCCATTTCCACTGGCAGCTTTAAAGTCTTTTAGATTTTGATCGGTTCTAAGTAAAATATTTGAGACTGAATTACTAAATTGAACCCGATGGGGCTTATTTTCTGGGCTTCCAGAAATCCGTGAAACCTTACTGTGAAGGGATTCAAGCTCAACTAAGTTGGATTTTAAATCGTTAAAAAGGTCTTGAACCACATGGCCTTCATCTTTCACCAAATCTTGAAAATGGGCTAAACTTGGAAATATTTTTCCTTCCCAAATCAAAATCACTTTTGCACGCTGGTTATCATCCCTTCGGTTTACCCAGTCTTTCAGAGCCAATTCAGCTTCCATCAACTCATTGGCAATATGATCAATGGTTTCCATTTTAGGTTGACTACTCTCCACAACCTTGATGGCGATATTTCGCATCATGAGAGTGGCGAAGAAGGCAAGAATTAACAGCACAACCCCAATAGCAGATAAGGTCAGATGCGACAAAAAGAGCTGGCCTTTAATGTCTTCGCTTTGAACCCTCTTAAAAAAACTCATAGATAAACCTAATAAAATGATGACCTTCAGCTTACCTACTCCCCCAACTTTTGCCCAGAATTATATTCCTTTTTTTCGTTACAAATGTTCACCGAGCTTGATCAAGTTTTATTCAATGTGGTAAAACTCATTATGAACAAAAATGTTATCCTTACTTTATATATACTTTGTTTTTTTCAAGGTTCCTTTTCCAATGATTTGATGGCTGAAATTAACTACGACCAAACGAGTTTAAAAGCTTGCCCGGATAAGCCAAATTGCCTTTCAACGGTAGAAAACCACCTGCCTGCTTTGCAGACCACAGGTGATCTTTCAGAGATTAAAGATGCAATTAAAAAGGCTCTAGAAACCTTTGAGAATTACAAGATTATAACCGAGGGGGAAAACTATTACCATATTGAATTTACAAGTAAAATTTTTCGTTTTACCGATGATCTAGAATTGGTTATTTTAGAAAAAGAACAATTGATTCACTGTAGATCTGCCTCGAGAATTGGATGGTCTGACTTAGGGGCAAATAAAGCCCGAGTGAAAAAGCTTTTTTCTGCCATACAAGCCCAAAACCAACAATGATCGATCTATACTCTAGCCCGACACCCAACGGTTACAAAGTTTCTATTATGCTAGAAGAGCTAGGGCTAGACTACAAAGCTCACTTCATCAACCTTATGGAAAACCAACAAAAGGAAGATTGGTTTTTGCAGATCAACCCCAATGGCAGAATCCCAGCTATTATAGACCATGATGCAAAAGACTTAAAGCTATTTGAAAGCGGGGCTATTTTACTCTACCTTGCTGAAAAAACAGGCACGCTAATACCAAGCGACCCCAGAAAAAGAGCCCAGTGTATGCAATGGCTAATGTTTCAAATGTCAGCGATTGGGCCAATGCAGGGACAAGCCCATGTTTTTAAATTTGCTGTCCCAGAAAAAATTGACTACGCCATCAAACGTTATGTAAATGAAACGGCACGGCTTTATAAAGTACTAGATGAACAACTAAAGGAAGTTGAGTATATTGCTGGGGATTTTTCTATTGCTGATATTGCTCTTTGGCCATGGGTACGCTTGCATTTAAAAGTGGGGATCACCCTAAAAGACAAACCTAATTTAAGTCGGTGGCTCAAGCAATTAGGCGCAAGACAGGCTTTTGTTCAAGGCCTTCGCATTCCCCATGAAAGAGAATGGCCTGATTTTGAAGTCTAAGCCCTCCATATCTGACCGAAAAATTAAATTTTACTCATTCTTCGTTGTTCAGTTGCACTTTATTAATAAATTGGTAAGATTTATTTCAAAATGAAAATTACTTAAAATATCATCCCTACACTTTAATATTTGAAAGAAAAGATGAAAATTAAATTACTTATCTTAGTTGCAATCCCTCTATTTTTCAGTGACGTTTTTGCCGTAGACATTGCCCCTAGAGCAATGGAAGACCAACCGTTAACGGAAAATGCAAATGCCTTAGAGCAAGTGGGCCAAAAAGACCAAGCTTCGCCACCAGAAGGAAAAATGTTTGGGAGGATTCGTTCTACAGTTATCCAAAATACCTTTTCTCAAGCCGGAGTTAGCTACAATCACCTTGATACTACTACTGACGCAAGATTGGGGTATACGGTCAAGTCCACAGTAGAGGATTGGGTTACTTCTGGTACCATTGACTTAGATATGCAGTCTGCTGATAGCTCTGTAAGCGGCAGGTATCTTTATATAACCTTAGAAAATGAATTGCTTTCCTTTCGTTTAGGAAGGCAAGAGCCAGGTGGTAGCACACTGGGGGGCAAGCATCTGCAAGATATTGATAAAACCTTGACCATTGGCGAAACCATTGGCGACGGTGATTATTTCACTATGGGCATCAAACCCGCAGGGGCACGAGTTATCATTGGCCGCCATGCAGCTTCTGGTGACACAACAACCAGTGAAATTTCGAATGATGAAAAGGCACAGGCCCTTTTTTGGGAAGGAAGTGCAGGTGATCAAAAATTTACTGCAAGTTACACAATGATTGCTGAGCGCACCAACTCAAAAGCCCTTGCTACAGAATCAGGTTCTCTACATGGTGCTGAAGACTACTCTGCTGTAGCCGTCGGCTGGCAAGTGCCAGTTGGGGATGTTAAATTCTCTATCAATTATGATAACTTTTCCCAAGTTTATCTAGACTCGGTAAGAGCGGATGAAGTTAAGGCCACCACCATCCTTTTCATGGATTTTAAAACCACAAAAAACTCAGGTACGACGCTGGGATATTCACTGCAGAATACTACAGATGGCTCATCGAACCCCACAAACTTTACAAGTTTGGATCTAGGTTACACTTACTACATTGGTATTATTAGGCTCTATGCTGCTTTTAACCAAACAAATACTCAAGATGCAGATTCCCCTACAAGTGACAAAAAGACCAGCCAATTTGGTTTAGGACTGGGCGCCTTTTTTAAATAGCCTCAGGCCTTTTCAACTTAAGGCCTAGACCTCAAAATCTACGGCCTTAATCAAACTTGTATTTTCACCTATCCAAGCTAACACTTTCAAATGTTCTGCGTGACCTGCATAAAGGCTTAAATCTTCTAAGTTTTTAAAGTGAGTTATTAAAATTAAGTCCATTGATCTTTCTTTACCGACAACATCAATCCCCACCTCAAGGTGTTGCACTAGATCAATTTTTGCCTTTAAAGATTCCAGTTTGCTCTTTAGAAGATTTAGGTTTTCTGCTGTCTTTTCTTTCAGCTGGAACATTACAATGTGTTTAATCATTTTTCTCTTTTTTGGTTGTTTTCGTTAAATAAAAACTAACAAAGCTTTGCAAAAAGGCCAAGACTAAAGGCTGAGTTTTGTTACCTTGGCAAAAATCCAAATTTCTCGTAAGCTTAAGACAAATATAAAACAGATACTTATGCTAATTGATCTACATACCCACTCAACTGCTAGTGATGGAAGCTTAAGCCCAAGCCAACTGGTGCAGCTTTGTGCACAAAATCAAGTCAAGATATTAGCCTTAACCGACCATGACACTACAGCAGGGCTGGATGAAGCTCGGCAAGCCGCAGAAGGCCATGACATTCAACTGATCTCAGGTGTTGAAATTAGCGCAAAATATCGTGGTGGGACCCTACACATATTAGGTTTACAGGTCTCAGAAGATGATGTTATCTTCCAGCAAAAACTGCAACTCTATCAAGAAGCCAGAGAGAATCGAAACCTTAAGGTATTTGAGAAGCTGCAAGCCATTGGGCTGGATATCCACTTTGAGGAGATTTTAGAGGGTACTGATTCACCTAAGGGAATTGGCAGGCCTCATATTGCGAATTTACTCCTGAAAAAAGGCTACGTAAAAAGCTTTGAAGAAGCCTTTCACAGTTATCTAGGTATGGGTACGCCAGGATTTGTCGCTAAAGAGATCTTTACTCCAGAAGAAGCTATTGGTTTTATTAAAGCCGCAGGTGGATTGGCAATAGTAGCCCACCCCTCTAGCCTTCGCTTAGACCAAATCCGACTTAGAGACTATTTAAATAAATTGCAAGAATTTGGACTGGATGGCATTGAGGTATATAACTCCTCACATGACCCTAGGCAAGTCTTGCTTTACCAAAAAATAGTAACAGAACTGGGTTTGCTTTCCTCTGGTGGTAGTGACTTCCATGGAACAGCAAAACCTACAGTAAAAATTGCCCACTGGGACCCTGAGGAGGTTATTTTAGACCATATGGTATCTTCTGCTCTAATTGAACCCTCCTTAGCTCTGTTTAAATAAATGGCTACATTTAACCTTTTACAGTATACCGATGCCCACGGTCGGTTTCTATCTAAACTGCCACAAGACACAGCAGTAAAACCAAAGGGATTAGATCGGTTAAGCACATATATTAAAGGTCTTAAGGCACAAGAAATTGAATACTTTCTTATTGACAATGGTGATGCAATCCAAGGCCAGCCGCTCGTAGACTTGTGGGAGGAACCAGAAATTTGGAAGGACAGTTTAAACCACCCCTTAAACCTTATGCATCATGCGTTAGGGGTAGATGTTTTTATAGCTGGAAACCATGAATTTGATTTTGGTGTCGACCAATTAACAAAAATTAAATCGCATTCTGCTGTGCCTTGGCTTAGCGCCAACATCACTGAGAGTAAATCCGGCCTCTTTCAGCCCTTCCACATTAAAGAGATACAGGGCGTAAAAGTTGGAGTCTTAGGGTTGATCACTGAGTTTGTTCCAAAGTGGGAGCCTGCCAGAAATATTGAAGGCCTTGATTTTAGAAACGCCTTAGAATCTGCTAAGCATTGGGTCCCCATACTACGGGACCAGTGTGACATTCTGATTGTTAGTTATCATGGTGGTTTCAAAATTGATCCCAAATCGGGTAAAAATCTCTGTTCTAACATTTTAGAAAATCAAGGCATTGAACTTTGGGAGGACTTCCCTGAAGTTGATATTTTATTCACTGGTCACCAGCATAGAAAATTCCACTTTGAATCCCCCGACCGAGCAATTGCTTTACAACCTGGCGCACAGGGTCGCTTTTGGTCTGAAATCCAGGTACAAACAGGGGTAAAAACCCACTTTATCCCCAATATCATACCTGCTTCACTATACGAGCCTGATCCATGGATAACAGAGCTTTTAAACAGCAATATGGAACGGAACCAAGGGATTTTAAGTGAAATATTAGGTACAGCCGACCCTTCCTTCCAAGTGACAGACCCTATGACACAGGTTTGGGCTAAAAAACACCCACTGATACAATGGGTAAATGAGCTCATGATGGAACACACAGGCACGGACATCGCAGCCAACTCCTTTTTGGACTACGAATTAGAGGGGCTACCTGAAACAGTCACAATGCAAGATATCCTTACCACTTACTTCTTCCATGACTCCATTTGTGTGCTGGAAATCAACGGTAAGATCCTTAAAGGAGCCTTAGAGCAAATTGCAACTTTCCTTGTTTTACCGAACGGAAAACGAGGGCTCGAAAATCTTGAAACTAACCCTGATTGGACTGGAACACGTCCACGAAGTTATAATTATGACTTTTTCGATGGGATAGATTATGAATTCGACATGAACCAAGATTTTGGACAACGTTTAACAAAACTGCAATATCATGGGAAAGATGTAGAAGATTCACAGATACTAAAAGTCGCCCTAACCACATATAGAGCGGGGGGAGGTTTTTTCAAAATGTACGGCCCTCATTTAGTGACCGAAGAATTCACCACACAAATTACGGAGCTAATGGTTGCTAATATTAAAAAAGTTGGTCATCTGCAAATAGACGTAATTCAAAATTTTACCATTAAAGCTTAGGTAATTTATGAGTGGAATTATCCAACCCCTAGGGCTTCAGTCCTTAAAACTAAAAGAAAAACTTACACCCTACTTAGGGATTGCTAAGATTCGCTTTGCCTTAACAGACCAAAGTCAAACAGAAGGTAATCTTTTAGAAATTGGCGATGATTTTTTGGTAGTACTAGTTAGTGAATCCCAAGAAAGAATCATTATCCTGTCTGCCATCTGCTGGTTTGAAGTTTTAGAATAGAGTAGACTATAGCTTTCCTGTCAGACCTGAGCTTTATACCTCAATGTCAAAGTGCCTTCGCCCCATCAAGCGATCTCGAATTTTAAGTATCAAGGCTGTTACTATAGCTGGTACCAAAATTAAAATCATCAATGTTATCCAAGTGCCATGGGGGGAAAGGCCCTCTTGGTTGAAGAGATAGTAATAACTTGGATTTGTTAGCCCACCTGTCAACTCTTGGTAGAGTTGCAAAAATAGACCATGGGGATTTATAAAAAAGACGTCTGCTCCAAGTTGACTCCCTAAGATACAGATCACCGACAAGAAAAAAAGGTAAACCAAAAAAAATCGAGTAACTCGGTTCATGATTACTGCCTAGGATTTTGCCAAACCATTTTTTTATTCAAGCCTGAAGTGATAGAGGTAGGGACAAACTCCGCATCTCTAAATTTAGCTCCATCCAGTTTGACCAATTTTAAACTAATTTCGGAAAAATTACTCTCACTCAAATCAGTTTGCCTTAAGTCTGTCTTCACTAATTTGGCTTTGATTAAACTAACGCCTTTCATATTAGCTTTAAAAAGCTTCGTATCCACCAAGCTGGTTCTATTTAGGTCGGCATTCATTAGGTTGGCTTGTGTGAGATCACTATAGTCTAATTTAGCCCCCATCAGCATTGCATACCGCAAGTCAACTTTCTGCAAAATTGACCAGGATAGATTTGCCCCTTCAAGGTTTGCGCCTTTGAGGCGAGCATTTGAAAGATTCAAATTACTCAGGTCCGCATTTTCAAAGTTTTCACCACTAAGGTCCAAGTAGTTCTTATTGGCTTGCATAAAATTTAGTAACTCACGCAAAGGTTTTTTTCCCTTTGTGTGCCCCACCTGAATGGCTTTAAAATACCAGAGAGCCGCTCGTTTTGGATTTTGCTTCACACCTTTACCAGACTGGTAAAGCCAAGCAAGATTAACCATTGCAGGCCCATAGTTTTCTTCTGTAGCCTTTTGATACCAGTTCATGGCTTCACCAAAATCTCTGGGGAATCCTTCACCCATTTCATGTAGCTTGCCCAAGCGATTTTGGGCTGAAGCATCATGTTGCCTTGCTGCTATCAGATACCACCTGATGGCTAAAGACATATCACGATTGACACCTACACCCTCTTCATAGGCACGTGCAAGATTAACTTGAGCACGAGAGTAACCCTGTTTGGCCGCACTGGTAAATAGTTCAACTGCCTTTTTAGAGTCTTTTTGCGCTCCTCTAGCATACATATAAAGTATACCAAGGTTATTTTGACCCGGTCCAAAACCACTATCGGCAGCTTTTGTGTAGAGTTCAAATGCCTTGTTTAAATTGGGGGCAACGCCGATTCCCTCTTCAAATAAAAACCCTAGATTTGTTTGGGCTCTGGGGTCACCATTTCCAGCTATTTCTTCTAGTGAGGGTATGGCCGCTCTAATTAACTGCTCGCCTTTACTAGTATTCTTTTTAACCCCTTGCCCTTTAAAATACATCAATCCAAGGTTATATTGGCCAAGAGGATTTTTTTTATCTGCTGATCTCTTTAACCAAGAACGGGCAGATTTATAGTCTTTTCTTACACCTTCTCCACGGCGTAAAATCCCCCCCCAAACACCTTGGTAGTATGCATCTCCACCCTTTGCTTTACTTAAAAAATCCTTGTGCTCAACTGTGACAGGCACTGGGATGCTAGAGGATGTAGAGCAGGCATTAAGTGTTAAAACAGATACTGCTAAAAGAAAAATCTTCAATAATTTCATAAATACTCGATATTTACTTTACTTGTAACTTTGTAACAGGGTTCTGGTCAATCTCAAATTAACTTTCAAAATGTCTTAGTAATAGGTTTTAAATTAATAATCTTAAATCCTAGGAAAATGCCCTATTTGCAAGGGCTTTTCTTATTGCAGATGCTGGTTTGGAGTGTTATCTTGTGAAAAAAATTTCAATAGTCAGGCGATGAAAGCGGCACTTAAAAAAACTCCCCCTACCAAAAAAGCAAAAGAAACTCCGCAAGAAACGGCTGGAGCTCTAAACGAGCAAAAAATTAATGAGCAACATGAGCAAGGCATTTTAGCCAAACTCAAAGATGCTGCTGACTTCCCTATTCCCCAGCTAAAACCAGAGTGGAAGATTACCATTTACGACCCCCATGCTACAAAATCCAGCAAGGGTTTGATGGCCAATTTCAGGAAAAAGAAGAAAGTAATATCTCCTGATCGGGTTTCAAAACTGGACGCCTTAAGTCACAGTTCCCCTGGAAAAGCTTTAATGGAAATTAATGCTTTAATGGAAACTTGTGAAGATAGCCCTGATCTTTTTATTCTTAACGCAGTTTCTAAACAACGAGCTCTATCCATGTCAGGTGGATCTCCTCAAGAGACACTCTATGGTATGAAGAGTGCTGCCATATTTGCAGGCAAAGCTCTTGCCACAAATGGCATGACCATAGGGAATGCTGACAAGTTTATGCAAATTTACCACACCTATTTAGATCGCTTAAAACGAGCCCAACAAAATGTAGCTCGTGTTTTAAAAGCTGGTGATGGCGACCCTAAATATGACTCTGCAAAAAAAGAGTTCCATAAAGATAAACTAACCCTAGATTACCTCTTTGATGAGTACAAAAGAGCTTCGGCCTACATCGATTTCTTAAGAAAAACCTTTTACAAATCAAGCCAGAGAAAATTGGTATTTGACCATTTGAGCGTCACAGATGCAGTGGTTTCAATTACAAAAGGTGAAGGGTCTAAAAAAATACTCTATGGTACTGCAGCCGAGGTCTTAGAGCATACTTATATTCTCCTAACCGCCCTCTCCCACATCCCTATGCTCAACGATGTGGTTACCCATTTTCAGAATATTTTTGAGCAAAAACATGTATCCTGCCAGCTAAGATGGGCTAGCATAGAGACTTCAAAGCTTCATCACCCCTTTAAGTTAGCCTCAATCCAACAAAATAAGGAAGCTGTTGTAGCTACTGCAAAAAAGATCTTTGAGCTCAATTATACAATGAGTAAGAAGATGGTCAATGTTCCCTTGAAAAAGGACTTTGAGTTTGACCCTCTCTTTGCCTTAGGCCGGATTACACTCTATTCATATCAGGCATTTAGCCCTGATATGCAACGAAAGATGTTTGATTTTTCTATTCAAGCTTTAGAGTCGGCAATTAAATATGACGCCTCAAAAAAGAAGAACAAGGCCCAAATAGCTATTGATATGACTACGCGCCTTGTGGAATCCATGCAGTTGGACAGAGAAGAGTCTAAATAAACAAACAGAGTAACGTCACTAGGGCGACCCCTCACTGGTCAAATGAAAGGCTAGCAAAAGTAGACATAGCCTTATATCTAATAATTACTTAAAGCTTTAATATTAGCCGCTGGTTTTTTAGGCTGTATAGCAACTTGAATCAAACCTGCAATAAATTGCTCACTATTAGCAATGTCGGCTACGTACCAATTCTTTTTATTTTCCTTTAAGTATAGAGTAGGCTTTACTGTTCCCGCCCCTGCAAAAACAGAAAAGCGAATGGTCACCTTCACAGGGTTACTGTCTTCATCTATCACTTCTACCCCAGCAAACCAAAGATCATCAAAAGATAATTTAACTAAAAGCTCCTCAACCAAACTCTTCCCAACAAGCACCTTTTGGCCTTTAAAATAAAGGTCTACCGACTGGGTTATGGTCTTTTCAATTTCAGAGGCAGGTGTATTTAAAAACAATTTAACTTTTTCTGCTCCAATAAGGGGAGTCAATTGTTCCGGGCTAAGATTTAAAAGAGCGAGGCTTAGGCTTTGGGCCACTTTTTTATGGTCCGTGTAAGTTTGAAACTGCTTTAAATTTTTCGATTTTATAGCTTGGTTCGACTTTACTAGTGCATGTTGAGGTGATGTTACCAATAGCCAAAAATAACCTATTATACCTAGTGCAACAGGGCTGAGTAAAATTGCAATAACATAAGTTAAAGACTTTTTTGCGCTTACTGTTTGTTTTTCTACTTTTTTTGTCCGATCTTTTGCTTTTTTCTTAGCCATGCTTCCTGCTTTATATTCAAAGTTCTCAACTTTAAGAAGAGTTCATCATTTTTTCTGTTCCAAGGCTTTAAGGCAACAAAAAACTTTTACTTTAATTTACCTGCGTCCATTTTGATAGATAAGGGTAAAAACAGTTGGCATTTCTTTTGTTTTTATATAAAAAATAATCAATTTCTAATTAAACAAAAATTTGTATCCTTCTATATTAGATGCCGATTTTCAGGGGGTAAAATCCAGCAAATCCCCCTGTTAAGCAAAAAAAATCAAATCAAATGCAGAAAATAATTGACAGAGCTACAGTATAATTAATATTTTTAACTATACGCACTGAGAACCTTCAGAAATATAATGAAGTATTGATGACCTAGGTACTTAAGCACAGAGATAGAAAATGGCCGCAGAAAAAACAAAAAAAGAAATCATTTTTGATTTTATGACAAAAAATCCAGAATTTGGCTTCGCCCAATTACAGGAAGGTTTTTCAGACATGAACCTAAACTCTTTACGAGCTTATTTCAGTGCCTGGAACAACAAACAAAGAGGCGGAAAGCCAAAAAGGCTTAAATCTGCTAAGTTGGCAATTTCTTCAAAAGACCAAAAACTAATTTTGGCTTTCAAAAAACTGATTGAAAGACAAGAGCAAGTTATTGAAACTCAAAAAGAAAAGCTTACTGATTTGAGAAAAGAGATTAGAGAATCTGAAAGCAAACTATATGAAACTATGGATGGATTATCTTCAAAGCAGAAGAAAGCTGTTCTTCAAATGGTTGAAGTTTATGTGGCTGGCTTAAAGAGCCAATAGGTTTAAAGACTAAGCTTGGGGAATTAGCAGGGTGAATTTAGTGCCCTGCCCCAGCTCAGTATTTATCTTTATCACCCCTCCAAGCTTATCTAATTCGGTTTTGATAGCATCTAGGCCAACTCCTCGCCCAGATAGAGAAGTTGCTTCTTCTTTTGTAGAGAAACCTGGTTGTAAAATCAAATTATAAACCTCTTGATCCGTTAGTTTTTGCGCCTCTTCTTCGGTGAGCATTTTTTTATCTATCGCCTTGGCTATTACTAGTTCTTTATCAATTCCCCGTCCATCATCAGAGCAGATTAGAGTAATACCAGAATCATCTTTTACTGCCTCTAGTTTGAGCAAGCCTTCGCTTGGCTTTTCAAAGAGTTCTCTTTCACTCGATTCTTCTAAACCGTGGTCTACAGCGTTACGAATTAAGTGCACTAAAGTAGCAAAAAAGGGCTTTAGATTCTGAAAATTAACTTCTATGTTACTCCCTTTAATCTCAACTCGTAACTCCTTTCCCAATTGGCTGGCTAAAATTTTACTTTGACTGGCAAACTTACTTAATATTTTCCCAACAGGTTCAAGATTCAAATCAGAAACAGAGTTCTTTACCAGCTCGTAGTCAATAGGATTGGCATTCAACAGATCGACTAACCTTTGAATTTTCCCTTGGGGAACGCTAAACCGCCTGTGGCCTTTTGCCTCATCCAGATCATCTTGAGAAATTACACCTGCCAGCTTTTCAAAGCTAGAAAGAAATAGTTCTTCTAGGTCTAGGGTATTCTCCCGAATCGAAAGAACGCTAGCAGCAATTAGGGATTCACCACTTTTTCGGTAGGGTTCGATGAGCGTTTCTATTTCGTGGGTTTTTATGGTCGCATCATCAAAACAATAACCAGCTAATATACCCTTTATGGTGTGATAGGTTCGAAATAACTGGGAAATACTAATTGCATCTTCTTCTTTTTCCAACTCACGAAATAGCTCTTTAAACATTTTACGAATATCATTCATTGCTTCTAGAAAGCCTTCTTTATCTCGGGCGACGGCGAGAATCATTTGGTTGATCCTCTCATCTTTTTCCAGTAGAGCTTCCAACTCTCTGGCTTGGGTAATATCTGTGACAATGACCATTACTTTGTCTTTTTCGCCCTCTTCATCGGCTAAAATAAACCGATAGTCTAACTGGTATATTTGATCACCGAGCTTTGTTTCAGCAGGTAAAAGACTGAGCAAAGCGCTAAAATCCCCTATCTTTAGAAATATCGAATCAAAAAAAGGTCGATGACTTTCACCTTCTTCTCCGAAAAGTACCGCTAGAGCGTCACAATCTTGGATTTCCCCACCATCAGTACTTTGAAAGAAGGTTTTGCAGGCTTTAGAGTAAGCGCTATGAATTTTGTAATTATCAGAAAAGCTAAAAAACCCTTGGCCTACGTTGTCTAGCAAATCTTTAATATCTTGAGTTCTAGCCTTAACTTGCCCTTCTAAAAGCAGACTATGATCTTGAATCGTTTTCTTTTCACGAGTAATGCTTTGCAATAGCTCTTCTTGGGCGATTTCCTTCTCTTCTCGGTAAGACCGGAATCGAAAGGCTAAGGCCGTTGCTAAAATCATAATCTGCCAAATGGTGCCAAAGATCATGACGTTATTTGTAAAGAAATTCTCAGGAACCGTTCCAAAAGCTTTTAGAACCGTGATCACGACAGCTAGCATGCTACCACCAAAGGCGATCAAATAAAAAATCGCAGGCCGGTACCCGCGCAGCATGCTTATCCAACCAAGTAGCAGTAGAGTCGGCGCAAATAGGATTGCCAATACAGGCGCAGCCATCATAAAGATTTGCATACCTGTAACCCATAATAAAAACAGGGATAATGGGCTAACCACCAAGAAAAATGTTAAAAGCTTATCTTGTGCAGGGCAATAGAGTGAAGAGTGCAAATAGCTGCGAGCAAAAAGAGAGGCAAAAAATAGAGACCAGCAAACCCAAAAGGCAACAGACACCTGATTAAAAGCTGGAAAGTGAGGCCAAAGATACTGGTAGGCCACACCCTGCATAGTTAAGCTATAAAGTAAGAGGCCGATTATAAAAAAGGAATAATGAAAATAGGCTTTATCCCCCGTGGCAACAAAGAGAACCACATGGTATAAAAACATCATTAAAATGATGCCACAAAAAACAGCGACTAAAAAAACCTCTGGCAATATCTGTTCAAAATAGTGCTTTTCATCCCAGAGTTTTAGAGGAAGACTTAGAGACTCCAGGCTGACTACACGCATATAGTAGGTCTTTTTTCCCTCTGGAGGTAGACTCAAAGAAAATATAAATCGGAAATGGTTATATTCCCTCTCGTTAAAATCTAAACTATCGCCGCCAGCATCATAACCGAAACCACCAAAAACAGCAGGTCGATAGAGCTCTACTAAATCAACCACAGAATTGCGAAGCTCTAAAAGTCTGGTTTGGCTAAAAGTTGATGGGTTATGCAGCGTAAACCGAATCCACAGTGCCTTTTCCGAATAGCCTAAATTTAAGTTTTTCTTTCCCCATCGTTGAAACTCTTTATCTTTTTGCGCAACTTCTTCAACAGTTAAATTCTGAGAATCATCCCAATAGTATTCCACCAAAGGGCTGAGATCTAATTCTTTATCCATAGGCTTGAGCTGAATTTCAGCTGCACCCAGTAAACTCGGAACAAAGAGAAACAAAAAAAGAAACAGATATTTTTTCATGGGCTTAAACTTAGATCATTGAAGAATTACAGCCCATTCTTTCATAAGCGACAGGGATTGAAAAGGATAATAGAAAAAGGAAAAGCCCTAAATTTTTATAAGTCCTCAGGTGAAAAAGCTACTACTTGATCAACAGACTCCAACTCCAATAAAAACATAACAAATCGATCTAGACCAAGAGCGATACCGCCTGCTTTTTCTATCTTGCCTAGATCGCTTAAAAAAGCCTCTGGCATTGGCATTTCTGCAAGTATTGGTGAGAGATCTCTTTCTTTATTAAACCGTGCCCTTTGCACTTTAGGGTCTAGAAGTTCGCTAAAGCCATTGGCAAGCTCTATCCCCTTAAAGTAGAGTTCGAAGCGTTCAGCAAACTTAGGATCACTGTCTTTGGACTTGGCTAAAGAAGCTTGCTCAATAGGATAGTCTATCAAAAAACAAGGCTGAATCGCCCCCAATTTTGGCTCGATTTGATCCACTAATAAATAGTCAAATTCACTTGTTTCATTGGCACTTTGACAATCACTGTTAGTAAATTTTGCAAAGGCCCCAGAGACAGTCAATTGTTCCCAATTTTCTTCGCTAAAGTAATCTCGAATCCCTTTTGGAAGAGTGACTTTTTCAACGACATAAGAAACTAGGGCCTGGCAATCATTCATTAGATCATTATAATCACCACCATTACGGTACCACTCAAGTAGGGTAAATTCTGGAAGATGTAAATAGCCTCTCTCCCCCTTTCTAAAAGCCTTGGTGATTTGAAATATATCCCCAGAGCCAGCTGCCAACAACCTTTTCATGTATTGTTCAGGTGAACTTTGTAGGTATTGGCCCTCAGACTTAAACAAGTCAATATTGGCTTCAGGTATTGCCTGAGGGCTACGGACCTGTGTCTCTACTTCAATAAAGTTTTGTTCAATAAAGAATCCCCTAACCGCAGCTAGAATCTCACTTCTTTTTTTTAAAATTTCTAATTTTTCCATCTGGCCTTTATTAAAAAACAAGGTTACTCAATGACCCTCTAAGGGGCAATGGAATTATATCCGACACCCCAGTTTCACCCTTTTTGTTCGTTAATAGGGGTCCAAATCGACTGTAGATGCGGACCATCAGGTTCCTCTCACAAAAGATTTGACCTTAAAAATCCTAAGCGCTAAGATACCCATTATATATTAAAAATTTTAGAGGTGGTTTATGCGCTTATTAACTCGTAGCGATTTTGATGGCTTGTGCTGTGCAGCATTATTAGTTGAGGCAGGGATTGTAGATGAATTTAAATTTGTTCACCCAAAAGACATTCAAGATGGATTGATTGAAGTAACAAAAAATGATGTTTTAGCAAATATCCCCTACGCTGATGGGTGTGGCCTTTGGTTTGACCACCATTCTTCTGAAGCAGAAAGATTAGCTTTGCTTGACGAGTTTCACTTTGAAGGTGAATCCCGTGTAGAATTAAGCTGTGCTAGAGTAATTTATGATTACTATGGGGCTGAAAAATTTCCAAGTTTTGATGAGAATGGACTCATGGAAGCGGTTGATAAGTGTGATTCTGGTCAATTGAACCGTGAAGAGATCATGAACCCAAAGGGTTGGATTCTTCTTAGCTTTATCATGGACCCGAGAACAGGCCTTGCCCGTTATCGTGATTACAGGATTCCAAATTACCAGTTGATGGAAGATTTAATCGAAGCCTGTCGTTCAAAAAGAGTAGAAGAAATTTTAGAAATGCCCGATGTGCAAGAAAGAATTACTCGCTACTTAGAGCAAGAACAGAAGTACGAAGAGATGATTACCACACATAGCATCATTGATGGTAATGTTTTGATCATTGATCTTCACGAAGTTGATGAAATTTTATCTGGCAACAGATTTAAGGAGTATGTACTCTTTCCTGAGCAGAATATTTCTATTCGTGTTCTTTGGGGTAAAGAAAAGCAGAATATGGTTTTCACCTGCGGTCATAGTATCTTCAACCGAACTTCTAAGACGGATATCGGTGCTTTAATGCTCAAGTATGGTGGCGGTGGTCATTGGTTTGCTGGTACTTGCCAGGTTCCAACCCCTGAGTGGGAAGAGTCATTAAAAGCCATTACTGAAAAAATGAAAACAGACGGTTAGTCTTTAACTGAGACTCATCAAATAAAAAAGCCCTGACCTTGCTGGTAATTCTAGCAAGGTCAGGGCTTTTTTTTTTGTCTTTTTTTTAGACATCCAAGTTCAGCTTGGTTACCCCAAGCCTCGCAAGCCCAAAAAATTAGTTCTGGTAGGCCTGCTCTCCATGGAGTGAAGAATCCAAACCTGTGAGTTCCACCTCTTCAGATACTCTCAAGCCCATTACAATATCTAACACCTTAACAATGATAAAGGTGGCCGTTGCGGCATAAATAAGTGTGAAGCCCACTGCAAAGGCCTGTTCAAACAGCAGGTGCATACCGCCAGTAAAATCATTAAGCACACCGTTGGCACCGCTAGAGTTTACCACAGTCGTAGCAAAAATACCTGTAGCAAGAGCGCCAAAGATACCGCCTAGGCCGTGAATACCAAAGGCATCTAAAGAATCATCAAATCCAAATTTCCCTTTTAGACGAACTCCGTAAAAACAAACAACACCGCCAATTAGACCAATAACCATTGAAGATGGCGCTGAGACAAAACCCGCTCCCGGGGTGATCGCAACAAGACCGGCAACTAAACCAGAGGCAGCACCCAAGGCACTAGGTTTTTTAAGTAAAAACCACTCCATCATTACCCAGCTAAAAAGACCTGATGCAGCAGAAATATGAGTAACAACCAATGCATTTGCAGCCAAGGCTCCGCTAGAAAGTGCGCTACCAGCATTAAAGCCAAACCAGCCAAACCAAAGAAGCGCAGCGCCGAGCAAGGTAAAAACTAAATTATGAGGAGGCATTGCAACTTTACCGTATCCCTTTCTAGGCCCCAAAATAATACTCAAGACAAGAGCTGAGACACCAGAACTAATATGAACAACAGTACCACCAGCAAAATCTAATCCTCCCCGACCTAGCAAATAGCCATCTGGGTGCCAGACCATATGGCAAAGAGGGGCATAAACAAAGGTTCCCCAAATAAAGATAAATACTGCGTAGGTAGAAAATTTAATTCGTTCAACGACAGCGCCTGCAATAATCGCAGGGGTAATAATAGCAAACATACCCTGGAACATCATAAATAGAAGACTGGGGATAGTCCCGTTAGCCTCTAAGCCTACGCCATTTAGAAACATATGATCCAAATTGCCAATGAATCCACCTTGACTTGGTCCCCAAGCTAAAGAGTAACCGATAACAACCCATTGGATTGTCATAACGCCCATGGCAAAAAAGGAATGCATAATAGCAGATAAAACATTTCCACTGCGAACCATGCCACCATAAAATAGCGCAAGACCTGGGATCATTAACATTACAAGGGCTGTAGACATTAACATCCAAGCTGTATCAGCTCCGTTAATTTCGTCAGCAAAGGCTAGATTAGGCAAAAAAAGGGCGCAGAAAACCGTCGCCCCCAAGAATTTAAATTTTGAGGAGTACATATATGGTCTATACAAAGGGTGAGTTGCTTTAAAACAAAGCTGTGATTACAGGCTCTAAAGAGCTATTGGTCCTCTTTCACCTGTTCTAATTCTAATAGCTTCTTCAATATTACTAATGAAGATTTTCCCATCACCGATTTTGCCAGTTCGAGCAGCATCAGTAATAGCTTCAATGGCAGATTCAACTTTTGCATCATCTACAACCAGCTCTAACTTCACTTTAGGTACAAAATCTACTTGGTATTCTGCTCCACGGTAAAGCTCAGTGTGGCCTTTCTGTTGTCCAAATCCTTTGATCTCAGATACAGTCATACCCAAAATATCTACAGCTTCTAAAGCTTCCTTAACTTCGTCGAGCTTAAAGGGCTTAATGATAGCTTCAATTTTTTTCATCTATTCCTAATGGCTTATGTTTTCTGGCAATTGCCTTAATGGTTTTGATTGTAAAACCAATCCCTCAGGTATTAATTTTACAATTGATATAAGTAACAAAAAAAAGGGCAGCATAGCTGCCCTAAGTTTTCTTATGACAAGAACAACATCTCGCGGTATTTAACAAGAGGCCATAAACGATCATCAACCTGCAATTCTAAAGCATCGGCTACCACTCGAATACCATCCATCATAGGGATCATGGTATCTTTAAAGTAATGACAATGCTTCAATGCATCTTCATGAGGAGCAGCGGCTAAGGCAGTATTAAATGCATCAATCTTAGAAGTTAAAGCTTCAACATTGGCATTTACTTTCTTCATGAGTACTTCCTGAGCACTGGTAGCAAGTCCCAAAGCCTTAGAGCTGGCAACAGCAGTAGCAAGGTTATTTTGGTGCTCAATAGCAGCAGGTAAAATCATTGTTCGCGCAATGTCAGCAGTTGCAGAAAATTCAATTTCTAAACCTAAGATATAAGCTTCCAACTTGATATTGTAACGAGATTCGATCTCGTTTGGAGTCAAGATGTTATATCTGCCAAAAAGATCAGCAACATCAGCATCCATCATTTTTTCAGCTGCTTCTGGAGTTGTCTTTAAGTTATAAAGCCCACGTTTCTCGGCTTCATCTTGCCACTCTTGAGCGTAACCATCACCGTTAAAGATCACTCTTTGGTGTTGCTTTAAAGTAGCCTTAACAACTGCATCAGCGGCTTCAGATAAATTCATTCCACCTTTTACTTTTGCTTCAATTTCATCAGACATATAATCTAATGAATCAGCGACAATAGTATTGATAAAGAAAACTGGGCCACCAACATGCTGAGAAGCGCCTAAAGCTCTAAATTCAAATTTGTTACCTGTAAAGGCAAATGGACTAGTTCTGTTTCTATCAGTTGAATCCTTTGGTAATTCAGGAAGTACAGAAGAACCAAGTTTAATTTTAGCGGCAGAGGTACTGCTTGTAGCATCACCAGAGCATAAATCTTCAACAATTTGCCCAAGTTCCGCACCTAAGAAAGCAGAAATAATAGCTGGAGGGGCTTCGTTAGCACCAAGTCTGTGATCGTTTCCAGCGTGAGCAACGGATAAGCGAAGAAGTTTTGCGTACTTATCAATACCACGAATGATAGCAGTTAAAACAATTAAGAAGTTAGCATTCTGGTGAGGAGTTGAACCAGGCTCAAGCAAGTTGTTGCCCAAGTTATCTGATAAAGACCAGTTACAATGCTTACCAGAACCATTGAGGCCAGCAAATGGCTTTTCATGAACAAGGTACATTAATTTATGTTTGGCAGCGATTTCTTTCATCACTTCCATTACCATCATGTTGTGATCAACAGCGATGTTCGATTTTTCATAAACAGGAGCAACCTCAAACTGGGCTGGAGCAACTTCGTTGTGTCTGGTACGAACTGGAACTCCCAATTTAAAAAGAGCCTGCTCTGTATCTTGCATGAAGCTTAAAATACGAGGCTTGATAGCACCAAAGTAGTGATCATCTAAGGATTGGCCTTTAAAAGGAGCAGCACCAAATAGTGTTCTACCTGTTGCGATCATATCAGGTCGAGAGTTGTAATATTCCATGTCTACTAGGAAGTATTCTTGTTCTAAACCAACAGTAGAGTAGACGTTAGTCACATCTTTTTCGCCCATTAAGTTCAGTAACCGAGTAGCCGATTTAGTAATGGCTGCTTCTGAGCGTAATATTGGAGTTTTTTTATCTAAGGCTTCACCTGTGTAAGAACAAAAGGCAGTTGGGATACAAAGAGTACCACCCTGTGCGTTTAACTTAACAAATGCTGGAGAACTAGGGTCCCAAGCTGTATAACCACGAGCTTCAAAAGTAGCACGAATACCACCAGAAGGGAAAGACGATGCATCTGGCTCACCTTGAGTCAGCTCACCACCAGAAAAGCGCATAATCGCTTGGTCATCACCATCAGGAATTAAGAATGAATCATGCTTTTCAGCAGTTGCGCCAGTTAAAGGCTGGAACCAGTGAGTAAAGTGTGTTGCTCCTAATTCTGATGCCCAATCTTTCATGGTTGCAGCAACGATTTCAGAAATAGCAGGATCTAAAGGCTTGTTTCCCTTAATAGTATTTTTTAAGGCCTTGTAAACACTCTTAGGCAACCTTGTTCTCATTACTTCGTCATTGAAAACATGTTTGCCAAAAATTTCTGAAATATCTTGCATTGCTGGAGGTGTGTAATCTTTTGCTTCGCCTCTCTCTGCAATGATTCGGCTGATTTGTTGCCTTGTAGTAGTCATGTTACTCCTAAGTCCTTATTTTATAAAAAAATGATCTCTTAACTTTTGCAAGGGTAGGGCCAGCTTGCTAAGCTTCTAAAAAGACAGACTTCTTTTTAAATGAAGACAAATTACCACTAAATATTTCTAACAATACTGACAAAAACGACAGCATTTTTGTCAATTTTGACATTTTCCAATGAACGACAACAATCATCTCTCCATAGGCATAGATCTCGGTGGAACTAAGATAGAAGGGATAGTAGCCAAAAAAGGCACTACTAAAGCTATTTCACGCATGCGCATTCCTACCCATGCTAAAAATGGATACTCTGCAATAGTCCAGAGTACAGCGAAATTGATATGTGATCTCCAAGCAAATCAAGACTCAAAACTCACAATTGGGATTGGAATTCCAGGAACAATAGACAGTGAAACAGGGCTCATTAAAAACGCTAACACCCAATGCCTTATAGGCCAGCCCTTTCAAAAAGACTTAGAAACACTTCTAAAGCAGAAAGTAGCGGTAAAAAATGACGCCAACTGCTTTGCGCTAGCCGAAGCTTTGCAAGGGGCAGGTAAGGGAAAGGAATTGGTTTTAGGGGTGATTATGGGCACAGGAATGGGTGGAGGAATGGTTCATAAAGGAAGGATCTGGGAAGGCCCAAATAGCATAGCAGGTGAATGGGGCCACGCAAGCATCAACTACCAAGGTCGACCCTGCTGGTGTGGCAGAAAAGGCTGCCTAGAAACCTACCTTTCTGGTCCAGCTATAGAGGCCCAGTATCTAAAATTAAGCGGGAATAAAAAAAGCCTTCCAGAAATATACCTGTCTTACATAGAAAAAGAACAGACCGCCTTGCATGTCTTAACTGAGTTTTTAGAGATTTTTGGCGAAGCCATGGCCAATTTAATCAATACCTTTGACCCAAATATAATTGTACTAGGCGGGGGTGTTTCCAACCTGCCTATTCTTTACAACTTAGGCATTCAGGAGGTTGAAAAACGAATTTTTAATGATCATTTAACAACAGACATCGTACAAAATAAGCTAGGCGACAGCGCTGGCGTCTGGGGAGCCGCTTTTTTGGGCCAAAAGTAGCCTCTCAACTTCAACGATATTTGTGTTAAAATCAAACTCTTTGCTTTGCCCAGCGTAACGGGCAGCCTCAAGTTCAGACTGTATTTCCCCCAGTGCTAAATTAGCAGAAGACCCTTGGCCCAAAAAGACTACTAACTCTAAAAGAATACGAGTTTTTTCTGACTCTAAACTGGGATTCAACCCCTTTAGTTTTTCCAAATTAGCAAAGGCCCAATCTAATTCTAAGTCGGCCTTAAGGGCTAAGTCTTTACTCTTAATTGTCTTGGCTCCAACTGCGTAAATCAATGGAAGTAACAAATATAGAAAAAACCATTGGTTTGAAAAATACCAATTTTCGCTTTTCAATTTGGCGGCACCCGACTTTTTTGGCTGTGCTGCAACGTTTTTTCGATTGTCACTAATTTGTTCAAGGTCTAATTTTTTCGTTTCTGTAGCCGTAAAGCCAATGGCTTGGCTCCTGGCAATTTGGTAAGATTTCAAATCAGGGTCAAAGAAACTAAACTCTAAAGCTGGAATTTTCAACTCACCTACTTTTTCAGGCCGTATTTGAGCTTTAAAGGTTGCCTTACCTTCCTCTACTTCTGGCGTCGACCAGTTTTTGACTATTGTAAAATCAGGCGCAAGTTTCTCTAAACTGGATATAGCTACCTGTTCAAGTTGCCCTGTCCCATTTAGTATCAGAGTTAAGGTAAAAAGCTCGCCTACTTGTGCCGTGTCAAATTGAGAATCCAGCTCAACAGAATATTGGCCTACTGCCCCACTAAAGTTAAGGGGTTTATTTTTCAAGGGTAATGGTAAAATATCTAAAACGACGGAGCTGCTCTCAGTAAACTGCCTTATCAACTTAGGTACCTGTACAACTCTGCCAAAAAAATCCCGCTGGTAGTCACTCCCTCTTTGCACCTTAGCTGCAATTGTCGCAGGCTCAATAGTAAACCGACCTATTTGAGCAGGAAAAAAGCTAAATTCTTGGGTAAGCACCTTCCACTCTTCTCCATTTTTAACCTTTCTCCCAGGAATAAAAGGAATTTGATAGTTCCCAAAACTCAGGTTTACTTTCCTTTTACCATCCTGCTTGGTCACAAGATCCAAAGAAACACCTGATTCAAGCAAAGGAAAGCCAAAATTATACTCTCGAATTTCCTCTAGATAACTCAAAGAAAGTTCCACAGCTATCCTTTCGCCAAGATAATAAGACTTTTTCTTAGTTTTTTGATTCAACACAATGGTTTGCTTGCCTTCAAGCTTTCTCGGGTCAACCACTGTGAGCCGAAAACTTTGGGTAAAGTAGCTCTTTCCACCTATTATTACTTTAAGGGAAGGGATTTCGAAGGTTCCCGCTATTACAGGTGTCAAAGCGTAACTAAAGATCAAACCTGAAAAGCTAGACCTCTTCCCATTAATGATACTCGTCTGACTGGAACGAGTTGGCGGGCCTAATTTTTTAAAGGTGAAATACTTCGTATTGGGCATTTGGATCTCAACCCCCCCAGACACACCATCAATTTTTAATTGATAGTTAATGCTTTCGCCTAAAAAAGTGCGCTCCGACTGGATACCCGCCGTAACCGAAATTTGGGCAAACCCAAAGCTTGGCGCTAGTGTAAATAGTAAAACGAGAAGGAAGGTACGTAGCATAAGGCCATAAAAAACGGGTTACAAGGTCAATATAAACCAAGAGCAAAAGGCCTGCAAGGCCTAGGGTAAAATCATGCTAATTAAGATTTGGAAAAATTTGTTTGAAAAAACTCTTGCCAAGAAAAAAAAGAATCGTTACTCTTTTTTGATAAGTTTTCAAGATTCGTTTTGATACTTTATTTGTGTTGGGCCGTCGCCAAGCGGTAAGGCAACGGATTTTGGTTCCGTCATTCCTAGGTTCGATCCCTAGCGGCCCAGCCACAAATTGTTACCAGATTGCGGGAGTAGCTCAGCTGGTAGAGCATCAGCCTTCCAAGCTGAGGGTCGCGAGTTCGAACCTCGTCTCCCGCTCCACTTTCATGTGGGGCCTAACGGCCATTTCTAAAGGGATCTTCGGTCCTGCCAAAGACTTCCCCCTCCTTTACCTAAGACCTTCAGACTATTGAGCTGAACGCCCCTTCCCTTCTCCAACTAAGTTCCAACATACTTTATTTCAATACCTACTTATTATATCCCTCGAAAAACTGTTTCGAAAGATTAGCAGGCCCCCAATCAAATATAGCTTGTAGTCTCAAATCAAAAACACAATATTGATAGATCTATAATTATAAGTTCCTAATATCATTCAGCTTAGGCTCGGATACAGGAACTAAAAATTACTTATAGGGTTGGTAATGGATTGAGGGAGTTTGCACTCAACTTTGAGGTAGCAAGCTCCATTTGACTATCAAAGAATTTCAGGCAGAGTAATCACATTGTTGGCCGGGTCAAAACTCGAGTCCCCCGAGAGGTAAATAACCGAAAATTGGTTTGGATTGTGGAAATGTACGACCGATTCTTCCTTGTCCCAAAAATAGGTAGTTTTAATGGAACTATGCCCTGAAAACCAAGTTCCTGAATGACCTAAAAGAGATTCCATCGTTTTACGAGCTGACCCCTTTGCGGCTCCTGCTTTCCTTGTCCAAGTTAAACCAAATCCAACCGAACCTTCGCCCTGAATCAATTGCTCCTTATTATAGGCTTGGGCAGGTTCAGCATGGCTGGCGACCCAGCCCTTTCCCGCCACGATGAGTGGTAGGGATTGTTCAAATTGATCAATGAGAGTGACCAATTCCTCACCTAGAAATTTCTGACACCAAGTTGTTGCCATCTTGCTTTCAAAGGCAAACTTTCGAAAGTTTCGATTGGGGTCCGTCGCACGGTCTAAAATATTTTCATGATTCCCTTTTAAAAGGTGCACCTGATAGGGATACTTCGCTTTAAGTTGAGCCAGCAGAATCCAAGTTCGAATATTTTCATCCATCTCTTGATCCATAGATTGATGCTGTTCATAATCACCAATAAACTCTTCTAGGCTGCGTTTCCACCGCTCGCTTGCTCTAGCTTCAGCGTGCACAAAATCACCACAGAAAATCAGCCGAATATGCCCTTGGATAAGAAGGTCTTCGACAGATAGGTTCTTAATCTTCCAGCTCAGCAATTGTTCAATTTTTTCAAACCGACCATGTAAATCGGGAACCAAGATAGCTTCTAAATCCGCTTCCAGCTGAATCAGTCCACCTAGGCCCCTATCTTCTTTTGGGAAGCGATAGTGGGCAGGTTCATTGTTTAAAACCTCTATGCAAGCCTGCATAGCCGTTTTTAAAATAGATCTTTGAGTTTTTAATGTATCCATGAAACTTGTAAAGTCAGGGTTAAATCTTGTTTATTTTGCCATGAACTAGCGATTTTGTCTGTAACTCAATGTTGATTTGCTTAGGGGACCTTTAGCTAAAAGCTGTTTACATAGGTTTTAAATTAGAGACTTTCAAAATCTTTAATGTACTTAATCACAAATTATCCTTGTTTCCTATTTTCAATTCGCCAAAGTATAGGAAAGTTATTAGTATAAAAATAATTTAAAAGTGATCAAAATCAACTCAATTTAACATTAGGAGCTAAAAATGGCCGATATTCTAGCAAGTCTTCCCTCTCAAATTCAAAGCCATATTAAAGCCATTACCTCTTCCGCTGGTTTAGCTGAGAATGATGAGTCTTATGAACAACTTGCTCAGGGATGGCAGCAAAAAATGGAACTCTTTCAAGAAAAAACCACCGAGGGTGGCATGAAGGAAGTTCAAAACCTGGCTCAAGACGACAAGAGCGGTTGTGTGGCATTGACCTATTCTGGCTCTTTGATTTTAGTAGGCCCCACTGAAGAAAACACTAGAAAATGTGCCTATAATTCAATCGGCCTCAGAAAAGATGTGCCAGAATCTATCGTGAAGACCGAGTCGATTTTAACCAGCGCTATTGCGATTGATCAACCGATCACCTTTGAAAATGGACCTGTGCAAAGCACCTCAGCTATCTATAAAATTGCTGTATTAGTGGAAGATCTTCCCTTGATCGAACAGGAAGCCCAGATCAATGCCGTTACCGTTATCCTTACTGAGGAATTTGTTGACGTGAATAAAGCCTTGGTTGTCATTAAATAGATTATAGGTTTTTTATGGAATTCATCGGCAAATATAAAATCTCAGGCGAAATCGGCAAGGGTGGCATGGGGGCTATTTATAAGGCCCAACACCCTACCTTAAAAGAAACAGTGGTTGTTAAGAAATTGACCATTCAAAATAAGGAGATGGTTGAGCGCTTTCGCAGGGAAGCCAAGATTCAAATGAAGATTGTGCATCCCTCTATTGTACAAGTTTATGACCACTTTGAAGAAAAGGGCTTCCATTATATTGTAATGGAATATGTCGATGGGATTACCTTAGAAAAGTTGATTTCCCAAAAGAAAAAGTTAAGTAATGTCGCTGCCATGTTGATTTTTTCTGAAGTCGCCAAAGCCCTTGCCTATGCCCATCAAATGGGCGTCATTCACCGCGACATTAAACCAGCTAATATCCTTATCTCTAAAAAAGGAGAGGTTAAATTCCTTGATTTTGGTGTGGCAAGCTTGATTGATGACGATGACGATGGCCTCACCAAAGCGGGCATGACCATTGGCACCCTAAGCTACATCGCTCCAGAAACAATTTCTAATGCCCAACTCCGTGATCAGCGCAGTGATATTTATTCTGCTGGAGTTCTTCTCTATGAAATGGTGACTGGGAAAAAACCCTTTGAAGGCGGATTTACCCCAGAGATGATCCAAAAGGTGCAAAAGGGAAACTTTATACGGCCTAACAAGCTCAATCCCAATATTAAGGGAGTAATCCAACGAGTAATCTTAAAAGCCATGCATAAAAAGATTTCTCGCAGAACGCCTCGCCTTGAAAAGGCAATTCAAAAGTTTGCCCCCTATCTTAGGCAGTTTAATGACCAAGAAAAGATCAACCTAGGAATTTTAGACTATATTAACGATAAGGATGATCTCGAAAAAAAAGCAACCACCTTGGCTGGAGCATTGGCTCGGAGCCTTTGGTTCTGGGGGGTTTTGGTTGTTTTATTAGGCTTGGGCAGTGGTGCAGCTTACCTCGCCTTTGAAAAGGGTTTAAAGTACGAATATCTCTACGCTGAAAAATATGGTTCCTTTCAAGTGGAATTGCGAGTTAAAAAAGGCTTTAAAGATGCAAATCAAATCTTTTATCGAGTACAAATCTTAAAGCAGGTTGGTAAAAAATGGTATAGTGTGGATAGTTCAAAGACTGTAATTAAGCACCAGCCTCTTGGCAGTAAAAAGAACTTTTGGGTTTTTAAAAGTGACAAGATTTATTTAGAAAAAGGCATCTATCGGATTTTAGTGGATATGGAGCAAGAACAGTTTCATACTACTTTCTATTTGGCTTCCCTAAAGGGACGGAAGGAAATTACCACCAGTACCAGTGAGCGAGTCCTTGTTTTTCAAACCAAGTCAACTGTAGCCAGCTTACCGGCAAATATAAGCCTGAAGCCACTTGATTTAAGAACAGGTCGGGCTATCACTCAGGGCGTAAAAACAAAAATTTATCACAAAGGTGATTGGTTGGATTGGTTGGAATTTCAAAAAAGACCTGATGCCAAAGAACTCATTCGCTCCAACAAGAATTATTCCTTTAAGGTATCTGCCGATCATTATTACCCAATGAACTTGAATTTTAAAATTCAGTTAGAGCAAACCCAGTTAACCCTGGAACCTTCGATGATCGCCAAACCAGTTTCCCTTCGTCTAAATACGGATTTAAAAGATTTAGAGATCTTATTAGATAATAAAACTAGTTATTTAAAAGCAGGAAAAACCCCAAAGGTTTTGGTTCTGCCGACTTTGGGGAAATCTACCAAGTTTCAGCTTTTTCCAGGGCTCTATTACCTTACCTTAATATATAACCAAGGTTGGGGGCAAAACACCAGTCAGACCCAAGAAATTACCCTTACGCCAACAAAAGCCCTCAGCCTGAAGGTAAGCCTTTCTAAAGATGGTAAAACATTAAAAATCACCCCTAAGGATTAGTATGAATAGATTCAAACGGAAAATGCTCTATGGGGCTATAGGTCTACTTAGTGGCCTATTAGCTTGGGCATTATCAGCCATCACTTTAGAATTTGCGGACCTTTTTCCTAGCTTTCTCAGTTTTAGTTTGATCGCTGGTTTATTGATCGGTGGTTCTATGGGGGCCTATTTTGGGAGCCTTGAGGGGATAACCCAGTCTGTGCCTCAAAAGATTGCCTCTGGTATCAAGATGGGCATCGTAATCGGTGGTTTGGGTGGTATTCTAGGCTTTGTATTAGGTCAGGCCTTCTTGCTCTACCTTGGTGATTATTTCCTCCATTCGACCAAGGATCTTAAGGAATTAGGCATTCCCCTTTCAAAGGTGATCGGCTGGGTTGTCTTAGGGGCTTCTTTAGGAGCAATTGAAGGCTTGCGAACCCTTTCAATCCAAAAGATTAAAGTGGGGAAAATTGGTGGAGCCTTAGGTGGCTTACTTGGCGGGTTGGCTTTAGAATTCTTGCCTAGCCTGCTTCCAGCTTTAGTCTTTGTTGATCTCTTGGGCCTTTGTACCTTAGGCTTGGTCATTGGGCTTAGTTTCGGGTTTATTGAAGAACAGTTTTCAACTGCCGTACTGCGGATACTCAATGGTCCTTTCGCTGGGAAAGAATACTTGCTCGTCGCTAAAAACAGTATGATCGGCCTGGCAACCAAGGCTGAAATTTGCCTTAAAGGCTACCAAAGGATCGCTCAAATGGAGGCCAAGACCGAAATTATCAAGGGTCAGGTTTTTCTAAAGGCTCTGGCGAAAGATGCAAAAATCAAAGTCAATGACAAACCACTTGGCTCAGCGCCGCTATCTCCAGACGATATTATTCAGTTGGGTAATGCGAAATTTATTTTTTACTATCGGTAATCCCATGAAAACTATGATCTTGAGCCTGCTCTTCTGGCTATCTTTAACTCCCTTGGCTTTTGCCAGCACCCTAAGGATTTCTCAGGTAGATAATTCTGATCTTTTACTAAGCCAAGAGGTTCAACTCTACCTAAGCATCACTGATAACCAAGGTGAGCCACTCAAAGGTGTGACCGCTAAAAACATTTCTATTTTGGAAGGATTAAGTCCAAAGGGTTTGAATCAACTAGGCCCCATTGTCGATTTTCGCCAAGCCAGCAATTTTGAGGATGGGGTGCGGTTTTTGTTGCTCATAGATAACTCGGGTTCCATGTATCGCAACCTTGAAGGCAAGGCCACTAGCTTAAAAAAAGACCAACGAATTGAGATAGCAAAGGCGGGGGTAAAGTCTTTTTTGCAAAGTGTTACCAATCCAAAAGACCAGTTGGGCCTGGTTACCTATAATAGTTTTTATCAGATGTTAAGCCCTTTGAGTCTTGATAAAAATGAACTCTTATCTCAACTTGAAAAAATCCAAAAACCTACGGGTAATGCTGTTTACACCGAACTATACGGTAGTATTATGGTTACGGCTCAGGATTTTTTAAGCCACCGTGGTCGCAAGGCTTTGCTGATTCTTTCCGATGGTGAAAATAGCCCTTTTTACCAAAATACCAAGAAGCCCCATCCACGTTTTAATAAGGATAGGATTAACTGGCAACAAGCCCTAGAAAAGTTGCAAATTGAAGGCATTTCCCTTTATGCCATCACCTTTGGGCCTAAGGGTGCAAACCATGATCGCTATTTACGAAAAATTGCCATGAAGTCTGGTGGAGCCGTATTTGATGCGAGTAATGAAGCGGAACTAAAGGCTGTATATCAAAAAATTCTTCGCCAGATTTTAGGAGAATACCGTCTGACTTACAGGGCTGGGTTCCAGATGCAGGACAAAAAATATGTTCAAGCTCAATTGAGTACCGATGGTAAAAAATCCGTTGCTACAAGATTTTATTATGCAGGAGGCCTATTAGGCAAAGCTAAAGGGGAGGGGGTTCTTATCCCTATTCTGGCTGGATTGGCAAGTTTACTCGGTTTCTGGGTGCTGACTAAAATTCGTTTTGAAAAAAATTATCCAAAAACTCATCTAGAAATTCTTGACTCAGGCGGGGCGAATGTTTCCACCCAGATTTTGGAGCTAGGGGAAAATCAAACGATCATTGGTGGAGCCGAGGATGCGGGTATGACAATTATCGGGGGGCCTGAGGTAGTGGAACATCATGCGACCGTGATCTATAACCCTAAATTGGATCAATATTCAATTGAGGCTCAAGGAGCGTTAACAGTGAATAACCAACCTGTGCAGACCAAAGTATTAGAATCAGGAGACTTGATACAAATTGGAACTACGAAAATGGTTTTTGGGGATAAACTAAAGTAGGATTGAGCATCAATAACTTATAGAATAACAAGGGAACTAGGAAAGGCTTTTTTGAGCTTGCCCCACTACAGCGGAGTACTTGTTTCAAATTTTTATATCAACATGAATTACCAACTCTAACCCTAATATCTTTTCATTCATGATAAAATTCAGGAAGAAATCGAATAGCTACTTTGAGGAATGTTTAAAACAGGGGTTTAAGGGTAAAGCCAGACCAACTCTTTTCCAACTAAACTCCGACCTTTTACCGCTTAAATTGGTAAAATAAAGTTAAACATCATTGATTAGTTAAAAATTTGGGCTCTAGATAGGTTTGGTTTCTTTGAGTATTTGGTAGATGTATAGGGTGTGGATACTGCCTAGTGTTCTCTTCCAAGCTGAGGGTTGCGAGTTCGAATATCGCCTCCCTCCCCAATCATATCAAATACTTACCCCCTCATTTTTGACGACGCTCAGCTCTTTTGGCTGAAGGCCTTGTCCTATATCCAACTAAGTTCCAACATTAGGATTTCTGCCTAGCACTAAACAGTTCAGTAATTTTGCACCCCTTATTGCAGGCTCCAATAGTTCTAGCCTCATAACATCAGAAAAAGCCTCTTGCAGGCATCAAAATTCAATCTTTTCTCAATTTATTTGGGTTATTTAAATTGTTATTCAACGAACTCAGGTTGTAATGTTTCTATTAAAAAAGTCTCTAGTCCTCCAACCAAAGGGGATTAATGATTTTTTACTGTATTATTCTAGCTTATTACAAATCGCAAACAGGGGGCACTTGCCTTTCCCGACTGGAATACCATTCAGCATTAATCCATTTTTAAACTTTTCATTTTCTCTTCAACACCGAATCTCCTATAGTAATGTATAGGTTAGGCTAAAAAGTGGAGGCTAGACAATCCAAAACCAGTTGTTAAGCATCATTGACCTTTAATGCTGTGTAATCTTCATCATCGTTGTCTTTTTTAACATCCTCTAATTTTCTAAAAACCACTGAATGCTTCTCTATCAAGTTATCAAATGACGGTATTAGTTGACCATTCTTAGTCACGATATTACAGATGGAATAACGCTTGAAGTGGCTATAAGCATGCTTGAATAATGTCAAACTACTTGATTCACTAGGAGGCTGCATCTCGTTAATACGAGACACCATCAGCAGCAAAGTAGAGTTGGGCTTGAAACCATAGCTTTTCATCTTGTCTAATACCACATCACGTGATGAGCCAAAGTGAACTTTATACCAACTAGGGTTTTTCGGGGAGATTTCCTCAATGAAGCTAAGTCGAATCTCTTCGTACTCATCTCTATCACCGAATTGTTCCTTTAAATTTCTGAAAATCTGTTCGCCAACAGTTTCATTTTTATAGATAAAGCATGCTATGGGCGGCTCACGTAACTTAGGGTCGGTTATAAATGCCATACCAGACCATTTCGCGTCATTCCAAAGATCGATATTTATGATCGAGCTGAGGAACATTGACTTCCGTTCTTTCGGCTTTATTGTTGCGGCCTCTTTCTCTGGCTTTTCCACCTTGCCAAGTGCAGGGCGTTTACTCCTGCTTTTTCCTAAAAGGCGCTCTACCAATTTTGCCTTTACTTCGTTTCTACTAATCAGATAGTACGTGTATGGCTGTAGGGAAAGAGGAATATATTGTATGTCATTTTCATCTAATATAATTGGAATGAATTTGGTGTTATTCGTGCTGAGAGTATACAGTTGCTGTACAATTAGCGAAGTTTCCCACTTAACACCCAGCCCTTCATCTTTACCAGAGAAGTCACTTGCTCGGTCAAAAAATAGTTTTGTACAGCATACTAAGACGAACTCTGCCTCATGAACTTGTCTCATCATCCATTTTGGCCATCCCTCGGGTGGGGCTTCTTCGTACTGGTCGATCTCGCAATCAATTCCTTTGCCCCTTAGTTCATTGGAGAATTCGAGAACACTATTGGAGAGTTCTTCCGATTCATGAGCGTAACTAATAAATACCCTTGCTGCCATACTTACCATTTTCAGTTTAGTTTGTTTTTTAAGGTAACCCCTAGTGTTGAGATTAACCCGTTTTTGTGGAGCGCTTAAGTTGTCATCATAGTTTCATATTCAACTGGAGATTTATACCCCAAAGTGGAATGTAATCTATGATTGTTGTAAAATCCTTCAATATACTCAAAAGCACTTTGACGAGCCTCATTTCTTGTTTTAAATTTTCTGTGATGTAACCACTCTTGCTTCAAAAAGTTAAAAATACTCTATCAAAGGCTTTCCATGCATCCTGCCATAAAGCTTGACTTTACGCCCCTTTTGGGCCGATTAAAAGCCGAGTATGGGCTTATGGAAACGCCGAAGGCAGGCTAGTGCGCCAAACATCAAATAAATTTGCCCTACAAAGGAGAGGCATCAACGCAAACAACTTTATCACTGGCAGAATACATCAATTTAATACAGGTGAGCAACATTGGTTCTCCTGAGGTCAAAGTACTCGGAAGATTATCTAGCTCATTTAAGTAAAAGTTCACTTTGAAATTTTCTCTCAAGTTGGCATAGGGCAGAACGATTGAATTTTCACCAAAAGGATCAGTTGTTAAATTATAGCCCTGAGAAGCCTTATCCAAAAAAGAGCAATTCACAGCTATCACTTTTTCAAGGTTATACCATTCAAGTATACGAGGGTTATCAACTAGAGGTAAATCAGGCTAAACACCTCTAAATTGTAGTTTGGCCAGCCTTGAGTACAGGGGGGAGTTATTAACTAATTCTTCGTGGGTTCCCAGATCTACGATATTCCCTGCATCAAGGACAGCAATTTGGTCTACGTTTTTAACGGTGGCCAGACGGTGGGCAATGATTAGGGTTGTTCTATTTACCATCAAGTGTTCTAAGGCCATTTGCACCATCTGCTCACTTTGCGCATCTAGCGCGCTGGTTGCTTCATCCAAAAGAAGGATCTCAGGGTTTTTTAATATGGCTCTGGCGATGGCAATTCGTTGCCTTTGCCCACCAGAAAGCCTTACCCCAGATTCACCTAGGTAGGTGTCATATTGCTGGGGTAGTTGCTCAATAAATTCTGTCGCGTAAGCAGCTTTTGCTGCTTCATGGATTTGTTCCTTTGAAGCATTTGGATTTCCATATTTGATATTTTCCCAAACATTAGCACTAAATAAAGCTGGTTGCTGGGGGACAATTGCAATGTGTTTTCTAAGTTCTTTTGGATCGAGATCCATGATATTGATGTTATCAAGTAAAATAGCCCCTTCTTGGGTATCGTAAAACCTAAGAAGTAATTCAAAAAGCGTTGTTTTACCACCCCCTGAAGGCCCGACCAAGGCCAAGCTTTTCCCAGCTTCAACCGATAGACTTAAATTTTTAATTGCTGGTGTCTCTAGCCTTGAAGAATAAGCAAAGCTTACTTGCCTAAGTTCAATTGCCCCTTTGATATGCTTATCTAAGATCTTCTTGTTAATAGCTGGAGGAAGAATAAGATTTGTGGCGTGTAACAATTCCATTAGTCTTTCGGTGGCTCCAGCAGCTCTTTGCAATTCCCCTATTACTTGGCTAACAGCGCCTACAGAGGAGCCTACGATTACAGAATAAAAAATAAATGCGAATAGCTCACCTGGGGTTATGCTACCGTTCAAAACATCTTTTCCCCCCATCCAAATCATAAATACAATAGCGCTAAAAACTAGCAGCATCACAACTGCGGTCAAATATGATCTTTGCCTAATTCTATTTATAGCAACTTTAAATGCCAGCTCAACTTGATCGGAAAATTTTAGAATATCAATTTCTTGATGATTATATCCCTGTACCGTCTTAATATTTTGAAGTGACTCACCTACAAAAGAGCCAACATGAGCTATTTCATCTAGAGAGCTTTTTGATAATTTTCGGACCCTTTTTCCAAAAACTATAATAGGGGTGATCACCAATGGAACTGCGATCATCACATACATGGTCAGTTTCGCATTTGTAACAAAAAGAAAAATGATCCCCCCTATACACATCAAGGTATTTCGCAGTGCCAAAGACACAGATGTTCCAATTAGAGATTGTAGCAGGGTCGTGTCCGTTGTAATACGAGATTGGATCTCACTACTTTTGTTAATTTCGAAATAACTGGGATGCAATTCAATGACGTGTTTAAAAACAGCATTTCTAATATCCGCCGTTACACGCTCACCAATCCAAGAAACCAGATAGAATCTAATGAAGGTGCCACAGGCCAACAATAATACCATCACATATAAAAGTCCTATTGCTCGGCCTAAACTTTCTTCTGTACCCACCACAAAGCCCTGATCAAGCAAAATTCGTATTCCTTGGCCCAGTGACAGAGAAATTCCAGCCGTACAGATCAGGGCAATGCCTGCGAATGTTGCTCTGAGTTTATAGGGTAGTATAAACTTAAAAATTGAAAGAAGGATTTTTAAACTTTTGCTCGGCAGCTCGGTGTCTTCTGACATTTAATCTTCCAGTGATATTTGATGACGGTGGGGTTGGTAATCTATAATCGATAATTTTACCGTTTATACAGGAGCTTGTCAAAATTGATGAACAGGGAATCGACCTTTCTGATTATACCTGCGACAGTGGTTAACAGTTAACCAAAGGATGGATAATTATGCGGTCTTTGATTTGGATTCTACTCAAGGATGCTCTTAAACAAGCAGCATGGTATTAAGGCCATTTACCCAGAGGGATGAACTAGCCCTAAGCCTATCCATTGGAAAGCACATGAAATGCCCAAATAGAGATTTTTTGAACCTGTTATGGGCGAATTTGATCCAAGAGTTTTTGGTTAGCTAAAATTTATTACGAAAGATTTTAAAAATTGGAAATACTACCTAAAATTTGATAACCTAAAGTAGAGGAGACACTTATTGGAGGCCGCCATGAAAGATGAAATTTTAATGGTTTGGGTTGGTGTGCTCAGCACTTTATCTATCGTTTTTCCAGTACAAATTTTTGCAGGAACAAACATCATTGAAAATCCCAAAGTAGTTTTAGAAATTATTCAATTAGGATTTACATTCTTATTAGTGATTACAGCCTTTGTTGGCTATAGCTACTATGTACAGTGGAAAAAAGACCATAAGGGAAATCATCACCACGACTACTAGTAGCAATAAAACTAAAAAAATACTTCGACATTTTTAGGGTATATAACCATATCATCGAGTCGAATGTTATTCTCCAATCGGCCCCTATTTTGAGGCAGCTTGCTCTTGCTCTGTTGCAAAAGAACCTGTACGAGTTGTTTAGAGCTTGTCGAAACTGCCTTGCGTAAGCTTCTCGCTCTCGGTCGGCAATCTAACCTGATCCTGTGGCAAGCGCTCCCCATATCTTAATTTTCTAAAAGCCCTCGGCTCCTACTCCATTATGACTACTGACTTTAAAAGCTTTGGATTCCTTACCCAACTAGAAGAGAACCTAGTAGAGATGAACTTCACTACTCCTACGCCCATCCAGGCGCAAGCTCTGGGCCCTCTGTTAGAGGGGAAAGACCTGATGGGGATCGCCCAAACAGGCACGGGGAAGACAGCGGCCTTTGCCCTGCCAATTGCTCAAAAATTGGGCAAAACAAAGATGAAAATGCGCCCTGGAAAATTTCGCAGCCTGATCATTGCACCCACTCGGGAGCTGGCCAGCCAGATCCATAGGGATATCCGCAGTTACAGTCAGGGTACGGGTCTCAAGGTGGCTATTATATTTGGTGGTATCAAGTCTCATAATCAGATTAAGGCCCTTAAAGCGGGGCCAGATATCGTTGTGGCGACCCCAGGCCGTTTGGAAGACCTATATAACCAAGGCCATGTCAAGTTCGACCAAGTGACTAGTTTAGTTCTGGATGAAGCCGATCGAATGTTAGATATGGGTTTTATAGGTATCATCCGTAATATTATCAGCCTACTACCTGAAAAACGACAGAATATCTTTTTCTCGGCCACCATGCCCAAGGCCGTCCTGACCTTAGCAAATGAGTTTCTGGTTGATCCAGTGAAGGTTGAAGTGACACCAGAATCCAGCGTGGTAGAGAGAATTCAGCAGCAGGTAGTTACCCTCGCACCAGCCTTAAAGTTTAGCCTTTTGTTAGAAATTATAAATCAGAAAGAAACCTCCAAGGTCTTGATTTTCAGTCGAACCAAGGTGGAAGCCGACGCGCTTACTGATGACTTGATTGATGCAAATGTTGACTGTGAAGTGATCCATGGAGATATAGATCAAAAGGTACGGGCAGAGATTATGAAGGAATTTCGCAACGGCGAGCTGACTATATTGGTCGCCACAGATGTGGCAGCAAGGGGTTTGGATATTGATCAGGTCAGCCATGTGATCAATTATGAAGTACCCATGGAGGCCGAAGCCTACGTCCACCGCATTGGCCGTACAGGTCGAGCTGGCAAAGAGGGGGTTGCCCTTACATTTTGCACTTCTAAGGAAAGCCGAGAGATTCAAAATATTCAAGACTTGATCCAGGTACCCCTACCCGCTGCTGACCTCCATAAAGTGGACTGGCCTGCCTTAGGCTTTCAAAGTTTGGATATTTCCAATTTACAAAGGGCACCCAAAAAAGAAAGCGATCGACCCAAAGCAAAACCGAGGCCCCACCAGCAAGCCAATATAGATATTATTAACCACCACAAAAAGTACGGGAATAAGTAGCAGCCCAAAGCAATACAGACTATTAACACCCTCTTTTAGAGGAAAGTTTGGATTGGTTACTGGAGTGAGAAAATCGCAGTTAATAGAGTTCAGATTGAAACAAAAATCCTACTTTAAAACAAACCCCAACTGCGTGGTTAAGGTAGTAAGATTAGCGGTGATAGGGGTAAGCAGGGCTTTTGTCGCTGGGGAGGCAGTCCCGCCATTTGTTGTGATAAAATTATCCACGGCTGAAGTAAGTTCATCCACAGCGGTAATCAGGCCAGTAATCAAATCGTTTAAACTCCCCGCACTATTTGAAAGATCAATAAGGCCCAGCGGGGTCAGTTCCAATTTTGCGCCCAAGGCGTTTTGGATTAGGGCTTTTTGGCCCACAGTAAATTCTAAATTGGTGCCGATCGCAAAAGCCAAAGAAAGCAAAAAAGCCATTTGGCTATCAGCCGCTGCGGCCATATTTAGCCCGCCTGCTGTAGTGAATTTTAATGCACCAAGGGCTTCGATTACCTTGGCCCCACCGATGACTTCTGAATCTTCCCCCTCTACATTTTTCAAGGCCGACCCCAGTTGCTGATTTAAACCTTCTAAGATTTCGGTTTTATTTAATGCGTCGAGTAAAACTTGCCCACTGGTTTTTAGCTCTGCATTGCCCTTTTTATCAAATTTAAAGTGATGGCCCTCTGCCTGTTGCATCTTGATTTCTCCTTGCTCCAAATCGGGCAAGACTTGACCTTTCGGGTAAAGCGAAAGAATCATAGGGTGCCCAGGGCTACCGTAAGCAAAAACAACCAAGACCTCTGCCCCAATATCAGGGAAACCCAAAATACCTCGTTCACTGCCAGAAACAGCGGCAGGAAGGGGCAAATCCTCTAAGATGGGCAAGATGCTATGAGTGCCATCTTCATTCAAAAGCTGTACACTGGCGGCGTAGCCAGGGCGAAAGTCGTCACTGGCCCTCGCAGCGCCTCTAATGGGGTCATTGATTGCTACAATAATGCCCTTTCTAGGACGGTCATAACCTAGGTCAATATGGGGGTAAATCCTTTTAAATATAGCCTTTATAGCATTAACCATTTTAACCTCATCTCTTTGGGGGTGATTTCTAGGTAACTTACAATTTTATTCTCTTCCAACTTCACTCCAGGGCGAATTGTGGGGGTCGGTGGTAAAACAAATGAGGTATCAAGTGCGTTAATTTCTCGTTTTACTTCTTCAGGGATTTCAAAAATGGGCATAGTCGCAAAAAGACTATGGTCCCAGGAACCCCACCAAATTTTTCCGTCTGGCCTTTGAAACCAAATGCCTTTTTTTACTCCCCAAAGCTCAAAGTTCTCTAAAGCCTGCCTACCATTTCCTAGGGAATAAAAATAGGGGGCTTGGGTCTCAAGATAAGGCGCTGATTTATCCACTAAAATGGTCAAATTACTGGCCTTAGAAATGGCTGCCAGAACATCAGAGCATTTTGGGTGCCGAAGTGCGACCTGAACTTGTGTCTCTAAAAGAGAGGAAAGTTCACGAATCAAAAGATGCACCACCCCTTCCCCTTTGGGAGTTGCTAAGACAGACATCCCTTGAAAAAAGGGGTATAAATTCTCCCCAAAAAAACCGAGACTAATTTCAGCAAGACCTACCGGCAACTCTTCTGATCTTATTGTAAGTTCTGCCCTACCAAAAGCCATGAGCTCTAAAATAATTTTAAAATCTACAATCTCAAATTCAACCTTTTCAATTTCTAATTTAGCTTGGAGTCGCATTATTTTCCTCTTCAAACCACCATTTTGCAAAGCTACTTCCTGCGCCAACAAAGTCGGCGATTAAACCTGTCGATTCTCCCATTGGTGCAACTACTTTGTCTTTGGAGTCTATTTTAACAGCTGCTATTGTTTGCTTTTCCTTGGCCCTAGCTTCCATCAAGGCAGGTTTTGCATTGAATTCTTTTAGCTGAAAAGAGATTTCCCATTGCTTTAGACCCTTGCCTTCAGTGACTGATAACCCCCCATGAAATTTAACCTGATCTACTCCCATGGGGTTCAAGCTTGTATCTAAAACCCTCCAAACAACGGGTGTGCCTGTATTGCTGGTTTTTTGATAGATGTCTTTAAAAGTTGTTAGCTCTTCATGATTTTTAAAGGGAATCGTCAAAGAAACGCTGGCAACAATTGCCTGAAAACCCTCAAAGGAATCGATTGCGCTACTGGTTGCGCCTGCTTGGTCTTTTGATTTAATTCCTGTGTTGATTCGGACCTTGTGCTCTGACCCTGGTAACTCAAAGTTTACGTCTTGATATGTAAATTTCATAATCCTAACATCTCTTTTATAAAGGTTAATCCTGGGGCAGGGGCAACAATTGAAAACCCAGCACAAAACCCCACCTCTGCGCCCGGTTGACCCACTTGGGTTGTCATTGCATTAGCTAGTGCCACGCTTCCCTGTTCCTGTAAGTATATAGCTTTGATTCCGTCGGAGGCGGTACTACTTAAAGAGGCAACTAAACTATCCAATTGGTCTTTCAGTTTTGCTACCTTTGTTCTTTTTTTAGAAATAATGCCACTCAACTCACTAAAAGCCTTGGATTCAGACTGGCTGTAAGCTTCTAGTGTGCCTACCTGCTCTTTAAGCAGGCTAGTAAAAGACTTAATAAAGTCCATATCTGTTAAACTAGTGGAGTCCCAATCGGGATAACCAGAACCCTTAAAACGATTCTTTTTGGTTTTTTCTAAGTCTAAAGCTTGAGCTATCCGACGCGCGGCTAGTTTGAACTCTTTGATATTTAAAAAATCAGTAAAAATTTCTAGCAAAGCCAAAAGCAGGGCTGGGCTGGCATGCCCAACTACAATGGTGATCATTTCCACAGATGTGCCAGAGTCGAAAGCAGGCCTTCCAACGTCACCTTGGTTGAGTATCTCACTGGAAAATCGGTCTAATATTTGTGGAAAGCTCAAAGACTTCATTAAACCTTGCCCCACCCCAACGGTAGGTTGGTAGGGATGAAGCGCCATTGAATAGCCTGCAACTGCCTCTAGGTTTTCCAACAACCCTTGCACTTGAATCAAAGCTGCCGCTGCCACCGCAGATGCAGGGTCGGGAATGGGTACATAACTATTTTCCAGCAACGCTGAAGCAGTTTCTGCAATAGCTAACGCAGAGTCGGCCGCTGTAGCGTAGCCTGACATGGCCTGACTAAGTGTTAGCACCTCTGCTGGAATGGTTAAGGTAATGGGTTTCCAAGACATTTTTAAAGCTTCCCTGTTTCTTGGGCCATTTTTTCTTTGATCATTTCAAAACGTGCAGGTGAAAAGCTTAGAGCTGCCTCCTGAGGTAGCTCAATGCGAGTTTTATCCGCTAAAAATAGAACTCGATTTCCATTTTCAGGGACAACAGAGTCCCCTTCTACGTTTTTGATCTTTCTCCAAAACCACCCGTTTGGCAGCTTGTATTTTACTGTAAATTGCATTTTGCTCTCTTTGATAATTGAATTATAAATGACTTTAATTTTCAATAGACATTCCTATGACGAATGCCTATCAAAATAAACCTAAACTACTTTAATAATGTAAAAACAACTTAAAAACTTGGGTAAAATAGAGGTCGCACTTGCGGCACTATTTGCCCCAATAGTCCCAGCAAAATCACTGTTGGTGTGGGTGTGTGCTACATTATCTAGTAACCACCTTTGGCCTCCTGTATTAAAACCACTATCATTGTTTTGATTATTCGCCCCAACTCCGCCTGTAGAACCTTGATACACAAAAGCACCATTAATATTAATCGTATGTCCATGGCTACCGCTAGCGTTAATTGAAAGGCTATGGGTGTGGGTATGGTCTAGCATTGTATTACTTCCCCCATATTCCCCCGAAACCGTTGAACCCATTAAAAACCTGTCGTCGGTTAAATGGGGTAAAAAGCGGCCTGCTGTATTCCAAATAGGGGAAAGTGGCTCATTGGGAGCGGTGCCGTCACAAATAAATAAACCCCTCGGGTTTAAGTAGATGTTTGCCTCTGCAACTGTATTGTCACCAAGGCCAAGGCCTAAGGTAAAACCTAAGTTTTCAGCACCTGTGAAATGCCCTGGTACCCAGGGGAAAATCACACCAACAGGCATAAAAAAATCTAAGCCATCTTTGAAAATTTTTGGAGTCACCATTTTACTGTTGTCTGTTGCAGTTTGGATGTCTGTAGTCGTGGCAATATCATTGTTAGACTGTAAAATCATCCAAGCATCACCAACGGTTATCTGGTCGCCACTTGGCGTGTTATCAGACAAACAAATGAGGCTATCACCAATGGCAACTTGAACCCCGTTGGCACCTCCGATCTTACCTGCAACTTGTACCTTATAAAGCCAACCAGCCTCTGCAACTGGGTAGTTGGGATTGGTACTGGCGTCGACTCCTCCCTTTATAGTCAAACCATTGACCGCATCAACTAAGGCAATCAAGAGACCCGTTTCAGGGTTGTGTTGCAAATTCGTCCTCAGGTCAATAACTGTTTCAATCAGCTCCGAGGTGGTGCGCTCTAAGCTGGCAATTTTAACTCTATAATGCTGGTAGTTTTGCCCATCGAGATAGTCGGTCAAGTTGCCATCGGCAGAAACTTCCAAAGCAAAGCGGGGGCTTTTTCCATTAAAATCCCCCCACATAACCATATCCAAATAGACAAAGTCCGTTCGTGTGCCACTTATGGGCGGAGCAAGCGCTAAAGGAGTTCCAGCTCCCTGCCAGTCGACTAGATTTGTTTCATAGCTGCTGGAAGCAAAAATTTCGCAAATTTCGCCCTCAACTAAGCCTAAGCCAGAGGCTAGGGTAAAATCATTAAAACGAGCCTTGTAGAAGTTATCAACAAAGTAACTGGTGCCATCGACTAAGTCTAAAAAACCCATTTTGGTTATCTGGCTCATGTCGCAAGGGGTCGCAGTGTTATGGTCGGGGCTTTCCAGTTTAATTTCATGCTTTTTCCAAAACGTTTGGCTCGTTAAATCCCACTTTGCAATTCCGCCTGCAATATCTTCGACGTAAAAGGTGATAGCTCCGCCTTCGGTCAAAGACTTAAGCCAGAAAAATAAACCATTAAAACTGCTTAGATTTTCTGTTATTCCAAAAGTATAATCTAGTGTGTCTGAGAGTGCATGACCTGTAAGTTTTACTGATCCTGCTCCTTCTATAAAATCTACATCTGCAGTCAAAACACCAGAACCGCTGGTTGACCAGCCTGTTGCATCTTCAACTTGAGCTAGAAGAATTGGCGTAATAGCAGAAGATTTAAAAGCGTCCCCTAAAAAAAGAGACCTACCCCAAAGAGCCTTTTGGTGTTGGCCAGCTTTCTTTTCAATCAAATTCAAACGATCAGAAAAATCCAACTGCCAAGTTTCAGCAGGTACAACAATTTGGGTTACGTCTTGGGCACCAGTGAACTCGACAACCAGGTTTCTAGTAAAAGAATTTCCCTGTTGTCCTAGGCCATCCTTTCTTTTAAATTGCTCCGTCGTATGGCTAATCGCAAAGAGTTCGCCTCCTTGGGCAATCCAGCCCATCCAAGTAAAATCAAAATCGCCCACACTGGTATCCAGCAAAAGAGAATAGACTACGGCGTTAGGGTTAATGTAAGCCTGCTTGGTGAGATTCACCTCAAACACATAGTCGGTAATATCGGGTAAAACGCTGCTAACTAGGGGCATTGTCGGAGAAGCACCACCGACAGGGGTATTGTAAAGAACCACCTTTTCAATGGTTAAAATTTCGGAAGCTGCTTGTTTTTGGGCGATAAGATCTCGCCCCACTTGGGTAATTATACTTGGCATGATTCAGTTGTGTGATTGTTGTTAAATTCAAAAATGGCTGTTTCAACTTGAGCAAAGTCGCTGACTACAAAATAGTATCTGCGGCAAGTTAACCCAAATTCTTGTAGCGCCTTCAGAAAAGTATCCGTGGACTGGCTTAATGATAACTCTGGAATATTAATCACCACCGTGTCAGGGTCTTCGGTTTCAAGGCGCTCTAAAATTTGGAAGTCTGCCACCCCAAACCGAATGAATAAGTCCTTTAAACCTTTAGTACTACCCGACTCACGCCGATTAAAAAAAGCGTTATCTACTCTCTTTCGGTAAAGATCTAGTTCTTCAGCGGGAAAGCGGGTTATTCTTCTTTGCCACGCAAAGGAATCTAAAGTTACCTCGTGGCAAGTAAGCGCGCTTCGCTCTGACTCAAACAAAATTGCAATCTTAGTTTCGATTTCACTCCAGTAGTTAGTCGCAGCCTTTGCTATTTTTGTTATTTCAGGCCCTGCAATTTCATAGGGCAAGATTGAGGTTAAATCAATCATACTGGCTCTGTAATGGCTAAAGAGTTTAACCTAGCAACTTCTAAAGCTTGGCCAATATTTTCAGCTGGACTGGTTATTTTAATACTGAAAAGATTTGGTAATTCACGATGCAGCTCTTCTGTCAAATTTGAGAGAGAAAAGATCGTTTGCGGCACGGTTCTAGTTACCTCTGGATAGGCAGTGGACTCCCTAAAGGCCGCTCGGATCATATTTTCAACGTCAACCAGTAACTGGGTAATCTCGGCAATTGTAAGTGTATCAATACCAATAATGGTAGCAGCAAAGTCAATGGGGGTTTCTGGCATGGCTAAGGCTAAGATGTCATCATTGTGACCGTGAAACCCACCTGACATTAAATGATCGTTGATCCCTGTTAAAAAACTGGCACTTGGTTCACCTGAATCTAGCAGAATATAGGCGTTTACAGTATAAGCTCCTCTTGGAGCTGTGTGGTCAAACCAAATTTGCTCTGGGGTAATACCCCCTATTTGAGAAATTATGGCCCGATAAGCATCATCAATATGCCAGCCTGAGGGCTGCAGCCATTTGTCCCTTGATCTTATTTTTAAAGATTCTGAATCTTCAATATCTCTGCCTACAAGAGTCAACCAACCTGCACCATTGCTCACTTGGGTAATTCCAGAAATATTAGAAGCTAAAATAGAATAATATCCTTCGCCTAGGTTATATCCAGCACCTGTATCTGAGGCAATACACAGAATATCGAAACTTAACGTACCATCAGGGATGATTTCATCGGCAAGAGTGCTAACCTCATAGATTACACCGTCAATGGTGGGACTTTGGATTTTGGTATCTACTGGTATTGGTAAATCACCTATAGAATTCTCACGAATAAAGGTGATTTTTCCTTCAGCCTTCTGCGCTGGCAAGATCTCTTCTGCCACGGCCCAAGCATGGTCGATTGTTGCTGTTCCCGTGGAATGCCGCAGGGTAGAATTGGGTAAATGGGTTGAAGCCAAAGCATCTATAATCTGCTTCGCAGGGGTAACCATAATGCTTTCAAAAAGAGCATAGTCCACCCCTTCAGGGTGTGCGGAAAGTTCAGAGGACTGTTCCACTAGTTTTGTTTTCCACAAGGCCCTTAAATCGTCTTCGGTAATTGGCAAGCCTGAGGCCTGCAGTATCTGGTAAAAGTCCATTTTGGTTTGTTTTGTCTAAGGTTTATTTTTAAATTTGAAAATTAATAGCGCTAGTTGGCGTAATTGCAGAAATGTAACCGACACCATTTGATTCAATAATTTTTAAGGTTCCAGCTTCAAGTCTATCGTCCACTTCCAAGAGAATTTTAAGCTCTTGCAATAGACTTTTTTTCTGGCTCCCTCTAGAGCCAATCATTTTAGCAGGTATGCCGCTGGCTTTTGCTTGAATGCTTAAAGACTGTTCAATTTCAGTTTCATTCGCTATTTTTGTGATTGTTACCCCATTGAAAACAAGGTCTCTATTTTGAATTAAAAAATCACTCATTATGCAAGCCCCCAATTTTGAAAAAATGCTGAAAGACTTGCACTATCAATCCTGTCGTTAGTATTTATTTCTATTTTACTAATTTTATTTCCACTACTACTGCTATTTTGGTTATTAATAACCCCTTGGGCCAATGCAGGGAGTATTTGCCCTTGTACAGATCCCCCTTGGATTTGATTCTTCGCAAGGTTGTCACTTGGGGCTCCAGGTTCAATATCACCTATCCAACCAATAGAACTTGTAAAAATGGGTTGCTTGTTGAAGTAATTGAAAAGGTAAGAAATTCCATTTTTTATACTTTGCGAATGTTCCATAATCAAAAATGGAATTATTTTCCACTTTACAGGCTGGTTTTTAATGGGGACAAAGAGCAAATTACTTTTTACTCCCTTCCAGTGGTAATCTATTAAGGATAAGGCAAAAACTACTACTTCAAATGAAAGGGCAACCTTTAAAAAGACTCCCTCTATATGATACGACGCGCCAAAATTAGGCCACTGTAGGCCGAATTCTTCAGTCATTACTCTTAAATTCTTGGTTTCAGGAAAGATATCAACCTTAGTATCCCCGTCGTTTAGCTTGGCACTAAAAGGTATAGTGTCAGGTAATAAATCGATGTCCTTTGAATCTCCAATTCTTCTATCTTGTTGATGCCGTCCAAAAGTTGTAATGGTTGAGTCAAGACACCAAAGTTCTTTCTTAGCGGTTTTAGATGCAATAGGTCTTTGGTGAAAGTAAAAGGCTAAGCCCTTTACTATTGACTGAAAGTTCCAAGGCATAGCCTTAAGATCACTTATTAAATTTTTACCTTGTCCATCTAAATGGGGTAGCATTGCAGACCTATCGTATACTGTAGCGCTACATACAACCTCACACTTATTGTGTGAGAAATTATTAATGTTTTCTAGCTTAGATTGCAACTGGGTCACACCTTGGCTAAGTTTACGTTTCAGAGTTAGAATAAATTCTAACTTATTACTATTTTTTTGAGACATGGTTTCAGTAGCCTTACTTTTTGTTTTGATATTTTGCACTCAGATACTTTTGCCACCTATCCATATCCTTGATAGGGGCTGACAAAGTCAGCTAAATGCCACTCAATAGGCGATAAGCTGGGGATTACGACTTTACCTTTTTGAAGCTGAGGGCGTCTTTTAAGAGCCCTCTCCAAATGCAAGTCCAATCCCCCGGGCAACAGCTCGCTCCCATTTTTTTTGTTCTTCACCTTCTATAAAAAATGCCTTTGCAAGGCTTTCCTCACTATCATCTAGGTGAGGAAGCCACTTTTCTCTTAAAATATAGAGGTAGCTTAGGGCGTTTTTTTCATAGTCAGAAGCGAGTTCGATTACTTTTTTACAAATACCTCAACTGCAGGAGAAGTTTCCTCTTGCACCGCTTCTAACAGATCAATGTGAACATTAGGGGAAACGATGGCAATATCTGCCAATTTACTCTTGTCTTCAGCTACCAAGCAGGCATTAACAAAGGTTCTCGCTTGAGAAACCATGTTCTTTTTCATCGCCTTATTTTGGAATTCTTCCAAAGCTTTGATATTTTTTTTGAACCTCAGCTCGGTATTGTGACCCGGGACAACGAGAGTGAAAAATTTCTCTGGATTTGCATCCATTTTTTCTTTTAGTGCTTGTTTTTCAGTAGCCATTTTTTAGCCTAATTTAATATTTTTGGTTTATTTTGTTGGTTAATCTTGTTTGAGAATCCCAACGCTTACAGCAATAACCCACAGGTTAAGCTGCAAGCATAAAGGTTGAATTTAGTCAGTAATTGACTAGACCCACTCTTCGTATTCTTGACCGTTAATTTCTACAAACTTAGGGTCACTTACTTGATAACCAATTTTAACGGTCATTTTCTCACCACCACTGGCCTTTGCATTTAAAATATCTTTAGCGTTAAATTTACAACCGAAGGCTGAAATATCAAGCTCTGAGCTACCACCACCTTCGGAAACCTTGCCAAAAAACTGCAAGTCTTGAGGAGGAAAGCTTTTGATTGCTCCAAACTGGCTTGTTGCTGTTAGAAACTTTTCGAATTCTTCCCAATCCAAAGTAACATCGCCTTCTGCCGCAATATCGCCATCGACATAACCATTGGGTCTTCCCTTTTTAGAGACGACCTTGCCTGAGTCAGAAATGTTTAAGTTTACATCTTCAAACTCGATCTCGATCCCACTAGGCTCAAGTGCGAAGCTTACATTTTTTCCACTTAGTTGTTTCATATTTATTCCTTAGTTTATGCTTGTTTAGTGATAGCAAAACTTAACTTGATTACTTTAGCACCATCAATCAGGCGCAGAATCAAGCTAATGTTAGCTGTTGTTGAATTTGCCCAAGTGATAACCACATCCCCTTTTTTTGGTGGAAATAGTTCGCCTGGTTCTTCTTGACCACCCTTTAAAGTCGTTTTAGCCATATCACGTAAAGGCTTAGCTAAAATGCTTTCATGCTTGGCTACTGATTTGGGGCTGTTGTTCAGTTTCTTATCTCCAATCTTTTGAGTTGCTAAGGCTTTAACACCTCTTACCGCTTTATCAACAGCTCTTACCTCTTCTATCTTTTGGATGTCTTCACTTACAGGAGCTAGCAAATTACCATCGGCAAAGTAGTATCCATCTAAGCTTGTGTACCATTGAATTACCGAGCAACGAGCTGCATCAAGGGCCGTAATGATAGTCATAGTTAATGGAAGGCTATCGCTATCCACTGGAATATCAGTTGGAGTCCAGCCAGAAAATGGGCCTGTGGCCGTTTTCATCGGCGTGTCTGCAATTGAGTTTTTTGTATTGAGTAAACGACCTGCTAAAGCGCCAAGAGTGTTTGGCATTAATTCTGGTGTTAACATCACCCTGTTAGCAACTAAGCCAGTAGTAAATGCCTCTTGAGTAGTAATATACTGCGCCCATGTTTGGGTTAAAGGGGCAATCCCTGCAGAAGTTGCTACCATTACCACAGAGTGGTCTTCCGACTTTAAAAAGTCCGCTTGGGCTTGCAAGGCTATTAAAGCAGCTTGGTCAGCCACAAAGTCAGTAACAAAAATCAAACTGGCCTTTTTGCCTGAGCTAAAAAAGTTGGTGATTGCCGCGGTTCGGTCTGCCTCTAAAGTCACGCCAACAGCGTAGCAAAAGAAGTCGGCACCCGCATTTTCCTGTGCTTGGGAAAGCTGAGTTGCAAGGGTGCCAGCTCCAAATAGAGTGACAAGATCAGTAGTTTTACCAATTGCTTGTGCCAAATCTTTATTGGCAGTGGCCGTGCCCACAAAAAGGGCGATGTTTGAAACGTCTGTTGGGGCCGTTAAACCTGTGTTGACTGTTTCTTCTGTTACCTGTCCTATTGTCATTTTTTCTCCTGTTACCTAATATTTAGGTTGGTTTAGACGTTGCCGTCTGATTTAAAATTCTAGAGAGTTACACCTCCACTAAAACTCTATTGTTCTTGGTCTTTTCCACTTCTTAGATTTCTATTATGCTAATCGAGGACAGTGATAAAGACCTGTTCCCCAGCAAGAGCCTCTACGATCAAAGAATGAATTCTTTTGTAAATCGCTGTGGAATTTACAATTCTTTGCTCAATTTTGCCGTTTATCGGCTCTTGCTGGATCAAGGTTGCAACACAAATACAAGCACCTGTATCTTTTTCTGTGCTTCCAATTTTTATGGAGATGTCAGTAAAATCTTCTACATTTTGTAAGCAAATCAATCCTTTGGTACCGTATTTTTGATTATAATCAACGGCTAAGGGGCTATCAAATTGTAACTTAACTTCATAACGAGCTGCTGGAATTCTGCTCTTTCCATCTTTTTGTTTGTAACCATAAGTATTTTCCAAGGTCACGCAGTAGGGCCTGCCTTCGATACTTAAAAAGCCAACAGTGCATTTTTTGTTGTCGAGGCCCCTTTTTATGACTACTTCCACCTTATCCCTTCACTATTGCGATGGGGGCTAACTCGAACGATAGTGCATCGACAGAAACATCTACCTCGCTTAAATACTCTTTGCCAAAATAACAAAACTGACCAAGCCCCGCCCCTACTTCTTTAAAGTGCGCCTGTTCTTTAAACCAAATAGACAAAACTACGCCTGTGTTTCCACTAGCTAAAGGCTCAGACTTCCAATTGATATCACAATTGGGTAAATGGTTTCGATCAGGATCATTTTCACTCACCCAAGTCATAACCAGAGCCAACAAAATCGTGGGTCCATCTGAATTTATAAAGGCCGCATCATCGACAGTAATGGAACACTGATAGGTATTATCAAAAAGTAAAATACCTGTAGCTGTACCATCTCCGTTCCACTCAGGGAGCCCATTTAGGGCCTGAAGAGTAACGCTTCCCGGTAAAATACTTAAACCCGCTTTTGTTAATGTCTCTGGGGTTTTTAAAAAATTTGAAAGATCCGTTAGTTTTTTCATGCTCTCAACTTAAATATAGATTTATTAGCCATGTTTTTTTAAAGCTGCTTGTTATTGCGTCCGACCACCTTGTGATTTACTTATTTTTAATCCGGTTCTAAAATATTAAAAACTGGATAAATACAAGGTCTCAGCGACTTAATTACTATTAAAGAATTTATTTTATCTGTAAAAGTTAACCCCATAGTAATCGAATTTAAAACTTGGTAAAGACCCGAATACTTCTATATCTGCCTTATTCAAGAATAGGGAGTTTTCAGGCAGATTACCCTCTTCCCCCGACAATATTGATACGTATAATCAAAAAACAATAAATAGACTTGAATATATAAAATGAAATAAGCGGTCAGTACATTTTCGTAATAAAAAGTGCAATAAAATCAGAAATGCATGCAAAAAAACGATATTTCTTGCATTCACGTAGCACCACTTCCTGTTATTAAGTAAAAAATACATTAAAATCAGTATTTTATACTGAAATACAGCATTGTAAGCAGGAAGGAAAAATGGCTATTTTAGAGAACCTCAAGAAGAAATAAACAGGGTCTTGAAGGGGTGCTTTTTTTACTGATAATATCTTTTAAACTTAAGGAGGATAGAATGATTTGCCCAGGGTGTGAACAAAAAACAGCTAAGCGAACAGGGGAGTATGTAAAACTCAAATGCCCTGTGATTAAAACAGTTTACTACACCTGTGATGCCTGTGGAACGAAATTTGATTTAGATATTAGTGCGAGTAATATCCGCACTCCGCAAAGTTCAGAAAAGTCTTTGCAGGTTGTGTTAACACACCTAACTAAACTAACCCCAGCTCATTTAAAAGCCCTACAAAACTTGATCCCAGATTTGGAATCAATCGCTTTGTCAGAAGGTGAAAAACAAACCTTTAGAGTTTAACTTACGTATTTAGACCGCACCAACAAGGTGCAACGACTTTCACCCAACATATTTACTCAAAAGTTTCGAAAAATAACTACTTCTCTGTCCATTATTTTCGCTGTTAGTTCCTTTGCACAAAGCCTCAATAGGCGTCCCTAATTCTTTTATATTAAACAGTATTTTCAAGTCGAACGTATTTTAACTGACCTCACATTATGTTTCACTTGTATTCTTCATGTCTTGCAGAAGTCTGCTCGATATAGAAAAGGAAACGGATTATTCCTTAAATGCCTAAGGAAGCCCTAGCATGCTAACCTATCTTCAAACTTTAATGATTCCTGTCTTTCTATCTGAATTTCAACTTGTTTTTCACCTTGAATGATATCCCTCAACCACTCACATGATTTAGCAGCAAGAGGCCTGTAAACCTTTTCCACATCTTCTCTCGTAAACGCACTAAAAGTAGGCGTAGATTTCTGAACGCCTTGCGCCCCTTGTACTTAAAAGGAAAAAAGCCATTTCCTTTTTACTAGGCAAAACTACTTCTTTATTATTTGAGCGGCATTCAAGAAAATAAAGACTTTTACCAAAATGGAGCTTTATTTGATACTGCCAATTCTTAAAATTAGAACCCTGAAAACAAAGATCAATTAAAAAGCTGTTCAGTTTTTCTGGCTCATTCATGCTTGCCAAAAACAGCGCTAAAAGCCTATTATGTTCTTTGATTTTTGCCTGTTGAAACAGGGTGTCAGTGCGGTAGTAAAATTATTTTTGCAAAGTTCGCACTTCATCAATCTTTGGGAGTTATTCAAAAACTCATAGGTTTGCCCACCGCAACGAGGGCAAACGTGTGCGCCATCTGTTGTATGCCAGCGCAGCCGATAGAAGTATTTTAAAGCATCTACATGTGCAAGAGTTAAAGCCTGCTCGGCTGAAATCGGGGAATTGTTCTTTTTTTCCTTAGGGTTAGGTTTTTACCTTGCGGCTGGGGCTACCAAAACTTAGCCTCCTAAATTTGTTGTATCCTTCTATTATCGACACTATTCAACCAAATACTTCCCCTATCAGTCTGCCCTTTTTGCGGAAATAATTATTGCAGCTCCTTTAGGTTTTAGGGTCAATTTGAATGAATTCAATTTTCTATTGAGCATTTTAAGTTACTTTAAAAATTTCCTGATTGGCTTTGACCCAATCAGAAACCAGACTTGCACAGCTATTAAACCCCTGATCTATTTTGCAATGGTAAGAATCGAGCCGTACTTAACCATCTCCTTCAGGGCTATGTTTAAGCTAATACGGTCAGCCAAATAGCAAATGAACATGAGCAAAGGCCCAGGGTTCTGACCACTCGATCAAAAGCCGCCAACTGAATGTGTAGATTACCCCCGTTTTTTAAGCTCGTACCCCTGAGTTACGCTGTCTATTTATAAAGTCTCCTTTCTTTTCAGCTCTCCTCAGCAACTAAATGCAAGTCCTAAAAAACTTTTTGCCCTTTGTCTTTTTAAATTTTAAATCTGATCATTGGTATTTAGGCAGTCGAAGAAATTTAAAATAAAAAGATAAATACCAAAAAAGACCGAATATAGAGCATAAGTGCTTGTATTTGGGTCAAACATTTTTAATTAACAAATCAAGATTGCCCTGCTGTGTTCTGCTTCAATGGCATTCATGTTGACTAATTATTAACCTATTTTTATTTTGTCCGAGTAGAGATAGATTGTTTTAATAGTTTTATATTTCATAGATCCTTTATTTTAAAACAATAGAAAGGTGACAAAAACAGCCTGAACTTGTTACAAATTCATTCAAGATTTGTTAATGATTCATACTTGATTCTGAAAGACTACAATACATTTAAACGCAAAAAAATAAGCTTTTCAGTTAGATAAATTTCAAAAAGTGCCTGCACTCCAAATAATAATTTTCTGCCTAAATAGAATGCACTAGTAAACAAAATGCGCTGGGCACAGGGTAAGGACTCAGAGTTGCTTAAATTTAGACCTAAAGTAAATGATTAATGCTACCTAAGGGAAAAACTCTTAGGCTAAAATGAACGACTCCTATCAACAGGGGATTTCTATGAATTACTTTCATATGAGTTCTCCTGGTATGGCGATTACAAATTAAGTGCTTTGCCCTAAAATGACTTCTGTGAATAAAAAAGCCTAAGTTTTTGCTGTTAAAGTTACATCAATAGGGGAATACATATTTATAATATAATCTACTCGAAAAAATTCTCAGTTTTCCTAAGGTAAATCCCCTAAAAATCGACATTTATCCAAGACTTTCTCTTGTCACATTAACCTCCAAGACATAGAATAAATGCTTCTTGAGGGGAATTAATGAAAAGTAAAAAAATTGTAGACCTGATTTACGTGGAACCCCATGCAAATGACCAGACCTTGTATCAGGAGCACAAAACAAAATTAGATCTATGGGTGCAAAGAATGATCGATGCCCAGGAAGAAGCCGTTTCCCAGGATAATAGTGGAATGGAAAAGGTTTCAGAGTTTGCCTTTGGTCAAATGTGCTTACAGCAAATGGTTTCAAAGCGCCTAGAGTGGATCCAAAAAACGATATCAAACTCAAGTCTCAAACATAAATACCTCATGGTATTCCCACCATTTCCCAAAAAGAACGGGCTCAAAACCCTATTAACTCACTTTTTTTTGTGCGAATTAAAAAGCGATAATAAACTAGTTTTTGCGGGAAAAACCCACCAAGAAAAAGAACTCAACATACTTTGGGATATCTATAAACTTAGAAAAACGCTTCAAACCATTCAAGTGCTTGAAAAAAGCATTAACGAAGAAGGTGGGTTCCCTAGTATCTTTACAGATGCAGATATTTTAAAAAACCTTGAGCAGCTAAAAAAATCTTTCATGCTTTTATTTCGCATGTGCATCGTTGAGGACCAGCAAAAAACTCTTTTAAGAAACTTTTCTTTGAATCATTTTAAGCCTGAAGTTATGCTTGAGCGATTAGAATCTGGTGAGCATTTGGTTAGGCCCAGTCTAATAGATCAATATGACTACAGAAATCATTTTTTCTACATCTACTACCAACCAGGCATGAAGGCCAAGGAAAATGGAAAAGAGTACAAATTTGAGTTCAATTTTTTGGATTTTGAAGTTATCAAACAAGAATTTTTAAGCCATTGGGTTAGTGAAAAGTTACAAAATAACCCAAAAAAGGATGATATCTATCTAAATTATATGATCGGTGAGGAATCCATTTCAGAAATTTTGCAAAAAACACCAAAAAGAGAATTGGAACTTTTAAAGAATCTTCCCCCTGACATTTTTAACGATATTTTAGCTGGTTTTCAAGGCAAAATTTCAGAGCCAAAACTCCCTTTCGATCCAATGAGTGAAAATATTGGTGAATTTTCTGAAAGCCTGAAACTCTTTACTGTAGCCTTAGATATTGCAAAAAAACCTATCGCTTTTTTAAGGGAACTCGTGTCTCAAAAAAGCTTTGACGAAGAGGTTAATTTTGATGCGCCCCCTGAAATTGAAGCTTCTCAAAAAGTACCTAAACAACTGGACGAGGAGACAGAAACCCTCAAGCCTGAGTTTACTGTAAAGAGACTGAATAAAGAGGAAATCAGCTTTCCATTCATGGTAACTTCAAATTCTGAATTCACCAGAAAACTTACCTTATTACAATCTAAAATGACGCCACCAAAGTATCAAGAATTTAATAACCGGATTCGAGAGCTATTTACCTCTAAAAATGACAATGCCTTTTGTAAACGTCGCACGCCAAAACACGAATGGACACTTCCCTTTTTGATCACAGAAACAGAAGGCGCACGTATCAGCGAGCATTTATTAATCTTAGGAGCAGAGGTTAAAAGCAAAGAATTATCAATGGGTTATGGATCCAAAGGACAGGACCAAAAATTTTCGTTCACAGGTTACTATGTTTACGGTAATTCTGGTTCACAATTTGGCTTGACTCCTCAAGAAGGGCGCAATGTAAGGGGTAAGGAACTACATATTTATGATGCATCAAACAGTGATATAATAAATTTGGTAGAAAAGTTGATGCTATTGGTAAAATAGCTTTCAACACTCGTTTCCCTCAATCCAAAGCATACGCATTTGGGCCTTCCATCAACTTTTTCTCAAGATTTTTTGCCTCTCCTTTTTTTGGCAAACCCTAAGATACTCCTCCTTGACTAAACCCTGAACCTAGTTTCCAATCAAGAAAAATTTTAAACCTCAATTGTAAATAGACTAATATGACAATCTACGATGTAATTATTATAGGCGGTGGCGCTTCTGGGCTTATGTGTGCAGGCATTGCAGGAAAAAGCGGCAAGTCCGTTTTAGTTATAGAACACAATTCAAAATTGGGAAAAAAGATTTTGGCTTCTGGTGGGGGCAATTGCAATTTCACCAATCAAAATACCACTTCAGAGGATTTTGTTTCAAATAACAACCATTTTCCAAAATCCGCTTTAACCCGTTATTCCTCCGCTGATTTCATTGATTTACTACGCTCTTACAAGATTGAATTTTATGAGAAAAAACTTGGACAACTCTTTTCTAGTGAAGGATCAAAAGCTGTTTTAGATATCTTAGTATCTGAATGTAAAAAAGGGGCCGTGACCTTTAACCTGCATGATACTGCCAGCAAAGTTGCGAAAGATGACTCTGGTTTTTCAGTAATTTCAGGGGAACAAAGTTTTCAGACAAAAAACTTAGTAATTGCCACTGGAGGCCTTTCCTTTAAGGGATTAGGTGCCTCTGATTTTGGCTTTAGAGTCGCCGCACAATTTGGACTAAATAGGGTAAAAACCGAGCCTGCCTTGGTGCCACTGCTGCTTGGAGGGTATAAAAAATTAAGTGGTTTGGCATTACCAGTAGAGATCGATATTAAAGGCAAGTTGATAGCCGATGATTTTTTGTTTACTCACCTTGGGTTTTCTGGGCCAGCAGTGCTTAAAGCAAGTCTTCACTGGCAAGTAGGCGAAGAAATCACGATAAATTTTCTACCTTCAATAGAGTTAAATCTGTTAATTCAAAAGGCCAAAAAAACAGGCTCACCTAAATCCTTGAGTAAGCTCCTTACACCCCTTTTACCATCAAGGTTTATAGACTTTTGGTTAGAAAAAGAAGTCGCACTTCCGCCAAAGGATTTGCAAAATTTGACTGCAAAGGAAATAGACTTAGTGATTGAGCAGTTCCAAGCTTGGACCTTTATCCCCCAAGGAACAGAAGGTTTTAAGAAGGCTGAAGTCACTCGTGGAGGCGTGGATACAAAGGATCTATCTTCTAAAACTTTTGAAGCAAAAAAAGTAAAGGGCCTCTATTTTATAGGTGAGGTGGTCGATGTTACAGGCAACCTAGGTGGCTATAATTTTCAGTGGGCATGGTCCTCTGGAGTGGCTGCAGGTCGGGCTATAGCGGAATCATAGCCAATGAATTTCCTTGGAATCACATGTTGAAAACTTTTCAAAATCAGCTCAGACAGGTAAGGTTTGTCCTTGCGAATTAGGATAACACTCTGATTTTATATAATATCTATATATTAAATCCCATAGTTCAAAGCTCTGCTTGGCAAGAGGGGAAAAAGCATATATTTTAGATCTTATAAACTATAAAAAATAGAGGAGACTCAATGGCCACAATGCTCGGCGAAGTAAAGTGCAGCAACACAGACTGTAATAAAACTATCGAATTTCACCATGAAGGAATGCAGTATGCCAACTGTAAGTACAATGTCACCTGTGTAGATTGCGGTACAGCAACAATATTCAGCGGAACGGGAACCAGAAAGTTCCTCGGGGAAACCTTAGGAAACAGACCTGAAGCTACTGAAATTGAAGGATAAGTTGTTATTTGGCAATAGAATGCACGAAAGTGTCTATTTATTGTCAAAACCTGCAACTTTTATCAAAAAAAGGCACTACAATAGCAGTGTTCTGCTCATTTATAGCAGAGGATAATGAAACCCAACAAAAATCCATATTCCTACCACTACCCAAATTTTTCCCCACTTAAAAATTTCTAAAAAAAACAACCTATCCAATGATCAAAAATTGAACCAAGAAAATAAAAAAGTCCTACCCTTTGCAGAATTTATAATTTTAATGGCAACCATGAGCTCACTCATGGCCTTATCCATTGATGCAATGTTACCCGCCCTGCCGCAAATAGGCCAAGATTTGGGCGTAGCCAATCCAAACGACAACCAACTGATCATTTCCTTCCTCTTTTTAGGTATGGCCTTAGGCCTGATGATTTACGGCCCACTGGCCGACTCCTTTGGCCGTAAACGCCCACTTTACGCTGGTTTAACTTTGTATATCCTAGGTTGTTTGATTTCCATTTATGCAAAAGACTTCAATCAAATGCTCTTTGGCAGGGTAATCCAAGGCATGGGCTTAGCTGCCCCAAGGGTTATTTCCTTAGCCATTATCAGAGACCTATTTCATGGCGAAGCCATGGCTAGAGTTATGTCTTTTGTCATGGTGGTGTTTATTTTGGTCCCTGCCATTGGCCCCGCTGTGGGCATGGGTATTTTAGCATTTTTCCCTTGGCAAGCGATCTATACCCTCTTTTGGGTTTTAGGTTTAGTAGTTATGATTTGGTTTGGAATTAGGCAGCCTGAAACCTTAGATTTAGACAAGAGAGCCCCCTTTTCCATGGCTTCCATTGGCCGCTCCTTTGTTGAAATTATCAGATGCAAAGAGGCCATGGGCCCAACGGTCACTATTGGGATCATCTTCGGAGCTTTTTTAGGCTACCTCAGCAGCTCGCAACAGATCTTCCAAGTGCTCTACGGTACAGGAAATAAATTCGCTCTTTATTTTGGAATTTTAGCCTTAGCCTTCGGTGGAGCCTCTATGGTCAATGCAAGATTAGTTAGGGTTTACGGCATGCGCAGGCTTTCAAAGTGGGCCTTATGGCAGTTAACTATAGTGTCTATAGGGTTTTTCTTTTTAACAGACAGCTACCAAGGCGTGCCCCCATTTTGGACCTTTTTCCTTTTTTTGGCGGCCTGTTTTTTTTCCATCGCTTCTCTTTTTGGAAATTTGAACGCAATGGCAATGGAACCTTTAGGCCACATCGCTGGAATTGGTGCCGCTGTGATTGGCACAATCTCCACTCTAATTTCAGCGGGGTTGGGCGTATATATAGGCCAACTCTATGACAATTCTGTTTTACCCTTAGTGGGTAGTTTTGCCATTTTGGGTGCTGCGAGCTTGTTTATCTTGGAGCAAACCACCAAGGGACAAGAGCACGACTTGGAAAAACTCTAACCAAATAAACTCCTAATCGCTAAGACCCTCACAGGCCTCAAAACTTGGGGGGGCCAGCCCCAAATTTTTCCCCAGCCACAGTAACCTGGCTTACGTTTAAGCTAACCTAGGTTCAATCTGTAGAAAAAAAGGTTCCGAAAGAAAAAGATTTCTGGTATCTTAAAAGTGATCTATTTCAAGTAGCAAAATGCATTTATTCTGATTTAAGAATAAAGCCCTGAGGATTCCTAGACATCAAGGCAAAAACATGATGTTATAAGAGTGGAAAAAGTGATATTTTTGTTCAAAGCCTCAGCTTCATTTAATTCGCTTTAATGGCACCAAAATTTCACATAATAGTAGTAACACTTCAGCCCACTTTTTTTCTAAAGAGATTATTATGAAAAAGCTAACTTTCGGATCAAAGGTAATCATTGGGGTTATCTTTTTAGTATTGATCGGCACGATTCCACTGGTCACCCTAGGTATTCTGTCGAGTAATGAAGCAGAAGAGGCCCTAGAGGTTAGTGCCTTCCATCAGTTGACTTCCATAAGAGAAATCAAGAAAAAATCCATAACCAACTACTTTGCTGAACGTGAAGGGGATATGGAGGTGCTTGTCGACATTGTTACAAATTACAAGGGTGAATATGAGCCTCATTACCCATTTTTTGCAAAATATATAAAGGCCTATGGCTATTACGACCTATTTTTAATCCGACCTGATGGTTTTGTTTTTTATACCGTCTCTAAAGAAGCGGATTATGAAACCAACGTTATGAATGGGAAATACTCTAACAGTGGGTTAGGTAAGCTTTTTCGAAAGGTCTTAGAGGTAAATGAATACGCTCTAATTGACTTTGATCGTTACGCACCCAGTAACAATGAACCAGCAGCCTTCATTGGCCATCCAATTCAAGATGAGACAGGTAAACTTGTCGCTGTGGTTGCCTTGCAAATGCCTTTAGAAGGCATCAATGGGATTATGCAAGTCCGTGAAGGTATGGGTGAAACAGGTGAGTCTTACCTCATTGGGCCAGATCTATTGATGAGGTCCGATTCCTTTTTAGACCCTGTTCATCACTCTGTGAAGGGTAGTTTCGCCAATCCTCAAAAGGGAAAAGTCGATACCCAAGCCAGCCGGGATATCTTTATGGGCAAATCTAACGCCTTAGAGATTGAGGATTACAATGGGAGTCATGTACTTTCTTCTTACACCCCTTTGACTTTCAATGGTATAACTTGGGGCCTCATCGCTGAAATTGATATGGCTGAGGTTGATATTCCAGTCATTGCCTTAAAGAATGAGATCTATATGATTATTGGCATAACCCTAGTCATTGTGATCTTTATTATTCTTCTTGTTTCTTTTGCAGCTCGCAACGAGGTTAAGTTTCTGTCAGGTGTGGTTCATAGTTTATCTGGTTCTTCCGATCAACTCTCTTCCGCTTCCAGTGAAATTTCCAATGGCTCCATTCAGCTTTCCCAAGGGGCAACGGAACAGGCGGCCAACTTGGAAGAAGTTTCCGCCAGTATGGAAGAAATTTCTAGCCAAGCCCAAGGAAACGCCAACAATGCCGACACCACTTCAGAAGCTGTTGCAGAAGTAACAGAAATGGTAAGTCAGTCTTTAGAAAACTCCCGCAAGGCTGCCGATTTAGGTACAGAAACTAAAGGCTCGGCCCAAGAGGGTGTAAGTGCCATGAGTCACATCTCAGGTAGCATGAAAGAGATCCAAGTTGTGAGTGATAAGGTCGCCGACATTATCGAGGTGATCAACGAAATCACGCACCAAACTAAGATGCTCGCCACCAATGCAGCCATTGAAGCGGCAAGAGCAGGCGAACAGGGTAAGGGTTTTGCCGTGGTTGCCGATGAAGTTTCAAAGCTTGCTGAAAACTCTAAGGTTTCGGCCAAAGAGATTGGTAGCCTGATCAAAGAGTCCACTCAAAAAGCCAAGATCGGCAGTCAGTATGTGGAAGATGGTGAAAAGGTGTTAAGCAGTATTTTAGACAAGGTCACCCAAATGGTGCATCTCGTTGGTGAAAACTCTGAATTTGCAGAAAACCAAGCGAGTAAAACCGAAGAGGTCAATCAACTTGTAGGTTCCATTCAAACGGCTTCAAAAGAGCAGGCTTTGGGAATTGAACAAGTAACCATGGCCATTACCCAATTGGATCAAGTAACCCAATCCAATGCGGCAAATTCAGAAGAATCAGCAGCAGCATCAGAAGAGTTAAACGGCCAAGCCGACTCCTTAAGGGAGTTAGTCTTCCAGTTGGCAGAACACTTTAATGTTAAAACGGCCAAAGCAGAAACAAAAAGAAGGCCTGCCCCTTTAAGCCAAACTAGACTTGAGCCTCATCACCCTGAGCCTCAAAATTCTGGGTCTAGGCAGCCAAAACTTCTTTTAGCTGCATCGGAAAGAAAAATTTCTCCTTCCGATAAAATCCCTATGAGTGACGACTTTAAGGGTTTTTAGGCTAAGGGGTTTTAAGCCAAGGGGTTTTAAGCCAAGGGGTTTTAAGCTGAAGGGTTTAAGACTAAATGTAGAAAGAAAAAAGCGGTAGAAATACCGCTTTTTTTTTGTGCTTCAGGCTAAATGACTCGTGATCGAAACCACGATCACAACCTTTTCCAATATCAAAACTTCCAAGGTAAAGCCTTGGTAGACTTTATCGGCAGGTGCGGCCTTGCAGCGGCTAAGGAATAAATTGGCCGTGTCGCCTTTTTTCTCTAACTGGGTGAAACTCTGACCAAACTCGCAAAGTTCAAGAAGATGGGATTTGATTGCCCAACCTGTGTCTGAGTTACCTTGATTCAGCAAATTTTGCATAAAACTCTGGCTAGCACCAGTATAGTTAAGACTTCGACGGCTCATGGTGATTTATTGGAACTATTTTTAATGTTCATTTTCTAAAAGGGGACAAGAAGACTATCTACATATTCAGATATACACTTACAATATCCTTGCAAATACCGTCAAGAATAGTTAAGATACTTTCTACTATCTAAATATACTTATATCACCTTTATTTTAGGACAAGAATGGAAATCATAGAAATTGGCGAAGGCTCATTTATCATCGTAACCCCAGAAATGAACTATGTTTTATATCGCTCAAATATCCCTATTCGCTTAGATAGCGAAACTTTAGTATATATGGTAAAAGTTGAAGCTGAAAAAGATGGTTTTAAAGCTCCAATCCAAGCAAAGGTATCTTTCGAAGGCATTATTGATGCTGTAAAAAATGGCGCCAGCCCAACCAAAGCTATGATTGTTGCTGTTAGACCCATTATTGCACAAATGTGGGGCGAAGAAGACGCAAAGATTTTTGACGCTTTAGTTTAAGACTCAAATTTAGTCTACAAAGCTAGAAACAAAAAAACCCTGTGAGAATCGCTTCTCACAGGGTTTTTTTTTGGCCTTTACCTAAAGTTTAAATCTAAGCCATTGCCTGCTCAAAGTCGGCAATAATATCGTCAATGTGCTCAATTCCCACAGAAACACGAACCAACTCAGGTGCAACGCCTGCTGTTCTTTGCTCTTCTGTTGTCAACTGCTGGTGCGTTGTAGTTGCAGGGTGAATCACCAAGGTTTTAGCGTCGGCAACATTCGCCAAGTGGCTAGCCAATTTTACGTTGGTAATGAACTTCTTACCTGCTTCCTCTCCGCCTTTAAGACCAAAGGTAAAAATAGCCCCAAACATGCCCTTTGTGAATTGCTTGGCCGCGAGCTCATGACCGGGGTCATCTGGTAAGGCTGCGAAAGTAACCCACTCAACTTTAGGGTGATTTTTCAAGTAGTTTGCAAGCTTGTTGGCATTTTCACAATGTCGTTCCATACGTAGATGCAAGGTTTCTAGACCCTGTAAAAACATAAAAGAATTAAAAGGGCTCAAGCAGGCACCGATGTCACGAAGCAATGTCACGCGGCACTTTAAGATAAAAGCCAAGTTCCCAAAGGCACCAGAATATACAATCCCGTGGTAGGCAGGGTCAGGTGTAGTTAGGCCTTCAAATTTATCATTTTGGCCCCAGTCAAAATTACCTGAGTCAACAATGACACCACCGATGGATGTCCCGTGACCACCAATAAACTTTGTCGCTGAGTGAATAACAATATCAGCGCCATGTTCAATGGGGCGACAGATAAAAGGAGTGGCAAAGGTAGAGTCTACAATCAAAGGAACCCCATGCTTGTGGGCTATATCTGCAATGGCTTTAATATCAGCAATATTCCCACCAGGGTTGCCAATGGTTTCAATGTAAACAGCCTTTGTTTTTTCATTGATAGCAGCTTCAATGGTTTCGGGCTTATCAACATCGGCCAAGTGAACCTTGATGCCAAACTTAGGTAATGTCTGAGTAAAGAGAGTGTAAGTCCCCCCATAAAGCGCAGAAGCGGAAACAATTTCATCGCCACAACTGGCAATATTTGTAATAGCTAAAAATTCAGCAGACTGGCCCGAAGCAACGGCTAGAGCACCAACACCACCTTCAAGAGCGGCCATTCTTTCTTCAAAAACGCCAGTGGTGGGGTTCATGATTCGAGTATAGATGTTACCAAATTCTTTTAGAGCAAAGAGGTTTGCACCATGTTCAGGGCTATTAAAAACAAAGCTACTGGTCTGGTAAATAGGTACCGCTCTAGCATTTGTTGTAGGATCTGGCACCTGCCCCGCATGAATAGTCATGGTTTCTAGTCTGTAATTTTCGCTCATATTTCCTTTCTCAGTTACAATTTTTATTTTTTGTTGCCTCAAGATAGCGTGACTGGCAGGCTATTTCAATAGAATTTAAAAGATGAGATAAATAAACAATAGGACTCTAAGATTAAGCCTATAAAAAAAGGCTTCCGCTGAACAAACAGGGTAAACTCAGCTATATTCACTAGTTAGTTCTCAATTACATAAAATTTAGTTGGTTTTATTCAGTAAAATGGGTAATAATTAATGAGAAATAAAAGTGCTTTCTTATCTGAAGCTAAAAGCTTTTGACGAAGTTACTACTTAATAAAATTACTTTTTGGCTAAATCAGAGCTACTAATAATACTAACTAAGACCACACCCATGAATTTTTTAAAAAACCTCTCCATAGCAAAGAAAAATCTTATTTTTGCAATGGTTCCCCTAATTGGCTTTTCCTATTTTGTATTTTCACTAGTGACAATTAAAAGTGATTTCAAAAATGAAATGATCTCTTTGGAACGTTTAACTACATTGGGGGTTTCCAGTAGTGCTGTGGTGCACCAATTACAGATTGAAAGAGGCATGTCAGCAGGGTTCATAGGGACAAAAGGCCAGAAGTTTACTGCTGAATTAAAGGACCAAAGAGGCGCTACAAATCAGGCCCAAAAGGAATTTGAAACAGAGCTTAGAAAAACCAATTCCGCTGAATTTTCAAAGGCTATTGCTGCAAATCTAAAAGAGATTCAGAGGCAAATTGCAAAAAAAGATGCAATTCGAAAAGAGATTGATTCCTTTTCGATTCCTGCAAATAAGGCCATTGCTTACTACAGCAATTTAAATACAAACTTACTGCAAAATATTAACCTGATTGCTGGGAGCAGCAGTCACGGTTTATTAACTTCCAGGCTCATTGCCTTTTCTAATTTTGTTCAAGGCAAAGAAAAAGCGGGGATCGAAAGAGCTGTGTTAACCAATGTATTTGCCCAAGGCACCTTTACAGAAGATTCCTTTACTAAGTGGAAAGAACTGGTATTAGCCCAAGACTTTTTAAATGGGATCTTTTTAAAATTCACCAGTGAGACCCAGGCGAACCTCTTTGGGAAGGTACGCCAGTCTCCTGTCTTTAGTAATGCTATGGCTATGCAAAAAACTGCCAAATCTAAAGGCCTGAGCGGTAATTTTAACATTAACAGTTTAGACTGGTTTGCAGCCCAAACAGATAAAATCAACTTGCTGAAAAAAGTTGAAGACTCCAGCGTTAAAGAGATCTTACAGATTACCAAAAAACTACGTTTAGAGGCGGAAGTCAGCCTAAAGCAAACGCTTGTCATTGCTATTTTCTTAGGCCTATTTATTGTTATCATCGCTATAGCATTTTCCGTTGATCAGGCAAAATCCATCGCTAAGTTAGTAGAAGATATTAAAGAATGTGCCACTGGGAGGCAGGATATTGAAATTATCGTTGATCGAAAAGACGAAATCGGTGAGATTTCCAAAGCTTTGGCAGACTTTCTTGGCCACTTAAAGGCAAAAAACATTATTGCAGACCAAGTAGCTGAGGGGGATTTAACCGTAGTTGTTCCTTTAGTTTCCCAGCATGATGCCATGGGGTTATCCTTGACCAGAATGGTCTATGAATTAAAGATCATTATTAACCAAGTGCAAGAAAAGGTACATCAACTGACCAGTTCATCAAAGGAACTTTCTTTTACTTCCAATAAGATGAGTAACTCGACTCGAGAGATGAGTGACCAATCGACTAATATATCCAATGCCGCAGTAGAAATGAGTCAATCGATTGATGCCGTAGCTGCCGCAACTCACGAGCTTTCGACCAATATAGGCACCATTTCAGGCTCGGCGAGCCAAATGTCTGACTCCTTTGGTGAAGTTGCAACAGCCATTAATCAAATCAATAGCTCAACCTCTGAAGTTTCTAACCTTGCCAAGGAAGCTGTGGACGTTGCCGCCTCGGCACAAAATGTCTCGGTCTCGGCGACAGAAATTATGAACCAATTAGGGGGGTCGGCAAACGAGATTGGTGATGTTACTGTAATGATCAAAAAAATTGCAGAGCAAACCAATTTACTCGCTCTAAACGCCAATATTGAGGCTGCAAGTGCAGGCGATGCGGGCAAGGGTTTTGCCGTTGTTGCCAATGAAATTAAAGAACTTGCAAAGCAATCTTCTAAGGCCGCCGAAGATATTGCAGGTAAAATCTCAGGGATTCAAGAGCAGGCAACTAAGTCAGTGGATGCCATATTTAGTATTGATAAGGTGATTCGCCAAGTTTCAGACTCTTCTAACAATATTAATTTAAAGTCACAAGAACAAGAACAAGCATCAAAGCTTGCCAATGGGGCAATTGAATCAGGAAACTTAGCTGTGCAAGCGGTAACAGCATTGATTTCAGAGATGTCTACTGCCACAGAGGAAGTTTCAAGGTCCAGCTCGGAAATGGCCCAAGGGGCGGCAGAAGTTTCCAAATCCATTACTCTCATTGCTGCGGCAACCAAAAACTCAGCGACAGATAGCAAAGGGGTGAACGAAAGCGCAATCTTAATTTCTGTGGTTGCAGAAAGGCTGCTTCGAGCTGTAGAAAACTTTAAAATTGCTGAAGGGCAAGACCTACATAAGGACAAGGCTCAATTCATGACTTGGACAGAAGAGCTTTCTGTAAATATCAAAAAAATGGATGAAGAACATATCCAGTTGATCAAATATATTAACTTGGTTCATGAATCTATTGTTGAAGAAGACCAGAGAAAACAAATGTCTAAAAAGATGGAAGATTTAATTGACTACTGTAAACTCCACTTTTCCAATGAAGAAAAGGCTTTAACTGAGAAGAACTATCCTAATCTTGAAACACAAAAGAAACAGCATAAGATCTATCTCCAGCAACTAGAAGACTATAAAAAGATCATGGACCCTGATAATCTACCTGAATTGATCTCTGTGATCAGTGCGCTACAAACTTGGATTTTAGAGCATATTCTTGTACATGATAAGGGTTATAGTTCTCACATGAATAATGCAGGGGTTCTTTAAAGAAAAAAGATTCTAATTGGGCCTTTCCGATTTCACTCAAAATCAAGGCCCCCCACCTTTGTAAATAGCCCATGGGCAAGAGGTAAAAAAGAATTTAACTGTTTAAAAAATTCTTTTGCCTTGACCGCTTCAGAACTATAGGAGATTCTTATCGTTTACCTAAAAACAGACCCCAGACTCCTCCATGTTCGAATTAATCCTCCACAGATCCGCTAGTTTAAAAAATGACCTCCTTTCAGGCTTGACTGTAGCCTTGGCTTTAGTGCCAGAGGCAGTAGCCTTTGCCTTTGTTGCAGGGGTTGAGCCTCTAGTTGGCCTTTACGCTGCCTTTATGGTGGGTTTAATTACAGCTACAATTGGCGGTAGACCTGGAATGATCAGCGGTGCCACTGGTGCACTAGCTGTAGTAATGGTGGATTTGGTTGCACGTCACGGGGTTGAATATTTATTCGCCACAGTGGTTTTGATGGGTATCATTCAAATTGGGGCTGGGCTCGCACGTTTAGGGAAGTTCATTCGACTGATTCCACATCCAGTAATGTTGGGCTTTGTAAACGGCCTCGCAATCATCATCTTTCTAGCTCAGTTAAGCCAATTTAAAGATAGCAATGGCGATCTTTTAAGCACCTTACCCCTCGCTTGGATGCTTGGCCTTGTGGGCTTGACCATGTTTATCATTCAGTTTTTACCTAAACTGACAAAAGCTGTGCCCTCTTCTTTAGCGGCAATTTTTACTGTAACTATTTTAGTTTACTTTTTCAATATTGATACTAAAACTGTTGGTGACATAACTAAGGTTTCAGGCGGATTGCCAAGCTTTCATATCCCTGAAATGCCCTTCTCTTTAGAATCCTTTAAAATTATCCTTCCTTACTCAGTGATCTTAGCTGCAATTGGCCTCATTGAATCCTTGATGACCATGAGCCTCATTGATGAAATTACAGAAACACGTGGACGTGGTAACAGAGAATGTATTGCCCAAGGGACAGCGAACATTGTGACTGGATTTTTTGGTGGAATGGGTGGTTGTGCTATGATTGGTCAGTCTATGATCAACATTAACTCTGGCGGTCGTGGACGAGCATCAGGCATCTCAGCAGCTTTATTTCTGTTGGCCTTTATTCTTTTTGCTTCCAGCCTCATTGAGATGATCCCCATTGCAGCCCTTGTAGGCGTTATGTTTATGGTGGTCATTGGTACCTTTGCTTGGTCAAGCTTACGAATTTTAAGTAAGATCCCCAAACATGATGCTTTTGTGTTGATCTTAGTTTCAGGTATTACCGTTGCCACAGACTTAGCTATTGCCGTTGCAACTGGCGTAATGGTTTCGGCCCTCGTCTTTGCCTGGGAAAATGCGAAGCATATTTATGTTATGGGGCAAACAGAAAATGGAGTGAAGACCTATTTCTTAATGGGCCCTTTGTTTTTCGGTTCCATCCAATCCTTCCAAGATCAATTTAAAATTGCAGAAGATCCTGATGAAGTTGTGATTGATTTTGGTGGTTCTCGTGTTTGGGATCACTCTGGAATCGAGGCCATAAACAGCCTTACAGAGCGTTATGTTTCCCAAGGTAAGGTCTTGCACCTAAAGCACTTGAGTCCTGAATGTGTGAAGCTACTGCAAAACGCTGGGACCATGATTGACGTGAATCTAATCGAAGATCCACGTTACCATGTTGCGGTCGATGAGCTAGCTTAAAAGGCCCAGCCAATACCGGCATGAAACATTAAGGAAGGAATTGCAACATGCTTTGCTGTTATTTCTTCCTGAAACAAGGCCTCATCTGCCGCTGACACGGATGCATCTAGATTCTTAACAGTCGAAGAGGATACAGCCACCTGAGTTCCCGCATTGATTGCAGCACCATAGGTAAAACCAAACTTGGTTACATGGTTAAATCCCAATCCCATTGATGAAACTTTATCTGCCTCAGTTACCCGATCAATGGCAAAGCCAGTAGTATAGGTGTTTTCCCCAACGATTCTTTCTCTCTTCTCGTAAGTATAGGTATTGGTTTCTTCATTAGCAGTTAAGTAGCCTAGTGATAAATAGAAGCCAATATTCCAGGGTGTTATGCGAAACTCTGCCATTTTCTTTTGGGAGTAACCTAAAGAAGTGGATTCTAGTCCTGATTGATCATAAGGCTCAAAAGTTTGCCCCATATCGGCGGTAAACGGGTTCATCTGGGAAACACCAAAGTATAACCAATTTGTTACATGGTACCCAAAAGTAAAGCCTCCACTGCGCACATTCATTTGTGCCTGCAAGGGATTATCTTCCCTACCCTGAGCCATTTGTGCCTGTGCTGCGCTTACACTGAGCAGCAGCATTAGAGCTACTAGCCCCATTTGAATTATTCTCAACAATTTACCCCGTCAAAGATATGTTTGGAAAACTTAAAAATATATATTTTAGATTATACCTTAAAATATAACGAAGCAATTAAGATGTAATTATATGTGGTTAACGGCAAAAAAAACGGCCTTTAGATCTTAGATAACCTAAGGGCCTTTTTTTGCGAAGGAAAAAGCGACAAATTAAAGGTTAGAAATTATAACCGATTCCAGCGTGAATCATTCCGCCAAATTGCTCTTGATTGTAGCTGTCTATATCTGTTTGAAAAAGGGCAGCATCTTCTGCCGTAACGGAACTGGAAAGCCCCGAAACTGTGGAGGTCGAGTCCACTTTATTCACACCTGCAATCATACCTATACCAAAGGAAACGCCATTATTTGCCACGTGGTTGATACCAATACCAATGGTAGGGCTCTCGTAAGCTTTTGAATTCTGCTCAACCGAAAAGCCCGTTGTGTAGGCGTTCTGGCCAATGGTTCTAGCACGCTCATCAAAAACATGATCAAAGGATTCTGCCTCATTTTTTAGGTAACCAAAAGAAACATAGGCGCCAAAGGACCAAGGGGTGAAGCGGATCTCCGCTGCTTGCCTTTTTGCAAGGTGGCCTGATGTAGAGCTATAACCAGATTGCCCATAAAAGGTAGTATTATCCATATGGTTTTTGTCCCCATTATTGTCTTCTGTCCTCATTCCACCAGTGCCAAAGGAAATGGGGTTACTCTGCACCACGCCTAAGTAGAACCAACTTGAAAAATGATAGCCAAGATTCACCCCACCACCGATCGGGTTTAACTGTATCTGAAGAGCATTATCAATACGGCCTTGGTCTAAGGCTTGGGCAGGTAAGCTCAGAAATAGCATAAAAATACTGACCACAGCCATTTGCGCAAATTTTAACATTTTATTCTCCTGAGATGTTTTTCTATTCACCTTTAACATTCGGCAAGCTTGGTTGATTTACTTCTCCTAACCTTTGTCTATTTTAAGGTGCAGGAAACACCCCAAAGTTTACTTTTGCCTCCCCCAATTAATTATTTAAATCCTACTCCTATTCCACTGTTGACACTGAGACCAACTTCGTAGTTACAGACAGAGTGCCACTGGTGCAAGACCCAAAGCCATAACTAGAGGCACAATTTAATGTGGCTGTGCCTGTTTCACCAGCTGTTGTCAGCCTAGTGAAACCAGTTAAAAATGAGACCTTAGCCCAATCTTGGAACTCTATAGTTCCGCCTGTCCCAGTTTCAATGTAGCTGGTTTTATAAAAGTCACCTAACTCGCCTGTAGAATCCGCGGTATAAAGATACTTGCCCTCTACTCCATAAATGGTTTTAGCAGTGTCACTGGCCAAGTAATACAACTCGACTCTAATAGTTACAGGGGTAATGGTACTGCCGGCATAAGTCAAAAGGTAAGACTCCTTTTTTACCGTATCACCAGCCTGGTGGGCCACAGGAGCTAAATCCAACATGGGAACATGAATCACAGCACCAGTGCCAGTATCCTTGATACCTACGCCTGTTCTAGTAGAGGAAGAGTAGCCCTTAATAATGCCTTCAGGGTTAAAGACTAACTTTAAGGCAAAGGAAGTTTGATCCGCAATATGGGCGTCTGTTATTACCAAGGGGCTTTGGAAACGAAACCAATTGCCTCCATTTGGCAAGACTACAATTACCTCAGCAGCGGGCTCTGTTGCTGTACCTGTGACTTGCGTAACATAGGTAGCGCCTATGCCTGTTCCTGACTCGGTTATGGTTGTTCCTGATTTGGTGTAGAGACTGCCACTACCGTCGGCTAAGGTTACCGTACCTGTAACCTTGATAGGTCGGTACCAGTCTAAGATTCCCCAGTAATAACTCCCAACATCTTCTGCCGTCAAGGTTACTGTTTTATTCAGCTTATCCCTGCCTGCCGTAGTCATTAAATCGATGTAGTTGGTCGTATCGGCTAGAGCTTGGTCTGCAAGATAGCTATCGTAATCAGGGGTTTGTGATGCAGTATAAAGCCAAATGCAACCACTTTGGCCTGAGTAACCCGATCCACTTACAGTTAAACTCTGGCAAAGTTTGATGTCTCTAATAAAGTATTTGAGGCTGGTCAAGTTAGTGGCCGTAGCCTGACCAACGGCAAAGGATATATTGCTACTAGCTGTAGAGCTGGCAACAACTTTCATTTCTATCGTTCCGCCTGTACTGGTTGTGCTTGTTGTAGTTTCATCGCTTGTTTTGCAGCCAAGCATCATGGCAGAAGCAAATAGGATCGCCAGTCCCAGTTTGAAAAGTTTCATGGTACCTCCAGATAAGAATCTATTACTATTGTAGCAAATATTACAATAAAGAGGTAGTTCTTTGAATTTAGGCTTTGATGCCCCTTAGATAACTTGCCATCACTTGCCTATTTGCAGAGGTAAAATCTGTTTGTGAATCCTCGAGGCTAAAGTTTACTAAATGGCTAATCCTCAGGCTCGCCATACCGTGAACCAGAGACCAAAACCCATAGGTAAAGATTTCCACCTCCAAATCGTTGGACTCAGGTAACAACTTACTAAACCCCATTTTTAAGAGTCCATAGGGATTAGAAAGAGGAACTTCTTCACTCAAAGACTCCCGCATGGAGCTTGATTCAAAGAACAAAAGCTTAAACTCTTCTACAAAAGTGATTGAAAATTTAATGTAAGCCTCACCCATTAAAAGTAATTGGGCCACAGGTTCAGTCTCTGACGCTTCATTTACTAGGTCAAAGAGCTTGCCCATGGCTTCTGATTTTAAAATTGCAAGCAACTCTTCTTTACTACTGAAATGCTTGTAAATAGAAGGGCCTTTGATTCCCACTTCTGTCGCTAACTTGCGCATAGAAAGGCCATCAAGGCCCTTTTCCGAAATGATTTTTCGAGCTGCAACCTTAATTTTCTCTGGTGTTTTCATGCTTTAATAGGCTCCATTGACAAGTTTAGGCTAACAGTGTTAGCCTAATTATATAATTAATAGGAGAAGAAAATGAAAAAAATACTATTGTCGGTCTTTTGGCTTGTTATTTCAACTACCAATAGCTTTGCTTTTGATTTGATATTAGAAGCCGACCCCATGCCCTATCTCTTTAGTGGTTCTAGTAAGGCCGTAGCCATCAAGCCCAATTCAGAGGGCCATTGGGCATTGTGGATGGCGGAATTTGGTATGACTTTACCGACAGAAATGATCAATCTAGAAAAAAAAAACAAAGACCAAGGCTTTAGCCATGTTATCACTCCTTCCAGAGGTGTCGCTATCGATTATCTGTTGAATCCCGATTTGGATGGATTTTACTTTGGTGCAGGGCGCTTTATCATCAACAACGAGGTTACCTTAAGCGGCACTGGAGCGGATGAAAAAAGAACCTTTGAGATAACCTACAATTTTGTGCGGGTTGGCTATTACTGGCAGATCTCAGAATCTTTCTTGTTTCACCTTTGGCTGTCTACAGGGCCGCAATCTGTAACAGGTGGCAGTAATGATTTTGAAAACAAGACTTACGAAGTGGCAGGGACAAGAATTCTCGGTGGCCCCCATTTTAGCTATAGATTTTAGCCTAGTCGCAGGTAACGCCCTTCAATTTAGCAAATTGTTCCGGCGCAATGAGCTTCCATTTTGGGTGACCTGTTTTTTTTAAGAGGTCTAGGTTGTCTGCTGCCAGTCGAAAAAGTCGCAATCGCTCTTTACAGTTTTCATCTAAGCTAAAAAGGATGTGGCTCTGCACCCCTAAAGTGGGAATATCTTCTTTCAACCAAGGGTAGGTTCCCTTTGCAAGAACCGCTTTTGTATAGGGCGCAAAGCTACCTGTAAGTTTCAAAAGGGTAAACTGGCTATAATCCTTTAAGCTTAGGTTGCTTAAAACTTTCAAGGGGGCACCTCCAACAAAAAATACCCCTGAAATGGCACCTGACTCCAGTCGCATTAAAGCCTTTTCATAAGGCATGGTGAGCCTCACTCGGGTTTGGACATGAAATTTTCGTAAAATTACTGAAGCTGTGAAACTGGTTCCGCTGCCATCGCTACCTAAAGAAACTTTTTTCCCCTTTAGATCTTTCAGGTATTCTACCCCTACAGGAACTAACAGGTGGATCTCTTCTGTAAGAAGAGGGAATTTCATCAGGCCTGCCGCCCTTTTTAAACTTGAGTTGGTGCCCAAGGCCCACTCTATAATGTCTGCCTGCACAAAGCCCATGGCCACTCTTTGGTCAGAGGGCAATTGAGGGTCTAAGAGGCTTAAATTTTCTACCGAGCCACCTGTCGCAAGCACGACCACATCTATACCCTCTTTTTTAGCTAATACAGCAAGGTCGCTTGCCATCTGGTAGTAGGTTCCCCCTGCTGAGCCTGTTGCAATTTTCACCTCCCCCAAGGTGGCGCTTGGAAGCAGCATCAGAAAAAAGAAGCAACAAATGAGAAAGTTTTTCATAGGTCTTTGTGGATGGGGCTGTGCTAAAAAGTTGATCTAACCCAGTTTTTCAATTGTAGGGAGGGAGGTCAAGAACTATAAAGTTCTGTCAAATTTAAACTAGCTACTCTAAGCCCAATTGTTTTTTAAATTTAGGGTAAGATTTGCAATATTCTGTCACGGTGCAAATGCTACAGTCCGGTTTTCTCGCTTTGCAAACGTAGCGCCCATGTAAGATGAGCAAATGGTGCGCCTTGGGCTTCACCCACTCAGGCACGACTTTAAGAAGTGGCGGCTCGGTAATTTCTGCGCTCTTGGTATTTACCAATCCCAACCTGTTTGCAAGGCGAAAAACATGGGTATCCACGGGAATAGTAGGCTCACCAAAGGCGACATTCAATACAACGCCAGCGGTCTTTTTCCCAACTCCCGCTAAGGCTTCCAGCTCTTTTCTTGTATTTGGAACCACAGAGTTATGTTTTGTTACCAGTACCTCAGTGCAGGCAACTAAACTTTTGGCTTTATTGTTAAAAAGCCCCAAGGTTTTAATCAGGCTTTTGATCTTTTCTAGGCCCAATTCATGTAATTTTTCAGGAGTGGGGCCAAGCTCAAATAATTTAGGGGTAACCAAGTTCACAGCCTTATCTGTCGCTTGGGCGCTTAAGATTACAGCAATGAGTAACTCAAAATTATTTTTAAAAACTAAGTCAGACTGAGGGTTGGGGATGGCGGTGTTAAGAGCCTGAAAAATGGCCTCAATCTTCTTTTTGCTAAGGGCCAAACTAACTACTCTTCAATCAGAGTATGAACTGCTTTCAAGGCTTTATCACCATCTTCATCTAAGATTGCGCATGAGATATTGATCTCACTGGCACCCTGACTGATCGCCTCGATATTCACCCCAGCTTCAGCAAGTACAGTAAACATACGCCCTGCAATACCGATGGAATGCTTCATGCCACCACCGACAAGGCTTAAAATAGCAATGTCCTTTTTTAAAGAAACGCTTCCCAGTTCTTTCAGGTCTTCAATTGCAGCTTCCAAGTCTTGGTTTTCAGATATAGTCATGGAAATATTGATTTCGCTGGTAGAGATAAAATCAATGATAATCTCGTACTTATTGAAGATGTTAAAGACTTTAGTCATAAAACCATAGGCCATGATCATTCTATTAGAACTGATCGAAAGCATCGTCACCCCACGCTTCACAGTAACGGCTGTGGGCCCAGCTTCATGGTTTGGCTTGGCAGAAGGGTCGATTATAGTCCCTGATTTTTCAGGGGCAAAGGTGTTTTTAATGCGCACAGGAATACCTGCACGGCTCACTTGTTCCATGGTAAAGGGGTGGATTACTTCTGAGCCAAAGTAAGTTAATTCCAAGGCTTCATCAGGTGTGATAGCAGAAAGCACTCTGGCATTGGGTACTTTTCTCGGGTCAGTGGTGTAGATTCCATCAACTTCCTTCCATATTTGTAACTCTTTGGCTTCGCAACCAGCGGCCAGCAGAGCGGCAGTAAAATCGGTATAACCTCGACCAATGGACTGCAAAATTCCACCTTCAACATTACCAAAAAATCCAGTCACCACAGGCACCTTTACTCCACAGGCCTTAATTCTTGCTGCAATTTCTTTTTGTACATAAGCGCAAAACTCAATACCTGTATCATTAAACTGGGCTTTGATGATGTTTTCTAAATTCACAAATTCAGCGTCAATTCCCAGTGAGTTTAAAAGACCCGCAAATATTCTGGCCGCTAGCTTTTCCCCTTGGGACACAATCACATCATTGCTTCTAGGGCTGACTTCCCCAATTACAGCAATGGCATCTAAAAAGGATTTGAGCTTTTGAAAATCTTGCCGCAACTCTGTTTTCAGGTCTTCCTTTTGCCTGGGCTCGGTGATCATTTCTTCCACAGCGGTCAAATGACTGTCTTCTAACAAATCAATAACACGGTAGTAAGCCCCTCCGTTAATGGCCTTATCAGCCGCCTCTAAAAGCCTACTGGTTGTACCTTCTGACTTAACCTTTCCACTCATGGCACTTAAGACCACAGCTACACTTACCCCTGAATCAAGGGTTGATTTTACTATTTCGGCAACATTTTGCATCCTTGAAGCTTGGCCAATGGAAGTGCCACCGAATTTTTGTACAAAAAGGTCTTTCATAGTTTTTTAAGAGTGAAATGTGTTGGTTAAGGTATAAAATTAAAGACTTCTAGCTTATCTGGCAAGGGCTAGAATGGATTTTTAGACTTTTTGGCATTTGGAGCAAAAAAATGCGGATCGACCCCCGTAGACCTCTCTTTTAATTAGCGTCTGGCAAGTGGGGCAGGGGCTTTTGTCTTTCCCGTAAACTTGGAGGAAATTTTGAAAGTCACCTGATTTGTCATCAACACGCTTATAGTCGCTAATACTAGTCCCGTTGTGGACTAAGGCCTCTTTAATAATTTCTTGGGTTTGGGCCAAAAGGCTTTTCCACTCGTTTAGTGTCAGGCTTCCCGCTTTTTTGGCAGGGCGAATTTTTGCCCGAAAGCAGGCCTCATTGGCGTAGATATTCCCCACCCCAGCAATGATTCTTTGGTCTAAAAGGAAGTCTCTGATTCTTTTTGCCTTGCCCTTGGCCTTATCTTTAAAGGCCTTTGGCGATAGCTCATCTGTTAGGGCGTCAGGCCCCAACCCTTGCAGGCGGGGGTAGCTTTTAAGCTCATCTAAATAGGTCAAAAAGCCAAAGCAGCGAATATCAGAAAAAGTGATGATTTGGCCTGAGCTGAGGCGGAACCGAGCACGGTCGTGGCTTTGAATGGCGGCATTATTTTCAGGGTCTAGGCCGCTTTTAGTAAACTTACCTGTCATTCCTAAGTGGGCCAGCAAATAGCCTTGGTCTAGTTCAAATAAAAGATACTTGGCTACTCGCCTCAACTTAAGGATCTTTTTACCCTCTAAGCTGGAAATAAAGCCTTCCCCCTTAATGATTCCGCTGCGAAAGACCTCTACCTTGTCGATCGTGTGGCCTTCAACGAGGGGCAAAAGTTCTTTTTTGATGGTCTCGACTTCGGGTAACTCTGGCATTTTGTCTTACTGGGGCAAATCTTAGTTCTGGGAATTTAGCCTAGTTCATTAACCTTTACAAAGGCCGCCGCCTCTTCAGGATTATCAAACTTATAGGGTAGGTTATCGTTGTTTTGCAGGGCTTCCATGGCTTCCCTAACATCACGCATCAATTGTTTTCGCTCAAACTTTTTCATTCCGTGGGTGTCAATGGGGGTGCCAATTCGCAAGGTGACTTGGTGGCCCCTTTTTACCTTCTCCCCTTTTTTAGGGATGATATTACCAGCGCCGATAATAATCGCAGGGATAATCACCCCGTCTATATCCATGGACATTTTAAACCCACCAGGTTTAAAAGGTAACATTTCGTCTGTGGCAGACCTTGTGCCTTCAGGGGCGATCCAAGCAATCAGCCCGTCTTGCATTTTTCGTTTTGCCTCTTCTAAAGACTCCATAGCACTTTGTGGGTTAGAGCGATCAATGGAAATAAATTCCGCTATTTTCATAGCTCTAGACCAAATAGGAATATTGAATAGTTCCGCCTTAGCAATGTTTCTTACATGCCAAAATTTAAAGCCGCGCATACAAATAGGAATATCGTAAAGGCTGCGATGGTTGACCATAATCATATGGGGTCGACCTTCGATTTGGGCAATTTTAGTAGCAAATTCCACCTTAATTTCTAAGCCGATCTGGGCACAAACTCGTTTACTCCATAAAATAACTCGGAAGCTAGATCGATATCTAGATTCAGGCATTTTTTTGGTGCTAAAAATGGTGAGGATGGAAGTCCAAAGTGTGGTTAAAACACCGGCAACTGATAAAAAAAAGATCATTATATTCTCAAAGGTTTTAGTATGCGCTAAAGGGAAGCATTTGCGGCATGGAGCAAATTAAATTACTGCAAATTTGGTATTCAATGTAACCAGTTACAGGCTTTATTTTTGGGGCTTTACCCAAATCTACCTCAAGTGAAAACTCGTTTTTATGGGCCAAGGTTTTCACATTAAAAGCTTCATCATACAGTTCTACTGCCTTTGATTCATTTAATCTAGCAGATTTTATTTGAATCTGAGGTGTCAGAAAGAGCTTAGTGGGCATGGGGCCATGATCTGTAGGTAATAATACAGAGTAAACATGGGCACCTTTTGGGATGCGAATTAAAAGTTTTAAATTTTTTCCTTGAATCTCTGCAAAGATTTCTTTAAGTTCTAATGGCTTAGACTCTAATTTAAAAGTCTGGGCAAAGCTATTGGCCGTAAAAAGTCCTGTTAAAAAAAAAGGAATTACAAAAAAGATTTTATTTAGTTTCATTTAGGAACTAATTTCGCATGGATTACACAAGAAGCCAAGCCCAAGTGACGGTTTGGTTGTTATAATTCGATCTTTTTTGTTCTTTTGAATATTTGGGGTTTGCTTTCATCAATTTTTTAGATTAGTCTAAAAACGATGAATCCTATACCGCATAGGCATAAAGCTTTAAAAAAGTCATTAATAGAGGAATTATGACGAGAATTAAGGAAGACATTATTCGTGATGTGATGCAAAAGATCACGCTCGACCGAAAGTATGCAAAGAACTTGGTTGAAGCGATTTTAGACATCATGAAAGATACCCTTGAAGAAGGTGAAGAAGTTATGATTTCTGGCTTTGGCCAGTTCAAGGTTCGCCGTAAGAACCCCCGCATGGGCCGTAATCCTAAGACTAAAGAGTCTTATGAGATTTGCGAGCGCACAGTGGTAACTTTTTACCCCTCAAAGGTTTTTCGTAAAGAACTAAACGGTTAATCAAAGTCTTGGTCTAGTCCAGGGCTTAAGAGTTTTACTATGCTACTTAAACAAACCCTGATTGGATCATTGATTTTCTGCCTGATAGCCTTGTCTGCCACGCCTACTTTTGCGCAGGAAGCTGCCGCTGACGGTGGAGCTATTGCAGCACCAGTAATGGGGCGACCAGACCCACCTATGAAAAACGTTTTTCACAACGTTTTATGGGGTTCTGTGGCTGGAGGTCTTGTCTACATGAGCCTCACTATTTTGGATGATTCCAAAACTACAGAAGAAAGATACTCTTTCAAACAACTTACAATTCAATTCATAACTGGCGCTACCTACGGTGGTTTAGGTGGTTTAGGCGCAGGTGTTTACCTATCCTTGATTGGTGTAAGCTTTGATTCTAATAGAAGTCGCATTGCCCATCAGTTTCCACATGCACCAGGTTTAGAGTCTGACCCCATGACCATAATGGCATCGGACCAGATTCCTTTAATGCAGTACAATTACAAGTTCTAACAGAACTACATCTTCTGCCTCCCCTAACAAAATTAAAAAAATGACCCAAGTTTTTTTAGGCCTAGGGGCGAACCTTGGTGATGTTTTTGATACCTTTTCTAAGGTACACAAGGAACTGAGTGCCAAGTTTCTTTGCCAAATTCAATCATCTCAGATCTACAAAAGTGAACCCTTTACGGGCCTCGATCAACCGACTTACTATAACTTAGTTTTAGCCTTTAAAACCGAGCTTTCTGTGGATCAAATATTTGCAGGCCTGCAAGAGGTAGAATTCGCCTTCGGTCGGGTTAGAAATAAAGAACGCTGGAGCAACCGCCTCATTGATATAGATATTATAACCTTTGGCGATGACATTATTGATACCACAGAATTAACAGTGCCCCACTACGATCTTGCAAGAAGGGATTTTTTCTTAGTTCCCTTAAAGGAGTTGGCTCCAAGCTTTATTCACCCCGTGACCAAAGTTGGGATTGATGCTATGATAAAAGAGGTCCCTAAGGATCTAGAAACTCAACTAGTTATTGCTACTCAAAGCCAGTAAAATGACCGATATCCTACCCATTCCTTACAATAACGAAAACTTCGCCTACTATATTACGTCTTCTGACCCTAACTTAGGTATTTTGATTGACTGTGGCTCTCCCCAAGTTTCCGATTACATCTATTCGAAAGGTTTAAAGGTGAGCCACCTGCTCATCACCCACCACCACTGGGATCATGTAGATGGCATCGATGACTTTATGATGCATTTTCCAGAAACAAAACTCTATCACCCCCCCTTTGTGCCCACCTTTAAAAGTGAAGGGGAAATTATAACCGATGGGGATAAGTTAGAAATTGGGGAACATACCTTTAGAATCATGGCCACCCCTTACCACACAAGAACCTCTATCTGTTATCAGCTTGAAGACCACTTGTTTGTCGCTGACAGCCTTTTTATTTGTAGTTGCGGTCGCATGTTCGAAGGTCGCCCTAAGGAGCTACATAGGGCTATGCAGCGATTTATTTCTTTACCTGACGAAACTACCCTGCATGTAGGACACGATTACGCAAAAGTAAACGTCGCCTTTGCCAAGTCCGTTGAACCAAACAACAAAGAGATTGATCTACTTAAAACTAGGCTGGAGCCAAATTATGGGTCCATTTCCTCAACGACTGTGGGCCAAGAAAAAAAAACAAATCCCTTTTTTAGGGTCCACACAAAGGAGCTTTCAAAACTGCTTGACCCCGACGGAACAAAGACGGAGATCGAAAAAATTGGCCTTTTAAGGAAAATTAGAAACGACTTTTAGAAGAATTAGTAAAATGATAAACAAATTTATACCCCTTTACAAATAATTACTTTATTTTGCTGGCAATTCATTTAAAAGCTAGTATATTAGCTATAACACTTGCGAAAACTCAAGGTTGAGTTTTCTAATTTGGCATGCAGCCAATCATGTTCATAAGGAGAAGTCTATGGACCTACAAATTTCTGCAAAACATATGGAGTTGACAGACGCCCTAAGAACCCACATTACTGAGCGTATGGGTCGGATTAAAAAATACTCCGATTCTCAATTAAAAGCTGACGTGCATATCGGTGTCGAGAAATACCGAAATCACATTCACGCTACAGTCAAGGGTAAAGGAACTGTTTTAAACTCTGAGGCTCAAGATCCCGATTCAATGTACAAAGCGATCGACATGTGTGTAGACAAGCTTGAAAAACAGCTTCGCCGCGGAAAGATGGCTTCTCACCACGAAAAAAAGGTGAGCGCTGAAAAGGGTCGACAAGACCAGATTGCAGGAGAGGTTCCGCCACTTGAGACAGAAGACGAAATCTTAGATCAAATGAAATAATCAATTAGTTTGTTCATTTCAATAAAAAAAAAGAGCCAGGCCTTGTGCCTGGCTTTTTTTTTGTGCGATCTTATATATAAAGTAAAATGAAAGAAAATAGATACAAAGCCCAAATCCAAAAGCTCTTAGAAATTTTTAATGAGCTTTACCCCTTCAACTCCCCACTTGACCAATCCCTAAGTCAGCTTTACAGAGCCAACAAAAGTTTTGGGTCTAAGGATAGAAAATTTATTTCAGGCAGCCTTTTTGGACTTGCCCGCTGGTTTGGCTGGATCAAAGAGATTGAAGCCGACAATAGCAAGAAACTGCTCTTAGGTTATTTGCTTGATTCCAACGAAATTACCCCCTTAATTGTCTTTTGGGCCGAATCCTTAGAATTGGATTTAGAGTTTTTAAAGGCTTGCGAATGCCCAGATCAGTTTGACTTAGATAAAAAACTGGCCTTGATCCAAAGCCTGAACCCTAAGTTAGAACTCAAACACCTAAACCCTGAGTTTGCACCTGAGCAACCGAAGGAATATTACGAGTTTACTCAAAAGCGTGCGCCTCTTTGGTTGCGTTGCAGGCAAGAGCAAATGGGAAAGATCATCACTGAGTTCAAGACCAAAGACATTCCCTTTAGAAAGCATGAAAGCTTGAGCAACACCCTAGAGGTTTTAACCACGCCCAACTTGCCTTCCATTGAAGGTTTCAAAAAGGGTTACTTTCAGGTGCAGGATATTAGCAGTCAGATGGTTGGTAACGTCCTACCTATTGAGCCACACCAGAAATGGTTGGACCTTTGTGCAGGCTCAGGGGGTAAAAGCTTACATATCGCCGAAAGGCTAAATGGTACTGGACGTGTCTTTGGTTTAGACATCAGGCAAGGCACCATAAATGAAGGCATCAAGCGTGTAAAAAAGACCAAAATGCGCAACATCGGTATGGATCTTTGGGATGGTAGAATTTTCCCCGTCTTTGATGAAAACTTTGCAGGCGTGCTTGTGGATGCTCCTTGTTCTGGCTCAGGTACTTGGCGACGTGCGCCTGATTTGCGCTGGCGAACGACCTATGAAGACATTGAGAAATACCAAAAACTCCAAGGTGAAATTTTAAGATTGGGCGCTACCTTGGTAGATACGAATGGCACCTTAGCCTATGTAACCTGCTCTATTTTTACTCAAGAAAATGAAGATGTGATTGAATCCTTTTTAGAGGATAACAGTGACTTTAGTCTCCTAGGCTATAAGCAACCTGTTACGGGCGAAGACTTTGTAGGGAGCCATTTATTTACTCCCCAAGAGTTAAATGGTGTAGGCCTTTTTATCACTTTAATGAAAAGGAAATGAAAGGTTTTTTAAAAATTATCCTTTGTTTCTCCCTCCTTACTTTCTCGGCCACACTTAAATTACTGGCCGAGGAGGTAAACCTCCTCATTACTTCTGACCTTCATGGTTGGCTCAGTTCTAGCTACCTTTATCCAAATAGAAAACCTAAGGGTTTGCTTCATTTGGAGCCTCATATTGTGGCTTTGCGAAAAAAACACCCTGACCTTTTACTTGTTGATGGCGGTGACACCATGCAAGGTTCCCCTTACGTGACCTTTGCCAATCGATTTACCCCCCAAAACAACCTATTTTTCAACAAACTTAGGGACTTGGGCTACAATGCTATTGTAGTTGGCAATCACGATCTAGAAGAAAACCCCACCTTTGAGCAATATTATGGGCCCGGTGATTTATTTGTTTCTGCCAATCTATATCGGAGAGGTGTAAACCAGTTTCAACCCTATAAAATTATCCACAAGCAAGGCCTTAAAATAGCCATTCTTGGCCTAACCACAGCAGGCTTACCCATTTGGTTGCCTCCAGAAAAACTGGCGGGCCTCGAGGCGAAAGATATGATTGCTCAAGGGCAGTACTGGGTGACTAAAATTAGGGCTGAGGAAAAACCAAATTTGCTCATTGCTCTAGTTCACTCTGGAACAAATCCCCGCAGAGGCGAAGTGGCAGCCAAGTCAAGGGGCATCACCCCACCAAATCAGGCCTATAAACTTCTCAAAGAAATTAAAGGGATCGATTTTGCCGTTAGTGGCCACGACCACCGACGGATTCCCTATAAAAGTGGGCAAGTCAGTTTTATTGGCGCTACCCCTTTTGTTTCGGCAGGCCACCATGCAAAGGCTTTGCTTCACGTGACCTTACTTAGGAACAAGGGTAAGAAATGGGTCCCAAAGGATGCAATCTGGTTTAAAGCACTTGAAAATGAGGAAATAGCCTCAGATTATAAAAAATCCATAAGCCCAGAATATATAAAATGGATTCACCAGCCTTTACCCTTTCACCTCATTTCCACAGATAAAAAGCGTTTGGCTGAATGCTTAAACCAAGCTTTAAGCTTAGCCACAAAACGGCAAGACCTAGATGGGACCCTACTTCCTGCCATCAGGATAAAATCCTTTGTAGGCCACCAAGGAAAGCGCCTCACGAGGCATGCAATTTCAGAGTTTTTATCATATGATAACAGCTACTTTGCTGTAACATTAAACAGAAGACAATTGCAACTTGCCTCAAGGCCAAACCTAGGCCGTAAGGCCCAAAAATATAACCAGAAGTTTTACCTAAACTTAAAGGAAAAACTAGATTATAAACAACCTGGCTTTTTCCTTAAATCAAAAGACTTCACCTCTAAATATAGGGTGCTTGTCGGTGGGTATCACCTGAGTGGTGGTGGAGGTGTAGCAGGCAAGCTCTTTTTCCCTGATTTTCTGGAGGCAAAAAAGAAAGGTGACAGCCTGAAAGAAGCTTTGATTGTTTGGCTTTTAGCAAAACCCAAGCTACCTGAGGTTTGTACAGGGCAAATTCGGGCAAGCGCCTCACTTTAATTTGAGTGGCTTGGTCAGACTTTTGCCTTACCGAACTTCTGTTTGGGAGGGTATATATTTAATAGGGTTTTGTGGGATATCATTGAGACGAATCTCGTAGTACAACTGTGGCCCTGTGGTGCGGCCTGTGTTTGCGACCTCAGCGATGATGTACCCTTGGTACACAATATCGCCCACTTCAATCTGAGGAATGGATATGTTCCCGTAGCGAGTTTTAATCCCATTGCCATGATCTAAGACCACTAAGTTTTCATAGGCTTCATCGGCGCCAGCATATTCCACAATACCATCTGCAGTAGCCTTAACAGGGGAAAAGCTGGTGGTGGCAAAGACAATCCCATTATGGGGTTTCGTCTGGCCTGTGAGGCGGTCAAAGTGCATCCCAAATTCTGTAGTCAAAAGGCCCTTTACTGGCCAAATGCGAGGGAAGTGGTTCATGGGGTTGGTAGGTTTAGCAAAGAAGTTGAGAAGGCTCGTCACCTTTTCATTGTGCTCTTTTGTATCCTGCTCTGCTGCGGCTAAGTCACTAGAAATGATATGCAACACACCTTCTGTCTGGGCGCTGGCAACCTGTTTTACGCGGTCATCTAATTCTTGTTGGCTCAAATTTCTTTGGGACTTTAAGCTCGTTAAGCTTCTCAGCTTAAAGTATAATTCATCCAAATGATTGAGGTGAATATCACTATCCTCTTGGCCCTGAGCAAAGGCTTTGAGTTTGTTTTTTTGCAGAAAATGAACCTTTTTGTTTTGCTCTAACTGGCCAATATTCGTCCGTATCGTTAAGTAATCATATACGAAAAAACTCCAGCCAATTACAAAGCCAACAACCAAGACAACGCCTAAAATAAAGAAATTTAAAGGCAGGCGTAGTTTTTTAACTTCGCTGGTTTCTTGGGGAATTAAAACTAGGGTGATATGCTTATCGAACATCTTTAATTATAAGTTTTAAATTTTTACAGGGAAGCTTCTGAAATCAAACAAAGGAGTCGGTAACCATCTTAATCAAGATGATTCCAAGACCAGCCAAACCTTCAACAAGTGCAACTTTCCTTAAATCTAAGTCAGGGAATATCTGATGGATCATATTTTCAACCCTAGCAAAATTTGTTAATGTAAAGACTGCGTCTCCCACCATCAAAAGAGCTATAAAGGTTGTAATTATGTTCATCTACTTTCCGCCTATCGCCCCTGTTGCTGTACCCAAAATGGATTTCATGTTGTCTTCTGTGAAGCTAACTCCAAGACCAAAGAAGGGGTTTTTCTTTGCAAGTCCGTTGCTGTCTGTCGTAGTATTAATCATGTCGTCAATACCTGCAACCATATAAAAGTTTTGCATAAATCGCCAATAACCGCCAGTCCTTAAATTGTAGGGTTCAGCTGTTCGACTGAAGTCGTGGGCCTGTAAATTAAGGGCAAACTGATCTCGTTTACCAAAATACTGGTTGATGGCAAAGCCTGCGGAGTTTTCCATAAGACCAAATTTTAGTTCGGTGTCAAAGAAGCGCTGGGTCACCATCAAACTGAACTTGTAACTATCTACAGTTTCGTAAGTCGTGGTGTTTTGAGTCACAGAGTCACTTGAATTATCTGTAACAATGGTCTCAGTCACGGTTTCGTCCCCATCGGGGGCATGCACCATCTGCAAGGTATAGTAGTGGTCTCTAACGGGTTTAAGGTCGAGAGACACGTAAGACTTATACTTATTACGTGCTGTCAATTTTTCTGAGCTAAAGCCTAAGCCAATCTTCATTTTATTTACGGGACTTAAGACTTCATTTACGCCGTCTAAAGCTTCATTGATCGAATCAATGGTCTCTTCATCATTAACAAGGCCGCCAATTGTCCCTTGGCCTGAATCAATCTTATAGGCGATGGAATCTAAATTTTCCATAGCTTGATTTAGGTTGGCCGATGCCCCCCTTACCTCTTCCATGGTCACTTTGATATTTTCTCTATTTTCCTGTAGAATTCCTTTTAAGTCCTTGGTAATGCCTGGCCCTTCGGCGGCCATTGCTGCCATAAAGGAATCTAGGTTGCTCAAGGTACGGTTCAACTGGTCTTTATTTTCAATCATAAAGTCAGAAATCTCTTCACTAAAGTCACGCAGATTGGCAACCATTGCCTTAAGTTCCATACGGTTCTCGCCAGTTATGCCCGAAAGGTCCCCTGTAAATTGTTCCAAATTGGCCATGATAGGCCCGATTTTTTGGTTGGTAACTTTGATGGCTGAATTCAAATTACCCGTTAATTCATCGAGGTTGCCTACAATCCTTGTGACTTTCTCGGTGCCTTCTTGGCCACCGAGGCTTTCATTTAGAGTCGAGGTAACGGCTTTGACATCTGTTAAAATCAAGCTCAAATCACTAATTAAGCTATCTAAATCCGAGGCTGGGTCGACCAAAGCAATTTGGTCTCGGTGGGTTAGGTACTGCTGGTTTGCAGAGCCTAAGGTTACTTCTATGTACTTGTCGCCTAAGATTCCAATTGATTTGATCGTTGCGCGAGAATCGGCATGGAGGCGGTATTTATCATAGACGGCAACAGTAACTAAAGCCCTACCATCGACAAGTTCAATGGCAATCACTTCACCTACTTGGATGCCTGCTATCCTCACGGCTGTAGAGGTAGCAAGGCCTGTTACGTTTTCAAAGGGGATTTGCAGTTCGTAAGAACCAGAAAGGTCGGGGTCAAAGCGAGTTACACGCACGGAGGCATAAGCTAGAAACACTGCTGCGGTGAGAATCAAAATCCCCACGTTGGCCTCAGTTTTTAATCCCTGCAGAGATTTAAACTGATCAATAAGCTTATTAAAAAAGTCGCGCAATTCAGCCTTTTATTACAAAATAAATTGCCTCTTTTTCCTAGGAAAGGGGCAGAAAATTCCGTTTTTTTAGTAAAATATATCAAAGGGGCCTTCAAGGCTCCCTGTGATAAACTGCTTTACGAGAGGGTCATTGGTATTTTTGACCTCCTCTTTATCTGCATCAATAACAATTTTACCATCGTAAATCATGGCAATCTTATCGGCGATGCGAAATGCAGCAGTTATATCGTGGCTGATCACTATATAGGTACAACCTGTCGCCCTTTGCGTATCAATGATCAAGTGATCGATCACTGTTGAAACAATGGGGTCTAGGCCGCTGGTTGGTTCGTCAAAGAGAACAATTTCAGGATCCAATGCAATTGCTCTGGCCAAGGCCACTCTCTTACGCATACCACCAGATAGGTCTGCCGTGGCCTTTTTGTGTGCATTATTTAGGCCAACTAATTTGAGTTTTTCTTTAACAATTATATCAATCTCTGAATGAGACTTTGAGGTATGCTCAATAAGGGGGAATGCGACATTCTCCCAGACGTTCATTGAGTCAAAAAGTGCTGAATCTTGGAAAAGCATTCCAAACTTTTTTCTTATTTTTCTCCATTGTAGAGGGGTGAAATCTGTAGTGTCTTGACCGTCTATCAATACTTGGCCGCTGTCTGGCTGAATAAAACCCATGATCTGCTTTAAAATCACTGATTTACCAGCACCAGAACGACCGATGACAACGGAAATTTTTCCTTTTGGAAAGTGGATGTTGATGCCGTCTAAAATTTTCTGGTCACCAAAGGATTTAGAGATTTGGCGAAATTCAATCATATTTAAGCAACCATAAAAGCGCCGATGATGTAATCCATCACCATAATCAATACACTGCCAACAACTACGGCCGAGGTAGTGGCAGTTCCAACGCCAGCGGCACCACCTTTAGTATAGTAGCCGTGGTAACTACCCACAAAGGTTAAAATCAGACCGAAAAAAGCCGACTTGGCTAAGCCCTTGAAAATAATTCCCAAGGTTAAAAAATCGGATATTTTAGAAAAGAAAACACCAGGGTCTAAATCCAGCAAATGAATGGCAATGATATAACTGGCAACCATGCCCACCATATTAAAAATTACTGTCATGAAGGGTAGCATCACCACCCCTGCAAAAAGCCGAGGGCTAATTAAATACTGCACTGAATCTACAGACATGGCCTCAAGAGCGTCAATCTGTTCTGTGACCCTCATGGTGCCAATTTCAGCGGCAATGGCGCTAGCAACACGGCCATTGATCATTAGAGCTGCCAAGAGCGGCCCCAGTTCCTTAGACAAGACCAAAGCGACAATACCACCGACCATGTTTTCAGAGGAAAAATCCCGCATGGTGGTTGCAAGCTGCAAGGTTAGGATTGCGCCAACGGCAAACCCAGTAAGAAGGATGATGGCAAGAGACTTATTGCCGATGAACTCTAAATGCTTTACAAAGAGCCGCCAACGGAAGGGGGCAGCAAACATAACCTTTACAGATTCAGCAAATAAAAACCCAAGGTTACCTAGGCTTTTAGTAAATTGAATCCCCTGAGCCCCCACCTTAGTGGGCAATTGCAGGTAGTCTTTATCGTCAATTGAATGAGTTGGAGTGGTCTTGCCCTCAGGCGCTTTAGAAGCGGTTGAGGGCTTTTCTTCTAAGGTCATTGCCAGTCAGGAACAGGGCAGGCTTTCACATTCCAGATCTCATTAGCATACTGCTCAATGGTGCGATCAGAAGAGAATTTGCCCATGCGAGCAACGTTTAAAATAGACATTTTAGTCCATTTCTTTTGGTCTCGGTAGCATTCAGAAACCTTATCTTGGCACTCAATATAGGCTCTAAAATCTGCCAGCAGGCAGAAGGGGTCACCGCCATCAAGTAGGCCATCAATTAAGGGCTTGAATAAATCTGGATCATTGGGGTTAAAATAGCCTGAAGAGATCATATCTAAAACACGCTTTAGATCAGCATCATTGTTGTAATAGTCCCAAGGGTTATAGCCGTCCCTTTGCAGTTCATGAATTTCTTCGGTAGTTTTACCAAAAATAAATATGTTCTCTGAACCAACTTCCTCTTCCATTTCCACATTGGCACCGTCTAAAGTTCCAATGGTGAGGGCGCCATTTAAGGCAAATTTCATATTTCCAGTGCCACTGGCTTCCATACCAGCTGTAGAAATCTGCTCTGAAAGATCAGACCCTGGGAAGATATGTTCAGCCAAACTCACGCTGTAATTGGGCAAGAATACAACACTCATGTATTTTTGAGCCTTCAGCTCACGGTTGACCTGTCTTCCCACTAAGCTAATGAGATGGATGATATCTTTTGCCGTTTTATAACCAGGTGCTGCTTTACCAGCAAAAATAATGGTTCGAGGAACAATTTCAGACTCATGACCATCTTTGATTCTGTTGTACATATGAACAACATGAAGCAAGTTTAGTAATTGCCTTTTATACTCGTGGATTCGTTTTACTTGAACATCAAAAATCCCTTGGGTACTAACACGCAAGTGACATTTCTCTTGGATAATATCTGCAAGTTTTTGTTTGTCTTGTTCTTTTACTGCTTGCCAATCCTTCTGGAATTCAGGGTCATCGGCAAATTTTTCTAATTTTTTCAACTCATCCAAATGCTTCACCCAACCGTCACCAATTTTTGAAGTAATCAACTCTGACAAGGCAGGGTTGGCATGCTTCAGCCATCTTCTTGGGGTTACCCCATTGGTTTTGTTGTTAAACTTAGTTGGATAGGCTTCATAGAAATCTTTAAAAATACCTTTGGTCAAAAGATCGGAGTGTAGAGCTGCCACACCATTGATAGAGAAACTGCCCACAATAGCCAAATGAGCCATGCGAATCGACTTTACTCCATCCTCAGCAACGATAGACATTCTTGCACGTCGTTCCCAATCACCGGGGTAGAGGCCTGCAATGTCATCTAAAAATCTCTGGTTGATCTCATAGATGATTTGCATATGACGAGGCAAAATATGCTCAACTAAAGGCACATCCCATTTCTCTAGTGCCTCAGGCAAGACAGTATGGTTTGTATAGGCAAAGGTTTTTGTTGTAATGGCCCAAGCCTCATCCCAACCAAAATCCCGCTCGTCGATTAAGACTCGCATCAACTCTGGAATAGCAATGGAAGGGTGGGTATCATTGAGCTGGATTACCGCTTTATTTGGTAGTTCCGTCATGGGGTCGCCACACTTATCAAGGCGCCTTAAAATGTCCTGCAAAGAGGCTGCAACCATAAAGTACTGTTGCATCAAGCGCAATTCTTTACCCTGAACATTCTGGTCATTGGGGTAAAGCACTTTGGAGATAACCTCTGAGCGGTTTTTATCCATTACAGCACCAACATAGTCAGAGGCATTAAATAGGGTTAAATCAAACTCTTGGTTTGATCTTGCAGACCATAGCTTAAGGCTGTTCACAGTATTATTTTTGTAACCTGGAATAGGCACATCATAACAAACAGCAATAACTCGTTCGCCTGGTTCCCAAATGTACTTGGTTAGGCCCTTATCCATGTTCACTTCTCTAACAGAACCTTTGAATTTAACTTCATATTCCACATCCACTTCGTGACGAGGAAGTTCCCATGGGCAACCCTTTGCCAACCAGTTATCTGGTGCTTCTGTTTGCTGGAAATTTTCAATGCGTTGTTCAAACATTCCGTACTCGTAGCGAATACCATAACCATAGGCAGGCAATTCTAAGGTAGCCATAGAATCTAAAAAACAAGCTGCCAAACGGCCTAAACCACCATTTCCAAGGCCTGCATCTGGCTCTTGCTCTTCCATATCTTCCAGTTTGGTGCCCACACTAGAAAGAGCACTCTCTGCAATTTCTGTCATATCAAGGTTCTGCAATGCATTGCCTAGGGTTCTACCCATTAAGAACTCTAAAGAAAGATAATAAACACGCTTAGGATTTGTTTCATAGTAGTAAACCTGTGTCTTGAGCCATTTATCTATGATTTCATCTCTAACAGCATAGGCTAGCGCCTTGTACCGGTCGGTCAGCCGAGTATTGTCCATATCACGGGCAATAGTAGAGTGAATTCGGTAAAGATATGTCCTTAAAAAATGCTCTGTTGCTTCTTCTAAGCTGGGGTTTGCCTTTTTATGTGTTGGCATCGGGTCTCAGTAGTTTAGTGTTTATTATTTGTGTTCTTTAATGGCTTTTAAGATCTTTTTCTTTTGGCGCTTAAAGTAGTCTTGTGAGTTCCTATCTTTATCCAAGGCTCTTTCAATGGCTTTTAAAGCCTTATCATAGTCAGACCTAAGATAGTAAATTTCTGCCAAGGTATCTAAATTGGCAGAATTAGGATTTATGTCAACTGCCTTTAAGGACAATGCTAAAGCCTGACCAATTTTCTTTTTTAAGGTGGGGTCAGTAGTTGTGGCGTACAGCCATGCGAGGTTATTTAGAGCGATATGCTCATTTGGTCTTTTCGCTAAAATATCCAAATAAACTTTTTCTGAATTGATACCGTCTTGGATCATATCATAATTGGAAGCTAACCTCAGTTGAATCCAAATAGATTCTGGACGTTGGTCCAAATGCTTTTTCAGTAATTTAATAGCCCGTTGGTGCTTTTTTTGACGTTCATAAATCAAGCCTAATTTGGCGGTAATCCATGGATTTTCAGGCGCTAACTGGTAGGCCTTTTCCATTAAAACCTGCGCCTTTTGGTCGTTCTTCTTTAAGTAAAAGTAGGAACTAACATAGTAATACTGCCATGCTGTTTTAGGTTTCAATTTTGAGGTTTTTAATTCTGCCTTTGTCCCATGATGAAGATAATCGTTGAGATAGGTAATATAAGGCCCGTTTGGACTCTTTTTAAGTTTTGCTAAGAGTCGTTTCGTTTGTGGTTTATTGCTTTCTATTATCGCCTTAAAGGCCTTTGCCTCAATGGATTTTGGAGCGATCCCCCAGAGGTCTAGCGAATGCCCTGAGAGGTAATTGTACAACTCTATGCCTGCAAAATCGAATTCACCAAAATTCAAGGCCTTCTCTAAGGTTGCAGTTGCTTTTTCTTTATCGGTAAAGCTTTGGCTGTAGGCTAAAAGCGTAAGTAATATTGGGTTATTAGGGTCTCTGGCCAAAACAGACTGGTACGCCTCTTGTGCCTCGGGGTAGCGTTTTAAATTTGTTAGAGCTTTTGCTTTGAGTTGGTAGATCCAAATAGCATCCGGCTTTAACTCTAAAGCTTTATTTGCTTCTATTAAGGCCTCTTGGTTGTTTTTTAAAGTGATCTGAATTTCAGCAATCTTAGCATGGGCCCAATAGCCAGAGCGGTTGGAGCTAGCCATTTTCTGCAATTCAAAAAGGGCTTTATCCCACTCTTTTAGGTCTCGATAGAGCTGAATGAGATGATTGGATAGCCAAGTGGCTTGCGGCCGCAGCAACATAGCCTCATTGAGATAGGACCTAGCTTTAACATACTGCTTTTGAATTCGGTAAAGGTTACCAAGCTTGCCTAAAACAAAATACCTTTGTCGATGTAAAGGCAATGAAGCTTCATAGGCCTTAATGGCATCTTTAATCTGGCCTCTTTGCTCTAAGATACTGCCATACTCATTGAGTAGCGTGGAATACCTGGGGTTGATACGTAACCCTTGGACAATGGTCCTTTCCGCTTCAAAGTTATCACCCTGTTGGTGATAGAACTTGGCTAAGGCCTCATAGACAATCATTTTATTTGAGCCTAATTTTCTAGCCTGCTCAAAATAGCCTGTCGCTTCTTTAAACTTTCCTAACTGAAAGTAGATTCGCCCAAGATCAATTAAAATTCTGTCATTTTCAGGCTCAAAAGCTTGGGCCTTTTTATAGTAAGTGAGTGCTCGGTCAACTTTTCTTTCAGCATGGTAGATTTTAGCTAACTGATAGTTAATGGTGGCATTTTTAGAGAAATTACCAAGGGAATCTTCTAGGAGCTGCTTGGCAGTAATAACGTCTTCTGTTTCCAGATAATAAGAGGCCAAACGCAAAGTGAACCAAGCTTCATTTGGGTAACGCTTGATAGATTCTTTTAGGTGCTGCACCAAGGTGGGGTATTCTTTTAGATAAAAAAGAAACTCAATGTAGTATTGGTGATATTCTAAAGGCTCTGGGTTTAAGGCGATCACCTTTAACAGGGTTTTTTTAGCTGTTTGAGTGTCACGGGCAAGGTTTTCTAATTTTACCTGCAGATATAAAGCCGCTTCATCATCTTTGATAACGTTAGCAAAGCGGATGGACTCGTGGGCTTTTGGGTAGTTTTTTGCCTCGTAGTACACTTGGGCCAAGCCGAAATACAACTCAAAAGAAGCTTGGTACTCAAAGTTATTTTTAGCCCTTTCAAGGTCGTTTCTCGCAGACTCCTTGAAACCTAAGTCTAATAAAAATAGACCTCTCGCAACTAGTGCATCGTTCCTTTTAGAATCTTCTTTTATAACTTTGGTTAAGCTATCTAGCGCCTTTTGGGTTTCCCCTTGAGCCTCTAAAATTTTCGCCCATGTCAACCAGAGATTGATTTGGGCAGGGTCTTGAAGTAACGCCTTATAGGCAATTTCTTCTGCCTCTTTTGGTTTGGATTGGGCTATAAGTTTACGTATATTCTTTAGTCGATCTGTGCGGAGTTTAACCACATCTTCTTTTAAAGCCAGACCAGATGGCGAGTTAGGCCACTTTGCAAAGAGATCGTTTTTAGGCTTATTTTGGGCGCAAGAGGGGAGGAGCAGGGCAACTAGAACAAAAAGAAAAAGTAACTTTTTCGACATAAATTCAATTAATGATAATTTGAATTTATATTTTAACCCTTTTTACCAAAAGAGGTAAGGGCTTTTTTATATAAATTCAATGCCAAGGGTTTAGTTTCGCTTTAAAAGAAACTCTTTCTTTGGACTTTCGTTTCTATTGTTTGGCCTGAAGAATTTTTAATGATGGATAACGATTGAATCCAAACCAGCTCAGTTAAGGGGTAAAGCTCTGTTATTTCAATTAAAATATTGTCGTGAACAAAGGATAAACTGACCACTGGGTTTTTAAATTCTTGAAAGTAAACTTGAGCCAAGGCTGGCTCTAAGAGTAGTGTTTTAAAAATATCCACCTCGTCTGCCAAGGGGCTTTTTTTCGGGTTACTCTCAAACCCACCAATGAGGTTGAATACCTGGTGAACATAGTGGTCGTTCTTTTTCAAGGTAATCAACCACCTTGTTTGCATCAGATTTAAAGGTTCCGCCTGAAGTTGCCCTTCCCTGGAGAAATCATTGGGAAGATTCAAGTAAATCAACCCCTTAAAAGACCCCATAATCAAGATAAAAACAAACAAAAAAGCCAAGCCACCTTTGGAAGCCATATTTCTTTCGATGCCAGACCAAAAACGGAAGGCAAAAAAGAGCAGGGTAAATAACAAGGGGACAGCATAACCAGACAAAACCCAATTGAAAGAAAAGGTTCTATCGGAAAATGGGGTAAAAAAGGCCGCTTGTTCGGTGGAAAATAGAGTAAAAAAGAAGAAAGCCGAAAGGCCGATCAAGGGGAAGAATAAAGTCCCTGCTTTTTTTACATTCCGAAAATAGATCCAATGGATTAAAGCCACAACAAAGCAACTTACACTTAGGAAAAAGAAGGAATGAAAGTAGGGGTAACTAAAGGTAGAACTGTAGGCATCAGCTTTAAAGCTAAACCAATAATCTAAAAGGGGCAGCAAGGCCCCCAGAAAGATTAGACCCCTTTCCCTTCGTTGAAGGTAGTAGCGGTCTTTAACCAGATTAAAGAATTCAAATAAAGCAAAGATGCTAATCAGACTATTCAAATCGGCTCCTAGCTTTTTGCAGCTGCAACAACCTTTTCCACCGTAATACCAAAGTGCTCAAAGAGCACGCCGGCAGGTGCGGAAGCACCAAAGCCTTCCATGCCAATAAACTTGCCTTGTGGGCCCATGTAGCCTTCCCAGCCACGTTTGATACCAGCTTCAATTACCACTCGCTTAAGGCAGCTTGGTGGGATAACTTCGTCTTGGTAAGCCTGAGGCTGTAATTCAAATAATTCTACCGAAGGTAAACTTACAACACGTGAGGCAATGCCATCTTTAGTTAAGGCTTCTTGTGCCTCTAAAGCCAAACTTACTTCTGAGCCAGTTGCCAGTAACAACACTGTGAAGTTTGTCTGGTCGCTTAAAACATAACCACCCTTGTGAACACCAGTAGCTTTACCCATGCTAGCCTGATCAAAAACAGGTAACCCTTGGCGAGTATAAGACATTACCACTGGGCCAGATGTATGGTTTAAGGCAAAATTCCAAGCCTCTTTGGTTTCGTATGCATCAGCTGGCCTAAAACTAATCAAGTCGGGCATGGCACGTAAATAACCAACCTGTTCTACAGGCTGGTGAGTTGGGCCATCTTCACCAAGACCAATGGAGTCGTGAGTAAAGACAAAAATACTTGGGTACTTAGAAAGAGCTGCCACACGTAAACTAGGCAACATGTAATCGGAAAAGCTTAAGAATGTTGCACCGTAGGCTCGCATCATCCCAGAAAGGCCAATACCATTGATGATACAGCCCATAGCATGTTCACGAATACCATAGTGAATATAACGCCCTGCATGGTTATCTCTCGAAAAGGCCACGGAATCAGTAAAGCGAGTATTGTTGCTTGGTGAAAGGTCAGCAGACCCACCAAAGAAGTTTAAAGCCTTTGGCATAATGTGGTTTAAAGTGGCGCCTGAAGCTGATCTTGTAGCAACTTTTTTGCCTGCCTCAAATTCCAAGCCATCAAACAAGCCCTCTGGTAATTTACCAGCTACTGCCGCCTCAAACTCAGCAGCTAGCTCTGGGTTTGCAGCTTTATACTTCGCAAAAAGCTCATTCCATGCAGCTTCTTCAGCCGTTAGTCTTTTTGTAAGTTCAGCGTAATGAGCTGTTACATCGGCTGGAACCTCAAAAGTACCAGCTTCGTAATCTAAATTCTTTTTAGCTAAGGCAATTTCCTCGTCGCCTAAGGGCGAGCCGTGAACAGAGCTGCTACCCTGCTTGTTAGGAGCGCCAAAACCGATGATGGATTGCATCTTAATCAAACAAGGCTTGTTTTGCTTTTTAGCTGTTGCAACTGCCTCATCAAGTGACACAACATCGTTGCCATCGCCTTTAATCTCTTGGCAATGCCAGCCATAGGCTTCAAATCTTTTTATAACATCTTCACCAAAACTTAATGAAGTTGGGCCATCAATTGTAATGTTGTTGTCATCATATAAAACAACTAAGTTATCTAACTGTAAGTGACCAGCAAGGCTACAGGCTTCGGAACTAACACCTTCTTGCAAGCAACCATCACCAACTACAACCCAAACGTTATAATCAATTACATCCATCTCAGGGGTATTGAATCTGCTAGCAAGGTGCTTTTGCGCAATTGCCATACCTACAGAAGTGGCTACACCTTGGCCCAAAGGCCCAGTGGTAATTTCAACACCAGGAGTATGACCATATTCAGGGTGACCTGGAGTTTTAGAACCAAATTGACGAAAGTTTTTTAAGTCATCCATGCTTAAGTCATAGCCTGTCAAATGAAGAAGGCTATAAAGGAGTGCGCTACCGTGGCCTGCACTAAGTACAAATCTGTCTCGATTCACCCAATTTGGGTTTACAGGGCTATGCTTCATATATTTTGAAAACAACCTGTAACTTGCAGGTGCAAAGCCTAAGGGTAAACCAGGATGACCTGAGTTGGCCTTTTGGATTGCCTCTACGCTCAAAAAGCGTACGGCGTTAATTGCTTTTTCTTCAATTTTTGAAATCTTTGACATGGATATTACTTTAAATGGTGTATTGATCTGAATAGGCTTGAGTTCGCCAAGTTATATTTGGACGACCAAGTCTGGACGATAAACCTCTTTCATTTACAAAGTCGGACTATTGTTTTATACAGTAGACTTCAAAACTTAAGCAGGAAATTAATTTCTGTCTTTTGAGACTGAAAAAGTCTCTTAAGTATTTTAAGTTAAAGGGAACCGTGGAGGTTGATCAAGTGGTTTTTTAAGAAAAAGCTCTTTTCCTCTTTATTCTAATATTTTCAAATACAATGGCAAAATTAAATGATTACCGCCTCAAGTTAGGCAAAGATGAATACGCCCCCATTATGCTTGGCGGAATGGGAATGGATATTTCTACTACAGACATGGTACTAGCTGCTGTCAAACTGGGTGGCATTGCTCACCTGTCTGATGCCCTTGCTACTTTTGTATCTGATAAACACTTTGGAACAACCTACACTAAAGACCGATTGCACAGGTTTAAGGACTCTGTAGATAAAGCAGATAAGTCCCATGAAACCTTCCCAGAAGAAGATATCCGTGGCTCGGTGATGAGAGTCATCAAAGATGCTATGGACCGAAAAGAAGGCACAGGCGGGGTATTTATCAATTGCATGGAAAAGCTTTCCATGAATAACGCTAAAGTAACCTTAAAACAAAGATTAGATGCCATTTTAGATTCTGGGATCGACGGGGTTACACTGAGTGCTGGATTACATTTAAGCAGTTTAGGTTTAATTAAAGATAACCCTAGATTTAAAGAAATAAAAATTGGAATCATCGTTAGTAGCGTTCGAGCCTTAAAGCTCTTTATGATTAGAGCCAGAAAGCTAGACCGCTTACCTGATTTTATCGTCGTAGAAGGGCCACTGGCTGGCGGTCACCTTGGGTTTAAGGTCGACGATTGGATGGACTATGATTTAAAAACCATTACTCAAGAAGTGATGGATTTTTTAAAGGACGCTGGCGAAGATATTCCAGTAATCCCTGCTGGTGGAATATTCACAGGTCGTGATGCTGTTGAATTTATGGAAATGGGTGCCAGTGCGGTACAGGTTGCCACAAGATTCATCGTGACTAAAGAAGCAGGTTTTAGAGACACCACCAAACAGGTATTTTTTAAAGCTGAAGAAGAAGATATTGAGGTCAATCACCTTTCCCCAACAGGCTACCCCATGCGTATGCTTAAAAGTGGGCCCTGTACCTCAACTGGAATCAAGCCAAATTGTGAGTACCTAGGTTATATTCTAGACCAAGGTAGCTGTTCTTATTTGCGAGCCTATAACGAGCAAAAGGCAGTTCATACTGGCCCCGAAAAGTTTAAGGTTGAAGGCATAACCTGCCTTTGCACCTACATGAAGACTTATGGAACTTGGACCTGCGGTCACCTGACCTACAGGCTAAAGGATACAACCAATATTTTACCTGACGGTAGTTACCAAATATTAACGGTTGAAGATGTGTTTAATGACTATCTAAATTCAGAGACTCACGAGCACATTAAACCTGCACTGCCATAAGTTTCGTTTAAGAAAGTAAGACAAAAAAAAGGCCACCTGTGCGATTTATTTAAATCACACAGGTGGCCTTTTTTGTTCCTGCAAAACTTCTAAATAGTAAACCTATTCGATATTCTGTACCTGTTCACGAATCTTTTCAATTTCCACCTTCAAGCTCACCCCAATCTCAGCAATTTTAGCATGACTCGCTTTAGAGCAAAGAGTATTTGCTTCTCTGTTGAACTCTTGTAGTAAAAAATCCAGCTTACGTCCCACAGGCTCACCCGTTTTCATTAGGTCTTCAAAGTGAGTTAGATGAGCATGAAATCGGTCAATTTCTTCTGTGATATCACTTTTATCAATGAAGATTCCAACTTCTTGTAAAATCTTTGGGTCTTTCGGGTCGTAATCACTGCCAAGCATCTCTATAGAGCTTTGGATTCTCTTTTTATAAGACTCAATCACTTCTTCTCGAAACTGAGGCACCTGTAAAATCAATTCTTTCATCAAGCCCAAACGCTCTAGCATACCTGCTGCCAGCAATTCACCTTCTCTACTACGCATTTCTACAAGTCCTGTAGCAGCTTTTGCTACAGTGTCGTGGAAAAGTTGGGCAACCTTTTCTTCATCCAAAGCAACCTGCTTAAATTCAAGTAAACCCTTTACTTGCATCAGGTCTGACATGGTTATTGGCAAAGTCCCTAATTCCTTTTCTAGCTCATCTTTCAGACCCATGAAGTTTTTAAATACACCAGGGTTGTATTGTAATTTTTCTTTGGATTCCTCAGGTAAATCTAATGTGATTTGGCAATCTACTTTGCCACGGTTAATCTCATTTTTTAAAACTTTTTTTAGCCCTTCCTCTAGATGTACAAAGGATTTAGGCAGCATTATTCTCGCCTCTAAGTGGCGGTGATTTACACTCCTAATTTCTGCGGTGGCACATAAGCCATCTAGCTCTGATTCAATTTTTGCAAAACCAGTCATTGAGCGTATATTCATTATTTTCCTTGTTGTTTTCTTAAATTATCGTATTTGGCCCGCTGCTTCGGGTCTCTTAAAATTTCGTAGGCTTCACCAAGTTTTTGGGTCATACGTCCAGCCTCTTCTTTTACCCATTTAAAGGAGGAAGCATCATGGTGGTCAGGGTGATATTGCTTGATCTTGGTTCGGTATGCCTTTTTAATCTCAGCTTCTGTCGCCGTTGGTTTAACACCTAATAACTCGTAGAAATCTACTATGTTAGGGTCTCCTTTAGCTTCTCCCTTTGTCTCTTTTTGGCTGGAAGATTTTTTGGCCTTTTCCTGAGTTTTCTCTTTCGAATTTTTAGCCTTTTCCTCACTTTCGGCATTCTTAGTCTTGGACTTAGCCCCTGCTAATTTGGACTTTAACTCTTGGAATCTTTTACTTAAATCTTGGCTAATGGCAGTCAATTCTTCATTGAGCCTAGCATAATTAACCTGTGGCTGCCTTGACTTGCGTTCAATAAGCTCTAATTGCGACTCGACGGCCTTCCAAGTGGTAGTCATCAAATGGCGTTTATCATGCTCTGTTAACTTTTTTAACTGGCCCCTAGTTTGCTGGTATAAAATCACAAATTTTTTGCGTTCTGTTGGCTCTTTTGTTTTGGCAGCGGCAGGTTTAAAGTTTGATGCTGCATGCCTGACCTTGTCCCTTCTACGGTAAACTAAAAGACCAAATAGACCAAAGCCACCGAGGATTAAAAAAGTAGTAACCAAGGAGCTAAGAAATTGTTCCTGTTCCTTATTTTCAATCATCTTTTTGTATCGCAATGCCACAGGGTGATTCGGATATTTGGCCAAGGTACTGCGTACTAAAACCTTAGCTGAATCTAAAGACCCCCGCTTATATTGGTCCATAGCGCCAGCTAGCTGGGCCTTAACTTCTAACTGGGAATAAACATCTCTTTGCAGTTTTCTGGAAGCAGCATAGTCGGGTGAAGTTAAAGAGACCTGCTTAATGTAACGCAAAGCCGCTTCAAAATTTTGGTTCTCTGCCTCAATGGCCGCTAGCTGGTAGTAAGGGATTTTTCTTTTTCGCCCTTCTCTTGGGCTGTCAGCCTCCTTCTCGCTTTCGGAAAAGGCGGAACGGATACTTCTGGGCTGACTGGCTGCAGGGGCTTCAAATAGCTTTTTACCAAAGCCCTTGGTAAAGGATACCCTTGTGCCTTTTGGGCTTAGATCTTCAATGGAATCGATAGAGTACTTCACACCTCGCTCTAGACCATCTTCCTTATACTTTACCAGAATATTTTTCCCACTGGCATCAATATTCATGGCCACAGGTTTCGCTGGTGTTTTTGAAAGCTGTTGTTTTAGTGAAACCTCATTATTTAGTAAATCCCACCTTGCAAGCTCGTCTTCTTCATCTAAAGAGTACAAATTCTGCCCATCTGGGCTTGCCACGCCAACTACATTTTCTTTGTGTCCCTTTAAGGTCGTCGGCGACTCTGGCTTTTTCGTGTTGATAAGGGTCAGATCTTTTTTCCCTTCTTGGCTCACCACAACTCTTTTGTCTTTTAGAGCGGTTAACTCTTTTATCGGCAGGCCGTCTTTAACTTCATGGATTTTCTTAGGCTTAGCCTCTTTAATATCAGAGGTTAAAAGCTCCTTTTTGGTGGACCAGTAAATCTCCTGCTCATCTTCTGCAAAGCCCGCATCTACAATAGATTTGCCAGTCCCCACAGGTTGAGTCAAAATCAACTTCTTTTTCTTGTCACTTAGGTCGTAAACATAAATGGTTTTATCTGAGGCTATGAGCAATCTTTTAGGGTAGGACTTGGTAAACTGTACCGTCTCAGCGGTAAAATCTTTAATTTCCCAAGAATGCAACTCACCCTGTCCCTGAGGTTCAAAGATATTGATCCTGGTACGACCGAGGTTTTGTTTCGCAACCAGTTGTAGGCTTTGATCGGGGCTATAGACTATTAATTCTGCTTCTTGGGCAGACAATTCAGGTCCAGCCACAAAAAGGAAGAATAAGACTAAAAGGAGACTATTTCTTTTCCAATTCCACATAGTAAACAGGCATTCCTTTAGATTTAAAAAGTTCTTCAAATTCGGTATAGATGTTAAAGATATCAGTACTATGCAAATCTTCTGACTCATGGTTCAGATTAAATCTTTCGTCTAGTTTTAACCATTCCAAAGAGCTATGATAATATTCTTGGTGATCCGTTTTAAAAACAAACCGCCCACCGACCTTTAAGGCTTGATGAATATCGTCTAAAACCAGTGGTTGAACGAGGCGATGCTTCCTTTGCTTCTTTTTGGCCCAAGGGTCGGGGAAGTTAATATGAATTAAATCCACTGTTCCAGGTTTAAACCAATCTGAAAGTTCTTCTGCCATAGACCGAATCAACCTAACGTTGGTCAGGCCAGATTTTTTATATTTTTTGGCAGCCTTAACCAAGCGCTTGAAACGTAATTCCACACCGATGCAACTCATAGCTGGGAATTGAGCGGCATAACCCCTAAGAAAGTTACCTGAGCCACAGCCAAGGTCAACAACCAAAGGTTTTTGGATAAATTCTTCAAATCCTTTTGCGCTAGCCACACCTTCAAACCAAATTATATCTTGGTGTTCAAAAATTTCAGTGGAGTAGGGATTTAAATCAGGATCTAATTCCGCAATTTCAGCAGGTTTTCTTAGTTTGCGAATTGGTAGATTTTTGCTATTGTTCAATTTCAGATATTCAATCGGGTCTAAGACCGTTAAAAAGGGAATGATGTCAAAAACTCAAGACATAAGGATTAAGTTTTTAAAAACCTCTTTCATTGGGTTTATTTTACTGTTGTATCCACATTTTAATGCCTTGGCAATCAGCAACCTCGCTTGTGTTGGTGCTGGTTTTGCTGAAACTCTAGTTCCAGGCTTAGGTTTTGGATTGACAGGCTCTTACGATAAAATGCTTCTTTTTGGCGGTGGCCGCCGTTTGGCAGGGTTCCAATACTATAAAGCCATAGAAGAAGAGGGTTATCAAGATGACCCAGATACCATCTACGATATCACCACAGACGAAAATACAGATATCACCACCTCCAATGTTTATATCAATGAAACAACATGGCGGGCAAACTACTATGGTAGCATCAGCTCCAATCTTTGGATGATGTCAGTAGGTGACTTATATATTAATGCCTGTGAACCTTCTACTGAAAGCTACAGCCTAATGGCAGCCCCTTTTCGTTTTGATCATTTTTACAACAACTGGATGTTCTATCCGCCGATCTTACTCATTGCGGCATCTTACGCCACCTTCGATGATTATTCTGTAGTCAACTACAATCTTGGCCAAGGCTTAACATCAAAGCGCATAAAAAATGACAGCTTTTCTCAGTATTACCTTGTTGGCGTTGGGGAAGAGATGCTCTTTCGAGGCACGATTCAAGAGTCCTTTTTCCAGATGTACACCCAGTCTTTTGGATGGAGCAAATCCGCAGCAAGGCATTTATCAATCTTTTCTGGTGCGGCGGTGTTTGGGCTAGCCCACTCAGGGCAGGGCTTTACAGCAAACCCCCTTGCGGCCTTTGGCTTCGGTGTTTATGAAGGCTACGTTTACCACCCTGATAATAGCGAAGACCGTGACTTAATCACAGCCATTGCCATTCATTCGTGGTGGGACCTCATCGTAACCTACGCTTACCTTCACCACGCTAACTACACAGAATCAACCGAAGAGGTACAAGTTCCTCTGGCTAGGGTCTATTTTAGATTCTAAGCTTTTTTGCTAGCTGGCCTGTCAGAAGTTGGAATGGTGAGGCACCATAGCCCCGCTTAACTCTGCGGAAAGAGCATTCTCTTCTGTTGCGTTGATACCAACCATTTTTGCAGCATTGGCAACAATTTCCCACATCATTTTTGCCTGAGCACTCAGCTCTTCTGCCGCACTTGCAGCCTCTTCACTGGTTGCGGCATTAGATTGTGTGATTTCATCAAGCTTGACTAGGGCATCAAAAATTTCAGAGGTGCCTCTAGACTGAAACTGGGAAGCCCTGTGAATGAGCACGACCATATCTTGCACCTGCTTACTTTTGGTCTGTTGCGCCTCAGAGTTCTGTAAGGTTTGACTGGCCAAGGTAAGGACATTATTGGTTTTTGATTGGATGGTATTAAAGATCTCCTCGCCCTCTTTGGCTTTCTTTGCACCATTTTGGGCACTGTTGATATCGTCGTTGATTAATTTCTCGATATCTTTTGTGGCACTTTTTGAGTTCTCAGCGAGTTTAGAAATCTCGTCTGCCACCACAGCAAATCCCTTGCCCGATTCTCCCGCTCTGGCAGCTTCAATAGCGGCGTTTGTAGAAAGCATTTTTGTCTGCTGGGTAATTTCACGAATCAGTTCTAAAATTTCGCCAATGCCTTCACTTGAGTTTTTAATCTCAGCCATTGCGCCTGAGATCTGACCCATAATTTTTGCACCATTATCCACTTCGCTACTGGTTTCCTTAGTCTGGGAATCCACTTCGGAAGAATGATTGAAGGTTTCGATAAGACCAGCGTAAAGCTCTTCCACTTCCCCTTTCACGTGGGTTGCGTTCTTTTCGTTTTCTTGGGCCCCGCTAGAAATTTCTTTCATACTAGCTGAGGCTTCTTCTAAATTAGCCGCTTGGGAGGTTGCCCCATCGGCGAGCAATTGTGAACTTCTAGAGATCTCTGCGGCGGCAGAGGAAACCTGCTCTGCTGAATTAGAAATGCTATAGATTAGGTCGGTCATAATCTTATTGATGCTTTTGGAAATATAAAACGCAACAATGATCGTAGCCAAAACGACCAGACTCACCATGACGATTAAAGAAAAGATTCCACTCTTTAGCTCTTTGGTTTTATTTACTAAAGTTAAAGCGAGATAATCTTCTACTTCTTTATAACTGTTAATTTTACTGGTTATAGTCTGAAACCACAGCTCAGCATCAGGCACCTCTACAGACTCCCCTCTGGCCATGGCCAAAGCGACATTTCTCATACTCTCAACAGACTTTACTTGTTTGGTGTTGATTGCCTTTTGGTACATTGCCTTCTGTTCCTCTTGGGCAAATAGAGAAAATTGATAGAGGTAGGCATCTTGCTGCGCCATCAGAGTAATAAACTTCTGGTAGGTGTTGCCAGAAAACTCACCCTTGGCGAAGACATTGCTTAAAACCGCTCGCTCTATCCCTGTTCTTTCTTTCGCCTGTAAAAAGTTTTCATAGGCTGTAATGATTAAAGAAAGGCTGGGTTCAGGGCTCATCTGTGAGCTTTCAGCAATGGTTTCTAAAAAAATCCTATTGGATGTTGAATAAAAGCCCAGTGCTTTAGGTAATGTGATTCTAAGAGCCGTAACATCAGTTCTCGTTTTTTCCAAGCCTGTGATGTGCCTTAAACCTTCATCAAGTTTAGCATTAAAGGTCTTATTAAAACGTTCCCTTTCAAAATCTACTAGAAATGTCTTTAAAATGTCTCTCTTGGTATTGGTCAGTTGTCTTTGCTTTTCAATTTTTGCCTTAAACTTGGCTCCTTTACTACCAATAAAACCAGCAGACATTCCCCTTTCCTTTTGCATTTCATGCACGAAGGAACTTGAAAGCGAGGCATACTCAGCTAGTTTTTGGATGTTAGAAATTTTATCAGAAAGAGTTAGTTTTTCCCTCAGTAAGCTGGTGGAAAAAAACACCACTCCAGCTAGAGGAACAAGAACTAAAATCACTAACCTTTGGCGCAAGGTGCTTTGCTTTGGAAAAAAATTCATCAGTATCCTTTTATACTATTTTTATAACTATAAAAGAGCTTGGTAAATATTGCAAAAGTAATTTTGTTTAAAAAAACTGCCTTCTAAAATAAATTGGTTTTTTTGACATAAAAAAGCCTATGTTATATGACTCTCCTAACTTTAATTCTGAAAAATCGAAATCTCAAATGGAAATGATCGCCAAACTACAACAAAAAATTGCACTTGCTACGCCTAAGCAAATTTTAATCTGGATCATGATAGCGCAATTTTTATTGCACTTGCCCATATTTTCTCTCCCCCCCATGGGCCAACACGTTTGGCGTCAGGTTATCGCTCACTCTCAAGCTAGAAACTACTTTGAAGAGGGAAATGAGTTTTTATACCCCACTTTAGATGTGCGCTTTAGCTCCGATGACAAGGGGATTATCTATAAAGAATTCCCACTTATGTACTGGCTGACAGGCCAAAGTTATAAAATCACAGGTTTTCATCAAGCTAATGCCCGACTCACTCAATTTTTTGCAGGCCTTCTTTTGCTTTTTGGGGCGTTCCGTATTGCAAGGGCTTTAGGGGCAACCGAGACCCAGCAAAAGTGGTACGTCTTTTTTTTAGGTGGCTCCCCCTATTTCTTTTATTACTCCGTCACCTTTATGCCCGATGTCCCGGCGATGGCCTGCTTTTTAATTGGGATAAGTATGCTTTTGCCCTATTTACGGACAAGGAAAAACCAAATTGAATTTTGGTTGGGTCTGCCCGTACTGGCTCTAGCTTTGCTCTTTAAAGGGGTTTGGCTCTTTTTTGGCCTAGTGATCGCCCAGCTCTTTTTAGAAAGCTATTTCAAATTTAAAGAAAAAAAGATTTTTCTAATTTCAATAGCGTCAGGGGCCATAATATTACTACCTATGGCCTTACAAATGAACCACCAAGCAGAACTTGCAGCCTTGGCACCTATGGAGAGAGGCGGCGAAGCCATTTTAAGTTATAGCCGTGAGATGCCAGAAAGCTGGCTGAAGTTTTTTCAGATCATGCAAGCGGCAATGGGAACTTGGTTTTTACAACTCTATGTAAATCTTGCCGCTGTCCCCATGTTTTTTGTAGGGCTTTACACAGCAATCAAATCTCGTAGTTATCTCAAAACAGAAAACGGGAGGTTTTGGTTCTCTTGGTTTATAAGTTTCTTTATCTTTTTTCTGGCTTTCTTTTATCATTTTCATGCTGATGGAGGCTACTACTCTACACCGATCCTACCCTTTGCTGCATGGTTTAGCACCATGGGCGCTACCCTATACTTAGACCGCCCTCGCTGGCGAAAAGCAATCATAATACTTGCCTGCATCTTACCTACCGTGATGATTTTTCGAGTGGAAGCCCGCTGGCATAGAAATGCACAAGTGCCTATTGAACTTAGGACCCATGCAAGTGAGATCACGAATTTAATCCCTAAAGATGGTAGAGTCTTGGTTGTTTGGGATCAAAACTACTCTGTTGCCCTCTACTATATCAAACGAAAGGGTTATACATGGCCTTACAGCCTGTCACGACAGCAACTTATAGGCTTTAAAAACAGAGGGATAGGCTGGATTCTTTTCTTTAGGGAAAATGGGGAAATCCCAGCATGGCCCGAAATGATAGAGCTTAAAGGCGAAGTGGGTCGGTATCAAGTTTATAAAATTAAGTAAGAAATTTTTGAAGGTTTTTTGAGGCGGATATTTATGACTCATACAGCCGTAAAAAATACACTTAAAGCCAACGGATGAGGCGAAACTATTTGTGGCGGCTGAAAACTTAACCTGCATTTAACCAAAAAATTCAAACATTTAAAATCTATATACTGCCACAATTTTGCCTCACTGAATAAAAGATGAGGCAAATACTAAAGGCAAATGTTTTAGACAAAAAAAAGCGCCTCTGAAGGCGCTATTTTTACAAGATTAATCACCGAGGTGATCTAAAGCCATTTTTTCTAATACCACATGACTGTGGCGCTCAACATCAATGATGCCCACATCCAATTCTTTGGCCATAGCCATAATAAAATGCTTCTCTGAGAGATCTAACTCATTATCTGATTTAGCAACAGCTGCAATGGTCAACATAAAGACCTGCTTGGCCTTTTTGCAAGAAAGATTCTTGGCGAGTTGCTTGTAGTCAGCATTCTTCTCTACTTCTTCTGGTTTGATGCCAGCTTTCTGCATCAATTTTTCTAAAAAGTCTCTCTCTTGTCCCTTTAGCTTATGGTCTTGTGTCGCCATCCCCACAGCAGCAGATACAATAATCTTTAAATCATCATGTGTTACATTGCTCATTGCTCATCCTTATGAATTTTCAAAAAGTATATCAAATAAAAAAACTAGGAGCAAGAGTAGCCCATGACAAATTTTGAGATAAATTTGACAGCCATTGGATTTAAAGATAACTTAAAAGAAATTGGAGAAAAAATGACTACCACTAAAACTTTATATTCTGGATTGCTACTGCTTCTGCTGCTGCAATTTAATCATGTTTTAGCCTAGCTCTATTTTTTCAGTTTAAAAATTAGCGGGGCACCCCGCAATTTCGGATTAGCGGGCAACCCGCTACAATAGTTTAGCCGCTGCGGGATTCCGCAGCGGCTTTTTTTTTGTCTTTTTTTAAGGAACCAAAATGAACCAAAATGGGAAAAACAAGTACCAAGCCTATAGTCCTGTAGACTTAAAGAATCGTACTTGGCCAAATAATTCCATCACCACGAGCCCACAGTTTTGTGCTGTAGACCTGCGTGACGGAAACCAAGCCTTGATCAATCCATTAGATTTAAATCAAAGACTTGAGTTTTGGAACCTCCTACTTAACGTTGGTTTCAAGGAAATTGAGACAGGTTTTCCTTCGGCCAGTGAAATTGATTTTGATTTTTTGCGCCATTTGATTGAAAAGGACTTAATCCCCAAGGGAGTTGTCCCCCAAGTTTTGGTGCAATCTCGAAAAGAATTGATCGTTAAAACGGTTGAATCTTTAAAGGGAGCTGATGAAGCTATCATCCACCTTTACACCCCTACTTCTGAGTTACAACGTAGGGTTGTGTTTAAAAGCAGTCAAAGTGAAATCATTAAAATTGCTGTGCAAGGTGTAGAGTGGATTAAAGAGGAAATCAAGAAGATAAAGGGAACAAAAATACGCCTTCAATTTTCCCCTGAATCCTTTACAGGAACTGAGTTAAAATTTTCAAAAGAAATTTGTGAGGCAGTTTATGAGGCATGGGGCCCAGAGTCAAAGTCAGATTTAATTTTAAATTTGCCTGCAACGGTAGAGATGTCTAGCCCGAATATCTACGCCGACCAAATAGAGTGGTTTAAAGGCAATTTTAAATATGACAATTGGATTCTTTCTATCCACCCGCACAACGATAGGGGCACGGCCACAGCTGCTGCAGAGTTGGCAATGATGGCTGGCGCAGAAAGAGTGGAAGGCACATTGTTTGGCAACGGAGAGCGAACAGGCAACTTAGACTTGGTAACCTTGTCTATGAATATGTTTGCCCAAGGTGTGAAGACGGGTTTGGGGTTTTCTAACCTCCCCAGCTTAGTTCAGATTTATGAAAAATTAACGGAGTTGCAGGTTTCCAAGAGGCATCCTTACGCTGGCGAACTGGTGTTTACAGCCTTTTCAGGCAGCCACCAAGACGCAATCAACAAGGGTTTGCAAGCCTTGGAAAAGAGCGACTCCAATCTTTGGGAAGTCCCCTATTTACCGATAGACCCCAGTGATGTGGGCCAAGACTATAAGGCCTTGATTCGCATCAATAGCCAGTCTGGTAAGGGCGGCATTGCGTTTGTATTGGAGCAGAATTTTGGTTTAGTACTCCCAAAGGCGATGCAACATGAAGTTCGTTTGAAGGTCCAAAAGGTCAGTGACGAAAAGGCCTTAGAAATTTCACCTAACGAACTTCACGAATTGTTTATGACTCAGTTTGTGAATCTTGAATCACCCTTTTCTTTGGTTAAAGCCAAGTGGGAAGTCTCTGAAGCTAAAGGAGAAGGAACCCATAGTGAATTGGAAGCTTTAGTAGAGTTTGAGGCGAAATCTGTGGCGGTAAAATCAAGTGGCACAGGTGTATTAGAAGCCCTGTGTAAAGGTGTGAACAACAGTGAAGCCCTTGGCAAAAACCAAGTGGAGATTGTTGATTATAGTGAACACGCCTTAAGCGAAGGAGCCGACGCCAAAGCAATCGCCTATGTTTGCTTGATTCAAGGTAATCAAAAGGCTTGGGGGGCAGGGATAGATGAAAATCTTTCTTTGAGCAGTTTAAAGGCATTCATTAGCGCTTTAAATCGCCTCTAGATATTTCTATTAGGGCCTCGGCTACCAACCAAGGCCTTATAGAAGGTTGCTTTAAATCGGATTCAGCTCAAGTGGGTACTGGATAAACATCGTTACCCCTGGGCCTTCAGAACCGACGGCAACATCAAGGCGGTAAATAAAGCCAGAAATCAAGGCTCTAAAACCTGCACCGTAATTGCTTTTAATATTGCTATTCAACTGGGAACTATACTCAGCTACTGTTCCACGTTCGGCGAAAAAGGCCAGTTGTAGTAAGCTCTCGACTCCACCAAGCAAGTACCAATTCACTTCTTTTTTATCAGAAGAAAGATTGTACCTATATTCAACAGCCTGACTCGCAGAATTACCTGCGTTAAATCTGCCTGCGGCATACCCCCTCATTCGGTTGGCGCCACCTAGAGAAGCAGCCTGACCATAACGGTTGTAGGCTAGAAAATCATTTACCAGTTTATCTTCCCCAGCCTGACAGGCAGCATAATATGCGGAACTACTATCACAGTTTTGACTGTACATGGCTCTCGCCGTGGCATCATCAGTAATACCTGATCTAGTAATTTTTGAAGTCGACCTATAAAAGTTAAAAACCAAAGTATCATCTTTTCTCATGGGAAAATAGAGAGTTAGATCTTGGTCTGTAACTAGAGTATCGCTACGTGCTACGTTACTTGCGTTATTTGGAATTAGCTTATGCCCATAACGAACGCCTTCCCTTGGATCAATAGCATCATCGGTAAAGTCAAAAACAAAACCATACTCTTGCCCATCAAAACTAGACTTCGAAGAGACGGCGCTCAAGAGATTGCCATCCTTATCAAAAATCTTTTGAATTTCAGAATCCCCTGTAAACCTTTGGTAAAAGAATTCTAATCTTTCTTCCCAAAACAGCAGCTTGCTCATGTAGAAATTACCGTTCTGCTTTGAAAAGGGCACAATATAATCTTCAGGGTCAGAGTCAATTCCTCTGTTGTACAACTGAGATGAAATTTCTTGTTTAAACTGGCCTGCCGACACAATAAAGTGTTCTGTAAAGACGGGTAAGTCTTTAAACATGGTAACGCCAATATCAAAATCGCCACCAGGCAAGGTCTGCACATAAATTAAATCGGTAGTTTCATAGAGATTAGAAACCAAGCCAAACACGGGTACAGCTTGCCCCACGCCTTCAATTCTGATGGGCGTAGGGGCAAAAAACCAACCAAAATCCTTTGATCCAGTTTCAGGCCTTCTTTCGGGAAGTTTCCATTCCTGACCAAACACTGTTTGAGAAGAAAAGATTAAAAATATAAAGAGTAAAATTTTGGATTGAAATCCGTTCATATTCAGCCTAACTGTTAGAGTATTTGCTCTAACTTTAATTAGGAGATACTTTGTTGGTCAAGGGTTTTTTTAATCGATAAGCGCACAGGGAAATCACCACGGCCAAAGGATTCTAAACCTCCTTCAATCCATACACTAAGACAGATTTTCTCTTTCCTTTGACGAGTTTTTCCCCTAAGTTTTTAAACTTTTCTTGGGTCTCAGCTTTCACCAGTAAATAAATAGATTCGGAAATCACAAGGGGGTTACCAAGACCTTTACAGAGCCCTTCTAACCTACTGGCTGTATTTACAGCATCGCCAATCAAGGTAAATTCTTTACGTTCACTGCTTCCAATGGTTCCTTGCAACACAGAACCAAAATGCAAGCCCACCCCGTTTTCGAGCCGAGTTAAGCCCTTTGCCTCCCATTTAACATTTAGATTTTCCAAAGCTACTTTCATTTTAAAAGCAGCATCAACAGCCGCTTCGCTAGGATTTTCTAGGCTCAATAGCCCGCCAAAATTCGCCATTACAGAATCCCCAATGAACTTATCCACAACGCCACCTGCCTCCCTGATGGATTTAACCATGGCATCAAAATATTCATTCAACTGGGTGATCACAACTTCAGGCTCATTTTTCTCACAAAAACCAGTAAAGTCACGGATGTCAGAAAACAGGATTGCCACTTTCATACGCTCACCTTGGTTCTCATTGATCGACTTTAATACTCTTTCTTTCACTTGATCAGAAACAAATTGCCCAAAAACACTATCAATGTGTTTCTTTTCATCCTCTTCATGGATGAAGTTTTTATAAATTTCTAAAGCTTTGCTGGAAAAAATTCCTGTTGCAGCACCTGAAAAAATCATGATTAAAGATTTAAAAAAGTGGATTACAGGGTGAGATAATTCTTGGGTAAAAATAGGGTCGCCATAATCAATGCTGATCAAAAGAGGGTAAGCGAGCCAAAAACAAAAATAATATTGGACCCCGGAGGACACTCCAGACAAAAGTGAAAGTTTTTTATCAAAAAACATCCCACTCAAGGCAATAATAAAAAAATAAAGGTGGCTGGCAGGTCCGTTTAAGTAGGTGGCCGCCCCAAAATTTGTTGTAAAATGCCCGATTATAAATAGAGACGTCGGTAAGGTGGTATGGGTCAAGACCATAATCACCTTATTGGAGTAAGACTGAGTAAGGTCGTTTTTAGTTAGATAGTAGCTTATGTAGGACACAATAGCGCACCAACCGACCCAAACAGCAACAAAGACCATATGCTTCATGTAGCCAAAGGCCATTAAGCCCAGTAAAAGCATCGTGCTTAAAGCCGCAAGGTAAAAGGCTGCCTTGGTCCCCTTAGCAAGAGTGCTGTTGATTTGTTTCGTTAAATGATTCTCAAATTCAATTTCTTTTTCATTCATATCTCCCTCCTCATAAACTTTACGAAACATTACACTACTAGTTTAGAGCTAAACTTCAAGGAACAGGGTCTAAAAAAAGCGGATGTTCCGCCTCAATGAGGCGGGCTTTAACACTACCAATGGGAATTTCAGAAACAATTTGCAAAGGTAGCTTAAAGGCATCATTGGTCACCCATAAAAAGAGCCTCCCCTTAGAGCGGAAGAGGCCTGTTGTGCTATATTTTGGCTCTATCACTTGGGCCGAAAAAGTCTTAGGTTTCCCATTGATTTGCAGGGTTAGCTTTTCAATCCTCAGAATTTCCATTTGGATCTTAGAGATCCTTAAATCATCAAAGGCATCTAACTCAAATTTCAATCCAGGTTTGCCTTGCAACTCATGGGCTCTACTAAAGTATACGGCACTTAGGGCGTCTTGAATCTGACTGGGTAAACCCTTTGTGACACCTTGGGATTTACCGCCAGTGGTATTTGGAGAATAACCCTTTTGGCTCCAGGTCGCTTCCCTTTTTTCATAATTTAAATCGGCTTGGTACTCTCTGTAAAAGCTACCCTCGTGAATGATTTTTTCCTGCCACATGGTTCTTTTTAATTTTTTGTCCCAGTGACTTGTGATGCGATCGTCTACAGTATAAAACCTTTGTAAAAAGGGAGTTGCCCAAGTTTTTGTTTTAAACACGAGGCACTTTTTTTCCCTTACTTCCACTTCATCTGTAATGGACATTTCAGCGTAACCTAAGGTCATTAGCCCTGAAAAACTAACTTCATATTTTAGTCTCTCTCCAATTTGTAATGAGGCACTCCCAGATTCCTCAGCCTTTAGCCCCCTACCTCCAGGCAAGTGACTTAACAGGCCAAAGCCTAAGAAAATAAAAAAAAATAAAGGTCTTAAAAACATAGTAGTTCCAGCATTGGCAAGTTGAATAAACTTTGCTAAAAAAGACTAAATATGGCAAGGATATAGGAATAAAATTCCTATAAATAATCAATTTTATCTTATTTTACTAATGTTAAACCGTTTAAAACAACTTCATCTAACCAATGAAGAAGAAATTTGGCTCGCCAAAAGGGCCGCAGGCGGTGTTATCGCTGATGGGGAAATGAAAGAGATCCAGCTAAAAGAGCTGGGGAAATATTTTGATTTAATGGAATCAAAAGGTGAGGCTTCCACAGCGGCCAAGGAAACCTTAATGATGGTAAAGCCCCCTTACCAAGACTCTTTGAAGGTGGATGACAAAAAGGCTACAGGCATTTTTAAAATCATTTTGAAGGTCATCTCAACTGATTTGAAGCTTTGCGATAAAGAAGTTGCTTATGTGTTACAAACAGCCCGACTTCTAAACTTAGACCAAAAGAAAGCAAAACCAATCATCGATGAAGCCGTTGAGTTCATGCGCTTTGAGTATTTTTTAAAGTTACTGGACGGGTTAAAAGTAGAGCAAAGGGAGTGGTTAGGCAGTGTGATCATCAAAATGATCTATGCAGACAAAAAAGTTAGTTCTTTTGAGCGATCCTATCTAAATCACATCACTCAACTTTTAGATAATGATTTTAATAAACTCCAGCATATGAAAAAGGCCTCAGGAGAAGACCCCTTACCTGATATTTCAAACCATGCCTTTGCTACGAGTCCGAGGAAAAAAGTTTTTAGATACCTAACAGAAATTGCCCTGCAAGGTTTAGAGTTTGAACCTCATGCTTTAAAAGTCGGAAGAGAAGCGGGAAAAATCATGGGATTAAGCCCCAAAGAAATGGATGTGGTTATCAAAGAAGTTCTTCACATTCTTCCATTATTATAGTAAGATAAAAAGAAAACCCTATGAGCAGCCCATCAAATATCAAACGAAAGCTACATTTTATGGTCCATGATCATAAAAGCTCATTAGGCAGGACATTTGATTTTGCAGTCCAAGCGCTTGTCCTCATTTCCGTTATTTCATTTACCTTTGAAACCCTGCCCAATTTAAGCCCAGAACAAAAATCAATACTCCACCGAATTGAGTTGCTTACAGTGGGCATTTTCACTTTGGAGTATTTACTGCGGTTATATGTAGAAGAGAAAAAGTTAAACTTTGTTTTTAGCTTTTTTGGCCTAGTCGACTTCTTTGCAATTTTACCCTTTTACCTTTCAATAGGTGTAGATTTACGCTCTTTAAGGGCAGTAAGAATGATTAGGCTAGTTAGGCTTTTTAAATTAATGCGCTACTCTGAAGCCTTAAAAATCTATGTCTTGGCTTTTTATGAGATTCGAGAAGAACTGGTAGTGTTTTTAGTTATGACTATGTTTTTATTGTATTTTTCCGCTGTTGGAATTTACTATTTTGAACATCCTGTTCAGCCAGAAAAATTCCAATCCATCTTTCATAGCCTGTGGTGGGCAGTTGCGACGTTGACAACAGTGGGTTATGGGGATATTTATCCAATTACAGTGGGAGGGAAAATTTTTACATTTTTTATGCTAATGATTGGATTGGGGATTGTTGCTGTACCAGCGGGGCTTATTTCAGCTGCTTTGGTAGAGGTAAGCCGCAAATCACAAGATAAATAAAGCTAAAATCAAATTAATAAAGATTTTCAAATTAAGGAATAGATGGCAGATGTATTTGATAAGGTAACGGCAAAATACGCTCTTTTGGGTGGATTGGTAATGTCAACCAGTGACGATGACGCAGATGATGAAGAATTTGGGATCGTAAGAACCTTCATTAAGGATCACTGGAACAGAGAATGGGGTGATGTTGGTCATGTGATTGACCAAGTTACTGATGTAAAGCACCAGCTTTTTGGTGAGCCCGAATTAAAAGATGCCCACTTAAAACGCTTCGCTGAAACTTTAGCCGAAGCCTTTGATGCTCAACAGGCAAGTTTATTTCTAGGCTTCTTATATGAAGTTATGAAGGCCGATGGAATTGAAGACCCCGATGAGTTTGACATTTACACTCTTTTTAAGGATGCCCTTGAACAAGCCTAGGCTAAAATATACAAAAATAACCTTTCTTATTATAGCATTGGCTATTGTCAGCCCATTCACCGCCTTTGGTTCTGTTTATTTTTGTAACCAACTGCCTGATGAAAGCGTTTACCTTGCGATTGCCTATAAAAAATCGGGAAAATGGGTTTCTCAAGGCTGGTTTTTGTCTCGAAGTGGCCGTTGCTTAACTTTTTCTAAAGAGTCTGAGTCTGACGATATTTACTACTTCGCTTATTCTGAAACCAAAGCTCAATCTTGGGAAGGGAAACAAGCTTTTTGTGTTGCATCAAAACCCTTTGAAATCGTTTCCGCAAAGCTTGATGGTACAAATTGCCCAGCCCTTGGTTTTAGAACTAAGAAATTTAAAAAGCTCAAGGTTGATGGCTTTGCAAACAGTGAAGTCTACTTGCCGCCAGTAGGAAAAAAACCTATTAAAGCAACCCCCTACTATAAAGCTGATGCTACTACCTTAAGCATTTGGGCAAGCCAGGGCGATAAAAGCGCTGACAATGAACTAAAGAAACGAATGAGCAAATAGTCCCTATTTGAAATTTCTTTATTTTTCCCTTGCCAAAGACTCTCAAAAAAAATAATTTTATGGATTATTACTTTTTATTTAACTCTTTAAGAAACTTTTAGGAGAATCAGAACATGGCAAAAATTACCATGAAAAGCTTATTTGAAGCTGGGGTACACCTTGGTCACAAAACTGAGCGATGGCACCCTGAGATGAAACCTTTCATTTATGGATCAAAAGCTGGTATCTACATCATTGACATCCGTCAAACATTGTCGAAACTACAAGAAGCTTATGAATATGTTTACAACATGTCAGCCAACGGTGGAAGAGTACTTTTTGTAGGTACTAAATTTCAAGCTCGAGACGTAATGGCTGAACAAGCCAAGAAAAGCGACAACTACTTTGTAAACTTGCGCTGGCTAGGTGGGATGTTAACTAACTTCCAAACTGTAAAGCAATCAATTACAAAATTGAAGAACTTCGATACAGCGGCAGGACCAGAAGGGACTTACCCTGGGATTCTAAAGAAAGAAGCTTCAAAAATGGAAAAAGATCGCAAGAAGCTTGAAGCTGTTTTAGGCGGTATTGCTGACATGAAAAAAGTTCCTTCTGTAATTTTTGTTATTGATATCAAAAAAGAAGAAATTGCAATCCAAGAAGCAAAAAGACTAAACATTCCTGTTGTTGCTATCGTTGATACCAACTGTGATCCAAGAAATGTTGATATTGTTATTCCTGGAAATGACGACTCTATTCACTCAATTGAACTTTTTACTGAAGTAATTGCTCAGGCTTCTATTGACGGTAAAAAAGCGTTTGAGGCTAAAAACATAGCTGCTGCATCTGCTAAGAGAGCAGAAAAGCCTGCTCCTCCAAGAGCAAAGGCTGCTGCCCCTAAAGCAGAAGCACCTAAGGCTGCCGCTCCTAAAGCAGAAGCACCTAAGGCTGCCGCTCCTAAAGCAGAAGCACCTAAGGCTGCCGCTCCTAAAGTAGAAGCACCTAAGGCTGAAGTAAAAGACGCTGCTCCCGCTGAAAAGCAAAAGAGCGAATAACTTAACAACTTAGAATAGAATAAATTCATGACAACTATTACTGCCGCAATGGTCAAGGAACTCCGCGAAATTACTAGCGGAGCCATGATGGATTGTAAAAAAGCACTTACTGAGTGCGACGGAGATATGGAAGCAGCTAAAGAGTTCTTGCGCAAGAAAGGCCAAGCTAGTGCTGACAAAAAATCTTCAAGAGAAACTACAGAAGGTTCAATTGCTGTAGCTACTGCCTCTGGCAAAGCTGCTTTGATCAAAATCGCTTGTGAAACTGACTTCGTTGCTATTAACGACGATTTTCAGGCTTTCATCGGTGGTCTTTGTGAACAAGCAATGGAAACAGGTGTAGAAAACTTTGCTGACCAAACAAGTTCAAAAGGAAGCATTAAAGAGCAATTTGTTGAGGCCATTTCTAAAATGGGCGAAAACATAAGCTTTACTGAAGGTGCTTCTTGGGATGTCGCTGAAAATGCCGTTGTAGGGGCTTACACCCATGCAAAGGGTAAGATTGGTGTTTTACTAGAATTAACTGCTGATAAAGCCGTTGATACTGATAAGGCAACTGTCTTGGCAAAAGACGTAGCCATGCACATTGCTGCATGCCACGTTGAAGCTATTAGCTCTGACGATCTCGACCCTGCAGCAATTGAAAAGGAAAGAGCCTTTTTAATTGACCAGGCTAAGGAAAGTGGAAAACCTGATAATATCATTGAAAAAATGGTTGAAGGTCGAATCCAAAAGTTTAAAAAAGAAATTTGTCTTCTTGACCAAAGCTTTGTTAAAGAGCCGGACAGGACCATTTCTAAATTATTAGAAGACCAGGGCAAGGCCTTGGGAGTTGGGTTCAAGGTAACCCGCTTTTTTAAATCTAATTTTTAATTTTAAAGGGGGATTTTTTAATCCCCTTTTTTTTTGTGTAAATTATGGCTGCCTACAAAAGAGTTCTATTAAAATTAAGTGGTGAATACCTAGGCGGCAATAGCGGCCAAGGATACGATCCTAAAACGGTTGATTCTCTTGCTGAGAAAATCAAGAAAATCCACGAAATGGGTTTAGAAATTGGCATAGTCCCAGGGGGCGGTAACTTTTTCCGTGGCGCCCAAGGGGCAGGCTTTCCAATGGATCGTGTTAAAGGTGACCAGATTGGTATGCTTGCAACCATGATGAATGCCTTATATTTAGCAGAGGCACTTAAGGCCAAAGGCGTTAAGACCCAAGTTATGGCTGGAATTCGTGTGCCTCAAGCAGCAGATGATTTTAGCAAGGTACAAGCTTTGAAATACTTTACCGAAGGGCAAGTTGTTATCTTCGGTGGGGGAACAGGCAACCCTTATTTTTCTACCGACACAGCTGCGGTTTTGCGTGGCTTAGAAATTGACGCTGAAATAGTGATCAAGGGAACTAAAGTTGATGGTGTCTACGATAAAGACCCAATGAAACATGGTGATGCTGTAAAATACACCAGTCTCAGCTTTAGTGAAGTTTTGGCTCAAGACTTAAAAGTTATGGACCAAGCCGCCATCGCTTTGGCCAAAGAAAATAACCTTGCCATCGGTGTAGTTGACCTGACCAGCGATCGAGGCCTTTTAGACTTCTTAGAAGGAAAAGAAATTGGTACAAAAGTACAGTAACGATTTTTAGTCAACAGAGCTTAGTAATTGGCCTTACCGACTTTATATACATTTTTATATAAAATTAAATCAAAAATAGGATGGAACCATGATCATACGTAAACTTTTTAAAGCAGAAACGGCCCACAGAGTAGCCCTTGCCTACACAACTCGCTGCCAAGGTTTGCATGGTCATTCATATCTTTTTGAGATCTTCCTTCATGGCGTATCCCAAGATAACGCTCAAATGTTGATGGATTTCAAACTATTAAAAGAAAAACTAAATACCTTTTTAGATTCCTTCGACCATTCCCTGTTAATTTGGGATCAAGACCATGAGTTGATCGAAATGGCACCTAAACTGAATTCAAGATATGTAATTCTTCCCTACAACCCAACTGCAGAGCAAATGGCTCGCCATATCTACTATCACGCTAAAGCTATGGCTCTACCTCTCCAGCAGGTAATTGTGCATGAGACTAAAACTGGTTACGCTCAATTTTCAGGCGATGATGATATTAAAATTGATCTTTCCAAAGTAATCTTTTCAGAAGAACTTCAGCTCACCTTTAATGAAAATTAGTGACCTTTTCTACAGCCTCCAAGGTGAGGGAAATCACGTAGGCCATGCGACCATTTTTATCCGCTTTTTCGACTGTAATTTAACCTGTTCTTTTTGCGACGAAACCAAACATAAGAAGATCCAATTTGAGGCTGATATTCCTGAATTATTGGCTAAACTTAAAGAATTCCCAGCGAAACGAGTCTGCTTAACAGGTGGTGAGCCAAGTTTGGAAGATAGAAATGATCTAATCTCTGCTTTGCAGGCCCAAGGTTACTTTGTTACTATCGAAACCAATGGCTATAAACCTGAAAATATTAAAACCGCAGACTGGATTACCTATAGCCCTAAAGATTTTGACAATATCACCTATGGTGATTGGTTTTCTGAAATTAAAATTTTAGTGCAAGAGAGCACCTCAGATTCCACTCTTGAAGAAATTATTTCTCAAATTCAGGTTCCTTGTTTTTTACAGCCCATTCAGGTAAAAAAAAGGGAACAAAATTTAAAAAATGTCTATAAAGCCACAAGCTTTATACTGAGCCACCCAACGGTTCGGCTCAGCCTCCAACTACAAACCTGGATTCAAATCCAATAAATTAATATGAAAAAACTTCTCCTTATTTCCCTGCTTTGGTTTGCCCTTACACCTCTATTACAGGCCGAATCACTTTTAAAGTTAGACTACTCTAAACGCCTAGATGGAGATGCAAAAGATTGGTTGATTGCAGAAGATTGGACTTTCCAGTCTGGCGCTAAGGACATGAGACCTCTTTTTCAAGACGGAAAATTGATTCTATCTGTGAAGGAAGATAAGTTAGGTCTGTTTGTAAAAAGGGTGAATCTTAAAAATGCTAAAAAACTAATCATCAAGTGGGGAGTTAATAAGTACCCTGAGGATGCAAGTTGGGATAACAACGCAGAGCGTGAAGCCATTATGGTCTCCATAAACTTTGGAAAAAAGGCCTACAGCAGTGGTATTCTCTTTTTCCCTTCGGTTCCACGATTTCTTGGTTTCTTTTTAGGTGAAACAGAAGAAGAAGGTAAAGCGTACAAGGGTCGCTACTACAAAAAATCCTCCAATTACTTCTGCATCCCCTGTGGCGCAAAGAAGGGAACAGAGGTTACCACAGAAATCGATTTAGAAGACTACTACAAAAAGTCTTTTGGAAACGACCCAATGCCCTATATTTCAGGCCTCTCTATTGAGTTTGATACAAGAGATGCAGGTGCAGCAGAAGCCTTTATTAGGTCCATTGAGATTACATCTAAATAAGCCTCTAGCTTAACACTTCCTCTAGGATACGGCCTTCATCAATAGTCTTGGTGTAGGCAGTAAGCACTTTTCTACTTGAGACTTCATATGGGGATGATTCAAAATCTTCACCTGAGCCAGTAGCTCGTAGAGCTCTACTGCTGCCTTTTCATGACCAATATATTTTCTAGGGTCACTACGATCCTCGATGATTAAAATTTGCTCCTGAGGGTACAAATTACAGAGCTTTTTAAAGACCTGGATTAGCTTTTTTGTATCTACCGACATTTCTTCTGGAACCAAGACCAACAAACAACTACTTTGGTCCTTAAGGTTGCATAAAAAAGCTTCAAAATTATTATCAATAGGAAATAGCACTTTGTTCATTGTATACCTCTAATATTGTGTTTCTCATTTCTTCTAAGTCCTCAATCTGAATAGAACTTATGGTAACTCGTGGATTTTCAAGGTCTTCGGCCAGTCTACGATTTAAACCAAAAGAGGCACATAACTGACCCACTGTTACCCCATGGTTTCTTTTACTTAAAAGCTTTTTGATTTCTTTAACTAAATCTTCTTTGTAATTTTCCTCAGCAAACCTTCTCTCGTCAATCAAGGGCTGGATCTCTGTCACGTTATTGACCCTGACCTTTTTAGTTTCCTCAGGAGCCTTGGTAACGACTACTAATTCTACTTCACTTTTAATTGGTTCCTTTTCCAATCTTTCCTGTTCGGCCTGCAATCTTTCCTGCTCTGCTTTGGCTAGCTCGGCCTGCAATCTTTCCTGCTCTGCTTTGGCTAGCTCGGCCTGCAATCTTTCCT